>CAWJMY010000001.1:0-1588661 GCA_963844155.1 uncultured Solirubrobacteraceae bacterium
GCACCGCGAGGAACGCCTCCTGCGGCACCTCGACCCGCCCGACCTGCTTCATGCGCTTCTTGCCCTCCTTCTGGCGCTCGAGCAGCTTGCGCTTGCGGGAGATGTCGCCGCCGTAGCACTTGGCGGTGACGTCCTTGCGGAAGGCCTTGACGGTCTCGCGGGCGATGATGTGGGCGCCGATCGCGGCCTGGATCGGCACGTCGTACTGCTGGCGCGGGATCTTCTCGCGCAGCTTCTCCGTGAGCGTGCGGCCGAGCGGGTAGGCCTTGTCCTTGTGGACGAGCATCGAGAGCGCGTCCACGACGTCGCCGCCGAGGAGCACGTCGAGCTTCACGAGGTTCGAGGCCTTCATGCCGATGGGCTCGTAGTCGAGCGAGCGCGTAGCCCTTCGTGCGGGACTTCAGCTGGTCGAAGAAGTCCAGGACGATCTCCGCGAGCGGCAGCGTGTACTCGAGCTGCACGCGGTCCGCGCGAGAGGTAGTGCATGCCGTCGTGCTGGCCGCGCTTGTCCTGGCAGAGCTCCATGATCGTCCCGACGTACTCCTTCGGGGTCAGGATGCTCGCCTTGACCATCGGCTCGCGGACCTCCCCCACGTTCGCCGGGTCGGGGAAGTCGACGGGTTGTGGACGTCCATCTCCGTGCCGTCGGTGAGCGTGACCTCGAAGCCCACGGACGGCATGGTCGCCATGAGGTCGAGGTCGTACTCGCGCTCGAGGCGCTCGCGGACGATGTCCATGTGCAGCAGGCCGAGGAAGCCGCAGCGGAAGCCGAAGCCGAGCGCGTCGGAGGTCTCGGGCTCCCAGAAGAGCGCCGCGTCGTTGAGCGAGAGCTTCTCGAGCGCGTCGCGCATGTCCGGGTAGCGGTCCGTGTCGAGCGGGAAGAGCCCGCAGAAGACCATGGGCTGGACCTCGCGGTAGCCCGGCAGCGGCTCCTGCGCGCCGTTGCGCTTGAGCGTGAGCGTGTCGCCGACCGCGAGCTTCGAGACGTCCTTGATGCCCGTGATGAGGTAGCCGACCTCGCCCGCGGTGAGCGTCTCGATCGGACGTCATCGCCGGGGTGAAGAAGCCGATGTCGTCGATCTCGGCCTCGGTGCCGGCGGCCATCGCGCGGATCGCGTCGCCCTTCTTGAACGTCCCGTCGACCATCCGGATGTAGGCGATCACGCCGCGGTACTGGTCGAACTCGGAGTCGAAGATGACCGCGCGCGGCGGGGCGTCGGGGTCGCCGCTCGGCGGCGGGACCTTCTGGACGAGCTCCTCGAGGACCTCGTCGACGCCCATGCCGGTCTTGCCCGAGATGCGCTTGATCGCGTCGGGGTCCTCGCCGAGCAGGTCGGCGACCTCCCCGGCGACGCGCTCGGGCTCGGCGCCCGGCAGGTCGATCTTGTTCAGGCACGGGATGATCTCGAGCCCGCGTCGACCGCGAGGTAGGTGTTCGCGAGCGTCTGCGCCTCGACGCCCTGCGACGCGTCGACGACCAGGAGCGCGCCCTCGCAGGCGGCCAGGCGAGCGGCTGACCTCGTAGGTGAAGTCGACGTGCCCGGGCGTGTCGATGAGGTGGAACTGGTAGATCTCGCCGTCGACCTTCGACGTGTAGAAGACGCGGACGGCCTGCGACTTGATCGTGATGCCGCGCTCGCGCTCGAGCTCCATGGAGTCCAGGAGCTGCTCGCGCATCTGCCGCGGGTCGACCGTCTGGGTCATCTCGAGGATGCGGTCGGCCAGCGTCGACTTCCCGTGGTCGATGTGGGCGATGATCGAGAAGTTGCGGATGCGGCTCTGGTCGACGGCCATGCGTGCCGCAGAGGATAGGCGGCGGGGCTCCATCGCCCCGACGAGCGCGGCTCGGCGGCCGACCGCGCTCGCGGCCCGTCCTTGACCAGATGCGCCAGCAGGCACGACGCCCGAGCTCATCCTTCGCCGGCGAGCACGGCCGTCGCCCGCTCGGCCGTTGAGGCGTGTTCGCGTCAGCCGCTCCGCGTTCCGGCCATCGTCGCCACGCTCGTCTGCTCGCTGACACGTTCGGGTTTCGGCACGCGAGCTCCCGACACGCAACGAGCTGAGGAAGCGCGTCATGACCGAGCCGCCGTGCCGGTCGCCGTCGCCATGTTCGGCCGTCGCTGCCGCCAGCGCCGCCCCCGCGGTCGCCGCCGAGACGTTGGACCTCGACACGCACGCGACCTACGCCGACGAGCCGCGCGTTGCGGTGCTCGACGGACGAGTCCGCTCGAAGCCCGTCGTGCCGCTGCTACTCTCGCCAGCGGTCCGCGGGACGTGCAGCGCCGTGGACGGCGGACGAGTGGCTCAAGCCGGGGCCCCATGCGGCGACGCCGCGAGCGGCGCACCGATGTTCGCCTCGATCCGGGCCTGGGCGTGCGCCAACGCGGACGGTGCGAGCGTCGACGCTCGCCACGGTGCTTCGCGCGTCTGGTCGCGCACGGTGGCAGCGAGCTGCCGTCGAGCGGCCGCGGCCTAGGGCCGCGTGTCCGGAGACGGCGCAGCGAGCTGTCCGCAGTTGAGCAGGGCGTCACGTCCCGCAGGTCGCCGCGCTCCGATCGGCGCGTCGTGCTCCGAGCACGACGCGCGATGTCTGTCGCACCGCTGTACGCGCGATCGTGCGGCAAGGCTCCGCGAGGCTCGCACGGGCCCGGCTTCACGCTTCAGCGGGACCTCCGACGCGGTCAGCTCGGCCAGGACTCCAGCGTTGACGACACCCACCGTCTGGTCACCGCTGCGACGGGAAGCACGCCTCTGCGCGGATCCCTCTGGGCGGCGCGGTAGTCCGGTTGCCGCGGACGTCCGGGAGCCGAGCGGCCGGCCGTGAGCGATACTCGCGACCGATCGACGCCGATGCCCGGCGGAGGCCGTCGAGCAGGTGGCGGTAGCCCGCGAGCGCGTCGGCAGCGCGGCGCCCGCCGCGTTCCACGTAGACGCTGGGCCGCAGGTCTCGGAGACCGGTGCTCGATGATCGCCTCCGAGGCCGCCCGGTCATCCGCGTGCGAGTGATTGGACCGGTCGCGACCGTCAGTGGCGATCGCTCGGCACGCGGCCAGCGCGCGTCGCGCGCGAGGCGCCGCGACGAGCGCTCGATCTGCTGCGCCTCCTCCACGCGCAGCAGCAGCGCCGCGCCGCGCGTAGGCGGCGAAGCCGATGGCGGCCGCGACGCCGACCGCGACGACCTGGGCGGGGAAGGAGCCGCCCAGGAGCTCGTCGAGCAGTCCACCAGCGTCGCGTAGGCGACGAGCCCATGAGCGCCGAGGCGACGCGGCGATGCGGGCGATGGCGCCGAGCGTCGCGGCGCCCTCCAGGAGCCGTCGAGCAGGCCGCGCAGCGCCAGGGCCTGCGCGAGCGGTCATCCCGATGCTCGCCACCGCGGTGCTGAGCACGAGCCCGGCGATCCCGAACGGCTTGTAGAGCAGCAGCGAGAGGACCGCGTTCACAGCGAGGTTGCCCGCCGGCGATGCGCCGTCGGCGTCCACGGCTTCTGCAGCGAGAAGAACGTCCGTGTGAGCAGGAGGTTCGCTCCCGCGAAGGGCAGCGAGAACGAGAACCAGAACAGCGCCGTGGAGACCAGCTCGGTCGACTGGGCGTCGAAGTCCCCGCGCTGGTAGACCAGCCGGACGATCGGCGTCGCGAGCACCGCGGTGAAGACGGCGGCCGGCGATGAGCAGCAGGAAGATCTGCCGCATGCCGGTGCGACATCGTCGCCGCGGAGGCCGTCGAAGTCGCGGCGGGCGGCCAGGCGGCTCAGGGTCGGGAACAGGACGGTCGCGACCGCGACGGAGAACATGCCCTGCGGCAGCATGTAGATGCGGAAGGCGGCGTCGATGGCGCGCGGGGGCCTGCTCGGAGACGAGCGCCCCGAGCATCGAGTTGAGAGTACAGGTCGAAGTTGATGACCCCGAGGCCGATCGTCACGGGGAGCATCAGCACGAGGACGCGCTTGAGCCGCGGGTCCCTGAGCGGGAGGCGCTGGGCGAGGAGAAGCGGAAGTCGATCCGCGCGAGGTACGGGATCGCGATGGCCAGCTGGGCGGCGGTGCCGACGAGGACGCCGATCGCGTAGGCGTAGATCTCGGTCGTCGCCGTCGAAGAGCGGGCGGGCCCCGACGAGGCAGGCGATGATGACCGCGTTCCACAGCAGCGGGCGCGAAGGCGCCGGGATCGAGAACTCGCCGTAGGCGTTGAGGATCCCGACGACCAGGCCGTTGACGCCCGAGCAGCAGCGACGATCGGGAACAGGACGCGGCTCAGCCCGACCGTGAGGTCGACGAGGGCCGGGTCGAACGTGCTCGCCAGGAAGAGCGGCATGATCGCGCCGGCGCACGAGGATGAACAGCGCGGTGAGCGCCCCGAGCGCCGCGACGATGACGCAGCAGCAGCGTGCTGGCGAGGCGCGAAGGCGTCCTTGCGGCGCTTGGCCTTCTCGAGCAGCTCGGTGAAGACGGGGACGAAGGCGGCGCTGAGCGCGGCGTCGGCGAAGAGGCCGCGGACGAGGTTCGGGAAGCTGGAAGGCGATCGTGAACGCCGAGAAGGCGCCGCTCGTGCCGAAGTAGCTCGAGGCGACGACCTCGCGGATCAGGCCGGCGATGCGGCTGAGGCCGGTGAGCGCGGAGAAGATCGCGGTGTTGCGGCCGATGCCGCGAGCCGCCGCCTCGGCGGCTCGGGCGCCGTGGCGGCCTGCGGCGGCCGCCGGGTCGTCGCCCGCGAGCGTGGCGCGGGTGTCGGCGTCCGTCACGGGGCGGACTGTAGGCGAGCGCCCGGCGTGGCGGCCTGCGGCGGCGCCCGGACACCGCTATCCTCCGCCGTCGCCCATGGCCAACATCGCATCCCAGAAGAAGCGCATCCTCCGAGCCGAGCGCGAGCGCCTCGAGAACCGCCGCTACACCTCGACGATCAAGACGTACTTCCGTCGCCTCGAGGCCGCGGTCGCGGCCGGTGACGACGCCGTCACGGACGCGGAGCACCGCAGCTCGTCCAGATGATCGACAAGGCCGTCAAGCGCGGCGCGCTGCACCGCAACACCGGTGCCCGCAAGAAGTCCCGTGCCGCGCGCGTGCGCGCCGGCGCCAGCCGAGCTAGCACCGACTTCGCCGCGCCGCAGCCGCGCGCTCGCTGAGGCGCGATGCGCCGCGGGCGGCCCTTGCGGGCCGCTCGCCTTGGGCGGCGGGCCTGCGCGGTCTCTCCGGTCGCCGACGGCGCTGCGACGTCTCGGGGCCACGGTGATCGTGCCGCGCACGACGTCGTCCTCGGCTCCGCGTCCTGCCGCGGGCCTCGTCCTTCGGCCCCGGTCCGCCGGGCGCTCTCGTCCTTCGGCTTCACGTCCATGCTGCGCGCGGGCCTCGCCTCCGGCCCCGCGACCAGCGGGCGATGAACCGCTCGTCGAACGCTCAGGCCGTGATCGTCGCGAGCGTCCGCAGCGCGGCGGTGTCCTCCGAGACGTCGGCGAGGCCGCGCGAGGCGAGCTCGAGCGCCGGCGAGCGACTCGAGCGCTGCCCGCAGCGCGTCGGCGTCGGTCGCGCGGGCCTCCTTGATGCGGCGGTCGGCCGCCCACGGGGCCATCTTCAGCGTCGCCTTGACCTGCGCGGGCGACTCGCCCGCCTCGAGCTTGACCGCCACCGCGAGGACCTCGCGGAGGCGGCGGGCGATGAGCGGGATGAGGCGCGGCAGCGACTCGCCCTGGTCGCGGAGCTCGAGGAAGGCCCGGGTCGCCTTGCGGTGCTCGCGCGCGACGAGGGCGTCGACGAGCCCCCAGACCTGGCGCTCCGCGGAGGGCGCCGCGACGGCGGCGACCTCCTCCTCGCCGAGCTCGCGCCCGGCCCGTGCTCGAGCGCGAGCTTCTCGAGCTCGCGCAGCAGGCGCTGCTGACGCTCCCCGACCGCGTCGACGAGCAGCCGCGCGCGCCGCGTTGTCGAGCTTCAGGCCGAGCTTGCGGCCTCGGTCGTCACCCAGCGCGGGAGGTCCTTCGCCTTGAGCATCGCCTCCTCGCCGACGACGCCGCCGTGCTTCTTGACCGCCGTCGACGAGCGCCGCCGGGGTCTTCGCGCGGCCGTCGTCGCGGCCGAAGAACGCGATGGTCGTGCCGTCGTCCATCGCCTTGAGCGCCGGGACGAGGTGCGCCTTGACGTCGGCCTCCTTCCAGCGCTCGACCCCGTCGACGACGAGGAAGCGGTGCCCCATGGAGAAGGTCATGGCGCTGAGCGCAGCGGCGACGGCCGCCGGGGTCGCGTCGTCGCCCTCGAAGGCCTCGACGCCCTGCGCGCCGGCCTCCTCCTCGGCCTTGCGCCGGAGGTTCGCCCGCCGCTCGCCGATGCGCCCGTGGTCGTCGCCGTGGATGAGGTAGGCGGGCTTCCAGGCGCTCACCGGGCCGAGTCTAGGCATGGGCGCGGACCTCCCAGCGCACCGGCTCGGTCGAGGTCGAGCGCACGCGTCCCGTCCCGGTCGGTCCGCACCACCACCGGGACGCCCGTCAGCGCGGCGAGCGTCGACGGAGCCGGGTGCCCGTAGGTGTTGCCCGCCCCGACCTCGATGCCGGCGACCTGCGGCCGCAGCCGCTCGAGCAGGCGGGGCAGGCCGGCGTCCGCGGCTGCCGTGGTGGCTGACCTTGAGCACGTCGACCGGCTGCGAGGTCGAGCCGGCCGAGCACGTCGGACTCGGCGTCGGCGCCCAGCAGCACGCGCCGCCCCTGCGCCTCGCGCCTCGAGCACGATCGCGCGCTCGTTCGGGTTCGCGCCCGGCGTGCGCCGCGGCCGGCTCGACGTCGCGGCCAGAGGACGCGCAGCGCAGCCCGCCCACGCGCACCTCCTGTCCCGCGTGCCCAGCGACCACGCGCACCCCGCGCGCTCGTGCCGCGGCCTCCAGCGCCTGCCCGGCCGCGGTGACGACCCCGTCGCGGCCGTCGAGGACGAGACCGACCGGGAGCGCTCGCCGACGACGGACGCCAGCGCCGCCGACGTGGTCCGTGTCGGCGTGGGTCGCGACCACGCACGTCGAGCCGTCGAGACGCCGGCCCGTCGCAGGAGGCCGACGATGCCAGCGTCGGGCAGCCCTGCGTCGACCAGCACCGCCCGCCGTCCGTCCTGCAGGAGCGTCGCGTCGCCTTGTCCCACGTCGAGGAACGTGAGGCGCAGGCCGACGGGCGGATCCGGCGTCGCTGGCGGTCGCCGGCGCGAGGCCGATCCAGGCCGCGGCCCCGACGACGGCGAGGGCCGGCGCGGCGCCGCCGCGCCCGGGCGCGACGCGCCGAGCGATCAGCACGGCACCGCGTCGCGAGCACGACTGCGAGCGGCCCGACCTCGACCAGCGCGCCGGGCACGCCGGGCGGCCGTCGCACCGACCCAGCCCAGGTAGCCGAGCGGGTACCCGGCCAGCGCGACGAGGCCGTCGAGCACGGCATCGAGCAGCACCGCCGAGCGGGCCGACCAGCACCCGACACCTGGCCGACGGCCGCGGCGATCACCCCCAGCCACATCACCGGTCGCGACGGCGGGCGCCGCCAGGAGGTTCGCCGGGACGGCGACCAGCGAGGCCTGCCCGAAGTGCGCGGCGATCACGGGCGCCGTCGCGAGCGTCGCCGCCGCGGTCATCGCCGTGACGTCCGCGAGCGCGGCCGGCACGCCCGCGGCGCACCAGGCCGGCGCGCCAGCGCGGCGCGAGGAGCGAGCAGCGAGAGCACCGCGACGAAGCTCAGCTGCCAGCCGGGAGCGGCCGCCGCGCGCGGGTCGAGCACCAGCGTCACCGCCGCCGCGATCGCCGAGCGCGTACCAGCGCGACGCGGGACGACCGACGAGGCCGGCGGCCACCGCCGCCGCGCCCATGATCCCCGCCCGCTGGATCGACGGCCCGCCGCCGGCCAGCGGGACGTAGAGCGCGATGAGCCCGAGCACGAGCCAGAGCCGGCCGCTGAGACCCAGGCCGAGCGCCGTCCCGAGCGCCATGGCGAGCGCCGCGAGCAGGACGACGTTCGTCCCGCTGGCGGCGACGAGGTGGCTCAGCCCGGCGGCGCGGAACGCGTCGCGCGTGCGTCTCGGGCAGCGCGCTGTCGTCCCCGAGCACCATGCCGCGGAGCAGCCCCGCCGACGTCGGGCGGCAGGCCGCGGTCGAGGCCCGCCTCGGCGCGGCGTCGCACGCCGTCGAGCGCCCCGGCGACCCCGCCGCGGCGACCAACGACGTCGCGACCTGGTCGGCGCGGAGCTCCGCGTGGGCGTGCAGGTGGGTCGCGAACGTCCCGGGCCGTCGGAGGCTGCCGCTGACGGCGAGCACGTCGCCGACCCGCGGCGGCCGACCACCGTCCGGACCGGCCCGCAGGAGGACCGGCTCGTCGCGGAGCTCAGCCAGCACGTACCAGCCCCCGAAGTCGCGATCTGCGCGCGGGCTGGGTGACGACGGCGCGCGCATCGATGCGGTGACCGACATCCTCGACCAGCGTGCTGTGCTCGAGCGACGCCACCCGGGCGGTGCCCGAGCGCCGTCCCCGCGAGGACGACGACCGGGAGCAGCGCGGTGAGCGGGCCGATGCCGGGCGCGAAGCGCTCGCAGCTCAGCCGTCGGGCACCCGGGGCCACAGCGCGAACGCCGTCAGGCCGGCGGCGACGACGGCGGCCGCAGCAACCACCGCAACCGCCGGGACGGGCGTGCAGAGCAGGCCGGCGACCAGGGCGAAGACGGCGGCGTGCACGGGTCGCAGCACGACCCCGGCCGCGGCCGCCTGCGCGCCGGCACCGAGAGCGCGCGCCGCCGGGCACCGCGATCCGTGGCGTTCACGGTCGCTCGACTGGCGTCGCCGGAGCTCGCGTGTCGGCGTCCGTCACGTGACCACCTGCGCCCGCATCGCCTCGAGCTTCTTCGGGCCGATCCCCGCGACCTGCGCGAGGTCGTCGACGCTGCGGAACGGACCGTTCTGCGTCCGCCAGTCGACGATCTTCGCCGCGATGGCGGGCCCGACCCCGTCGAGCTGCTCGAGCTCGGCCGCCGTCGCCTGGTTGACGTTGACCGTCGCCCCGGCGCCGCCGGCCGCTGCGGCGCCTCCGCCAGGCTGCGACGCAGCACCGCCGGCCACCTTGCCTCCCGCCGCCGGAGCGCTCGCGGCGCCGCCGCCGGGCGCTCGCCCCCTCCGCACCACGAGGACCTGCTGACCGTCGGTCACCTTCGCCGCGAGGTTCAGGCTGTCGAGGTCGGCCCGCGGCTTCCCACCGCCGGCCTTGGCGACCGCGTCGCGGATGCGCGCTCCCGCCGGGAGGTCGTAGACCCCGGGACGACGGACCGCGCCCGCCACGTGCACGACGAGCGCCTCCGTGCTGTCGGTGACCGCGACCCCGCTCGTCGTTGCCCCGGATCCCGCGGCGGACGGGCTGGAACCGCCGGAGCCGGTGGGTCCCGCCCCCGGGACGAAGCCGTCGGACCGGTGCGGCTCCTGCACTGCCCGAGCCCGCGTCGGCGCGCAGCGCGCGCCCACCGAGGACGACGACGAGGACCACCGCGACGAGGTAGACGGCGAACTGCCGGCGGGTGATCTCGGAGGTCATGGGCCGAGCGTAGGTGGGGCCCGTGGCGCGAGATCGCGGCCTTCGTCACATCTCTGCGGAGGATCTAGCGCAGAAGTGCAACGACCTGCGAAACGGCGTCGGCGGGGGTGTTCACTGCGACCACCCCGTGCACCGGCCAGCTCCCGATCCCCACGACCGGCCGTCCCAGGCCCAGCGCGAAGCCGACCTCGGTGAGGGTCCCCGGGCTCGTCCCGACCGCGACGAGCGCCATGCCCATGCGAGCGACCAGGGCGTTCCGCAGCTCGCCGAGCCCCGTCGGCAGCGCGAGGTCGACCCAGCCGTTCGCGGTCGCGGGGTCGTCGCCCGGGAGGACTCCGATGGTGCTGCCCCGCCGCGACTTCGCCCCGCGGCTGGCCGCCTCCATCACGCCGCCGAGCCCGCCCGTCAGGACCCAGAAGCCGGCGTCGACGAGCCGCGCCCCGAGCTCCTCGGCCGCTGCGAGCACGTCGTCGTCCGCCTCGCGCGGACCGGCCACGGAGACGATCCGCGCGTCACGCAGCTCGGTGCCCATGCGAGCCTCAGCGCACCACGAGGTTCACGAGCTTCGCGGGCACGACGACCTCCTTGACGATCGTCTTGCCCTCGAGCTGCGCCTTCGTGTTGGGCGCATCACGCGCCAGGGCCTTCAGCTCGTCGGGCGAGGCGTCGGTCGCGGCCGCGACGCGATCGCGGACCTTGCCGTTGACCTGCACGACCAGCTCGAAGGTCGCCGACTCGAGGAAGCGCTCCTCGGCCGCCGGCCAGGGCTCCTCCCAGACGCGGGTGCCCGTGAGGAGGTCGTAGGCGTCGGAGGCCACGTGGGGCGCGAACGGGAAGACGAGCGAGGCGGCGGTCCCGAGCGCGTAGCGCAGCGCCTCCGGGTCGCGGTTGCCGCCCTCGTAGAACTCCTTCGAGCACGCGTTGACCAGCTTCATCACCTCGGCGATGGCCCGGTTGAAGGCGAAGCGGTCCGTCATCGCCCGGGTGACCTCCTCGATCGCGAGATGCGCAGCGCGGACGAGGTCGAGCCCCGGCCCGTCGGGCTCGTTCGGGAGCTCGGCGCCGTGCCCGGGGCCTTCAGCGAGCGCGGCGGCCAAGCGCCAGAGCTTCGAGAGGAAGTCGGCGACGCCGACGATGTTCTTGTCGGACCAGTCCGCGTCCTTGTCGGGCGGGCCGATGAACAGGATGTACGCGCGGGCGGTGTCGGCGCCGTAGCGGGCGACGATGTCCTGCGGGGAGACGACGTTGCCGCGGGACTTGGACATCTTCGCCCCGTCCTTCGTGATCATCCCCTGCGTGAAGAGCTTCGCGAACGGCTCCTGGACGTCCAGGTGGCCGAGATCGGCGAGGGCCTTCGTGAAGAAGCGCGCGTAGAGCAGGTGGAGGATCGCGTGCTCGACGCCGCCGACGTACTGGTCGACCGGCGCCCAGCGGGACAGGATCGCCGGATCCCAGGGAGCGTCCTCGTTCTTCGGGTCCGTGTAGCGGAGGAAGTACCACGAGGAGTCGACGAAGGTGTCCATCGTGTCGGTCTCGCGCTGGGCTGCGGCGCCGCAGCGCGGGCAGGGCACGTTGACCCAGTCCTCCGCGGCGGCCAGCGGCGACTTGCCCTTGGGGGCGTAGTCGTCGATGTCGGGCAGCTCGACCGGGAGCTGGTCCTCGGGGACCGGCACCATCCCGCACTGCGGGCAGTGGATGATCGGGATCGGGCAGCCCCAGTAGCGCTGGCGGGAGAGCAGCCAGTCGCGCAGGCGGTAGTTCGTCGAGGCGTGGCCCTTCCCCTCGCGGTCGACCCAGGTGACGATCTGCTCGAGCGCCTGGCGGTTCGGGATGCCGTCGAAGTCCGGGTGGGAGTTGACGATCGGGCCATCGCCGGCGAAGGGCAGGCCGTCCTCGTCGCCGTCGGGGTTCACGCCCTCGACGACGCGGCGGATCGGCAGGTCGTAGGCCTTGGCGAACGCGTAGTCGCGCTCGTCGTGGCCCGGGACGGCCATGATCGCGCCCGTGCCGTACTCCATGAGCACGTAGTCGGCGACGTACATCGGGATGGCCTCGCCGTTGACCGGGTTGACCACGTGGCGGCCGAGGAAGACGCCGGTCTTCGGCTTGTCCGCGGCGCCGCGCTCCTCGTTGGACTCCGTCAGCGCGTGGTTGACGTAGTCGCGCACCGCCTGCTCCTGCCCCGTGCCGGCGGCCAGCCGCTCGAGGTCGGGGTGCTCCGGGGCCATGACGAAGAACGTCGCGCCGAAGAGCGTGTCGGGGCGGGTGGTGAAGACGGCGTAGTCCGTGCCGACCTCGTCGCAGCGGAAGGTGACCTCGGCGCCGGTCGAGCGGCCGATCCAGTTGCGCTGCATCGTCTTGACGTGCTCGGGCCACTCGATGGTCTCGAGGTCGTCGAGCAGGCGGTCGGCGTAGTCCGTGATGCGGAAGAACCACTGCTCGAGCTGGCGGGCCTCGACCTCGTGGCCGCAGCGCTCGCAGCGCCCGTCGACGACCTGCTCGTTGGCCAGGACCGTCGCGTCCTGCGGGCACCAGTTGACCACCGCGTTCTTGCGGTAGGCCAGTCCCTCGTTGAAGAACTGCAGGAAGATCCACTGGGTCCAGCGGTAGTACTCCGGGTCGCAGGTCGCGAACTCGCGGGACCAGTCGATGGAGATGCCCCACTCGCGGAACTGGCGCTGGAAGGAGGCGATCGCGGCGTTCGTGGCGTCGCGGGGCTTCTGGCCCGTCTTGATGGCGTTGTTCTCGGCGGGCAGGCCGAACGCGTCGTAGCCCATGGGATGCAGGACGCGCTTGCCCGTGCGGCGCTGGAAGTGGGCGACCGCGTCGCCGACGGAGTAGACCTTCAGGTGGCCGATGTGCGGCTCGCCGCTGGGGTACGGGAGCATCTCGAGGACGTAGGTCGTCTCGTCGTCGCCGAGGTCGTTCGAGACCTCCCAGGTGCGCTCGTCGGCCCACACGCGCTGCCAGCGGGGCTCGATCTCCTTCGGGTCGTAGCGATGCTCGGCCATGGGCGGCGGAGCATAGAGTCCGCCCTGTGCATGCCTTCGCCACGCACCGGGCCGAGGTGCGGCCCGGGATGGAGCTCGCGTACTGGCGCGAAGGGGTCGGCGGGCAGCCCCTGCTGCTGCTCCACGGATGGCCCGAGACCCGGCGGATCTGGGGGCGGAACGTGGCGGCCCTCGCCGACGCCGGCTTCGAGGTGGTCGTGCCCGACCTGCGGGGGTACGGCGACTCCGGGCTGGCGCCAGACGGGTTCTACGACCTGGCCGCTCACGCCCGGGACGTCCGCGGGCTCATGGTCGACGTGCTGGGGCACGCCGCGTTCTGCGGCGCGGGCTCGGACCTCGGCGGCGGCGTGCTCATCGACCTCGGCCTGCGCTTCCCCGGCGCGGTCGAGCAGCAGGTCATCTTCAACAGCGTGCTGCCCATCCTCCCCGGGATGGCGCCGATCGGGCCCAGGACGCGGCAGGCCTCGGACTACTTCGTCCGCCAGGGCCGCGACGCCGACGCGCTCGCGGCGGAGCTGCGGACCCCGGAGGAGCGGCGCCGCTACGTCGCGACGTTCTACACGAGCCGCTTCTGGGGGACGCAGGGCGGGTTCACCCGGGACGAGGTCGCGTGGATGACCGAGCCGTTCGCCGACGCCGAGAAGCTCCGGGCGGGGTTCGGGAACTACGAGAGCGCGGTGGGCGCCCGGCCGCTGAGCGAGCCGCCGCGGATGCTCGAGCGCGTCGCCGTCCCGACCCTGGCGCTCTACGGGCCGGACGACCACGTCATCTACGAGGACTTCCCCGAGCGCTGCGAGCTGGCCTTCGAGCAGCTCGTGGGCCCCTTCGTCGTTCCCCGGGCCGGGCACTTCCTCCAGTGGGAGCGGGCGGAGCTGTTCAACCGCGCGGTGGTCGCCTTCTTGCGCGGATCGCTGGGTGCGCCGCCTACGATCGGCGGTCATGGCTGAGCAGCCCACACCCCCGGAGGCGCAGGCAGGCCCGGACGGACCCCGTGGCGGCCGGGCGGCGCGGCGCCGGGCGTCGGTCGGGGCCGAGCGCGAGGACGCGCTCTTCGCCGCGCAGCCCGAGCCCGGCGACTACGAGGTTCCGCCGCTCGAGACGACGTTCACCGCCGAGCCGCCCTCGGACATCGTCGTCGCCTCTCGGAAGGTCGCGCGCATCGTGGAGGCCGCGGAGCTCGCGGCGGAGGAGATGCGCAGCGAGCGCGGAGCGTCGTGCCCGCGAGCGCATCGCCGAGGCCGACCGCGCCGCGGACCTTCGCATCGAGGCGGCCGAGGAGGAGGCGCGTGACCTGCTCGACGCCGCCAAGCGAGCCGCCGCCGCCAGCCGAGGCCGAAGCCCGCGCGGCGGTGACGACCATCCACGACCGCGCCGCGCAGGTGCGCGCGGAGGCCGAGAAGCATCGCCTCCGGACGCTCGCCGAGGCCGAGGCCGAGGCCCGGCAGGTCGTCAAGGAGGCCGAGGCGCGGGCGCAGGAGGTCCGGGCGTCCTCGCGCACGGAGGCGCAGGAGGTCCTGAACGACGCCCACTACGCCGCCCGCGAGGTCGTCCGCGACGGCGAGGAGCTCACGGGGAACCTCCGGGACCTCGCGCAGTCCCTCGTGCGCAACGCCGATCGGCTCATGCGCGACGTCCACGGCGTGCACCACCAGCTGACGTCCCGCCTGGACGAGGCTGATCCCGGCGAACCTGCGGAGGCCCCGATGCGCGACGCTGCTCCTGCCGGCCCCCCGGCTCGCCGCGCACGGCCATCCCCGCGGGCTCGTCCGCCGCCCGCCCCGTCGCGGGAGCTTCCGAGCCGACGACGGCGGAACCGCGCGTTGCTGCGTCCGGTGCAGGCGACGCGCCGGCCGACGCCGGCGCGCAGAAGCGGGGCGGGCGCAGCGGCCGGCGCGGCGCCTCCGCGCCGCTGCCGGTGGAGATCGCCGGGCTGCTCGAGCCCGAGGACACGACGTTCGACGTCCCGGAGTTCGTGCGGCCGCCGCGGCGGCGCCGCTGACCCACCCGATCCGTCCGCCATGCGAACTAGTGTTCGTATGGATGGAGCTCACCTCGGACCAGAAGGGCGGGATCGCGGAGCTCGCCATCGCCTCGAGGGCCGCGCAGCTCGGCATCGTCGTCTCGAGGCCGATGGTCGAGGGCGCGCGCTACGACCTGCGTCTTCGACTGGCACCTCGGGTTGCAGCGGGTCCAGTGCAAGTGGGCGACGCGGATGGGCGACATCGTCCTCTTCCGGCCCATCTCGTGCCGTCGCGTCAGCGGGCGGGCAGCTCAAGCGCACCTACTCGCCAGACGGAGGTCGATGCGATCGCCGTGTACTGCATGGACGCTCGACGCCGTCTGGGTCGTCCCGATCGCGCGACGTGACGCAGACGAGCGAGCATGTCGTCTGCGCCTCGCACCCGCAAAGAACAACCAGCGCGCCCGCGTTACAATGGCGGAGCAGTACCGAGCTCGGGGCCATAGCTCAGCTGGGAGAGCGCTTGGCTGGCAGCCAAGAGGTCGGGGGTTCGAGCCCCCCTGGCTCCATCGAGACCACATGAAGGCCGTCCGCGCAGGGCGGCCTTCGTCGTTCCGGGGCCACGTCGCGTGGTGGCGGAGCGCGGCGCCGTCGGCGCTAGGCCGAGGCGGCTTCGGGGACCTGCGCGGCGAGCTCCGTGAGCTCGGCCGGGTCGAGCTCGAGGCGCGGGACCTCGCCCCAGAGCTGGTCGAGGCGGTAGAACTCGCGCGTCTCGGGGGTGAAGACGTGGACGACCACGTCGAGGTAGTCCATGAGGATCCAGCGGGCCTCGGCGACGCCCTCGACGCGGCGGGGGAGCATCTCGGCGGCCTTCTTCATGCCGAGGTGGATGCCGTCGTGGATCGCCTTGGCCTGGCGGTCCGTGTTGCCCTGGCAGATGAGGAAGAAGTCCGTGTAGCCCGCGACGCCGCGCAGGTCCAGGGCGACCATGTCGATCGCCTTCTTCTCCGCCGCGAAGGCGGCCGCCAGCTTCGTCGTCTGCTCGGGGTCGGTCATGCGCTGTCCAGTGTGGCAGCCGCGGTGGTCAGGTACAGCGCCTCGGCGGTGATGCGGTGGGCGACGGCGTCGGGGACCAGGTGGCGGATCGGCCGCCCGGCGCCCACCCGGCGACGCACGTCGGAGGAGGAGACGTCCAGGCGCGGCATGTCGAAGAAGACGAGCCGGTCCTCGGGGACGAGCCCGGCGAGGCGCTCGCGGAGGTCCTCGCGGCCGACGCCCTCGCGCTCCGCGACGGCCAGGCGCGCGAGCCCGGGCAGCGCGGCGGCCTCGCGCCAGGTCGCGAGGCCCTGCGCCTGGTCGCCGCCGAGCACGAAGGTGAGCTCGTCGTCCGGGGCGCCGGCGAGGACCGCGCGCAGCGTGTCGACGGTGAACGACGGGCCGCCCCGGTCGATCTCCAGGCGGGAGACCTCGAGGCCCGGGTCGCCCTCGGCCGCCGCCTCGCACATCGCGAAGCGGAGCTCGGCGCCCGGGTCGCCCGGCGCCTCCTTGTGCGGCGGCGTGTGCACGGGCATGAGCAGGACGCGGTCGAGCCCGAGCTGCCAGCGCGCCTCCTGCGCGCAGACGAGGTGCGCGATGTGCGGCGGGTTGAACGTCCCGCCGAGGATCCCGACCTGGGCCACCGGCTCAGGACCGGACGTGCCCGTCGCCCTGGACGACGTACTTCTCCGAGCAGAGCTCCCGCATGCCGATCGGCCCGCGGGCGTGGAGCTTCTGGGTCGAGTTGCCGATCTCGGCGCCCATCCCGAACTCCCCGCCGTCGGTGAAGCGGGTGGAGGCGTTGAGGTAGAGGCACGCCGCGTCGACGCCGAGCTCGAACGCGCGCAGCGCGGCGGCGTCGCCGGAGACGATGGCCTCCGAGTGGCCCGAGCCGTGCGCGTTGACGTGGTCGATCGCCTCGTCGAGCCCGTCGACCACCGCGACCGCCAGGGTGAGCGCGAGGTACTCCGTGTCCCAGTCCTCGTCCGTCGCGTCGAAGAGCTCTCCGGCGAGCGCCTCGCCCGCGAGCGCGCGGGTGCGGCCGTCGACCCGGAGCTCGACGCCCGCGGCGCGCAGCGCGCGCAGGGCGCCGGGGAGGAAGGTGGCGGCGACGTCCGCGTGCACGAGCAGCGTCTCGGCCGCGTTGCAGGCGCTCGGGCGCTGGACCTTCGCGTTCAGGATGATCTCCTGCGCCCAGGCGAGGTCCGCGGCGCGGTCGACGTAGACGTGGCAGTTGCCCGAGGCCGCGTAGATGACCGGGACGGTCGCGACGCCCTTGAGCGCGTTCTTCAGCCCCTCTCCCCCGCGCGGGACGATGAGGTCGACGACCCCCGTCTGGGTCGCGAGCTCCGCGAGCTCCTCGCGGCCGCCGCCCGAGACGAGCGCGACCGCGCCGGCCGGGGACGCCCGCGGCCGTCGCGGCGTCGGAGGCGACCGTCGCGAGGATCGCGTTGGAGTGCGCGGCGCTCGAGGAGCCGCGCAGGACGATCGCGTTGCCGCTCTTGAGGCAGAGCGCGGTGGCGTCGATCGTGACGTTCGGCCGGGCCTCGTAGACGACGGCGACGACCCCGAGCGGCACCCGGACCTTCTTGACGTCGAGGCCGTTGGGCAGCCGCTTGCCCTCGACGACCTCCCCCACCGGATCGGTGAGTGCCGCGATGTCGCGCACCTGCTGCGCGATGACCGCGATCCGCGCCGGGGTGAGCTCGAGGCGATCGAGGAGCGCTGCGCCGAGACCGTTCTCGCGCCCGGCCTCCATGTCGCGCGCGTTGGCCTCGAGGATCTCGGGCGTGCGGGCCTCGAGGCCGTCCGCGATGGCCAGCAGGGCCGCGTCCTTGACCGTGGTCGGCAGCGCGGCCAGGCGCCTGGCAGCGGCCTTCGCGGCCAGGCAGGTGTCGGTGACGGACACGGCGGTGGTGGCCATGGCGCGAAGGGTACCGGCGGGCGCCTGCCCGTCCGGGGGAGCAGCCCGACGGCGCCCACATCGCTTGGTCGCCCGCCCCTGCGGGTAGTCCCCGGCCATGCCCTCGGTCAAGACCCGGGTCGCCATCACCGGCGGCAGGTACCTCCTCACCCACCCGCGCTCCCGCCTGACCCGCTTCGTCGTGCGCTTCGTCGCCCGTCGCGTCGGCGGGAAGATCGCCACCGCGACGCATGTCGAGGCGATCCCCGCGACCCGCGGCTCGCGGCTGACCACCGTCGTCGGCGTCACGGCGGTCGCGGGCGGCATCGTCCTCGTCGCCCGCCGGTCGGGCCGCGAAGGCCCCGGAGTCGACGATCACCGTCGCCCAGCCGCATGCCCCGGTCCCGACGGCGCAGCCCGACACGACGCCCCCCGAGACGCGGGACGCGCCCTCGTCCACGCCGACGACCAGCCCCGCGGCCGAGGCTGCCGCGATCACGGCCCTCGAAGCCGAGGCGGCGGAGATCGGGGACGGGGACGAGGCCCTCGTCGCCCGCGTCCGGACGGAGCTGTTCGGCGGGACCCCGCCGCTCGGCATCACCGTCGAGTCGCACAGCGGCGTCGTGACGTTGCGCGGGCAGGTCGCCGACGAGGAGGCCGAGGTCCGGGTCGTCCGGGACGCCGAGAAGATCGAGGGCGTCAAGGCGGTGCAGTCCGAGCTGCAGACGGCGGGCGCCGAGCCCGGCGACCTCGCCCCCTAGCCTGCTGCAAGTGCTTGCCGCCGCCGGCCCGGGACTGACCTGGGCTGAACCCGCCGCCCTGGGCTTCCTGGCCCTGGGGCTGATCGTCGCCGTCGGGATCGTCGCGCGGACGAACGAGGAAGGGCGCTGGTGGTCCAGCGCCATGGTCTACGCCGGCCTCGGGCTCGTGATGGCCGCGGCGATCCACGCCCTGGGCCTCAACTGGCTCGACGCGGAGCAGGACACGGGGGTCATCGAGCACGTCTCCGAGGCGGCGGTCGTCGTCACCCTCTACGCGACGGGCCTGCAGATCGACCGCAGCCTCCAGCTCGTCGCCTGGCGCAGCGTCCTCGTGCTGCTGCTCGTGGTCATGCCGATCACGATCGCGGCGGTCGCCCTGCTCGGCATGGGCCTGCTCGGCCTCTCGCTCGGTGCCGCGATCGTCCTCGGCGCCGCGCTGGCCCCCACCGACCCGGTGCTGGCAGGCGACGTCGGGGTGGGACCGCCCGGGCAGGAGGACGCCGAGGCGCGGTTCTCCCTGACCGCCGAGGCATCGTTCAACGACGGGCTGGCGTTCCCGTTCTTGATCGCCGGGCTGGCGATCGCGAGCGACGGCGGCACGGGGTGGATCGGGTCGTGGCTCGGGCTGGACGTCGTCTACAAGGTCGTCGTCGGGGTCGCGGTGGGCGTCGCGATGGGGCACGTCGCCGCGCGGCTGGTGCTGCCCATGCGCCGGGAGGGCCGCATCGGGCCCGACCTCGACGGCTGGCTCGCGGTGGCCGTGGCGCTCGCGGTCTACGGCGCGGCCCAGGTCCTGAGCTCCTACGGCTTCCTCTCCGCGATCTGCGCCGGCCTCGCCTTCCGCCGCTTCGAGCGCGACTACGAGCACCACGGGGAGCTGCACGCCGGCGCCCAGCGCATCGTCCACCTCCTCGAGCTCGGGACGATCGTCCTGGTCATGAGCATGGTGACCCTCACCGGGCTCGGGGTCCCGGGGTGGCAGGGGTGGCTCATCGGCGCGCTGCTGGTGTTCGTCATCCGCCCGTCCGCGGCGATGGCGGCGCTCACGCCCAAGTGGCTCGAGACGAAGGAGGAGCGCGGGTTCGTCGCGTTCTTCGGCGTCCGCGGCCTCGGCTCGATCTACTACGTCGGGGCGGCGCTCGGGACCGGCGTCCTCGCGCCCGACGAGGCCCGGACCGTCCTCTGGACGGTGCTCGCGGCCGTCCTGGTCTCCATCCTGGTCCACGGGATCACCGCGAAGGCGGGGATCATGGGCCTCGAGCACCAGGAGTCGCAGGCCGCGACGCAGGAGGAACGGGCCCTGGCGCTCTCCGGCTCGGGCTGACCTTCCCCGGCCCGCCTAGCATCCGGGCGCATGGACCTGGGACTGCAGGACGTCGTCTGCATCGTGACCGGCGCGAGCAAGGGCATCGGTCGCGCGACGGCGGAGCGGCTGGCGGCGGAGGGCGCGCGGGTGCTGCTCGTCGGGCGGGACGCGGAGCGGCTGGACGAGGCGGCGGACGCGGTCGGCGGCGTCGCGTTCGCCGCGGACGTCACGGACCCCTCGGCTGCCGAGCGCATCGTCGGCCGCGCGCGCGAGCTCGGGACCCTCGGCGTGCTGGTGAACAACGCCGGCACCTCCTTCGCCCGCCCGGTCGACGAGCTGACCGACGAGGACTGGGAGCAGCAGTACGCGCTCCACGTCCTCGCCCCCATGCGCCTCATGCGCGCCGCGGCGCCCGTCATGGCCGAGCAGGGCCAGGGCCGGATCGTGAACGTCTGCTCCAGCGCGGGCAAGCGCCCGTCGCTCACGAACGCCGCCTACTCCGTCACGAAGGCCGCGCAGCTCTCGCTCTCCCGGGTGTGGGCCGACCTCCACGCCGCCGACGGCGTCCTGGTCAACGCGGTCACCCCCGGGCCGGTGAGCTCGGAGCTCTGGATGGCCGACGGCGGCCTGGCCGACCAGACGGCCGCGGCGAAGGGGCTCTCCCGCGAGGAGTCGGTCGCCGCGCAGGAGGCGAAGGTCCCGCTCGGGCGCTTCGCCACCCCCGGGGAGGTCGCGGACGTCATCGTGTTCCTCTGCTCCGCGCGCTCCTCCACCGTCACCGGCGCCGCATGGTCGGTCGACGGCGGCGCGGTGGCGATCATCGTCTGACTAGGTCAGGACGAAGTAGTCGCGGTGGACGGCCTCGTCGGCCGCCCCCGGGAGCACGTCGCGCACCTGGGCGCTCTTCATCCCCACCACCCGACGGAGCTCGGGCGCGGCGTAGGAGACGATGCCCTTCCCGATGACCTCGTCGCCCAGCGCGACCTCGACCGCGTCACCGGCGTCGAAGGCCCCGCGGACGCCCGTGATGCCGACGGGCAGCAGGGAGGTCCCGGACTCGCGCAGCGCGCGGGCCGCGCCGCCGTCGACCTCGAGGGTCCCGTGCGTCGCCTTCGCGTACTTGAGCCAGAGCTTGAAGGAGGAGTACCGGGTCTCGCGCGCCTCGAAGTGGGTGCCCGAGGCGCGGTCGCCGTCCAGGAGCCGCCCGAGATCGCCCGGCGCCAGGCCGCTGCCGATCGCCGCGGGCATCCCGGCGGCGGTCGCCATCTCGGCGGCCACGACCTTCGAGCGCATGCCGCCCGAGCCGAGCGCGCTGGTCTCCGCGCCGATCGCGAGCTCCTCGAGCGCGGAGAAGTCGACGACCTCGGGCACCCGCTCGGCGCTCGGGTCGCGCCGCGGGTCCCCGGTGAAGAGGCCGTCGGTGACCGTCAGCAGCACGAGCCGGTCCGCGTTCAGGAGGATCGCCACCTGCGCGGCGAGGAAGTCGTTGTCCCCGAAGGAGATCTCGTCCGTCGTCGTCGTGTCGTTCTCGTTGATGACCGGGACGATCCCCCAGTCGAGCAGCCGCGCGAGCGTCTGGCGGACGTTGAGGTAGTGGGTGCGGGCGCGGAGGTCGAAGAACGTCAGGAGCACCTGGGCGGCGCGGACGTCGCGGGCGGCGAGCAGCTCCTGCCAGGAGTGGAAGAGCCCGCCCTGGCCCACGGCGCTCGCGGCCTGGAGGTCGGCGATGGCGGTGGGCCGCCCGGCGAGGCCGAGCTCGCGCACTCCGCGGGCGATCGCGCCGCTGGAGACGACGATGAGCTCGTCCCCCGCGCGGTGGCGGGCGGCGAGCTCGTCGCAGATCGCCTCGAGCGCGTCCACGCGCAGCGCGCCGTCGTCCGTGGCGACGACGCTGGAGCCGAGCTTGACGACGAGGCGGGCCATGCCCGCCGAACCTTACGAGGGCGGCGCGGGGATCGGCGCCTGCGCCAGCGCGCGGGCGAGGTGCAGGAGGTTGCTCGCGCAGGCCTTGCCCGTGGTGATGGACCACTCCTGCTCGTCGGAGGTCGCGTACTCCTCCTCCGACGGCCCCGGCCCCTTGTTCCAGTAGGTCCAGTTCTGGCCGGGCTGGGAGAAGCCGATGTCGTTCAGGCACTGCCCGACGTTGGCGACGATGTGGTGGGCGCCGTCCTCGTTGCCGGTGACCACGACCCCGGCGACCTTGTTGTAGGCCACGGGCACGCCGGCGTCGTCGGTCTCGGAGAGCAGCGCGTCCATCCGCTCGATCGCCCGCTGGCACAGCGAGGAGTGCTGCCCCACCCAGGTCGGCGTGGCCATGACGAGGATGTCCGCGGCCAGGATCTGCTCGTGGATCGCGGGCCACTCGTCGCCCTCCGTGACCGCCTCGGAGACCACGCCGGGGTCGATCCGGTGGTCGGCGAGCCGGACCCAGGAGACCTCGACGCCCTCGGCGGCGAGCGCGTCGGCGACGACGCGGGCGAGCGCTTCCGTGTTCGACTCGTCGGGTGAGGGCTTGAGGGTGGCGTTCAGGAACAGTGCGCGCATGCCCTGCTCCTCCCCCGGGCGCGCGGCGGTGAAGCCGGACCTGGCTCAGTCGAGTTCGAAGACGATCCCGGCGATCTCCACGTCGTCGCCGGGTTCGAACCCCTCCTCCTCGAGCGCGCGCAGGACCCCCATGCGCCCGAGGCGGTGCTCCACGTGGGCCATCGCGTCCTCGTTCTCGAGGTCATGCCGGGCCAGGAGCCGCTCGACCTGCTCGCCGCTGACCCGGAAGACGCCCTCCTCGAGCTGCTCGACCTGCCAGCCCTTGCCCGGCGGCCGGCCGGAAGACGCGGTGCTCGGCGAGGTCGCCCTCGACGGCGAGCTCGTCGAGCTGCTCGGCGGGCAGGAACGGGACGCGGCGCAGCAGCTCGACCTTCAGCTCGTCGAGGCCGAGGCCCGTCGCGCTGGAGGTGACGATGACCGGCACGCGCGCGAGCGGGTCCGGCGTCTCCCACTCCTCGACGGGCGGCGCGAGCGCGTCGAAGTGCTCCTGCCAGTAGGCGCGCGCGTCCTCGACGACGTCGGGCGGGACGAGGTCGGCCTTCGAGAGCACGAGGATGCGCGGGAGCCGCGCGAGGCGCTTGTCGTGCCTCTCGAGCTCCTGCTCGATGACCTCGAAGTTCGTCGTGGGGTCCGAGCCGTCCATCGGCGCGAGCTCGAGGACGTGGACGAGCAGCCGGGTGCGCTCGACGTGGGCGAGGAACTCGTGGCCGAGCCCGGCGCCGTCGCTGGCGCCCTCGATGAGGCCCGGGATGTCCGCGAGGATGAGCTGGCGGTCGCCGCCGTCGAGCGTCCCGAGGACGGGCTCGAGCGTCGTGAAGGGGTAGTTCGCGATCTTGGGCGCGGCGCGCGTGACGACGGAGATGAGCGAGGACTTGCCGGCGTTCGGGACGCCGACCAGGCCGACGTCGGCCAGGAGCTTCAGGCGCAGGTCGATCCAGCCGTCGTCGCCCTCGAGGCCCTTCTCGGCGAAGCGCGGCGACTGCCGGGTGGAGCTCTTGAACTTCCGGTTGCCGCGGCCGCCCGAGCCGCCCTCGGCGATCTTCACCCGCTGGCCCGGGCCGGACGAGGTCGTAGACCGTGCCGTCCCACTTGTGGACCTCCGTGCCGGGCGGGACGCGGACCTCCATGGTCCCGCCGTCGGCGCCGTGGCGCTGGTTGCCCTCGCCGTGGCGGCCGCGGCCCGCCTTGTAGTGGGCGGAGCGCTTGAAGGACTGCAGGTCGCGCAGGGAGTCGTCGCAGACGAGCACGACGTCGGCACCACGGCCACCGTCGCCGCCGTCGGGCCCGCCCATGGGGACGTGCGCCTCGCGCCGGAAGCTCATGCAGCCGTTGCCGCCGCCGCCCGCCTGGACGTAGATGCGCGCCTTGTCGTACAGCATTCGCGACGTCGCGGGCTCATGTGTGGCACGCTCCTAGTGTGACTCCATGCTCCGACGACGTCCTGATCATCACCGGCGCGAGCACCGGCATCGGCGCGGCGACCGCGCGCGCCGCCGCGGAGGCGGGCTACCGCCTCGTGCTCGCGGCGCGCTCGGCCGACAAGCTCGACGCGCTCGCCGAGGAGCTCGGCGGCGCCGACCGCGCGCTCGCCGTGAGCACCGACGTGACCTCCTGGGAGGCGAACGAGGCGCTCGTCGCCGCGGCCACGGACCGCTTCGGCCGGGTCGACGCGGTCTTCGCCAACGCGGGCTTCGGCGCCGCGCGCGGCTGGCTCGAGGAGTCCCCGGAGCACTGGCGCGACATGGTCCTCACGAACGTCCTCGGCGCGGCCTACACCGTGCGCGCGGCGATCCCGGCGCTGAAGGAGACGCAGGGCCACGTCTTCCTCACGGGCTCCATCGCGGGCCGGCGCGCGCTCCCCGGCTCGCTCTACTCCGCGACGAAGCACGCGGTGCACGCGATGGGCGAGGCGATCCGGGCCGACCTGAACGACACGGGCATCCGGACGACGATCATCGCCCCCGGGATGGTCGAGACGCCCTTCTTCGACAGCAAGCCGAGCATCGAGGCGCTGCAGCCCGAGGACGTGGCCGCGGCGGTGATGTACGCGATCAGCCAGCCCCGGCGCGTCGACGTGAACGAGATCCTCGTGCGCCCCACCGCGCAGCCGGGGTGAGCCACCCGGCCGGCCCACCAGCGCGTGCCCGGCGCGGCGCGCGGGCGACGGACGCGGATCGCGACCGCGCGGTCGCGACGCTGCGTCGGGCCCATGAGGCGGGCCGCCTCGACCACGACGAGTTCGAGCGCCGGGTGCACGTGGCGCTGACCGCGCCGACGCGCGTGCAGGTCCTGGCGACGCACGCGGGCTTCGCGGCCCTCGGGCTGCCCGAGCGCGGCGGGCGCCTCGCACGCAAGGCGCACCGGGTGGCGCTCGGGCTGCACACGACGGCATGGGCCGGCGGGAACGGCGCCGCGATCGGCATCTGGGAGCTGACGGGCGAGGGCCTCTTCTGGCCCGCCGTCCTGCTCGTGCCGACGACGGGCCTCCTCGCTGCCCATGCGGCCGCCGGACCGGTCGTTCGCCGCGTGTGGCGCTCCCGTCGGGTGCGCGCCCCGCGTTGAGCGGCCCGCAGGCGGGCTGTCGCGCGGCGCACGGAGCTGAACTCGATTCACCCTCCGTTGTAGGGTCCCCGGCGTGAGCGCTCCTGCCGACCGACCCATCGCCGTCTACGGCGCGACCGGCTTCACGGGCAAGCTCGTGACCGCGCGAGCTCGCCCGGCGCGGCGCCCGGGCGGTGCTGAGCGGCCGGAACGCCGGAGAAGCTCGCCGCGGCGGCCGCGCCCCACGGCTTCGAGACCCGGGTCGCCGCCGCGGACGACCCGCGCGCGCTGGAGGCGGCCTTCGCGGGCTGCGCTGCCGTCATCGCCTGCGCCGGGCCCGTTCCTCGAGGTCGGCGACCGCGTCGTGGAGGCGGCGATCGCCGCGGGCTGCCACTACGTGGACACCACGGGCGAGACGCCGTTCATCGAGCGGGTCGTCGCACCACCACGGGCCGGCGGCGAAGGCCGCGGGGGTCGCGCTCGTCAGCGGCATGGGCTTCGACTACCTCCCGGGCGACCTCGCCTGCGCCCTCGCGGCCGACGGGGCCGGGGAGCTCGAGGAGCTCCTGGTGGGCTACGCCATCGAGGGCTTCACCGCCACGCGCGGGACCACCCGCTCCTCCCTGCTCATGCTCTCGAAGGGGAGCGCGCGCGAGCTGCTGCGGCCGCCGCTGCGGCACTTCGACTACCCCGCGCCGCTCGGGCGCCAGGCCGTCGCGCCCTACCCCGCCGGGGAGACGATCACCGCGCCGCTGCACACGGGCGCGCCGAAGGTCACGGCGTTCGTGACCGCCACGACCTTCGCCCCGCATCCGCGCCTCGCGCCGGCCGTGGGCGCGCTGACCGCGCCGGTCGGCCTGGCGCTGCGCTCCAAGCGCCTGCGGGCCCTCGCCGACCGCGCGATCGACCGGCTCCCCGAGGGCCCGAGCGACGGCGCGCGCGACGCGGTGCGCTGGAGCATCACCGTCGAGGCGCGGCCCCGGGCGGGCGCGCCGCAGCGGGCGACCGTGCGCGGCACGGACGTCTACGGCATCACGGCGGTCACGACCGTCGAGGGCGCGCTGCGCATGGCGGCGCCGGGCTACGACCGCGCGGGCGGCCTGGCCCCCGCGCAGGCCTACGACGCCCGGGACTTCCTCGCGGCGCTCGCGCCGCACGGGGTCACCGTCGACGCCTGAGCCGAGAAGCTGAGCGTCGGTTCACCGCCAGGCGTTGGCGCTGAACCGACGTTCAGGTTCCCCCGGGCGCTGAGTGTCGGATCGCCGCCAGGCGTTGGCGGTGAACCGACGTTCAGGTTCCGCGCAGGCGCCGGCGGCGCGTCCGGGCCGCACGGGCGCCGGCGGCGCGTCAGGCCGCGGGCCCGCGGCGGGCGCTCAGGCCTGCGCGCGCAGCTGGCGCGCCACGGCGAAGCCGAGGAGGGCCGAGCCGAAGGCGAAGGCGCCGACGGCGCGGCCGAGCGGCGGGACCGCGTCGCGGCCGAGGTGGATCGCGGCGCCGTCGGCGAGGTCGCAGGCGGCGCTCGCGGCGACGAGGGTCGCCGCGGTCGACGGGCTGCCGAGGCGGCCGGCCAGCGCGGCGCAGGTCAGCGCGCCGAGCGCGAGGTCGCGCGCGCCGAAGGCGCGGATCGCGACGCCGCCGCCGCCGGTCTCGGCCGCCGAGCCGAGCCAGGGCCGCCCGGTCTGCGCCGGGGCGGCGAGCAGGCCGGCGCCCGCGCCGACGCGGCCCACCGCCAGGACGGTGGACAGGGCGCGCGGCGAGGGCACGGGAGCTACTCCGCGGAGGGCTTGGCGACCGCGCCGGCGGGCGCGGGAGCGGCGGCGCCACCGGCGGCCGTCTCGCGATCGGCCTCCAGCTTGGCCTGCACGTCGGCGGAGACGACGTTGACGACGCGGCCGCGGCGGTTCTCGGTGAACTCGAGGAAGCCCTCGGCCTTGGCGAAGAGCGTGTCGTCCTTGCCGATGCCGACGCCCTCACCGGCCTTGAAGCGGGTGCCGCGCTGGCGCACGATGATCTCGCCGCCCGTGACGACCTCGCCG
This sequence comes from uncultured Solirubrobacteraceae bacterium, assembly GCA_963844155.1. GTDB lineage: Bacteria > Actinomycetota > Thermoleophilia > Solirubrobacterales > Solirubrobacteraceae > Paraconexibacter. The sequence goes on from CAWJMY010000001.1 coordinate 26,621, forward strand.
GCGAACTTCTTCACGCCGAGGCGCTGCGCGTTCGAGTCGCGACCGTTGCGGGAGGAGCCGAGCCCCTTCTTGTGCGCCATCTCTACTTCCCCTTGATGCTGGTGATCTCGATGCGCGTGAGCTCCTGACGGTGACCCGTCCGGCGCTTGTAGCCGCGCTTCGGCTTGAACTTGAAGACGCGCAGCTTCGGGCCGCGCAGGTGCTCCACGATCCGGGCGTCGACCGTGGCGTCGGCGAGGCCGGCCTTGTCGAACACGGAGGTGTCGCCGGCGATGAGCAGCGGCTCGAGGGCGACGCTGGCGCCGGCCTCCGCGGGCAGGCGCTCGACGAGCAGGGTCTGCCCCTGCTCGACGCGGTACTGCTTGCCGCCGGTCTTGACGATTGCGTACATGAAGTGCCTTACTCGGGTGAGGATGCTTCGGCCGTCTTGGCAGCCGAACGGCGCCGTCCGCCTCTGCGGCCGCGGCGCCGGGGCTTGGAGTCTACCGCGTCCTCCTCCTCGGAGCCGCTCGCCTCGGCGAGGGACTCCTCGGCCGCTTCGGCCTCCTCCTCCGTGGGCTCCACGTCGTCGTCGGAGGCCACGACGACCTTCGGCTTGGCGGGCGCGCGGCGCCGCGCGGGCTTCGGCTTGGGCTCGGGCTCGGGCGCCGCGTCCTCCTCCGGGCCCCCCGACGAGCACGGCCACCGCGGACGTGCGGCCGGCCTCCTCGATGCGGACGAGGCGCTTCGTGCCGACGTAGCGCCCGCCCTCCTCGACGCTGATGACGTAGCCGTCGATCTTCGCGACGGCGTCGTCGACGTTGTACATGTGCGGCTCGACGATCTGCACGAGCACCTCGTCGCCCTCCCGGAACGGGACGGCCTCCTCGAGGATCTCGTCGTTCTTGCCCTCGCGGACCACGTCGAAGTGGTCCAGCGGGAGCCCCTCGGTGCCCGTGAAGTGGAAGAAGACGCCCGTGTCGGCCTCGAGCTGGTGGAGCACGCGGGCGCCGTGGCCCGTGAACTCGCTCGAGACGCCCGGGTGCAGGCGCACGAGGAAGGCCTCGACCCCGCGCGGCGCGCGGGCGGCGAGGTCGCGCAGCTTGCGCTCCGTCTCGATCGCGATCGTCGCCTCGGAGCGGATGACCCCTTCGCCGTGGCAGGTCGGGCACTCGCGCGACATGACCTCGCGGACGCCCTCCGTCACGTTCTGGCGGGTCATCTCGACGAGGCCGAGCTTCGAGATCTCGGCCGTGAAGGTCTTCGTGCGGTCGTCGTCGAGGGACTTGCGCAGCGTCTTGAGCACGGCGTCGCGGTTGCGCGCACGGGCCATGTCGATGAAGTCGATGACGATGATCCCGCCGATGTCGCGCAGGCGCAGCTGGTTGACGACCTCCTCGGCGGCCTCGAGGTTCGTCTTCGTGATCGTGTCCTCCAGGCGGGCCTGCTTGCCCCGGCCGATGAAGGAGCCCGAGTTCACGTCGATGACCGTCAGGGCCTCCGTGTACTCGATGATCAGGTAGCCGCCCGAGGGCAGGTCGACGCGCTTGGAGAACAGCCCGTCGATCGTCTTCTCGACGCCGTAGGCCTCCAGCAGCGGGGTGGAGTCCTGCCAGAGCTCCACGCGGTCGACGAGCTCGGGCGCGGTGCGCGTGAAGAAGGAGACGAGGCGCTGGTGCTGCTTCTCGTCGTCGACGATCGCCCGCTCGAAGTTCGAGGAGAAGATGTCGCGCACGACGCGCACGGAGAGGTCGGCCTCCTGGAAGACCAGGCCGGGCGCGGGCGTCGCGTCCACGCGGCTCAGGAGGACCTCGTGGAGCTTGTGGAGGTACTGCATCTCGCGCTCGAAGTCCTGCTTGACCGCGCCGTGCGCGGCGGTCCGCACGATCGCGCCGCCCGAGGGCATCTGCAGCGACTTGACCTCCTTGCGCAGCCGCTCGCGCTCCTTGTCGTCGAGCCGCTTGGAGACGCCGATGCCCTCGCCCGTGGGCGTGTAGACCATGTAGCGGCCCGCGATGGTCAGCTCCATCGAGATCCGCGCCCCCTTGGTCTTCAAGGGGTCCTTGACGACCTGGACGACGATCTCCTGCCCCGGCTTGAGCAGGTCCGTGATGCGCTTGCCCGGCTCACCCGAGCCGCCACCGCCCCGTCCGCGCCGCGGGATCTCGACCCCGGGGAGCACGATCTCGTCCACGTGGAGGAACGCGTTCTTGTCCAGGCCGATGTCGACGAACGCGGCCTCGAGGCCCGGCAGGACGTTGTCGACCTTGCCCTTGTAGATGTTGCCGACGATGGAGCGGTTGCCCCGGCGCTCGAAGTAGAGCTCCGCGACGCGGTAGCCGTCGGCCATCTCGACCTTCTTCGTCCGGCCCCGGCCGCGCGTGGTCGGCTTGGGCGCCGCGGCCGACTCGGGTGTCCCGGTGGCCTCCATGAGCGCCACGCGGGTCTCCCCGCGGTCCACGCTGACGAGCACTTGCTTCTTCAATCCGATCGACCTCTTAGTTGTATGCGAGGACACGGCCCTTGCTCGCCGTCGCAGCGCGCCCTTGCGCGTGGATCGACAGCAGCAGGCCTATGGCCACGAAGGTGGTGATCACCGAGGAGCCGCCGTAGCTCATGAGCGGCAGCGGGATCCCGGTGATGGGCATGATCCCGACGTTCATCCCGACGTTGACGAAGACCTGGAAGAGCAGCATCGCGAGGATGCCCCCGGCGACGATCGCGCCGAACAGGTTCTTGGCCAGCGTCAGCGCACGGAGCGTGCGCCAGATGAGCAGTGCGTAGAAGGACAGGAGGATCGCGGCGCCCACGAACCCGTAGCGCTCCGCGAGCGAGGCGAAGGCGAAGTCCGTGTGGTTCTCGGGCAGGAAGTTGTCACGCGTCTGCGTGGCCGCCTCCCCGCGCCCCGTCTTCTCACCCGCCCCGATCGCGATGCGCGACTGGTTCTGCTGGTAGCCCGCGTCCCCCGGGTCGTCCGTCGGGTGCAGGAACGCCGTGAGGCGCTCCGTCTGGTAGTCGTGGAGCACCTCGACACCCGCGGCGGGCGCGGCGACGAGGACGAAGACGACGGCGAGCGGTGCCGAGGCCGCCGAGGGCGAGGAAGTGCCTGCCCGGGACGCCCGCGACGAAGAGCACCGTCATGACGATCGCGATGTAGACCAGGGCGGAGCCCAGGTCGGGCTGGAGCATCACGAGCGCGGCGGGGACGAGCGCGAGCAGCATCGTGCGCGCGGTCGTGTCCCGGTCCCCGAGGCGGCGGCTGCGGTCGACGACGAACGCCGCCAGCACCACCACGATGAGGATCTTCCCGAGCTCGGAGGCCTGGAAGGAGAAGAAGGGCAGCTGGATGGCCCGGCGGGAGCCGCGGGCGATCGAGCCGAGGGCCATGACCGCGACCAGCGACGTGAGCATGAGGGCGTAGACGCCCCACTTGAGCTCGCGCAGGCGGGAGTAGTCCAGGCGGGAGAGGACGAGGGCGATCACCGCGCCGACGGCGAAGTAGACGGCCTGGCGCTCGAAGTAGAAGCCCTCGGGGTAGCCCGCGACCTTCACGGTCTTGAGGGTCACCAGGGAGCAGGCGCAGATCCCGGCGACCGCGATGACCATGACGAGGTCGAACGGCAGGCCGAGCGGGTTGAGGCCCGGGCCGCCGCGGCGCGCGCCGCCGCCGGACTCCCGCGAGGGCGATGGGGAGAGCGTCGTGCTCACTCCGTGCTCGCGGCGGTCTGGAAGGCGCCGGCCTTGCCCGTGTAGAACTTCGAGAGGACCTGGCGGACGAGCGGCGCCGCGGTCTCGGCGCCGAAGCCGCCGCCCTCGATCGTCGCGACGACGACGATGGGCCGCTGGTTCGCGTCGGTCCGCGGCACGTAGGCGGCGAACCAGGACTGGTCGAGCCCCGTGGCGGCGACCTGCGCGGTGCCCGTCTTGCCGTAGACGGGCCAGCGCCCCTGGTCCCACCCGGCGAAGACCCCCGTGGAGGTGCCGCCCTCCTCCGTCGTCGAGGCGTGCAGGCCGTCGCGGATGGCCGCCAGGCCCTCGGCCGGCATCGCGACCTTCCGCGGCGCCTTCGGCTTGAGCGTCTGGATCGGCTTGCCGTCGGAGTCCTCGATCGCGACCCCGAGGTGCGGCGTCGGGATCCGGCCGCCCGTGGCGATCGCGGAGTAGGCCAGCGCGACCTGGAGCGGGTTGGCGGTCAGGTCGCCCTGGCCGATGGCGAAGTTCACCTCGTCACCGAGGTTGAACTCGCGGTCGGAGCCGTCGGCCAGGAAGCACGGCGCCCCCTTGGCCTTCGGCGAGCCGGAGGGGTAGCGCTTGCCGCGCCGGCACTTGGCCTCCGCCTTGTTGACCGCGTCGCGCTGCGCACGGCTCGGGATGGTGCCGATGGCCTCCGCGCCCGTGTCGATCCCGGTCAGGCGGCCGAAGCCGAGCTTGTGCGCCCAGCTCTGCAGCGCCCGCCCGCCGTTGTAGTAGATCCGGGAGCCGAGCTCGTAGAAGTAGATGTCCGAGGAGACCTGCAGCGCCTTGCGGAGGTTCACCGGGCCGAACGCCTTCGCCCCGGCGTTCTGCCGGCGGCCGGCCGCGCCCTTGCCGATCTGGGTGACGCCGCGGTCCTGGACCACGAGCCCCGGGGTCGTCTGCCCCGAGGTGATCCCCGCGAGGGCCGTCACCGGCTTGAACGTCGAGCCCGTGGGGTACTGCGCCGAGGTCGCGCGGTTGATCAGCGGCGCGCCGGACTGCGGGCCGTAGAGCTCGCTCGAGCGCTTCTCCGTCAGGGGCCGCGCGAGCTCGTTCGGGTCGAAGTCGGGCGCGGAGCCCATCGCGTAGATGCGCCCCGACTCGGGGTCCATGGCCACGAACGCGCCGCCGGGGCGCGAGCCGACCGCGCGACGCAGCGCCCCCTGGCCCGTCTTCTGCAGCGCGAGGTCGATGGACGTCCGCAGCTGGCGCCCCGTGCGCCCGCGCTGGACGACCTTCGAGCCGATGGGCTGCCCCGCGGCGTCGACGTAGATCTGCTCCACGCCGTCGTCCCCGCGCAGGTAGCGGTCGTAGGTCCGCTCCAGGCCGCCCTGCCCGATGATCGTCCCGAGCTTCAGGCCGCGGTAGCGCTTCGTGTCGACCTGCTTGTCCGTGATCTCCCCCACGCCGCCGAACACCTGGGCGGCCAGCTTGCCCTCGGGGTACTCGCGCAGGAAGACCTCCTGGGCCTTGAGGCCGGGGAACTCCTCCTGGCGCTCGACGATGTACTGGCGCACCGCGGGCTCGACGTCCTCGGCCAGGACGATCGGCACGAAGGGCTCCTGGTAGAGCTTCGTGACCACGAGCTCCTGCAGCTCCTGGACGCTCTGGCCCGTCACCTTCCCCATGCGCTCGAAGCGCGCACGCAGCCCCGGCGGCGGCGGGGGCAGCGGCACCCGCGGGCCGCGGAACTGCGGCTTCTTGCGCTCGCGCCGCGCGTTCGCGTCGCCGTAGGCCGCGGCCAGCTCGCGCTCCTCGGGCGGGATCTCCCGCGGGTCGAGCTGCAGGACGATCGCCTTGCGGTTCTCGACCAGGCGGTTGCCCTTGGCGTCGACGATGAAGCCGCGCGGCGCCTGGACGACCTGCGGGCGCACCCGGTTCTTCGAGGCCTCGGCGAGGAACTGGTCGCCCGAGAGGACCTGGAGGAACCAGAGGCGGAAGAAGATGACGCCGAAGAGGACCAGGGCGACCGTCCCGAGGGTCGCCACGCGGACCGCGAGCTGCGGGGAGATGGCTGCGCGGCGGTCGGCGGTCGGCTCGATCATGAACGGCTCAGCGGGGACAGGCCGCCCGTCGTGTAGGCGCGGCGGCGGCGACGGCGGGGGTCCTGCGGCAGGGCGGGGAGCAGGGCACGTCGCACGCCAGCGTAGACCGGCAGTGCGAGGAGCGTCGAGACCAGCGTGGCCACCACGAGCTGGCGGATGAGCTCGAAGGACACGGGAGCCTCCGCCCCGAGCAGGAACTGCATGAGGGCGTAGCCGAAGGCCGCGCCGCCGGCGGCGACCGCCCCGACGGCCAGCGGCACGAGCGCGGACTGCGGGTCGCGGAGCTCCCGCAGCCGCCCGGCGCCGTAGCCCACGGCGACGTAGACGAGGGAGCTCAGGCCGAGGGTGCTCAGGAGCGCCGTGTCGACGAAGAGCCCGGCGACGAAGCCGAAGAGCGCCGCGGTCACCGGGCCGCACTGCAGCCCGACGAAGGCGACGACGAGCGGGACGACGTCCGCGTTCGTGCCGAAGACCGTCAGCTGCGAGACCGCGGAGGTCTGCAGGACCACGGTCACGAGCCCGAGCAGGGCGAGGCGGAGCGCGAGCGTGGCCTGCGGGGTCATCAGGAGATGCCCGGGTCCGTCTTCGTGACGACCTCGACGAAGTCCACGTCGCGGACGTCGACGAAGGGGCGCACGCGGATGACCTGGGTGTCCGAGCCGGGGTCGACGACGTCCGTGACGCGGCCGATCGGGACGTCGGGCGGGAAGGGCGAGGGGAACTCGGGGTCGCTCGTGCCGGAGGTCACGACCTGGTCGCCCTTGCGGACCTCGTCGTTCGCGTCCGTGTCGTCCATCCGCAGCTCGCGCGGGCGGCCCGCGGAGGGCCGCAGGGTGCCGGAGATGCCGCTGTCGGCGACCTTCACCCCGGCGCCGAAGTCCGCGTCGGTGACGAGGGTCACCGAGGCCGAGTTCGAGGTGACCGTGTCCACCTTGCCGACCAGGCCGTTGCCCGTGATGACGGGCTGCCCCGAGCGCACGCCGTCCCCGGTCCCCTTGTTGATGCGGATGACCTGGTTGAGGACGGTGGGTGCGCGCCCGATGACGCGGGCCGCCACGAGGTCGCGGTCGCGCAGCTGGAGGCGGTCGTTCATCCCGAGCATGTTCCGCAGCTGGACGTTCTCCTGCGCGGCGGTCGCGCCGTCGATCTCCGAGGCGCGGACCTGCGCGAGCTCCTCGCGCAGGCGCTTGTTCTCCTTCTTGGCGTCGAACGTGTCGCCGACCCAGCCCACGCCGTCGCGGACGGGCTTGAGCGCGCGGCTCGCGCCCTCCTGCACGGGCGTGAGGACCGTCGAGACCCCGCGCTGCACCGCGCCGAGGCCGCCGCCCGCCGAGTCGCCGAAGGAGGCGGTCAGGAGCAGCAGGGAGCCGACGACGAGGCCCAGGAGGACCGCCCGTCGACGCCTGATGGTCTTGTCGTGCACTGGGGGAAGTACTCCGAAGTGGTTGTCGCGTGTCGCGGCATCGTCAGAGCGCGCCTAGTAGCGGCGGGCGCGGTTGCGGCCGTTGCGCGAGGTCTTGTTGGCCCGGTGGATGACCTCGAACTCCTCGAGGGAGCGGCCCGAGCCGACCGCGACGCAGGTCAGCGGGGACTCCGCGAGGTGCGCGGGCATCTGGGTCTCCTCGCGCAGCCGCTCGTCGAGGCCCTGCAGCAGCGAGCCGCCGCCGGCCAGCATGATGCCGCGGTCCATGATGTCGCTGACGCCAGCTCCGGCGGGGTCCGGTCCAGCGTCTCCTTCACCGCGTCGATGATCTGCGACAGCGGCTCCTCGAGCGCCGCGCGGATCTCCTCGCTCGTCAGCACGACGGTCTTCGGAAGCCCCGAGACCATGTCGCGCCCGCGGATCTCGGCCTGCACCTCCTCCTCCATGGGGTAGGCGCTGCCGATCTCGAGCTTCACCTCCTCGGCCGTCTGCTGGCCGATGAGCAGCTTGTACTCGCGCTTGGCGTAGTTGATGATCGCCTCGTCGAGCTCGTCGCCGCCGACGCGGATGCGACTGGGAGACGACGATGCCGCCGAGCGAGATCACCGCGACCTCGCTCGTGCCGCCGCCGATGTCGACGACCATGGAGCCCGTGGGCTCCCCGACGGGCAGGCCCGCGCCGATCGCCGCCGCCATGGGCTCCTCGATGAGGTAGGCCTGGCGGGCGCCGGCGGAGAGGCAGGCCTCCTCCACCGCGCGCTTCTCGACGCCCGTGACCCCGCTCGGGACGCAGACGACGACGCGCGGATGGGCCCAGCGGTTCTGGTGGACCTTCTGGATGAAGTGGCGGAGCATCTCCTCCGTCACGTCGAAGTCGGCGATGACGCCGTCCTTCAGCGGGCGGATGGCGGAGATGGTGCCGGGGGTGCGACCGAGCATGCGCTTGGCCTCGATGCCCGACGGCGTGGACCTCCCCCGAGCGCGAGTCGATCGCGACGACGGAGGGCTCCGAGAGCACGATGCCGCGCCCGCGCACGTAGACGAGCGTGTTCGCCGTGCCGAGGTCGACGGCCATGTCGCGGCCGCCGAATCCGGTGAGGTAGCTGAAGAAGCCCATGCGGGAGGAGGCGCTCGAGCCGACAGCGGGGAGGTGCCCCGGACTGCCGTGCGAGCGGACGGCGAGTGTAGCGGAGCCCCTGCCGCCGCCCGCGGGCTGGCACCGGTCCTGCAAGTGGAGTTTCCCTGCGTCGGACGGGCTTGTGCGCCGCGGGTCAGAGGAGGTCCGGCGCGAGGTCCAGCAGGGCCGCGACGGGCAGGCCGACGACGTTCGACCAGTCCCCCGCGATCCGCTCGACCAGCGCGGCACCGCGCTCCTGGATCGCGTAGCCGCCGGCGCGGCCGCGCCACTCGCCCAGGGCGACGTAGCGCTCGACCTGCTCGGGGCTGAGCGGGCGGAAGGTGACCTCCGTGACCGCCGTCCGCTCCCCGTCCGGGCGCAGGACGAGGCCCGAGATGACCCGGTGGGTGCGGCCCTGCAGGCGGGTGAGGGTGCGGACCGCGTGCTCGGCGTCGTCCGGCTTGCCGAAGACCTCGCCGCCGAGGGCGACGACCGTGTCGACGCCCAGGACGCGGCGGCCGGGCGCCGTCGCTGCCGCGATGGCGTCGGCCTTGCGGCGGGCGTTCTCGAGCGCGACCTCCTCGGGGACGCCGCTCCCGAGCTCCTCCACGTCGCTCGGGCGCACCTCGAAGGGCACGCCGAGCTGGGTGAGCAGCGCCCGCCGCTGGGGCGAGGCGCTGGCCAGGACGAGCGGGGGCTGCTCGCTCAGGAGGCGAGCTCCGGGAACCAGATGCCGGTCTCGCGGGCGGCGGACTCGGGCGAGTCGGAGCCGTGGACCATGTTCGTGCCGATCTCGACGGCGAAGTCGCCGCGGATCGTGCCGGGCGTCGCCTCGAGCGGGTTCGTCGCGCCGATGAGCTGGCGCGCGGCCTTGATGGCCTCGGTCCCCTCGAGGATGAGCGCGACGAGCGGGCCGCCCGTGATGAAGTCGACGAGCTCGCCGAAGAAGGGGCGCTCCGCGTGCTCGGCGTAGTGCTCCTCGGCGGTCTCGCGCGGGGTGGTGAGGTGCTTGAGGGCGACGATCGTGAGGCCCTTGCGCTCGAACCGGGCGAGGATCTCGCCGGTCAGCCCGCGGGCGAAGGCGTCGGGCTTGACGAGGATGAGGGTGCGTTCCATGGCCCGGAGCCTAGGGCGGGCCGGGCGCCGGACGTCGCGCCGGGTGCGCCGCCGCCGGGCAGCGCGAGCGCCGGCGGCAGGACGGCGGAGGACGCCGAGAGGGCCGATCCGGGTCCCCACGCCCCACATCGGCCCCCTCGCGCCGCTCCGCCGGCGCCGCGCGAGCGCCGAGGGGGCCGATCCGGGTCGCCACGCCCCACATCGGCCCTCTCGCGCCGCTCCGCCGGGCGCCGGGGCGCTCGGGCGGCGGCGCGCTCAGGCCTCGTCGGGCTCCTGCTCGTCCTCCGGGTCGATCTCCGCCGCGACCTCCGTCAGCGCGGTGGCCTTCGGGAGGCGGGCCTGCGCCGCGTCGAGGCGGGCGCGCAGGGGTGCCGCGGTCTTGCCGACGATGCCGCGCTCCGCGGCCGAGAGGTCCGGCCAGCGCTCGCGCAGGGCGGCGAGCATCGCCGCCGCGTCGTCGAGCCGGTCGCGCGCCGTGGTGTTCGCGCCCTCCTCGAGCGCCTCCTCGCCCTCGCCGACGGCCATGGAGGCGTCCGCGAGCTCCTTGAGGAGGGCGTCCATCAGACCTCGGCGGTCTCCTCGGGCATCCGGCGCCGGCGGCGCTTGGCCGTCGGGGTGACGCCGGGGATCGCCGCCTCGCAGTACGGGCAGAGCTTCCACTCGGGATCGAGGGGCTTCGCGCAGTTCGTGCACGGGTCCTTGAGCTTGCGCGAGCAGCTCGGGCAGCGCAGGAAGTCCTTCTCGACCTGGTAGTCGCAGTGCGGGCACAGGAAGTAGTCCATGGAGTGCAGGCGCGCCTCGGCGGCCTGCATCTCGAGCTCGCGCTCCCGGACGTCGTCGAGGAACTCCGGGGGCCGGACGATCATGTAGATGATCGTCCCGACGAAGGGGAAGAGCGACGCGGCCGTCGCGCACCCGACGACGATGGGGTCCGCGATCCGCCGGCGGGCGTCCGTGTAGGTGTAGTACACGAGCGCCAGGTAGACGAAGACGAGCAGGAGGATCAGCAGCTTGACCGCGAGGTTCAGGCCGTCGGAGTTGATCCCGAAGACTGCGAAGGGGGGCGACATGGGCACGGTGGATCGTACTTCCTGGCGCTACAGGAAGATCCTGCCCACGACGTAGCCGATGGCGAAGAAGAGCAGGATGACCGTGGCCACCACGATGGCCACGGCGGCCATCATCTTCGGGACGCTGGGGCCGTCCTCGCTCACAGCGTCGAGCCCGGCCCGGCGCCCGCGGGCCGCTTGAGGTCGGCCAGGAGGTAGAGCGAGCCCGTGGCCAGGACCACCCCGGCCGGGCCCGCGAGCTCGCGCGCCTGCGCCAGCGCGCGCCGCGGGTCGGGCTCCACGCGCAGCAGGGGCCAGCCGATCTGGGCCGCCAGGGACTGCAGCGTGGCCGGCGGGAGCGTCCGCGGGTTCGCGTTCGCGGTCGCGATCCCCTCCGCGCAGAGCGGCAGCAGCTCGCGCAGCATCGCCGCGGCGTCCTTGTCGTCGAGGACGGAGAGGACCGCCACGAGACGGCGGCCCGCGACCACCTCGCGCAGGGAGGCGGCCAGCGCGACGAAGCCCGCGGGGTTGTGGGCGCCGTCGAGGATCGTCAGGGGCTGCTCCCCGACGGTTTCAAAGCGACCCGGGACGAGCGTCGAGGCCGCGGCGTCGGCCACGGCGCCGGGGTCGAGCGGCTGGCCGAGGAAGGCCTCGGCGGCGGTGCAGGCCAGGGCGAAGTTCGTGCGCTGGAAGGTCCCGGCGGCGCGCAGGCGAAGCCCGGCGGGCGGCGCCGCCGGCGCGACGACGAGCCGCGCACCGCGCTCGGCGACCACGCGCTCGGCCACCTCGAGCGCGTCGGGGTGCAGCTCCGGGCCGACGACGAGCGTCCCTCCCGGCCGCACGACGTCGAGCTTCTCCCCCGCGATGTCGCGGATCGTCGGCCCGAGCCAGCGCGTGTGCTCCAGGCCGACGTTCGTGAGGACCTGCACGCGCGAGGGGATGACGTTCGTGGCGTCCCAGCGCCCGCCCAGCCCCGCCTCGACGACCGCGACCTCCACGCCGTCGGCGGCCAGGAGCTCGAAGCCGCGGCGGTGAGGGCCTCGAACTGCGTCACGCGGTCCCCGGGCTCGAGCGTCCGGTCGACCCGCGCGGCGGCGGCGCGGGCACCGGCGACCGCGAGCGCGAAGCGGTGCGGTTCGGCGTCCGCGCCCTGCACCCGGACCCGCTCGGTGAAGGAGACGAGGTGCGGCGAGAGGTAGGCGCCGGTGCGGTGGCCGTGGGCCGAGAGCAGCGCGGCGACCATGCGGGTCGTGGAGCTCTTGCCGTTCGAGCCGACGACGTGGACGGAGGCGAAGCGCTCCTGCGGGTCGCCGAGGTCCGCGAGCAGTCGCGCGCATCCGGTCGAGCCCGAAGCGCATGCCGAAGAGCTCGAGGCCGAGGAGGTAGGCCTCGGCCTCCTCGAGCGACGGCACGCCGACGCGGGCTGCGCTCACAGGGCGTCGAGCTCCTCGCGCAGGCGCTCGAGCTTCGCGCGCTCCTCCGCCACGACGGCCTCGGGGGCCTTCGCGACGAACCGCTCGTTCCCGAGCTTGCCCTCCGCCCGGGCGATCTCCTTCGCGAGCAGCGCCTTCTGCTCCTCGACCTTCCGCGCGGCCTGCTCCGGGTCGAAGCCGCCGCCCGCGAGCACCTCCACCGTGCCGCCGGGCACGGCGATCGTCGCCTCGGCCGGTCCGTCGCCGCCGGGCTCGAGGCGCGCCATGCGCGCGAGCAGCGCGGCGGGCTCCCCCTCGACGCCGCGTGAGCCGCACGGGGAGGAACGCCCCGGCCTTGACGCCGGCGTCCTGACGCCAGGCGCGGAGGGTGGTGATCGCCGTGATGGTCGCGGCGACCTGCGCCTCGGCCTCCGGGTCGCGCAGCGCGGCGTCGGCGGCGGGGCGGCGTGCCGCGGCGAGCAGGCCGCCGTCGGCGCCGGGGAGGTTCGCCCAGAGCTCCTCCGTCACGAACGGGATGACGGGGTGGGCCAGCGCGAGCGTCTCGCGCAGGACGTGCACGAGCGTCGCCGCGAGGTCCGCGTCGACCTCGCGCGCCTTCGTGAGCTCCACGTACCAGTCGCAGAGCTCCCCGTAGACGAAGTCGTAGAGGCCGAGCGCCGCCTTGGAGAAGTCGAACTCCCCGATGCGGCCCGCGAGCTCCTCCTTGAAGGCCTCCAGGCGGGAGAGGATCCAGCGGTCCTCGAGCGTCGTCGGACGGGGCGCGCCGACCGTGTCCGCCGGCACCTTCCCCAGCACGAAGCGGCTGGCGTTGAAGAGCTTGTTGGCCAGCGCGCGGCCCTGGGCGACCTTCTCCTCGGAGAAGCGCACGTCCTGCGTCGAGCTCATCGCCAGCAGGCCGAAGCGGACCGCGTCGGCGCCGTAGGCCGGGAAGTCGCCACCCTGGGCGAAGACGGGCGGGCGCGCGCCGCCGTCGATGAGCGCGAGCGGGTCGATGCCCGTGCCGAGCGACTTGCTCATCCGGCGGCCGTCGGGCGCCTGGATGACGGAGTGGTTGTAGACGTCGGAGAACGGGATCTCCCCCGTGAACTCGAGGCCCATCATCACCATGCGCGCGACCCAGAGGAAGAGGATGTCGCGGCCCGTGGAGAGCACGGCGGTCGGGTAGAACGCGCGGAGCTCGGGCGTGTCCTCGGGCCAGCCGAGCGTCGCGAAGGGCCACAGCGCGCTCGAGAACCAGGTGTCCAGGACGTCCGGGTCGCGCTCCCAGCCCTCCCCCTCCGGTGCCGTGGTGCCGACGTGGGTCTCCTCGCCGCGGTACCAGACGGGGATCTGATGGCCCCACCAGAGCTGGCGGGAGATGCACCAGGGCCGGATGCCCTCGAGCCAGTCGAGGTAGCGCTTCTCCTGGGAGGGCGGGTGGATGCGGACCTTCCCGTCGCGGACGACCTGGATGGCCGGGGCGGCGAGCTCGTCCATCCGCATGAACCACTGGAGGGAGATGAGCGGCTCGATGCGCTCGCCCGAGCGGTGGGAGAACGGGACCGTGTGGACGTAGGGCTTCGTCGAGCGGAGGCTGTCCCCGAGCGCGGCGACGACCGCGGTGCGCGCGTCGAGGACGGACAGCCCCGCGTACTCGGGCCCCGCGGCCTCGGTCATGCGGCCGTCCTCGCCGATGACGGAGAGCTCGTCGAGCCCGTGCTTGCGACCGATCTCGAAGTCGTTCGGGTCGTGGCCCGGGGTGATCTTCAGGCAGCCCGTGCCGAAGTCCGTCTTGACGTACTCGTCGGCGATGATCGGCAGCTCGCGGCCGACGAGCGGCAGCGTGACCGTCTTGCCGACGAGGTGCGTGTAGCGCTCGTCGTCCGGGTGGACCGCCACCGCGGTGTCCGCCAGCATCGTCTCCGGGCGGACCGTCGCGACGACGACCTCCCCCGAGCCGTCGCTCAGCGGGTACGCGATCTCGTACATCGCGTCCTCGACCTCGCGCTCCTCCACCTCCAGGTCGCTGATCGCCGAGCGCGAGCCCGGATCCCAGTTGACCATGTAGTTGTCGCGGTAGATCAGGCCCTTGTCGTAGAGCCCGGTGAAGACCCGCAGGACCGCCTCGACGTAGCCCGGGTCGAGCGTGAAGCGCTCCTCGTCGTAGTCGCAGGAGGCCCCGAGCCGCTTGAGCTGCTCGACGATCGTCCCGCCGTACTCCTCGCGCCAGAGCCACGTGCGGCGCGTGAACTCCTCGCGGCCGACCTCCTCGCGGGACGTGCCCTCGCGCTTGAGGAGCTTCTCGACCTGCGTCTGGGTCGCGATGCCGGCGTGGTCCGTCCCGAGCACCCACTTCGCGCGCGCGCCGCCCATGCGGTGCCAGCGGATGAGCGTGTCCTGCACGGAGCCGTTGAGCGCGTGGCCCATGTGCAGCGCGCCCGTGACGTTCGGCGGCGGGATCGCGATGGAGTACGTCGGGCCGTCGCCCTCGGGGTCGGGGTGGTTCAGGCCACTGGCCAGCCACGCCTCCGTGATCCGCGGCTCGGCCTCCGCCGGCTCCCAGCGCGTCTTGTCCTGCAGCCCCATCGGCCGCAGTCTACGTCGGGACCCCCGCGGCGCCGTGTCCCCCGACCGCCGTGGGACGATCGCGGCGATGCCCGTCCCCGAGGACTCCCCCACCCTGCGCCTCGCCCTGCGCGACCTCGACCGGACCGACCGGCGCGAGCTGCTGAAGGGGGCCGTGAAGGAGCTCGTCGCGCGTGGGGTGCTGCGCACGGAGGTCGTCGAGGAGCCGCGCCGCCTGCGCTCCCCGCGCCGCGTCGTCCTGCTGCGCGACGGCGAGGTGCCCGTGCCAGCGGTCGCCGTGCTCCGCGGGGTCGCGCTGGTGATCGCGGACGCGCCGCTGCGTGAGCGCGAGGGGCCGCCGGCACGTGACCTGCGGGCCGTCGCGGAGCAGCTCGCGCGCTCCCCCGACCTCGGTCCCCGGGCGCTGGCGGCGGCGCTCGCCCAGCTCGAGCAGGCGGGCCTCGTGGTGCCCCGCGAGGAGCGGCGCCTCGGCCTCTTCCGCCGGACGGTGCACGTCCGGACGCCCGAGGGCGAGGCGGTCGATGCGGAGGAGCCGCCGTCGCGGCCGCTCCGGTTCGAGGACCCCGCGGGGCGCCCGGGCTCGTGGCGCTACGCCGACCCGGGCTGGCCGGACGGCGACGGGGGACCAGGAACGGACTCCGGTGGCGGGCTGGACTCCGGCCTCGACGCGGGCTTCGACTCCGCGTTCGACTCGAGCTTCGACTCGGCGTTCGACTCGAGCTTCGACTCGGGCTTCTCCGACGGCGGCGGGAGCGGCGGCGGAGACGGAGGTGGCGGCGGGGACGGCGGCGGCGGCGGGAACTAGCGCCGCCGGCGGCGCTGCTTCGTCGCGAGCGGCAGCAGGTCCTTGCCGAGGCCGGGGAGGTCGAGGCGGCCGACGAGCCGCTTGAGCTCGCGCTTCTCCGACGCGGTGAGGTTCCCGGGCCTGCCCTTCGTGGTGCGGATGAGCCGCTGGAGCTCCGTCCGCTCGGACGGGGTGAGGAGGGCCCAGCGGTCGCGCGCGGCCATGGCGGCCTGGATGACGAGCAGCCACGGGGCGCCCTTGACGGGGAGCTTTGCCATGGCCCGACGGTACCCGGCGCCGCCCGGCTGACTCAGCGCCTGAACGTCACGGAGGGCTTGAACGGCACGCCGCCCCCCTCCCGCGCGGAGAACGTCACGCGGTAGGTGCCCTTGCCCGCGTTGGGGAAGTGCGCGCTCCAGCGGGCGTCGATGTCGAAGACGCCCCGGGGCTGCGTGCGGAGGCGGAACGGCCTGCACGTCTTCGCGCCCTTCGGCGTCGTGACGCAGACGTCGACGCTCCCGCGGAAGCTGAAGGTCGCGAGCTTCAGGCGCACGACACCGCGGACCGGACCCGCGGAGTAGCAGTAGTCGCCCGTCTCGGAGCAGAAGCCCGAGGCCGCGTGTGCGGGAGCCGGCAGGGCGGTGGCCGAGGCGGCGAGCGTCAGGAGGGCGACGAGGAGCTTGCGCATCCGCGCATCCTGCCGCACGCGCTCAGCTCCTGGCGAGCCAGCCGTCGACGAGGTGGCGGGCGATCGCGAGCCTCGGCGGCAGCAGCAGCTTCGCGTCGTCCGCGGGTACCGCGCCGTCGGCCTCCCAGGCGACGTCGGCCCGGGCCGCCGCGGTGAGCTCCTCGCGGGAGAACCAGCGCACGGCCTCGAGCTCCTCGTCGAAGACCTGCGCCTCCCCGCCCGTCCACTCCGCCTCGAAGCCGAGCATGAGGTTCGCCGGGAAGGGCCAGGGCTGCGAGGCGACGTAGCGGACCTCCCCCACGGTCACGCCGGCCTCCTCGCCGCACTCGCGCGCGACGGCGTGCTCGAGCGGCTCCCCCGGCTCCACGAAGCCCGCCAGCGCGGAGAAGCGGTTGGCCGGCCAGCTCGGCTGGCGCCCGAGCAGGAGCCGGTCGCCCGGGGTGTCGACCACGAGCATGATGACGACGGGGTCCGTCCGTGGATGCCAGGCGTGGCCGTCCTCGCAGCGGCGCACGTGCCCCGCGTCGAAGCTCGTCGTGGGCTTCCCGCACCGGCCGCAGAAGCGGTGGCTGCGGTGCCAGTGCAGCATGGCCGCGGCGTAGGCGAAGAGCCCCGCCTCGGCGGGGGCCATGGCCAGCGCCGCGCCGCGCAGCTCCGTGAGCTCGAGGTCGGCGTCCCGGCCCGCGGGCTGCGCCCAGACGGGGCGTTCGCCGTCCAGGCCGAGGAAGACCGCGTCGTCGCCGGCGGGGCCCGTGCCGTCCCCGACGCCCTCGCGGCCGACGACGACGACCCGGGCGCCGGGGTCCGCCCGCGCGTCCGCGAGCCAGGCCTCGTCCGTGCGGCGGTGGCCGGCGCGGTCGAGGACCCCGCCGGCGAAGGTGATCGGGTCGGAGCTCAGGGTGCGGCTCAGGCCGACTCGGCGGCGCGCGCCTCGTCGCCGCTCTCGGGCGCGGCCTCGGTGACGAGCGTCGGCGCGCGGCCGGTCTCGATCGTCTCCTTCGTCACGACGCACTTCTTCACGTCGCGGCGGGAGGGCAGCTCGAACTGCACGTCGAGGAGGGTCTCCTCGATGATGGAGCGCAGGCCGCGGGCGCCCGTCTCGCGCTCCAGGGCCTTGTCGGCGATGGAGGTCAGCGCCTCCTCGGCGAAGACGAGCTCGATGCCGTCGAAGGAGAAGAAGCGCTGGAACTGCTTCACGAGCGCGTTGCGCGGCTCGGTGAGGATCGTGATGAGGTCGTCGCGCGTGAGCTGGTGCACGGCGCTGACGACGGGCAGGCGGCCGATGAACTCCGGGATCAGGCCGTAGTTGACGAGGTCCTCGGGCAGGGTCTTCTGGAAGACCTCGCCGGCGTCCTCGAGCTCCCGCGCCTCCATCTGCGCCTGGAAGCCGATGCCCTTGTTGCCGATGCGGCGCTCGATGACCTTGTCGAGGTTCGCGAACGCGCCGCCGCAGATGAACAGGACGTTCGTCGTGTCGATCGACAGGAACTCCTGGTGGGGGTGCTTGCGCCCGCCCTGCGGCGGGACGCTCGCGGTGGTCCCCTCGAGGATCTTCAGCAGGGCCTGCTGCACGCCCTCGCCCGACACGTCGCGCGTGATCGACGGGTTGTCCGCCTTGCGCGCGATCTTGTCGACCTCGTCGATGTAGATGATCCCCGTCTCGGCCTTCTTGACGTCGTAGTCGGCCGCCTGGATGAGCTTGAGGAGGATGTTCTCGACGTCCTCGCCGACGTAGCCGGCCTCCGTGAGCGCCGTCGCGTCGGCGATGGCGAACGGGACGTTGAGGATGCGCGCGAGCGTCTGGGCCAGCAGCGTCTTGCCGCAGCCCGTCGGGCCGAGCAGCAGGATGTTCGACTTCTGCAGCTCGATGTCCGAGTCGGTCGCCTGCATCATCTGCACGCGCTTGTAGTGGTTGTAGACCGCCACGGAGAGCGTGCGCTTCGCCTCGTCCTGCCCGACGACGTACTCGTCGAGCACCCCGAAGATCTCGCGCGGCTTGGGCAGGTTGTCGAGGTCGAAGGTCGGGGGAGCCGTGAGCTCCTCGTCGATGATCTCGTTGCAGAGGTCGATGCACTCGTCGCAGATGTACACGCCCGGCCCGGCGATCAGCTTCTTCACCTGCCGCTGCGACTTGCCGCAGAAGCTGCACAGGAGCTGCTCGTTCGTGTCGGTCGGTCGTGCCATCTTCGCCTCTCCCCGGAGTCCGAGCTGAGCCTGAGCCTAGTGCTCGGAGATCACGCGGTCGATGATGCCGTACTCCTTGGCCTCCTCGGAGGACATGAAGTAGTCGCGCTCCGTGTCGTTCTTGACCTTCTCGATGTCCTGGCCCGTGTGCCCGGCGATGATCTCGTCGAGCTTCTTGCGCAGGTCGAGGACCTCGCGGGCGTGGATCTCGATGTCCGTGGCCTGGCCCTGGAAGCCCGAGCTCACCTGGTGGATGAGGATCTTCGCGTTCGGGAGCGCCATGCGCTTGCCCTGGGTGCCGCCGCAGAGCAGCAGCGCGCCCATGGACATGGCGATGCCGACGCAGATCGTCGACACGTCCGGCTTGATGAAGTTCATCGTGTCGTAGATCGCGAGGCCCGCGTACACGGAGCCGCCCGGGGAGTTGATGTAGAGCGAGATGTCCTTGTCGGGATCATCGGACTCGAGGTGGAGCAGCTGGGCGACCACGAGGTTCGCGATCTGGTCGTCGACCGGGGTCCCCAGGAAGATGATGCGCTCGGACAGCAGGCGGGAGTAGATGTCGAAGGCGCGCTCGCCTCGGGACGTCTGCTCGACCACCATGGGGACAAGGGGGCTCATGGACTCCGCTTCTTCGGTTCGGTGGGGCATTTGTCCTGCCGGCGGGAGCCGTCAGGAAGTCGACGGAGGGTACCAACGGCCCTGGCGCTGCCCGCGCCGTGCTTGCAGGGCAGAACCCCGCGCCCTGGGGTCGCGCGGACGGGGCGTGCGGGGCGCTCCGTGCCCGCGTCCCGCGTGCCCCACCGGAGGTGCGCGATGCGCGGGGTTCCCGGGGGGTCGGACGTCGCCTCGCAGCGCTGCTCACGATGGCCTGTGCGGGTCTGGTCGGCGCCGCTCCCGCGGCGGCCGCGGCCTGACGGTGGACCTCGGCGGCCTGCTCCCCCGCTACCGCACCTGCGTCGGGCGGCGCTGAGGCTCAGACCGGGCGGGCGCGCAGCCCGTCGAGCACGTAGCCGAGGTGCCGGCGCCAGTCCCAGGAGGCCGGCCCGTGGTCCATCGTCGAGGCGACGCCGCACATGATCATCCCGACCTCGTCGGCGCGGAAGTCCGGGCGGATGACCCCCGCCTCCTGGCCCCGGGTGATGATCTGGTCGGCCAGCGCGAGCAGGCCCGTCTCCTCCGCCAGCTGCGGCGCGACCTCGCGGTCGATCTGGAGGAAGACGTACTGGGTGCCGGCGTTCTCCGCACAGCGCTCGGCGTTCGCGGTCAGGAAGGAGGCGAAGGCCTCCCATGGGTCCTCCACCTCGAGCGCGCGCTGCGCGAAGCCCACGAACTCCTCGAAGTGCGCGCGGATGAGCTGGGTCACGAGCGCCTCCTTCGTCGGGAAGTGGCGGTAGACCGTCCCGACGCCCACGCCCGCGCGGGAGGCGATGGCGTCCATCTGGGCCTCGCCGCCGCTCGCCGCGAACTCCGTGGTGGCGGCCGCGAGGATGCGCTCGCGGTTGCGGCGCGCGTCGGCCCGGAGCGGGCGGCAGGCGGCGATGTCGGGCTCGACGGTGCTCACGTTGTGATCTTCCTGGTCTAGGACAGCGGATGTCCTTGACAAGCGGAACCATAGCTCCGTATCTTCCAGCCCGCAAACGGAACCAAGATTCAGCTTCCTCGGAGGGAGCCCCCAGCCATGACGTCACTCGACACCCCACGCGCGAAGAACATCGCGCTCGCGCTCCTCGCGATGACCCAGTTCATCATCGTCGTCGACGCCTCCATCGTGAACGTGGCCCTGCCCACGATCGGCACGGACCTCCAGTTCTCCCAGGACAACCTCTCGTGGGTCGTCAACGCCTACACGCTCGTCTTCGGCGGCTTCCTGCTGCTCGGGGGCCGCATGGCCGACCTGCTCGGCCGCCGCCGGCTGTTCATCTCCGGCCTGATCCTCTTCTCCCTCGCCTCGCTCGCGGGCGGCCTGGCCCAGAGCGACGTCCAGCTCATCATCGCCCGCGCGGTCCAGGGGCTCGGCGCCGCGCTGGTCTCCCCCGCCGCGCTCTCCATCGTCACCACGACGTTCAAGGAGGGGGCCGAGCGCAACAAGGCCCTCGGCGTGTGGGGCGCCGTCGCGGGCGCCGGCGGCGCCGCGGGCGTCCTGCTCGGCGGCGTGCTCACGGAGTACCTCGGCTGGGAGTGGGTCCTCTGGGTCAACGTGCCCGTCGGCCTGACCGCGGCGTTCCTCGCGCCCCGCCTGCTGCCCGAGTCGCGCGACGACGCGGAGCACCGCTCCTTCGACATCCCGGGCGCCTTCGCCGTGACCGCGGGCCTCGCCCTCCTCGTCTACGCGATCGTCGACGCCGAGTCCGCGGGCTGGACCTCGACGCAGACCATCGGCCTGCTCGTCCTGGCCGTGGCGCTCATCGGCAGCTTCATCGCGATCGAGGCGCGCACGCGCCAGCCGCTCATGCCGCTGAGCACGTTCCGCCTGCGGACGCTGCGCGGGGCCAACGTCGTCGGCCTGCTCGTCGGCATGTCCCTGTTCTCCATGTTCTTCTTCATCTCGCTCTACCTGCAGCAGGTGCTGGGCTACTCGGCGCTCAAGGCCGGGTTCGCCTACCTGCCGCTCTCGATCGCGATCATCCTGTCGGCGGGCGCGGCCTCGCAGCTCGTGACCCGCGTGGGCTTCAAGCCGACGCTGACCTTCGGGCTGCTCATGGTCGCCGCGGGCCTGCTCTGGTTCACGCAGATCTCCGTCGGCGGCTCGTTCACCGCGGACGTCCTCGGGCCGTCGCTGCTGGCCGCCATCGGCCTCGGCTTCTCGTTCGTCCCCGTGACGATCGCGGCGGTGACGGGCACCCGGCCCGACCAGGCCGGCCTGGCCTCGGGGCTCATCAACACCTCCCAGCAGGTCGGCGGCGCGCTCGGCGTGGCGATCCTCGCCTCCATCGCGACGTCCGTCTCGGGCGGCGTGAACCCGCGCGGCCGGCTGGACCCGGCGCAGCTCGGGGACCTCATCGACGGCTTCCAGACCGCGTTCCTCGTGGGCGCGGGCTTCGCGCTCCTCGGGGCCATCGCGGCCTCGACGCTCATCTCCTCGCGGGACTCGCGGGAGATGGCGGCCGCCGCGCAGGCCGGCGAGCCGGTCGCCGTCGCGGCCTGAGGGGGTGCGTTCGGATCAGAGCCCGCTGAGCGGGCTCGGGTCCGAACGCCCCACGGCGGCGAGCGTGCCGTTCGGATCGGAGCCCGCTGAGCGGGCTCGGGTCCGAACGCCCCCGCGCCGCGACGCCCGCGCGCGCCGCGACGCCCTCGCGCGCGCGCGACGCGCCCGCGCGCGCGCGCGGGGGCTACTCCGCGGCGTCGGGCTCCGGGTCCGGCGCCGCGACGGGGGTCGCGTGCTCCGTGACGAGGTCGACCGCCATGCGCTGGGCCAGGTCGTCCTTGAGCTCCTCGAGGCGGCCGGCCTTGGCCAGGCGGTCGCGGAGCTTCTCCGGCGTCGTCTTCTCCTGGACGGCCGAGGCCTGCAGGGCGTCGAGCAGGTCGCCGTCGGAGGGCTCGAGGCCCTCGGCCTCGACGATCGCGGCGATGACCGCCTCGCGGCGCAGGGCCTGCTCCGCGTCGGGGCGCGCCTCGCTCAGCAGGGACTCCTCGTCCTTGCCCGCGATGCGCAGGTAGGTGTCCTTGTCGATGCCCTGCTGCTGGAGGGTGCCGAGCATGCGGTCCCACAGCTCCTTCGCGCGCGCCTCGACGAGCGCGTCGGGGACCTCGACGGTCGCGCCGGCGACGACGGCGTCGAGCGCGGCCTCGCGGAACTCGGACTCGACCTTCGTCGACTCGGTCTCGCGCAGCTTCTCCGCGATGTCCTCCTGGAGCTCGGCGAGCGTGTCGAAGCCCGCCGCGTCGGAGGCGAAGTCGTCGTCGAGCTCGGGCAGCTCCTTGTGCTTGACGTCCTTGATGTCGAGCTCGAAGGTCGCGGGCTTCCCGGCCAGGTGGGTCGCGTGGTAGTCCTCGGGGAAGTCGACCTCGATCGTGCGCTGGGTGCCGGCCTCGGCGCCCGTGATCTGCTCCTCGAAGCCCGGGATCAGGCGGCCCGAGCCGAGCTCGACGAGCTGGTCGCGACCCTCGCCGCCCTCGAACGGCTCGCCCGCGACGAAGCCCTTGTAGTCCATGACGACGAAGTCGCCCTCGGCGGCCGGGGCGCCCTTGGACTCCAGGCGCGCGCCCTGCTCGCGGAGCTGGTCGAGCTCGGCCTGCACGGCCTCCTCGTCGGCCTTGGCCTCGCGCTTCGGGGCGCTGACGCCCTTGTAGTCGCCGAGCTGCGCGGTCGGGCGCACGCCGATCTCGATGGAGAACTGGAACGGCGCGCCCGCGGCGGGCAGCTCCTCCATGTTCAGGTCCGGGTCGCCGACGGGGTGGACCTTCGCGTGCTCGATCGCGTCGAGGTACCAGCGGCCGAGCTGGCCGCGGATGGTCTCGTCCAGGACGGCCTCGCGGCCGAGCTGCTTGACGACGACGGGCGGCGGGACCTTGCCCTTGCGGAAGCCGGGGAGGCGCAGGTCACGGCCGAGCTTGCTCGCGGTCTCGTTGACCCGGCGCTGCAGCTCCTGCGGCGTCACCTCGACCTCGAGGCGCACGCGCGACTCGGGGAGCTCGGTGACGGTGGTGGTGACGGTGTCTGCGGCCATTGGCGGCCCAGGGTACCTTCACCCCATGAGCCCCCGCCGTCCGCCCCTGGCCCGCCGCGCGGCCGCCTGGATCGTCACGGGCCCGCTCGGCCACGCCTACGGCGGGATCGCCGACTGGACGACGCTCGCGGCCCGCTGGGGCTGGGCCAAGGCGCGCGGACGGGACCCGCAGACGCCTCTAGCCCGCGGCCTCAAGGCGGAAGATCGGCCAGGAGCCGGGCACCCCGCGCAGGGCCTGCTCGCCCCACCAGGCCCAGGAGATCCCGGCCCCCACGACGGTGCCGTAGGTCGTGCCGGAGGCCAGGACCTCGTCGGGCCCCGCGAGCGCGGCGACCCGCGCGGCGATGTGGACCGCCATGCCGCCCAGGTCGTCCCCGAGCCGCTCGCACTCCCCCGTGTGCAGCCCGGCCCGCAGCGTCAGCCCGAGCGGGCGGACCACCTCGAGCGCCGCGGCGGTGAACCGCACCCCCTGGGAGGGCGCGCCCGCGAAGGCGACCATGAAGGAGTCCCCGATCGTCTTGACCTCCTCCCCGCCGAAGCGCTCGATCACGGGGCGGATCGCGTCGTCGTGCGCGCGCAGGAGCTCCCGCCACGCCGCGTCCCCCAGGCGCGCCGCGTGCTCCGTCGCCCCGACGACGTCCGTGAACGCGACGGTCAGCAGCTGGCGCTCCTGGGCGCGCCCCGTCCGTGAGCCCGTCAGGAACTCCTCGATCTCGCCGATGAGCGCGTCCGTGTCCCCGGCGCTCGGCAGGGAGTCGTCCCCCGGCAGCTCCACGTAGCGCGCGCCCGGGATCCGCTCGGCCGCGTAGCGCGAGTGGCGCACGTCGATCATCTGGTCGCCCGTCCGGTGCAGCACGAGCGCCGGGACCCGGAGCGTCGGCAGGACGTCGCGCACGTCGCTGGCCCCGTAGGCCTCCGCGAGCGCGCGCATCTGGCGCGGGCTGGCCGAGGAGCGCTCGAGGCGCCCGAGCCACTCCTGCGTCCCCTGGTCCCCCGCGAGGCTCGGCGCGAGGCGCGCGAGGTTCGCCCCCGTCCCCCACGCCGCCATCATCCGGTCCAGCGCCGCCGCGCGCTCCTCGGGCCCCTGCGCCCAGTCGTAGTCCGTGTCGGCGAGCGTCCGGTACATGCCCGCGTAGAGGACGAGCGCGCGGATGCGCTCGGGGTGGCTGCCCGCCGTCTGCACCGCGAGCCCCGCGGAGGAGGTGTAGGCCAGCAGCGCCGCCCGGGTGGCGCCGATCGCGTCGAGGACCGCGAGCACGTCCCCCGCCTCGTGGGTGAGGTCGGGCGGCCCCTCCAGCGGGTCGGAGAGCCCGCTGCCCACGCGGTCCATGAGCGTCACGCGCGCGAAGGCGCTGACGCGCTCCATGAAGCGCCGCAGCCGCGGCGACTCCATCAGCACCTCGACGTGCGAGATCATCCCGGGCAGGAAGACCAGGTCCGCGTCGGCCGGACCGTCCGGGTTGAGCACCCGGTAGGCGATGGAGCGGTCCCCGTGCCGGGCGTAGGCCGTGCGCCCGTCCAACGCTCAGCGCTCCGTCCACCCCAGGCGCGTGCCGCCGCCCAGGCGCGAGCCCGGCAGCCGGTGGTACGTGCGGCCCTCGCGCGCCTCGGCCGCCGCGACGGTGCGGGCGAGCAGGAGCGCCTGCGCGGCGCCGACGACCGCGGAGCCCGCGGTGACGCGCAGCGCCGCGTCCCAGCCGGCCTTCGCGGTGAGCGGGCGCAGGGGTCCGCCGATGCGCTCGAGCCCCTTGAAGGTCAGCGCGCCGAGGACCATCGGGACCGGGACGTGGAGCAGGGGCGTCGGCTCCCCCGTGGTCCCCGCGGGCTCGACGCGCTCCGCGGCGGCCATCCAGCCCTCGACGGCCTTCGGGCCCCGGACCGCGAGGCCCGCCGCGACGAGCGCCACCTGCCCGATGGTCGAGGCGGGCCAGCGGCGCGCCTGGGGCGCGCGGGCCAGCAGGGCCGCCGAGGCGGCCGCTCCCGTGACGGCGAGGGCGGCGCCCTCCAGGCGCAGACGGGCGGCGTAGGCGGCGGGCACGGGCCGACCCTACCGGCGCGGGGGCGCCGCCCCGCGGCGCTCAGGCCGCGACCTCCTGCTCGAGCGCCTCGGCCGCCGTGGTCACCCGCGCGTGCATGTTGAGCTCCATGAGCTTCAGCGCGGCCTCTGCGAGGTCGGGGTGGATGCAGGCGCAGGCGTCCCGGGCGATGGTCACGTGGAACTGGCGCACGTGCGCGTCCAGGGCGGAGTAGAGGATGCACTGCTCCGTCACCTGCCCGCAGAGGACGACCCGCTCGACCCCGGCTTCGCGCAGCAGGAAGGCCAGGGGCGTCTCCCAGAAGATGGAGTGGCGGCCCTTGAGCACGAGCGCCACGTCGTCGCGGGGGGCGATGGCCTCCACGAGCTCGCGGTACGGGCCCGCCCCGAAGCGCTCGAGCATCCTGTGGCGGTCGAGCGTCCAGTCCTGGAAGTTGTCGTTGACGTAGACCGTCAGGACGTCGCGCTCGTGGGCGGCGTCGAGCAGCTCGACGACGTGGGGCATGGCCTCGCGGGCGCTCTCGGCGAGGCGGTCCCCGTCGGGGTGGTCGTAGTCCGTCAGGACGTCGACGACGATCAGGGCGACGCGTTCTGCTTCCGGCATGCGCGTCGGGTACCCGTGCCTCCGCGCAGCCATCACGTCCGGGCGCGGACGGAGCGCTCCCCCCGCGGCCTTCAGCTGACCCGCCCCCCGGCCGATGACTGTGGGTGCCGTCCCCACCCCGTCTTGCGCCCTTCCCGCCCCACCCCCGTCCGCGCCCTGCGCATCCTCCGCTCCACCGTCGTGGAGCGGATGGGCGAGGCCGTGCGCTGGCGGGCCCTCGGCGTCCTCTTCCTGGCCGGCGGCCTGCTGACGCTCGGGACGCTCGTCCTCCCCACCCCGGCCGGGACCGACGCGCTCGGCATCGTGGTCCTCTGCGTCGCGGCGCTCATCACCGGCGGGGTCCTCCTGGGCTTCTCGGAGCACCTCCCGAGCGGTGACCTCGCCCTCTCCCTCGTGCTCGGGTTCGGCACGGTGCTCATCTCGGGCGCGTCCTGGATGACCGGCGAGGCCTCGTCGGCCCTGACGCTCATGTACATCTGGGTCGGCTTCGACGCGTTCTTCTTCCTGGGGCGCCGGGCGGCCGCGGGCCACATGACCTTCGTCGGCGCGCTCTACGCCGTCGTCCTGCTCACGCTGCCCGACGGCGCGGGCGGCTCGGCGGGCCGCTGGCTCATGCTCGTCGGGACGATGGTCGTCGTCGGCGTCCTCGCCGACATCCTGCAGGAGCGCACCGCCCGCCTGGTCGCGCGGCTCGAGGACGTCGCCCGCAGCGACGCGCTGACGGGGCTGCTCAACCGCCGGGGCTTCGAGGAGCTCATGGCCCGGGAGCTCGAGCGGGCCGCGCGCGTGGACCGCCCCGTCTCGCTGCTGGTCTGCGACCTCGACCACTTCAAGGCCGTCAACGACTCCTTCGGCCACCGCCAGGGCGACCGCGCGCTGCAGGACTTCGCGGCGCTGGTCGCGCGGGACGGGCGCGAGGGCGACGGCGCGGCGCGCATCGGCGGCGAGGAGTTCGCCGTCATCCTCCCGGACACGGACGCGCGCGAGGCCTACCTCGTCGCGGAGCGGCTGCGTCGCCGGGTGCGCGCGGAGGTCGTCCAGCTCGGCCGGCCCCTGAGCGTCTCCATCGGCGTGGCGACCGGCCCGCAGCACGGCGCGGACGCGGACGCCCTGCTGCACAGCGCCGACCAGGCCCTCTACCTGGCCAAGCGCCTGGGGCGCGACCGCTCCGTCTCCTTCTCGGCGGAGGTCGCCGCCGCGCTCCGCGAGCCCGCCGCGCACGCCGCCGCGGTCGAGCAGCTCACGGCCGTCCTCGTCCTCGCCGAGACGCTCGACCTCCGTGACGCGGGCACCGCCGCCCACTCCGAGAGCGTCGGGCGCTACGCCGAGGCCATCGCGCGCGAGCTCGCGTTCGAGCCCCACCGGGTGGAGCGGGTGCGCCTCGCCGGGCTCCTGCACGACGTGGGCAAGATCGGCGTCCCGGACGGGGTCCTCACGAAGCCCGGCGCGCTCACGGACGCGGAGTGGGCCGAGGTCCGCAAGCACCCCGAGCTCGGCGCCCGCATCCTCGCCGGGGCGAACCTGGACGACATCTCCGCCTGGGTGCTCGCCCACCACGAGCGGCCCGACGGCCGGGGCTACCCCGCGGGGCTCGTCGCGGACGAGGTGCCCCTCGAGGCCCGCGTGCTCGCGGTCGCCGACTCCTTCGAGGCGATGGTCAGCGATCGCCCCTACCGGCCGGGCATGCCGCTGCCGGACGCCGTGGACGAGCTCCGGCGCCACACGGGGACGCAGTTCGACCCGAGGGTCGTCGAGGCCTTCCTCGAGACCCTGCGGCGCGCCGGGACCCTCGCGCCCACGCCCGCGCAGGCCGGCGCCCTCGTCGAGTAGCCCGCGTCAGGGGCGGTTGCGCCCGTAGGTGTCGTGGGCCTCGACCCACTCCTCCGCGACGACCGCCGCGGAGAGGGAGATCTCCCCGCACAGGACCGTGGCGGCGACGATCTCCGCGAGCTTGCGCACCCCGCCTTGCCCGTAGCAGCCGAGCATCTCCAGGCACTCGCGCTGCGTGCCCAGGCCCGTCCCGCCGCCGTAGGTCGCGACGATGAGCGAGGGGAGCGTGATCGCGTAGTAGTAGTCGCCCTCCGGGGTGAGGTCCACGTAGGCGTAGGCCGCGCTGGACTCCGCGACGTTCGCCGCGTCCTGGCCCGTGGCGATGAACATCGCGGTGATGGCGTTGGCCGAGTGCGAGCCGTTGTTGTTGACCCCCGCGATGAAGCCGCCCTGCTGGGAGACCAGGCGGGCCGCGAAGAGCTTCGCGGTGTCCACGTGCATGTGCTCCTGCATGAGCGCCTTGGGGATCGTCGCCTCCGCGATGACCTTCTTCCCGCGGACCTTGAGCATGTTGACCATGGAGGCCTTCTTGTCCGTGGCGAAGTTCGACTCGAGGTACCAGCGATCGATCGGGACGGGGCAGTTCGCGACGATCCAGCGGCACGCCGCGAGGGTCGCCTTGCCCGTCATGTTCTGGCCCGCCGCGTCCCCCGTCGTGTAGTTGAAGCGCGTGTAGCGGACCTTGCCGGCGGGGTACTGCTCCACGTCGCGCAGCTTGCCCGTGCTCGTCGTCTCCTCCGCGGCGGCGGCGATCTCCGTGAGGTGCTCCTCGAGCCAGAGCCCGAAGTCGCGCCCCTCGCGCGCGCTGGCGAAGACGAAGGAGGGCGCGCGCTGCATCGCGTCGTCGACGATGGTGGTCCGGACGCCGCCCGCGGCCTTGAGGACCTTCATGCCGCGGTTGTAGGAGGCGACGAGCGTGCCCTCGACGGTCGCCAGCGGGACCCAGAACTCCCCCTTGGCGTGCTCCCCGTCGACCAGCAGCGGGCCCGCGAGCCCGATCGGGACCTGGGCGACCCCCATGAAGTTCTCGACGTTGCCCGGGAGCTCGCCCGGGTCGGTGGAGAAGGAGCCGACGTGCTCGAGCGCGGCGCCCGTCTGCTCCTGGGCGAAGGCGCGGCGGGCGGCGGCGGCCTCTGCCGTGTAGTCGTCGGCGCCCTTGCGGCGCGGGATGCGGGGGCTGGCGTCGGTCATCCGGGCGACCGTACCCCGGCGAGGCCCGCCGCGTCTGGTCAGTCCACGCGCGTGCCCGGCAGGGGCCAGTCCACCTCGGCGCCGTCGGGGAGCGCGGCGATGACCCGGGCCAGCGCGCCGCGCTCGCGCAGGGCCTTCAGCGCCGGGCGCGGCTCGAGGTTCCCGTCGTCCCACTCCCCGTCGAGGACGAAGGGCAGCAGCGGGACGAGGCGCTCGTCCGCCTCGAGGGCCCCGTGGCGCTCCTGCCAGTCGAACGCGAACGCCGCGCCGACGAGCTCCTCGGGCTCCGCGAGGACGGCGGACGCCCAGCCGTCGAGGTCGTCCGCGAGCACCTCGTGCTCCCCCGTCTCGGGATCCCACGAGCAGATGCCGTCGGCGTGGTGGGTGAAGAGCACGCCGAAGAGGTCCTGGGCGAAGGCGACGTGGCCCGCGGCGAGCTCCCCGTGGGCCTCCGCGAGCGTCGCGTTGACCGCCGCGACGTCCGGCGCGCCGCCGCCGGGCCCGAGGGGCAGGACCTGCAGCGCCGACCAGAACGCGACCCAGCCGTTGCGCTCGGCCCAGAGGGGCGCGAGCGCGGCGGGGACCCCGGGGGGGAGCGGCACCCCGGGGGCGCCGAGCGCGGGGCTGGCCACGAGGAGGAGCTGGGCGAGGCCGGGGTCGGGCACCCGGCCATGGTCCCAGGTGGCGGGTTCAGCGCAGGCCGAGGGTGCGGGCCTGGAGGTCCGCGAGCGCGTAGACGTCGCGCAGCGTGGGCGCCGCGACTCCCGCGAGGTCGGCGAGCTCCACCACCGCCGCGCCGAGGGCGTCGAGCTCCAGGCGCTTGCCCGCCTCGAGGTCCTGGAGGGTCGAGCTCTTGTGCTCGCCCAGGCGGACGGTGACGGCGAGGCGCTCCTCGATCGAGAGCTCCGGCCGGGCCCCGAACGCGGCCGCGATCTCGACGACCTCTCGCATGATCCGCGCGACCACGGGCCGCGCCCCGGGATCGGCGGCCATCGTGCCCAGGCCGGCGCGCGTGAGGACGCCCAGCAGGTTGAAGGAGGCGTTGCCCATGAGCTTCGTCATGACCTCCATGCGGATGGCGGGGCTGCGGCGCACGGGGAAGCCCGCCCGCTCCAGCGCCGAGGCGACGAGCTCCAGGCGCGCCGAGGACGAGCCGTCGGGCTCCCCGAGCACGAGCCCCGCCTCGGGCCGGGTGGCCACGACGCCCGGGGCGACGATGCTGGCCCCGAGGTAGACGACGGAGCCGAGCGCGCGCGCCGGCGGGAGCGCGGCCGAGACCGCGCCATCGGGGTCGACCGCCGCGACGCGCCGCCCGTCGTGCTCGCCGCCGACGCCGTGGAACCACCACCACGGGACGCCGTTCTGCAGGGCCACGACGACGGTCGACGGACCGAGCAGCGGCGCCATCGCCGGCCCGGCGGCGGCGAGGTCGTGCGCCTTGACCGTCGAGAGCACCACGTCGACGGGGCCGAGCTCCGCGGGGTCGCCGACCGCGTGGACCGCGACGGCGCGCTCACCCGCCGCGTCCTTGATGCGGGCGCCGTGCTGCCGCAGCGCCTCGAGGTGCGCCCCGCGTGCGACGAGCGCGACCTCCTCCCCGGCCTCGGCCAGCGCCGTGCCCAGCCACGTGCCGATGGCGCCGGCGCCCATGACTGCGAAGCGGGTGGCGGCCATGGCGCGGCACGCTACCCGGGGTCAGCCGGCGGCCTCGCCGCTCAGCGCACGGTGGCGCCGTCAGCGCACGCGGACGCGCGCCCGGCGGACCTGCGCACGGCGGCTGGTGGAGCGGGTCGCCTTGCGGGCGCGCTTGCGGGGAGCCGCCCGCAGCGCCACCTTCGCCTTCGCGACCGGCGCGACGCTCGTGCGGGAAGCGGTGGGAGCCGCCGGAGCCTGCGGATCGGCCGTGGTCACGCACTCCGGCGCGGGGCGCTCGTAGTACGGCGCCATGATGTCGTCCGGGTCGGCACTGTGGCGCTGGCCCTCGAGGTGACCGACCTCGTGGATGACCACCGTGCAGAACTTGGGCCAGTCCCAGTCGGCCACGACGTTCAGGGTGATCGTGCAGGCGAAGTTCTCGCGCCAGGCGGTGTAGGGGTCGCCCATGCTCGTCCACTGCGACGTCGCGTTGGTCTGGCGCTCCTGCGTGCCCCAGCTGACCCCCGTCGCGCCGCTGCAGGGCGCGGCGCCCCAGTGGGCCTCGGCCAGCTGCAGTGCCGTCGTGACGCGCGGGCTCCCGACGGGGGAGTCCGCGGCCCAGTCCGCCATGGCGGGGGTGCTGACGGCGGCCGCCGGGACGGCCGTGCAGACGCAGACGAGCAGCGCGCGCCAGCGCGTGGTTCGCAACATGTGGCCCATCCCGAGGTCGAGGTCCTTGCGCGGGGAGCGATCCCCGGCGCCGGGATCTCCCGGCTGGGAAGGACTTCGACCTCGTGGACGTTCGGCTGCACTCCGGGACCCCTGCCGTCGACCGATCGTCCAGCCCCGCCGACCGGCCCGTCCACCGAGCCGTCCAGCGGGGCCCCACCGGTCCTGCGCCTAGCGGGTGCGGAGGTACTGCTCCCAGGTCGTCTTGCGCACCTGGGGCCCCGTGTCCGCTCCGTGCCCGGCCAGGCCGTCGCGGCCGAACCAGTAGTCGGCCACCTGCGCCGCCGCGCCCGAGGAGAGGTCCGTGTCGGAGATCGCGATGGCGTGGATGTGCTCCTCCCACGTCCCGGGGAGCGTCGGGCGGTACCAGGCCGCGAAGCCGACGTGCCGCAGGGCCGCGACCATCGCGGTCTTCTGCAGCCCGCAGCCGCGCTTGACCGAGATGTCCATGGCGCCGCCCCCGTCGTGGGTGCCGGCCGACGCCGACACGCCGCCGGCGTTGTAGGAGCCCTGGACGACGTCGATGGTGCAGTTGAACTTCGTCCGCATGAGCGCGCCGGCCGCCTTCTTCATGCGGTTGGTCCGCGCGTTGATCGTCACGCCGCTGACCTGGACGCGCCCGCCGGGCGCGATCGCGCGCTGGACGCTGAAGCGGCCCGCGCCGAGGCGCTTGAGCGACGTCGCGCCCGGGAGCCCGTTCGCGGCCCCGCCCGAGTAGCCCAGGCGGCCCTGCCAGGCGGAGTAGGCCTCGCGCGTCTTGGAGCCGAAGCTCCCGTCGACGTAGGTGCGGGCAAGCAGGCCCTTGGCCGCCAGCGCCTGCTCCACGCGATGGACCGAGGCGCGGCTGCCGGCGGTCCCCTCGTTGCCCGGTCGGGCCGGGTCGAGCTGCGCGGCGAGGACGAGCCGCTCCATGTCGACCCCGGGCAAGGACGTGCCGCCCTCGCCCGCCGGGTGGCTGGCCTGCGTGGCGGCGGCGGGCAGGAGCGCGGCGCTCAGCGCCAGGGCGGCGACGGTGGTGGACATGCGGCGTGCGGACATGGCTGGTGGTCTTCCGTTCGGGGGTGGGGCTCGGTTCGAGCGGGTCCTGAACCTCGACCATCAGCGCCGCCCGGGGAAGGGACCCCTCACGAACTCCTCACGCCGACCCGCGTGCGACCCGGCACCGGGCTGCGCACGCCGGTGTGCGCTCCGATGCCTCTCATGCAGGGCTTCGGGAGCACACCGCCAGCGACGGCGGTTCCGAGCGCCGGCCTGCGAGGGGAGAACGACGGGACTCGAACCCACGACCACCCGGACCCAGGTGGGCTCGGTCTCCTCCGCGTCCTGGCCGCGTCCGACGGGTAGGGGTGGGATTCGCCGACCGAGGAGGACCCATGCCTGTCACCGACATCCTGGCCGCTGTTCCCGTCGCCGATCACGACGCGGGCACCGCTTGGTACGGGCTGCTGCTGGGCCGTGCGCCCGACAGCACTCCGATGCCCGGGCTCGCGCAGTGGGAGGTGGCCGGCGGCGGCACCCTGCAGGTGGTGCACGACACGGGGCGCGCGGGCGGCGCGCTCCTCACGGTGGTCGTCGATGACCTCCTGGCGGAAGTCGCGGCGCTCCGGGCCCGAGGGCTGGTGCCGGGGGAGCCTGACGAGGGCTCGGTCGTCGCGCGGGTCACGACGCTGACCGACCCGGACGGCTCGCTCATCACGCTGGTCGAGCAGCGCTGAGCGGGGCGCCGACCCGGCGCTAGAGCGACAGGCCCCACCTGTCGGCACCTGCGAGGGGTGAGCGACGGGACTCGAACCCGCGACCACTCGGACCACAACCGAGAGCTCTACCAACTGAGCTACGCCCACCGCGCGGCGCGGAGTGTAGCGAGCACCGTGCCCGGCGGCCCCCCTGCGAGATTGGACCCCCTGACCCGCGGGTAGCCGAACTTCGTGACGCCGGAAATTGTTGCCGTCCTCGACGAAGATCCCGACCTCGCGGCCGACCTCGACGGGTCCCGCCTCGCGACCGCGACCCGCGACCTGCGCGCCGCCGCCTTCAACGTCCCCGGGGGCCGCTGGGACCCGGACGGCCACGCCCCGAGCCTCCGCGGGGGCATCGGCCTGCTCGTCCTCGACGGCGTGCTCGCCCGCCGTGTCGGCACCCAGCGCCGGTCCGGGGCCGAGCTGCTCGGGCCGGGGGACCTCCTGCGCCCCGCGAACGTCGACGGCGCGAGCGCCGAGTCGATCTTCCAGACCTCCTGGCGGGTCATCGAGCCCCTGCGCATCGCGGTCCTCGACCAGCGCTTCCTCATGCGCCTGGCGCCGTACCCCGAGATCGCCGGGGAGCTCATCGGCCGGGCGGTCGACCGTGCCCGGCACGTCCTCGTCCACATGGCGATCGCCCACCACCCGCGCGTGGACGCACGCCTGCTGCACCTGCTGTGGCAGCTCGCGGACCGCTGGGGGCGCGTCACCCCCCACGGCGTCTCGCTGCCCCTGCGCCTGACCCACGAGCTGCTCGCGGACCTCGTGGCCGCGCAGCGCCCCTCCGTCACCCTGAGCCTCCAGCAGCTCGAGCGCCAAGGGCAGATCACCCGCGAGGGCGGCCGCCTGCTGCTGATCGGCGACGCGCCGACGGCAGAGCGCCCGGCCCCGCAGGCCCTCGCGGGCTGAGGCCGCGCCCGCCCACGCCGGCCGCCGCAACGCTCGTCCGCCGGCGGTTGCGGCGCGCGAACGGCGGGTAGCCGAGCCGGGTGCGCCGTGCTTCCGAGCCCGTCCGCGCGGTGCTCCTGGCGGCCGCGCTCGGCGTGGCCTACCTCGCCTTCCACGAGCTGATCACGCTCCTGGTGACCCTCGTGATCACGGGGATCATCGCCATCCCGCTCTCCCTCGCGGCCGACGCGTTCGAGCGCCGCGGCCTGCCCCGGGCGCTCGGTGCGCTGCTCGCGCTGCTGGCCGGCCTGGCCGCGCTGGCCGGCGTCCTCGCCCTCGTCATCCCGGCCTTCGTCGAGCAGGGCCAGCGCTTCATCGACGCGATCCCCGGGACCTTCACGACGGTCAGCGCGCGGATCTCGGACGTCACGGGCGCGCAGGAGAGCGAGGTCGGCCAGCCGCATCCAGGAGTACGTGCAGGGCTACGCCGACAAGCCCGTCCGGCTCATCGGCCCCGCCGCGCAGGTGGGCCTCGGCGTCGCCGGCCTGCTCGGGACCGTCGTGGTGATCCTCCTCACGGCCTTCTACTCCGCGCTGCGCCCCCGCCCGCTGATCGACGGCCTCCTCTCGCTCTTCCCCCAGCGCCGCCGTCCCGACGTCGAGCGGGTGCTCCACGAGGTCCGCACGGCCTGGATGGGCTGGCTGCGCGGGGTCGGGCATCGACATGCTCGTCACGGGCGTCCTGCTCTACCTCGGGCTCAGGCTCGTGGGCCTGGACTTCGCGCTGGTCTTCGCCGTCACCGGTGCGCTGTTCGTCGTGGTCCCGTACTTCGGCGCGGTCGCGGGCGGGATCCCCCCGGTGCTCTTCGCCCTCGCCGACTCCCCGGGCAAGGCGGCCGTGGTCTTCGGGATCTACCTCCTCGTCCAGCAGGTCGAGGGCAACGTGATCATCCCCGTGGTCATGAGCCGGCAGGTCTCCCTGCACCCCGCGGTCATCGTCGTGGGCGTCGTGGTCGTCGGACGGGTCATCGGCTTCGTCGGCCTGCTCGTGGCGGTCCCGCTCATCTCCGCCTTCCTCATCCTCGTGCGCGCGCTCTACGTCGACCCCCTGGCCAAGGAGGACGACCGGCGCCACGGCCCGTCGGACACCGCCGGGCGCTCGGGGACGCCGACCGCCCCGCCGGCCCGGGCGGTCACCACCTCGCTCGGCACGCGCTGAGCCGGCCCACCGACCCTGAGGGAGCGCTCAGGAAGGCGAGCCATCATGTGCGCATGAAGCACCGCTCCGCGCGCCTCGCCGCGTTCCTGCTCCTCGCGGCCGCCGCGGCCGCACCCTCCGCCGCCGCCGACTCCTACACCCGCTGCCCGGACGTCCCGGGCGCGGACCTCGTCGACGCGGCGCGGGTGCGCTGCAGCGCCGTCGTGGCCGCCGCCACCGCGGCCGCCGCCGCCCCGGCCGCCCAGGCGCCCGCGGCGCTGCGCGAGGCGGGTTGGACGCCCTACCGCGCCCTCCCCACCTCGGGCTCCGCCTTCGACCTCGTCGCCCTCCGGGGAACGCAGGTCCTCCGCATCCGGCGGGACGGGACCGCGCCCGACCTC
This sequence comes from uncultured Solirubrobacteraceae bacterium, assembly GCA_963844155.1. Lineage (GTDB taxonomy): Bacteria > Actinomycetota > Thermoleophilia > Solirubrobacterales > Solirubrobacteraceae > Paraconexibacter. The sequence continues at coordinate 61,662 of CAWJMY010000001.1, forward strand.
GACGCCTTCGCGGCCGGTCGCGAGCTCGTCTTCGCCCGCGGGAGGATCGTCGGCGGCCAGCCCATCCCGGACCGCGCCGCGTTCTGCACCTCGGCCTTCACGGTCCGCCTCGCGGGCGGCCGGCTCGGCGGGCTCAGTGCCGCGCACTGCGCCGGGCTGCACTCCGACGGCACGACGGAGCGCCGCAACGCCGCGCTGCGCCGGCCGCCGAGCCCCGGCATCGTCCTCGGGCGCGTGCAGCGGGTGCTCCAGCGCACCGCGCCGCTCGATGCCCTCGTCCTCCCGATCCCGGAGGGCTCGACGCGCTCCGTGCCCGCGGTCGTGGACCGCGGGATCGCACGCCCGCCGTGGATCGTCGCCGGGACCGCGCAGCTCACGGGCGGGAGGAAGGTCTGCATCACGGGCCGCACGAGCGGCCCGGACCGCTGCGGCACGCTCCTCGGCCGCTCCGCGCGCTTCCTCGAGCGCTACCTCCTGCTCTCGAGCGACGTCGTCGTGCGCTGCACGACCGTCCGCGCCGCCGAGGGCGACAGCGGCGGCCCCGTCTACACCGCGCCCCGGGCGGACGGGACGGTGCGCGCGCTCGGGCTCACGGAGCTCATCGCCGGCCGCAGCAGCCGCATGTGCTTCACCCCCCTGGCGCCCGTGCTGCGGGGGCTCGGAGCGACGCTGGTGACGGGCTCCTAGACCGGCGCGGGGGCGGTGCGGCGGGCGACCTCGGCGCGGACCGCCGGGGCGACCTCCGTGCCGAAGCGCTCCATGCTGCGCAGGACGTCGGCGTGCTTCACGGCGCCGACGCTCATCTGCATGACGAAGCGGTCGTGCCCGAAGAGCTCGTGCTCCATGAGCAGCTTCTCCGTCACCTGCTCGACGGAGCCGGCGGCGACCGCGCCGCGCGGGGAGCGCAGCGCTTCGTACTCAGGTCGACCGGACGGCGGCCACCCGCGCTCCTGCCCGATGCGGTTCATCATCTGCAGGTAGGGCGCGGCGAAGGCGGCGTCCGCGGCGTGGCTGGACTCCCCCACGAAGCCGTGGGTGTTGATCGCGACCCGGCCCACCTCGGGCGCGTGACCCGCGTGGGCCAGCGCGTCGCGGTAGAGGTCGACGAGCGGGACGAAGCGCTCGGGCTGCCCGCCGATGATCGCGAGGGTCAGCGGGAGGCCGAGCGTGCCGGCGCGGACGACGCTCTGCGGCGAGCCGCCGACGGCGACCCAGACGGGCAGCTGCTCCTGGACGGGCCGCGGGAAGACGCCCGCGTGCCGCAGGGGCGCGCGGTGCTTGCCCGACCACGTGACGTAGGTCTCGTCGCGGAGCCGCAGCAGCAGGTCGAGGTGCTCCGCGTAGAGCTCGTCGTAGTCGTCGAGGTCGAGGCCGAAGAGCGGGAAGGACTCGATGAACGAGCCGCGCCCGGCCATGATCTCCGCACGGCCGCCCGAGAGCAGGTCGACCTGGGCGAAGTCCTGGAAGGTCCGGACGGGGTCCGCGGAGCTCAGGACCGTCACGGCGCTCGAGAGCCGGATGCGCTCCGTCTTGACCGCCGCCGCGGCCAGGGCGATCTGCGGCGAGGAGACGACGAAGTCGGGCCGGTGGTGCTCCCCGATCGCGAAGACGTCGAGGCCGAGCTCGTCGGCGAGCACCGCCTCCTCGAGCAGCTCGCGCATCCGCTGCTCCGGGGTGCTGCCGGCGGCGAGGTCGGCGAAGGTGGCGAGTCCGAGCTCCATGGCCGCAGGCTACCAAGTAGTTGTGCGCGCAACAACCCTGATCGACCGGCATGGACTACCATCAGGTGAAACCCGGTCGGCTTTGCCCCCTTTGCCGCCCACCACCACGAGAACTGGAGGACCCCATGGCGCTCACCATCGGCGACACCGCCCCGGACTTCGAGGCCGAGACCACCGAAGGCCGCATCACGTTCCACGACTGGATCGGCGACAGCTGGGCGGTCATCTTCAGCCACCCCCGCGACTTCACCCCCGTGTGCAGCACGGAGCTCGGCTACATGGCCTCCATCAAGCCCGAGTTCGACAAGCGCGGCGTGAAGATCATCGGCCTCTCCGTCGACCCGACCGACAACCACGAGAAGTGGGTCGAGGACATCAAGGAGATCTCGGGCAGCACCCTGAACTTCCCGCTCATCGCCGACACGGACTTCGCGGTCGCCAAGGCCTACGGGATGCTCCCGGCCGACGTGGCCGGCAGCCCCACGGACCGCACGCCCGCCCAGAACGCGACGCTGCGCAACGTCTTCGTGATCGGGCCGGACAAGACGATCAAGCTCGTCCTCATCTACCCCATGACCACGGGGCGCAACTTCGACGAGGTCCTGCGGGTCATCGACTCCCTCCAGCTCACGGCCGGCCACCAGGTCGCCACCCCGGCGCAGTGGCAGCCCGGCGAGGACGTCATCATCGCCGGCTCCGTCTCCAACGAGCAGGCGAAGGAGCGCTACCCGGACGGCTGGCAGGAGCCCCGTCCGTACATCCGCATCGTCCCCGCCCCCGCGGCGAGCTAGCCCGCCGGGTGCGCCCCGGGTCTGCCCCGACGGCAGGCCCGTGGGCGACGTGGGTCCACGGAGGTGTTTGACAGGACGTCAACCGGTGAAGATGCTCCACCAATGGCGCTCGTGCTCCCCCTCGTGCTGCTGACCTGGGTGCTCGTCGCCGCGCTGGTCGTCGCGGTCTGCACCATGGCGGCCGACCACGCGCTCGAGCCCGAGCCCGGCTCCTAGCCGCCCTGCGTCGCCGCGGCCACGTGCGTGGCGATCGCCGCGCGCGCCGACCCGTCGGTCATGACCCCGTAGTGGTTGCGCGCGACCTCCTGCACCCGCGATCCGGGCACCTCCGCCAGCAGCCGCTCGCGCATCGCGACCGGGACGATCAGGCCGCCGTTGATCGGGACGGACGCCCAGACCAGGAGCGTCGGCATCGTCAGGTGCGGCCAGAGGGTCGTGAAGTCGCGCTCGGCACCCTCGAGGTCCTCGAGGCAGGCGGCGCGGCTCGTGGTCGCCGACCACGTCCCGTCGGCGCGCTGCCCGAGCTCCCAGGCGAAGTACCGCTCCCAGAACGGGTCCCAGGGCTCGAACACGCCCGCGGCCCGGACCGCCTCGAGGTAGCTCGGCACGTCGGGGACCACCGCGTCGAGGCGTGCCGTTCCCGCCCTGACCGCCTCGAGTGCGGCGGGGTCCATCCCCCCGACCGCGTCGACGAGCGTCATGCTGGCGATGCGGGAGCCCGCGGCCTGCGCGCAGCCGAGGCCGACGAGCGCCCCCATGGACCAGCCCACGTGGTGCCAGTGCTCGAGCCCGAGGTGGTCGGCCAGCGCGATGACATCCGCGGCGTGCGCTTCGAGGCCGTAGCTCCCCGGCGCCGTCGCCTCGCTGTGCCCGCGCCCGCGGAGGTCGAGGGCGACCACGCCGATCCCGGCCGCCGCGAGCTCCTCGCGGAGCCCGTCGAAGGAGCGGACGTTCGCCGTGAGCCCATGGACGCAGATCGCGGTCCCGGCCGGCTCCGACGGACCGCTGCGCTCCACGTGGACGCGACCGCTCGGGAGGTGGACGTCGAAGGCCTCGGACTCCATGGGCCGATGCTCGCCGATCCGCGCGCGCGACGTCCGGGACCCGTGTCGCGGCGCCCGCGCGCCGCCGCGTCCCGTGAGAGGGTGCGGCCGTGCTCCGCCGCTCCCTGCTCCCCCTCCTGCTCGTCGTCGGCTGCGGCCTGGCCGCCGCCGCCCCGGCCACCGCGGCGACCTGCACCCCCGGGATCGACGGGCCGAACGACCCGCTCTTCGCCCCGAGCGAGCGCGGGACGCCCGGGACCTACAACGTCGAGCAGTGGTACCTCTACGACTGCATCCCGCAGAGCGCGCCGATCGCCACGGATCCGCAGGGTGCCGCGGGCATGTCCGTCAACCGCGCCTGGCGCGACTTCGGGCGGGGCAACCCCGGCCTCACCGTCGCCTACATGGAGGGCGGGATCAACTGGCGGCGCGCCGACGCCGCGGACCTGCGGCGCCAGGCCGCGCTCGACGTGGGCGAGCTCCCCATGCCGCAGGACGCGAAGGGCGCCACCCGGGGCACGGACGACCTCGACGGGGACGGACGGGTGACCGTCGACGACTGGGCGCAGGACCCGCGGGTCAAGCGGCCCCTCCTGCATCCGCAGGCGGGCGGCATCACCCCCGAGGACCTCATCGTCTCCTTCTCCGACGGCAAGGACGACGACGCCGACGGCTACGTGGACGACATCTCGGGCTGGAACTTCCACCGGGACACGAACGACCCCCAGATCGACCAGTCCGTGTACTCCCACGCCAACGGCGAGCAGCGGGTGCTCGCGGCGGAGACGGACAACGGGCTCTTCGGCGCGGGCATGTGCCCGCGCTGCCGGCTGCTGACGGTGAAGCTCGGCGACGAGGCGATCGACCGGCCCGACCGGATCGCCGAGGGGATCGTCTACGCCGTCGACCAGGGTGCCCGCGTGCTCGTGCTCGTCGTGGCCGCGCTGGGCCAGAGCCCGTCGATGCAGCAGGCCGTCGACTACGCCCACGACAAGGGCGCGGTCGTCGTCTGGGCCTCGAACGACTTCGAGTCCTCCGACCACACGGAGGGCATGCGCCTCGCCCGGGTCTGGCCCGGCAACGGCGTCGTCTCCCAGCAGACGAACCGCATGAGCGTGTCGGGCCCGAACGACGCGGCGACCACGACGTTCCGCTCCCGCTCCTCCGTCACCTCCTACGGCGCCCACGCGCTCTTCTCCGTCGCCAGCTCGAACGGCTCGACCTCCCAGAGCGTCCCGATCACCGGCGGGGTGGCCGCGCTCGTCGCCTCGGCCGGGATGGACGCCGCGGCGGCCGGCGAGATCCGCGGGCCCCTCAGCGCCGACGAGGTCCGCCAGGTCGTCCGGGCGACGGCCTCCCCCATCACCCGGGCACCCTGCGCGGGCTGCTTCCCGGGCGCCGAGGGGTCGAGCTGGAACCTCCAGTACGGCTACGGCCGCCCCGACGTGCACGCGGCGATGGAAGCGGTCCACGCGGGCCGCATCCCGCCGGAGTCCGACGTGCGCAGCCCGGACTGGTACCAGGCGGTGGACCCGACCCGTCAGCGCTACCTCGACGTCGCGGCGCGGGTCGGCGCCGCCCGGACGGGCCACTACCGCTGGACGATCGAGGCGGCGAGCGGGCCGCAGCCCCGGGACGACGAGTTCCGGCCCGTCCGCTCGGGCGAGGGCACGACTCCGGCGACGATCACGGGGCGGGTCGACCTCTCGACGATCCCGCGGCAGGCGTGGGACGGCGCCTACGAGGCGCCGACCGCCGACCGCCTCTCCATCGAGCGCTACGACCTGACCATCCGGGTGCGCGTGACCGACGACGCCGGCCGTGTCGGCGAGGACCGGCGGGTCGCCTACGTCCGCCACGACCCGACGGAGGTCCCCGCGCTGCACAAGGACCTCGGCGCCTCCGTCGACGCGTCCCCCGCGCTCGCCGACCTCGAGGGCCGCGGGGAGCTCGACACGATCGTCGCGACCTCCGAGGGGGTCGTGCACGCGTTCCGGCCCGACGGCAAGGAAGCGGCCGGCTGGCCGCAGCGCACCGCCCGCGCGCGCGGGCTCGCCCCCGGGCGCCCGGGGAACTACCTGCGCTCGGAGGGCTGGCGCTCCGGGCGGGTCGACCTGCCGCGCGAGCCCGTCGCGAGCCCGCCCGCGGTCGGCGACCTCGACGGGGACGGCGGGATGGACGTCGTGGTCATGGGCCTCGACGGGACGACCTACGTCTGGAACGCCGCGGGCCGCCGGCGCCCGGGCTTCCCGATCGTCGCCGACCAGTCCGTGGCGCGGCAGGCCGTGCCCGTCCCGGACACCCCCTACGTCCGCAACGCCTCCACGGGGAACTTCGGCGGTGCCGCGCTCGGCGACCTCGACGGGGACGGCCGCCTGGACATCGTCGCGGGCGGCTGGGACGGGAAGCTCCACGCCTGGGGCCCGACGGGCCGCCCGCTCCCGGGCTGGCCCGTGAGCACCGCGGTGCCCGAGCGCGCGCAGCGCCCGTCGGGCACCGTGACCTACGCGCGCGACGCGAAGCTCGCCTCGACCCCGACCCTCGTCGACATCGACGGCGACCGGCGCCCCGAGGTGGTCGCGGCCCTCACGGACACCGCCTTCGGGGAGGAGGGCGCGCCGGTCTACGGCTTCGTCATGGCCTACTCGTCCAAGGGCGAGCGGCGGCCGGGCGGCGCCCTGCTGCCGGGGTACCCCGTGAGCCCCATGGCCGCGCTGCAGGGCTACGGCTCCGCCCAGGACTTCATCACGGAGGGCGTCCAGACCCCGGCGGCGTACCTCGCGCCCGACGGGAGCCCGAAGCTCGTCGCCAACGCGGGCCTGTCGACCTCGACGACCATCGACCTGCGCACGGGCCGGATGACCGCCGAGGTCCCCGCGACCCTGCCGGCCGAGAGCGCCGTGAACCCGGCGACCCCCGTCGTGCACTTCTCCGCCAGCCCCTCGGTCGGGCGCGTCGGGGGCTCGGACGTGGTCTCCGCCGTGCAGGGCGGCTCCGGGCTGCTCGACGTGGGGACCGCGGTCGCGACCACCCCGGGACTCGGCCAGCGCGTGCGCTCCGCGCTGACGAAGTGGAACCCGGCGGACGGCACGGGGGACTCGGGCTTCACCCAGCCGCTGCAGGGGCTGGCCTTCATCTCCGCGCCCTGCGCTCGCGGACGTCTCGGGGGACGGGAAGGCGGACATCGCTCCTGGCCACGGACACCGCGGCGCTGCACGGGGTCGACGGCGTGACCGGCAAGCCCGTGCCGGGGTGGCCCAAGTGGTCCGGCGGCTGGTCCTTGTGGACCCCGGCGGTCGGGGACCTCGACGGGGACGGCGAGGTCGAGGTCGTGGCCGGGCTGCGCGAGGGCGGGCTGCGGGCATGGCGGACCCCGGGCAAGGCGACGGCGAACGACCAGGCCTGGCACTGGCACGCGAACGACCGCAGCACGGGCCTGCTCGGGCAGGACACCCGCCCGCCCGCGGGGGTCCGGGGACTCTCGGCACGCCGGTCCGGACGCACCGTCGTGCTGCGCTTCCGCGCCCCCGGCGACGACTGGACCACGGGGACCGCGGCCTCCTACGAGCTGCTGCGCTCGCGGAGGCCGATCCGCGACGGGCACTGGCGCGGCGTCGTCCGCTCGCGCCTGCCCGGCAAGCCGGGCGCAGCCGGGAGCGCCGAGCGCCTCGTCGTCCGCGCGGCCTCGACCCGCCGCCTCTACTACGCGGTCCGGGCGCGCGACGCGGCCGGGAACGTCGGGCGCCTGCGGGCGCGGGGCGGCAAGCGGCCGCCCCTGCGGCGCTGAGTCAGCTCGTCAGCAGGCCGCCGTCGACGGGGAGCAGCGCGCCCGTGATGTAGGAGGCGGCGTCGCTGGCCAGGAAGACGCCCGCGGCGGCGAGCTCCTCCCCGCGCCCGACCCGCTTGATCGGGACGCGGTGCATCATGAGGTCGAGGTAGCCGTCGGGGTACTCCTCCGTCATCTCGCTCGGGAAGAAGCCCGGGGCCAGCGCGTTGACCCGGATGCCCTTGCGGCTGGCCCACTGCTGCGCGAGGTCGCGGGTGAGGCCGATGATCGCGGCCTTCGAGGCGCTGTAGGCGGCCTGGGGCAGCCCGGCGGTGGTCGAGCCGAGGACGGAGCCGACGTTGACGATGCTCGAGCCGGGCTCCATGACGCGGCCGCAGGCCTGCGCCATCCAGTACGAGCCCATGAGGTTGATGTCGATGACCTGGCGGAACTGCTCCGGGGTCTCGCGCGTCGCGGGGTACGCCGTGCCGATGCCGGCGTTGTTGACCAGGGCGTCGACCTTCCCGAGCTCCGCGACGGCCTGCTCGACGACCGCCGTGCAGTCCTCGGGGCTCGTGACGTCGCAGCGGACGGCCAGGCAGCGGCGGCCGAGCGCCTCGACCTGCGCCTTGGTCTCCTCGAGGCGGTCGACGCGGCGCGCGCAGACGACCACGTCGGCGCCCGCCTCCGCGAAGGCCTGGGCGAAGTGGACGCCGAGGCCGGAGGAGGCGCCGGTGACGACGGCGACCTTGCCGTCGAGGGAGAAGGAGGGGAGCGCGGGCATGGGCGCGAGGCTACCGGCGCTCAGCCGAGCACGAGCTCGGCCGCCTCGCGGACGAGCGCGGCGTCCCCGCCGACCAGGATGGTCGTGACCTGGGAGTCCCGCCACGCCTCGAGGTCGTGGCGGACCTTGTCGCGCGGGCCGATGAGCGCGAGCTGCTCGACGAGCCGCGTCGGGACCGCCGCGGCGGCCTCGGCCTTGCGGCCGTTGAGGAAGTGGTCGGCGATCGTGTCGACCTCGGCCTCGTAGCCCATGCGGATCGCGACGTTCGCGTGGAAGTTCGTCCCCTTGGCCCCCATGCCGCCGAAGTAGAGCGCGTACATGGGGCGCAGGAGGTCGGCCGCCGCCTCGACGTCGTCCGAGACGATCAGCGGCACGGTCGCGACGACCTCGAAGTCCTCTCGGGTGCGGCGCGCGCCGGGCCGGGCGAAGCCCTCCGCGAGCGCCTCGCGGTAGAACGCCTCGTGGCTCGGGGAGTAGAAGAGGCCGAGCCAGCCGTCGCAGAGCTCCGCGCAGAGCGCGATGTTCTTCGGCCCCTCCGCCCCGAGGTAGATCGGGATGTCCGCGCGCACGGGGTGGATGGAGCTCTTGAGCGGCTTGCCGAGCCCCGTCGGCTCCGGTCGGCCTTCCCCACCCGGGTAGGGCAGCGGGAGCTGCGGCCCCTCGGCGGTCACCGGGCCCTGCCGGGCCCAGACGTCGCGCAGGATCGCGATGTACTCGCGGGTCCGCGCGAGCGGCTTGGAGAACGGCTGGCCGTACCAGCCCTCGACGACCTGGGGCCCGGAGACGCCGATCCCGCAGATGAAGCGGCCGCCCGAGAGGTGGTCCAGGGTCATCGCGGCCATGGCGGTCGCCGCCGGGGTGCGCGCGCTCATCTGCAGCAGGGCGGTCCCGAGCTGCACCCGTTCCGTCCGCGCGCCCCACCAGGCGAGCGGCGTGAGGGCGTCGGAGCCGTAGGCCTCGGCGGTCCAGATGGAGTGCAGGCCGAGGCGGTCGGCCTCGGCGATCGCCTCCGTCACCCCGTGGGGCGGGCCGCCGGCCCAGTAGCCCGTGTTCAGGCCCAGCTTCAGGTCGCCCATCCGGCGACCGTACCGGCGCCGGAGGCGCTCAGGCGGGCTGGCCGGCCACGGCCTCGAGCGCGTCGACCTGCGCGGCCTCCCCCGCGGCGCCGGCCACCCGCCCCGAGCGCTCCCCGAGCTTCACCACCACGACGCCGGCCACGACCAGCCCGCCGCCCGCGAGCTGCAGGGGGCCCGGGAGCTGGTCGAGCAGGAGCCAGGCGAAGGTCACCCCGGCGACGACCTCCAGCAGGGCGACGAAGGAGGCCAGCCGCGAGCCGAGCAGGCGCACGCCGAAGATCCCCGCGCAGTAGGCCACGCCGGCGGTGACCACCCCGAGGCCGAGGAGCGCCAGCCACCAGGGCAGCGTGGTCCCGGCGTACTGCGGATCGACGGTGGTGGCGCGCATGTCGAGCACCCCGACCAGGCCGAGCAGCCCGAGGCCCGCGGCGCCCACGACGAGGCCGCCGCCCGCCAGCGCGAGCGGCGGCAGCCCCGTGCTCGTGTCCGCGGAGAGCAGGAAGTAGGAGGCCGCGCCGACCATCGCGAGCAGCGCCCAGAGGACGCCGCCGACCGCGAGGTCCGCACCCGAGAGGAGGTCGAGGACGAGCACGAGCCCCACCGCGGCCAGCCCGGCGCCCGCGAGCGTCAGGCCGCTCGGGCGCTCCCCGCGCCGCAGCCAGAGCCAGGCGACGACGGCGGCCGGCGCCGTGTACTCGATGAGCAGCGCGGGGCCGACGTCCATCCGCGCCACCGCGGAGAAGTACGCGAACTGCGCGAGGGCGATGGGCGCGGCGCCGTAGAGCAGGACCAGGCGCCAGTTGCGGCGCAGCTCCACCCACCGGCCGCGGAGCGCGAGGACCGCGAGGGGCAGGACCACCGCGGCGCCGATGGCGATGCGCGCGAGCACCACGGCTCCCGGGCTCCAACCCTGGTCGAGCAGCCCGCGGGCCAGCGCGCCCGAGAGGCCGAACGCCGTCGCGGAGACGACCGCGAGCGCGAGGCCGAGCCCCGGCGCTGCGTCTCGTGGGGCGGGCGGGCTCACCCGGCGGACAGTAGGGCTCAGCGGCTCCCGCGCGCGAGCGGGCCCGCGCGGTTGAGCTCCCGGGCCACCGCGACGACGTCGCCGCGCTCGTAGAAGTCGACGGCGATGAGGTTCGGCGCGCGCCCGAGGCGCTCGCGGCAGGCGCTGACGCGACGCAGCAGCACCGAGCGGCGGTTGGCCGCGGCAGCCGCCGTGGCCGGGGGCGGGAAGCGGTCGACCCAGTGGTTCAGCTGCAGCAGGGGGCTGTCCGGGCCGCCGCTGCCCGGAGCGCAGGAGGTGCGGTCCTCCGTGAACGCGTCGATGTTCGTGCTCTGCACGAAGAGCGCCCCGGGCTGGTACCACGGGGCGGTCCCGCCGTCGCGTTCGTCGAGGACGACGAGGCGACGGCCCGTCTCGATGAGGCGCCGGAGGGTCGGCAGCGGGCCGCGGCGCGGGAGCACCGCGAGGTAGTCCTCGAGGTCCGCGTCGGCGAAGGCCTCCTCGAGCTCGGCCGGGCGCACGCTCGACTCGAGGTCGAGCACGAGGACCTCCGCGCGATGCTGCTCGAGGAAGCCGCGGATCTCCCGCAGGGTTCCCCCGAGCCCCGTCGCCCCGAGCTCGCACAGCGTGTGGCAGAGGAAGATCCGGCGCTCGCCCCTCGCGGGCACGAGCCCGAGGCGGCCCGAGAGGCGCTCGGCCGCCCGCACGGCGTCCGCGCCGAGCTGCGCGGCCGCGCGGTTGCGGGTCGTGCCCTCCGCCTCGAGGTCCGTCCGGACGCGGCCCTCGCGATCGACGACGCCGTAGTGCGGGTCGAGCAGCAGGAGCCGGATGCCGTCCTCGAGCTGCCGGGGCACGGGCCGGGTCTGGTTCGCGAAGAGCCACCCCGGGCGGTCCGCGGCCGACATGGCGTTGTGGGTGCCCGGGAGGACCACCTGGTCCAGGCGCCGGTCGCAGAGCTCCGGCAGGCCGTTGCACGCGCGGATCTCCTCGGCCTCCAGCGGTGCGGGGGTGCCGCCGCGCGTCAGCAGCACGGCGGCGATCACTCCTGCGAGGACCACGCCGGCCGCCAAGAGCCCCCACCGACCGCCTCGTCCGAGGGCCGGTGACGTGGCCGGGAGCCGTCCACGGCGGGCGACGGCCACGGCCTCCGTGAGGCCGAGTAGCACGAGCCCGCCGCCGAGCACCCCGATCGCCACGCCGAACACGGGGTCCTCGCGCAGGAGCACGAGTGCTCCCAGCGCCGCGACGGCCAGCCCACGCGCGAGCCGCGCCGGCCAGGGCAGGCGCCCGCCCGCGACGACGTCGCCGACCCGCGCGAGCGCCGCCCGCCGGTCGATCCGCGCCTCGGCCAGCAGGGCACCCGCCCAGAGCGCGAGGCCGCCGGTCCCGACGACGACGAAGAGCCGCTGCAGGTCGGCGGCGAACGCGTCGAACGCCGCGCCCGCGGCGGCGCGCACCTCGTCCCGGCCCAGCGCACCGACGGCCTGCGCGTGGGCCACGACCTGCGCCCGGAGCACGACCACCGCGACGACGCCCGCCGCGGCGCCGACCGCGAGTGCCAGGCCCGCCTGCCCCAGCGCGCGGCGCCGGTCGGCCGCGAGGGCGACCAGCGCGGTGAAGCAGCCCAGGGCCAGCAGCAGCAGGGGCAGCGCCGCGACGCTCGCGCTCCGCGCGGTGCGCACGGTCGTCGTGGCGAGGTCGGAGGCGCGGACGTCGGCGATCTGCGCCCGGAGGTCCCCCGGGACCTGCTCGGCGAGGGCGGGCGATGCGCTGCGCAGGGCCGGGAGCAGCACCTCGCGCAGCTGTCCGAGCTCGACGGTGACGTCGCTGTCGCCGCGCACGAGCACCTGGTGGGTGGTCACGAGCGCGCGGCGCAGGACGCGCTCGAAGCTCGGGGTCTCGAGGACCGCCTCGACCGCGGTGAGGACCAGGGGCCGGGTGGCGACGAGGTCGGGCGAGCGGCGCTCGAGCAGCTGCACCGCGACCTGCTCGGCGATGGCCGCTCGCACCGCGTCGGACTGCAGCGCCGCGACCCCACGCTCGGCGAACGGCTCGGGCTCGGCCAGCTCGAGCTTCACGTAGCCGGCCAGGAGGCCGAGGACGGCGAAGAGCGTCCCGAGCAGGGTGAGGGCCGTACGCCCCGCCCGCGTCACGTTCCCGGTCCTCCCCGGCTCGGGTCCCGCGGCTGCACCGCCCCAGCATCCCACCCGCAGGCTCCCAGGCGATCCGACGGGCGTCCCCAGGGTCCTCCCAGCAGCGGCGACGAAGGTGCTGCCCATGAGCGACGACACGACGCACCACCACGACCACGGCGACGGGCTCCACGAGGACCTCGCGCGCCTCGCGACCCGGCGGGACGCCCTCCGGCTCTTCGGGGCCGGCGGCGCCGCGACGCTCCTCGGGGCCCTCGGCGCCTCGCAGGCGTTCGGGACGACCCCGACCGGGCTCGTCCCGACCGAGACGGGCGGCCCGTACCCCGGCGACGGGTCCAACGGCCCGAACGTCCTGGACGACTCGGGCATCGTCCGCCACGACATCCGCCGCAGCTTCGGCAGCAGCCGGACGCTGGCCAAGGGCGTCCCGCTGCGGGTGAACCTCACCGTCACGCAGGCCGCGAAGGACTACGCGCCGCTGGTCGGCGCCGCCGTCTACCTCTGGCACTGCGACCGCGCCGGCCGGTACTCCATGTACTCCCAGGGGGTCACGGAGGAGAACTACCTGCGCGGCATCGCGCGGACCGGCGAGCGACGGCACGGCCTGGTTCAAGACGATCTACCCGGCGCGCCTACTCCGGGCGCTGGCCGCACATCCACTTCGAGGTCTACTCCTCCGTCGCGCGGGCCGTCGCCAGCGGGCCGATCGTCAAGACCTCGCAGATCGCGCTCCCCCGGGCGGCCGTCGAAGCGGGTCTACGCGACCAGCGGCTACGCCGGGAGCACGCGCAACCTCGCGCAGAGCTCCCTCGCGTCGGACATGGTGTTCGCCGACGACCGGGCCATCCACCAGCTCGCGACCGTCACCGGGAGCGTCGCCAAGGGCTTCGTGGCGAACCTGACGATCGCGGTGTGAGCGGCGCGCCGTTGCGCGCTGTCCCCTTCTCGCCCTGGGAGAACTAGGCAGCACTCAGCGGCGGTCGGCCGCCAAGTGCGCGCCGAGCCCCGTCGCCGCGGTGGCGGCGAGCACCGCCGGCCAGGCGCCGATGCGCTTCGCCAGCGGGTGGGAGAGCCCGAACGCGGCGAGGTAGAGGCCCGCGAGCGCCGAGGCGACCCGCGGTCCCTGCACCGCGTTCCAGCTCCGGGCGCTCCACCCGAGCCCGCCGCCCATGAGCACGAGCGCGCCGCTGCTCGACCCCAGCCGCGAGGCGGTCAGGTAGCTCGCGAGCATGGAGCCGGCGGCCACGGGCGCGGTGGGGACGGGCACGGCGTCGACGCTACCAGCGGCCCTCGCGCGCTCCGCGTGCCGGGGTTACGATCGCCCCCATGCCGTCCGAGCTCCGGGATCGCCTGACGTACGCCAACGTCGTGTCGTCCTTGGCCTTGTTCACCGCTCTCGGGGGCACGAGCTACGCCGCGATCACCGTCACGGGAGCGAACGTGCGGAACGGGTCCCTGACGTCCGCGGACATCAAGGATCGGTCGCTCCAGGCGCGCGACTTCAAGGCGGGGCAGGTCCCGGCAGGGAAGCCAGGGCCCGCAGGCCCGCAAGGTGCCGCAGGTGAGACAGGACCGGCCGGGCCGGCCGGGGCGCCCGGTGAACGTGGAGCGACGGGCCCTCAAGGGCCCGGCGAGCCCTATGCGGAGACCAGGGCACGCACCGCCCTCGCAGCCCCGTTCACGACGACGTCGACGACCGAGTTCGATCGAAGCGGCCGTACCCGTACCCGCTCAACGGCGCGTCCTGGAGGCAGGGCGCTCAAGACACCAACCACCTCGTCGGAACGGTCCGCTTCACGCTCCCCACCGACGACGAGTGCAAGGCGCGGGAGCGCTACCAGAACCCCGGGAGCGCGTACGTCGACCTCTTCGTGGATGGCACGAAGGCCGGCTCCGCGTCGACCTGGTCCAAGACGCCCCGAACAGCGAGGGCCTTCAACCAACCCGGCCCCTATGAGGACGTGCAAGAGATCCAGATCTCGTGGTCTCCGTTGAAGCTGCGCGCCACGGGCGTACCAACCGATCATCAGATGACTGCGCAGGCATACGACACGTGCAACCGCGGCGGTCACTTCGCCGTAGATGACGTCAAGGTGCGCGTCACCGTCGTGCGTTGACCGGGTGACGGCGGCGCAAGCCACTCCCCACGGCGTCTGCAGGACCCTCGCTGAGCACCCCCGCCCCGATTCGAACGGGGGACCTGCGGATTAGAAGGCCGCTGCTCTATCCAGCTGAGCTACGGGGGCGTGTGCCCGGAAGGCTAGAGGGCGCGGGGTGTCAGGGCGAGGCCGCCACGGGAGTCGGGGTGACCGGATTCGAACCGATGATCTCCTGCTCCCAGGGCAGGCGCGTTACCAGGCTTCGCTACACCCCGTCGAGCGACGATGCTAGCCATCCGCCTCGCACCTGGTCGATCCACGCGGAGAGGCGCGACCGGAGGTAGGTGTCACCCACGGCAATGGAGAGCACACCGTGCTCGGACCGCCAGCGCCTGCCTCCGAGCTGTCCGGAGTTCGACTTGCGCTGCAGCTTGATCGACTCCTCCTGGATCCCCAGGGCCGTCCCCCAGTGGTTGCGGACGGCGTCGAGGTCCTGGTCGGCGTGCACTTGGACGGCGTAGGACAGCCTTCGCGAGGTCAATCGGGGCAGCCAGCACTGCGCGACCCGCATCACCGCCGCGTCGGAGTTGCAGATCTGCACGACGTTCCTGTTGCGCTTGTACCCCTCGGCGATGTAGAGCACGACGAAGTCGCGGAACCCCGGCTGCTCTGAGAGCTCGGGCCACTGGTCGAGACCCTCGGCGTAGGCGGCGTCGCGCTTGACCTTCGCCCGCCGCGCGTTCTCGGCCGAAGCGCGGAGCCGCGCGGCGCTGGGCGGCCGCGCCCCGCGATCGATCGGGTGATCACGGAGCCAGTGGAAGACCGTCGTGCGGGGGAGCGCGAGCCACGTGGCGATCTCGTCGATCGAGGCGTTCTCCTCCACGCGGAAGCGCACGGCGCGCGTGCGGAGGTGGGCATCGTGCATCGAACGCATGTTCGCATCCGGGTCGGCGGAACTTCGTCTCGTGTCCGAGGTTCGGCATCCCCCGCCGCTGATAGCGTCGGCCCTTGATGGCCGACCTCCAGCCCCTCCGTGCCCTCCACTACGACCTCGGGGTCGCCGGGCCGCTCCAGGCCCTGATCGCGCCGCCCTACGACGTGGTCGATGCGGAGCAGCGCGCGGTGCTGGAGGGGCGCTCGCCGTTCAACGTCGTCGGGGTCGACCTGCCCAAGGGCGAGCCGGACCCCTACGAGCACGCGGCGAAGCTCCTGGCCGAGTGGCAGGCCGAGCGCGCGCTGGTCCGCGACGCCGAGCCCGCGCTCTGGGCGCTCGAGCAGCGCTACACGGGGCCGGACGGCAGCCCGAAGGTCCGCCGCGGCGTCTTCGCGCGGGTGCCCGTGACGGACTACGGCCCGGGCGCGATCCGGCCGCACGAGCGCACGCACCCCGGGCCGAAGGAGGACCGCCTGCGGCTCACGCGCGCGACGAAGACGAACGTCTCCCCCATCTTCGCGCTGCACGCGGGCGACGCCGTCGGGCCGCTCACGGCCGGCCTCGAGGACGCGGAGCCGTGGGGCACGCCACGGACGACGAGGGCACGGAGAACCTCCTCTGGCGCATCACGGACCCCGAGCGCATCGCCGCCGCCCGGGAGGCCGTCGCCGACGCGGAGCTGCTCATCGCGGACGGCCACCACCGCTACGAGACGGCCCGCGTGTACGCGGAGGAGGTCGGCGGCGAGGGCGAGCACCGCTTCGTGCTCATGCTCCTGGTCTCCCTCGAGGACCCGGGGCTCGACGATCTTCCCGACCCACCGGCTGCTCTCGGGCCTCGGACACCGCCGAAGCAGGAGGCGCTGCGCGACACCCTGCTCGAGCACTTCGACGTCGAGCAGGTCACCCGGGAGGAGCTCGCGCCGCCGCTGGTGCCGGGCGGCCCGCTGCAGTTCGGCTACATCGACAGCTTCCACAAGCAGCCCTACCGGCTCACGCTCAAGGACTGGGCGAGCGCCGACCGCGTGCTCGAGGGCATGCCCGAGGCCTACCGCCGCCTGGACACGGCGGTGCTCGAGGCGCTCGTGCTCATGGGACCCGTCGGCCTGACGGAGGACGACATCTCGCACCTCCACGGGCTGGGCTACTCCCGGACGGACGCCGAGGCGCTGGAGCTCGTCGAGGACGGGACGTTCGACGCCGCGTTCTTCCTGCGCCCGACCCCCGTCGAGCAGGTCCAGGACATCGCCGCGGCGGGCGTGAACATGCCGCCGAAGTCGACGTTCTTCTACCCGAAGGTGCCGACGGGACTGCTCTTCAGTCCACTGGCCTGATCCGCACCCGCCCTGCGTACGATGTAAGGACCATGAAGGCAACGTCGACGCGCGCCGGGCAGCTTCAAGCAGGTCGTCAAGGTCCGCGACCACCAGCTGACCGCGGACGAGCCGCCAGGACATCGGCGGCGAGGACGCCGGACCGAGCCCGCAGGAGCTGCTCGCCGCCTCGCTGGCCTCCTGCACGGCCATCACCATGGAGATGTACGCGCAGCGCAAGGGCTGGCAGATCGGCGACGTCGAGGTCGAGTGCACGTACTCCCCGGCCGAGCGCGGGTGCCCCACGCGCTTCGAGCTGACGCTGCGCATCCCCTCCTCCCTGCCCGACGACATCGTGCAGAAGCTGCGGGTCATCGCCGCGAAGTGCCCGGTCCACCGGACGCTCGACGGCGAGGTCATGTTCGAAGAGCGCGTTGAGCGCGTCGCCCTCGCGGGCTGAGCCGGCGGGCCCGCTCGCGCGGGACGCCGTCGCCGCCGCGCTCGCGGAGGTCCTGCTCACCCCCGCCGATGCCGCCGCGCTCACCGTGCACGGCCGCACGGACTCGGCCGTCCTCGTCCCGCTCTTCATCCGCGGGGACGAGCTGCACGTCGTGCTGACCAAGCGCCGCGACGACATGCGCCGCCACGCGGGCGAGGTCTCCTTCCCGGGCGGTCGCCGCGACCCGGGGGACACGGACCTCGTCGCCACCGCCCTGCGCGAGGCGCACGAGGAGATCGGCCTGCCCCCCGCGGCGGTCGAGCTCGTCGGCGCGCTGCAGCCCACGCCGACCATCGCGACGAACTACGCGGTCTACCCCTTCGTCGGGCTCATCGAGCCGGGCTTCGCCTGGGAGCCCAGCGCCCGCGAGGTCGCCGAGGTGCTCGAGCTCTCCCTCGCGGACCTGCGCGCGGGCTACGGGCGCCAGCGCATGCTCCGGCGCGGCGTGCCGTTCCGCACGGACGTCTACGTCGTGGGCGAGACGCTGGTCTGGGGAGCGACCGCGCGCATGCTCGGCGACCTGCTCGACCGGGTCCCCGTGGACCTCGGCCGCTGAGGCCTTCCGCACGACGTCGCCCCCGTGGGCGATGATGTGCGCATGCGGTCGCCGTTCTCACGCTCCAAGTCCTCCGAGCCCTCCGAGGAGGCCGCGCCCGAGCGGCGCAAGAAGCGCACGACGCAGGACATGCTCGAGGAGAACAGCGGGCCGGGGATCGTCGTCACGACCCTGCGGACGCTCGTCGGCTTCGCGATCGCCGCGGTCCTCCTGGTGGGGCTCTACTTCGGCGCTTCCGCGCTGGAGGGCGACAAGCAGGAGCCGACCGCGCCGTGGAACGCCCAGGGCGCGCCCGACGTGAAGCCCGCGACGCTCGTCGACCAGTAGGCCGTCAGCGGGTCGCCCAGCCCCGCTCCTGCCCGAGCAGGGAGTCGACCAGGTCGGTCGTCTCCCGCAGCCAGGCCTCGCGGTCGCCGCGCGGGTCCGCCCCCAGGAGCCGGAAGGGGATCTCGTTCTTGCGGTTCGCCTCGCGCACCTCGTGCGCCCCGGCCTCGAGGACCTCGGCCGGCACGGTGCCCGCCGCCTCGTAGACCACGCCGCGGACCGTCGAGTCCGTCACGCGCTCGAGCATCATCGCCAGGCGGGAGCCGTGCAGCGCGGCGACGTCGCCGCCCTCCGCGGTCCCGAGCAGCCAGAAGAGCACCGTGACGTTGTCCAGCGCGTAGCGCAGCGTGCCGATCGCGTCCGGGGTCCCGACCCAGCACTCGCCGCCGGCCGCCTCGATCTCCTCCCGCCGGGCGCCGTCACGCGAGACCACGCGGACCGCGTGCCCGTCGGCGACGAGGCCCCGGGTGAGGTCGAGGCCGCGGCAGGAGCCGCCCCCGACGACCAGCGCCCTCACAGCGGGCCGCCGAGCCGGCGCTTGTAGTCCTCGAGCGAGATGGGCGGCAGGCCCTTCTTCAGCCGCCGGGCGTTCTTGGCGTCCAGCATCTGCGCGACCTCCAGGTCGCCCACGTAGTCGTCGCGGCGCTTGTGCGCCAGCGCGGTCTCCCGCGAGAGCTCCTGGGCGATGGAGTCCTCCGTCAGGTCCGGCTTGCCCCGCGCCCGCCGCCGCGCGTTCGTCGCGCGGAGCATCTGGTCGAGGTCGTCGATCTCGTTCTGGACCTCGACCTCCGCCGAGCGCGTCGGCTTCCAGTCGACCTGCTCGGCACCCGAGCCCGGGTAGAACTGCCCGAGGAGCAGCAGGGCCAGGACGAGGCCGGCCGTCCCGCCCACGATGATGACCACGAACGGGTCCATCGGCCGAGTCTACGCGGCGCCCGTACTCCTCCATGCGCCAATGACCCTCCTCCTGATCGTCCTGCTCGCCTCGGCGATGATGGCCGGGCTCTCCTGGTTCATCTCCGTCGTCCACTACCCGCTCTTCGCCCGCGTGGGGACCGCGGAGTTCCCGGACTACCACGCGGCGCACACCTTCCGGACGACGTTCGTCGTGGTCCCGCCCATGGTCACGGAGCTCGGCGGGAGCGCTGTGGCTCGTCCTCGACCGGCCCGACGGGGTCGGCGCCGGCGGCCGCGGTGGCGGGCCTCGCGCTCGCGGCGGCGACGTGGCTCGTGACCTTCGGCCTCTCCGTCCCCGACCACGACCGCCTGAGCGCGGGCTTCGAGCCCGCGGTGGGCCGCCGCCTCGTGCTCGGCCACCACGTCCGCACGGCGCTGTGGAGCGCCCACGCGGTGCTGCTGTGCCTCATGGTCTCCGCCGCCACGTAGGGTCGCGGCCATGGCCGCGGCGGACCGACCTCACGCCGCGGGCGCCCGGCGCGACCCACCCCCGGTGGTCCCGTTCCAGGCCTTCTACGACGAGCACGCGCGCGCCGTGTGGCGCTACTGCGTCGCCGCGGTCGGCGCAGCCCACGCCGACGACGTCTTCCAGGAGACGTTCCTCTCCGCCCTGCGGGGCTGGGACCGGCGGCGGGCCGGCGCCTCCGCGGGCGCCTGGGTCATGACGATCGCCCACCACCGCGCGATGGACCACCACCGCGCCACGGGCCGGCGCGCCGTCCCCGTCGAGGAGCTCCCGGAGGTCCCCGTGCACGACGCGGAGCCCACGTGGGACGACGGGGCCTGGGCGCGGGTCCGGGCGCTCCCGCCCAAGCAGCGCGCCGCGCTGACCCTCCGCTACGCCGCGGACCTCTCCCACGCCGAGGTCGCGCGGGCGCTCGGCTGCTCGGAGGAGGCCGCGCGGCGCAGCGCCCACGAGGGCCTGAAGGCCCTCCGACTGGAGCTCGTCCCATGACCCCGCTGCCCCCGCCCCCCGTCGACCCCGCCGGCGTTCGGCGCCGCCTCCGCGCGCTTCCTCGCCGCCGCGGCCGCGGAGGCCGACGTCGTCTACGCGGAGCTCGACTCCCCCGTCGGTCCCCTGGTCGCGGCCGCCACCCCGACGGGCCTCGCCCTCCTGGCCTACCGCGACTTCCGCGGCGGCCTGGACGCCGTCCTGGGAGGCCTCGCGGCGCGGCTCTCCCCCGCGTGGTCGAGGCGCCCGCCCGCCTCGACGCGGTCCGCCGGGAGCTCGAGGAGTACTTCGCCGGGGAGCGGCGTGCCTTCGACCTGCCCCTGGACCTCACGCTCGCCGCCCCGTTCGGCCGGGAGGTCCTCCGCGCCTGCGCCCGGATCCCGTTCGGCGCGACCTCGAGCTACGGCGCCGTGGCCGCGGACGCCGGGCGCCCGCGGGCCTCCCGGGCGACGGGGAACGCGCTCGGGGCCAACCCCGTTCCCATCGTCGTCCCCTGCCACCGCGTGCTGCGCACGGGCGGCGGGATCGGCGGCTACACGGGGGGCCTCGAGGTCAAGCAGCACCTCCTGACGCTGGAGGGCGTGCTGCTCTAGGTTCGCCTGCGTGTCCCCCGAGCGCACCTCCGCCCAGGACGCGGCCCTCCTCCGCCACGAGGGTCCGGACCACCTCCACGTCGGTGCGGTCCTGCGCTTCGGGGGTCCGCCGCCCGAGCCGGGCGCCTTCCGCGACCACGTGCGCGACCGCCTCGCACGGGCACCCCGCTACCGCCAGCGCGCCGCCTGGGCCGCGGGTCCGCTTGCCCGGGTGACGCCGCCCGTCTGGATCGACGACCCGACCTTCAACCTCGAGTACCACGTGCGCCACACGGCGCTGCCCGCCCCGGGCGACGCGGACCGGCTGCGCCGCCTGACGGCGCGGATCTTCTCCCAGGCGCTCGACCGGACGAAGCCCCTGTGGGAGCTCTGGGTCGTCGAGGGCCTGGAGGACGAGAGCTGGGCCCTCATCGCGAAGACCCACCTCGCGCTCGCGGACGGCGTCACGGGCGTCGCGCTGCTCTCGACCCTGCTGGACCCGAGCCCGAACGCCCCCGTCGAGCCGGCCCCGGCCCCCTGGCAGCCCCGGCCCGTCCCGAGCCCGGCGGAGCGCACCGTGGCCGCGCTGGGCGATGCGGCCACCCGTGCGGCCTCCCCGCGCGCGGCCCTGCGGCTGGCCCGCGGCGCCGTCGGCGCGCTGGCCTCCGCGCTCGAGTCGCCGGGCCCGTCGCCCCTGCGCGGGCCGATCTCCCCGCACCGGCGGATGACGGACCTCACCGTCCCGCTCGAGGACTTCAAGGCGGTCAAGAACGCCCTGGGCGCGACGGTCAACGACGTCGTGCTCGCCTCGGTCGCCGGGGGCCTGCGCCACTGGCTCCACGAGCGCGGCCGGCGCACCCGGGGGGAGCACGTCACGGCGTGCGTCCCGTTGTCGACGGAACGCGACGGCCGCCAGCACGTCGTGCACGCCCTCGCGCCGCTGCCCGTCACGGAGGACGACCCGACCGCGCGGCTGGCCGTGGTGCAGGGCGCGCTGGCGAGCGCCACGGAGCGCCAGCGGGCGCTGGGCGCCGGCGTCATCGCCGACGAGGAGGGCTTCAACGCCCCGACGCTCCTCGCGCAGGCGTCGCGCGTCGACCTCGGCGGCAGCGCCTACGACCTCCTGGTCAC
Organism: uncultured Solirubrobacteraceae bacterium; assembly: GCA_963844155.1. GTDB lineage: Bacteria > Actinomycetota > Thermoleophilia > Solirubrobacterales > Solirubrobacteraceae > Paraconexibacter. The sequence goes on from CAWJMY010000001.1 coordinate 83,335, forward strand.
GAACATCCCGGGGCCGACGGGCCCGCGCTACGTCCTGGGGCGCCGGCTGACCTCCGTCGTCCCCGTGAGCCTCCTGGCGGGGGAGCGGGCGCTCACGGTCGCCTGCCTGAGCTACGCGGGGCGGGTCGAGTTCGGCCTCCTCGCCGACTACGACGCGCTCCCGGACCTCGAAGTCCTGGCGGACGGGATCCGCCGTGCGCTGGCCGAGCTCGTCGCCGCCGCCGGGACAACGTCCGTCCAGGTTGCAGGGACACGTGCACCCGACCAGAAGTCCTGAGCCGATGGCGTAACTCCGAAGGCTCCCGAGCGTTGGTCGAGGAAGATGGCACCGCACCAGTTCACGTACCCGAAGGTCACCCCCGTCCCGGCCCCGCGGCCGGTCTCCAGCTCCGGCACGCCCAAGGGCGCCGCCGCCAGCGATCGCTAGTCGCCCCGAGGTCCCGGCGCCACGGCCCGGGACCCTCGAGTGGCTGACGGACCAGCGGCCCGACGAGGCCGTCCTGCGCACGCCGGACGGTGCGATCACCCGTGCCGTCTGGGAGGCCCGCGCCGAGGCGCTGGCCGAGCACCTGGCGACGGAGCACGACGTCGCCGCGGGCGACCTGCTCTCGGGCGCCGGACGCCTGGGCCCCGAGTGGTTCGTCCTCTCCTGGGCGGCCGCGAAGCTCGGCGCCGGCCTGGCCGGCCTGCCACCGGGCCCGGTCGTCGCGGACGTGGGCGCCCTCCACGTGGACGCCGAGCTGCTCGCCGCCGCAGGCCCGGGCGACCCCGATGCGCCGCGCCGACGCCTGTCCGGCGCGAGCGCACCACCGGACGCCGTGACGTTCTCGCGCCTCGGCCGCAGCGTCCAGCGCTCCTTCCCCCCCGGCGGCGTCCCGGCGATCGGCGCGACGCTCGCCGACCTCGTGGCCCGTGTGCGCGCCGTCCCCGGGACGACGCTCGTCGCCGCCGCGCCCGTCTCCGACGCCCTCGCGGGCTTCGTCGCCTCCGTCGTCCTGGTCGGCGGCGGCCGGGTGGTCACCGCGGACACCGCCGTTGCAGCGCTCGGTCTCGCCGCGGAGCACGACGCGGGCCTCGCCGCCCTCGCCCCCGCGGACCTCGACGCGCTCGGACGCCTGCCGGAGCCCGAGCGGGAGGCGCTCGACCTGACGACCCTCGCCACCGTCGTCGTCGGCGCCGCACCGTTCGACCGCGCGGCGGCCGAGGACCTCTTCGGCCCGGGAACGCTCGTCGACGTCTACGCCACGGCCGACACGGGCGTCGTCGCGGTGCGCGCGGGCGACGAGGGGGAGCACCAGCTCCTCGAGGGCGTCAGCGCGCGGACCACGCCCGGCGGGCTGCTCGAGGTCCGGTCGCCGCTGGCCGCGCGGGCGGGCTGGGTGGCGACGGGCGACCGGGCCGTCGTGGACGGCTCGGCGCTGCGGCTCGCGCGCCCCTGACGCCGGTCGCGCTGCGCGAGGCGAAGGCGTCTGGCGGTCGCGGGTGGACTGCCGCTGGTGAGGGGGTGGGGACGAGCGCCGACGCGCCATCGGCCACTGAGTGCGGCCTACCTCGCGATATGCGCGAACTAGACAGCACTCAACGGAGACGACTCACGCAAGGGCGTCCCGCCGCCACGCCGACGCCAGAACCCGAGCGCGCCGCTCCTCCCCCCTCAGTGCGGCAGTTCACCGCGACCGCTCACCAGGAGCGCCCCGCGGAGCGCGACCAACGCGGGCGGCGCGACGAGAGAACCGCCAGCTACGTCGCCGGAACCCCCGACGGCGCTCCCGGCCGCCCACTGCGCCTCGGCGAGGTCGCCCTCCGGCAGCCCTGCCGGCGTGGGGACCTCAGGGGTGTCGCGCAGGTACCACTCCGCGTCGAGCGCGGCCTGGCAGCCCGAGCCGGCGGCGGTGATCGCCTGGCGGTAGGTGTGGTCGACGAGGTCGCCCGCGGCGAAGACGCCCGGCAGGCCCGTCCGGGTGGAGCGGCCCTCGACCCGCACGTAGCCCTCGTCGTCGACGGGGACCTGGCCGTCGACGATCTCGGACTGCGGCTCGTGGCCGATCGCGATGAACGAGCCCACGTCGGGCAGCTCGAGGTCCTCCCCGCCCTCCGCGTGCTTCAGGCGCAGGGTCGGCAGCTGGCCCTCGACGGCCTTGAACTCCTCGACGGTGTAGGGCGTGACGAACTCGATGTTCGCCTCGGAGCGGGCGCGGTCGGCCATGATCTTCGACGCGCGGAGCTCCGAGCGGCGGTTGACCACGTGGACCTTCGCGCCGAACTTCGCGAGGAAGATCGCCTCCTCCATCGCGGAGTCGCCGCCGCCGATCACGGCGATGTGCTTGTCCTTGAAGAACGCCGCGTCGCAGGTCGCGCAGTAGGAGACGCCGCGGCCGCTGAGCTCGTCCTCGCCGGGGACGCCGAGCTTCTTGTGCTCCGCGCCCATCGCGAGGATGACCGTGCGGGCGTAGTGGACCTCGTCGTCGAGCCAGACCTCGTGGATGCCGCCGGGCTCCGTGGCGAGCTTGACGTGGGAGGCGACGTCGGTGACGAAGCGCGTGCCGAAGCGCTCGGCCTGGTCGCGCATGGTCTGCATGAGCTGCGGGCCCATGATGCCGTCGCGGAAGCCGGGGTAGTTCTCGACCTCGGTCGTCTGCTGGAGCAGGCCGCCCCAGAGGTAGCCCTCGATGACGAGCGGCTCGAGGTTCGCGCGGGAGGTGTACAGCGCCGCCGTGTAGCCCGCGGGGCCGCTGCCCACGATGATGACGTTCTCGATCTTCTCGGCCATGGCGTTCAGGGGGTGCTCCCGGTAGGGGTCTGGGGACTCACTTCACTTTGTATAGTAGCTCCTCCCGGCCCCCGCTCGGCGGCCCGCTCCGCGCGCCAGCGCGCGACGGTCCGGCGCAGCTGCAGGTAGGCGACCGCGCCGGGGAGCGTGGGCAGCCAGAACGCCAGCAGGCGGTAGGCGAGGACCGCGACCACGGCCAGCGACGTCGAGACGCCGAAGGCGACGAGCGCGCCGATCATGCCGCCGTCCACCCCGCCGACCCCGCCGGGCAGCGGCAGGAGGTTCCCGAGCAGGCCGACGAAGTAGGCCACGATGAGCACCGCGAGGGGCGGCGGGCGGCCGAAGGCGTGGAAGCAGGCCCAGAGGATCGCGACGTTGAAGCCCCAGTAGGCCAGGGCGCCCGCCAGCGCGGGGTCGCGCCGGCGCAGGTGGCCGAGCGCCAGCCGGATGCCCTCCGAGGCGGTCGCGGGGACGGTCGAGAGGCGCGCGAGGACGCGCTGGAAGCGCCCGCCGCCCGCGGCCCAGCGCCCGAAGCGCCGCTCGATGTCCCCCGGGACGAGGGTCAACGCGCCCGCCGCCGCCAGCAGCGCCAGCCCGATGCCGGCCGGCAGCGCCGTCAGCGCGAACGGGGCCGCGCCGGGGAAGAGCCCGTAGCGCAGGCCGAAGCCGCCGACGACCACCGCGACGACGTAGACGAGGTAGGTCAGCACCAGGAACGCGATCGTGCGGTCGGCCACCTCCCGGGCCGGGAGCCCGGCGCGCCGCAGCGCCCACGCCGTCAGCGCCAGGCCGCCCGCGCCCCCGGCGGCGAAGACCCGCGTGGCCGCGAGGCCCGCCATGGTGATCTGGTAGCTCTCGCGCACGCCGATCCGCCGCGCGGCGGGCTCCCCGCGCGGACGTAGACGGCCTGGAACATGACGACGTAGCCCGCGAAGGAGAGGACGCTGAACAGCGCGGCCAGCGCCAGCCACCCCGGGTCGCCGTCCGAGATCCGGTCGTAGGTCGAGCGCAGGCCGCTCGACCTGCGGCAGCACGACGACCACGAGCGCCACGACGAGCGCCGCGAGGACGCCCGGCCGTCACGAGCGTCCGCCGCGAGACGTGGAGCTGCGGGCCCTCCTCGTCCTCGTCCTGCATCTCCCCGTCCCACGCGCCCGACCCCCCGGCGGCGGGCGGGACGCGGCTCATGACCGCGCCGCCCGCTCCAGCGCCTGCACGCCGCGGCCCACCCGCGCCAGCGCCGGCGCGGCGTGGGGCGCCGCGCGGCGGACCCCCTCGGTCAGCGCGAGGCCCGCGAGGAGGTCGACGACGTAGTGCTCGCCGAGGTACACGAGCGCGAACCCGAGCGTGCTCGCGTACGTCCACCCGACGACCGCGTGCGGGCGGCCCTCCTCGGCGAGGAGCCTCGCGGCCATGACGGAGGTGGCGAAGTGGAGGCTCGGCATCGCGGCCAGCGGGTTGCCTCCGAGCAGACCGTACAGGCGGCCCCAGCGACGTCCCCCAGAACGCCTCGCCGTGCTCGACCATCATCCGCCGCATCTCGGGCGCGCGGCCCGCCCGCGCGGCGTACCAGGGCGGCGCGGTCGGGAGCGCCCAGTAGCCGATGAGCCCGAGGTCGAAGACCGCGTAGGTGTGCAGCGCCGCGCGCTCGAAGCGCTCCCGGCGCCGCAGCAGGAACCAGGCGACGGTCCCGTGCGGGATGAGGAACCAGAGCCAGTGGCACCAGACGAGCACCTGCTCGGGGCGGCGCAGCGGGCCCGGGCGCCCCAGGAGCTCGCTGCAGCCGCGCGCCCGGCATCTCGCCGAGGCCGAGGACCCGGTCGATCCGCACGGGGTAGTCGATCCGCACGCGGGCCTCGAGGTGCGCCGGGTCGTCGTTCGGCATCTCGTAGTGGGCGACGTAGGCCCACATCTGCAGGACGCAGGTGCCGACGTCCCGCGCGCGGCGTGCGCGGGAGCGCGACGCAGAACGCGACGGGGGCGGCGACGGTCGCGGCGGTGACGACGGGGACCGGGAGCCGCAGGCGACGCCGCAGCACGGGGGCGGCGATGCCGGCGGCGACGGCGCCCCAGGCGGCCGCGCGGATGGTGCGGCTCGAGCGGGCGCAAGGGGGCGCGGATGCTATCCGGGCCGTCCGACGGGCCCGGGCTGGCCGCAGGACCGCGCCGCTCCCGGTAGAACCAGGGGCCAGTGGACCACCAGGGAGAGCTCCGCGCCGGCGACGTCTTCGCCGGCCACCGGATCGAGGGCGTCGCCGGCCGCGGCGGGATGGGCGTCGTCTACCGCGCGACGGCCCTGGACCTCGAGCGCCTCGTCGCCCTGAAGCTCATCGCGCCCGCCCTGGGCTCGGACGTGAGCTTCCGGGAGCGCTTCATCCGCGAGACCCGGGTGGCCGCCTCCCTCGACCACCCGAACGTCATCCCCGTCTTCGCCGCGGGCGAGGACGCGGGCCGCCTCTTCTTCTCCATGCGCTACGTCGACGGGGACGACCTGCGCACCCTCATCCGCCGGGAGCTGCGCCTGGCCCCGGAGCGCGCCGCCTCCATCGTCGCCCAGGTCGGCGCGGCGCTCGACGCCGCGCACGCGCGCGGGATCGTCCACCGCGACGTCAAGCCCGCGAACGTCCTGCTCGGCCGGCGCAGGACCACGCCTACCTCACGGACTTCGGCCTGACCAAGCGCCTGCACTCCGCCGCGGCGGAGACGCGTCCGGGCGGCTGGGTCGGGACGCTCGGCTACGTCGCCCCGGAGCAGATCCGCGGGGAGCGCGTCGACGCCCGCGCCGACGTCTACGCCCTCGGCTGCATCCTCTTCCACGCGCTCACGGGCGCGACCCCGTACGCGCGCGAGAGCGACGAGGCGACGCTCTGGGCCCACCTCAACGAGCCGCCCCCGGAGGTCGCGACCCGCGCGCCGGACGTGCCCGCCGCGTTCGAGGCCGTCGTCGCCCGGGCGCTGGCGAAGGACCCCGAGGACCGCTACCGCAGCGCGGGCGACCTCGGCCGGGCCGCGCTGGCCGCCGCGGGGCGCGCGCCGCTGCCGGGGGCCGAGCGCAGCGTCGGGTCGGCGCGGCGGCCCCCCGCCCCGAGGACCCGGAGACCGTCGCCTCCCCCGCCACGAGCCCCGTCGGCGGCGCGCTGACCTCCGCCACCACCCCGGCGCGGGGCGAGCGCACCCCCGTCGCGCCGGCCCCCGCGCCCGGGACGCCCGCGGACGGGGCGCGAGCCGGCGTCGCCTGGCCGTCGCTGCCGCCGCCGTCGTGCTGCTCGGCGCGGGCGGCGCGGCGCTCGCGCTCGGCGGCGGGGACGACGACCCCGGCGACGCCCGGGCCGGCGGCACGGGCGCCACGGGCCGGACGGGGGACGCCCCGCAGGTCGCGGGCAGGCTCACCGCGACCGTCGGGGTCGGCCCCCGCCCGAACGCGCTGACGATCGCGGCGGGCCGGGTCTGGGTCGCGAGCGTCGGCGAGACCCGCCTGCGCCTCATCGACGCGACCACGAGCAAGCCCGTCCGCAACGCCCCGAAGGTCGGCGTGGGGGCCGCGGCGCTCGACGCGGGCTTCGGCTCGGTCTGGATCGCGAAGGGGACGACCCAGACCCTCCTGCGCTACGGCGCCCGGAGCGCCACGCGCGCCGGGGAGCCCGTGACCCTCCCGCCCGGCACCGCGGTCGCGGTCGCCACGGGCGAGGACGCGGTGTGGGTCGGCAGCCGCTCGGGCCGGGACGGCATCGAGCCCCAGACCGTCTCGCGCATCGCCCCCGGGCGGACGGGCCTCGCCCGGCCGCCGCTCGTCGAACCCGACGGCGTGCAGGACCTCGCCGTGGGCGGCGGCGCGGTCTGGGTCGTCGGCCGCCGCCGCGCCGTCGTCACCCGCATCGACGTCCGCACGGGCGGCCGGGAGCGGATCGTCGTCGGCGGGGACCCGCAGCGGATCGCCGTGGGCGCAGGGCGCCGTCTGGGTCTCCAACGACGACGGCTCCGTCAGCCGCATCGGCCTCGAGGACCGGGGCATCCGCCGCATCAAGGTCGGCAGCGAGCCCCGCGGCATCGCGGTCGGCGAGGGCGCGGTGTGGGTCGCGAACTCCCTCGACGGGACCCTCACCCGCATCGACCCGCGGAGCGGCAAGGTCGTCGGGGAGCCCGTGGAGGTCGGGGGGAACCCCAGCGCGGTCGCCGTGCGCGGCCGCTCGGCCTGGGTGACGCTCCTGGCCGACAACGCGGTCGCCCGCGTCGACTTCTAGTGTCCTGAGTCGAGTTCGTGGCAGTGCGCCGCGTCGTGGCGCCGTCGTGACGCCAGCTTACCGGCGTATCGCCGTCAGACGCGGCGCGCGAGGCGCGCGTGAACTGCCCACGAACTCCTGACTCGGACACTAGAGCTCGCGCACCGTCACGAGGCCGCTCTGGAGCGCCTCGGCCACCAGCCGGGAGCGCTTCTGGTTCTGCGGCAGGTGCTCGATCCCGAAGCGGGCGAAGAGCGTGCGCAGGTGGCCCTTCACGGCGTCGACGCTGAGGTGCAGCTCGTCCGCGATGGCCTGGTTGGGGGCGGGGGTCGCGAACTCGTCGACCTTGTAGGGGCGGGCGAGCGCGACGAGGACCGCGCGCTGGGTCGGCGGGAGGTCCGAGAGCTGGAGCTGCGCCCCTGCGACCTGGGTCGGGCGTGAGTCCTCCGTCTCGGGCCGGCGGTAGGCGATCGTCGTGCGCCCCACGCGCAGGACGTCCCCGTCGCGCAGGCGCACGCGCCCGGAGATCCGGCTGCCGTTGACGTAGGTGCCGTTGCGCGAGAGCCCGTCGTCGGAGACCGTCCACTCCCCGCCGAGGCACTCGAGCTCCGCGTGCAGGCGGGAGACCTCCGTGTCCCAGGGCAGGGCGACGTCGTTCTGGGCCCCACGACCCACGCTCATCCGGTCCCCGGGCTCCACCGTGAGCTCGAGCAGGCGCTGCACCCCGTCGTCCTCGCGCAGCACCAGGAAGGGCCGGCCGCGGCGCTCGGCCTCGATGCGGTCGCGCAGCTCGGCCGGGCTGGCGGCGTGCGCGGCGATGGGCGACCCGGTGTCCACCAACCCAGGATGCCACGCCACCCGGACCCCCGGCGCGGGCCCCGCGGGGATCGGACCCGCACCCAGGTGGGAGATCGTCACACCCCGGGTGGCCAGGGGTGACCCCGGGGGTCCTGGGAGCGGGCGCCCGCAGCCCCGAACCTCCAGGACATGCCGCGTCCCCGCGGCGCCCCACCGACCCGGAGCACCTCGCCATGACCGTCCTGACCCACCCCACCGCCGCCCGCACCCGCTCCGACGAGGAGCTCGTCGCCCGGATCCGCGCCGGCAGCCCCGAGGCCTTCGAGGCCCTCGTCGACCGCTACCGCGCGCCGCTGACCGCCTTCGCCCGCGGGCTGCTGGCCGGCGCCCACCACGACGCGGAGGAGGCCGTCCAGGACGCGCTGCTGCGCGCGCTCACCGCCCTGCGCCGCGACGCGCGCCCCATGGCGCTGCAAGCCCTTCCTCTACACGATCACCCGCAACGCCTGCCTCGACCGGCTCCGGCGCCCCGTCCGCACGACGGACCTCGCGCCCCTCGAGCCGCTCCTGGGCGACCGGGGCGCGGACCCGCACCAGCGCGCGGTCACCCGGGAGGAGCTCCGGGGCCTCGTCCGCTCCCTCGGCGCGCTCCCGCCGCGCCAGCGCACCGCCCTGGTCGGCCTGGAGCTCGAGGGCCGCACCCACGAGGACATCGGGCGCGCGCTCGACGTCTCCGTCGGGGCCTCCAAGGCGCTGGTCTGCCGCGCGCGCCAGGGGCTCGCGGAGCTCCGGGACGCGGCCTGAGCCCGCTCAGGCCCGCGCGGCGGTCCCGCGCGCGCGCCTCGTCGACGAGCGCACCGATGACGCGGCTGGCCTCGTCGGCCTCGGGATGCCACTGCACCCCGAGCACCCAGCGCGCCCCGGGCACCTCGACGGCCTCCACGAGGTCGTCCTGGGTCGCCCGGCCCGTCACCACGAGGCCCTCGCCCAGCCGGTCGATCGCCTGGTGGTGGTGGGACTTCGTGGGGTGCAGGAGCTCCCCCGCGGCCCGCTCGGCCAGGGAGCCGGGCACGAGCTCCACGTCGTGGTCGTTGCCCTCGAAGGTCCCGGCGTTGCGCCGGTGGTCCTCGTGCGCGACGACGTCGGGCAGGTGCTGGACGAGGGTCCCCCCGCGCGCGACGTTCAGGACCTGCATGCCGCGGCAGATGCCCAGGAGCGGGAGGTCGCGCTCGAGGGCCCGGGCGGCCAGGGCCAGCTCGAAGGCGTCGCGCTCGGGGACGTAGCCCTTCGTCTCGGGGTGCGGCTCCTGCCCGTAGGTGGCGGGGTCGACGTCCACGCCGCCCGCCAGGACCAGGCCGTCGACGAGGTCGAGCATGAGGTCGGGCTCCCGGGTGACCTGCTCGTCCGGGGCCAGGAGCAGCGCCATGCCGCCCGCCCGCTGGACGGCCTGGACGTAGGAGAAGGGCGAGAACGCGGCGACGGCGTGCCAGAGCCCGAAGCGCACGGGCTCGAGGCTCGTGCAGATGCCGATGACGGGAGGGCGCATGGGCCCCAGGCTAGGCGCCTGCCGACCCCACCGCGCCCTAGGATCGCGGCCCATGAGCACCTACGAGCTGGCGCACGCGTACGAGACGGTGCACGTGCACCGCAGCGGCGGCGTCGCGAAGATCGAGCTGCACCGGCCCGAGACCCGCAACGCCTGGAACACCCAGTTCGGGCTCGACCTGCGCGCGGCCGTCGAGGCCGCGGCGGCCGACCCCGAGGTCCGGGCGGTGCTGCTCACGGGCGCGGGCAAGGGCGTTCTCCTCGGGCGCGGACCTCAAGGACCCGGGCCAGCTCGTGACCGACGACGGCCGGCCCGACGTCTACAAGGCGCTCACGGAGCGCTACCACCCGATCATCCTCGGCCTGCGGCAGATGGAGAAGCCCGTCGTGAGCGCCGTCCAGGGCGGTGCGGTCGGGCATCGGCCTCTCCCTCGCGCTGGCGGCGGACCTCGTCGTGGCCGGCGAGAGCGCCTACTTCCTGCTCGCCTTCGTGAACATCGGGTTGGTTCCCGACGGGGGCTCCTCGGCCTTCATCCCGGCCCGGATCGGGCTGGCCCGGGCGACGGAGCTCGCGATGCTCGGGGAGCGGCTCCCCGCCCCCAAGGCGCTGGACTGGGGCCTGATCAACAGGGTGGTCCCGGACGACGCGCTGGAGCAGGAGAGCGAGGCGCTGGCTGCCCGCCTGGCCGCCGGGCCCACCCGCTCCTACGCGGGCACGAAGCGCCAGCTCAACGCCTGGGCGCAGCGCGGGATCGAGGAGCAGCTCGAGCTGGAAGCCACCATCCAGCGCGAGATGGCAGGATCCAGCGACTTCGCCGAAGGCGTCATGGCGTTCGTGCAGAAGCGCCAGGCTTCCTTCCAGGGGCGTTGAACGTGCCGCATTCGACCGACTCGAGCAGATCCGTGAATACACTCCGCCCCGCTTTGGGTCCGACAAGAACCGCCTCCACGCGCCGCAGCCGCCGCCCCAGCCGCCTGGTCGTCGCCGCCGCTGCCGCCCTCACCGCGAGCCTGCTCCTGCCCGGGGTGGCCGCCGCCGACTTCTTCACGCCGGAGAGCGGCGGGTCGTCCAACGCGGACGCGATCGACAACCTCTACAAGTTCGTCCTCGTCATCGCGGCGTTCGTGTTCTTCGGGGTCGAGGGCGCGCTCTTCTACTCCCTCTGGAAGTTCAAGGCGCGCAAGGGCGCCGTGGCCGCCCAGATCCGCGGCAACACGCGCCTGGAGATCGGCTGGACGGTCGGCGCCGCGGTCATCGTGATCGTCATCGCCGTCGCGACCTTCATCACCCTCCCGAGCATCCGCAACCCGAAGAACTCCAGCGAGGACGGGCTCAGCCTGGCCTCCAGCGGCGTCGCCCCGGGCGTCCTCGTGGCCTCGGGCCCGACGAAGAAGCTCCCGCCCAACGGCAAGTCGCTGAACATCAAGGTCAACGGCCAGCAGTACCTCTGGCGCTTCACCTACCCCGACGGCGACACGAACACCCTGAACAACCCCTTCTCCTACGAGGAGATGGTGGTCCCGGTCGAGACGACGGTGACCCTCGACATCCAGGGCCAGGACGTCGCGCACTCCTGGTGGATCCCGAAGCTCGGCGGCAAGTTCGACGCCATCCCGGGCTACACGAACTACACCTGGTTCAAGGTCCCCCGCAAGATGCAGGGCCAGGTCTTCACGGGCCAGTGCGCCGAGCTCTGCGGCCGCAACCACGCGAACATGACCGCCCGTGTCCGGGCCGTCAGCCCCGAGGAGTTCGAGGCGTTCATCGCCCAGCCGCAAGCAGGACGTCAAGGCCGCCGACGACGCCGCCGCGCAGCAGCGCAAGGTCGTCGAGGCGCCCGCCGCCAAGCAGCCCGACGCGAGCGACACCAGCTCCGCCGTCGGCACCGAGCTCCCGTAACGAGACGCAGAGAGATCCCCATGGCCACCACCGAGATCCCCACGACGACGACCCAGGCGGTCGCCGGCGTCGCATCCCTCCCCCAGATCGTCGCCCACAGCGTCGAGAAGCCCAGCACGGGCTGGACCTCCTGGGTCACGACGACCGATCACAAGAAGATCGGGATCATGTACCTGGTCCTGACGTTCGTCTTCTTCGTGCTGGGCGGCGTCGAGGCGCTGCTCATCCGGCTGCAGCTCTCGCAGGCGAACAACACGCTGCTGACGCCGCAGACCTACAACGAGCTGTTCACGATGCACGGGACGACGATGATCTTCCTGTTCGTCGTGCCGATCATGGCCGGCTTCGGCAACTACCTCGTGCCGCTGATGATCGGGGCCCGGGACATGGCGTTCCCGAAGCTCAACGCGATGTCCTTCTGGATGCTGCTCATGGGCGGCCTGGTCTTCTACGGGTCGATCTTCTTCTCCCCGCCCGAGTGCGGCTGGACCTGCTACTCGCCCCTGAGCTCGTCGAACTACCTGCCGACGGCCGGCGTCGACGCCTGGATCTTCCTCATCCACCTCACGGGCATCTCCTCGCTGGTCGGCGCGATCAACTTCTACGCGACGATCGCGAACATGCGCGCCCCCGGCATGGGCTGGGGCCGCCTGCCCCTGTTCTGCTGGGCGATCCTGACCTACGCGATCCTGCTGATCCTCGCGCTGCCGGTCATCGCGGGCGCGGTCACGCTGCTGCTGACCGACCGCCACTTCGGGACCCACTTCTACGACCCGTCGTCGGGTGGCTCGCCCCTGCTGTGGCAGCACCTCTTCTGGTTCTTCGGGCACCCCGAGGTCTACATCATGATCCTGCCGGGCTTCGGGATCGTCTCGGAGGTCCTCCCGGTCTTCGCCCGCAAGCCGATCTTCGGCTACAAGGCCATCGCGGCCGCGACCGTCGTCATCGCGTTCCTCGGCCTCCTGGTCTGGGCGCACCACATGTTCGCGACGCCGTCGCCGACCATCGTCCTGGTCTTCTTCATGATGAGCTCCTTCCTCATCGCGGTCCCCACGGGCGTGAAGATCTTCAACTGGATCGCCACGCTCTGGCGCGGCACGATCGAGTACAAGACGCCGCTGCTCTTCTGCGCCGGCTTCCTCGGGACGTTCCTCATCGGCGGCATCACCGGCGTGTTCCTCGCGGTGTTCCCCGTCGACTGGCAGCTCACGGACACGTACTTCGTCGTCGCCCACCTGCACTACGTGCTCGTCGGCGGCTCCGTGTTCACGATCTTCGCCGGCATCTACTTCTGGTTCCCGAAGATGACGGGCCGGATGCTGGGCGAGGGCCTGGGCAAGACGAGCTTCTGGCTCATGCTCTTCGGCTTCCACCTGACGTTCTTCGTGCAGCACGCCATCGGGCTCGACGGCATGCCCCGGCGCATCTACGAGTACGACGACGTCGGCCACCTCCAGCTCTACAACCTCATCTCGACCGTCGGGTCGTTCATCCTCGCGGCCGGCATCGGCGTGACCATCATCAACGTGTACGTCTCCCTCAAGAAGGGCGCCATCGCCGGCCCGGACCCGTGGAAGGGCAACACGCTGGAGTGGTACACGCAGTCGCCCCCGCCGGCGAACAACTTCGACTCCGTGCCGCGCATCCGCTCCGTGGAGCCGATGAAGGACATCCGCCGCCAGGTCGCGCGCCAGGGCGAGTCGCTCGAGCCCCGGGTGCCCGTCGCCTCGGCGTCGACCGCGCCCGAGCAGGGGCTGCAGCCCTCCTAGGGGGCTGCGGTCCCGGTAGGGTCGGCTGCTCATGGAGGCCTCCACCGCGGTCCTGGTCCCCGCGCGCAGCCCTGCGCGCCAGCTCGTCGGCGACTACGTCGAGCTGACGAAGCCGAAGGTCCAGTCGCTCCTGCTGTTCACGACCGCCACGACGATGCTCGTGGCGGGCTCGCCCTCGCTCTGGCTCGTGCTGGTCACCTGCCTGGGCGGGTACCTCAGCGCGGGCGGCGCCGGCGCGGTCAACCACTGGTACGACCGCGACATCGACCTCGCGATGGCCCGCACCGCAGACCGTCCCGTGCCGTCGGGGCGCGTCGCGCCGGCCGCGGCGCTGGCCTACGGCTGCACCCTCGCCGCCCTGGGCTTCGTGCTGCTCTGGTCGCAGGTGAACCTCCTGGCGGCCTGCCTCAGCTTCTCGGGCTTCCTGGGCTACGTCTTCGTCTACACGGTCTGGCTCAAGCGCCGGACCCCGCAGAACATCGTCATCGGCGGCGCGGCGGGCGCCGTCCCGCCCCTCGTGGGCTGGGCCGCGACGACGGGGTCGGTCTCCGGCACCGCCGTCTACCTCTTCGCGATCGTCTTCTTCTGGACCCCGCCGCACTTCTGGGCGCTCTCCATCCTCATGAAGGAGGAGTACGCGAAGGTCGGCGTCCCCATGCTCTCCGTCGTGCGCGGCGAGGCCGAGACGCGCAAGCAGGTCCTGCTCTACACCGTCCTGCTCTACGCGGTGACCCAGCTCCCGTTCTGCGCGGGCGGCTTCGGGGCGATCTACCTCGTCGCCTCCCTCGTCCTGGGCGGCGCGTTCATCGGCGGCGCGGTGCTGCTCTACCGGCGGGCGGACCGCCGCACGGCGCTCCAGCTCTACCTCTTCTCCCTGGCCTACCTGGCGCTGCTCTTCGGCGCCATGGTGGCCGACGCCAAGCTCTGACGATCCGTAGAATCGGGACTCCATGGACAAGAACCTCGCCCGCAAGAACATCCGCGCCGGGCTCATCACGAGCGCCGTCTGCTTCGTCATGTTCGGGATGACCTTCGTCGCCGCGCTCATCTACGTCGCATGAGCCTCGACAAGCCCGTCCCCCCGGCCGGCGAGGAGATCCACCTCCCCGGTGGCTCCCTGCAGCCCCTCGGCCTCTCCGTCGGCCTGACGATGGCGATCGTCGGCGTCACGAGCTTCCCCGTCCTCATGGTCGCGGGGATCATCCTCAGCCTCGTCTGCCTCTACGGCTGGATCCGCGACGCACGCAAGGAGTTCGACGAGCTCCCCGCGGAGCACGGGCACCACTAGCCCCCGGGCGGGCCGCCCCGGCCCGCCCCCCGACGCGCCGCGGTCAGCCCTGCGCGCCGGCCCCCGCGGGGACCTCGCAGCTCGCCCCGTCCCCCGTCCAGCAGCGGACGACGTCCCGGACGGAGAGCACGCCGGCGACGTCGCCGCCCTCCGTGACGATGAGGTGGCGGAAGGCGCCCCGGACCATCGCGGCCGCGGCCTCCTCGAGGGACCAGTCCGGCGCGGCGAAGACGACGTCGGAGGTCAGGTGGTCCCCGACGAGCTCCGTGTCCGGGTCCTCCCCGCGACCGATGGAGACGAGGATGTCGCGCTCCGTGAGGATCCCCGGGCCCGCCTGCTCGGGGTCCATGACCACCGCGGCGCCCACCCGACGCTCGGCCATCTGCCGCGCCGCCGCCCGCAGCGTGTGCCCCGGGCCGATCGTCAGGACCACCGTGCTCATGCCGTCGCGCACCTGCATGCCGCCACCTCCGTCGTCGTTGCGGGCGTCCCGCTCTTGTGCGGAACGTTGCTTGTCCTGGCACGCAACGTACCGGACGCCCCTACGCTGGTCTAGCGCCGGCGCGCCAACCTGACCCCGGGTCAGGTTCCCGTTCATCCTGCTCGGCAGGGCCCGGCGTATCCCAACCATGCAGCGACCGGCCACCATCCGCCACCGCACGAGCCTCTACGAGGATGCCGTCGAGATCGTCGAGGGCGAGTTCGCCTCGGACCTCTCGCTCGACGACATCGCCCGTCGCGTGGCCTCGTCCCGACGCCAGCTCCAGCGGGCCTACGCGGAGATCGGGCGGACGACCTTCCGCGAGCACCTCACCGCGGTCCGCATGGACCGCGCGGCCGACATGCTCCAGGGTCGCGGGCTGACCGTGCGCGAAGTCGCCCACCGCGTCGGCTACCGCCAGCCCGCGCAGTTCGCGAAGGCCTTCCGCCGTCACCACGGCCTCGCGCCCTCGGACTTCCGCGCCAGCCGCCGCTTCGGGCCGCCCGCGGGCATCGCGGACGGCATCGCCCAGGCCGCCTAGACCTTCGGCGCGCGCCGCGCGCCGGGACACGCAGGACCGACGCCCCGGAGACCCCCGCTCCGGGGCGTCCTGCGTTCCGGGGGCGGCGACACGACACGGCGCGTGGCGATGCGCACGAACGCGCCCGCTCTCGCAAGCTTTTGCACGCCGTCCCCGGGCCGGGTTAGTGTCGCGCCATGGAGCAGAGGCGTGGCGGCCGCAACAGCCGCCGGATGGTCGTCGAGATGGTCGTGCTGGGAACCGTGGCGTCCCTCATCGGCATCGCGCTCGGCCTGGCGATCGACTGGTTCCCGACGCAGGCCTCCTCGCAGGCCGGGCCGATCGACCAGCTCTGGGACGTCCTGGTGGTCTGCTCCGTCCCCATCTTCGTCGGGGTCGTCATCGTCGTCCTCTACGCCGCGCGGCTCTTCCGCCAGCGCCCGGGCGAGGAGCTCCTCGACGGGCCGCCCATCCACGGCAACACGAAGCTCGAGGTCGTCTGGACCGCGCTGCCCGCCATCATGCTCGTCGGGCTGTGCACCTACGCCTACACGGTGCTGCGCGACATCGAGCGGGCGCCGGCGCAGGCCGCGGCGCCCGAGATGAAGGTCGCCGTCTACGGGCAGCAGTTCGCCTGGACGTTCAAGTACGCCGGAGCCGACGGCAAGCCCGTCAGCACGACGCGCCTCTACCTCCCCGAGGGCCGCTCGGTGAAGTTCGACGTCCGCTCCATGGACGTCATCCACGACTTCTGGGTGCCCGCCTTCCGGATGAAGGTCGACGCCGTGCCCGGCGTCACCACGGGCTACCGGGTCACCCCGACGAAGCTCGGGACCTTCCCCGTCGTCTGCGCCGAGCTCTGCGGCCTCGGCCACGCCTACATGCGCCAGCGGGTGACGGTCATGCCGCCCGCGGAGTTCGACTCCTGGCTGGCGAAGGAGACGAAGGAGTCCAACGCCCCGGCGGGCGGCGGGAGCACCGCCGCGGCCGCGGGGGGCAGCGGGCAGACCGCCTCGGCCGACGGCAAGACGATCTTCACCGCCGGCAACGACAACGGCGCCACGGCCTGCGGCTCCTGCCACCAGCTCGCGGCCGCCGGGACCCAGGCCGGGATCGGGCCGAACCTCGACGAGGTGCTCCCGGGGCAGACGGCCCAGGAGATCTCGACCTCGATCACGAACCCGGAGGCGAAGATCTCCCCCGGCAAGCCCGCGGGGGTCATGCCCGCCAACTACGGCGAGGTCCTCTCCCCCGCCGAGCTCGAAGCCGTGACCAAGTACCTCGTCGCCTCCACGAAGAAGTGAGCCGCCTGATGCCCCTGGAGTTCCGCACCGCCGGCTGGACCCGTGCCGCGACCTACTCGCTGCTCGGGGTGGCCTTCGCCTACGCGCTCACGCTCGGCGCCCGCGCCGGGCTGGGCTACGACCCCCTGCTCGACGGCGAGGCCGTGCTGCGCGTCTCGCTCATCGGCGTGCCGTTCTTCTTCCTCGTCGGGCTCGGCCTCTTCGACTACTGGTTCCGCTGGGCCTCGGGTGCGCCGACGATCCCGGAGGACCACTCGGGGCACGGCGCCAAGAGCTGGAAGAGCTACTTCTACCCGAACACGGACCACAAGGTCATCGGGATCCAGTACGTCGTCACGTCGTTCTTCTTCATGTTCGTCGGCGGCCTCATGGCGATGCTCATCCGGGCCGAGCTCGCCGCGCCGGGCCGCCAGTTCGTCGACGCGAACACCTACAACGGCCTGTTCAGCGTCCACGCGTCGCTGCTGATCTTCCTCTTCATCATCCCCGTGTTCGCGGGCCTGGCGAACTACGTCCTGCCGCTGATGATCGGCGCGCCGGACATGGCGTTCCCGCGGCTGAACGCCCTCTCCTTCTGGCTCCTGCCGGTGGCGGGCGTGATGATGCTCGCGTCCTTCTTCGCCCCGGGCGGCTCGTTCGCCAGCGGCTGGACGGCCTACGCGACGCTCTCGAACACGGCACCCATGGGGCAGGAGTTCTTCACGATCGGGGTGCAGTTCGCCGGCGCGAGCTCCATCGCGACCGCGCTGAACTTCCTGGTCACGATCATCACCATGCGCGCGCCCGGGATGTCGTTCTTCCGGATGCCGCTGCTCGTGTGGGCGAACTTCTCCACGTCGCTGCTCGTGGTCATCGCGACCCCGTTCGTCGCGGCCTCGCAGTTCTTCGTGCTGCTCGACCGCTCGCTGGGCTTCAACTTCTTCGACCCGGGCCAGGGCGGCGACGTGCTCATGTACCAGCACGTCTTCTGGTTCTACTCCCACCCGGCGGTCTACATCATGATGCTGCCGGGCTTCGGGATCGTCTCCGAGGTCCTCGCGGTGAAGTCCCGCAAGCCGGTCTTCGGCTACCGGATGATGGCCTTCTCGCTGCTGGCCATCGTCGTGCTCGGCTTCACGGTCTGGGCCCACCACATGTTCGTGAGCGGCATGCAGGGCTGGATCCGCGTGCCGATGATGGTCACCACGGCGATCATCGCCGTGCCGACGGGCATCAAGATCTTCTCCTGGCTGGCCACGATGTGGAAGGGCGTGCTGAAGCTCGACACGCCGATGCTCTTCGTCATGGGCTTCATCACGATGTTCGTCTGCGGCGGCATCTCCGGCGTGATGCTCGCGATGATCCCGCTGACCATCCACGTCAGCGACACGTACTTCATCGTCGCCCACATCCACTACGTGCTCTTCGGCGGGTCGCTCTTCACGATCTTCGCCGGGGTCTACTTCTGGTTCCCGAAGATGACGGGGCGGATGTACAACGAGCAGCTCGGCAAGCTGCACTTCTGGATGACGTTCGTCTTCTTCAACGCCACCTTCGCCCCCATGCACGTCATCGGGGTGCAGGGGATGCCGCGGCGCGTCGCCGACTACGCCGAGCAGTTCGCGACGTGGAACCTCGTGATCTCGCTCGCGGCCTTCGGCACGGGGCTCTCGACGCTCGTCTTCGCCTACAACATGGTCGCCTCGTGGCGCTCGGGCCCGCGCGCCGCGGCGAACCCCTGGCGCTCCCTCACGCTCGAGTGGCAGGTCAGCTCGCCGCCGCCCATCTTCAACTTCGACGAGATCCCCACCGTCGTCGGCGGGCCGTACGAGTACGGCGTGCCCGGCGCGGTCCACGGGGTCTTCGAGAGCGGCACCACGGCATCACCCGCACAAGAGCCGGCGAAGACCGGCACACCGACCTCGGCCTAGGGGGCTCCCATGCGCACCATCCTCGTCATCGCCAACCAGACGATCGGCGGCGCGAAGCTGCTCGACACCGTGCGGGAGAAGGTGGAGGCCGAAGGCGGGGACGCGCGGGTCGTCATCGCCGTCCCGCGGGTGGCCCCGCGCCACGGGAACATCATCTACGAGGACGCGATCTTCGAGGCGGCGCAGGTGCGCATCGACCTGGCGCGCCGCTTCCTGCGCGAGGTGGGCATCTCCGCCGTCGGCGAGGTCGGCGATCCCGACCCCTACACCGCGGCGATGGACGCGATCGGCGAGCACCACCCGGACGAGGTCGTCGTCTCGACGCTTCCCGCCACCTCGTCGGGCTGGACCCGCAAGGACCTCGTCGAGCGCATCCGCGACGACTCGGGCCTGCCCGTCGAGCACGTCGTCGTCGACCTCGGCGCGGACGGGCTGCCGTTCAAGGTCACGCTCGTGGTGGCCAACCGGACGGCCGCGACCGACGACCTCCTCTCGTGCCTGCAGAAGCTCGCCGACGGGGACGAGCAGCGCCTCTTCATCGCCTGCGTCCCCCAGGAGGGCGGGCACGGGTCCGCGGCCGCGATGGCCCGCTCGCGCAAGGCGCAGATCGTGGACCGGATCGGTGCCGCCGGGCACCTCGCCGCCGGGATCGTCGGGGACCCCGACCCCTACACGGCCGTCATGAACGCGCTCGAGTTCTTCCGGATCGACGACATCGTCATCTCGACGCTGCCCGCGACCCGCTCGGGCTGGCTGCGCGCGGACCTCATCCAGCGCGTCGAGAGCGCGACGGGCAAGCCCGTCACCCACGTCGAGGTCACGCCGGCGCCCGCGCCGACGGCGGCCTAGCCCCCCACCATGGCCTCCGTCCCCCTCACCGACCACGTCCACGACGACCACCACCACGGGCCGCCGGAGGCGAACCGCAGCTCGCGGGTCGACCCCCAGCTCCTCGGGATGCTGCTCTTCATCATCTCCGAGATCATGGTCTTCGGGGCCTTCTTCACGGCCTACTTCTTCATCCGCATCGTCGGGGAGAACCCGTGGCCGGCCGAGGGGACGGAGCTGCCGAAGCTCATCGCGGGGATCAACACGGCGATCCTCCTCTCGAGCTCCCTGACCCTGCACTGGGCGCAGACGAGCGTCAAGAACGGCAACCGCTTCGGCGTGAAGGCCGGGATGCTCACGACGTTCCTGCTCGGCGCGACCTTCCTGCTCGTGCAGATCAACGAGTACGTGCACATCGGCTTCGCCCCGCACGACTCGGCGCAGGGCTCGGTCTTCTACGGGCTGACGGGGCTCCACGGCGCGCACGTCTTCATCGGCCTGCTGCTGCTCGGCATGGTCACGGTGCGGGCGTTCCGCGGGCACTTCTCCGAGACGGAGCACCGCGGCCTGGAGATCCCCGGGATCTACTGGCACTTCGTCGACGTCATGTGGATCGTCGTCTACACGACGATCTACATCATCTAGGGCCACCGGGGCGTGCAGAACCCGCTCAAGAGCGAGGACGCGGCCTTCCGGCTGCTCCTCGCCGTGGCGGCGGTCGCCGGGCTGGTCATCCTGCTCGTGCTGGTGGGGCGCGCGCTGCTCTAGCCGGCGGTTCCCCCTGCGGCACCCTGCGGGGCCGCGCGACATGGCCCCGCGTTCCGCGCCCGAACGTGGGCGCCGGCGGCCTCCCGTCGGAGCCTGGTCCTGGGCACGAAGCCACTCCGGGGCCACGTCGCGCGGCCCCGTGCGCTCGCGTGCTGCGGGCGCCGGCGAGCGGATCGACGCACGTGGCGGATCGAGCGCCCGTGGGAACCGCCCGCACCTGCGGCAAGTGCAACAGTTGCACTTGCGTCGGCGTACCTGACGCAACTGCAACCGTTGCACGCGCGTCGGGGAGGCCGGCGGATCGCCGCGGCGCCCGCGGCGCCCCGCTCGCCCGCGCTACTTGACGGTCAGCGTGCCCTGCATGCCGGCCTGGCGGTGGCCGGGGACGGCGCAGTAGTACGTGTAGGTGCCCGGGGTGAAGTCCGCCTCGAAGGACTCCGTGCCCTTCGGGCACGACCTTCGTCGCGCCCTTGCCGTCGATGACGATGTTGTGGGGGACGCCGGACTCGTTCGGCATGTCGACCTCGATGGCGCCCGCGGTGCCCGTCGCCTTCGTCGAGGCGTAGAGGAGGCCGCCGCCCGGGTCGGCCGGGATGGAGAGCTTCCCGCCCTCCTCCGCGATCGGCTTGTCCGAGCCCGCCGTCTTCACGGCGCTGGCCAGCAGCCCGCCGTCCTTGCCCGGGCGGGAGACGACGGCCGCGACGTAGTCGGCGATGTCGTCGGCCTGCTCGCCGCTGGCGAGGTTCGCGGGCATGACGCCCGCGCCCTTCACGCCCGAGCGGGAGGGGTAGGCGATCTGCTTGCGCACGACGCCGCGGACGCCGTCGTCGCCGAGGCCGTCCGCGAGGCCCTGGTGGAAGGCCTCGTCGAGGTTCGGGCCCGTGACGCCCTTCGTGCCCGCGCGGTTGAGGACGTGGCAGGAGCCGCACTTCTTCACGAAGGCCTGCTTGCCGGCGACCTGGTCGGCGCTGCGCTCCTTCACGGAGCAGGCCGAGAGCGCCGCGGGCGCGAGCAGCGCCAGGGCGACGGCCGCGCCGCGGACGAGGGGGCGGGTTCGTGCGATGGGCTGCATCGTGGGCGACACTACCCGCAAGCGCGGAGCGAAGGGAAGGGTTCTCCGTCGGCCCTCCGCGCTAGGCTTCGCCGGGTGATCCGCCGTCAGCGCTACCGCCTGCGCACCCCCTCCACGGGGCGTGAGGTCCTCGTCGAGGCCGAGCCCGGGAAGGTCTACCGGGACCGCGACACGGGCGAGCCGCTCGAGGTCGTCGGGAAGGTCCTGCCGCTCGCCCCGTCGGAGTCCAAGCTCCCCTGGGCCGTCGAGAACCTGCGGTTCTGCCCGCACTGCGACCAGCTCGTCCCCAAGGACCTCAACGACTGCCCGTACGACGGCCGTCGCATGGGTCCCCTGGCACCCCCCGCCCAGCGGTAGGCACGGGGTGACCCGCCGCCTCCTCGCCGTGGTGAGCTGCCTGCTCCTGGCGGGCGGCGCGACGGCCTGCGGCTCCGCGGACGTCACGGGGGACGTCGTCCCCAAGACGACCCCCGAGATCACCCCGCCGCCCGCGGCCATCCCCGGCGCGGCCGTCAGCGCGGACGACGCTGCCGACACCGGCAGCACCGGCGCGACGGGAGCCACCGGGGCGGCCGGCGCGAGCGACACCGGCGGGAGCACCTCGTCCTCCGGCGGCTCCGGTGCCCCCTCGTCCTCCTCGGGCGCGGGCTCCCAGGCCGCCGCCCCCGCGACCCCCACGCCGGCTCCGGCCGCCCCGGCTCCGGCGACCCCCGCACCCTCGACGGGCGGTGGCACCGCCACCCCCGACGCGACGGCGAAGCCCGACGCGAACACGGGCGGGGCGAGCCCCGGCGGGCTCAGCGACTTCTGCGCGCAGAACCCCGGCGCCTGCGGCCAGTAGGAGCCGCGCCGGGCCTGGCGCTCAGCGGCGTGCCGCGTCGCGCGCTCGGCGGTCCGTCGTGGCCGGCTTCGGGTCCGTGACGATCGTCGCCGTGTAGTCCAGGCGGGCCGTGCGGTAGAGGCAGTAGAAGCGCGTGATGTTGTTCGTGCCGGTCTGCGCCGTCGGCGTCGAGAAGTCGTTGCAGGAGCCCTTGGGCCGTGACGCGCGCCAGGAGACCGTGCCGGGCTGGTTGATCGCCAGCGCGGGCGCCCAGGTCGGGACGGAGAGCCCGATGACGTTCCCCTTCTTCACGGGGATGGACTTGTCCAGCGCGAACTGCACCGTCGTGCCGAAGTAGGGCTTGAGCGCCTCCGGGTTGCCCTGGGCGAGCACGCGGGCGTACTGCTTGTTGCCCTCGCGCAGGACCGTGAGCTGCGCCGTCGCGGCGCCCCCGAGGTTCTTCTCGAAGAAGTCGATCTGCTTCGTGTCGGGCTTCGCGAGGCGGATCGTCCAGGCGACGATGCGCCCGTCCTCCTTGACCACGTGCGGGTCGCGGACGTCGCCGACCTTCACCTGGAAGCCCGTCGTGCGCGAGATGGCCAAGCAGGGCTTGCCGGGGCAGGCGGGTGCGGGCATCGCGGTCTCGCCGGCGATCGGGCCCACCTCCTGGAAGGCGGCGGCGGCGAGCGCCGGGACGGCGACGGCGGCGCCGAGCACGACGGCGAGGGCGGCTGGGGTCTTCTTCATCACCCCCATTGAACACCCGGGCGCCCCCGAGTTGCGGGCGATCGCGACCAATAGAGTCCCGTGGCGCATGGCTGCCATCGACGTCCGGGGTCTCGAGCGGGAGTACAAGAGCGGCCTCAAGGCCGTCCGTGGCATCGACCTCGCGGTCGCCCCGGGCGAGGTCTACGGCTTCCTCGGGCCCAACGGCGCCGGGAAGACGACCACCGTCCGGATGCTCGTCACGCTCCTGCGCCCGACGGGCGGCTCCGCCACCGTCGCGGGCTTCGACGTCGCGCGGGAGCCCGCCCAGGTGCGCAAGCGCATCGGGGTCGCGCTGCAGGAGGCGGCGCTCGACCTCCTCATGACCGGGCGGGAGCTCATGGAGCTCCAGGCCACCCTGCACGGCATCCCGGCGCGCGACGTGCGCGAGCGCGCCGACGACCTCATCGCCCGGGTCGGCCTCTCCCAGGCGGCCGAGCGCCGCGTCGGCACGTACTCGGGCGGCATGCGTCGGCGCCTGGACCTCGCGATGGCGCTCATCCACGCCCCCGAGGTGCTCTTCCTCGACGAGCCGACCACGGGCCTCGACCCCACCTCGCGCACGACGCTGTGGGACGAGGTCCGCCGCCTGAAGGCCGACGGCACGACGGTCTTCCTCACCACGCAGTACCTCGAGGAGGCCGACCAGCTCGCCGACCGGGTCGGGATCATCGCCGACGGCCGCATCGTCGCCGAGGGCACCCCGGCGAGCCTCAAGGCGGAGGTCGGGCTCCCCCACCTCGACGTGACCTTCGTGGAGTGCTCGGACCTCGCCCGCGCCCGGGAGCTCCTCGGGCGCTTCGGCGAGGTCCGCGAGCCGCCCGAGGGCGTCGACGTCTCCGTCGCGGTCGCCACGGGCGCCGCGGAGATCGCCCCCGTCGTGCGCGTGCTCGACGAGGCGGGCTTCACCGTCGCCGCCCTGGAGCTCGTCGCGCCGACGCTCGACGACGTCTTCGCGGACAAGACCGGGCGCCGCCTGGAGGGCGCGGGCGAGCCCGCGGCCGCGCCCGCGTGACCCGGGTCGTCCTCGCGCTCGCGCGGCGCGCGATCCGCGCGAACCTCCGCAAGCCGCAGTTCCTCGCGCCGCTGGTGATCTTCCCGACGCTCTTCCTCGTCGTGAACGTCGGCGGCCTGACGCGCACGACGTCCCTGCCCGGCTTCCCGCGCGTCGACGGCTTCCTGGACTTCCAGCTCGCGGGCGCGCTGACCCAGTCGCTCCTGCTCGGGGGCGTCTCGACGGGGATCGCCAGCGCCCTGGAGATCGAGGGCGGGTTCTTCGACCGGCTCGTGGCCTCCCCCATCCCCCGGGTCGCGATCGTCCTCGGCCGCCTCGTGGCCGCGGGCCTCGTGGCCGGCGTGCAGGTCCTCTACTTCCTCGGGCTCGGCCTCGTCTTCGGCGCCCACATCGCCGGCGGGGTGCCGGGTGCGCTCGTCGTGCTGGCGATCGGCATGGTCGCGGGGGTCGGGTTCGGCGCGCTCGGCCAGGCGATCGGCCTGCGGGCCCAGAACGCCTCGACGGTGCAGGGGATCTTCCCGCTCGTGCTCGTGATCCTCTTCGTCTCCTCCGCGTTCTTCCCCCGGGCGCTGCTCTCGTCGCCCTCGGACACGATCGCGCAGTGGAACCCCCTGAGCTACCTCGCCGACGGGATGCGCGACCCGATCATCTCCGGCGTCAGCGCGCGGCCCGTGCTCGAGGGCCTCGCCGCCGCGGCCGGCATCGCCGTCGTCGCCATGGGGCTGAGCGTGATGGCGCTGCGCGGGAGGCTGCGGGACGCATGAGCTCCTCCTTCGCCGTCGTGCGCGCGCTCGTGCGCCGCGCGCTCAACGAGATCACCCGCGTGCCGGGCGCGGCGATCCCCGGGATCCTCGCGCCGACGATCTTCGTCGTGGGCCTGACGAGCGTCTTCGGGCAGGCCGACAGCCTGCGCGGCTTCCCCGAGGGCGTGGACTTCCGGACGTTCGTCGTCCCCGTCGGCTTCCTGCAGGCCGCGGGCTTCACGGGCGCCGCGACCGGGGTGAACCTCGCGCGGGACATCGAGCAGGGCTGGTTCGACCGGCTCATGCTCTGCCCCGCCCCGCGGCTGACGGTCCTCATGGGGGTCGTGGCCAGCGCCGCGCTGCGGTGCCTGCTGCCGATCGGCTTCCTCTTCCTCGTGGCCATGGCGCTCGGGGTGCCGTTCCCCGGCGTCGACGGGCTGCTGGTCGCGCTCGTCCTGGCGATGGGCCTGGCCGCCTCGCTCGCGTGCTTCGCGGTCGCGCTCGCGCTGGTCTTCCGCACGCAGCAGGCGGCGCCGCTCATGCAGATGGGCTCCTTCGTCGGGACGCTCTTCACCCCCGCCTACGCGCCGAAGGCGCTTCTCGCGGGCTGGCTCGAGGTGGTGGCGACGCTCAACCCGGTGACGCTCGTGCTGACGGGGGTCCGCCAGGGCTTCGTCGGGGACGTCACCTGGGCGCAGACCTGGCCCGCGCTGCTGTCGATCGCCGGCCTGGTCGGCGTCTTCGGCGCCCTGGCGGTGCGCGGGCTGCAGCGCTACGCGAGCTGACGCTCAGGGGCGCAGGGTCAGGGACTTCACGACGCCGAGGTCCGGCGCGAGGTCCGTGCAACCGAGGCGCACGCAGCCCGGCCGTGTCGCCTCCCCGGCGAAGCGGACGCGCCTGACGCCGGTGAAGAGGCTCGACGGGAGGCGGAGCGCGACGCTCGTGCGCGACGGGCGCGTCGGGGTGACGGAGGCGACCGTCGAGGGCAGCGCGCCGGGGACCTCCTTCGAGACCGTGCCGCGGAGCGTCTTGCCGTCGGCCTGGCTGGTGACGCAGGCCAGGAGGTCCGGCGGGGTCGAGCGCGGCGTGCTCACCGTCCACAGGCGCACGCAGATCGAACCGGGCGGGCCGGCGTCGTCCGCGTCGGTCAGCAGGTCCGCGGGCACCAGCGGCGCGGCGAGGGAGACCGCCAGGCGGACGCCGCGGTCGGCGCCGCGGGTGGCAGCGACCCGCTTGAGGTCCGGGGTGCCCTCGGCGGCGTCCGTGCGGTCGAGCGCCGCGACCGTCGTCGGCGCCTGGGCCTCGGCGGCCCCGGTGGCCAGCAGGGTCAGTGCGGCGGCGGCGGTCGCGACGGCGAGGCGGGGCACGGGGACCTCAGCGGCCCTCGTAGGTCGCCTTGCCCGGGCCCTGCGAGAGGAAGGACTGCACGGCGTTCTTCAGGTCCTCGGTCCCGAACAGCCCGCCCGCGACCTCCGGGACGAGCGCGTCGGCCGCACGCGCCCCGCCGTTGGCCTGCTCGCGCACGAGCCGCTTCGTCGCCGCGTGCGCCTTCGTCGGGCCGTTCGCGAGCTTGAGGGCGAACGCGCGGGCGGCGTCGGCGAAGCCCTCGTCGGGGAGCACCCGGTTGACGACGTTCCAGCGCTCGAGGGTCGCGGCGTCGAAGAGCCCGCCCGTCATGACGAACTCCCGTGCGCGGGCGCTGCCGGCGCGCTCGGCGAGGCGCTGGGTGCCGCCCATCGCCGGCGTGAGGCCGACGACCGTCTCGACCAGGCCGAACTTCGCGCTCTCCCCGGCCAGGAGGATGTCGCAGGCGAGGCTCAGCTCGAACGCGGCCGTGAGGCAGAGCGCGTGGGCGGCGAAGACCGTCGGCAGCGGCAGCTCCTCCACGGTGTGGATGAGCTCGAGCAGGTCCGTCCAGAGCTGGGCGCCCTGCTCGACGCTGAGGCCGTCGAAGAGGTGGACGTCGACCCCGCCGGAGACCGCGCGGCCCTCGGCCTGCACGAGCAGCCCGCGCGGCGGGTCGGCGGCCAGGGCCCGCACGTGCTCGCCGAGCGCGTCGATGAGCGCCTGGTCGAAGAGGTTCAGCGGCGGCGCGGCGAGGGTGAGGATCGCCAGGGGGCCGTCGTGCTCGAGGCGGACGGGGGTGTCGGTGCTCATGCGGGGGCTCCTTCGCCGCGCAGGCGCGCGGCGGTTCGGGCGATCTCGTCGGGGTCGCCGGGGGTCGGCTCCCAGGGCAGGCGCAGGGCGTCCTTCTCGGGCCGGCCCGCGTAGCGCGGGATGACGTGCATGTGGAAGTGGAAGACGGTCTGCCAGGCGTCGGCGCCCGCGCAGTTGAGGAGGTTCACGCCGTCGGCGCCGAGGTGCTCCACGGCCAGGCCGGCCACGCGCTGGGCCGTGGCGGTGACGGCGGCGAGGTCGCCGCGGTCGATGGAGTGCAGGTCCGTCGCGTGGGACTTGGGGATGACGAGCGCGTGGCCGACGGTCCCCGGGTTGATGTCCATGAAGGCGATCGTGCGATCGTCCTCGAGGATGCGCGACGACGGCAGCTCCCCCGCGACGACCTTGCAGAAGATGCAGTTCGGATCGGTGACCACGAGGCGGCACCCTACGGCACGGCGGCGCGCCGTCGCGGGCCTGCTGGCCGCCGCCGTCATCGGGGTGACGGGCTGCGCCGGCGGCGGCTCGGACGGGCGCGGCGCCGGCCCGCCCTCCACCGCGACCGCCTCCGCGCCCGTGCCCGCGGGGCCGGCCGGCGCCGATCCCCGCCCGCCCGAGCTCGTGCCCCTGGCGGCGGCGTGCGCCGCGGGCCCGGGCTTCACCTGC
Source organism: uncultured Solirubrobacteraceae bacterium (assembly GCA_963844155.1). Classification (GTDB taxonomy): domain Bacteria; phylum Actinomycetota; class Thermoleophilia; order Solirubrobacterales; family Solirubrobacteraceae; genus Paraconexibacter. The sequence continues at coordinate 110,674 of CAWJMY010000001.1, forward strand.
TCGACCCTCCGCGTCCGCCTGGACCGCGAGGGGCGTGCCGAGGGGCGCCTGACGCTCCGGGTGGCCGTGCAGTCCGGTCCCCGGCCGCCCCGGGGCTACCTCGTGGTCCTGGCCGGGGGCCCCGGCCAGGCGAGCCTGCCGCTCGCGCGCGGGCTGCGCAAGCGGCTCGGGCCGGTCGCCGAGGGCTACGGGCTCGTCCTCTTCGACCAGCGCGGGACGGGCACGGGTGCCCTGGAGTGCCCGCAGCTCCAGCGCTCCGTCGGGACCTCCGACGTCGCGGTCCCCGCCCGGGGCGCCGTGGAGCAGTGCGCGCGCCGCCTGGGCGCCCGCCGCGGGGCGTTCACCACGGCGGACACCGTGGCCGACCTCGAGGACCTGCGCCAGGCGCTCGGGGCGCAGCGGCTCACGCTGGCCGGGATCTCCTACGGCACGTTCGTCGCGGAGCGCTACGCGCTGACCCACCCGGAGCGGGTCCGGGCGCTCGTGCTCGACTCCGTCGTGCGCCAGCAGGGCGCGGACGCGCTCCTGGTCTCCTCCATGGCCGCGGTCCCGCGGGTGCTCCGCGCGGTCTGCGCCCAGGAGCGCTGCCGCACGGACCCGGCCGCCGACCTGCGGGGCGCGCTGGCCTTCGGCGCGGACGACGTCGGCCTGCTCGACACGCTGATCGCCCGGAGCATCGGCGCGCCGCGGCTCGCCGAGCTGCCCGCCGCGCTGCACCAGGCCGCGCGGGGGCGCCTCGGGGCGCTCGACCGGCTCGTCGTCGACACGGAGGAGGAGAGCGCGGACGTCCCCGCCCCGGCCTTCTCCGCCGGGCTGCACGCCGCGACGCTGTGCGCCGAGAGCGACGTCCCGTGGCGCGACGCGACCGCGCTGCCCGCCGACCGGGAGCAGGCGCTGGCCCAGACGCGCGCGCAGCTCACCCCGGGGCGGCTCGGCGGCTTCGAGCCCGCCACCGCGGTCGACAACGGCTTCGCGGACACCTGCCGCCGCTGGACGCCCCTGGAGCGTGCTCCCGCGGCCCCGACGGGGATGCTGCCCGACGTCCCGACCCTGCTGCTGGCCGGCCAGTACGACCTCTCCACGCCGCTCGAGGACGCCACCCGGCAGCTCGAGCGGGCGCCGCAGGGCAAGCTCGTGGAGGTCCCGCGCATGGGCCACTCGCTCCTGGGCCGCGACACCTCGGGCTGCGCCCTGGCGGTGACGGGGCGGTTCCTGGCCGGCAAGGCGCCGGGGAGCTGCCGCGGGTGAGCGCGGCCGAACCGCCCGAGGACGTCGCCGAGGCGCTCTACGCCGGGGAGCCCACGGCGTTCGTCGCCGCCCGCGACGCGGCGGTGAAGGAGCTGCGCGCCGCGGGCCGCCGGGAGGAGGCGGCGGCGGTCAAGGCCCTGGCCCGCCCGACGGTCGCCGCGGCCGGGGTCAACCACCTCGTGCGCTCGGGCGCGGCGGACGCGCTCTGGGCCGCGGGTGACGCGCTCGTGGCCGCGCAGGAGGCGCTCCTCGGCGGCTCGGGCGACGCGGCGGCGCTCCGGGAAGCGAAGGCGGCGCTGGAGGACGTGCTCGCGGACCTCGTCGCGGAGGCGGGCGAGGGCGCCCGCGAGACCCTCCGCGCCGCCGCCGTGGACGCGGAGGTCCGCGCGGCGGTGGCCGGTGGGCGCCTGGTGAAGGAGGTCGCGCCGGGGTCGGGCAGCGGCGGGTTCGGCGGGTTCGAGGGCTTCGCGGCGGCGCCGGGCGGGTCGGCCTCGTCCTCGGGGGCGAAGCGGCGCGGGAAGGCGGAGGCGCCCGCCGCCGAGGCGAAGGGCAAGGCGAAGGCGAAGACGTCCGCCGCCAAGACGAAGGGCGGCGCGACGCGCAAGGACGGCGCCGCGAAGGCCGCGAAGGCCGAAGCCGAGGCCCGGGCCGAGCGCGCGGCCGCCGAGCAGGCCGAGCGCGAGGCGGAGGAGGCCGCGGCAGCGGAGCGCGCGCGGGCCGCGGAGCTCACGAAGCAGCGCAAGGCGCTGCAGAAGCGCCTGGCGAAGGCCCGGGCCCGCGCGACCCGCTCCGCCGCGGCCACGGAGGCGGCGCGCGAGGCGCTCGAGCACGCGGAGGCCTCGAGCACCGCGGACGCCGAGGCGGTCGCGGCGCTCGAGGCCGAGCTCGACACGCTCGACGGCTAGTCCCTGCCGATCGCGTGGCCGGCTTCGGGCGTGGTCCGAGGTGGACCGCACGCTCGACCCTCCGGCGCCGCTCAGCCGCCGAGGGACCGCGCGAGCGCCACGGCCTCGGCCTCCGTGGTGACCTCGCCGGCCCAGCGGGCCTCGGCGATGGCGGCCAGGAGCGTCCCGAGCCGCGGCCCGGGCTCGAGCCCGAGCTCCCGGGCGAGGACGTCGCCGCGGACGAGCGGGTCGGCGCGCGGCGCCGCGTGCCACGCGAGCGCGTCGGGGAGGACCTCCCGGGCCAGCGCGAGGTGCTTCGCGATCGCGTCGCGCGCGTTGTCCCCGCGGGTGGCGACCCGGTCGCAGATCGTCAGGAGCGTCACGTCGGCCGGCACGGGCTCGCACGCGGTGAGGTAGCGGTAGACCGCGCGGCGCCCGAGCGGCTGCTCGTGCACGAGGAACCCGAGGCGCAGGTGGTGGCGGGTGAGCGCGGCGACGTGCGCGCGCAGGCGCTCCGCGGCCTTCCAGCGGGCGAGGATCTCGCGGGAGAGCTCCGCCCCGACCCGGTCGTGCCCGATGAACGTCACCCGCCCGTCCTCCGTGAAGGCGCGGGTCGGCGGCTTGGCGATGTCGTGCAGCAGCGCGCCGAAGCGCAGCGCCGTGCCGCGGCTGAGGCCGTCGGCGAGCGGCTCGGCCAGGAGCGCCGCGACGCCGGGGGCGTTCGCCTCCCCGACGATCGTCGCGGGCTGCGCCTCGAGGTCCACCGCCGACCTGCAGCGCCGCGAGCGTGTGGTCGTGGACGTCGAGGTGGTGGAAGCGGTTCTGGGCCATCCCGCGGCAGGCCGCGAGCTCGGGCAGGATCGCCTCGTAGAGCCCGAGGCGGTCCATGAGGCCGAAGCCGTCGAGCACCCGGGGCGCCGCGACCACCCGCTTGAGCTCGGCGAAGACACGCTCCTGCGCCACCCCCGCCGCCCCCGCGGCCTGCTCGCGGGCGGCCGCCACCGTGCCCGGGTCCGGCTCGAGGTCGAGCTCGCAGGCGAAGCGCGCGAGGCGCAGGACGCGCAGCGGGTCGTCGGCGAACGCGCGCGGCGCGACCATCCGGAGGCGTCGCCGGGCGACGTCCCCCGCGCCGTCGTGGGGGTCGACGAGCCGGCCGCCGACCAGCGGCTCCGCGATCGCGTTGACCGTGAAGTCACGGAGGGCGACGTCCGCCTCGATCGAACCGCCGCGCAGCGGCAGGAGGTCCACGTGCCAGTCGCGGCCCGGCGCGATGACGCGCCACCCGCCGAACGCGTCCGAGAGCGGGAACGCGGGCCCGCCGACCCCGACCGCGAGGTGGCGCGCGGCGGCGCGGACGTCCCCGTCGAGGACGAGGTCCACGTCGTCGACCGGGCGCTGCATGAGCCGGTCGCGGACCGCCCCGCCGACCACCCACGCGCGCGCGTCGCCGAGGTGCTCCCGGGCGGCCTCGAGCGCGGCGCTCACCCGCCGACCTCCGTCCGGGTCACCCGCGCGGTCAGGCCGCAGGTCACCTCGTAGTTGATCGTCCCGAGGCGGCGGGCGACCTCCTCCGCGGTGATCCCGTCGCCGATGAGCGTGACCTCGTCGCCGGGTCGGATGGTGGGCTCCCCAGGCCCGAGGTCGACCGTCACGTTGTCCATCGAGACCGTCCCGACCAGGGGGTAGCGCGCCCCGCCGATGACCACCTCGGCGTTGTCGGTCAGCCCGCGCCGCCAGCCGTCGCCGTAGCCGATCGGGACGGTCGCGATGGTCGTCGGGTGCTCGGCGACGAAGCGCCGCCCGTAGCCCGCGCTCTCGCCGGGGGCGCAGGCCTTCACGGCGGCGACGTAGGAGGTCAGCCGCAGCGCCGGCGTCAGCCCGTGCGCGGCGGGGTCCTCGTTCGCCGGGTCGAGGCCGTAGAGCGCGACCCCCGTGCGGACCATGTCGAAGTGCGCGGCGGGCTCGCGGAGCGTCGCGGCGGAGTTCGCGGCGTGGAGGAGCACGTCGCCCGCCGAGGCGCTCGCGCAGCGGCGGCGCCCAGGCGGTGAAGCGTGCGAGCTGCTCGTCGAAGAAGCCGCGGTCCTCCTCGTCCGCGGTCGCGAAGTGGGTCATGAGGCCCGCGAGCTGCCCGCGCGCCGCGAGCGCCTCGGCCACGGTCGTCGCCTCCTCCGGGGAGCGCGTGCCGAGCCGCCCCATCCCCGTGTCGAGCTTCACGTGCACCCGCGCCTCCGCCGGCAGGCCGTCGAGGAACGCGGGCTCCCAGGCGATGACGTCCGCGTCGGCGCCGAGGGCGATCGCACGCTCCTCGGGCGAGAGCGCGCCCATGACGAGGATCCGGCCCCCGAGGCCCTCCGCGCGCAGGCCCGCCGCCTCGTTCGCCGTGGCGACGGCGAGCCAGTCGGCTCCCGCGGCCCGGGCGGCCCTGACCGCGCCGTGGCCGTAGCCGTCGGCCTTGACCACCGCGCAGAGCCGCGTCCCCGGCGCGAGGGCCTCCCGGAGCACCCCCGCGTTCGCCGCGATGGCGGCGGGGTCGACCCGGGCCTGGGCGCGCAGCGCCATCCTCGGCCGAGGGTCAGTCGCGCGCGAGCGACGCGAGGACGTCGACGCGCGTGACCAGGCCGACCAGGCGCCCGTGCTCGACGACGGGCAGGCGGTTGTGGTGCTTGGCGGAGATGACGTGGGCCGCCTCCTTCGCGGTCGCCTCGGGGCCGATCGTGACCGGGTCCTCCGTCATGAGGTCCGCGGCCTTCGCGGCCGTGGCCTTCTTGAGGCGCTCGCGGAAGTGCTCCATCCCGTGGAACTCGAGCGGGATGAGCCCCCCGAACAGCTCGATGTAGTGCGGGACGTGCAGGTCCCCCTCCTCGCCGGCGATGACGAGGTCCGCCTCCGTGATGATCCCGACGCAGCGCCCGCCGTCGTTGACGACCGGGAGGCCGTTGACCTCCTCGGCCTGGAGCGTGCGGTAGACCTCCTCCAGCGAGGCCTCGGGGCCGACGGTGACGGGGTTCGCGTCCATGATCTCGGCGACGGTCTGCACCCGGGGCAGGCTACTCGCGTCCCGCGAACCCGAGCTGCGCCACGACGTCCCCGGCGACCACCGCGCGCGGCGAGCCCACGGCCTCGGCCGCGAGCTGCCCGGCGCGCAGGTGCAGCCGGACCGCCGCCACCGCGGCGGCGAACGGGTCCATGCCCGCGGCCAGCAGCGCGCCGCAGACACCCGCCAGAACGTCCCCCGTCCCCGCCGTCGCCAGGCCGGGTGCGCCGCCGGGCGAGACCGCGACGCGGCCGTCCGGCGCGGCGACCAGCGTGTCGTCGCCCTTGAGGACCACGACCGCGTCGGCCTGCACGGCGGCGACCCGGGCGTGGTGCAGGCGCTCGGCCTCCACCTCCGCGCTCGGGACCCCGAGCAGCCGCCCGAGCTCCCCCGCGTGCGGCGTGAGGATCGTCGCGCCGGCGCGGGGGCGGATCCACCGCGCCTGGCCCGCGAACGCGTTGAGGCCGTCCGCGTCGAGCACGAGCGGGCCCGGGCACTCCTCCGCGAGCTCGATCGCCATGTCCCGCGTCCCCTCCTCGCGCCCGAGGCCGCCGCCGAGGACGAGCGCGCCGCCGTGGCGGCCGGCCTCCTCGAGCGCGAGCGCCGCCGCCTCGACCAGCAGGGCGCCGTCGCGGTCGGGCAGGCCGCGGGTCATGACCTCCGTGAGCTTCACCTCGAAGATCGCCTCGAGCGAGGCGGGGACGAGCGCCGTCACGTAGCCCGCGCCCGCGCGCGCCGCCCCCAGCGCCGCCAGGCAGACGGCGCCGGTGAGCCCGCGCGAGCCGCCGACGACGAGCACGTGCCCCGAGGTGAACTTCGTCGACGCGGCGCCCCTCCCCGGGATCGCGGCGAGCACCCCCGCTCCTGCGAGCGTGACGTCGGCGTCCGGGAAGTCGGCGTCGAGGCCGATGTCCACGACCTCCACCCGGCCGGCGAAGGCCTTGCCGGGCGCGATCCACAGGCCCGGCTTGGCCGCGGCGAAGGTCACGGTGACCCCGGCGCGGATCGTGAGCTCCGGGTCGGCGACGACGCCCGTGGAGGCGTCGACGCCGCTCGGGACGTCGCAGGCCACGACGGGCAGGCCGCTGCCGCGCACGAGCCGGACCGCCTCGGCCGCCACGCCGCGCGGCGCGCCGGTCGTCCCCGTCCCGAGCAGGCAGTCGACGACGCCCACCGCGCCGCCGAGCGCTCCCGGCTCGACCGCGACAACCGGCACGTCGCCGAGCGCGTCGGCCGCCAGGCGGGCGTCGCCCTCGAGCTCGGGGGCGGGCGTCGTCGCGACGACCCGCACCTCGCGGCCGAGCTCGCGCAGGCGCCGCGCGGCCACCCAGCCGTCCCCGCCGTTGTTGCCCTTGCCGCAGAGGACCGCCAGCGGGCCCGGCGGGAGCTCGCGCGCGGCGACGTCGGCCAGCGCGCCGCCCGCGCGCTCCATGAGCTCGATGCCCGGCGTGCCGGCGGCGATCGCCGCGGCGTCCGCGGCGCGCATGGCCGTGGCGTCGGGGAGCGGGGTGAGGCCGCTCATCGCGCGAGCACCGCGACCGCGCCCGCCATCCCCCGCGTGTGCGTGAGCGAGATCTCGACCGTTGTCCCGAGCTCCGCCGCGCGCTCCGCGACCTCGCCGTGCAGGACGACCCCCACCCCGGAGGTCCCGCCGCCCTCGACCTCGATGAGCTGCGGCGCGAAGACGTCGAGCCCGAGCGCCTTCGTCACGGCCTCCTTCGCGCAGAAGCGCGCCGCGAGGTGCTGCGCGGGCGTCGCGCGGCTCGCGGCGTACGCGCGCTCGCCGTCCGTGAAGAGCCGCGCGGCCAGGCCGGGGCGCCGCGCGAGCGCGGCCTCGAGGCGCTCGACTTCCAGCAGGTCCAGTCCGACGGGCACGGCGTCACCTCGGGTCGCGGCGGCCGGGGCGCGGGCCGCGGCCAGGGGCGCCGAGGCTACCAGCGGCCAAGGGGGCGCCCCGCTCACCGTTCACGCGACGCGCGATCTCGCGCACTGCTGCGCAGGACGCGCGCTCGCAGGAGCGATGCGGCGCAGCAGTGGGATCAGGCCGGGAGGGCTTCGACGAGCGCCACGAGGCGCGCGCAGACCGCGTCGGTCTCCTCGCGCGTCGGGGCCTCGACCATCACGCGGACGAGCTGCTCCGTGCCGCTCGGGCGCACGAGCACGCGGCCGCGGCCGGCGAGCTCCGCGTTCGCCGCCTCCGTCGCGGCCAGGAGCTCCTCCGAGGCCATCGCGGCGTCGCGGTCGGCCACCGGGACGTTCGTGAGCCGCTGCGGGATCTTCCGCATCGCGTGGCGATCGGCGAGGTCCTCCCCCGCGAGCGCCTCGAGGGTCAGCAGTGCCGCGGCGATGCCGTCGCCCGACGGGGCGAAGCCCATGTCGATGATGTGGCCCGACTGCTCCCCGCCGAGGCTCCAGCCCCGTGCGCGGAGCTCCTCGAGGACGTAGCGGTCGCCGACCCCCGTCGTCGCGCAGGCGATGCCGGCGTCTTCCATCGCGCCGAAGAAGCCGTAGTTCGTCATGACGGTCACCGCCACCCCGTCGCCGTTCAGGCGTCCGGCGCGGCGGAGGTGGACCGCGGCCAAGGCGATGAGCTCGTCCCCGTCGACGACGACGCCGTGGCGATCGACGGCCAGCAGGCGGTCGCCGTCGCCGTCGAAGGCGAAGCCGAGGGCGTGGCCGCCGGCCTTGACGAGCTCCCCGAGCGCGTCGACGTGCGTCGAGCCGCAGCCCGCGTTGATGTTGCGGCCGTCCGGGGCGTCGGCGACGACCGTCGGCTCGCAGCCCAGGCGGCGGAAGATCTCCGGCCCGACGCGGTGCGTCGCGCCGTTCGCGCAGTCCAGGACGACGTCGAGGCCCGAGAGGTCCAGGCCGGCGAAGCGGGTGTGCAGCGCGCGGAGGTAGTCCTCCTGCGTGCCGTGCAGCGTCCGGATGCGACCGATGCGCGCGGGCGCGACGGGCGCGGCCTCGAGGCGTGCCTCGATGGCCTGCTCCGAGGCGTCGGAGAGCTTGAAGCCGTCCGCTCCGAAGAACTTGATGCCGTTGTCCCGGAAGGGGTTGTGCGACGCGGAGATGACCGCCGCGACGTCGAACCCGTAGCGGCCGAGCAGCAGGGGCGCTGCCGGGGTCGGCAGCACGCCGCCGAGCAGCACCTCGCCGCCCGCGCTCGCGACGCCCGAGGCCAGGGCGGCCTCGAGCATCTCCCCCGACTCCCGCGTGTCCCGGATGACCAGGACCCGCGGGTTCGCCGGGGCACCGTCCCGCGCGGCGGCCTCCTGCGTGACGGCGCGGCCCAGGCGGAGCGCCAGCTCCGCCGTGAGCACCTCGCCCGCCACGCCACGGACGCCGTCCGTGCCGAACAGCTTGCGCAAGGCCGGGCCTAGCGCTTGGAGAACTGCGGCTTCTTGCGGGCCTTCTTGAGGCCGGCCTTCTTGCGCTCCTTCACGCGTGCGTCACGCGTGAGGAAGCCGCGCTTCTTGAGCTCGCCGCGGAGGTTCGGGTCCGCCTCGAGCAGCGCGCGGGAGATCCCGTGGCGCAGCGCGCCGGCCTGCGAGGAGACCCCGCCGCCGTGGATGCGGACGTCGACGTCCATGCGGTCGTCGTAGCCGACGGCCTCCAGCGGCTGGCGGATGCCGCGCTGCAGGGTCGGCCGCGGGAAGAAGACGTCGAGCTCCTTGCCGTTGACGAGGTAGATCCCCGTGCCGGGCTTCAGGATGACGCGGGCGACGGCCGTCTTGCGCTTGCCGGTCGCGCGGTAGCGCGCGCCCTCGGCCAGGACGATCGACGCGGCGATCGGCTCGGCGTGCAGGTCCTCGTCCTCGTCGGAGGCGTCGCCCTCGGCGTCGTCGTCCTCGCGGGAGCCCTCCTCGCCGTCGAGGACGATGTCGACCTCGAGGTCCATGCCGGGGATGGCGGGCTTGACGCGGGGCGTCTCGGGCTCGTCGTCCTCGAGGTCCTCGTCGTCGGCCTCGACGACCGCATCCGCGGCGGCGGAGGGATCGACGGCGGCGTCGGCGGCAGCGAGGTCGGGGGCGGCGTCGCCCTCGGCGGCCTCGGGCGCGGGCGTCGGGGCCTCGGCGGCCTCGGGCGCGTCGCCCTCGGCGGCCTCCTCCGTGCCGACGGCGGGCGCGTCGTCCTCGGTCGGGACCGGGACCTGCGCGGCGGCGGCCTCCTCGGCGGCGGTCTGCTGCTCCGTCGGGTCGTCGGCGGGGGGCGTCTGGTCGGCCATCAGTTGGCGATCTCCATCGGGACGGGCATCTGGGCGGCGTGCGGGTGCTCGGGCCCCGCGTACACCTTGAGCTTCGTGATCTGCTTCCGGGCCAGGCGGTTGCGGGGGAGCATCCCCTTGACCGCCTTGCGGATGACCTCTTCCGGCCGCCGGTCGAGCATCTCGTCGAGCGTGCGCGACTTGATGCCGCCCGGGTAGCCCGAGTGGCGGTAGTAGCGCTTCTCGGTCCGCTTGGAGCCCGTGACGGTGATCTTCTCCGCGTTGATCACGACGACGAAGTCGCCCGTGTCGACGTGCGGGGTGTACTCGGGCTTGCGCTTGCCACGGAGGGCGTCGGCGATCTGGGTCGCGAGGCGCCCGAGGGTCTGGCCCTCGGCGTCCACGACGAGCCAGTTGCGCTCGCGGTTCTCTGAGTTGGCGACGTAGGTCTTCACAGGAAGCTCTGGTGGTTCGGAGGAGAGCCGCCCGTAGGAGTGCAGCGGCAGGAAGGCGCGACGCGCAGGGCGCGCGGCGGCGACGGAGTGTAGCGACCGCCGGGCCCCGGCGTGGGCCGCCTCCCACGCGCGTGGGAGCCCGGAACGGGCCGATCGGAGGATGGCAGCCGCCGGGGCGGCTTGTAGGCTCGGGCCACGCCGAGTTCCCGCCGACGGTGGCGGGGAGCGGGGGACCCACAGGAGCTCCGGCTCCAGGGGCGAATCCAGCGAGCACGCTGGTAGCGCACTGCGCGAGCCACATGCTGAGTGCTGGTGACTTCGTCACGGCGACACACGCTGACCCCGTAGGCGGCCGTTCCCATGGACTTCCGACCGACCCGCATCCCCGGCCTGGCCGCGCTCGTGTGCACCTGCACGCTGGCGGCGCCCCTCCCCGCGCTCGCCGCACAGGGCGCGGGCGGCGCGCAGGCCGGCGAGGCGCCACCGCCCAAGGGCGCCGCGCCGGCCCAAGGCGCCCCGGGCACCAGCGGCCCTGCCGGTCCTGCCGGCCCGCTGCCCGAGCCCGTCGTCCCCGGCGCGGCGACGTGCCGGACGCAGTGCCTCGCGCTCGACGCGGCGCGCCCGGGCTCCACCGTCCGGGTCACGGGCGACGGCGTGGCGAGGGTCGTGGGCGTCCTGCTCCTCGGGGGAGCGGGCAAGGGCGACGACGTCGGGGCGCAGACGACCCCGGCCGGACCGGGCGCGGTCGAGGCCGTCGTGCCCGCAGCCGCCGTCACGGGCGCCGTCGTGCTCGTCTCCTCCGACGGCTCACGCTCCAAGGCGACCGCCAAGCCCCTGCGGATCGGCGAAGCCGGCAGCTCGGACCTCCAGGCCGCCGTCGCGTCGCGGAAGGTCTTCTTCGGCGGCCGCCGCACCGCGACCCTCGACGTCTTCGTCCCCGCGGGCGCCCCGCGCGACCTCGGGGTGGACGTCGTCCGCCTCGCCGACGGGGTGCCGGTCGCCCACCTCGACACGGGCGCCATCGCGCCGGAGAGCGTCGGCTCGCTCGAGTGGCGGGGGGTCGCCGGCGGCCGCGTCCAGCGCGACGGGCGCTACGCCTTCCGGGTCCCCGAGGCGGGGCCCGCCTCCGACGCGCCCTTCACCTTCCTGCGCCAGCAGTTCCCCATCCGCGGCAAGCACAGCTACGCCGCGAGCGCCGCGGGGCACTTCGGCGCGGGCCGCGGCGGCGGCTCCCACCAGGGCGAGGACGTCTTCGCGGCCTGCGGCACGCCGCTGGTCGCCGCCCGGGGCGGCACGGTGAAGTACGCGGGCTTCCAGGGCCGGGCGGGCAACTACCTCGTCATCGACGGGGCGGGCACGGGCACGGACCACACCTACATGCACCTCCAGTCCCCCGCGCCGTTCGAGAAGGGGGACGCGGTCGCCACGGGGCAGCCGATCGGCGCCGTCGGCGACACGGGCGCCGCGAAGGGCTGCCACCTGCACTTCGAGGCCTGGACCGCTCCGGGCTGGTACACGGGCGGGCGCCCCGTGGACCCGCTGCCGCTCCTGCAGGAGTGGGACACCCAGAGCGGCGTCCACACCCCCGCGGCCGCCAAGCGCGCCGTCGCCGCCCGCGCCCGCGCGGCGCGGGCGCGGCGGGCCAGCGCCGCCTCCGCGCCCTGAGCGCACGACGAGCCGCCGCAGCCCGCGGCCGCCGGAGGTCCTGGATCAGCCCCACGGGGTGGGGACGATCCGGACCTCACGGCGCCGGCGGCGGTGGGCTCACTCCCACTCGATGGTGCCCGGCGGCTTGCTCGTGATGTCGAGCACGACCCGGTTGACCTCGCGGAGCTCGCCGATCATGCGGGCCATGATCTGCTCGAGCAGGTCGTAGGGCAGGCGCGCCCAGTCCGCCGTCATCGCGTCGTCGGAGGTCACCGCGCGGATGACGACGACGTAGCCGTAGGTGCGCTCGTCGCCCTGCACGCCGACCGTCCGCACGTCCGGCAGGACGCAGAAGGACTGCCAGAGCTCGCGGTAGAGCCCCGCCTTGCGGATCTCGTCCTGCAGGATCGCGTCCGCGTCGCGCAGGAGGTCCAGGCGGTCCTTCGTCGCCTCGCCGCCGACGACGCGGATCGCCAGGCCGGGGCCGGGGAAGGGCTGGCGCCAGACGAGCCGCTCGGGCAGCCCGAGCTCCGCGCCGACGGCCCGCACCTCGTCCTTGAAGAGCGCGCGGAGCGGCTCCACGAGCTCGAACTCGATGTCGTCCGGGAGCCCGCCCACGTTGTGGTGGGACTTGATCGTCGAGGTCCCCGTGCCGCCGCCCGACTCGATGACGTCCGAGTAGAGCGTCCCCTGCACGAGGTACTCCGCTCCGGACCCGGTGCCGGCGAGCTTCTGCGCCTCCTCCTCGAAGACCCGGATGAACTCCCCGCCGATGATCTTGCGCTTCGTCTCGGGGTCCGAGACGCCCTTGAGCTTCGTGAGGAACCGCTCCTCGGCGTCCACCGCGATGAGCGGCACCTTGAACGTGTCCCGGAAGGTCTTGACGACCTGGGCGCCCTCGTCCTTGCGCATCATGCCGTGGTCGACGAAGACGCAGGTGAGCTGGTCCCCGATCGCGCGGTGCACGAGGAGTGCCGCGACGCTCGAGTCGACCCCGCCGCTGAGCCCGCAGATGACCTTCTTGTCCCCCACCTGCTCGCGCACGCGGGCGATCTGCTCCTCGACGATCGAGGCCGCCGACCACGTGAGGTCGCAGGCGCAGATGTCCCCGAGGAACGTCTTGAGGATCTCCTGGCCGTAGGGCGTGTGGACGACCTCCGGGTGGTACTGGATGCCGTAGATGCCCGCGATCGACGCTCTTCGAGCGCCGCCACGGGCGAGCCCGTGCTCGACGCCAGCGCGGTGAAGCCGGGCGGCGGGGTGAAGACCGTGTCGCGGTGGCTCATCCAGCAGGCCTGCTCCGCCGGCAGCCCGGCGAGCAGCCGGCCCGGCTCGGTGACCGTGAGCGTCGAGCGCCCGTACTCCCCCGTGGCCGCGCTCTCGACCGTCGCGCCCTGGTCGAGCGCGATGAGCTGCATGCCGTAGCAGATGCCCAGCACGGGGATCCCGAGCTCGAGCAGCTCGCGGTCGAGCGCCGGGGCGCCCTCGGCGTAGACCGACGCGGGCCCGCCGCTGAGGATCAGGCCCTTCGGGTTGCGCTTGCGGACCTCCGCCGCCCCCACGTGGTGCGGGAGCAGCTCGGAGAACACGCCGCACTCGCGCACCCGGCGGGCGATGAGCTGGGAGTACTGCCCGCCGTAGTCGAGGACGACGACCTCGTCGACGTGGGACCCCGACGGCCCGACCTCGATCGGGGCGGACTCGTCTGCGAGGTCCGCCGCGAGCGAGGAGGCCGTGACCTGGCCGTCCGGGTGCGTCACCTACGCGAGCGCGGGGGTCGCCGTGCCGGCGTCGGCGCTGCCGCCGCCACCGTGGTCCTCGCGCGCGGCGGCGCCGCCCTTCATGCCCATCCCGACGCCCTGCGCCGTCTGGAGCATCTTGCCCTCGGTCATGAGCGCCGGGGCGATCATCACCTCGGCCCGGTTGAACTCCGCGAGGTCCTGGTAGCCGCAGGTCGCCATGGACGTGCGCAGGCCGCCGAAGAGGTTGAACGTCCCGTCGTTCTCGTGCGCGGGCCCGAGGAGGATCTCCTCGATCGTGCCGTTCTGCACCGTCTGCACCCGCGCGCCGCGGGGCAGCGAGGGGTGGAACGTCGCCATGCCCCAGTGGTAGCCCCGGCCCGGCGCCTCGTGCGCGCGCGCCAGCGGGGAGCCGATCATCACGGCGTCCGCGCCGCAGGCGATGGCCTTGGAGACGTCGCCGCCCGTCCGCATGCCGCCGTCGGCGATGACCTGGACGTACTCGCCCGTCTCGAGCATGTGGGTCGAGCGCGCGCCCGCGACGTCGGAGATCGCCGTCGCCTGCGGGACGCCGACGCCCAGCACGCCGCGCGTCGTGCACGCCGCGCCGGGGCCGACGCCGACGAGCACGCCCGCCGCGCCCGTGCGCATGAGGTGCAGGCCCGTGTGGTAGCTCGCGCAGCCGCCGACGATGACCGGGATGCCGGCCTCGCGGACGAACTCCTTGAGGTTCAGGGGCTCGGAGGTCATCGAGACGTGCTCGGCCGAGACGACCGTGCCCTGGATGACGAGGATGTCGAGGCCCGCCTCGAGCGCGAGCTCCCAGTACTTGCCCACGCGCTGCGGGGTCAGGGAGGCGGCGCAGACGACGCCCGCGTCCTTGATCTCCTTGATGCGCTGGGTGATGAGCTCGGGCTTGATCGGCTCCTGGTAGATGGCCTGCATCTCCCGGGTCGCCTGCTCCTTCGGGAGCGTGGCGATGCGCTCGAGCATCGCGTCCGCGTCCTCGTAGCGGGTGAAGATGCCCTCGAGGTTCAGGACCGCGAGGCCGCCGAGCTTGCCGATGATCCCGGCGGTGCGCGGCGAGACGACGCCGTCCATCGCGGAGGCCATGAGCGGCAGCTCGAAGCGGTACGGGCCGAGCTTCCAGGAGACGTCGACGTCGTCGGGGTCCCTCGTGCGGCGGCTCGGCACGATGGCGATGTCGTCGAACCCGTAGGCGCGGCGGGCCTTCTTGCCGCGGCCGATCTCGATCTCCATGGGGACGTCTCCTGCTTCGCTCGGGGGGCTGGGGAGCGGGCAAGGTAGCAGTGGGCTGGGACGGCATCGCAGTTCGCGTTAGTGTCACACACGCCGAATGCCCGCCCAACCCCGCAACGAGCCGCGAACGCGGCGGCCCTACCGCCAGGCGGCGCGCGCCCGGAGCGCCGAGGCGACGCGCACGGGCATCCTCGCCGCGACGGAGGAGCTCCTCCGGGACGGACCTCCCGGAGCGGTCTCGCTCGAGCGCGTCGCCCGTGCCGCGGGCTCGACCGTCCCGACGGTCCTGCGCCACTTCGGGACGCGCGAGGGGGTCGTCCACGCGGCCCTCGGGAGCCTCCTGGCCCGCATCCGCGCCGAGCGCCCGCGCGTGACCCCGGGAGACGTCACGGGTGCCGCACGGGTGCTCGGCCGCGAGCACGAGCGCCATGCGGCGCTGCTGCGGGCGGCCGCGGCGCTCCCGGGGGGCAGCCGCGAGCTCGAGGCCGCGCAGCGCCTGCACCGCGACTGGCTGGCCCGGACGTTCGCGCGGACGCTCTCCCCCCTGCCGCCCGTCGTGCACCGCCGGCGCCTCGCGCAGCTCGCCGCGGTGAGCGGCCCCGGCCCGTGGCGGACGCTGCGCGAGACGGAGCACCTCGGGCCGGAGCAGGCCACGGCCGCGTTGGCCGAGCTGCTCCGGGCGCTCGATGCGCTGACGCGAGCGGCCGGAGCCGCCGGCCACACGGACCGTCAGTGGTCGGCGAGCTCGCGCAGCCGGCGGTACTCCTCCACCGTGAGCTCGCGCCCCCGGACGTCGGAGAGCGCCGGGCCCTGCGCGAGGTAGTGGTCCTCCTTGCGCCGCCAGACCTCCACGTACTTGTAGAAGGGGATCCGCGGGTGCAGGTGGTGGACCAGGTGGTAGTTCTGGTAGAGCATCACGGGGCTCAGGAGGCGCTCCAGCCCGACCCGGTTGCGGGTCATCCGGTACTTGTCGACCGTCTCGTGCAGCCCGTTGTGCGGCAGGTAGTCGAAGGACCAGCCCAGGACGAGCACCGCGATGCGG
The DNA here is from genome assembly GCA_963844155.1 of uncultured Solirubrobacteraceae bacterium. Classification (GTDB taxonomy): domain Bacteria; phylum Actinomycetota; class Thermoleophilia; order Solirubrobacterales; family Solirubrobacteraceae; genus Paraconexibacter. The sequence continues at coordinate 126,187 of CAWJMY010000001.1, forward strand.
ATCGGCAGGAGGTAGAGCAGCAGGACCGCGTCGAGGTGCCCCGTGGCGATGGCGAGGGCCAGCCCCGAGCCGATGACCAGCCAGGTGACCACGAGCTCCACCTGCTCCGCCCGGGGGCGGGATCGAACCCGAGGTGCGTACCAGACCATGTAGTACAGGTCGATCGTCGCCCAGCGCAGCGGCGCCGTCCACGCCGCGCCGCGATGGGTGAAGTGGTCGGGATCCGAGCCGTCCGCCTCGTTCGTGAAGCGGTGGTGCTGCATGTGGATGAACCGCCACGTCCGGAAGCCCGCGTGCGGCGCGAAGAGGACGTTCGAGAACCGCCCGAGCCAGAGGTTCACCCCCGGCTCCGTGGACGCCGTGTGGTGGCTGGCCTCGTGGGAGACCGTGAAGATCGCGAAGCACGCCGCGGCGTTGACGAGGACGCTGAAGCCCCACCACCACGCATCGGAGAGCGCGAGCGCCGTCGAGGCGAGCCAGACCGCCCAGCACCCGACGAAGAGCGCGAGGGTCGGGCGGGCGAGGGCCGGGACGGGCTCCTCGGGGTCCGGGATGCGGCGGATGGCGTCGGTCGCGGCGGTTGACACGGTGTCAACCCTAGCGTCGGCCGCGCTCAGGTGACGTCGGCCGTCGGGGTGAGCAGCTCGACGGAGGTCTCGGCGTACATCCGGTCGACGGCCCGTGGGTCGATGAGGCCCGCACCGAGGCGCATGGTCGACTCGGCCCCGCAGGCCACGCCGAAGCGCAGGCACTCCTCGATGGGGTGCTCGAGGTAGCGGTGGGCGACGAAGCCCGCCAGGAACGCGTCGCCCGAGCCGACGGAGGCCACGGCCTCCTTCGGGTCGATCCAGACCCGCATGAGCTTGCGCTCCCCGCCGGCCGACACGCAGGCCACGCACCCGTCCGGGAGGGTCATGATCGCCTCGTGCGGCCCGAGCTGCACCATCTCGCGGACCGCGATCGCGCGGTCCTCCTCGTCGTTGAACTCGTGCCCGACGAGCTCCTCGGCCTCGAGGACGTTCGGGGAGATGACGTCGGGCTCGGCCCGCGCGGCGTGGCGCAGGGGCTCCCCGTCCGTGTCGATGACGGTCAGGACGCCCATCTTGCGCAGGTCGCGGATGAGCCCCGCGTAGATCTCCGGGTCCACGCCGCGCGGCAGGGAGCCCGCGAAGACGACGATGTCCGCGCCCCGCGCGAGGTAGAGCAGCTTGTCCCGGAAGAGCTCGACCTCCGTGCCGGTGACGGCCGGGCCGCGCTCGTTGACCTCCGTCGTCTCCCCGTTCGTCGGGTCGTAGACGGCCATGTTCGTCCGCGACTCCTCGCGGATCCGCACGAAGTCGTTGAGGATGGACTCCTGGGTGAGCTGCTCGACGATGCGGGTGCCGGTCGGGCCGCCCGCGAAGCCCGTCGCGATGACGGGCTGGCCGAGCATCTTCAGCGCCCGGGCGATGTTCACGCCCTTGCCCCCGGCCATCGTCGTCTGGTCGACCGTCCGGTGGCGCCGGCCGAGCCGGAAGCTCGGGACCGAGAGGGACTTGTCGATCGCGGCGTTGAGGGTGACCGTGATGATCATGCGACCTCCGTCGCCCCCGTGCTCGGGCGCTCGGGACGTCGGGTCGTTCTCCGGCGGAGGACCACGAGGAGCAGGCTACCGAGCACGAACACCGTCAGCAGCAGCAGCGTCCGCCCCTGCCCGACGAAGTCCCGCAGGCGGTCCGCGGCACCCGCCTCGGTCACCGCGCGCGCCGTCACCAGGGGCACGCGCGCGACGACCTTCCCACGCTGGCGCACGACGATCGTCCCGACCCGGGCGCCCTGCGGGAGCGGCCCGTCGAGCTCCGCCGGCGCGCCCGTCGCCCGGACCTCGAGCTCCTCGCCCTTGCGCGCGACCCGCACGACGCGCCGCCCGGCGACGAGGGGGACGCGCCCCTCGCGGTAGCGCAGCCCGGCCGTGCCGAAGCGCGCGCCGGCCGCCACCGCGGTCCGGCGGCTGTAGCGGCCCAGGCCGTAGCGCAGGAGGGCCAGCGAGTCCGCGTTGCGCGCGGCCTCGCTCTGGGTCCCGAGGACCACGGAGAGGACCGTGACGCCGCGCCGGGTGGCCGAGCCGACCAGGACGTAGCCCGCGCCGCTCGTGTGCCCCGTCTTGACGCCGCTGACCGCCGGGGTCGAGCGCACGAGGGAGTTGCGGTTGACCAGCGTGCGGGGGAACGCCCCGGAGCGGATGGTCGTCCGCGGGAGGTTCGTCACCTCGCGGAAGAACGCCTTCGTGCGGAGCACCAGGGCGAGCTTCACGAGGTCGGCCGCGGTGGAGTAGTTGTCCGGGTCGTCGAGCCCGATGGGGTTCGCGTAGCGCGTGTCGCGCAGCCCGAGCTCCTTCGCCCGGGCGTTCATGAGGCGCACGAAGGCCGCGCGGCTGCCCGCGATGCGCACCGCGAGCGTCGCGGCGGCGTCGTTGGCCGAGACGAGCATGAGCGCCCGGAGCTCGTCGCGGACCGTGACGCGCTCCCCCGCCTTGAAGCCCGCGACGGACTCCGCGGGCGCGGCGGAGTAGCGGACCTGGACGAGGACGTCGTCGAGGGAGAGCCGCTCGAGCGCCAGCAGGGCGGTCATGAGCTTCGTCGTGGAGGCGATGGGCCGCCGGACGTCGGGCCGCTTGGCGACCACGACGTCGCCCGTGGCGGGCTCGACGAGGATGGCCTCGGGGGCCGAGACCGTCGGGACGGCCGCGCGTGGCGCGGCCCGCGGGCGCGAGGAGCAGGCACCCGAGCAGCAGCGCCAGGGCCGCCCACGCCCCGCGCGGGAGGCGGGTCACGGCGAGAGCTTGAGCTCTTGGCCCACGCGGAGGTTCTGCGCGTCGACGTCGTTGTAGTCGAGCAGGTCGGCCACGGCGACCCCCGTCTTCTCCGAGATCGCCCCCAGGACGTCGCCGGGCTGGACCGTGTAGGTCCCACCCTTCGCGCCCGTGCTCCCCGTCGTGCCCGAGGCCTTCCGGGCCGACGTCGCGGGGCGCTTCGCGCGCGCCTTCCGGGTGGTCCCGGCCGTGCTCGTCGTCGGGCTCGAGGCCGCGGGGGACGCGGTCTCGTCCGACCCCCCGAGCTCCGAGCGGGTCACGAGGAGCACCAGGAGGACGGCGGCCAGCAGGGCCGCGGGGGCCAGGAAGCGGGCGGGACTGCGGTACGGCATGTGCCGCGGATCGTAGAGGGGACTTCGTGCCGGGCGTCACGACGCAAGCGCCCATGCGGCGGCGCGGAGCCGCTCGGCCTCCGCCCGGGCCGCGGTCGCGGGCGCCGCCGCCCGCGGCCTCGTGGGCGCGGACGACCGAGCGCGAGGCGGTCACGAGGCCCCCGGCGGGACCCGGAGCCCAGGCGGGGGCGAGCTCCTCGACCCGGCCGCCCTGCGCGCCGACCCCGGGCAGCAGGAACGGCGTGCGGGGCATGAGCTCGCGCAGCCGGGCGACGTGCTCCGGTGCCGTGGCCCCGACCACGGCGCCGACGTCCGAGAGCTCCTGGCCCGGGTCGGCCAGGCCGGCGACCAGCCGCGCGACCCGCGCCCAGACGGGCTCGCCGTCCGGGGCCGTCGGGAGGTCCTCGACGTCGGCCGCGCCGGGGTTGGAGGTCCGCACGAGGACGAAGAGCCCGCGTCCGTGGGGGCGCGCGACCTCGAGCAGCGGCGCGAGGGTGTCCGCGCCCATGTAGGGGTTGGCCGTCAGGGCGTCGGCCCCCAGGCCGTCGACGGGGCCGAAGGGCGTTGCCGTCTGCCCGAGGAACGCCTCGGCGTAGGCGCGGGCGGTCACGTCGATGTCCCCGCGCTTGGCGTCGGCGAGGACGAGCAGGCCGAGCTCCCGGGCGTGGTCGCAGACCGCGCCGAGCACCGCGCGGCCCCCGGGCCCGAGCCGTTCGAAGCAGGCGACCTGCGGCTTGACGGCGACGACCGCGGGGGCGACGGCGTCGAGGACGAGGCGGCAGTGCGCCGCCACCGCGCGGGCCAGCCGCTCGTGCGGGCTCGCCCTCCCCCGCCGCACCGAGCGCGTCGGGCCACAGGCGCTGGGGATCCGGGTCGAGCCCGAGGACGACGTTGGACTCCCGTGCACCCACCGCCTCGGCGAGCCGCTGGCCGAAGGGCGCGCTCATTGCGCCCACGACGCTAGCGAGCGGGGCGGACGGTCGTCGGGCCGCCCGTGCGGGATGATGGGGGCCGATGACGAAGCTGAACCGGATCGCGTGGAGCGTCACCGTCGGGGCCTGCGTGGTGCTCGCCGTGCTGCTGCTCTTCTCGGGCTACCAGGGCTACGCCGCCGTGGCGCTCGCCGTCGGGCTCAGCGCCGCGATCAACCTGCGCTAGCCCCTGCCGCGCGCCGCGAGGCGCTCCCGCAGGGCCGCCACGGCGTGCGCGCGGTGCGAGATCGCCGCCTTCTCCTCCGGCTCGAGCTCGGCCATGGTCCGCGCGGGCCGCTGCGGGTCGGCGACGTCGTCGGGCAGGAAGGCCGGGTCGTAGCCGAACCCGTTCGCGCCGCGGGGGTGCGGGTCCAGCGTGCCCGTGCAGCGCCCCTCCACCGTCCACGCCTCGCCCGCGACGGGATCGACGAAGGCGATGGAGCAGACGTAGGCCAGGGGGTCGCCCGCGGGGGCCTCGAGCAGGAGCTTGCGGAGGTTCTCCTCGTCCGTCGCGTCCTCCCCCGCGAAGCGCGCGGAGCGGACCCCGGGCGCGCCGCCGAGCGCCGCGGCGCAGATCCCCGAGTCGTCCGCGATGACCGCCACCCCGAGCGCGTCCGCGGCCGCGTGGGCCTTGATCAGCGCGTTCTCGGCGAACGTGCTCCCCGTCTCCTCGGGCGAGGGCAGGTGGTCCGGGAGCCCGACGAGCTCGTGCTCGGCGAGCATGGCCGCGAGCTCCTCGACCTTGTGGGCGTTCCGGGTGGCGAGCACGAGGCGCATCAGCCGCGCCCCCGGAGGCCCGCGGGGGCGACGTCGACCGCCTCGACGGTCCCGAGGGGCATCTGGAGGAAGCGGGTGCCGAGCTCGCGGAAGGCCTCGGGGTCGCCCGTGCAGAGGAAGGAGTACGCGCCCTCCCCCGTGCGCTGCGTCGCGAGGCCGCGCGCGCCGAGCACGTGGGAGACCTGCCGGGCCAGCGGGGCGCCCGAGGAGATGATCGTCACGTCGGGGCCGAGCATCCGCTGGAGCATGGGCCGCACGAGGGGGTAGTGGGTGCAGCCGAGCACGACGGTGTCGACGCCCGCCTCGCGCAGCGGCGCGACGTACCCGCGCACGGTGTCGACGACGAGCTGGTCGTAGGGGAAGCCCTCCTCGATGAGCGGCGCGAGCTCCGGGCAGGCGACCTGGGTCACCGCCACGTGGGGGTCGGCGGCCGCGGCCGCCTCGAGGTAGGCGCCCGAGGCGACGGTCGCGGGGGTCGCCAGGACGCCGATGCGGCCGTTGCGGGTGGCCGCGACGGCGTGGACGCCGCCGGGCCGCACGACGCCGATGACGTCCACCCCGAGCGTCGTCTGCATCATCCGCGCCTGCAGCGCCGGCAGGGCGGCGGCCGTCGCGGAGTTGCAGGCGACGACCAGGAGCTTCGCCCGGTGGCGCAGGAGCTCCTCGGCGATCTCCAGGCTGAAGCGCTCGAGCTCCTCCGCGCTGCGGTCGCCGTAGGGGAAGCGGGCCGTGTCCGCGAGGTAGACGAAGTCCTCCGCCGGGAGCTGGACCAGCAGCTCGTGCAGGACCGTGAGCCCGCCGACCCCCGAGTCGAACACGGCGATGGGCCGGTCGCGGGGGTGCGCGGGTGCGGGGACGGCCACGCCCGGAGCGTAGGCCACGGACCTGCGGAAGGGCTGCGGCTCAGCCCTCCCGTGCCGCGAGCAGGCCGAGGACGCAGAAGAGGACCGCGCCACCGCCGCCCGAGAGGCGCGTCCACCCCCCGATGCGCCCGCTGCCGGCCTCGACCGCGGAGCTCGCCACGTCCAGCGCGTCGATGCCCGCGCCGAGGAGCGCCACCGTGCGCACGGAGGACGCGTCGGCGCGCAGCAGCGCCCCGGCGAGGACGATCTCCCGCGAGGCGAACAGCCGCGTCAGCCACGGGCTCGACCGGCGGGGGTCGACCCCGAAGACGCGCGCGGCGCGCTCCGGGGCGACCAGGGACAGGGCGCCGACCGAGAGCCGGGAAGCGCCGAGGGCGGTGCGGGCGGAACGGGACATGGGGCCTCCTGAGGGTTGCGTGCAGACTGCACGCAACTTACGTGCAGTCTGCCTGCAATGCAAGCCCTGTTACCTACTTCGCGCCACTGACGGCCTTGACGGCCTTCCCGATCTGCTCCGTGACGATCTTGTCCAGCTGGAACGTCGACTTGCTGGCGGCGGCGACGGCCACGGCCATCACGCCCGCGACGAGCAGGATCAGGGCGACGTACTCGACGGTCCCCTGCCCGCGCTCGGGTGCGGCGCGCAGGCGCAGGACGACGAGGGCGACGAGGGCGGTGAGCCCGGCGTGCAGCCGGGCGGAGGTGCGAAGGATCATGGTGTGGTGGCCCTCCCGGGCGTGGTCGGTTGGTGACGAGGACGAGCGTCGCCGCGGGCCCTGTCACCGATCCACACGCGATTGCGCACAATCACCCGCGGATGCGTGCCCTCGTCGTCACGAACATGTGGCCCAAGCCCGACCGGCCCGAGCACGGCTCGTTCGTGCGCGACCAGGTGGACGCCCTGCGCCGCATCCCCGGCATGGAGGTCGACGTCTTCGCCTTCGGCCCCGGCGGCTACGCCCGGGCCATGCGGGACGTCCGCCGGCAGCACCGGGGCGGCGGCCACGACGTCGTCCACGCGCACTTCGGCCTGACGGCGTGGGTCGCGCTGGCCCTGGGCGGCCCGGCCCCGAAGGTCCTCACCCTGCACGGCAACGACCTGCGCCACCCGCGCTCGCGCGTGATCACCCGGGCTGCCCTCCCCCTCATGGACCTCGTGGGCGCGGCCAGCGCGGAGTTCGCCGCGGCGGTCCCGGGCCGCCAGGACGTGCGGGTCCTCTCCTGCGGCGTCGACCTCCGCCGCTTCTTCCCGCGGGACAAGCGGGAGTGCCGGGAGCAGCTCGGCCTCCCGCCCGACGAGCCCTTCCTGCTCTTCCCCGCCGACCCCACCCGCGCGGTCAAGCGGCACGACCTCGCCCTCGAGGTCGCGGACGGTGCGCGCCTCATCTCCCTCGGCGGGGTGGACCCCGCGCTCGTGCCCCTCTGGGTCAACGCCGCGAACGCGACCGTCCTGCCCACGGACTTCGAGTCCTTCGGGGTCGCGGCGCTCGAGGCGCTCGCCTGCGACATCCCCGTCCTGACGACCCCGACCGGCAACCACCCCGCGGCGCTCGAGGGGATCGCCGGCACCCTCTGCGCCCCGTTCGACCTCCCGCGCTGGCGGGCGCTCGCCGCCCGGCACCTCGCGGCGCCCGATCCGCGGGTCGCGGGCCAGGAGCGCGCGGCGGCATGGTCCGCGGACCGCATGGCGGCCGTCGTCGCCGCCGCCTGGGCGGAGCTCCTCGCCCGCTGAGGCGCCGGACCGCCTGCGCCTCCGCAACCGTTGCACTTGCGTCAGCCAGGCAGCTGCAAGTGCAACGGTTGCGCGGGCACCGGGGAGGGAACGTCCCCGCCCGGCCGGCGCGCCGGGCCGTCGCTATGGTGCCCCGCGGCGCCAAGTCCGGCGCTTCCACCCCATGCGCAAGCCCTCCCTGAGCCTCAGGCGCCGCCGTGACGCCGCCCCCGCGGCCGGCAGCGAGCCCGCCTCCCCCGCACCCGACGCCGCCGGGCTCGAACCCGGGGGCGAGCCCGTGACCCCCGCGGCCCTCGCGGACGCCGGGCCGGGCCTCGACGGGCAGCTCCCGGCGGAGGTCCACCCCGTCGGACCGGCCGGGGTGGTCGAGCCCGTTCCCGTCGTCCCGGACCCCACGGCACCCGCCGGGGTCGAGCTCCTCCCCCCGCGGCGCCCCCCACGCCGAGCTTCCGGGAGCGCGGACGCCTGCGCCGCCGCCTGCGCTTCCTCCGGCGGGTCCGCGAGCTCGCCTTCCGCGACCTCGGCGGCCTCGTCTTCGACCTCCACCGCTTCGGCCGCGAGGGCGCGCCGCTGATCGCGGGCAAGCTCGAGGCGCTCACGGGGGTCGACCGGGAGCTCCGCGCGCTCGAGGACGCGCTGGCGGACCGGCGGGAGCACACCGTGCTGCGCGAGCCCGGCATCGCCGCGTGCCCGCGCTGCGCCGCGCTGCACGGCTCCGACGCGAACTTCTGCCCGAGCTGCGGCCTCGCCCTCTCGGGCCCGCAGGCCATGAGCGCCCTCCCCGTGCCCCAGGCGGGGGACGGGCCCGCGTCCGCCGACCGGGCCGCGGCGACCCCTGTGCCCCAGGCGCAGCCGACCGCCGTGCAGCCCGCGCTCCCGCCGCACGAGCAGCCCACGACGGTCCAGCCCGCGCTGCCGGGCGACGCCGCCCGCGGACCCCGGCGACGCCCAGCCCCGCCCGTGAGCGTCCCGGCGGCGCCGCCCGAGGTGCCCGCACCCGGCGAGATCGCCTGCCCGCGCTGCGGTGCCCGGATCGCCCGGGACCAGGACTGGTGCCTCGACTGCGGTGCCGCAGCCCGCACGCGCCTGGCCCCCGCGCCGAACTGGCGGCTCCCCCTCGGCGTCCTGGGCGGCGTCGTGGCGCTCTGCCTCGTCGTCCTCGCCCTCGCCTTCGTCGCCCTGACGGACGACCCGGCACCCAGCAGCGGGCCGACGGGCCCGACCGGACCGACGGTGGCCGCCCCCGCACCCGCACCCGCACCTGCACCTGCACCGCCGACCGTCCCGGCGCTCCCCACCGCGCCGGCGCCGGCCCCCGCCCCCGCGCCCGGGGCGACCGGCGCCACGGGCGCGACCGTCGGCTAGCGGGCCTCCGCCAGCAGCGCGCGGGTGCGCTCGAGCGCCTCGAGGGCGAGCGGGTGCGGCGCGAGCGCCGGCGGCTCCCCGGCCACGGGCTCCGCGATCGCCTCGAGCGTCGCCCGCAGCCCGCGCGCGAGCGCCCCGAGCTCGTAGCCGCCCTCCAGGACGATCCCCAGCCCGACCCCGAGCTCGTCGGCCAGGCGGCGCATCGCCGCGCTCATCGTCGCGTAGCCCGCGTCGGTCACCCCGCAGCCCGCGAGCGGGTCGTCCTCGTGCGCGTCGTAGCCCGCGGAGACGAGCAGGAGCTGCGGGCGCCACTCCCGGGCGAGCGGCAGCACGAGGTGCTCGACCACGGAGCAGAACGCCTCGTCGCCCGAGCCGCCGGGGACCGGGACGTTCACGGTCGTCCCGCGCCCCGCGCCCGAGCCGACGTCCGAGGCGGGCCCCGTGCCGGGGTAGAGCGGCGACTCGTGCACGGAGACGAAGAGGACCCGCGGGTCCTCGTGGAAGGCCGCGTTGGTCCCGTTGCCGTGGTGGACGTCCCAGTCGAGGACGAGGACGCGCTCCAGGCCGTGGGCGTCGAGCGCGTGCCGCGCGCCCACGGCGATCGAGCCGTAGAGGCAGAAGCCCATCGCGCGGCCCGGCTCCGCGTGGTGGCCCGGCGGGCGGTGCAGGGAAGCACCGACGCGCGGCCCGTCCTCGGCCAGGAGCGCGTCGACGAGCGCGACGACGCCGCCGGCGCCGTGGCTCGCGGCCGCGCAGGACCCCTCCGAGACGACGGTGTCCGCGTCGATCGCCCCGCCGCCGGACGCGCACAGCGCCTCGAGCTGCTCCACGTACCCGCCCGGGTGGATCGCCTCGAGCTGCTCCCGCGTCGCGAGGGGCGACTCGCGCAGCTCGTAGCCGAGGCAGTCGTGCGCGTCGAGGAGCTGCGCGACGGCCCGGATGCGGTCGGCGCGCTCGGGGTGCCCGGACCCCGTGTCGTGCGCCAAGGAGGACGCGAAGTGCGCGAACAGGGGTCCGTGGGACACGCCGGTACCGTACCCCGCTCGATGGCCGCCACCCCTCCCGACGCCACCGCGACGACGACCCCCGGCGGCCCCGCGGCGGGGGCTTCGCCCATGGCGGCGGACGTCTGCGTCGTGGGCGCCGGCGGCGCCGGCCTCTACGCCGCGCTGACCGCCGCGCGCGAGGGTGCGCGGGTCGTCCTGGTGAGCGCGACGCCGCTCGCGCAGACCTCCTCCTACTGGGCCCAGGGCGGCCTGGCGGCGGCGCTCGGCCCCGACGACACGCCCGACCTGCACCGCCGCGACACGGAGACCGCGGGCCGTGGCGCGGTCCGCCGCACGGCCGCGAACGTCCTGGTCCGCGAGGCGCCCCGCGCGGTCCACGACCTCCAGGAGCTCGGGGTGGTCTTCGACCTCGACGCGGAGGGGAACCTCGCGCTCGGCCTCGAGGGCGGGCACGGGCGCCGGCGGGTCGCCCACGCGGGCGGCAGCGCGACGGGCCGCCGCGTCGTGCGCCAGCTCAGCGCGGTCGTCGTCGAGGAGGCGGGCGTCACCGTGCTGGAGGGCGCCCGCGCCGCGGCGCTGTGGACCACCCCCGGCGAGGGCCGCTGCGTCGGGGTCGTCTGCGAGGACGGCCGGGCGATCCGCGCCCGGGCGACGATCCTGGCGACGGGCGGCGCGGCGGCGCTCTGGAGCCGGACGACGAACCCGCCGGGCTCCCTCGGCATCGGCCTGATGCTCGCCCACGCGGCGGGCGCGGCGCTGGCCGACCTCGAGTTCGTCCAGTTCCACCCCACGGCGATCATCGGCGTCCCGGGCCGCGAGGGCTTCCTGGTCACGGAGGCCATCCGGGGCGAGGGCGCGACGCTGCTCGACGCCCGCGGGGAGCGCTTCGTCGACGAGCTCGCGCCGCGCGACGAGGTGGCCCGCGCGATCTTCACGAAGATCCGCGAGCAGGGCGGGGACCACGTGGACCTCGACATGCGCCACATCGACCCGGCGCTCTTCCCGAACGTCGTCTCCGCCCTGCGCGACCACGGGATCGACCCCGTGACGCAGCTCCTGCCCGTGGCCCCCGCGTGCCACTACGTCATGGGCGGGATCGTCGCCGACCTCGACGGCGGCACGACGGTGCCGGGCCTCTACGCCGTCGGCGAGTCGGCCTGCACGGGGCTCCACGGCGCGAACCGCCTGGCCTCGAACTCCTTGAGCGAGTGCTTCGTCATGGGCCGCCGCGCGGCGCTCGCGGGCCTCGACGAGCCGGGGGTCCCCGGCGACCCGGGCCCGGCGCCGCAGGGCAGCGCGATCGTCCCGCCGAGCCAGGCCACGCGCCAGGCGCTGTGGGAGCACGCGGGGGTCGAGCGCGACCGCGAGGGGCTCGCGACGCTGCGGACGGACCCCCACCCCCTCGCGCGCATGGTCGCGACGGGTGCGCTGGCCCGCGAGGAGAGCCGGGGCGCGCACCTGCGGGTCGACTTCCCGGACCTCGACCCGGCGCTCGACGGCATGCACGCCGTCGTCCGGGGCGACGAGCCCCCCGTGCTCGAGCGCTGGCGCTGAAGCGCGCGGAGCGGGGAAGTTGCGCCGGCCCCCAGCGCCGCAACGCCAGGTTGACGCCGTTTCGTCAGAACGGTGACCACCGCATGCACATCGCGCCCCGTGGCGCTCCGTTGCTCAACCTCAACGCAACATGGGCCTACTTGGTGGGTTCACATCAGCGGCGGACACTGCGTCAACCGGTTCCGACAGGGGAGCCGCCGGCGCTTCACGGAGGAGAGACGGGCCCCGGCCCACCACATCATGTTCCAGTTCAGCAGGGCCATCTACCGCGAGCTCTCGCGGGACATCCAGACCCCCGCGGGGAGCGCGGTCAAGGGTCACGAGGCGGTGCTCAAGGCGTGCGAGGCGAACCTCGAGCGCCTGGCGACGGACCGCCACTACTTCGCCAAGCCCGCGCGCACGCTGTTCCTCGACATCCGCGCGTACTTCCCCATGACGGCGCAGGCGAAGGTCTGGCACGTCGTGCAGACCTACGTCGCGGCCGCCGAGGACTGGCTGCTCAAGCAGCCGCGCCACGGCTACGACGCCAGCGGCAAGCCGCTCGAGTGCCGGGCGACGACCCGCCGCGGCACGGCCTGCCAGCGTGAGCCCCTGGCCCACAACGGCTACTGCCCGTCCCACCAGCACCTGGCCGAGACCGAGAGCTCCGAGGTCGCCATCGCGGCGTAGGTCGTAGCGTTCGCCCCGTGCTGCTCGGGGTGGACGTCGGAGGGACCTTCACGGACGCCGTCCTGGTCGACGGCGCGCGCACCACCACCGCGAAGGCGCCGACCACGCCGGGGGACCAGTCCGCCGGCGTGCTCGCCGCGGTCGACGCGGTCCTGGCCGCGGCGGGCGCCGCACCGGAGGACGTCACGGCGTTCGCGCACGGCATGACCGTCGCGACCAACGCGCTGCTCGAGGGCCGGGGCGCCCGCACGGTGCTCTGCGCCACGGAGGGCTTCGTCGACCTCGTCGAGCTCGGCCGCCAGGCCCGTGCGGACCTCTACCGCCTCGAGGCCGCGCACCCCGCGCCGCTCGTGCCGCCCGAGCGGCGCGTCGCGGTGCCCGAGCGCATGGGCGCGCGCGGCGAGGTGCTGCGGGCGCTCGAGGACCCGGCCGCGGTCGCGGAGCGCGTCGCGGCGCTCGAGCCCGAGGCCGTCGCGGTCTGCCTCCTGCACGCGGACCGCTTCCCCGCGCACGAGCAGGCGCTCGGCGCGGCGCTCCGGGAGCGGCTGCCGGGCGTGCACGTCTCCCTCTCGCACGAGGTGGTCGGGACGTTCCGGGAGTTCGAGCGTGCGGCGACGACGGAGGTCGACGCCGCGCTCTCCCCCCTCCTGGCCGCCTACCTCGGCCGCCTGGCGCAGGCGGCGCGGGAGCGCGGGCTGCCCGAGCCGCAGGTCATGCAGAGCTCGGCCGGCCTCACGGACGTCGCGACGGCCGCGGGCCACGCGGCGTTCACCGTGCTCAGCGGGCCGGCGGGCGGCGCGGCCGCGGCGGCGCTCGTGGCGGCCGCGAGCGGGGAGCGCGACCTCCTCTGCTTCGACATGGGCGGCACCTCCTGCGACGTCTGCGTCGTGCAGGACGGGCGCGTCCGCGAGACGACGGGGCGCGAGGTCGGCGGGCGCCCGCTCGCGCTCGGGATGGTCGACGTCCACACGGTCGGCGCGGGCGGCGGCTCGATCGGCTGGCGCGACCCGGGCGGCGCGCTGCGGGTCGGGCCGCGGAGCGCGGGCGCCCGGCCGGGGCCCGCGGCCTACGGGCACGGCGGGACGGAGCCGACGGTGACCGACGCGCACGTCGTCCTCGGCCACCTCGCCGGGGACCTCGCGGGCGGCGTGGCGCTCGACGTCGACGCCGCGCGAGCCGCGGTCGGCCGGCTCGCCGAGGAGCTCGGCCTCGAGCCCGAGGAGACCGCACGCGGGATCCTGCGGGTCGCCGACGCGGAGATGGTCCGGGCGCTCCGGGTCATGACCGTCGAGCGCGGCCTCGACCCGCGCGACTTCGCCCTGCTGGCCTTCGGCGGGGCCGGACCGCTGCACGCGGCGGCGCTCGCGGCGGAGCTCGGGATGACGCGCATCGTCGTCCCGCGCGCGGGCTCCGTGCTCAGCGCGCTCGGGCTCGCCGCCGCGGAGCCCCGCCGCGACGAGGCGCAGAGCGTCCTGCGCCCGGGCGCGGAGCTCACCGCGGAGGAGCTCGCGGGCCTCGCCGGCGACGCGGACGAGGTCGCCTGGGAGGTCCGCTACCGCGGCCAGGCGCACGAGCTCACCCTCCGCGGGGTCGACCGGACGCCGGACGCGCTGCGCGAGGGCCTGGCCGCGCTGCACGAGGAGCGCTACGGCTACGCCGAGCCCGACGCGCCGTGGGAGCTCGTGACCGTCCGCCGCACGTGGCGCGGCGTGGGCGCGGACGTCCTCGCGGAGGGCGGCGCCCACGACGGCGGCGTGCGCGGGCCGGCGGTCCTCCCCGGCCCGGAGTTCACCGCGCTCGTCCCGGAGGGGTGGGCAGGCGGGTACGACGCCGCCGGGACGCTGCGGCTCGAGCGATCCGTGACCCCCACGGATCCGGAACGTGCCCAGGAGGGTCACCCATCGGCCGCGCTCGACCCCATCGCGCTCCAGGTCGCCACGGGGGCGCTGCGCGCGGCCTGCGAGGAGATGGGCGCGACGCTCATCCGCGCCGCGCACTCCGCGAACATCAAGGAGCGCCACGACTGCTCCACGGCGCTCTTCGACCCCGCGGGCGAGTGCGTCATGCAGGCCGAGCACATCCCCGTGCACCTCGGCTCCATGCCCGCCGCGGTCGCCGCCGTGCTCGGCGAGGCGCACGCGCCCGGCGTCTCCTGGGTGCTCAACGACCCGTTCCGCGGCGGCACGCACCTCCCGGACATCACGGTCATCACCCCCGCGTTCGCCCCGGGCGGGGAGCTGCTCGGCTTCGCCGCGGCCCGGGCGCACCACGCGGACGTCGGCGCGGAGGTGCCGGGCTCCATGCCGGCCGACTCGACCTCCCTGGAGCAGGAGGGCGTCGTGATCGCCCCGCGGGTCCTGGATGCCGCGGCCGTCGAGGAGCTCAGCCTGCAGATGCGCCAGCCCGCCGAGCGCCGGGCGGACCTGCGGGCGCAGCTCGCGGCCTGCCGGGTCGGCGTCGGGCGGCTGCAGGAGCTCGCGGCCCGGCTCGGCGTGAGGGGCCTCGGGGCGGCCACCGCGGCGGTCCTGGACTACACGGAGCGCCGGACCCGCGCCGCGCTCGCCGCGCTCCCCGACGGCGAGCGCCACGCGGAGGACGTGCTCGAGGCGCGCGACGGGGACGTCCTGCTCCGCCTGCGGGCGACCGTCGAGGGCGACGGCATCACGCTCGACTTCCGGGGCTCCGCGCCGCAGGACCCGGGGAACCTCAACTGCCCGCGAGCGGTCACGTACTCAGCGCCGCCGTCTTCGCCGTGCGGGTGCTCACGGACCCCGACGTCCCGCCGAGCGCGGGAGCACACCGGCCCGTCACGGTCCTCACGGACCCCGGGACGCTCCTCGACGCCGCCTCGCCGGCAGCCGTCGCGGCGGGCAACGTCGAGACCTCCTCGCGGGTCGCGGACCTCGTCCTGCGCGCGTTCGGCCGGGCGCTCGGCCAGGGGACGATGAACAACCTCACGCTGGGCAGCGACGCGTTCTCCTACTACGAGACGCTCGGCGGCGGACAGGGCGCGACGGACGGGGCGCGCGGCCCGAGCGGCGTGCACGTCGCGATGAGCAACACGCGCAACACGCCCGTGGAGGCGCTCGAGCTCGAGCTCCCGGTGCGCGTCGTGGAGTACGCGATCCGGCGCGGCAGCGGTGGCGCAGGGCGCTTCCCGGGCGGGGACGGCGTCGTGCGCGAGGTCGAGGCGCTGGAGCCCATGACGTGGTCGCTGATCACGGAGCGCCGCCGCCACGCGCCCGCGGGCGCCGACGGGGGCGGCGACGGGGCGCGCGGGCGCAACCTCGTCGACGGCGCCGAGGTTCCGGCGAAGGCCACGGGCGAGCTCGCCGCGGGTGGGCGCCTGCGCCTGGAGACGCCGGGCGGCGGCGGCTTCGGGGCACCGGACCGCGGCGCCTGAGGGGTCCCGCGGTGCGGGGCCGCGGGGACGAGGTCCCGGGGTCGCGAACGCGCTTGACGCCGTGTCGGTGTCACAAGCAGAACCCCGCGATTTGCAGGGAGAGTTGGTGGTCTGGTCACAGGTTTGCCACAATCACCGCTCCGCCCGTGCCGGAGGTCGCCTCCCCTCATCCGCGACCGCTGTGCATGGGCTTCGCCCTGTCGTCTACCGCCTGGTCCCAAACATGCCTATCGCTTTCAAGGAATGGGCGGTCACCGTCCGTGCGCTCGCCGAGGGTGAGCAGCTCCTCACCCTCCGCAAGGGCGGCATCCGCGAGGATGGCAAGCACTTCGAGCTCAAGCACGAGCGCTTCTTCCTCTACCCCACCTTCGACCACCAGCGCAACGACCTCGTGCGCCCGTCCCACGCCCCCGAGCTGCGTCGCGCGCTCGAGGAGGGTGTGTGGCCCGACGGCGACCCGCCCGTCTCCGCGCTGACGCAGGACGGCGGCATCCCGCAGCCCGACCGGGTCCGCGTGCGCGCCTGGGCGGAGGTCGCCGGCCACTTCCTCGTGACGGACCCGCGGACGCTCAACGAGCTCTCGCCGTACCACGTGTGGACCACGGACTACGCCGAGAAGCGCCTGAAGTGGAAGCGCCGCCACCCGCTGCACGTCCTGCTGCTGCGCACGTACCGGATCCCGCGCCCGGTCACCGTGAAGGTCCGCGACGAGTTCGGCGGCTGCAAGTCGTGGCTCGAGATCACGCGCGACCTGCCCTTCGAGGGCACCCCGGTCCTCTCCGACGGCGAGTTCGCCGCGGTCTCGGAGACCATCGGCACCATCTGCGAGTCGCGGGTCGCCGAGCTGGTGTAGCTCCTCCGGCGTCGGCCGTGGGTGAAAGGTGCCTGGCACCTCCCACCCACGGCCCTCGCCTTGCAGTGGGAGGCCCGCCCGCCCGCGGCGCGAAGCACGTCGGGTGGCCTGGATGGAGACCGAGTCGCCGAGCTTCCTGGCCCGGCACACCGACGGGGACGCCGACGACGTCATCGGGGTCCTCGAGCTCCTGGAGACGACCCGTGCGGAGCTCGCGGCGATCCTGCCCACGACGCCGCCCGCGCCCATCGAGGTCGTCGTCCACGGCTCCCGCGCGCAGCTCTACACCGCGCAGCCGCACCTCATGGCCGTCACGCGGCTGACGGCGCCCGCGGCACGGCGCTACCTCACGGGCTGGACGACCGCCGGGACGCTGCACCTCCTCGCCCCGCGCCTGCTCGAGGCGCGCGCCTCGAACGTCCCGGGCTCCCGCGAGATGGCGCTGCTCGGCCCGGCCGCGCTCTACGCGCAGCTCGCGGTCGGGCCACGTCAACCCGCGGCTCCCGCCGCCCCTGCGGCCTGCGGACGCGCGGCGGCCTGGGCCGCTGGGCGTGGCTCGCGGCGGGGGCGGGGCAGTGGTTGAGCGGGCAGGGGGCCTACGCCCGGCCGGCGATCGCCCGCCGGCTGCGGGAGGGCCAGGAGCCCGCGTTCCCGCCCGGCCCGCGTGACGCGCTGCTGCTCGGCGGCACGGTCCTCGACCTCCTGGCCCGCGAGGAGGGCGATCCCGCCGCGATCGCCTTCATCTGCTCCGCGGGCCGCGGGGACCCGCGCGCGGCGCTCGTCGAGGCCTTCCACGGGCGGCGCCTCGTCCACACGGAGGGGACCTGGCGGGCGCACCTGGCGCGGCTGGCCGGGCAGGGCTGAGGCTCAGCGGGGCGGGATGCGGACGTGGAGGTGGTCGTCGTGGTTGACGAGCTCCTGCACGACCCCCCGCGGCCCTCGCAGGCCCGTCCGCGGGCCCACGAAGACGTACTGGGCGCCCGCATCGACGAACGCCGTCACGAGCGCCTGGGCCAGCCGCCGGTCGACCTCGCGGACCTGCCAGATCCCAAGCTCCTGGCGGTCCTTGCGGGGGTAGGCGATGTCCACGTCGAGCCCGTTCTGGTGGGAGGCGTGCCCGAGCCCGCCGTACTCCGCGCCGAAGTGGCCGCCCTGCGGGAGCGAGAGGTCGCTGACGACGACGCGTGGGGCCCCGGGGTGGGCGCGCCGGTAGCGCGCGGCGACGAGGAGGATCGTGCGCACGAGGCGGTCCGTGCCGACCCGCCGCCAGTCCCGGTTGGGGCGCACGTGCAGGAGCCCGTCCCACGTCGTGTGGTCCGCGCCCTCGGCCGGCAGCAGCACGCCGTTGCGCAGGCGCCCGCGGTTCGGGCGCCCGACCGCCACGGAGGGGGCCGTCGGGGTGGGGACCGTCACCACGGGCGGCTGGGCGGGCGCGGTGGGCCCGCGCGGCGTGGTCACCGGGCCGCCGGGCAGGCGCGGCCCGGCCTGTGGGACGGGGGAGCGCCACGGGGGCGCGGGCGCCGACCCCCGGGGTGGCGAGCGCCCCCGTGGCGGCGCTCCCCCGCGAGGAGCGCAGCGCGGAGGCCACGCCCGCGCCGAGGGCGCCCAGCACGAGCACGAGGACCAGGGTGGTGAGGGCGGTGCGCACGGGCCGGGTCAGAAGGCGCGGGACAGCACGAGCGTCGCGGGCACGATGGAGAGCAGCCCCAACGCGACGGCGAGCGCCATGGCGAGCGTGCGGGTCGGCCTTCCGGCGCGGGGCCGCGGCGGCTCGCCGGGGCCGACGGTGCGCGCGGTGCGGTCGGCGTGCGCGGCCTCGACCTCCGCGAGGACCTCCCGCGCGACGTCCTCCCCGGACTGGGGCACGAAGACGTCGCGGGGCCCCGAGAAGAGCATGTCCGGCACGTCGAAGCCCGCGGAGCGCTTGTACATGGAGGGGACGCCGTGCTCCAGGAGCAGGCCCTGGATGAGCTCCGCCTCGGCCTGGTGGCGCCCCACCGCGACGCGCACCAGCGGCCCCTCGGAGTACTGCTTCTTCGTCTTGCGGGCGCGCTCCTGGCGCTCGGAGGCCTCGGCCTCCGTCGCGCCCTCGATCGGCGCGAAGACGAGGGGCATCCCGCAGGCGGCGCAGAAGCGCTCGCCGTCGGGGGCAGGGGCGGCGCAGCCCGGGCAGACGAGCGGCGGCCCGCTCATCCGGCTTCGACCCCGACCTCGGAGACCGTGCCGCCGTCGATGAGGTAGCTCTTGACCTCGGGCTCGGGGCTCTTCGTGCCGACGATGAGCCACTCCGTCCCGGGCCAGCCCGCCGCGAAGTTGATGTCCGTCTGCGAGGGGTAGGGCGCCGAGCGCGTGTGCGAGTGGTAGATCGCGCCGAGCGACGCGCCGCCGTCCTCGATCTCCGTCAGGAGGTGGTGCAGCGCCATGCCGTCGACCTCGAAGCGCAGGGGGCTGGCCGCGAGGTTCTCCAGCGGGTGCACGGCCTCCGCCACGCCGTCCCGGACGGCGACGACGCCGCAGCACTCGTTGGGCGCGTCACGGACGGCGTGCGCGACGACGAGCTCCAGGAGGTCCGGGGGGATCCGCATCCCCCCGGACGGTAGCGCCGACGGGGCGCCGGGGAGCTACTCGTTGCGGCCCGCGACGAGCTCGTCGCGGTCGTCCTTCGAGTCGCCCGAGATCGCGTCCTTGAACTCGCGCATGCCCTTGCCGACGGACTTGCCGACCTCGGGGAGCTTCTTCGGGCCGAGCACGATGAGGGCGATGGCGAGGACGACGATCAGTTCCATGGGGCCGATGTTCGGCATGCGGTTCTCCTGGCGGTGCGGGGGAGGTCTTGGCTGGTGCTGCGGACTGCGCGGACGGGCGGATCAGTCCGGTGTCGCTACCACCACACCGTCGAGTCGAGGTTCGCGACCTCGTCGACGGGCAGCGTGTAGACCCCGGAGCTCAGGTACTTCCAGCCGTCGTCGCAGACGATGAAGACGACGTTGCCCTCGTCCATCTCGTTCGCGATGCGGACGGCGACGCGGGCGATGGCCCCGGAGGAGACGCCGGCGAAGAGGCCCTCCTCGTCGAGGAGCTTGCGGGTCCAGACGATCGCGTCGTGGTTCGTGACGAAGATCTTCCGGTCCAGCAGGGAGATGTCGATGATCGGCGGGATGAAGCCGTCGTCGAGGGAGCGCAGGCCCTGGACGGGCTCGCCCTGCATGGGCTCGGCGGCGACGATCGTCACGCGGTCCCCGAGCTCCTCCTTGAAGCGCCGGGCGCAGCCCATGAGCGTGCCGCCCGTGCCGAGGCCCGCGACGAACGCGTCGACCTGGCCGTCGAGCTCGTGGAGGATCTCGAGCGCCGTGCCGTTGTAGTGCGCCGCCGGGTTGGCGTCGTTGCCGTACTGGTACGGCATGTAGTACGAGGAGTCCGCGGCGGCCATGTCCAGCGCCATCGCGACCGCGCCGTTCGAGCCCTGGTCCCCGGGCGAGTAGACGATCTCCGCGCCGTACATCTTCAGGAGCTGCGTGCGCTCGGGCGTCACGTTGTCCGGCATGACGACCTTGAGCTTGTAGCCCTTGCGCGCGCAGATCATCGCGAGCGAGATCCCCGTGTTGCCCGGAGGTCGGCTCGAGGATGGTCTGGCCCGGCTTGATCAGGCCCTTCTCCTCCGCGTCCTCGATGAGGGAGCGCGCGACGCGGTCCTTGATCGAGCCCGTCGGGTTCGCGGACTCGAGCTTGGCCCAGATGCGCACGCCCGGCTTGGGCGAGAGGCGCTTGAGCTCGACGAGCGGCGTGTTGCCGATCGCCTGCACCAGGTCGGTGTAGCGGCCGCCGCAGGGGCGGGACTCCAGGGGCGGGACAGCCATGGGACGAGGGTAGCCCAGCGCGCGCCCCGGCCGACGCGGCCGGGGCGGGCCTGCTACATGCCGCCGGCCATGGCGGGCAGGATGACCAGGACGTCGGAGCCGCCGACGGTCGTGTCGAGGCCGTCGAGCACGCGGACGTCCTCGTCGTTGAGGTAGACGTTCACGTAGCGGTTGAGGTCGCCCTCGGGCCCGAAGATCTGGGCGGAGGTGTCGGGGTGCTCGCTCGTCAGGGCGCGGAGGACGTCGCCGACGTTCTCCCCCTGGGCGGTCACCTCGCGCTCACCCCCGACGGAGGGGCGCAGGACGGGCGGGATGCGGACGGTGGCCATGGTCGGATGTTCTCCAGTTCTCGGGTTCGGGCTAGCCCGCGGCGGCGCAGAACGCCTCGTAGTCGGGGAAGACGCCCATCTCGTCCGAGGTGATCTCCTCGGGCGGACGGGAGCAGATGGGGCACTCGGGGTCGCGGCGGACCTTGAGCTCGGTCGTGGTCGCGTCGAGCGCGTCGTACATCAGCAGGCGGCCGATGAGCGGCGTGCCGGCGCCGATGATGAGCTTCACGACCTCCGTCGCCTGCAGCAGGCCCATCGTGCCGGGCAGGACGCCGAGCACGCCGTTGGCGCCGCAGGAGGGCGCGAGCTCGGCCGGCGGCGGGACGGGGAAGAGGCAGCGGTAGCACGGGCCGTCGTACGGGGCGAAGACGGAGAGCTGGCCCTCGAAGCCGAGGATCGCGGCGCTGACCACGGGGATCTTCAGGCGGACCGTCGCGTCGTTGAGCAGGTAGCGCGTGGGGAAGTTGTCGACGCCGTCGACGATGAGGTCGTAGCCCTCGATGATCTCCATGATGTTCGAGGCGTCCAGGCGGGTGTTGTACTTCTTGACCACGACGTCCGGGTTGAGCTCGTTGATCGCGGCCTCGGCCGAGTCGACCTTCGCGACGCCGACCGTGGAGGTCTTGTGGATGACCTGGCGCTGGAGGTTCGAGACGTCGACCTCGTCGTCGTCGACGATGCCGAGCGTGCCGACGCCGGCCGCGGCGAGGTAGAGCGCGGTCGGGGAGCCGAGGCCGCCCGCGCCGAGCAGGAGCACCTTCGCCTCGAGCAGCTTGCGCTGGCCCTCCTCCCCCACCTCGGGCAGGAGGAAGTGGCGGGAGTAGCGCTGGCGCTGCTCCGGGGTGAACTGGAAGGGGACCTCGACGTCGTAGCCCCGGTCCTTCCAGAGCGTGATGCCGCCCGTCATGGAGACGACGTCCTCGTAGCCCAGGTCGCGGACGAGCGTGTTGGCCGCCAGGGCGGAGCGCTGCCCGGAGGCGCAGTAGAGGACGACCTTCTGGGCGCGGTCGGGCACGGTGGCCTCGATGCGGCTCTCGAGGAAGCCGCGCGGGATGGAGGTCGCGCCGGGGAGCTTGCCCGAGCGGACCTCCTCGCCCTCGCGGACGTCGATGATCGCCACGCCGTTGCCGAGCAGGGGCTTGACGTCGGAGGGGTCGATCTCCTCGACGGTGGACTTGGCCTGCTTGATGAACTCGGCGCCGGAAGGGCTCACGGGGAAACCACCTATTGCTGATCGGGTTTGCTTCACAAAGTGTAGCGGGCTATCGGACCGGGACCCGGCGGCCGATGGGACCCTCGTGACGACGTCCCCGCGGGCCCTCCACCACCAGATCCTCGCGGTGAACGCCGCGCTGGTGGTCGCCGCCGTGCTCGCCGCGAGCGTCGCGGCGCAGCTCGACTTCTCCCAGCTCGGCGAGAAGCGCCAGTTCCTCGTCCTCGCCGCCGCGATCCTCGCCACCGTCCTGGTCAACGCCGTCGTCCTGCGCCGCCGCTTCGCCCCGCTCGAGGAGCTCATCGGCACGATGGAGCTCGTCGACCTCACGGCGCCCGGCCTGCGTGCCGTCACCACCCAGGCCGACTCGGAGGACGTCGTGCGGCTCTCGGAGACGTTCAACCGCATGCTCGACCGGGTGGAGCAGGAGCGCGCCGCGGGCGCCAGCGCCGTCCTGCGCGCGCAGGAGGCCGAGCGCGCGCGGCTGGCCCGCGACCTCCACGACGAGGTCAACCAGGCCCTCACGGGCGTCCTGCTGCGCTTGCAGGCGATCGCCCAGGGCGCGCCGCCACCCCTGGCCTCGGCCCTGCGGGAGACGCAGGACGTCGCGACCCAGGCCATGCAGGAGCTCCTGCGCCTCGCCCGTGAGCTGCGCCCGACGGCGCTCGACGACCACGGCCTCGAGGCCGCGCTGCGCACCCAGGTGGAGCGCTTCGGCCGCCAGGAGGGCGTCCGGGCGACCCTCGACCTCGACCCGGGCCTGGACGACGCCCTCCGGGCCGACGCGCAGCTCGTCGTCTACCGCGTCGTGCAGGAGTCCCTCTCGAACGTCACGCGCCACGCGGGGGCCACGACGGTGCACGTGGAGGTCCGCCGCCGGGATGGGCGCGCGCTCGTGCGCGTCACCGACGACGGCTGCGGGATCGACCCCGGAGCGCCCCCCGGCCTCGGCCTGGCCGGCATGCGCGAGCGCGCGCTCCTGGCCGGGGGCACGCTCGCGGTGCGCTCGGGCCGCGGGCGTGGCACCTGCGTGGAGCTCGCGCTCGCCGAGGCCGGCCGGGGCCCCGTGCCGACGGAGCCGCAGCTCGTCGGGGCGCTCGCGTCGTGAGCGCCCGGGTGCTCGTGGCCGACGACCACGGGGTCGTGCGCTCGGGCCTGCGGCTGCTGCTCGACGCCCAGCCGGACCTCGAGGTCGTCGCGGAGGCCGCGGACGGTGCCGAGGCCGTCGCCGCGGCGCTGCGGGAGCGGCCCGACATCTGCATCCTCGACGTCTCCATGCCGAAGCTCACGGGCCTGCAGGCCGCCCGGGAGATCCGCGCGCAGGCCCCGGGAGTCGCGGTGCTCATGCTCTCCATGCACGACGACGAGCGCTACCTCTTCGAGGCGCTCAAGGCCGGCGCGGGCGGCTACGTGCTCAAGGTGGAGGCGGACACGGCGCTCGTGGCCGCGATCCGCGCGGTGCTCGACGGGGAGCCCTTCCTGACCACCGCCGTGGAGGAGCGCATGGTCCGCGAGTGGCTCGAGGACCCCTCGAGCGGGCCGTCCGAGCCCCTGACGCCGCGCGAGCAGGAGGTCCTCAAGCTCATCGCGGAGGCCCACACGAACAAGCAGATCGGCGAGGTCCTGCACCTCAGCGAGAAGACCGTCGAGTCCCACCGGGGCAACCTCCTGCGCAAGCTCGGGATGCGCGACCGGGTCGAGCTCGTGCGCTACGCGATCCGCCGCGGGCTCATCGAGCCCTGAGGGCTCAGGGCGTGCGCGCCCGCAGGACGCGCGTGCGCGAGCGCGCGAGGAGCTCGCAGCCCCGGACGACGTCCCGCTCGTCCACGTAGGCCTTGTCGCGGCCCGGGCCGCAGTCGACCCGGTCGGCGCCGCCGCCGAGCGCGACGACGATGTCGTCCCCGGGGCCGCCCGCGATGCGGTCCGGGTCGATCCCGCCGTTGAGGCGGTCGCGCCCCGGGCCGCCGCGCAGCACGTCGCGCCCGCGCCCGCCCTCGAGCACGTCGTCGCCCGGGCCGCCGTCGAGCCGGTCGTCGCCCGTGCGCCCGAAGAGCGCGTCGTCCCCGGGGCCGCCCATGAGCAGGTCGTCGTCCGCCTCGCCCTCCAGGTGGTCGTTGCCCCCGAGCCCCTCGAGGACGTCGTCGCCACCCCCGCCGAGCAGGAGGTCCGCGCTCGGGAGCTCCTCCGTGGCCAGGTCGGTCCCGATGACGTGGTCGGGGAACGGGCCGCCGCGCAGGACGTTGACGGCCAGCACCCCGAGGCTGCCGGCCTGGCCGGCCGTGGGTCCGCCGCGCAGGAACCCCGCGTTGGGCTCGCCGCCCATGAGCGCGTCCGCGGGCAGGTGGACCTCGGCCAGGCGCACGACCTGCTCGCAGCCGATGACCTGCGCCACGACGCCCACCCGCAGCACGAGCTCGTCGTTCCCCTCCCCGCAGTCGACGACCCGCGCGGCCCTGGCCAGCACCCGGTCGTCCCCCGGGCCGCCGATGACCCGGTCGGCGCTCCCCGAGGCGAGCAGGAGGTCGTTCCCCGGGCCGCCGTCGACGACGTCCTTGCCGCTGCCGCCGTCCAGCCGGTCCGCGCCCTCGCCGCCGTAGAGCCCGTCCTGCCCCGAGCCGCCGCGCAGGATGTCGTCGCCCTCCCCGCCGAGCACGAGCTTGTCGTCGCCCCGGTTGCCGTCGACGTAGTCGTTGCCGTCGCCGCCGTCGAGCAGCTTGTCGTTGCCGAAGCCGCGCTCCACGACGAAGTCGTGCCCCGCGCCGCCGCGCTCGACGTCGTCCCCGTCGCCCCCGTCGAGCACGTCGTCGTCGAAGCCGCCGAGGAGCCGGTCGTTCCCCGTCCCGCCGTCGAGCAGGTCGGCGCCCGCGCCGCCGTCGAGGCGGTCGTCGCCCGACTCGCCGTAGAGCTCGTCCGCGGCCGAGAGGCCGGTGATGCGGTCGTTCCCGAAGCCCCCGGCGAGCACGTCGGGGGCGGAGGTGCCCCAGATGAGGTCCGACGCCGGGGTGCCGGCCGAGACCTCCGCGAGGGCCGTCGGGCGCGACGGCACCCATGAGCACGATCACCCCCGTGGCCAGCAGCCCGCGTCGCACGTGCGCCACCCTCTCAGACGCGGAGGCGGGCGGGAAGGGCCCGCGGACGAAACGTCGGCAGGCCGGTGCGTCAGGCGGCGGCGCTGGCCCGCGCGGGCGCGACCTCGCCCGGCTCCTCCCCCAGGAAGGCCTCGAGGTCCGCGTTGAAGCGGGCCGGGCGCTCGAGCATGGGCAGGTGGCCCGTGCCGTCGTAGACGACCCGCCGGGCGTCGGGGATCGCCCGCTCGTACTCCTCCCCGCAGCTCGAGGGCACGAGGTGGTCCCGGTCCCCCCAGACGATGAGCGTCGGGCAGGCGATGTCCGGGACGCGGTCGCGGAAGTCGTAGGTCGCGAGGTCCACCGCCGCGGGAGCGGCCGCCGGGCGCCCGGTGCCCGTGAGCAGCTCGCGCACGAGCGCGGGGTGCAGCTCGCGTGGGCGGGTCACGACGAAGCCGACGGCGAGCGCGCGGCCGCCCGGGCGCCGGGAGAGGACGCGGGCCTGCGCGTCCGTCACCCCGCCGAGGCCGAAGAGCACGCGCCCGAGCATCACCCCGCCCGGGTGGCGGATGACCGCGGTGGGCAGGCCGATGTACTTCCCGCTCAGCCCGGCGGCCGCGACCAGCACGAGCCGCTCGACCCGCGCCGGGAAGCGGATCGCGAGCTCCGCGGCGACGAAGCCCCCCATGGAGTTGCCCACGACGCACGCCGCGCCGATCCCGAGGCGGTCGCAGACCTCGTCGACGACGCGCCCGTAGCCCTCCATGCTCACCCCGCCCTCCGGCATGGGGGAGCGCCCGAAGCCCGGGAGGTCGAGCGCGACGCAGCGATGGGTCCTCGAGAAGTGCGGGAGCTGCTCGAGCCAGTGCTGCCAGCAGGCCGAGTGGCCGTGGACGAAGAGCAGGACGTCCCCGTCACGCGGGCCGACGTCGATGACGTTCACCGGGCGCCCGCCGGCCTGCACCCACTGCTGGTGCTCCCGCCAGTCCGTCCCGAGCCACGCCGGGGCGGGGCCCGAGCCGTACGCGTCCGCAGCCGCCATGGCCCGACCGTACCGGCCTTCAGGCCGGCGCGGGCTCGGCCGCGGCCGGCGCCGCGGTGAGCTGGCCCGCGGGGCAGTCGACGCAGTGGACCTCCCCGCGCTCGGGGTTGCGGATCCGCAGCAGCCCGACCAGCCCGCCCGTGGCCAGGAGCGCCGCGGCGATGAGCATCCCCAGGCGGAACGCGTCGATCGCCGCGTCCTGGGTCGCCGCGACCACGCGCGCCCGCTCCGGGGCCGGCAGCGCGGCGGGGTCCGGCACGTCGAGCGCCCGGGCCTTCGCGCGCTCGACCACCGCGGCGGCCGGCGCGGAGAGGCGCGCGCCCTCGAGGTTCGCGTCGACCCGCGCCGTGTAGGAGGCGGCCAGCGCCGCGCCGACGGCCGCGGTGGCCAGCAGGCCCGCCGTGCGCGCCACGGCGTTGTTGACCGCGGAGGCGATCCCCGCGTTGGACTCGTCCGCGTCCGCGAGCACGGCGGCGGTGAGCGGGGAGACCGTCACGGCGATCCCCAGCGAGAAGAGCGCGAGGGCGGGCAGGAGGTCCGTCAGGAACGACACGTCCGTGTCCAGGCGGAGCATCGCGAGGAAGCCGAGCGCGACGAGCATGGGGCCCAGGCCCATGAACAGGCGCGGGCCGTAGCGGTCGGCGAGGGCGCCGAAGCGGCGCGAGAGGGCGAACATCACCCCGGTCGGCACCAGGCCGATCGTGCCCGCCTCGAGCGCACTCCAGCCCGCGACCTGCTGCAGGAAGAGCCCGACGAAGAAGCCGAAGATCGCGATGCCGCCGTACATGGCGAACGTCTCGACGTTCCCCCAGCGGAAGTTCGTCCGGGTGAAGAGGCCGAGCGGCAGCATGGGCTCCGGGGTGCGGGCCTCGTGGCGCAGGAAGAGGGCGAAGAGCGCGAGGCCCGCGAGGCCCGGGGCGAGGACGAGGGCGCTCCCCCAGCCGTGCGTGGGCTGCTCGATCAGCGCGAAGGTCGGGCCCGCCAGGCCCGCGGCGCAGAGGAGCGCGCCCCGGACGTCGACGTGGGGCCGCGCACCCCCGCGCGCGCGGCCGCCCTCGGGGACGTAGCGGGCGGCGAGCGCGAGGGTCCCGAGCACGAGCGGGACGTTGATCGCGAAGACGACCCGCCAGGAGGTCGAGTCGACGATCTGGCCGCCGAGCAGCGGGCCGAGCAGGATCCCGATGCCGCCCCAGGCCGTCCACGTCCCGATCGCCTTCCCGCGCTCCTCGACCGGGAACGTGGCGATGAGGATCGCCAGGGCGGCCGGGGTCAGCAGCGCGCCCGAGACGCCCTGCAGCGCGCGGGCCGCGACGAGCGCCTCGATGGACGGCGCCAGCGCGCAGAGGACGCTCGTGACCCCGAAGGCCGCGACGCCCGCGGTGAAGACCCGGCGCTCCCCGAAGAGGTCCGCGAGCGAGCCCGAGACGAGGATGAGCGCCGCGAGGGTGAGCAGGTAGGCGTTGGCGACCCACTGCTGGCCGGCCAGGCCGCCACCGAGGTCGTCGCCGATCGCGGGGAGCGCGACGTTGACCACCGTCGAGTCCACGGAGACGACGGTGGAGCCGAGGATCGCCGCGACGAGCGCGCCCTGCTTCATGTCCACGAACCCGACGCTACAGGAGCACCTGCGCGGCCTAGCCTGGGAGGGCAGATGGCCCGCCTCCAGCTCACCCTCGCCGCCGCCCTCGGCATCGTCGCGGTGGTCCTCGTGGCCGTGCTGCTGCTCGGGGGCCCGGAGGGGACCGGCGAGCGCCAGGCCTTCACGGTGAGCCCGTCGGGCTTCGCGGGCGCGGTCAGCCCCGAGGGGGCCCGGGCCTCGGACTTCCGCCTCCGCGACGAGGAGGGCCGGCCCGTCTCGCTCCGCGCCGAGCGGGGGCGGGTGACCGTGCTGACCTTCCTCTACACGACCTGCGAGGACACCTGCCCCATCGCGGCCTCGCAGATCCTCGGCGCGCTGGACGACCTCCCCGGCGAGGGCCGCGACGTGGGTGCGCTGGCCGTCTCGGTCGATCCGGCGAACGACACGCCGGCGCTCGCGCGCAAGTTCCTCCTGGGCCGCCGCCTCACGGGGCGCATGCACTTCGCCCTCGGCAGCCGCGGGCAGCTGCGGCCCGTGTGGGACGCCTACGGGATCCTGCCCCAGGGCCAGGACCCGACGAGCCCCGACTTCGACCACTCCGCCCGGGTCGAGCTCATCGACAAGCGCGGCTTCCGGCGCGTCGGCTTCCCCCTCGACCAGCTCTCGCCCGAGGCGCTCGCGCACGACATCCGCAAGCTCCAGGCCGAGCCGGCCTGAGCGCCGGGCTCAGACCCCGAGCAGCGCCCCCGCCTCGGAGCGCAGGGACGCCAGCGCGGCGTCCGCCCGGTCCTCCGCCGCCTGGTACGCCGTCCGCGCGGCGCGTCCGGGCGTCCCGCACCAGCGGGCGTAGGCCCCCCGCGCGTCCTCCGCCGCGGCGCGCCACACGGCCAGCAGCCCGTCCCCGTCGTCCAGGCGCCGGACGACGACCTCGCGCGTGTCGGCGAGGGGGTCGAGCAGCGGGTGGAGGTCCTGGGTGGTCATCGCACGGCGAGCCTTCCCGCAGCCCCCCTCGAGCCAACACCGCCCGGGGCCTTGGCGCGCGTCAGTCCCCGGCGGCGCCCACCCCGCGCGCCTCGCGCGCCGTGCGGCGCTTCTCGCGGAGGTTCGAGAGCCCCAGGAACGCCCCGACGAGCACCACCGGGGACATGTAGAGGATCTCCGTCCACCAGTGGCCGACGTGGGCGAGGACCACGGTCAGGCGGCCTGCGCGGAGAGGAGCCAGAGGCCGAGGCAGGTGAAGGCCACCATGACCGTGAGCATCCAGTACTGGGAGCGGGTCGCGTCCCGGGGGTCGGAGTACAGCGTGAGCGCGCGGTCGTGCGCGAGCACGAGGCCCGCGACGTGGCCCACGACGAGCGCGCCCACCTGGACGTACCAGATGGCGTTCGCGGAGACGACGCCGTAGTCGATGGAGGCCGTCGCGGTCCCCAGGAGGTTCGAGCCCCGGCCGAGCGGGTCCGAGGCCAGGTAGCCGATCGCCTGGCCCTGGATCGCCAGGTAGGAGAAGTAGTGCGCCACGACGTAGGCCAGGGCGATGGGCAGGAGCGAGTGGGCGAAGCGCGCGCCGAGCTCGCTCGTGCCGTGCCGGCGGTCGACGGAGTGCATGCCCGCCGCCCCGAGCCGGTAGAGCCCGGCGACCACGAGGACCACCCCGAGCAGCCCGAGCGTGAAGGCGACCTGCAGCGCGGTCCGCTGCCCCAGCCCCAGGTCGATGAGCCGGTCCTGCAGCTTCGGGGCGAGGCTGTTCCACGTCGGCCCCTGCGAGAAGCCGTCGAAGCTCGTCGTGCCGATGAGCGCGATGAGCACCGCGACCGTGCCGGGCACCGCGGCGATGCCCGTGGCCCCGGCCAGGAACGGGCGCACCCAGAGCTCGCGACCCCGCCAGTCCAGCGGCCCGAGCCGCGCGAGCAGCCCGTAGTAGACCCCGAAGGCGTCGCCGTTGCGGCTCCAGGCCTCCACGCCGTAGACGCTCATGCCGAGCAGCTGCGCCCCCGCGTAGAGCAGGGCCGCGACGGCGACGACGCTGGGGTCCTCGCGGCCGGAGTAGACGAGCTCGAGCCAGGCGAAGGCGACCAGGCCCAGCGCGGCCGGCCAGCGCCCGAGCCGCTCGGGGTAGGGCAGGGGCGCGGGGAGCCGGCTGCCCGCGACGCGCTTGGCCACCCAGCCGAAGCCGCGGCCCGCGGCACGCCAGGGGTTGAAGGCACGGAAGACGTCGCCCGCGACCAGGCTCACGAAGGCCAGGCCGACCCAGAAGAGGACGTAGACGAGGGTCGGGGCGAGGTTCGCCGTCGGGGTCTGGGTGCCCGCGAGGCCCGCGTAGACGACCAGGACGAAGGCCGCGATCCCGAGCGCACCGCAGACGGGACGAGCGCCGCGGGCACCGTGAGCACCCGGCGCGTGCGACCGCCGCCTTCGAGGCGCGCCTTGGGCCAGAGCACCGCGAGGCCGACGAAGGACGCCACCAGGACGGCGAACGCCGCCCAGACGAAGAGCAGCCGCGGGATCGGGAGGTCCTGGCGGCCGACGAGGCCGTGGGCCTGCGCCGCGGCGGGGAGCGCGAGCGCCGCCCCCAGGCCCAGCGCGACCGCGGGCAGGGCGCGACGCCTCACGGACGGATCTCCAGCGAGGCGATCTGGACGCCGGCGCCCTCGAGCTCGACCTCGTACTTGCCGTCGAACTTCGCGGGGAAGTCGAAGGAGATCGTCCCGCCCTCCTCCACGTCCTTCATCTTGTCGAAGCCGTGGACGTGGATCTCGTCCGCGACGTCCGAGCGGACCTTGAACCGGACGTCGTCCCCCTTGTCGAACTCGAGGACCTTCACGCCGCCCTGCGGCTTGCCCCCGGCGACGACGACGGTGGGGACGGCGGGCGCGGGCGGCGGCGTGGCCGCCTCCTCGGTCGTGGTGGCGGAGGAGGGGGTGGAGGTGGTCGCGGCGGGCGCCGCGGTCTGCTCCGTGGTCGTGGTGCCGGCGCTGGTCGGGCTGCCGTCGTCGCCCGAGCCGAGGACGACGAAGGCGACGACGAGGACGACGACGCCGGCGAGGACGATGAGGAGCCTGCGGGTGGTGCTCATGAGGTGGGTGCTCCTGGAAGGGGACGTGGGAGGGGCGGGGCCACCGCTCGGGGCGGCCGCCGCTGGACGCGGTCTGGAGCGCGGGCGCTCAGGCGGGCGCGGGGGGCCCGCGGACGCCGAGGCGCGCGGCCAGGAGCAGGCCGCCGCGGGCCACGAGCGCGCGGGGGGCGCGGCGCGGCGCGGGCAGGGCGCGCACGACGGCGCGCCGGGCGCGACGAGGTGCCCGGGCGACCGCGAGCTCGGCCAGCCTGGCCTCGCCGACGTAGCGGCCCGCGAGCAGCGGCGCGATCAGGAGCAGCGCGGGGACCAGGTGCAGGAGGCCCGTGCCGAGCCCGGAGGTGTGGGTGGCGACCTCCACGAGGAGGACCGCGAGGAGCACGAGTGCGGCGCTGCGGCGTGTGGTGCGGACCGGCACGACCATCGAGGGTAACGCCGTGCGGCCCCGGAACGACGAGGGGCGGGCCGTCGGGCCCGCCCCTCGCGGATGCTGCGTGCGGCGCTAGGCCGCGGGTGCTAGCACTTGGAGCGCGCGGTGACCTTCGCCGTGCTGCCGTCGTCGAAGACGAAGTCCCCGCCGAAGTTGTAGTTGCCGTTCTTGGGGCAGCCGATGGACTCGACGTAGCCGCGCTTCTTGACCTTCTGCGCCTTGATGACGGTGTTGAACGTCGTCAGGGTGATCTTCAGGCCGAACTGCGTCTGGAGCTTCTCGGGGATCGGGACCACGAGGCGGTTGGCGTACTTGCCCGTGTCCGTCTTGAGCGTGCCGGTGAGGACGCCGGAGGAGTCGACCTCGTTCTCGGCCTTGAGCAGGCGGAGGATGATCTTGCCGCCCTTGGCGTTGTAGGCCTTGATCGTCGGGTTGGCCGGGATCTGGCCCTCGCCGATGATCGCCTTGGCGAAGCCGCTGCCGACGAACGAGCCGACGGGGCACGTCGCGGGCGCGTTCACGACGGTCTGCTCCGTGCAGGTCGGGAACTTCTTCGCGTTGAAGCGGAGGTTCTTGTCGAAGTGGATGACGGCGGACCTCGTCGCGAAGGTGCCGTTCTTCTTCTCGTCCTTCGCGCTCGTCTTCGTGGTGACGTCGAGCTTGATCGTCGTGGGCTTGGCGACCTTGCCCTTCTTGCCCGTGGTCTTGACGATGATCGACTGGTTGACGTCGATCGCCTGGGCGATCGCGGTGACGCTGAGGGACGCGGCGACCGTGGCCGCGATGATGCCGGACTTGCGCAAGTGCTTCTCCTGGGAGTGGGGACGGCCGGGGTGGGTCTTGTGGCCTGGTGGGGGAACGGTAACGCGAATGCGCGCGAACCGTGACGTGTCACACAGAACCCTCACGAACCCCCCTGTTGCGCTCGTGGACGGATGTCCTAGCCGACAGGGCCGTTGCTAGCGTCACCACGTGCGCGCCCCGAACGACTCCATCGCCGCCCCGCCGCTGCCCGTCCTCGAGTGGATCAACGTGGGGATGCTGCGGATGGACCAGCAGCTCGGGCGCCCCGTGCTCGTCGAGTTCTGGGACTTCTGCCGCAGCAACTCCCTGCGCACGCTGCCCTACGTGAAGGCCTGGCACGAGCGCTACGCGGAGGAGGGGCTGCGGGTCATGGCCTTCCACTGCGGCGCCTACCCGCCCTCGCAGGACCCGGAGGAGATCCGCGCGGCCGTCGCGCGCCTGGGCATCGAGCACCCCGTGGGCCTCGACCTCGAGTTCCGCGCCTGGAAGCAGTTCGACGTCCCGGGCTGGCCCGCGCGCTACCTCTTCGACCAGCGCCTGAAGCTCTTCGAGTACCACCACGGCGAGGGGGACTACGCCGGCACGGAGCGGGCGATCGGCGAGCTGCTCGGCCGGGAGGTGGAGCCCGTGCCGCCCCTGCGCACGGAGGACGCGCCGGGGGTCGTGCTCGTGGAGCCGAGCCGGGAGGAGCCCGGCGCGTACTCGGGGCCCTACGGCGCGGGCGGCGTGCACGCCGTCGTCAGCGGCGCCGGCGAGCTGCGGGCGGACGGGCGGACGGTCCCGGTCGAGCACGCGGGGGTCGTGACCCTCGTGGAGCACCCCGTCCACGTGGAGGCCGAGCTCGAGCTCGAGGTCGGACCGGGCGTGGAGGTCCACGCGGTGCAGTTCTCCCCCGGGCTCGACCCGGAGGCCTGAGCCCGGCTCAGCCCAGGTCGGTGACGACGCGCTCGAGGCGCGGCGGTCCCTCGTCCTCGAGCACGAGCACCCGGCCGGCCCAGTAGGGGTTCGCGGGGTCGTCGCCCGCGAACGCCGGCTCGTCGACCCAGCAGCCCGCGTTGTGCAGGGTCGCCCCGGTCGGCGCCCGCCACTCCGCCTGGTCGTCCCCGGGCAGCGGGCCGGCGCGGTGGGTGTGGCCGAAGACGACGTGCTCGGCGTCGAGCCCGAGGCGCTCGACGACCCCGCCCATCGCGGTCAGGCCCGCCTGCCGCAGGGCGACCCCCGAGAGCGTTGCCCTCGAGCGGGCCGAGGCCGAGGCGGTTGAGCAGGCCGATGACCAGCGGGAAGCCCGCGGCGACCGCGCGGCTGCGCAGGGTCTTCGGTGCGGCGCCCGTCAGCGCGAGCCAGGTGCGCGACGCCGCGGACTGGCGCGCGAGGGTGAAGCCGGGCTCCTTGCCCTGTGCGACGGCGTGCATCCAGGCGTAGAGCGGCGTGAGCGCCGCCTCGAAGTCGTCCGGGGTCGCGTGCGGCGGGCAGCGCACCGACGACGCGGACCATCCCCCCGGCCGCGACCCGCTCGAAGGTCGGGATCGTGATGAGCCGGTCGAGGTAGTGGCCGTGGGTGGCGTAGACGTCCGGCCGCAGCCAGAGGCCCGGGTAGGCGACGGAGAAGCGGGCGGGCGCCGCGGCCTCGCCGAGGCGCGCGAGCGCCGGGGTGGGCGCCGCGCCGGCCTGCTCCTCGAGGCCGAGCGGCGCGGGCGCGTCCGGGCCGCCGCGCGCCTCGAGCCACGGCGCCAGGAGCGGGTGGTCGTGGTTGCCCGGGACGAGGACGAGCTCCCCCTCGGGCCCGAGCGCCGCGCCGAGCGCGGCGAGGACCGGGACGGCCGCGGCGAGCGCGTCGCGCACCGGGCCGTGGCGGAGCTCGAGCGCGTCGCCGAGCACGACGAGGCGATCCGCTCCGCGCACGGCGTCGCAGAGCGCCGCGAGCGGGCCCGGGCGGCGCAGGGCGTCGCGGCGGCTCGCGCTCCCGAGGTGGAGGTCCGAGACGACGAGGGTCCGCACTACCGGGTCCCCACGCGCCTCATGCCGTCCTCATGCCGGGGCCCGGAAGGGTCCCGGGCCGGCGCCTTCCCGCGACGCGGGCGCCGGAACCGAGGGGGCAGCGATCGGACCGCGGCGGGGGGAAGGGGGCGTCAAGCCTCCGCCGCGGACATCGCCTGGCGGATCGCCTTCGGGAGCATGAAGCGGACGTCCTCGCGCATGACCTCGAACTCCGAGACGTCCTCGACGCCGTGGTCGCGGAAGCGCTGGACGAGCGCGCCGACGAGCTCCTCCGGGGCGCTCGCCCCGCTCGAGATGCCGACGACGCGGACGCCCGTCGAGCCAGGCCTCGTCGAGCTCGTCCGCGTTGTCGATGAGGTGCGAGGCGGCCCCGTGCTCCTGGGCGACCTGCACGAGGCGCACGGAGTTCGAGGAGTTCTTCGAGCCGATGACGAGCACGAGGTCGCACTGCTCGGCCATCTGCTTGACGGCCGACTGGCGGTTCGTCGTGGCGTAGCAGATGTCGTCCGTGCGGGGCCCGGTGATCGCGGGGAAGCGCTCGCGCAGGCGGTTGATGATCGTGCGCGTCTCGTCGACGGACAGCGTCGTCTGGGAGATGTAGGCGAGCTTCTCGGGGTCCTCGACCTCGAGCGTCGTCGACGTCGGCCTCCGTCTCGACCAGGACGATGCGGTCCGGGGCCTCCCCCATCGTGCCCTCGACCTCCTCGTGGCCCGCGTGGCCGATGAGGACGATCGTGTAGCCCTCCGAGGCGAACTTGATCGCCTCGCGGTGCACCTTGGTCACCAGGGGGCAGGTCGCGTCGATCGTGCGGAGCTTGCGGCGCTCGGCGTCCGCGTGGACCATGGGCGAGACGCCGTGGGCGGAGAAGACGGTGATCGCGCCCTCGGGGACCTGCTCGGAGAGCTCGTCGACGAACACGGCGCCGCGGTCGCGCAGCTGCGCGACGACGTGCTTGTTGTGGACGATCTCCTTGCGGACGTACACGGGCGCGCCGTAGAGCTCGAGCGCGCGCTCGACGGTCTGGACTGCACGGTCGACGCCGGCGCAGTACCCGCGCGGGGCGGCGAGGAGGAGCTTCTCGACGGCCATGGGTCCAGTGTAGGAAGGGCGCGGGGCGGTCGAGGCCCGGCGGAGCGCCGCGAGAGGGCCGATCCGGGGCCCGGAACACCAGATCGGCCCCCTCGCGCCCCTCGCGGGTCCCCGGAGCGCCGCGAGCGGGCCGATCCGGGGCCAGGAGCCCCGCATCGGCCCTCTCGCGCTCCTCCGCGCCGCGCCGCGGCGGCCGCCTAGCTGCCCGCAGCGTCGAGGCGGCGCACGAGCTCGACGACGCTCTCCCCCACCGCGTCGAGCGCGCGCACGTCGAGCTTGTCGACCGTGTCCTGCAGCCCGTCCGCCTACCGGTAGGTGAAGTCGATGAGGTCGATCGCGGGGATGCCCGCGCGCAGGAACGGCGTGTGGTCGTCGAGGACGGGCGTGCCCTCGCCGCCCGGGAAGACGCGCGCGACGCCCACGGCGCGCGCGGCGGCCGCGCAGCGTCGCCCAGAGTCCCGGGGTCGCTCGTCCCCTCCCGCGGCAGCCGCAGCCCCCGGTTGGCGATGTAGTCCAGGAGGACCATCCGCCAGGTGGACGTCCGCGTGCGCGGCGACGTAGGCCTTCGAGCCGCGCAGCGCGGTCGCGTAGAAGTCCGCGTTGTCCTCCTCGCGCGGCTCCTCCTCCCCGTCGAAGAGCACGAAGCGGACCTCGCGCGCGCCCGCGGGACGCGCGGATCCCCCGCAGCGCCCGCGCGACCTCGACCACGGCCGCGGTCCCGGCGGCGCCGTCGTTCGCGCCGACGAAGCCCGGCGGGTGCGACTCCGTGTCGTAGTGCGCGCCGATGACGAGCGCCGGGCGCCGCCCCGGCAGGACGCCGACGACGTTCCGCAGCCCCGAGCCCGTGCGGCCCACCGCGCCGGGAAGCGGCTCGAAGCGCCCGCGCGGCAGGAGGCCGCGGAGCTCGCGCGGCGAGGCGGAGCAGCTGGGGCGAGCCCGCCGGACGCTGCCCGTAGGCGACCTGCCGCTCGACGAGCCGGAGCGCCCGGGGTGCGTCGAAGCGCCGGGTCGTGGCGAGGGGCAGCGCGCCGCCCGTCGCCGCGTCCGCGCGGGTGGTGCCCGTCGGGCCGTCGGGCGGGCCGAAGCCCGGGAACCCCGTGACGACGAAGTAGAGGAGCACCCCGAAGAGCGCGAGCTGCGCCGCGCCCGCCACCACGAGGACCCGCACGGAGAGCGCCTGCTTCAGGTCGCGCTCCTCTTCAGTCGTTGGAGGTCACCGCCTCGAGGAGCCCCGCGAACTTCTCGCGGGCGAGCGCGCGGTTGGTCGGGAGGTGCTCCGACGGCGGAGCTCCGGCGTCCGGTGCCGGGTAGCCGCGCAGGATCTGGCGGGCGACGGACTGGCGGTGCACCTCGTCCGGGCCGTCGTAGAAGCGGGCGCCGCGGGCGTAGCGGTACATGGCCTCGAGCGGCATGTCCGTCGAGTAGCCCAGGGAGCCGTGGGCCTGCAGCGCGCGGTCGATGACGTCGTGCATGACGCCCGGCGCCGAAGAACTTGATCAGCGAGATCTCCTTGCGCGCGGCGCTCGCGCCCTGCGTGTCCATGACCCAGGCGGCGTGCAGGGTCATGAGGCGCGCGGCGTGCATCTGCGCGGCGGAGTCGGCGATCCAGTTCTGGACGGTCTGCTTGTCCGCGAGCAGGGAGCCGTGCGCGTAGCGCGACTGCGCGCGCTCGCAGAGCATGTCGAACGCGCGGGCGCTCACCCCGAGCCAGCGCATGCAGTGGTGGATGCGGCCCGGGCCCGAGGCGGTGCTGGGCGATGAGGAAGCCGCCGCCCTCCGGCCCGAGGAGCGCTTCCGCGGGCAGCCGCACGTCCTCGTACTTGATCTCCGCGTGCCCGCCGAGCTTCCCGTAGGCCTCCTCGGGGTGCTCCATCGTCGCGACGTCCCGGAGGATGTTCACGCCCGGGGTGTCGACCGGGACGAGGAACATCGACGCCCGCTGGTGGGAGCGCGCCTCGGGGTCCGTGACCGCCATGACGATGAGGAAGTCCGCGATCGACGCGTTCGACGAGAACCACTTGTGGCCGTTCAGCACCCAGCCGCCGCCGGCGACTTCTCCGCGCGCGTCTTGAGCAGCGTCGGGTCCGAGCCCGCGGTGTCCGGCTCGGTCATGGAGAACGCGGACTTCAGGTCGCCGTTCAGCAGCGGGTGCAGGTAGCGGTCCTTCTGCTCCTCCGTCCCGGCCAGCGCGAGGATCTCCGAGTTGCCCGAGTCGGGCGCCTGGCAGCCGAACGCGTTCGGCGCGAACGGGCTCGAGCCGAGGATCTCGTGCATGAGCCCGAGCTTCACCTGGCCGAAGCCCTGGCCGCCGAGCTCGGGGTCGAGGTGCGCCGCCCACAGGCCGCGCTCCTTCACCTGCGCCTGCAGCGGCGCGTAGATGCGGTCGACCTCGGCCTGCGTGAGCTCGTGGAAGATCGTCTCCAGCGGCCAGATCTCCTCGCGCACGAACCCCCGCATCCAGTCGAGCTGCTCAGCGAACTCCGGTTCGGTCGAGAAATCCCAGGCCATGTGGCCACGGTACCTCCGCCGCGGGTACGGTGCGCGGATGGCCCAGCAGCACTTCGACCGGCTGAGCGCGATCGACGCGTCGTTCCTGCACCAAGAGCACGACAACTCGCACATGCACGTCGGCGCGGTGACGATCTTCGAGGGCCCGGCGCCGGCCTACGAGGAGTTCCTGGACTCCATCCGCGCACGCCTGCACCTCGTGCCCCGCTACCGGCAGAAGCTGACCTTCCCGCGCTTCGAGAGCGGCCGCCCGCTCTGGGTCGACGACCCCTCGTTCAACCTCGAGTTCCACGTCCGCCAGACCGCCCTCCCGCGCCCGGGTGTCGAGGGCCAGCTCATGGGCCTGGCCGCCCGCATCTTCTCCCAGCGCCTCGACCGCTCCAAGCCCCTGTGGGAGCTCTGGATGATCGAGGGGGTCGAGCCCGCGGAGCCCGGCGGGGCGCGCCGCTTCGCGCTCATCTCCAAGACCCACCACGCGCTCATCGACGGCGTCTCGGGCATCGACCTCGCGACGGTCCTCTTCGACATGTCCCCCGTGCCGCCGGAGATCCCGCACCCCGACGCCGCCTGGAGCCCGCAGCCCGTCCCGAGCTCGGCCTCCGTCCTGGCCACGGGCATCCTCGGCGCGGCCCGCGCCGGCGTGACCGGGGTGACCCGCGCGCTCGGGGTCGTGACGAACCCCGCCGCGGTGCTCGGGGAGGTGCGCGAGGCCGTCGAGGGCGTCGGCGAGATCGCCTGGGCCGGCCTGAACCCCGCGCCCGCCACGCCGCTGAACGTCCCGATCGGGCCGCACCGCCGCTTCGTCGGCGTCCGGGCCGACCTCCGCGACTTCAAGCTCGTCAAGGACACGTTCGGCGGCACGGTCAACGACGTCGTCCTCACCGCGGTCTCGGGCTCCCTGCGGGAGTTCCTGCGCTCGCGCGGGGTCCGCACGGAGGGCCTGGAGCTCCGCGCGCTCGTCCCGGTCTCCATCCGCGCGGAGCACGAGCACGGCACGCTCGGCAACCGGATCGCCGCGATGCGCGGGCCGCTGCCCGTCTACGTCGAGGACCCGGTCGCGCGGCTGCGCGCCGTGCGCGACGGCATGGACGACCTGAAGAAGTCCAAGCAGGCCGTCGGCGCCGAGGTGCTCGCCTCCGTGCAGAACTTCGCCCCGCCGACCGTCCTGGCGCAGGCCTCGCGGCTGAACTTCTCCACGCGGCTGTTCAACCTCATCGTCACGAACGTCCCGGGCCCGCAGTTCCCGATCTACGCCCGCGGGCGCGAGATGCAGGACGTCTTCCCCGTCGCCTTCCTGCCCGAGGACCACGCGCTGGCCATCGCGATCATGTCCTACAACGGCAAGGTGAACTTCGGCCTGCTCGGGGACTACGACGCGCTGCCGGACCTCCAGGCCGTCGCGGACGGCATCGAGCACGCCCTCGCCGAGCTCGTGGCGCTGGCCAAGAAGCGCGGCGGGCCCCGCAAGGCGGCCGACGTCCGCTCGCTCACGCGCGCCTGAGCGAGGGGACGCTCAGGGCGCCAGGGCGCGCAGCCGGACGCGGGCGTCGGGCCGGCG
Source organism: uncultured Solirubrobacteraceae bacterium (assembly GCA_963844155.1). Lineage (GTDB taxonomy): Bacteria > Actinomycetota > Thermoleophilia > Solirubrobacterales > Solirubrobacteraceae > Paraconexibacter. Next base: position 165,107 of record CAWJMY010000001.1, read on the forward strand.
GGGCGCGGCCTCGCGGTTGCCGGCCCGGTCCGTGGCCACCGCGGTGAACGTGTACCGCGGGCCGCGGCGGACCTTCACCCGCAGGGTCCGGCGCGCCGTGCGGGCGATGCGCTTGGCCTTGCGGCCGTCGATGGAGCGCAGGACGTCGAAGGAGCGGATGCCGCTGACCAGCACGCCGTCCGGGGCGGAGTCGACGCCGACGATCCGGAGGGTGAGCGTCGAGGAGCGCGGCGTGCTGACCCGCACGGCGGTCGCCGGCGCCCGGCGGTCGAGCAGCCGCGCGGCGCCCACGGCCTCTCCCGCGTCGAGGATCCCCCAGCCGAGCTCGGGCCCCCAGGCGGCGCCGGCGGGGCGGCGGGCCGTCTGCTTGAGCAGGCCGATGACGTCCTTCGCGTGGAGGTCCGGGTTGAGCTCGCGGACCATCCCGGCGGTCGCGGCGACGATCGGGCTGGCCATGGAGGTGCCCTGCACGTAGGCCCAGCGGGTGTCCTGCTGGAAGGTCGTGCGGCAGCCGCAGGCGGTGCTGGGCGGGTTGAGCGAGCCCGTCTCGAGCGCGGTCGTGCGGCTCGGGAACGCCCCGAGGAGGCCGCGCGGGCCGTTCGCGCCGGTGTTCCACGCGCCGTAGGCGGCGAGGGAGACCTCCGAGCCGTAGCCCGCGAAGCTCGCCCGCTGGTCGGCGAAGTTCGCGGCCGTGACGCTCAACCCCAGGCCCTTGCCGGCGTCGGCGCCCGTGCCCGTGGGCTGCAGGACGTCGGAGGGGTAGCCCTGGCGCTCCGTCGGGGCGTCGGCGGCCGCGGCGACCAGGACGACGTCGTGGTCGTGCGCGTAGGCGATGGCCTCGCGGACGGCCGCGGGCGCCGGGGAGGAGCCGTCCGTGCCGAAGCTCATGTTGATCGCGTCGGCGCCCGCGTCCGTGGCGGCGACGATGGACGCGGCGACGGAGCTGTCGGAGAGGTCGCTCTTGATCGCGATGAGCTTGCAGCCCCAGCCCGCGCCCGCGATGCCGAAGCCGTTGTCGGCCGCCGCGCAGGCCAGGGAGGCGACGTGGGTGCCGTGCCCCTCCTCGTCCACGGTGGCCGGGCCGCGGCCCGGGGTGTCGTCCTGGTCGATGGAGCCGACGATGCGGCCCGCGAGGTCGGGGTGGGTCGCGTCGAGGCCCGTGTCGATGACGGCCACGGTGGCGTCCCGCGCCTGGGGCACGTCCCAGGCGGCGAAGAGCCCCTGGCGCTGCGCCCACCACTGCACGGCGGTGCCGGCCGGGGCGCCCGTGGCGGGCTCCTGGACCCGGAGCGCCGGGTCGTCGGGCACGGCGCGCAGCTGCGCCCGGTGCTCGACCTCGACGCGGGCGACCCCGCGCTCGCGCCGCAGGCCGCGCGCGAGGTCCCGCAGGCCCGTTCGCCCGTCGGGGCGGACGGTGACCAGGCCGAGCTGCGGGACGGTGCGGCCCGCGAGGCGGCCGCCCGCCCGGGTCGCGACGGAGCCCGCGGCGGCCCGGCCGACGGGGGCGCCGTCGGCGGAGGGGGCGAGCGTGACGAGCAGGCGCCCCGTGGCCACGTCCGCCCGGGCGGGCGGTGCGGCGGCGGCCCCGGCCGTGAGGGCCAGGGCGAGGGGCAGGAGGCGGTGGCGCATGGGCAGGTGCGAGTCCGAACCCGCCGCCGCCCGTGACGGAGCGGCGGGCGCTAGTAGCCCAGGGCGAACTTCGCGTCCTCGGACATGCGGTCCGGGGTCCACGGCGGGGTGAAGGTCGCGGCGACGCTGACGCTGTCGACCCCCTCGAGCTCGGAGACGAACTCGTCGATCTGCTCCTCGACCTGGGGCCCGATGGGGCAGCCCTGGGACGTCAGCGTGTAGGTCACGTGGACGTCCCCGCCGTCCACGGCGATCTCGTAGATGAGGCCCAGCTCGACGAAGTCGAGCCCGAGCTCGGGGTCGATCACGTTCGTCAGGGCGGCTTCGACGTCGTCCACGTTGGCCATGCGCCCACTCTAGCCCCGCGGACCCTTGCGCCCGGGGCGGATGGGTGTAGGTTCGGGCGATCGTCGCCTTCGAGGACACCCAGCCGCAGGCCCCGGTCCTCCGGGTCTCCGGGGACGAGGACCGCTCGACCCAGAGCCGCCGCCGGCGGGCCATGTCCCGCGCGCTCGCGGTCAAGACGGACCTGCTCGTGGACCTCTCCGGGCTCTCCTTCGCGGACGCCTCGGTGATGCTCGACCTCGCGATGGTCGCGCGGCGCCTGCGCCGTGCCGGCCGGCGGATGCTCGTGCGCGGTGCGGCGCCGCAGATCGCGACGCTCATCGAGCTCGTCGGCCTGCACCGCATGCCCGGCGTCACCGTCGAGTTCGCCTAGTCCGCGCCGGCTCGCGCAGCTCGAGCCCCTACATTGGACGGGCCGTGCCGCTGCTCGTCCTGCTCTTCGTCGTCGTCCCGATCATCGAGCTCTACGTCATCATCCAGGTGGGTGGGGCGATCGGGGTGCTGCCGACCATCGCGCTGCTCGTCCTGGACTCCGTCCTCGGCTCGATGCTCATGCGCTCGCAGGGGCGCGCGGCCTGGCGCCGCTTCCAGGCGGCCACCGCGGCCGGGAAGGTCCCGGCGCGCGAGGTCCTCGACGGCGCGCTCGATCATCTTCGGCGGCGCGCTCATGCTCACCCCGGGCTTCGTCACGGACCTCCTGGCCCTCGCGCTCCTGCTGCCGCCCACCCGCGCGCTCGTGCGGCGCTCGCTCGTCGGCGGCGTGGCCAAGCGCATGATGGGCCCCGCGGCGATCCCGGGCGGCATGGCGTTCCGCTACGCCGACGCGCGCCGGCCGCGCCCGGCGCCCGCGGACGACGTCGTCGACGGCACGGCCCACGACGTCGACCCGAGGGAGCTGCGATGAACGTCACCCGCGAGCACGAGGCGCCGCGGGCGCCCGAGGGCGCCGGGCTTCAGCGACGCGGTCACGTTCTCCTTCGGCGACCTCGACGCCCAGCTCTTCGGGGTCGCGCGCGTCGGGCTCTCGCCGGGCGAGGACGGCGCGGCGCAGGCCAGCGGCCTGGCGGTGCTCTTCTCGGGGTTCGAGCCCGTCGCGGTCCGCGCGGCCGGCGGGCTGCCGGTCGCGGCCGGGACGGACTGGGACGGCCTCGACGCCGCGGGGGTCACGACGACGACGCGCCAGCCGCTCGAGCAGTGGGACGTGGCGTTCGTCGGCGACGACGGCAGCACGGGCTTCCGCCTGCGCTTCGACGCCCTCTCCCCCGCGGGCGCGCTGGCGGCGGACGCCCCCGCGGCGATCGCGGGCGGGATGGCCGGCTACGAGCAGCTCTGCCGCGTGACGGGCGTCGCGGTCGTCGGCGGCGAGGAGCGGGCCGTGAGCTGCCTGGGCCAGCGCGGGCACTCCTGGGGCTCGCCGGACTGGGAGCGCATCGGCCTGGCCCGCACGGTCTCGGCCTGGATGGACGTGGACGTCGCGCTCGCCGTCACGGCGATCCGGCCGCGCAAGGCCAAGGGCCACGGGGACGAGGCGCTCGCCGGCTCGCTCTTCGCGGCGCTCGACGAGGACGGGACCGTCGCGGCGATCTCCGTGCCGGAGGTCCGCCTCTCGACCACGACGGACGCCGACGGCCGCCAGCGGCGCTCGAGCATCGAGCTCTTCCTCGACGAGGACGACGCGGGCCACCGCGCGGGCGGCGAGGTCCTCTGCGGGACCTCGCTCGACCTCGGCCGGCTGCGCCTCGACTGCTCCTTCTTCCTCTGGCGCATGGAGGGGATGACGGGCGTGGGCCGCTACGACGTCCTGCGCCACGCGGCGTGACCGATCACGACGATCGTCGCCGACTTCGGCGGCGTCCTCTCCACCCCGCTGGCCCCCGCGTTCGGTGCCGTCCACGAGCAGCTCGCGCTCCCGCCCGAGGCCATCGGGGCGGCGATGGCGGCCGTGACCGCCGAGCGCGGCACGAACCCCCTGCACGACCTCGAGGAGGGCACGCTCAGCGAGGCGGACTTCTACGCGCTGCTGGCCGAGCGCGCCTCCGCGCAGCTCGGCCGCACCGTCGACCTCGGGGAGTACTCCGATCGCTACTGGGCCGCGCTGGCCTGCAACGACGCGCTCGTCGCCCGGCTGCGCGAGCTCCGCGCCGAGGGCTACCGCATGGGCCTGCTGACGAACAACGTCCGGGAGTGGGAGCCGCGCTGGCGGGCGATGATCCCGGCCGACGAGCTCTTCGACGTCGTCGTCGACAGCGCCGCGGTCGGCCTGCGCAAGCCCGACCCGGCGATCTACGCGCTGACGGAGGAGCGCCTCGGCGTCCCGGGCTCCGAGATCGTCTTCCTCGACGACTTCGTCGAGAACTGCGACGCGGCCCGCGCGGCCGGCTGGACCCCCGTGCGCTTCGAGGACACGGCGCAGACCCTCGCCGAGCTCGACGCCGTCCTGGCCGCCCGCGGCGCGCCCCCGGGCGTCGGCGCCACGGCGCCCGGGTAGTCCGAGGACATGATCGGCTACCTCATCCTGCTCGCGCTCTCCGGCCTCGTCACCGGGGCCCTCGCGCGGCTCGCGCTGCCGGGCCGGGACCCGATGACGATCCCGCAGACGATGCTCATCGGCATCGTGGGCTCCATCATCGCGGGCCTGCTCGTCTACGCGATCTCGGGCGGCCGCAGCTCCGCCGGCTTCGTGCTCTCCGTGGCCGTGACCACCGCACTGGTGTACGTCGTCCGCCGCCGCCGCGGCGGGACGCTGACCGACCCGGGCCTCGGGGCCCGGCGGCGCAGCGGCGCGCGGCTCTGAGCAGCTAGTTGTCGCAGCCCAGGCGGTCCCAGAGGTAGAGCTCGAGGCACTCGTTCGCGAGCTCGCGGGACCGCTCGGGCGAGAGCCGCGGGAGGACCGTCTCGAGCGCCTGCTCCTCGGCGACCCCGGCGTCGAAGGCCTCCTCGCCCCGGAAGCCCGCGGCGATCTTCAGGGCCTCCCGCTTGTTCTCCCCGAGGGTCGGGAAGACGTTCACGAGGAAGTCCCGGTTCGCGATGGGCTGCCCGACCTCGAGCGAGGCGTGCCACGCGGCGAGCATCGAGAGGTCGTGCTCGTCGAGGTCGGCGATCGCCTTCGCGTAGTGGGTGTCAGCTCGTGCTCCGGGATCTCGTCGACCCACGCGCGCACGAGCTCGCCGACGAGCTGGCGCCGGGCCTCACGCCCGACGGACTCGGCGATGACTCGGATGGCGTCTTGGGGTTCGATGAAGCAGAGGGGCATTCCGACTCCCGAGGGAGGGGCAGGGACGTCCCGAACCGTAGGGAGGGCACCGGACGGCACGGGATCGGCTCCCGCCCGGCCACCGGGCGGGCAGAGCTCACGGACCGAACTCGGCCGGGGCCGGGCCCGCCGCCCGCGGTGGGGCGCGCCGTGCGGGGTGGGGCCGTCGCCGCTGGTCGCGGGGCCGTCACCGGACGCCGCACGGCCGGCCCGCCGGAGGACCGCGCGGGGGCGAACTCCGTCCCGGCCGGGGCTCGCGGCGTCGTCCGGGGCCGCGCGTCCCCGCCACCCGCGGCGCGTGCCGCCCGCCCCGTCACCGCGCCGTGCCTCGCGGCGAACTCCGATCGCGCGGGGTCGCGGGCGGGCGGCGCGGCCGCGAACTCCCGGTGCGCCGGCGCCTCGCCCGCGGCCGCGTGCCCCGGGACGGACGGCCGGAGGACCGGCGGCACGACCGCGCCCGGCCCCGCCACCCGGACCGCCGCCAGCCGCCCGGGACCAGCTCGCCCGGCCCGCCGGGGTGCCGGCGCCGCGCGACGCCCGACGACCGCCCGCGGCTCCCCGCGCGGCGGCGCGGACGCGTCCCGCACCGCCGCCACACCGCCGCCCGCCAGCGCGACCGTCGAGGCCGCGACGGCCGCGACCTTCCCCGAGGACGCCGCCTCGAGCGCCGCCTGCCAGCTCGCGGCCCCGGCGACTGCACGCTCGTGCACGGGCGCGAGCAGGGCCTCCCCCGCCCGCCCGAGCCAGCTCGTCGCCCCGGTGACCAGCGCGTGGGCGCGGTCCGCCCAGCCCTGCTCCGGCGCCGTCTGCCCGGCGAGCGCGATCCCCACGAGCCCCGGGGGCAGCACCCCGGCCATGGACGCCGAGCTGGCGTGCAGGCCGCGGAGGGTGGCGCGGCAGGCCGGGCAGCGCCGCAGGTGCGGCCGCAGCCCGACGAGCTCCGCCGCTCCGGCCTCCCCGGCCGCCAGCGCCGCCAGCCCCGCGCTCCAGGGCGCGCAGGCGGCCCCGGCCTCGAGCTCGGCGCACCGCCGCAGGAACGCCCGGCGCCCCTCCCGGAGGTTCCGGTTGACCTTCGTGTACGTCCAGCCCGTCGCGGCCTGGATCTCCGCGTAGCTGCGGCCGTCGGCCCGGAGCCAGAGCGCCCGGACCTCCTGCGGCTTGAGGGCCCGCAGGGCCAGCGCGCCGCGGTCCATCGCGTCCGCGTCCAGCGCCCGCTCCTCCGGGGAGGGCTCGTGGCGCTCGACCAGCCGCTCGGCGTCCACGGGCTCGAAGGTCTCCGTCGCGGCGCGCGCGGCCCGGATGGTCCGGGCCTCGTTGCGGAGCACGACGAAGAGCCACTTGTGCGCCGTCGCGCGCTCGAGACGCCGGCCGCTGCGCACGAACTGCTCGAGGCTCCGCTGGTAGGCGTCGTGGGCGTCGTCCGCGCAGAGCGAGTTCGCGCGGGCGACCCGCAGGAGCTCGTCCGCGTGGCGCTGCACGACCTCGAGCAGCAGCCGCTCGGCCGCCTCCGCCGACCGCAGCGCGGGCGGCTCCGCACCGCTCTCGACGTCGGCCCCGCCCTCGGTCCGCCCAGCCCGCGCGAGCCCGCGCCTCGTCGCCACCGCCATCTGCCGCTCCCTCCCTCGTCTGCCCGGTCGTCCTCCCAGGGCCGGCCGCGGGCGAGGAAGTCGCCATCCCGCGCGCGAAATGCCGCAAGGAGCGGCGAAAGCGTCTTGGAGACAGCCGCGCGGGCGGCCGCCGGCTACCGGTCGAGCAGGTCGTCGAAGGACCGCTGCTCGCGATCCGCCGCTCGTGCGCCACGGCCGCGACCGGCGTGGGCCCAGTGCTCGACGACCTCGCGGACCTTCACCCGGCGGTGGCCGATGCCCCGCTCGACGGGGTCGACCTCGAAGCCCCCGATCACCGCGCCGCGCACGACCGCGTGGAAGATCCGGCCCCCGGAGGAGACCCGGACCATGTCACCGGGTGCGATGCGCGTCGGGTTGCACGGGCAGCGGAACCTGCCAGGTCGCCCGGACGGAACGCTCAGGCGACCCGGAGCGCCGCCGCGATGGGCCCGCGCCGCTCCGGGTCGGGCTCGGCGGGCAGCGCCGAGCCCGCGGTCACGCGGCTGCCCTCGGGCGCACCCCAGTTCTGCAGCGCGAGGTCGAAGGCCGACAGGCCGACGCCGGCCGCCGCGGCCAGCTCGCCGGCCCGGCGGCCGATGAGCAGCGGATCGCCGATGCCGAAGATGCGCTTGGCCGCCATGGTCGGCGTGGCCGTCGCGTCGGCCAGCAGGAGCGACTGGGGCGTCGCGTCGATGAGCCCGAGCGCCCCCGCGAGCGTCACGAACTCGTAGCGCGGCACCCGGCCGAAGCCCGACAGCGCGAGGCGCTCGTAGGCGCGGTCGAAGCGGCGCGAGGCGTCCCAGGAGGCCTCGCCGGCGAGGATCGCGTGCTGCGAGCCGCCCTTGGCCGCCCAGGCGCGGTGCGCGGCGAACAGCGCTTCCCCGCCCGCCGCGTCCGCGAACGCGGGCCGGGGGCCGAGCTCCGCGCCCTCGAGCGCCGGCAGCTCGCCGGACGCCCAGGTCGTGCGCGCGGCCGCGATCGCCGCGAAGGGGTCCTCCGGGCCCTCGAGGGGCGAGAGGCAGGCGATCAGGAACGCGAGCCAGAGGCCCTCCTCGTGGTCGCCCGCGGCGGCGAGCGCGGCCACCTCGGCGTAGAGCCCGGGCGGTGCGGTGCGCAGCTCCTCGAGCCGCGCGGAGGCGAAGGCCAGCTCGTCGGCCAGGCGCGCGGCGTCCGCGGAGGAGCGCAGGCCGGGGACGAGGTCGTTCTCGTAGCCGTCGTCGGCCGCGCGGGCGACATGGCGGACGACCAGGTGGGAGGACGGCCGCGGCGTGCGCCGCTTGACGGCACCCGAGGCGCTGGAGCGGGCCTCGGCGGCCGAGGTCCGTCGGGCGCCGGCGGAGCCGGAGGAGGCGGCGCCGCTCACGGTGCCGGGCTTCGCGCGCTCCTTCTTCGAGCAGATCGGGCAGTTCTCGACGAACCGGTTGTGGCGGCAGAAGGTGGGCGGCACGGGAGGAGTCTAGTCCCGTGCCGCCCGCCCGCCGCGCGCCTCGCGGCGCCGGAGCGCCGCGGGCGGGTGCGACTAGGAGCGGCCGCTCAGCACTTCGAGCCGCCGGCCGTGCGCTTCTTGACGACGTCCCAGCCCGGCGCGCTTCGTCGTGCCGTCCGGGCCGATGAGCCCGGCGTCGAAGGTCGCGCTCGGGAGCGCACCGTTGAACTGGTAGATGTACGCGCGCTTGATCCGCTTGTTGCCCTTGACGATCTTGAACATGCACTTCAGGGCCTTCGCGGCGACGGCCTCGCCGAAGGTCTTCTGGCCGAGCTTGAGCTGACCGCCCGTCTCGAGCAGCCAGATGTCGCCCCTGGAGCCGATCGCCTTGATGAGCTTCGTCGTCCGGGTCCTCGAGAAGCGGTTCGTGTCGGAGTAGTTGTGGATGCCCCAGATCTTCGGGGCGGGCTTGGCGACCTTCTTGAACGCCTTGATGTAGGCGATGGCGGGCGCGGGGTTGTTCTCGTCGAGGACGTTGAGCGGGATGATCTTGTAGCTCGAGCCCTTGAAGACGGAGCGGTTGACGCCGTAGTACGTGTTCAGGAGCTTCGCGGCCTTGGAGCCCTTGCAGATCCCCTTGGGCTGGCCCTCGGTCGCGTCGCCGCGCTGGCAGCGGTTGACCTCGTTCCAGGTGTTGATCTCCTTCACCTTCGGGAAGTCCTTCTTGAAGGTCTTCATCGCGACGCTGTACTGGCCCTTCGTGGGCAGCTGCTGCTGCTTGCCGGGGGTGCGGGAGTGCTCGAAGGAGACGAGCAGCCGCTGCTTGCCGACGAGCGCGGCCTTGTACCAGAGCTCGAAGACCCGGCGCTGGGTCTCGTCCGTCGCGACGTCCCAGGGCGCGACGTAGCGCGCGGCCTTGAGCTTGAGCGGCGCGTAGAGCGCGTTGGTGAAGGTCGAGGCCTGCTGGTCGGAGATGCCGATCGTCGCGGCGGCACTCGCACCCGAGGGTGCGACGAGGGCCGAGAGGGCGAGGACGAGGAGGAGGGCGGGGAGGCGGCGCATGGCGGGGAAGCGTAGACGGATCCGCGCGCTCAGGGGGCGATTCTCACGTGCCCCTCACGGAGCCGCTCGATCCCGCCCATGAACAGGGCGGTCACGAACGCGACGGCGCCCTCCACGTCGGGGGGATCGCGGTCGAGCATGAGCACCGCGACCTCGAACCCCGCGCCGACCATGGAGCCCGCGAGGTAGTCCACGTCGACCGGCGGGAGCGCCCCGCTCGCCACCGCGGCCTGCAGGTCCTCCTGCAGCTCCTCGTAGCCCGCGAACACGGCGGGCTGGTCGAAGAGCGCGCGGATCGTCCCGGCGTTGCGCCGCAGGAGCTCGAAGAGGTGGCGGTCGGCGGCGAGGACCTCGTAGTACGCGCGGAACCCGTCCGCGACGAAGGCCTCGAGCGACGTGGAGTGCCGCCGCGCCTCCCGGGCGCGCTCGCGGATCCGCTCCGCCACCGCGTCCATGATCTCCCGCAGGACGCTCTCCTTGTCCGGGAAGTAGTTGTAGAAGGTGCCCGTGGCGAGGTCCGTGCGCCGCACGATGTCCCGGACGCTCGCGGCGCCGTAGCCCAGCTCGGCGAACACCTCGGAGCCCGCGCGCAGGATCGCCGCGCGGTTGGCCGCCTTCGTGCGCTCGCGCTTGCCGACGGCCTGCTCCGTCACGCCGCCGCCCCGGCGCCCACCCGGGGCGCGACGGGCAGGGCGAAGCCGGCGTTGCGGGCGCGCTCGGCGCCGGCGCGGCGCTCCTTGGCCAGGTCGGCGAGGTAGTCGTCGAAGTCCACCTGGATCGTGTGGCGCTTGGAGGAGACGTAGCGCTTGCGCATCGCGGCCTGGTCCGCGGCGATGTCCTCGCGCACCGCCGGGGCCGGGGGCAGGTGGTACTCCCCGCGCAGGAGGTCCGCGACCCAGGCGCCCTGCGCCTCGCTCAGCGGCATGATCGCCCCGAGGGGCTGCAGGAGCCCGACGAAGAAGACGTTCGCGATGTCCGGGTGGTGGACGCGCCGGAAGAGCTCGATGTGGTTGTCCGGCGCGCTCAGGAGGTCCTCGTCGAAGAACGGGAACGTGATCTTGTAGCCCGTGCAGTAGACGATGACGTCGCACGGGACGCGGGTCCCGTCCGTGAACTCGACCTCGCGCTCGTGCAGGCGCGCGACGTTCGGGCGCGGGGTGACCTTCCCGTGGCCGATGCGGTCGAGGATCCGGCCGCTGACGGTCGGGTGCGACTCGCCGTAGCGGTGGTCGGGCTTGGGCAGCCCGTGCTTCTCCATGGGGCCGATCGTCGTCAGCAGGAGCTTCTCCAGCGCCCAGCGGCGCACCTTGAACGGGATGCGGATGTCGTTCTTGAGCTGGTCCGTCGGCCGCCCGAGGAGGTACTTCGGGGTGACCCAGACGCCTCGGCGGGCGCTCAGGTGGGTGCTCCGCGCGACGTAGGAGCTCTCCACGGCGATGTCCATCGCGGAGTTGCCCATGCCCACGACGACGACGTCCTTGTCCCGCAGCATCGCGTCGGACGAGTACCCGTGCGCGTGGAGCTGCTCGATCGCCGTCGTGTCGTGCCCGGGGAACGCCGGCTCGGGCATGCGCGGGTTCCAGTGGTGCCCGTTGGCGACGACGAGCGCGTCGTAGCGCTCGACTCCCCCCGTGTCGAGGGTCACCTCCCACGTCCCGTCGGCCAGCCGCTCGGCCTGCTCGACTCCCGTGGAGAAGCGGATGCGGTCCCGGAAGCCGAAGTGGTCGACGTAGGCGTCGAAGTAGGCGGCGATCTGCGCGTGGTGGGGGTAGTCGGGGTAGTCCCGCGGCATGGGGAAGTCCGAGTACTCCATGCGCTCGCGCGAGGTGTTGATGTGCAGCCCCTCGTAGGCGGCGCTCATGCCGTTGACGTTCCCGAAGACCCAGTTGCCCCCGACCCGGTCGCTCTTCTCGTAGCAGTCGAAGGGCACCCCGCGCTCGTGGAGGGCCTTCGCGGCGGCGATGCCCGACGAGCCGGCACCGATGACGCACGTCCTGGGAAGGGTCATGGGCGCAGGTTCGCCGAAGGTGACGCTCGCGTCAAGTTCAGGCGCGGGCCTTCGCGTCCGCGTCCTGCTCCGCATCCGTTCCCGCGGTCGCGTCTCCTGCGTCGCCGGCGGCCTTGCTCGGCGGTGGCTCGCGCAGGGAGAGGGCGACGGAGGCACCGAGCGCGAGCACGATGACCCCGAGCGAGACGGCCACGGGGATGTGGTAGAGGTCCTCGACCAGCATCTTGATCCCGATGAAGACGAGGATCGCCGCGAGCCCCAGGGGCAGGTGGACGAAGCGGTCCTGCGCCCCTTCGAGCAGCGCGAAGAGGGCTCGGAGCCCGAGCAGCGCGAACGCGTTGGCGGCGAAGACGATGAACGTGTCGGTCGTGATCCCGAAGATCGCCGGGATGGAGTCGACCGCGAAGATGACGTCGGCGGTGGCCACCGCGGCCACGACGGCCAGCAGCGGCGTCGCGTGGCGCTTGCCGCCCTCCTTCACGACGTAGTGCCCCTCGCGGTACCCCTCCGTGACCGGCATGAGGCGCTTGAGGGCGCGCACCCCGATGTTCTTGTCCGGGTCGACGTCGTCGTCCCCGCCCTTGTGCAGCGCCATCTTGATCCCCGTGTAGAGCAGGATGGCCCCGAAGAGGTAGAGGACGACGTGCAGCGACTCGACGAGCGCGGCGCCCGCGACGATGAAGATCGCGCGCAGGGCGAGGGCGAGGACGATGCCGATCTCCAGGACGTCCTGGCGGTTCTCCACCGGCACCGCCATGGCGCCGAAGATCAGGGCGAACACGAAGACGTTGTCGAGCGAGAGCGAGCGCTCGAGCAGGTAGCCCGTCAGGAACTCACCGCCGGGCCCCGAGCCCGCCGTGGCGTAGAGCAGGCCGCCGAACGCGAGCGCGACGCCGATCCAGATCGCGCTCCAGACCGCGGCCCGGCGCAGCGTGGGCGGCGTCTCGTGGTCGCGCTGGAAGAAGAAGAAGTCGACGACGAAGGCCCCCGCGATGAAGGCGATGAGACCGAGCCAGGTGATCAGGTTGGTGTCCATGGGGGGCGCCGCGGTTGGAGAGCCGCATGATCGATCTACCCGGAGTTGGGTCGGAGGCCACGGACAGGTAGGCTGCCGGCCATGAACACGAGGCTCCTCTCCATGGTAATGGCCGTCGCGGCCCTCGCCTTCCCCGCTGCGGCCGTCGCCCAGACCAGCGGGTACACCACCAGCGTCCCGTCGACGTCCATCCCGTCGACCTCCACGTCGACCCTGACGACGCCCCCGGAGCAAGACGATGGTGACGTCGACCCCACGACCACGACGCAGGAGCGCGGTCAGACGACGAACTCGACGCCGCCCGCGGTCGCCGGCGAGTCCGCCGCTGCGACGCCCGCCGCGCCCGCGGCGACCGGCTCGACCCCGTCGACGCTGGCCTACACGGGCTCCGACGTGTGGCTGGTCGCCGTCATCGGCCTGCTCGCGCTGGTCGGCGGGGCGGCGCTGCTGCGCCCCTCGCGCCGCGCCTGAGGCCTCCCGTGCGCCGCGCGCGCCAGCTCGCCGGGGCGGTCCTCGCCGCCGGTGGGCTGGTCGCCGTCGCGGACGCCGCGATCACCGTCGCCTGGCAGGAGCCCGTCGGGGCCCTGCAGGCCTCGGCGGCGCAGGACGACCTCAGCGAGCGCTTCGCCGTCCTCGACGCGCAGTACTCACGGATCCGGCTCGCGTCCGCGCGCACGACGATGCTCGGCCGCGCCCGCACCGCGGGCCGCCTGGCCGCCGCGACGGAGGAGGGCGAGCCGCTCGGGCGGCTGCGCATCCGGCGCATCGGGCTCTCGTTGGTCTGGGTCCAGGGCACGGCCTCGGCGGACCTCGCGAAGGCCCCGGGCCACTACGCCGGCACGGCGCTCCCGGGCCGGCGGGGCACGGTCGGCATCGCGGGCCACCGCAGCACCCACGGCGCGCCGTTCCGCCACGTGGACCGCATGCGGGCCGGGGACCGCATCCAGGTCACGATGCCCTACGGCCAGTACGAGTACGCCGTCGAGCGCGTCCGCATCGTCTCGCCCGACCAGGCCGAGGTGCTCCGGACGGCGCCGCAGGATCGGCTCGTGCTGACGGCCTGCCACCCCGTCTGGAGCGCGAAGCAGCGCATCGTCGTGATCGCGCGGCTCGTGCGCTGGCCGGGCGCGCTGCGCACGGCGCCACCGCTCACGGACGCGCCGGACCGGCGAAGCCTCGCGGACGCCCGCGCGGCGCTGGCCGGGGCGCCGAAGCTCAGCCGGCGCCCCACGCGGACGCGGACCGACTGACACCGGCGGGCGTCGCCCGGAGGCGACGCCCACCAGCGGGGGTCAGCCGATCGGGACCGCGAGGTCCGCGATGCCCTGACGGCCGAACGGGCCGATGGGCGTCGCGGCGCCCGTGGTGCGATCGACCGTGTAGAGCTTCTCCGTGCCGCCCTTGCCGAGGACGGCGTAGGTGACGTTCGTGACGGCGGCGCCCGACGCGTCACGCTCCGAGAAGGTGTCGAGGCCGACGTTCCGGAAGCCCTTGGACTCCTCCGCGAGCAGCGGGCCGCGGGTGACCAGCGTCCCGGCGTTCGGCGGGCTCTGGAGGGCGAGGGTGCCGAGGTCGCGATCGATGTCGAAGAGCTCGGTCCCCGTCGCCGCGACGTTGTCGTTGTTCGTGTAGGCGGCGCCCGTGATCGTCGGGTCGACGCCGTCGCCGTAGGAGAGCGGTCCGTCGGTGATGGTGCCGCCCGACGTCGACGTTCGCCCGGTAGTTCTCGTTCGCATCGGAGACGATCCGCAGGCGATCCGGCACGGGGTTGAAGTCCACCCCGAAGTCCGAGCCGGCGAAGGTGACCGGTGTGGCCGGCTGGATGATCGCGCCGGTGCCGTCGGCCTTCACGAGCTGCACGGGCGGGGCGGTCTGCGCCCCGTCGGCCCCGAGCGTGAGGACGCGCGCGGCGGAGGTCACGGCGTAGAGCATGCCGTTGGACGGGCGGCGGTCGATCCCGACGACCGTCTCCCCGCTCCGAGGCCCTGGATGGCCGCCGGCGCCGACGTCTTGTTCGGCTTGGCCGAGTCGAAGGTGACGAGCGCCGTCTCGTCTGCCGTGAGGCCCGTGATGGTCAGTGCCTGGGCCTGGGACGCGGCAAGGCCGCTCGCGGCCGTCGTCAGCAGTGCTGCGGTGATGCTCCTGCGAAGCATGGATCTCCCGTGGTCTCCGGGCAGCCCTGCGCCGCCCGATCACCCGCTGCTTCGTGTCAGGATTCGAACCAGCTCATCGGCCGGAGCGGCGCGGCGCCAGCCTTGCCGATCGGCTCCGCGGGCCCCCACCCCGTCGAGTTGTCGGTTGCACCCGCAGAGCGGGATCAACCGACAACTCGATGCCCCCCGGGGGGGCCGCGGCGTGCGTGGGTCAGCCTGCGGGCGTGCCGCCGGCGGGCATGCCGCCGTTCGTGTGCAGCGGCGGGCCCTCGGGGCCCTCGTCGGCCGGGGAGACGTTCCCCGAGAGGACCATGGAGCGGGCCTCGTCGTGCGCGAGCTCGTGGAGGTAGCGGTCCGCGATGCGGGCGGCCTGCCGGCCCTCGTTGATCGCCCAGACGATGAGCGACTGGCCGCGGCGGCAGTCGCCCGCGGCGAAGACCCCGGGGACGGACGTGGAGTAGGCGCCGGCCTTGATGTTCCCGCGCTGGTCCTTGTCCAGGCCGAGCTGGTCGAGGAGCTCCGCCTCGGGGTGCAGGAAGCCCATGGCGAGCAGCACGAGGTCGGCCTGGAGCTCGCGCTCCGTCCCCTCGACGGGGCCGAAGGGCGGCGCGGGCTCGGCGTCGGCGACCACGAGGGCGCGGACCGAGCCGTCCTCGGTCCCCTCGAAGCGGGTGGTGACCACGGAGAACGCGGCGTCGGACTTCTGGATCGCCTGCCCCTCCTCCTGGGCGTAGCTCAGGCGGAACTTCTGCGGCCACAGCGGCCACGGCGTCTTGTCGTCCGGGCGCTGCTTCGGCGGCTCGGGCAGCAGCTCGAGCTGGGTGACGCTCAGCGCGCCCTCGCGCAGGGAGTTGCCGACGCAGTCCGCGCCCGTGTCGCCGCCGCCGATGACGACGACGTGCTTGCCGCGCGCGGTGATCGCGCCCTGCGGCACGTCCTCCGTCCCCGCGGCGTGCGCCTCGGCGACCGCGCGGTTGCGGACGTAGAGGTACTCCATCGCCGGGTGGATGCCCGTGAGCTCGCGGCCCGGGGCCGGGAGGTCGCGCGGGACGCGGGAGCCCGTCGCCAGGACGACCGCCTCGAACTCCTCGCGGAGCTCCTCGACCGTCACGTCGACGCCGACGTCGACGCCCGTGCGCAGCTCCACGCCCTCGTCGACGAGCTGCTGCACGCGGCGCTCGACGACGTGCTTCTCGATCTTGAAGTCCGGGACGCCGAAGCGGACCAGGCCGCCCGCGGCCTCGTCGCGCTCGAAGAGCGTCACGGTGTGGCCCGCGCGGCGCAGCTGCTGCGCGGCGGCGAGGCCGGCGGGGCCCGCGCCGACGACGGCGACGGTCCGCTCCGTCTCGTGCTCGGGGGGCTCGGGGACGACCCAGCCCTCCTCCCACGCCTTGTTGATGATGGAGTTCTCGATCTGCTTGATCGTCACCGCGTCGCCCTCGCGGATCTCGAGCACGCAGGCGGCCTCGCAGGGCGCGGGGCACAGGCGGCCGGTGAACTCCGGGAAGTTGTTCGTCGCGTGGAGCTGCTTGATCGCGTCCTGGAAGCGGTCGCGGTAGACGAGGTCGTTCCAGTCCGGGATGAGGTTCCCGAGCGGGCAGCCGTTGTGGCAGAACGGCACGCCGCACTCCATGCAGCGCGCGCCCTGGTCCGCGAGCTCCTCCTTCGGGCGCTGGACCACGAACTCGTCGTAGTGCGACAGCCGCTCCGTGGCGTCCGTGTACGGGACGCCGTGCCGCTCGATCTTCAGGAACGCTCCGAGCTCGCCCATGGCTACTCCCCGTCTCCGCTCAGCGTCGCGGGCGCGCCGACGACGTCGACGGCCTCTCCCTCGTACTCGTCCGCCCGAGGTGGACGGGCGGCCTCCTCGGCGGCTTCCAGCTCCTCGAGCACCCGCTTGTAGTCGGCGGGGAAGACCTTCACGAAGCGCTTGCGCGAGGCCTCCCAGTCGGCCAGCACGCGCTCGGCCTGGGCCGAGCCCGTGCGCCGCTGGTGCTCCGAGACGAGCTCGAAGCACTCCTGCGCGTCGACGTCGTCGAGCTCCTCGAGCTGGTTCGGGGTGAGCTTCTCCGGGTTGACCCGCGTCCGGAAGGAGCCGTCCTCGTCGAGGACGTAGGCGATGCCGCCCGACATCCCCGCCGCGAAGTTCCGGCCCGTGCGCCCGAGGACGACGACCCGGCCGCCCGTCATGTACTCGCAGCCGTGGTCGCCGACGCCCTCGACGACCGCGCTGGCCCCGGAGTTCCGGACCGCGAAGCGCTCGCCGGCCTGGCCCGAGAAGAACGCGCGACCGCCCGTGGCGCCGTAGAGGACCGTGTTGCCGACGATGACGTTCTCCTCCGCGGGGAAGGTCACGCCCTCCGAGGGGCGCACGGAGAGCACGCCGCCCGAGAGGCCCTTGCCCGTGTAGTCGTTCGCGTCGCCCTCGAGGGCGAACGTCACGCCCGACATGAGCCAGCCGCCGAAGCTCTGGCCCGCGGAGCCCTTGAAGGCGACCTCGACGGTCCCCTCCGGCAGGCCCTCCGCCCCGACGCGCTCGGCGATGCTCGAGGAGAGCATGCCGCCGACGCAGCGGTTGACGTTGCGCACCTTCGCCTCGATGGCGACGTGCTCGCCCCGGGCGATCGCGGACTCGGCCTGCAGGATGAGCTCGTGGTCGAGCGCGTCCTCGAGGACGGGCGGCGGGCCCTGCGTGCGGTGCAGCGAGCGTGCCCTCGGGCAGCTCGGGGCGGTGCAGGAGGTGCGAGACGTCGACCCCGCGCGCCTTCCAGTGCTCGATGGCCTTCGAGCCCTCGAGGAGGTCCGTGCGGCCGATCATCTCCTCGAACGTGCGGATGCCGAGCGAGGCCATGATGGACCGCACTTCCTCCGCGACGAAGAAGAAGTAGTTGACGACGTTCTCGGGCTTGCCCTTGAAGCGCTTGCGCAGCTCGGGATCCTGGGTCGCGATGCCCACGGGGCACGTGTTCAGGTGGCAGGCGCGCATCATGATGCAGCCCGTCGCGATCAGCGGGGCCGTGGAGAAGCCCATCTCGTCCGCGCCGAGCATCGCCGCCATGACGACGTCGCGGCCCGTCTTGAGCTGGCCGTCGGTCTGCACGACGATGCGCGAGCGCAGGTCGTTGAGCAGGAGCGTCTGCTGGGTCTCGGCCAGGCCGATCTCCCACGGGACGCCCGCGGACTGCACGCAGGAGAGCGGGCTCGCGCCCGTGCCGCCGTCGTGGCCCGCGATGACGACGTGGTCCGCGTTCGCCTTCGCGACGCCGGCCGCGACCGTGCCCACCCCGACCTCGGCCACGAGCTTCACGGAGACCTGCGCCTTCGGGTTCGCGCAGCGCAGGTCGTAGATGAGCTGCTTGAGGTCCTCGATGGAGTAGATGTCGTGGTGCGGCGGGGGCGAGATGAGCGAGACGCCCGGGGTCGTGTGCCGCACGGAGCCGATGTACTTGTCGACCTTGTGGCCGGGCAGCTGGCCGCCCTCGCCGGGCTTGGCGCCCTGGGCCATCTTGATCTGGAGCTGGTCCGCGTTGACGAGGTAGTGCGCCGTCACGCCGAAGCGGCCCGAGGCCACCTGCTTGATCGCGGAGCGCTTGGAGTCGCCGTTCGCCTCGGGGGTGAAGCGCCGCGGGTCCTCCCCGCCCTCGCCCGTGTTCGAGCGCCCGCCGAGGCGGTTCATCGCCACCGCGAGCGTCTCGTGGGCCTCCGTGGAGATGGAGCCGAGCGACATGGCGCCCGTGGCGAAGCGCTTGACGATCTCCTGGGCCGGCTCGACCTCCTCGATCGGGATCGCGCCCTGCGAGGGCTTGAAGTCGAGCAGCCCGCGGAGCGTCGCGCGGCGCGCGGCGTCCTCGTTGATCTGCTTCGCGAACTCGTCGTACTTCGCTGCCGGGCCTCCTTCGTCGGCTTCCCCGGCGCTCTGCTCCCGCACACGGACGCGTGCTGCAGCGAGGCGATCGTCTCGGGGTTCCACTGGTGGTGCTCGCCGTCGCGGCGCCAGGCGTAGACGCCGCCGACCGGCAGGAGGTCGCCGGAGGTGTCCCGCGGGTAGCCGCGGCCGTGGCGCTTGAGCGCCTCCTCGCCGATCGTCGGCAGCGTGATGCCGCCGATGCGCGAGGCCGTGCCGGTGAAGTGGCGGTCGACGACCGTGCGGTCCAGGCCGACGGCCTCGAAGATCTGCGCGCCGCAGTAGGACTGGATCGTCGAGATCCCCATCTTCGAGATCGTCTTCAGCAGGCCCTTGCCGATGGCCTTGACGACGTGCTTCTCGGCCTCCTCGAGCGAGCTCGACGCCGGGCAGGCGGCCGTCGGACTCGAGGAACGCGAGCGTCTCGAACATGAGGTAGGGGTTGATCGCGCTGGCGCCGTACCCGATGAGGGTCGCGAAGTGGTGGACCTCGCGGGGCTCGCCCGACTCGACGACGAGGCCCGCCTGCAGGCGGATGCCCTCGCGCACGAGGTGGTGGTGCACGGCGGCCGTGGCCAGCAGGGACGGGATCGGCGCGCGCGAGGCGCTCACGTTCCGGTCGGAGAGGATGACGATGTTGATGCCGCCGCGGATGGCGTCGTAGGCCTCGTCGCAGGCGTTCGCGAGGCGCTTCTGCAGCCCCTCGGGACCCTCGTCGACGGGCCAGGTGATGTCGATGGAGTGCGCCTTGAACGCCGGGTGGTCGACCTGGCGGAGCGTCTCGAGCTCGTGGTTGCGCAGGATGGGCTGGTCCATCGCGAGCTGCCGCGCGTGCTCCGGGTCCTCGTCGAGGAGGTTGCCCTCCGCGCCCACCCCCGTGGCCAGGGACATGACGACGGCCTCGCGGATCGGGTCGATCGGCGGGTTCGTGACCTGGGCGAAGAGCTGCTTGAAGTAGGAGAACAGCGGCGGGCTCTGGTCGCTGAGGACCGCGAGCGCGTTGTCGTTGCCCATGGAGCCGATGGGCTCCTCGCCCTTGGCGGCCATCGGGCGCGAGCAGGACGCGCTCGTCCTCCTGGGTGAAGCCGAACGCGAGCTGTCGGGTGCGCAGGGGCTCCGTGCGCGGGCCGAGCGGCTCCTTGACCGGGAGGTCGTCGAAGTGCACGACCTGCTCGGCGAACCACTTGCCGTAGGGCTGCGTCGTGGCGACCTGGTGCTTGACCTCCTCGTCCTCGACGATCCGGCCCTGCTCGAGGTCGATGAGGAAGAGCTTCCCGGGCGCCAGGCGGCCCAGGCGGACGATCTGGTCGGCGGGGATGCCGAGCATGCCGGCCTCGGAGCCGAGGATGACGTGGCCGTCCGTCGTCTCGACCCAGCGGCCGGGGCGCAGGCCGTTGCGGTCGAGGGTCGCGCCGACGACGCGGCCGTTCGTGAAGCAGACCGCCGCCGGGCCGTCCCAGGGCTCCATGAAGCAGCCGTGGTAGGCGTAGAAGCCCTTGAGCTCGTCGCTCAGGTCCTCCCGGCCCGCGTAGGCCTCGGGGACCATCATCATCACCGCGTGCGGCAGGGAGCGGCCGCCGAGCATGAGCAGCTCGAGGACGTTGTCGAACGTCGCGGAGTCCGAGCCGCCGTCGCGGACGACGGGCAGGACCTTGTTCAGGTCCATCCCGAACAGGTCGGAGGCGAGCTGCGACTCCCGCGCCCGCATCCAGTTCTTGTTGCCCATCATCGTGTTGATCTCGCCGTTGTGGGCGATGACGCGGAAGGGGTGGGCGAGCTCCCAGCTCGGGAACGTGTTCGTGCTGAAGCGCGAGTGGACGAGCGCGACCGCGGAGCCGAACTTCTCGTGGGAGAGGTCGGGGAAGAAGCGACGCAGCTGCGTCGAGATCAGCATCCCCTTGTAGACCATGGTCCGGCTCGAGAAGCTCGGGGCGTAGAAGTCCGGGCCGGCGGCGAGCTCGACGATGCGGCGGATGACGTAGAGCTTGCGCTCGAAGGCGTCCTGGTCGTCACGGTGGCCCGGGCCGGCCTCGATGAAGAGCTGCTTGATGTAGGGGCGCGAGCGGTTGGCGGTCTCCCCCACGTGCTCCTCGTCGACGGGGACGTCGCGCCAGCCCAGGACGTGCTGGCCCTCGACGCGGACGTTGAGCTCCAGGAGCTGCTCGATGCGGCGGCGCAGGTCCGCGTCCTGGGGCAGGAAGCAGACCCCGACGCCGTACTGGCCCGGCGCGGGGAGCTCGAAGTCCACCGCGGCGCGGAGGAACTCGTGCGGCATCTGGGTCAGGATGCCGGCGCCGTCGCCCGTCTTGACGTCCGCGCCCTCGGCCCCGCGGTGCTCCAGGTTGTCCAGCGCCTCGAGGGCCCGGAGGACCACGTCGTGGGTCGGGCGGTTGTCCAGCCGGGCGACCATGGCCACGCCACAGGCGTCGTGCTCGAAGCGAGGGTCGTACAGGCCAGCGGCCCTGGGCGGCTCAAGTCGCGTCATATGAGGTGGCCGGCGGGGGACGGAGGAGAAGCCCGCGCGAACCAGGAGGTCAGCGCTGCGAAGGGTACCAGCGGGGGTCCTCCCGGACGACTCCGGCGGTGCCGGACGCCCTGGGGCTGGCGGGTTCCCATAATGCCCACGTGCAAGGGTGCTGGCCCATGCCGCGCGCCGTCACGATCCTCTCCACCGGGGGCACCATCGCCATGTCGGGAGACCGCATGGCCGTGCCCGCGCTCGACGGCGCAGCCCTCGTCGCGGCGGTCCCGAGCCTGGCCGCCGTCGAGGACCTCGAGGTGGAGTCCGTCCTCGAGCTCGCCTCCTCCCACCTGGACACCCCCGACGCGCTGAAGATCGCCCAGGCCGCGCTGCGCCACGCGGAGCGCGGCCGGGGAGTCGTCGTGACCCACGGGACGGACACGATGGAGGAGACGGCCTACCTCACGGACGTCATGTACGGCGGGGACAGCCCCATCGTCTTCACGGGCGCGATCCGGCCCGCCACCGCCCCGGGCGCCGACGGGCCCGCGAACCTCGCCGACGCCGTGGCGCTGGCCTCGAGCGTCGGGGGCGGCGGCCTCGGCGTTGCCGTCGTCTTCGCGGGGCGGATCCACGCCGCGCGCTACGTGCGCAAGGTGGACTCCACGGCGGCCGAGCCCTTCGGCTCCCCCCACGGCGGGCCCATCGGGGTCATCCACGAGGGCCGGGTGAACGTCGGGACCTTCCCCGTCCGCCGGCCGCCCGTGGTCCCGACCCACCTGGACCTCCGGGTGCCGATCGTCCCGACCTGGCTCGGGGACGACGGCGCGCTCATCCGCGCCGCGACCGCCGACAGCGCCCACGGGCTCGTCGTCCAGACCCTCGGCGCCGGGCACCTCGGCCCCCGCGCGCTCGCGGCGGTCCGCGACGCGGTCGAGACGATCCCCGTCGTGGCCACGACCCGGCCCGAGCGCGGCGCGATCCTCTACGAGACCTACGGCTTCGAGGGCAAGGAGGCCGACGTGCGCGAGCTCGCGGTCGCCGCGGGCGGGCTCAGCGCGCCGGCGGCCCGCATGAAGCTCCTGGCCTGCCTGGGCGCGGGCCTCGATCGCTTCGGGATCGCCGAGGCGTTCCTGCACGACGACACCTGAGGGGTCGCGCTCCTCGCGCGCCGCCGGCGCGGGCGCGCTGCGCGAGGCGCTCTGGGTGGGCGGTCGCGGGTGGACCGCCGCTCTGAGGGGGTGGGCACGGGCGCTCGGGCGCTCCGTGCGGCGGAGTTCGGGCCACGGCCGAAGCTCGCCGCGCGATCGCGCTTCGCGTGCTGCCTAGTTCTCGCCCGGCGAGAAGCGGACAGCGACGAGAGCGTTGGCCGCTGCGAACCAGGGGAAGTCCTGAGGGGTCGCGTTCGTCGCGCGCCGCCGGCGCGGGCGCGCTGCGCGAGGCGCTCTGGGTGGGCGGTCGCGGGTGGACCGCCGCTCTGAGCACGGACGCTCGGGCGCTCCGTGCGGCGGAGTTCGGGCCACGGCCGAAGCTCGCCGCGCGATCGCGCTTCGCGTGCTGCCTAGTTCTCGCCCGGCGAGAAGCGGACAGCAACGTCGCGTTGGCTGCCGCGAACCAGGGGAAGGACGCCGATCCCAGCAGCGAACGCGGGAGGCCGCGAGCGCTCGTCCGACCCTCCTCACCAGCGGCAGTTCCGGCGCCGGAACCCGGCGAGCGCCTCGCGCAGCGCGGGAGCGCCGGCGGCGCGGCCCGGCGGCGAGCGCCGGAGCTACTTCTTCGCCGCCGCCGTCTTCTTCGCGGCGGGCTTCTTCGCCGCCGGCTTCTTCGCCGGCGCCTTCTTGGCAGCGGCGGGCTTGGCCGCGGCGGGCTTCGCTTCGTCCCCGTCGTCCGCGGTCCCCTTCGCCGCCGGCTTCCGGGAGCTGCCGGGCTTCTTGGGTGCGGGCTCGTCCGCCTTGACCGCGGGCTTGCGCCCCGTCGCCGGCGCGTCGCCCGTGCGCTCGCGGACCGCGTCGAGGGAGGCCTTGAGCGCGCTCATGAGGTCCGGGACCGGCGCGTCCTCCTCCTTCGCGGCGGGCTGGACGGAGATGTCCTCCCCCGCGGCCTTGCGCTCGATGAGGGCGAGGACCTCCTCGCGGTAGGTGTCCTCGTACTTCTCGGGCTCCCAGGCCTCGGCGAGGGACTCCACGAGCTGCTTGGCGATGTCGAGCTCGCGCTCGCGCATCTCGACGTCGTCCTTCGCGGGGACCTCGTCGAGCGAGGAGGCGTCGACGATCTCGTCGTGGAAGTTCATCGTGCTCATCGCGAGCACGTCGCCCATGGGGCGCAGCGCGACGAGCTGCTGCTTCGAGCGGATGACGACCTTCGCGATGCCGACCCGGCCCGTCTCGGCCATCGCGTCGACCAGGAGCCGGTAGGGCTTCGCGCCGCCCGCGCCCGGCACGAGGTAGTAGGGGTGGTCGAAGTAGATCGGGTCGACCTCGTCGAGCTCGACGAAGCCCTCGATGTCGATGGTCTTCGTCTTCTTCGGGTCGAACGCCTCGAGCTCCCCGGGCTCGATGATGACGTAGCGGTCCGGGGCGATCTCGAAGCCCTTGACGATCCGCTCGTAGGGGACCTCGTCGCCCGTCTGCGCGTTCGTGCGCTTCATGGCGATGCGGGAGTGGTCCTCCCCGTCGAGCTGGTTGAACTTCACGGACTTGCTCTGCACGGCGGCGTAGAGCTTCACGGGGACGGAGACGAGCCCGAAGGAGATGGCTCCGGTCCAGATGGCGCGCGGCATGGACTCCCATCGTTCCCCATCACGCGCACTTCACCTACACGTGGGCGCGCGCTTTCACGCCGCGGGACGGCGGTAGACGGTCCCGCGGCGCTCGTACTCGAGCTCCCGCTCGGCCATGAGCGCGGCGGCGGGCCCCACGAAGCGCTCGACGAGCCAGAGGACGAGGTCGAGGCCGCTCGTGACGCCGCCGGCCGTGACGAGGTCCCCGTCGTCGACGACCCGGGCGCCGTCGATGACGTCCGCGCCCGCGGCACGCAGGTCCTCGAGCGCCGTGTGGTGGGTCGACCGCGGGGCGCCCGCGGAGCAGGCCCGCGGCCGAGAGGAGCATCGCGCCCGTGCAGACCGAGGCCACGACGGTGCCCCGGGCGTGGCGCTCGGCGATCGCCGCCGGGATCGTGCCCTCCTGCGCCGTGGCCCAGGCGCCCGGGGTGCCGTCGCGGTCGCTCCATCCCCCGCCGGGGACGACGAGGACGTCCGGGCGCTCCGAGAGCGGGCCGTGCGGGGTGAGCACGGCACCGTGCGAGGCGCGGACCGGCGCGGCGCCGTCGAGGGTGACGAGCGCTGCGGAGTGCTCGGTCGGCAGGGCCTGCGCGAGGCCGGACAGGACCTCCCAGGGGGCGAGCGCGTCGAGCTCGTCGAAGCCGGCGTAGAGGAGGACGTCGAAGTGCATGCGCCCATCCTCCGGGTGGACGCGGGGAGCCGCCAGTGGCAGGATCGCCCCATGTCGCAAGGATCCGGCCACACCGTCGCGGTCCTCGCGCTCGACGCCGTCGTGGCCTTCGACCTGGCGATCGCCACCCAGGTGCTCGGCCACCGCGGCGAGGACCTCTACGCGCTGGCGGTCTGCGGCGCGGCGCCCGGCGCGGTCCCGACCACCACGGGCTTCGCCGTCCACGTCCCCCACGGCCTGGAAGCGCTGGAGCGGGCGCGAACCGTCGTCGTCCCGGGCTACGCGCCGGGGACGGGGGCCGGGCCGGAGGTCCTCGAGGCGCTCCGGGCCGCCGCGGCGCGGGGCGCGCGGATGGTCTCCATCTGCACGGGGGCCTTCGCCCTCGCGGCGGCGGGGCTCCTGGACGGCCGCCGGGCGACGACCCACTGGCAGCACGCCGGCGCGCTCGCGCGGCGGTACCCCGCGGTCGAGGTCGACCCCGACGTCCTCTACGTCGACCACGGCGACGTCGCCACGAGCGCCGGGGTGGCCGCGGGGATCGACCTCTGCCTCCACCTCGTCCGCACGGACCACGGCGCGGCGGCGGCCAACGCGATCGCGCGGCGGATGGTCGTCGCCCCGGCGCGGGAGGGCGGGCAGGCGCAGTTCGTCGCGCGCCCGCTGCCCGCGCGGGACGGCGGCGGGCTGGCCGCGACGCGCGCGTGGATGCTCGAGCGGCTGGACGAGCCGCTCAGCGTCGCCGCCTGCGCCCGGCACGCCGGGTGGTCCGCGCGCTCCTTCGCCCGGCGCTTCGTGGAGGAGACCGGGACGAGCCCCGTGCGCTGGCTGCACGCCCAGCGCGTGCTCGAGGCGCGGCGGCTGCTCGAGGAGACGGACCTGGGGGTCGAGGAGGTCGCCGCGCGCTGCGGCTTCGGCACGGCGACGAGCCTCCGCGACCACTTCCGCCGGGCCACCGCCACGACCCCCACGGACTACCGGCGCCAGTGGTTGCGCGCCGCGGCCTGAGGGGTAGTCCCAGGGCACCCAACCTCCCCGAAGGAGACCGCCAGATGGCCACCCGAAGCGCCAGCCAGGGCATCCTGTCCGACGAGAAGGCCGAAGCCCGCGAGCAGATCGTGGAGCTCCTCAAGCAGGCGTACTTCGCCGAGCTCGAGACCGTCATGAACTACGTCACGAACTCGACGAACCCGGACGGCCTGCGCGCGCAGGAGATCAAGGAGTCCCTGCTCGAGGACGTCCAGGAGGAGCTCGGCCACGCCCAGCAGTTCGCGTCGCGCATCAAGGAGCTCTACGGCGTCGTGCCCTCCTCCGTCGACTTCGTCGCCCAGCAGCAGGCGCTGGCGCCGCCGACGGACCAGACGGACCTCGCCCACGTCATCCGCGGCGTCATCGAGGCCGAGACCTCCGCGATCGAGCTCTACAACCAGATCATCGAGGTCACGGAGGGCGTCGACCCCGTGACGAACGACATGGTCATCGCGATCCTCCACGACGAGGAGGGCCACCGGCGCCTCTTCGAGGGCTTCCTCCGTGAGGTCGACCCGGAGGCGACCCGCCGCTAGCCGAGCGGCGTCTCCCCCAGGCGGTCCACGAGCTCCTGCACGGAGCCGAAGACCGCCTGGGCCCCGGCCTCGAGCAGCTCGGCCTCCGAGTAGCCGCCCGTGAGGACCGCCAGGGTCGGGATGCCGGCGTTCCTCGCGGCCTCGATGTCCCAGGGGGAGTCGCCGATGAGGATCGCGTCCTCGTCGCCCTCGGCCTTCTCCATCGCGACCTGCACGAGGTCGGGTGCGGGCTTCGCGTGCTCCACGTCCCCGGAGCTCGTGAAGGAGTCGACGAGCTCCGCCGCGCCGAGCAGCGTCACGTAGTGCTCGACCTCCTCGGGCTTCGCGCTCGAGGCCGCCACGACGGCGTGCCCGCGCTGCTTGAGCGCGAGGACGAGCTCGCGGGCGCCCGCGAGGGGCTGGACCTCGTCGATCATCGCGAAGTAGTGCTTGCCCTCCGTCTCCCGGATCGCGTCGCCCGAGCGCTCCTCCGCGGCGTCGTCGACGAGGTGGGCGACCATGAGGTCCCCGCCCATCCCGATCGCGCGGTGGACCCGCCAGATCGGGACGACGTAGCCGTGGTCCCGCGCGGCGCGGAACCAGGCGAGGCAGTGGTGGTAGTTCGAGTCGACGAGCGTCCCGTCGATGTCCAGGATCGCCCTCATCGAGGACCCTCCTCGCGCTGCTCCGGGCCCAGGTGGGCGTGGGTGTCTGGCATGCGGCGGCGGTTACCCGGGACGGGGCGGGGGCAAGTGCTCCTGGCGATGGCCGACGTGGACCCCCTGGCCGACCCGCTCCCCCGCACCCCGCCCCTGAAGCTCGCATGGCGCGCGTTCGGGGTCTACCGCCGCCACCAGATGACCGACCACGCGGCGGCCCTGACGTACTTCGCGATGCTCTCGCTCTTCCCGGCGCTGCTGGTCGGCGTCTCGCTGCTCGGGCTCTTCGGCCAGGCCTCCCTGGCCTCCGACGCGGCGAACTACGTCGCGGAGCGCGGGGCGGACCGGGCGACGGCGGAGGTCATCAAGTCCTCCCTGGAGACGCTCTTCGCGAGCTCGGGCTCCGGGGTCGGGTTCGCCCTCGCGATCTCGATCGCCCTCGGCCTCAACGGCGCCTCGGGGGCCTTCGGCGCCGCGGGCCGGGCGCTGAACGTCGTCCACGCCGTCGACGAGGACCGCGGCTTCCTGCGCCACAAGCTCGAGGACCTCGGCGCCACGCTCGTCGTGATCCTCCTCTTCGCGGTCGTGCTCGTCGCGCTCTTCCTCGGCGGGGGCATCGCGGAGGACCTCTTCGGGACCGTCGGCCTCGGCAGCACCGCGGCGACCGTCTGGTCCGTCGCGCGCTGGCCCGTGGCGCTCGTCGCCGCCCTGGTCGGCTTCGCGATCGTCTACGCCTTCGCCCCGGACGTGCAGCCCCGCCGGCTGCGCTGGATCTCCCCGGGCGCCGTGGTCGCCGTCGTCATCTGGATCGTCGCGTCGCTCGGGTTCGCGCTCTACGTCAAGGGCTTCTCGAGCTACGGCGCCGCCTACGGGGCCTTCGGCGCCGCGATCATCCTGCTGCTCTGGCTCTACATCACCTCGAACGCGTTCCTCTTCGGCGCCGAGCTGAACGTCGCCCTCGAGCGCGAGGAGACCGCGGGCCGCGGCGGGCCGCCCATGGTCACGCCGCCCCCGTCGCCGGAGCACCCCGTGCCCACGGCGGCGGCGCCGGAGCCCGCGCGCCGGCCGGACTAGGGCGCCACTGCCGGCTCGGGGGTGGGCCGGTCCGTGAGCTCGAGCGGGTGGGAGCAGAGGGTCCCGCGGCCGGGGCAGCCCGCGCAGAGCTGCAGGTGCGGCTCGGGGCTGACGGGGAAGCGGCGCTGCAGGACGGGCTCGGCCTTGGCGAGCACGCGCTCCCACAGCGCGGGGAGGTCGGCCTGGGTGAAGCGGGCGCCGATCACCAGCTCCGGGCGCTCGAGGAACGCGTAGGCGACCTCCACCTCCGGTGCGCCGCTCGCCAGCACCGCGAGCGCGTAGAGCGCCTGCTGGGTGCCGTAGGCGCGGGCGACGAGCTCCTCGGGGTCCCGGTCGCCGAGGCGGTCCGTCTTCCAGTCGACGACGAGGCCGGCGCCGCCCTCCTCGTCGGCCAGCACGTCGAGGAAGCCGTTGAGCAGCGGCGCGTCCGGGACTCGGGAGCGGCAGGACGAACGGCGCCTCGACGCGCACGCGCCGCGCGGCCTGCAGGCGCGGGAGGAGCGGCGAGCGCTCGAGGAAGCGCTCGAGGAGCTCCCGGATCTCCTGCGCCTCCTCCGGGGTCGGGTCGGCGTCGAAGCGGGCGCCCATCGCCCGGAGCTCCTCCGGGGTCGGCAGCTCGGGCCGCGCGAGGTCGAGCCGCTCGAGCACGAGGTGGGCGATGTTCCCGCGGGCCCGGGGGTCCAGGCCCTCCGCCGCCTGCTGCAGCGCGGCGGGCGGGAGCTCCGTCGGCGGCAGGCGCAGGACGCGCTCGAGGTACCAGCGGTAGCCGCAGCGCGCGTGGGCGCCGAGGGAGGAGTAGGAGAGCGTCGGGACGGGCGGCGGCGGCGCCTGCGTGAAGACGGGGACGCCGGCGGGCGCCTCGAGGCCCGCGGCGGGGTCCGTCAGCGCGCCGGTCAGGCCGGCCGCGAAGAGCCGTTCGGCCTCCGCCGGCAGCTCGAGCGTCGGATCACCGCCAGGCCTTGGCGGTGAACCGACGTTCAGCGGCTCGGGGGCCGCGAACATGCCGAGCTGGGCGCCCGGGGGCGGCGGCGCGGCCAGGCCCAGGGTCGCGGGGGCGGTCCCGGGGGCGACGAGGCGGGCGGCGACGCGGATGCGGCCGAAGCCGTCGTCCCGGTCGACGACGAGCGACGGCTCCTCGGGCAGCCGCGCGAGCAGGCGCTCCTCGATCCGCGGGCCGACCCAGGAGAGCGGGCAGGCCGTCGGGCCGCCCTTGGGCCACGCGTCGCCGACAGGCGCCGCGCCGCTGAGGATGAGGCGCTCCTCCGCGCGGGTGAACGCGACGTGCAGGATGCGCCGGTCCTCCTCCTCGGCGGCGTCGCGGGCGTGGGCGACGAGCTCCGCGTGGGCGAGCGCGCCGACGCCCTTGCGTCCCAGGCGCAGGAGCCGCAGGCCCACCCGGTCGCCCTCCACGAGCAGGTCGCCGGACGCCGCGCGGCTCTTGCGCCCGAGGTCTGCGACCACGACGACCCCGAACTCGAGGCCCTTCGCGGCGTGGATGGTCATGAGGCGGATCGCGGGCTCCCCGCTGAGCTCCACGGGCGCCTCGGCCTCGCGCGCGTCGGCCTCGACCTCCGCGGTGGCGTGGTCGATGAAGCCGCGGACGTCGCGGCCGTGCGCGGCCTCGTACTCCGCCGCGAGGCGCAGGAGCTTGTGGACGTTGGCCAGCCGGCGGCGCCCGCCCGGCAGCCGGAGCACGTGGAGGTCGTAGCCCGCCTGGAGCACCGCGCGCTCGAGGAGCTCGTCGAGGCCGTAGCGCGGTGCGGCGGTCCGCTCCACCGCGAAGCGCACCAGGAACGCCTCGAGGGCCGCGGCGTCCGCGCTGCCGAGGCGCTCGGCCAAGCGCGACGGAGCGCAGCGCGAGCCAGGCGCCGCCGCGCCCCGTCCGTGCGACCGCCGCGACGTGCGCGAGGCCGTCGGAGCTCAGGCCGCAGAGCGGGCTGGCCAGCACGCCGTAGAGCGCGCGCTCGTCCCGCGGGTTCACGAGCGCGCCGAGGTAGCTCGTGAGGTCCTGCACGGGCTGGCGCAGCCAGTAGCCGCGCCCGCCGCCCGCGAGCGTCGCGAAGCCCTCGCGCTCCAGCGCGCGCTCGAAGACGTGGAGGTCCGTCGCGGCACGCACGAGCACGACGACGTCGGCCTCGGAGCACTCCCGGGCGTCGACGAGCGCCCGGACGCGCTTCGCGATCGCCCGGGCCTCCGCGAGCTTCGAGGCCTTGACGCCCGCGGGCATGCCCTGGGCGAGCTCGTCGGCCAGCCGCGGGTCGAGGTCGTCCGCGTCCCACGCCTCGGCGCTCGTGAGCAGGAGCTCCGTGCGGGGCGCCGCGGCCGGCTCGTCGTCCCGGCCTGCGACGAGCGGCACGTAGGAGGGGTGCACCGCCGCGCCCCACGCGCCGTTGATCGTTCCGAGCAGCTCGGGCTGCGAGCGCCAGTTCGTCGCCAGGACCTTCGCGCGGCCCTGCGCGGCGTGCCGCGCGCGCTGCTCCCGGAAGAGCTCCACGTCCGCGTGGCGGAAGCCGTAGATGGACTGCAGCTCGTCGCCGACGAGGAAGACGTTCCCGCGGTCGAGGTAGGAGACGAGCTCGAGCTGCAGGCGGTTCGTGTCCTGGAACTCGTCGACCATGATGCGCGCGAAGCGCTCCGCGTAGGAGGCCGCGACCGCGGGCGCGTCGCGCAGGAGGTCGCGCGTGTGGAGCTCGAGGTCGTCGTAGTCCAGGCCCGAGGCCGCCCGCTTGCCCGCGGCGTAGTGGGCGGCGAAGCCCGTCAGGAGCTCGTCGAGGAGCGCGTGGTCCGCCCCCGCCTCGCGATCGACCACCGCCGCCGCCAGCGCCTCGACCGCGGCGCGCCAAGCGTCGCAGGCCGGGGTCTGGAGCTCCGGGACGCTCCGGCCGACCTTCAGCGCACCGAGTGCCGCGACGTCCCCCGCGTCGAGCAGGACGAACGCCTCCGAGAGGACGTCCCGCGCCCCCTCGAGGCTCTTGGGGCCCGTGCGCGCGTCGCGCAGCTCGTCCGCGAACGTCGTCGTCGCGGTCCGCAGGGTCGCGAGCGCGGTGTCGACCGTCGTGCGCGGCGCGTAGGCCGGCAGCCGCGGGACCGTGCTGCCCTGGGAGCGCAGGGCGTCGTGGACCTCGAGGATCGCGCCCTGCAAGCGGTCCGGACCCCAGGCGGCGGCGAGGTCGAGCGCCGCGGTGCGCGGGGCGCCGCCGACGTCCGCCAAGAGGTCGGCCAGCGCGGTCTCGAAGGCACGCGCACGCAGCGCCCGCTGCGCGGAGGTCGGCAGCACCTCGAAGCCCGGGTCGAGCCCCGCCGCGACCGCGTGGGCGCGCAGGACGCCCGAGCAGAAGCCGTGGATCGTCGAGATCTGCGCGCGCTCGACGTCGCGGGCCGCGGCGCGCTCGCCGAGCGCCGCGAGGCGCGAGCGCACGCGACTGCGCAGCTCCCCCGCCGCCTTGTCCGTGAACGTGATCGCCAGGAGCTGCGCGGGCGCGATCCCGTCCTCGAGCACGGCGGCGACGAGGCGCTCGACCAGGACGCTCGTCTTGCCCGAGCCCGCGTTCGCGGAGAGCAGCAGCGGGCCCTCGCGCTGGTCGATCGCCGCCTGCTGCTCGGGGGTGAAGGCGTGGCTCACAGCCCCTCCGCCCGGCACACGGAGGGATGGGTGCAGCCCCCGTTGCGCCAGCCGCAGGTCGCGGGCCGCGGCTCGAGGCGCCCCGCGCGGATCTCCTGCACGGCCTGCGCCGCGGCCGCGAGCGCCCCGTCGAGGACCGCTGCGAAGGCCTCGTCGTCGACGCGATCGCGCTTCACGAGCTCCTGCGCGGGGTCGGCTTGCCCGCGGACCAGCCCGCGCGGCTTGGGGTCCTCCGCGCCGCCGAGCGGCTGGTAGAGCCCGCCGGCCGCCTCGAGGCCGAGCAGGTGCGGCAGCGCGAGCATGTAGAGCGCGAGCTGGAGCTTCCCGTCCGCGAGCCACTTGGCCTGGGGCGCGGCGGTGCTCCCCTTGTAGTCGTAGAGCAGCGCCGTGCCGTCCCCGCCGACGTCCACCCGGTCGATCCGGCCGCGGAGCGTCACGCCGCCCAGGTCGACCGCCGGCCGCTCCTCCGCGCCGCCGAAGGCGAGCTCGAAGTGGGTCGGGGCGCTCGCGGAGCCCGCGTGGGCGGCCCACTCGACGTAGCGGACGACGTCGGCCTCCAGCCGCCGCAGCGCCGTCCGCAACCGCTCGGGGTTCGCGGAGATCCGGTACCGGGCGGCGTGCCGGGCGAGCGCCGCGTGGGCGAGCTCGCGCAGCCGCGGGGCATCCTCGGGCCGCAGGGGCCGCGGCGCCTCCCCCGCGACGTGCCCGGCGAGCGCCTCCTCGAGCACCTTGTGCGCGAGCGCGCCGCGGACCATGGGCTCGGGGTCGGGCAGGAGCTCGTCCGCCGCGAGCTGGCGCTCGACGAACCACTTGACGGGGCAGGCGACCCACTGCTCGATCGCGCTGGCCGACCACTCCTCGCGGCCCCGGAGCTCCGCGAGCACGAGCGGGTCGCGCAGCGGGGCGATGTGCTCGTCCCGTGCCGCCTCCGCGGCGCTCGCGGCGGCGCGCGCGGCCTCGCGGGCGGTCGGGGCGAGCGCGGGGTCCGCCCAGCCCGCGGCGCCGAGCTCGCGCCGGCGCGTCGCGCGCTCCTCGTGGCCCTCGGGCAGGAGGTCGAGCACGTCGTCGACGAAGAGCGAGCGCACGGCGGGCGCGCCCTCGTCGTCCGCGTCGTGCCAGGAGAGCACGAGCCGGTCCGTCGGCCGGGAGACCGCCGCGTAGAAGAGCGAGCGCTCGGCGCCCAGCGCGTCCTCGCGGAGCTCGAGGCGCAGCCCGCTGGCCGCGTTGAGCGCGCGGCGCTCCGCGTCGCCGAGGAACGGCTCGGGCGGCGGCGCGCTCGGGAACTGCCCCTCCTGCAGGCCGCAGACGAAGAGCGCGGAGACGCGGCGGGCGCGGATCGCGAGCGGGTCGGCGACCGTCACGAGCTCGGGCGCCGGGCGCCGGCCGACGCGCACGGGCAGCTCGCCGAGCAGCCGGACGAGCTCCGCGGGGTCCGGGAGCAGGAGCTCGGGGAGCGCCGCGAGCTCCCGCAGCGCGCTGCGCAGCGCCGCGGCGACGCGCGCCTCGGCCTCCTGGGCGCCGTCGAGCACGGGCGCGAGGCCCCTGAGCGGCGCGGCGAAGAGCCGGCCGGCCTCCTCGGCCAGCCAGCGGCAGAGCTCGGCCGCACCGCGCTCCTGGGCGCGGCGGGCGCGGTCGAGCACCTCGAGCGGGAAGCGGCCCGTCGCCTCCCAGGCCGCCCGCGCCTCGTCCGCGCTGCGCAGCCCCTGGCGGCGGCACTCCGCCTCGAGGTCGTCGGCGAGGTCCGGCTTGTGCAGGAAGCCCGGCGTGCGCAGGAACGCGAGGAGCTCGTCGGCCTCCGTCCCGGGCAGGAGCGCGCAGCGCAGAAGCGCCAGGACGCCGCGCCCGAGCGCCGTGTGGCCCGCGGGGACCTGGCGCTGCAGCGCGAACGGGATGCCGTAGGCGGAGAAGACGCGCTCGATCAGCGGCGCCATCGCCGCGGGACGGCGCAGCGCGACCGCGATCTCCCCCGGCGGCACGCCGTCGCGCAGCAGCCGTACGACGTGGGCGCCGACGAGCTCCACCTCCGCCCGCTCCCCGCCCCCGCGCAGCAGCAGCACCGCGGGGTCCGTTCGGAGCCCGGCCCGCTCAGCGGGCTCGGCTCCGAACGCCCCCTCGGGTTGCGGCGTGAAGCGCTCCGCCCACGGCTCGTAGAGCGTGCGCTCGAGGTGGTGCAGGACGGGGGTCGCGTAGTGGTCCTCGACCGCGGGGAGCTCGACCCGCTCCGCGCCGAGGGCCACGAGCTCCTGGTAGGTCCGCTCGGAGCCCGCGAACGCCTCACGCCCGGGCTCGTAGGGCAAGGAGACCGTCACCTCGGCGCCGACGGGGCCCGCGAGCGTCTCGACGACGTCGCGCTGCAGGAGCGTCAGGTCGTCGAAGCCGTAGAGCAGCACGGGGGTGCCGCCCCAGCGCGCGGGCTCCGTGCGCAGCGCGTCGAGCGCGGCGATCGCGTGCTGCGTGGCGTCGGGGCGGCCCGCGCGCTCCACCCCGGCGGCGTAGGCGCGGTGCAGCGCGGCGAGGTCCTCCGCGTAGGCCTCGCGGGCGGGCTCCGCGGCCACCCAGGAGCGCAGGGCGGTCGTCCAGCGCTGCGGGGTGACCCGGAGCGCCCCGAGCTCGTCCTCGAGCGCCAGCAGCGCGCGCAGGAAGCCCGGGGTGGCGCTCGAGGGGCCGAGGACGCGGAGCTCCGCACGGGCGATCGCGGCCGCGGCGATGCGCTCCCGGGTGAGCGCCCCGAGCGCGCGCGTCGTGACCCCGCCGCGCTCGGCGAGCTCCCGCACGAGGCCCTCCGGCGTGAGGACCTGCGCCCCGAAGACCAGCCCGCGGGCGGCGAGCTCGCGCCGGTAGCGGTCGACGTCCGGCAGCGTCGGCACGACGAGCAGCGGCTCCCGTCCGGCCGCCGCGACGTAGCGGTCGAGGACGACGCGGGCCTTCTCCGCGTTCGCGGGACCGGTGACGAGCGTGAGCGGCAAGGCCGTGCATCGTGGCAACGGCGCTGGACGACTCCGCCGGCGCGCGCAGCGCCGCCCCCTCAGCGGCGCAGGATGAGCGTGAGCGTGCGGACGCGGCGGTTGCCGGCCGCGTCGGTCGCCTCGACCCGCAGGGTCGCCCGGCCGCTCCCGGCCAGCCGGGTGCGCGCGGGCCCCGCCACCCGCAGCACGACCGCCCGCCGCCCTGCGGCGGTCAGGCGCGTGACGAGCACCGCGAGGCGGCGGCTCCGGAGCCCGAGGCGCCGGGCCGTCGCCGCGTCGAGGGTCAGCGAGGCGGACAGCCCGCAGGCCTCGGAGCAGGTGAGGGTCGCGCGCAGGCCCGTGCGGCGGAGCGTGCCCGAGCGCATGAGCCGCGGGGCCAGGAGGCCGAGGGCGGGCGGGGTGCGGTCCGCCACGGGGACGAAGGGCGCCGGGGCGGGCGCGGGCGGCGCGGGCTGCCGGCGGCGCCGGGTCCGACGGGGCCGGCTCGGGCGCCGGCGCGGGCGGCTCGGCCGGTGCGGGGGCGGGTCGGCGCTGGGCGGGCGTCGGCGCGGGGGCGGGCGTCGGCGCGGGCTCGGCGCTCGCCGGCGCCGTCGACGCGCAGCCCCCGGGCGCGGGGACGGGCGGCGCGGGCCCGCCCGCGGCGAGCTCGAGCGCCACCCGGACGGTGCCCTCCGCGTCGAGCCCCCCGCCCGTGACCGTCCGGCAGTGCAGCGCGGCCACGTCGCGGACCGGCGCCAGGAGGGCCGTGCGCAGCTGCGCGACGGTCAGCCCGGGCGCGGCGGACAGCGCGAGCGCCGCGACCCCCGAGACGTGGGGGGCGGCCATGGAGGTCCCCGTGAGGGTGCAGTACCCCGGGCAGCCGCCCCCGGTCGGGTGGGTGCTGACGATGGAGACGCCCGGCGCGGCCAGGTCGACCGTCCGGCGGCCGAAGTTCGAGAAGGACGCGAGCGCGCCGTCCCGCCCGGCGGCCCCGACGCAGACGACGTTCGGCAGGTCGTAGTCGCAGGGGAACGCGCCCCCGGCGTCGACGTCCATGTGCTCGTTGCCCGCCGCGGCGACGAAGAGGACGTCGCCCGCGGCGGCCAGGGCGCGCTGCTCCGTCGTGCTCGGGCTGTCCCCGCCGAGCGAGAGGTTCACGATCCGCGCCCCGTTGCGGCGCGCGTAGGCGTAGGCCGCCACGACGTCGCTGACCGTCCCCTCCCCCGCGTCGTCGAGCGCCCGCAGGGCCATGACCGAGCCCGTCCAGGCGACCCCCGCCACCCCCACGCCGTTGCCGCCCTTCGCCGCGATGGTCCCCGCGACGTGCGTCCCGTGGCCGTCCACGTCGAGCGGCGCGGCGTCCCCCGCCGCGAAGTCCCAGCCGTCCACGTCGTCGACGAAGCCGTTGGCGTCGTCGTCCCGGCCGTTGCCCGCGACCTCGCGCGGGTTGTGCCAGACGTTCGCGGCGAGGTCGGGGTGGTCGAGCTGCACCCCGGAGTCCACGACGGCGGTGACCACGGACGCGCTGCCCGTCGTGCGGTCCCACGCCGCGGGCGCGCGGATCGCCGTGAGCCCCCACTGCCTGGGGAAGAGCGGGTCGTCCGGGGTCAGCAGGGCCCGGCGCGGCGCGTCGGGCTCCGCGTAGAGGACGCCGGGCTCGCGCTCGAGGCCCCGGACCGCGGCGGCGACCGAGGTGCCCGCCTCGGGGGTGACGAGCTCCGTGCCCGCGAGGGGCAGGACCCCCGCGCGGCGGACGTCGGCGCCCGAGCGGGCCAGACCGCGCTCCCGCGCGTCCTGGTCGGGGGCGAAGCGCACGAGCACCCGCGTCGCCGCCGGCGCGGGCGGGCGCCGCGGCGGCCATCGCGGCCCCCGGCAGCACGAGGCCGAGGAGCAGCGTGGCGACGACGGTGCGCATCGGCCTCCGACGGTAGCCCGCCGCCGCCCCGTGCGCGCCGGACCTCAGCGCTTCTTCGTGCAGGTCCGGTAGGTGCGGGCGCTGCGCAGGACGCGGCCCTTCGCGGTGCGCGCCGTGAGGACGACGCGGACCGTCCCCTTCGGCAGCCCACGGAGGTCCACGCGGGTCAGCCGCGTGCCGCGCACGGTGCGCAGGCGCTTGCCGTTGACCGTCACGCTCACGGTGCGGATGCGGTCGCCCTTGGGCGCGCGCCGGAACCGGACCGCGAAGGAGCGGCGGCTGGCGCACCGCTTCGCGCTCGGCAGCTCCACCGCGGACGGCGCGGTGGCCCTGGGCCCGCCGAGGCCCGCCCCCTGCACGGCGCCCCCCTCGGGCGACGCCGGGTACGGGGTGGTGCCGGAGGGGCCGCCGCCCGTCGCGCCCGGCGCGGAGCCGAGGCGCGGGATGGTCAGGACGGACGGCGTCGCCGGGTCCGTCGAGACCGTCACGGGACCGCCGGCGACGTTGCCACGCCGCGTCGCGTTCGACGCCGTGAGCGTCACCCGCAGGCGGTGGCCCTTGTCGAAGCGGTGGACGATCCCCGGCAGCTCGAGCCGCACGGGCTTCGTGACGTCCCCGATCCGGCTGGCCGAGACGATCTCCGCCGGGATGGAGGCGCTGCCCCCCGGGGCGACGTCCTCGAGCTTCGCGAAGAGCACGAGCTTCGTCGCCGGGTCACCCGCCTGGGAGGCCGCGAACGTCGGCGCGTCGAGCTTGACCACCAGGGAGGAGAGCCCCGCGAGGTCGAGCGGCGCGTCGAGCACCGCCGTGGTCCAGGACGCGGTCGTCCCGGGCGCCGTGTCCCCGGAGGGCACGCCGCCGACGGCCGCGCCACCCGCGCTGGTCGGCGCCGGCGTCACGGCGATCGTCTGCGAGCCGGCCTTGACGGGGGTGCCGGCGCCGACGAGCGCGTCGGTGCCCGAGAGCCGCAGGGGCGTCGCGGTGCCCGCGGGGTAGCTCGGGGTGGTGCCGACCGCGGGGGCCGCGTCCCCCGTCTTCGGCAGCGCCCAGTCGCGCAGGAAGGAGAAGTCCAGGCGCGGCGCGTCGCCCAGGCCCCGGAGGTAGAAGTCGAACCACTCGAGGGTCATGCGGCTCTCGTACGCGCTCTCGGGCGCCGTCGCGCTGCTCTCCTGCGCGTCCAGGCCGCCGCCCGAGTGGCCCGCGGAGCGGAAGAGGAGCTTCGTCGGCGTGCCCTGGGCCCGCAGCGCCTCGTAGGTCGCCACGGCCTCCTGGAGGTTGAAGAGCGTGTCGTGCTCGCCCTGGGCGAGGAACGTCGGGATGCGGATGCGGTCCATGTAGGTCGTCACGGACGCGTTGCGCAGCAGCGCCACGGTCGCGGGGTCGGCGTAGCCGCGCGCCGCGGCGTTGACCAGGCCCGGGCAGACCTGGTCGGCGAAGTTCGGGCAGGCGCCGAGGTGCGTCGTGTCCCCGGAGGTCAGCAGGGCCTGGAAGCCGTCGGCCACGCCGACGCCGGTGAACAGCGAGGGCCAGTCGAGCTTCGCCACGCCCGGGGTGGCCGACGTGACGCCGCGCTCGAGGTCCGTGTTGTTGCCCGTGAGGGAGTACTCGAGGTCGTTCCACGTGATCTGCGGGTTGAGCGCGTCCACCCGCGGGTCGACGCCCGCGACCGCGAACTGGATCTGCCCGCCGTAGGAGCCGCCCGTCATGCCGACCCGCGGGTCGTCCGTCGCGGGCCTTCCCGTCGTGGTCCTTCGCGTCGCGGAGCACCCAGTCGATCCGGGTGCCGTCCTTCGCGGCCTTCGAGCCACCGAGGAAGGAGACGAGCTCGGAGCCCGCGCGCCCGTCGTGCTCCCGGTCGTCCAGGGTGATCTTGCAGCCCGAGCCGCCGAACCCGAGCCCGGAGTAGGCCAGGAAGCCGTAGCCCCGCGCGGCGTAGGCCGGCCCGAGCTTCGCGAAGTCGGCCTTGGAGCCGCCGAAGCCGTTCGTGGCCAGGATCGCCGGGACCGGGGCGGCCTTGGAGGCGCCTGCGGGCTTGTAGAGGTCCGCCGTGATCGTGCAGGGGACCTCGCTGCCCGGGCTCCCCGTGGTGACGTCGAACGTCAGCGGGGTCTTGGTGACCTCGGCGGCGCCCGCCGCGGAGGGCAGCGCGAGCAGGGCCGCGGTGGACAGAAGGACGGGAAGTCGGCGCATCGGGGGTGAAGGGTAGAGGCCTCCCGCCCGATGCCGGTCCGCCGGCCGACCCGTCAGGCCGCTTCGGTCGCCCCCGCCACCGCGGGCGCCGGTGCCGCCCCGGGCGCGACGGCCGCCGCCTCGCCGGCGTCCTCGCCCTCGGGCGGCTTGGCGCCCTCCTTCGCCCAGGCCTCGTCGAACTCGACGCGCCAGCGGCCCTCCTCGTTCTGCATGAGGGCGAGCTTCGCCCGGAAGGAGCGCCCGGAGCGGCCCTTGAAGCCCGTGACCTGCTTCGCGGTCTGCCCCGTCTGCACGAGCTCGCGCACGACGACGGGCGGCAGGGTCTTGCCCGCCTTGGACTTCCAGATGACGAAGCCGCAGCCCGGGTCCTCGCGGCCCCAGCAGGAGTAGCCCTTGCGGTTCTCGACGATGTCGTGGCCGCACACGGGGCACGGGCCGAGGTTCGCCCGCGGGATCTTCACGTCCTTGAGGGTCGTGTCGAGCACCCCGACCGTCTCCCCCGCGAACTTCGCGATGTCCGCCATGAACGCCTTGCGGGTCTCCTTGCCCTCCTCGATCTTGCCGAGGCGCTGCTCCCAGTCGCCCGTGAGCGCCGGGGAGGTCAGCGGGTGGTCCGCGAGCAGGCGGATGACGTTCAGGCCCTTCTCCGTGGCGACGAGCGCGCGGCCGTCGCGCTCGACGTAGCCCACGTCGATGAGCCGCTCGATGATCGCGGCGCGGGTCGCGGGCGTGCCGATGCCGGACTCCTTCATCGCCTCACGCGCCTCGTCGTCGTCCACGAGCTTGCCCGCGGTCTCCATCGCGCCGAGCAGCGAGGCGTCGGAGTAGCGCCGGGGCGGCTTGGTCTCCTTCGCGGCCGACTCGACCGAGCGCGTGTCCACGCCTTCGCCCTGCTCGAGCTTCGGCAGGGTCTGGTCGCGCCCCTCGTCCTCCTCGGCGGCGGACTTCTCGTCCTCCGTCAGCTCCCCGTAGACCCCGCGCCAGCCCGGCACGACGAGCACCTTGCCGCGGGTGCGGAACACGTGGTCGCTCACCGTGGTCTCGATGCGGGTGTTCTCCCACTCGGCCGGCGGGTGGAAGGCGGCCAGGAAGCGCCGGACGACCATGTCGTAGACCTTCAGGTCGTCGTCCTTGAGCTTCGCGACGGCGTGCTCGGAGTTCGTCGGGATGATCGCGTGGTGGTCGCCGACCTTCGCGTCGTCCACGACCCGCTTGAGCGGCAGGAGGTCCAGGCCCGTCACGTACTGCGACGCCTTCGCGTACTGCGGCGCCCGGCCGACCTTCGCCGCGATCTCCTTCAGCTCGGGGACCATGTCGCTGGTCAGGTACCGCGAGCTCGTGCGGGGGTACGTGAGGACCTTGTACTCCTCGTAGCAGCGCTGGGCCGCGCCGAGCGTGCGCCGCGCGGAGAAGCCGTACCGCGTGTTGGCCTCGCGCTGCAAGGAGGTGAGGTCGTAGAGCAGCGGCACGATCTCCGTGCGCTTGCGCTTCTCGAGCTTCGTGATCTCGCCCCGCTGCGCGCGGACGGCCTCGACGACGGCCTGCGCGGCCTCCGCGGTGGCGATCCGGGGCTGCGCGCCGTCGTGGTAGCGGCCCTCGTAGCTCCGGTTCCCCGTCGCGTCGAACTGCGCGTCGACGAGCCAGTAGGGCTCGGGGACGAACGCGCGGATCTCCTCCTCGCGGCGGGCGATGATCGCGAGGGTCGGGCGTCTGCACCCGGCCGAGGGAGACCGCGCCGTCGAAGGAGGAGCGCAGGCGGATCGTCGCCGCCCGGGTGGCGTTCATGCCGACGATCCAGTCGGCCTCCGAGCGCGAGCGGGCCGCCTCCTCGAGCTGGGCGAACTCCTCCCCGTCGCGGAGGTTCGCGAGCGCGTCGCGCATCGCGTCGTTCGTCATGGAGGAGAGCCACAGCCGCTTGACGGGCTGCTTGGCCTTCGCCTGCTCGTAGAGGTAGGCGAAGATGAGCTCGCCCTCCCGGCCGGCGTCGCAGGCGTTGACGACGTCCTCGATGTCGTCGCGCTTGAGCAGCTGCCGCACGACGCGTCATCTGCTTCTGGGAGCGCTCGTCGCGGACCACGAGCTTGAACTTCGGCGGCACGATCGGGAGGTCCGCCATGCGCCACTTCTTGTACTTCTCGTCGTAGGTCTCGGGGTCCGCGAGCTGGACGAGGTGGCCGACCGCCCAGGAGATGACGTGCTCGGGCCCCTCGAGGAAGCGCTCCGTCTTGTCCGCCGAGCCCGTGTGCTTCTGGAAGGGCCCCGGCAGGACGCGCGCGAGGTCCTTCCCGACGGACGGCTTCTCGGCGATGACGAGGGTCTTGGCCATGTGGGGCGAGCGTAGCGGGCTCGACGGAGGCCCTCCGCGGGTCGCGCCGGGCGCCCCTACGGGGCGCAGGGGCCCGAGGAGACGGAGCGCAGGGGGCCCCGCAGTGCCTCGGAGACGACGCTGTTCGGCACCCCGTAGCCCGTCCGCACGCGCCGGTCGCTCGCCGTCGCGAAGACCGTGGCGACGACCCGGCCGCTCCCGTCGACGACGGGGCCGCCGGAGTTCCCGGGCCGCACGAGCCCGCGGAACGTCGTGATGGGCCGCCGCACGGGGCCCCGGCCGTAGGCGTCCTCCGTCAGGACGGTCCGGGTCGCGGCCAGGCGCGCCGCGCGCACGTCGTAGGGGCCGTTGCGGGGGAAGCCGAGCACCGCCGCGCCCGCGCCCTCCGACGCCCCGTCGGCCAGGGGCAGCGCCGGCGCGCCCTGGAGGTTCTCCACGCGCAGGATCGCGATGTCGTTGCGCGCGTCGAAGTGGACGGGCCGCGCCCGGAGCTTCTCGCCGTCGCCCCGCAGCTGCACCGTCGTGTCGTCCTCCCCCGCGATGACGTGCGCGTTCGTGACGACGAGCCCCTCCCCCGCGATCCAGCCCGAGCCCTCGAGGCCGAGCCCGCAGGCGGTGCCCAGGACCCGCACGACGCTCGCGGCCGCGCCGCGCACCTGCGGATCCCGCGCGATCGCGGCGCGCGGCGGGGCGACGTCCGCCGCCGGGCCGCTCAGGGTGGGGAACGGGTCGATCCGCGCCAGCGCGTTGAGCAGCTTGCCCGAGGGCGGCAGGACGGCGTTCAGCCGCGAGAGGATCGCCGAGCGCTGCACGTCGGGGCGCAGGTCGCGCGCCCCCGGGGTCTGCAGGGCCACCGCGCCGGCCACCCAGGCGATGGTCAGCGCGAGCGCCGCGGCGAGGACCGCCCCGAGGAGCCCGTCGACGCTCCGCAGGCCCGGGACGGCGCGCAGGCCGCGCTTCAGCGTGGTCCCGAACCCCTCGAAGGCCACGGAGAGCACCACCCCGCCGAGGAACGCGCCGAGCAGCCCGAAGAGCGGCGCGTAGGGCGAGGAGGAGCCGTCGGGCAGCAGGAGGGGCGCCACCCGGGTGCCCAGGTACGCGCCCCCGACGAAGCCCGCGAGGGAGAGCGCCCCCACGACGAAGCCCTGCCGGAAGCCCACCCCGGCCAGGACGACGGTGAAGCCGAGGATGACCAGGTCGACGGTGCCCAAGGAGCGCCCGAGGCTAGTGGGAACCGCCCGGCGGGCGCCGGGAGTCCTGCAACGGGCGACCGGGGCACCCGGCCCGGGTACGCTCGCCCCGCCGTGACGCCGGACCGCCCCCCACGCCCGCCTGCGACCGGCAGCGCCGACCAGCGCTCCCCCGACCGGGACCGGCGCTCCGCCGCACAGGGCCCACCCCTCGGCGTGGAGCGCCGCGCCGCCGCTCCCGACCGGCGCACGCGGGCCGTGCCCCCGACCGCGCAGCAGGTCTCCCGGCGGCGCCTGGTCTCCCTCGGGGCGCTCGGGCTCGCCGTCGCCCTCGTCGTCCTGCTCGTCCTGACCCTCGGCGGGGGCACGGACCGCGAGCAGCTCGCCCGGGACTACGCCCGCGCCTGGTCGCGCGGGGACTGGACGGCCATGTACGCGCAGCTCACCCCGGCGGCCCGGGGGCGGGTCACCCGCACGCGCTTCGCCGCCCTGCACCGGGAGCTCCTGACGACCGCGACCGCGACGCGGGTGGCTCCGGGCGGCCCGCCGCGGGAGCTGCGCCCGGAGCGCTACCGGGTCCCGATGGTCGTCACCACCCGGCTCTTCGGGCGCGTCGCCGCCCCCGTCGACCTCCCCGTGACGGGGGACGGGGACGACGCGGGGATCGACTGGCGCCGGGTCCTCGCCTTCCCCGGGCTGCGCCAGGGTGAGGAGCTCACCCGCGACGTCGAGATGCCGCCCCGCGCGACCCTCCTGAGCCGGGACGGTGCCGTCCTGGCCGAGGGCGAGGCCCGCACCCCGGGCCAGGCCGTCGCGGACATCGCGCCGGACCTCGTGGGCCGGGTCGGCCCGCCCGGGGACGACCGGATCGCGGAGCTCGAGGCGCTCGGGGTGCCCGCGGGGACCCCCGTCGGGCTCTCGGGCCTGGAGCGCGCGCTGGACGCGCGGCTGCTCGGCCGACCCGGGGGCACCCTGCTGGCCGGGGCCCGGACCCTGGCGGCCGCGCCGCCGCGGCAGGCCGAGGCCGTGCGCTCGACGATCGCACCCGGGGTCGTCCGCGCCGCGATCGCCGGCCTGGCGGGCCGCGTGGGCGGCGTCGCCGCGCTCGAGCCCCGGACGGGCGAGGTCCTGGGCTACGCGGGCATCGCGTTCTCCGGGCTCCAGCCCCCGGGCTCCACCTTCAAGATCCTCACGCTCGTCGGGGCGCTGGAGCAGGGGCTCACGGACGAGCGGCAGAGCTACCCCGTGCAGACCGCCGCGACCCTCGAGGGGGTCCAGCTCGAGAACGCGAACGGGGAGACGTGCGGCGGCTCGCTGGCCAAGAGCTTCGCGGAGTCCTGCAACTCCGTCTTCGCCCCGCTGGGCGCGCAGCTCGGGGCGGCGAAGCTCGTGGGAGTCGCGGAGCGCTTCGGCTTCAACGGCAAGCCGCTGCTCCCGGGCGCGGCGGTCGCCTCACTCCCGCCGGCCGCGGAGATCGGCGACGACCTCGCGGTGGGCTCCACCGCCATCGGGCAGGGCAGGGTGCAGGCCACGGCGCTGACCATGGCCACCGTCGCCGCCACGATCGCCGACCGCGGGAGCCGCCCGCGCCTGACCCTCGACCTCGGGGAGGCCCGCCGGGCACCCCGCGCGCCCCTGACCCGCGTGACCTCCCCCGGGGTCGCGGCGACCGTCGCGAAGCTCATGCGCGGCGTCGTGACGAACGGGACGGGAACCGCCGCGGCGCTTCCCGGCGTCCCCGTGGCGGGCAAGACGGGCACGGCGGAGCTCGAGACGACGAAGCGCTGCACCGTCGCCCCCCAGGCGCCCGGCGCGCCGGTGGTGGACCCCGAGGACTGCTCGAACGCGGCGGACGAGACGGACACGGACGCGTGGTTCGCCGCCTTCGCCCCCGCGGGCCGGCGGACGCCGCGGGTCGCCGTCGGGGTGCTCGTCGTGCGCGCCGGGGCCGGCGGCGACACCGCCGCCCCGATCGCCCGGCAGGTCCTGCAGGCGGCGCTGGACCGGGGCTAGGCCGCCCGGCCCTAGACGTCGAGGTCGATGCGGGCGGGCTGGTCGGCCACGCCCGGGTTCTGGATCTCGAGCTCGAGCGGGCGGTTGTCCAGCGAGGCGTAGGGGATCTTGAAGAGCAGGAGGGAGCCCTGGGTGCCCGCGTAGGCCTGCAGGCGCTCCTGGTCGGGGATGTAGCCGCCGCCCGGGACGTCCTCGGGCCGGTAGGCGAAGACGTTGTCGCTGCGCAGCGGGGTGAAGACGTTGCCCCGGGTGTCCCGGATCTCGAACTCCCGTGCGGAGGGGACGGACTGCTTGCCCTCGTTCTCCACCCGCAGGAAGACCCCGAACCACACCTGGTCACGCGGCAGGACGAGGTCCGCGGGGGCGACGTTGCGGAAGTAGTCCCGGTCCTCGACGTCACGCGGGTTGAGCTGGCGGGAGAGCTGGACCTGGTACTTCAGGCCGCCGAGGTCCACGTAGAGCGCCTCGGACTCCGCGGCGGCCAGCTGGCCGCCCTGCGTCTTGGAGTCCTCCTGGCCGCACGCCGCGACCCCGAGGGTGCTGGCGACGACGAGGGCGAGGGCACTGGCGCGACGGAGCATGAGGCGGCGCATGCTACTTCCCGGCGCCCACGGACGACTGCCCGAAGTGGAAGCCCGACGCGGGCTTCCGGGCACCCCCGGCGATCGTGGCGCGCGCACCGCTCTCGCGCTCCCCCTCGAGCACGTCGCGCAGCATCCGCAGGGTCTTGCGCCACTTCGCCTTGTGGAAGCGCTTGCGCTCGCCGAGGCGGTCCGAGAGCATCTTGGGGGCCGTCTCGAAGGAGACGGAGACCCGCGTGCCGCCGCCCGACGCGGGCTCGAGCGCCCACACCGTGAGGCAGCGGACCCGGTTGAACTTCCCCGTCCGGCCGACGAGCACGAGCCGGCGCGGGCGCTCGAGCTCCTGGATCGTCTGGTCGATCCACGGGAACGCGTTGCGCCGCTGCTTGAACTTGAAGCGGACGCCGGCGCCCCGGCCGACGGTGTCCTCGCGGGTCAGGTGCCAGTCCTCCGTGAAGTGCCCCATGAACGCGGGGTGGTTCGCGACGTCGGCGAG
This sequence comes from uncultured Solirubrobacteraceae bacterium, assembly GCA_963844155.1. Lineage (GTDB taxonomy): Bacteria > Actinomycetota > Thermoleophilia > Solirubrobacterales > Solirubrobacteraceae > Paraconexibacter. Next base: position 209,992 of record CAWJMY010000001.1, read on the forward strand.
GAAGTCGAAGACCTCCGCCGGCGGCCGCGAGATGGTGACGTCCGAGGTGACGGGATCCACGGGGCTGGAGCCTACAAGCGCCGCCCGGGGCCGGGCCCCGCGGCGCCCCGCCTCAGGCGGCGGGGCGGGCGCGCAGGCGCACGGCGTGCCCCCGCTCGGAGTGGCGCACGACGTCCGAGGCCTGCGGCGCGTCGCTGTGCTGGGGCCGGCAGAGCTCGCAGACGACGCGGCCGCGGGCGTAGCGGTGGTAGCGCTCCCCGACGAGCGGGGTGCGCCCGCAGTCCGCGCAGGCGTGGCGGTCGGCCGAGAGCTCCGTGACCCCCCGGCGCAGGAGCTGGCGCTCGAGGTCGGGCTCGGAGATCCCCTGGAGTCGGAGCATGATCGTGGTGTTCGCCGGCGGACCCGTGGACTCCTCCCGGGTTTGTGGAGCACCGGGTCGCGGGCACCCTCCGCCCATGGAGACGCTGACGGCCGGGACGCTCGCGGGTACCGGGTCCTTCCGCTGCGAACGCTGCGGGTACGTGCTCACCCTGGCCGCCGAGGCGACCCTGCCGACCTGCCCGAGCTGCAGCGCCGACTCCTTCGTGCGCGCCTCCCTCTTCCCGGGCGGGCGCTTCGCCCGCAGCACCCAGGACGACGCGTCTCCCGCCGAGAAGGCCGCCTTCGCCACGACCGCCCGGGAGCTCGTGCAGGCCCCGGGCGAGCACCTCGCCTTCCGCGACGGGGACGAGGTCCGCGTCCTCCCGCTCACCCGGGAGTGGACGCGCATCGGCCGCTCCCTGGCCGCGGACATCCGCTTCGACGACGCGACGGTCTCCCGCCGCCACGCGCTCGTCGTGCGCCAGCCCGACGGCGTCCGGGTCCTCGACGACCGCTCGCTCAACGGCATCTTCGTCAACGGCCAGCGGGTCGAGTGGCGGACGCTGAAGGACGGCGACGAGGTCGTCGTGGGGCGTCACCGCCTGCTGTTCCTCGTGGGCGCCGCGGTGCCCGCCGCCGCGGGCTGAGCGCCCCGGCGGGCGCTTCCGGGGGCGGGGCATGCGATCCTCCCGGGCGTGGCAACCAAGATCGCAGTCCTCTCCCAGAAGGGCGGGACCGGGAAGACGACGGCGGTCCGGACGCTCACGGACGTCCTGCGGCTCTCGGGCCTGAAGGTCCTCGCGGTCGACCTCGACCCGCAGGGGAACCTCTCGGACTACTTCGACGTGGCGCCCGATGCCGACCCGACCGTCGGTGACGTCCTGGCCGGCCGTGCCTCCCCGAAGCAGGCCATCCACGACGACCTCATGCCGGCGAACCTCTCCCTCGCGGAGGCGGAGCTCACCCTCGCGGGGAAGATGGGGCGCGAGCTCACGCTGCGCAAGGCGCTCAAGAAGGTGGAGGAGCCCTACGACGTCGTGATGATCGACTGCCCGCCGGCCCTCGGGCTGCTCACGGTCAACGCCCTCGTGGCCGCGGACTACGCCCTGCTCTCCTCCGAGGCCCAGTACTTCGCGCTGCAGGGCGTCGAGCAGGCGCTCGAGGTCATCGAGCTCGCCCGGGACGGGCTGAACCCGGACCTCGAGTGGCTCGGGGTGTTCTTCAACATCGCCGACATGCGCACGGTGCACTCGCGGGAGGCCTTCGACTCCCTGCGCGAGCACGTGGGCGACAAGCTCTTCGAGCAGACCATCCGGCCCTCCATCGCCTACGCGGGCTCCGCGGAGCGCGCCGTGTCGATCCTCGCAGCACCGCCCCGACCTCGCCGAGGACTACCTGAAGCTCGGGGACGAGCTCCTCGGGCGGCTCGGGCTGAAGGCGGCGCGCAAGCAGCTCAAGGCGCACCTGCCGGCGGCCTCGCCGGCCGCGGCGACGTGACGGCGGCCCGGCGCCTGGTCGCCCTCGTCGTCGTCCTGGCCCTGGCCGGGCCGGGCGCCGTGCCCGCGCTCCCGCAGGTCCCCGGGGCTCCGGCCCCGCTCGCGCTGCGGCCGGGCGCGGCGCTGCCGGCGCTTCCCGCGCTCACCCGGACCCCGCGGGGCGAGGAGGGGCGCGCCCGCCGCACCGCCCAGGCGCGCAAGGGCCTGCTCACGGTCCACCTGCGCCGTCCCGCGATCCTGCGCGCGAGCCCGGCCGGCCGTCGGCTCGCCCGCGTCTCGCGGCGCACGGGCTACGGCGCCCGCCGCGTCTTCGCGGCCGCGGCCTTCGCCCCGGGCTGGGTCGGGGTCCGCGCCGTGCAGGCCCCGCGGGGCCGGATCGCCTGGCTGCCGGGCGAGGCGGTGGAGGTCCACCGCATCCGCACGACGCTCGTGGCCGACCTCTCCGACCGCGAGCTCTCCGTCCGGGTCGCCGGACGGGTCGTGGAGCGGGCCCCGATCGGCATCGGCCGCCCGGGCCACGAGACGCCCGTGGGGCGCTACGGGGTGACCGACCGGCTCCAGGGCGGGGGCGGCGTGGGCGCCTACGGGTGCTGCGTCATGCCCCTGACGGGCCACCAGGCCAAGCTGCCCGCGGGCTGGACGGGCGGCACGCGGATCGCCCTGCACGGCACGCCCGAGCCCGGCTCCGTGGGCCGGGAGGTCAGCGCGGGCTGCCTGCGGATGCGCGACGCGGACATCCGGCGGCTGCTCCGGCGGGTGCCGCTCGGGGCCACGGTCGTCGTCCGCACCTAGCGGGCCCCGCGAGCAGGGGCCCGCCCGCCCGCCTCGGTAGCGTCCCGCGCCATGTCGCAGCCGCCCTTGCGCCAGGTCCCCGCCGCCTTCGAGCCGTGGGAGGTCGACCTCCACGGCCACCAGGTCGTCTGCCGCATCGCCGGATCGGGCCCGCCCGTGGTGCTCGTCCACGGGATGGTGAACTCCTCGCGCCACTGGCAGGGCGTGGCGGAGCGCCTCGCGGACGCGTACACGGTCATCGCGCCGGACCTCGTCGGGCACGGGGACAGCGCCACCCCTCGCGGGGACTACTCCCTCGGGGCGCACGCCTCGGTCATCCGCGACCTGCTGACGGTCCTCGGCATCCAGCGCGCCTCGCTCGTCGGGCACTCGCTCGGCGGCGGGATCGCGATGGTCTTCTTCTGGCAGTTCCCCGAGCGGGTCGAGCGCCTTGCGCTCGTCTCCAGCGGCGGGCTCGGGCCCGAGGTGAGCCCCCTCCTGCGCTCCGCGGCGGTGCCGGGCGCGCGGGGGCTGCTGCGTGCCGTGGCCAACCCGCGGGTCATCGACGCCATCGACGGGAGCGGGCGCGTCCTGCGCTCGCGCGGGTCGGGGCTCGGCGTCCAGCTCCGGGCCGTCGCCCGGGCGATGCGGCCCCTGCAGACCGCCGGGGCCCGCGACGCGTTCCTGCAGACCCTGCGCGCCGTCATCGACGTCCACGGCCAGCGGGTCAGCGCGAACGACCGCCTCTACCTCCTGGAGCACATGCCGACCCTCGTGGCCTGGGGGGAGCGCGACGCGACGATCCCCATCGCCCACGGCCTGGCCGCCCACGCGGCGATCCCGGGCTCCCGCTTCGTCGGCCTCCCGCGGGCCGCGCACTTCCCGCACCTCGAGGATCCCGAGGGCCTGGCGGCCGCCCTGCGGGACTTCCTCGAGACGACGGAGCCCGCCCGGGTCGACGAGGAGACCTGGCAGGCCCTCCTGCGCGACCGGGGCCGGCTGCGGCGGCGGCCCGCCGTGGCCGCCTGAGCCTCAGAGCGCGCGGACGCGGGCGCCCGCGCCCTCGAAGGGCACCCGGGTGACGTCGGCCCAGCCCTCGGCCTCGCGGCGCAGCGCCTCGACGAGGCCGCCCGTCTGCTCGTAGTGGCTCCAGAAGAGGACGGTCGGGCCGGCGCCGGAGATCGTCGCCCCGAGCGCCCCGAGCTCCTGCGCCCGCCCCAGGAGGGCGCTCGACCGTGGGAAGAGCCCCGCGCGGCGCGGCTGGTGCAGGCGGTCCTGCAGGCCGCGGGCGACGAGGTCCCAGTCCCCCTGGACGAGGCCGAGGGTGAGCAGCGCACCGTGGGCGACGTTGAAGACGGCCTCGCCCATCGGGACCTCCGCCGGCAGCGCCGCGCGGGCCTGCGCGGTGCGGACGGCCTGGTGGGGCACGAGCAGCACGGCCTCGAGGCCCGCGGGCGGCTCGAAGCGGGTGGCGTCGCCGTCCGCGCAGACGACGAAGCCGCCGCGCAGCGCGGCCGCGACGTTGTCCGGGTGGCCCTCGAGCGCGGTCGCGTGGGCCAGGAGGTCCGCGTCGAGCTCGAAGATGGAGTCCGCCGCCAGGAGGCCCGCGACGTAGGCCGCGGCGCTCGTCCCCAGCCCGCCGCTCAGCGGGATGTCCGAGGTGATGCGGAACGTGAAGGCGTCGGGCGGGTGGAGGCGCTCGAAGCCGCGCACGGCGAGGTTGCGCCGGTCCGTCGCGATCGCGAGGTCCGTCTCCACCGCGAAGTGCCCCGTCTCCTCCACCTCGAGCTCCATGTGGAGCGCGAGCGCGGCCGCGAAGCAGTCGAACCCCGGCCCGAGGTTCGCGCTGGAGGCGGGGACGCGGACCGTGCGGCGGCGCTGCATCGTGGCGGCGCTCAGCCCAGCACGGCGGCCTCGACCGCCGCGAGCTCGGGCGCGCAGGGCACGACGGAGCCCGACTGCTCCATGGCGGTCTGCGGGTCCTTCAGCCCGTGGCCCGTCAGGACGCAGGCGATGCGCTTCGCGTCGCCGACGCCGTACTTGAGGATCCCCGCGACCGACGCGGCGCTCGCGGGCTCGCAGAAGACGCCCTCGTTCGCGGCCAGGAAGCGGTAGGCGTCGAGGATCTCCGCGTCCGTGACGGCCTCGATGCGGCCCTGCGGACTGGGTCATGGCGGTCATGGCCTCCTCCCAGCGCGCGGGGTTGCCGATGCGGATCGCGCTGGCGACCGTCTCGGGCTGCTCGACCCGGTGGCCGAGCACGAGCGGCGCGGCGCCCGCGGCCTGGAAGCCGAAGAGCCGCGGGCAGTGCCCGACCTCCTGGAAGCCCTTCCAGTACGCGGTGATGTTCCCCGCGTTGCCCACGGGGATCCCGAGCGCGTCGAGCGTCCCGAGCTCCTCGACGAGCTCGATGCCCGCGGTCTTCTGCCCCTGCAGGCGGTACTCGTTGACGGAGTTGACCAGGGCGATCGGGTGGCGCTGGGTGAGCTCGCGGACGAGCTCGAGCGCCTCGTCGAAGTTCCCCTTGAGCGCGATGACCCGCGCGCCGTGCATGAGCGCCTGGGCGAGCTTGCCCGCCGCGATCTTCCCGTCCGGGACGAGGACGGCGCAGCGCAGGCCGCCCCGCGCGGCGTAGGCCGCGGCGCTCGCGGCGGTGTTGCCCGTGGAGGCGCAGATGACGGTCTCCGCGCCCTCCTTCTTGGCCGCGGTCACCGCGCAGCACATCCCGCGGTCCTTGAAGGAGCCCGTGGGGTTCGCGCCCTCGATCTTCAGGAAGACCTCCGCGCCGACCCGCTCGCTCACCCGCTCGGCGAGCACGAGCGGCGTCGAGCCCTCCTGCAGCGTGACGATGGGGTCGCCCGCCTCGAAGGGCAGGCGGTCGAGGAAGCGGTGGATGAGGCCCGGGTGGCCGTGGCCGCCCCGGATGCCGCAGGGCTCCTGGCTCACTGGTACTCCTCCTCGATCACGCGGATCGCGCGCGGCTTGGAGCGGACGAAGTCGAGCCCGGCGATGAGCTCGACCGCGGCGTAGAAGCGGGACTCGAGCAGCGGGTGGACGACCATGACCAGGCGCGCGTTGTCCCCGAGGCCCTTCTGCACGACGGAGCGGACGCTCGCGCCCTGCAGGCCGAGGAGCTGGGCGACCTGGGCGAGGACGCCGGGCCGGTCGGCGACCTCCAGGTGCAGGTAGAAGCTCGACTCCACGTCGGCGACCACGGGGAGGTCCTGGGTCGTCTCGGGGGTCGAGGCGGGCGGGATCATCGCGGAGACGAGGTCCCCGAGGATCGCGCTGGCCGTCTGCGGCCCGCCCGCGCCAGGGCCGCTGAGGCGTGATCTCCGTGATGTCCTGCGACTCGATCGTCACGGCGTTGAACGGGCCGGTGACGCGACGCCAGCGGGTGCCCCGAGTAGAGGAACGCGGGGTGGACGGAGACCGCGATGCCCTCGCCCGTGCGCTCCGCGGTCCCGATGAGCTTCAGCCCGAGGTCGAGGTCGTGCGCGTACTGGAGGTCCTCGGGGGTGATGCGCTCGATGCCCTCGTAGGAGACCTGGTCGATGTGGACGGGGGTGTCGAACGCGAGGCGCGCGAGGATCGCCATCTTCGCCGCGGCGTCGCGCCCCGTGACGTCGTCCGTCGGGTCCGTCTCGGCGTACCCGAGCTGCTGGGCCTCCGCGAGCGCCTCGGCGTAGGTCGCGCCGGTCTGCGCCATCTGGCTGAGGATGAAGTTCGTCGTCCCGTTGACGATCCCCGTGATGCGCTCCACGTGGGCGCCGGCGAGCGTCTCCTGCAGCACCCGGATGACGGGCACGACCCCGGCCACCGCGGCCTCGAAGCGCAGCTGCACCCCGTGCTCGCGCGCGACGGCCCAGAGCTCCTCCCCGTGGTGGGAGAGCAGCTGCTTGTTCGCGGTGACGACGTGCTTGCCGGCCCGCATGGCGGCGAGCACGTACTCGCGGGCGGGGTCGAGGCCGCCCATGACCTCCACGACGAGGTCCGCGCCGCCCACGACCTCCTCGAAGCTCCCCCGGCTGGTCGTGAGGATCCCCGTGAGCTCGGGGCGCATGCCGGTGATGGCGGCGATGCGGTCGGCGCGGCGGGGCAGGAGCTCGGCGAAGGCGGAGCCCACCGTGCCGTGCCCCAGGAGGCCCACGCGGAAGGTCTGCGGGTCAGACGTCACGGGAGAAGAGGTCCTCGTAGGTCTCGCGGCGCACGACGAGGCGGGCGTCCCCGTTCGAGACGAACACCACCGGCGGGCGCGGCTGGCCGTTGTAGGTGGTGGCCATGGAGAAGCCGTAGGCGCCCGTGCCCGGGGTGACCAGGACGTCGCCGGGGCGGGGGTCGTCGAGCAGCGCGTCGCGGACGAGCACGTCGCCCGACTCGCAGTGCTTGCCGGTCACGATGCACGGGGTGGCGCCGCCGAAGCGGTCGGCGACCTCCACCTCGTAGTGGGCGCCGTAGAGCATGGGCCGCAGGTTGTCGCTCATCCCGCCGTCGACCCCGACCCAGGTCGCGACGTTCCGCTTCACGGACTGCACCTCGTAGAGCGTGACCGTGGAGTTGGCGGTCAGCGCGCGGCCGGGCTCGTCGACGACGCGCTTGCCCGGGCCGCAGAGCTCACGGACCATCTCGACCTTCGCGGCGGCGTACTCCTCGATGCTCGGCGGCGGCGCCTGCTCCGGGCCGTAGCTCACCCCGAGGCCGCCGCCGAGGTTCCAGACGGGGAAGTCCGTGCCGAGCGCGGCCGTGACCCGCTCGAGCGCGTCGCGGAACGGCTGCAGGTCGAGGATCTGGGAGCCGATGTGGAAGTGCAGGCCCTCCACCTCGAGGTCCGGGCTGCTCCCGAGGAGCTCGAGCGCGCGCCGCGCGTCCTCGAGGTTCAGCCCGAACTTCGTGTTCGGCCCGCCCGTGGAGATGCTCGGGTGGGTGTCGGGGGAGACGCCCGGGGCGATCCGCAGCTGCACGCGCTGGGGCGCGACGGCACCGTGCTCCGCGGCGAGCTGCGTCAGGCGGTCGGCCTCGTGGAGGTTGTCGACGACGATGACGCCGACCCCCGCGTCGAGGGCGTACCTCGAGCTCGTCCTCCGTCTTCGCGTTGCCGTGCAGCTCGATGGCGGCGGGGTCGACGCCCGCCTTGAGCGCCATGGTGAGCTCCCCGCCGCTGGCGACGTCGCAGCCGATGCCCTCCTCCGCGAAGAGCCGCGCGACCGCCGTGCAGGCGAAGGCCTTCGAGGCGAAGTGGATGGCGAAGTCGTCCGTGTGGGCGGCGAAGGCGGCTCTGAAGGCGCGGGCGCGGGCGCGGAGGTCGTCCTCCGAGACGACGTACGCCGGGGTGCCGAACTCCCGCGCCAGCTCGAGCGCGTCGCAGCCGCCGAGCTGCAGGCGGCCGCGCTCGTCGAGGGTCGAGCCGAGCGGGTAGACGTCGGGGAGCTGTTGCACGGCGGCCATGCGGGCCGCATGATGGCAGTCCTTGCGCGTCGTCCAAGTCGACCCACCCGAGCTCGGCGTCCGCGACGGGCTCGCCTTCGCACGGTTCGTGCCCGCCGCCACCCCACGGGCCCGCGTGGTCGTGCTCCACGGCGCCGGCTCGGCGAAGGAGAGCCACTACGCCTGGGCGCGCGCCTGCCGCGCGCGGGGCTTCGCGGCGGTCTGCTTCGACATGCGCGGCCACGGGGAGTCGCCCGGGCTGCTCGACGGGCGGGCGCTCGACGACGTCGGCGTGATGGCGCGAGGTCTGCGGGCGCCGGGGACGTCCCGCTCGTCCTCCGCGGCTCCTCCATGGGCGGCTGGATGGCGCTCGCCGCCGGGGAGCGCCTGGGTGCCGCGGGGGTCGTGGCGATCTGCCCCGCCTCGGGCGAGGGGCTCGTCCGCAAGCTGCGCGCGGGCGAGCTGCCGGGCTTCGGCGCCGACGTCGACGCCTGCGCCCGCCTCGTGGCCAGCGTGAGCGAGGAGCGCGCGGCGGCCGCGCTGGGCGCGCGCCTGCTCCTGCTCCACGCCGCGGGGGACGAGACGGTCCCCGTCGAGGCCTCCCGTGCGCTGCACGCCGCCGCGCCGGGCTCGCGCTACGTGGAGGTCCCGGGCGGCCACCACCGCTCCGTCCAGCACGACGGCGAGCTGCAGGCCCTCGCGCTGCGCTGGATCGACAAGCTGCTGCCGCGCTGAGGGCGGCGGGTCGGCGCCGGCACTGCTGCGCCTCAGGGCTGCTCGAAGCAGCTCTACGGCGCAGCGGTGCCGTTCCGACGGGTCGCTGGACGGCGCTGGGCTCAGGCGGGGACGGTGGGCGCGCGCGCAGGGGCGGCGGCGTCCCGCTCCTCGCGTCCGCCCCGCAGCCCGCCCGGCTTGCGGGCGTCGATGACGAGCCAGAGCACCCCGGCGAGGACGAGGCCGAGGCTCGTCATCTGCGCGACGGTCAGCCCGAGCCCCTCGGGGTCGTTGCGGCGGACGAACTCCACGAGGAAGCGCTCGACCCCCGCGGCGACGAGGTAGCACCCGAACAGCGCGCCCGGGCGCAGCGCGTCGCGGTTGCGCCAGAGCACCCAGGCCACGAAGCCCATGGCGAGCGCCTCGTAGACGGGCGTCGGGTGCACGGGCACGTCCGTGGCGACGACCCCGTTCGGGTAGGCCATCGCCCAGGGTCCGTCCCACGGCTTGCCGTAGTCCCCGTCGCCCGAGAGCTGGCAGCCGATGCGGCCGATCGCGTAGCCCATCGCCAGGGGGATCGCGCACACGTCGAGCAGGCGTGCGCTCGAGCATCCCGCGCCACGCCGCCCAGCCCAGGACCGCCAGCGCACCGCCCAGCGCCCCGCCGTACCAGACCAGGCCCGAGCCGCCGAAGAGCGTCCCGAGCGGGTCGTCCCCGAGCTCGCCCAGGTGCGTGACGACGTAGTAGAGGCGGGCGCCGACGAGGCCGCCGCCCAGCGCGGAGAACGTGATCTCGTAGGCCCAGTCGACGGGCCGGCCGAGCTCCCGCAGGCGCCGCTGGATGATCGCCCCGGCCGCGACGAAGCCCAGCGCGAAGCAGAGGCCGAACGTCTTGAGGGGCAGGCCGAAGAGGTCGATCTCGGGGCGCATCGGCCCCCGAGGCTACGCGCCCGCGGCTCAGCCCAGGTAGCGTCATGGGCTGCACGGGCACGCCGTTCTGCCGCGCCTCGAAGTGCAGGTGCGGGCCGAAGGTGTGGCCCGTCATGCCGACGTAGCCGATGACCTGCCCCTGCTTGACGTTCGCCCCGGCGGACGTCGCGAAGCTCGCCTGGTGGGCGTAGCAGGAGCTCAGGGTCGCCGTGTGCTGGATGCAGGTGTAGTTGCCGTAGCCGCCCGAGGCGCCCGTGCCCTGCGTCAGCGCCACCCGGCCGTTGGCCGCTGCGCGGATGGGCGTGCCGACGGGCACCGCGATGTCCACCCCGGCGTGGATGTGGCCCGGCCGCTGCTCGCCGAAGACGCCGGTGATCGGGCCGTTGACCGGGAAGATCCAGGCGCCGCCACCCCCGCGGATCGGCTGGGCCGGGAGCGTGCCCGCGTTGCGCGAGGCGGCCGCGGCGAGCTGGGCGCGGATCTTCGCCTGCTGGCTCTCGGCGACCTCGAGCTCCTGCTCGAGGCCCTGGCGCTGCACGCGCACGTTGCCGAGCGCGCGGGCCTTGCCCGCGCGGGTCGTCGCGTAGCCGACGCGCGTGTCGATGAGCCCCTGCTTGATCGCGGAGATCTCGTCCCGCCGCTCCTGGACCGCGAGCGTCACGGCCTTCTGCCGGGTCTCGAGGCGGTCGAGGCGCTTCTCCGTCCGGGTGGCGTCGAGCTTCGCCCCGCGCACGAGCCCCAGGATCCGCTGGTCCTGCTCCCCGACGCGGCTGAGGAACTCCCCGCGCTCGAGGAGGTCCGCGAAGCCGTCCGCGTTCAGCACGACGGTCACGAGGTCGGGCGTGTCGGACTGGTAGAGCTCGACGAGCCGGCGGGCGAGCGCCTCCTTCGCGACGGCCAGGCGGGCCTTCAGGCGGGTGAGGCGCGCGCGCTCGGCCCGCAGCTCGCCCTGGAGCTCGGAGAGCTCGGCCCGCTTGGCGTCGAGGTCGGCCTGGACGCGCTGCTCACGGGTCTGCAGGCCGCCGATCTTCCCCTGGAGCCGGCCGATGCGCCGGTTGTAGGCGGAGATGTCGCGGGTCAGGACCCGCTCCGTGCCCTTGCGGCGGCCGATCTTCTGGCGCGCGATGTCGATCTTGCGCTGCAGCTGCGCCGCGCTCGGGCCCTTGCCCCCGGCGCCCTGCGAGAAGACGGGCAGGGCGAGCCAGAGGACGAGCGGGATCAGCGCCGAGAGGACGAGGGTGCGGAGGCGCATCGGCGGCGACCGTAGCGAGGCGGGGCGCCGGATCCTGCAAGCGCGCGATCGCGGCACGATCCTGCAACGAAGCTTGCGCAGAGCGGGGTGGTTCCTTCAGGAAGGCCAAAGGATCCGCACGTACACTGCTCCGCACCATGGCTCGACCTTCTTCCTTCGGCAAGGACACCGGCCTGCAGACCCGGATGCTCGTGACGATGTTCCTCCTCGGGCTCGTCTACGTCGTCTTCATGGGCGCGCTCGTCGGCTCCGGCCTGCCCATCCCGCTCGTCGTCATCGGCGTGGGTGCGCTCTTCGCGATCCAGTACTTCTCCTCCGAGGCCCTCGGCCTGCGCGCGATGGGCGCGCGGGAGGTCTCCCCGCAGGAGGCGCCCGAGCTCCACGCGATGATCGAGCGGCTCTGCATCCAGGGCGACATCCCCAAGCCGAAGGTGGCGGTCGCCTACACGAACATGCCCAACGCCTTCGCGCTCGGCCGCTCGCCGAAGCACGCGACGGTCTGCGCGACGACGGGGATCATGGAGCTCCTCTCCCCCGCGGAGCTCGAGGGCGTCATGGCCCACGAGCTGACCCACGTGGCCAACCGCGACGTGGCGATCATGACCCTCGCGAGCTTCTTCGCCTCCCTGGCGTCGATGATCATCCAGTTCGGCTTCTTCTTCGGCGGTGGCGGCAACTCCTACGGCGACGACGACGACTCGCCGGGCATCCTCCCGCTGATCCTCGTCTCCGTCCTGGTCTACGTCGTCTCCTTCTTCCTCATGCAGGCCCTCTCGCGCTACCGCGAGTTCGCGGCCGACCGCGGCGCCGCCGTCCTCACGGGCCGGCCCAGCGCGCTGTCCTCCGCCCTGCTGAAGATCTCGAGCGGCATGGAGCGGATCCCGCAGCAGGACCTGCGCTCGAGCGAGATGGCGGCCTTCTACATCTTCCCGCCCGGCCTGAAGAACGGCCTCGGGAACCTCTTCTCGACCCACCCGCCGATGGAGCAGCGCATCGCGGCGCTCGACCGCCTGGAGACGCAGCTGCAGGTCGGCGCCGCGCGCTGATGGGCTTCTTCGACGCGCTGCTGGGCAAGCGCAAGGTGGCGGGGCCGGCCAAGACGGACCGGCTCTTCGCCATGACGACCGCGTCGATCGAGCTCGACACGGCGCAGGGCATCCGCACGAACGGGCAGGCGGCGATCGTCTTCCAGCCGCTCGGCACGGGCGACTTCCAGCAGATCGTGGCCGAGATGGAGGAGCTCGTCCGCTCCACCGGCTCCGAGACCGGGCACGACGCTGCGGACGTCGGACGACACCTACGGCTACCGCTGGATGATCTTCGAGGACCAGGACATCGAGGACCTCGTCGTCGGGGTCAACGCCGTGAGCGACGCGCTGGCCGTCGGGGGCTACGGGGACCGGACGCTCTGCGCGGTCTTCGCCTTCGACGAGACCCCCTCGGGCCGCGTCTACTTCATCTACAACTACAAGCGCGGCCAGTGGTACCCCTTCGTCCCGGCCGGCGGGACCCAGCAGCGCAACACGGAGAAGGAGCTGCAGCTCAAGGCCAAGATGGCCCGCGAGCTGCCCATCGAGCCCGAGCTCGAGCGCTGGTTCCCCCTCTGGGGCATCCCGATCTGAGGCCCGGGCCCGTCAGGCCGCCGGGGGGCTGACCTTCGAGGGTCTGCCGGGGCGCCACGGGCCGCCGAGCGCGTCCGGGCAGCGCCACGACCTCCTCCACCTCGAGGTCGAGGACCCGCTCGGCCCGCGGCCAGGTCGCCGCGCGCTCCGGCTCCCAGTCGACCCTCGCGCGCCCGCGGACCTGCAAGGCGTCCCCCGTGGCCCAGTTCGCGAAGAGCAGCCCGGCGCGCGGGTCGAGCTCGAGGTTGCCGAGCGTGTTGAACATCTTGTTGCCCGAGTAGTCCGGCCAGCTCAGGCGGGTGCCCGCCGGGTCGACCCGCACGAAGCCCGGGCGCCCGCCGCGGTGCGAGACGTCCGCGCCCGCCCGGCGGTGGACCGAGGCGACGAAGAACGCGTCGGCCCCCTCGACGAGCGCGCGCTGCGCCGCGTCCAGCGCCGTGCTGCGAACCGCGGGCCCCGGCGCGACCGCGTCGTGCGCCGCGTCCTCGGGCTCCCGTGCCGCGATGTACTTCGGGCAGTTGCCGTAGACGGACTCCGTCGTGACGACGATGCGGCCCGCCCCGTCGGCGGTCGCGGTGCCGTTGAGCCGGAGGCGCTGCCGGCTCGCGGGCTCGATGGCCAGCAGCCCGAGGGGACGCGGCGCGGGGCCGAGCGCGGTCTCCAGCGCGTCCCCCGGGGCCGGCGCGGCGTCGAGCACGAGCGTGCGCGCGTCGAGGACCCGGACGAAGCCGGGCGCCCCGTGCAGGACGGAGGCCCACACGTCGCCCGCGTCGTCCTGGTGGCCGAGGACCAGGAAGGGCTGGGCCTCGAGGAAGGCCACCGCGCCGCCGGGGACCTCCTGCTCGGCGAGCATCCCGGCGAGTCCTGCGGCCTGGTCGAGGACGCCGGCGCGGCGCTGGACGGCGAGCTCACCCGGGTGGAACGTCGAGGCCATGGGGTGCTCCTGGTCGAGGGTGGGGCCGCCCACGTAGTCCTGCGGCAAGCGCAACCGTTGCAGTTGCGCCCGCCAGGCCGCTGCAAGTGCAACCGCTGCTCCTCGCGGGGAGTGCGCCGGCGGCCGCGCGACGCCTCAGCGGAACATGGTCCGGTGCGGGCCGTGCTCCGGGTGCTCCCAGGGGTCGCCGACCGGGACGAAGCCCGCGCGGGCGTACAGGGTGAGCGCGGGCGTCCGCGCGTTGCACCACGTCCGCCCGCCCTGGGCCTCGACGTGCGCGAGGGCCGCGGCGAGCACCCGCGCGCCGAGGCCGCGGCCACGGGCCTCAGGCGCGGTCGCCATGCCGCGCAGCTGCCACCAGGCCGCGGGCTCGGCCCCCGGCCAGGGCGCGGGCGCCGGCCGGACGTTCGCGGTCGCCAGGACCTCGTCGCCCGCCAGGGCGGCCCAGAACGCGGTCGCCGGGTCGTCGTCGGACGCGGTGACGAGGCTCTCGGGCCCGCGCCCCGGCCGCAGGACGGCGAGGCGCAGGGCCAGCGTCGCGGCGGCGGGCACGCGCTCCACGCGCGCTTCGGGCTCCGGCATGGCCCCGTTCTCCGCCCACCGCCCGGAGGACGTCGTGAGATCCGGCCGGGCCCCACCAGGTGGGGCCGATCCGGATCTCACGGTGACGTCCCTACGCGGGCGGGTCCGGGATGAGGCCCTCGCCCGTGAACTCGTTGCCGGCCTCCGTGAAGGAGAGGTCGGCGGGCGGGAGCATGAAGTCCGAGCCCTGGAGGTCGTCCGGCCCGAGCGCCTCGCCCTGCTCGCGCACGAACGAGAGCAGGTCGGAGAACGCCGTGGTGTAGCCCTGCTCGTCCCCCGCGTCCACCCGCGCGACGACGACGTCGTCGAGCTCGTCGAGCTTCGCGTGGTGGGCCTCGTCGAGGCGGTACTGGCCCTCGGCCATGATCCGGACGATCACGCCTGGCCGCCCTCGATCTGCGGCGCCGACGGGGGCGGCGAGCCCGCGCCGAGCTCCGCGCGCATCTTCGCGAGCTCGTCGTCCACGACGCTCTGCGAGGAGAGCTGGTGGAGCTGGCGGTCGATGTCGTCCTGCCCCTCGCCCAGGGCGGTGAGGTCGTCGAAGGTGCCGGCGGCCTCGAGCTCGCCGACGGCGTCCGCGCGGGCGCGCATCTGCTCCGTCTTGTCCACGGCGCGCTGCATCGCGAGGCCGACGTCGGCCATCTCCTCGCCCACGCCCGTGGCCGCCTCGGAGATCCGCACCTGGGCCTCCGCGGCGTTGTACTGCGCCTTGATGACCTCCTTCTTCGTGCGGAAGGACTCGATCTTCGTGCGGAGCTTCTGCTCCGAGTCGATGAGCTTCTGCTGCTGCGCCTCGAGCTCCTGCACCTGCACGTCGAGGCTCTGCAGCTCCGTCTGGGCGACGTTCTTGCGCTCCAGCGCGACGCGCGCGAGCTCCTCGTTGCCCTGGCCGAGCGCCTGGCGCGCCTGGGTGTCGAGCTTCACGACGGACTGCTCGAGCTTCGACGTCTGCATCTGCAGCCGCTTCTTCGCGGTCACGACGTCCGCGATGCCCTTCTTCACGCCCTGGAGCGACTCGAGCTGCTTCTGGTAGCTGTAGTCCAGCGTCTCGCCAGGATCCTCGGCCTTGTCGAGCATCTTGTTGATCTTGGCCTTGATGACGGTGGTGAAACGCCCGGAGGTCCCGGCCATCAGCACTCCTTCGAAGAGGGGTCGGTGTCCCCCAAGCCTACCCGCGACGCACCCCGTGCCCACTCCTTCCCGGTGCCCCGACCCGGCCGCCGCACCGCCGCGCCGCGCGGGGTGCCGCGGGTACGCTGGCGCGCGATGTCCCGACCCGCCGCCCGCCGCACGCTGACCGCCCTCGCCCTCGTGGGGGCCCTCGGCGTCGCCGCCTGCGGCAAGACGGAGGCGACCCCCGACGCGCCCGGCGTCCCCGTGGCCCCGGCGCTCGGGACGCCGAAGGACGCGAGCGAGGCGCCCAAGGCGGCCGACCTCGGCTTCCCGACGTTCGCCACGAAGAACACGACGCGGGTCGCCAGCGGGGATCCGGCGGCCGCCGCGGCCGGCGTCGCGCGCTCCGTCTTCCCCGGCCTGACCCCCGGCACGCGCCCGGACGCGGTGGCCCTGGTCGACCAGGGCGACTGGCGCACGGCGCTCGCGGCCTCCGCGCTCATGAGCTCCCCCGTCGGCGCCCCCGTGCTCTTCGCCCGGGGCGGGCAGGAGCTGCCCGAGGCGACCCGGGACGCGCTCGAGGCGCTCGACCCCAAGGGCTCACGGGCCGCGGGCGGTGCGGAGGTCATCCGCATCGGCAGCGTCCCCCGGCCCCCGGGGCGCAAGACGACGGACGTCGCCGGCCGCGACCCCTTCGCCCTCGCCCAGGCGCTCGACGCCTTCCAGGCCAGCGCGCGCGGGAAGACGAGCGACCGCGTCATCGTCGTCTCCGCCGACGACCCCGCCTACGCCGCCCCCGCCGCGGCCTACGCCGCGAAGTCCGGCGACCCGATCCTCTTCGTCCGCAAGGAGACGGTCCCCGCCGCGACCCGCGCCGCGATCCGGACCCACCAGCAGCCCAAGATCTACGTGCTCGGGCCGACCCGGGTGATCGGCCGCGCGGTGACGAAGGAGCTCCGGCGGCTCGGCTCGGTCAAGCGGATCGGCGGCGCCACCCCCGTCCGCAACGCGATCGCGTTCGCGATGTTCTCCGAGACGGACTTCGGCTGGGGGGTCGTCGACCCGGGCCACGGCCTGGTCTTCGCACGCTCCGACGCCGACCCGGCGCTCGCGGCGGCGGCCGCGCCGCTCTCCGCCCGCGGGACCTACGGGCCGCTCCTGCTGACGGGCGACCCGGACGTCGTCCCGAGCGACCTCGACGAGTACCTCAAGGGCATCCAGCCCGGCTACCGGACGGACCCCGTGCGCGGCGTCTACAACCACGGCTGGCTCGTCGGGGACGCGCGCGCCATGTCCCCGAGGCTCCAGGCGCGGCTGGATACGCTGCTGGAGATCATGCCCGAGACGACGGAGAAGACCCCGTGAGCGAAGCCGAGCTCCCCGCCCGCCGCGACCCCCGCCACCGGGTGACGATCGACGACGTGCGCCAGCTCATGGGCGCCTCGACCCCGCACTTCGCGCTCCAGCTGCGCAACCGGATCGCCCGGCTCGTCGAGCACCTGCCGGCCGACGACCCGGCGCGCCGTCTCGGGGAGCTCGAGATCGCCCGCCTCACGCGGCTCGGCTTCTCGGGCGAGGTCCGCGGCACGGACGCGCAGCCCGGCATGGGCACGATGCCGGCGGTCGACTCGGGCGAGCGCAGCCCGGCCTAGGCGCCGCGTCAGGCCGGAGCGCACGAGCGCGGCGCTGAGCCGCGCGACGTCCTCCGGCTCCACGAGCCGCGCGAGCTTCGCGGCGTCCGCGGGCAGCCCCTCGTCCTTCGCCGCGGCGACCGCGCGGGAGCCCACGAAGGGCTGCAGCTCCTCCCACGCGACCTGCACCTCGCGGAGGAAGACCTCCGCGCCGACGTCGCCGATCCCCTTGAACTCCTCGAGGAGCTCCGCGGCGCGCTCCGCCGAGCCCCCGGCCTCGGCGCGCAGCTTGCGCAGGTCGCCGCCCCAGCGCTCGACGCCGTGGCGCGCGGCGTCCTGGAGCATCGACGTGGTCCGCTCCTTGCGCAGGTAGTCCCCGCGGTCGAGCGCGGCCCAGACGTCGTGGGCGTCGGCCTCCGCGAGGGCCTTCGCGCTCGTGAGCCGCGCCTTGCGGAGCTCCACGGCGGCCTGCACGGCCAGCCGCGCCTGGATGCGCGAGGAGAGCAGGAGGCTCAGGACGAGCAGGCCGAAGAGCGGCGCGGGCGTGCCCTTGGCGACGTCGAAGCCGGCCTCCTCGGCGAAGGTCTGCCCCTGCTCGGCGACGAGCGCCGCGGCCGTGTCGCGCTGGCTCATGCGGCTCGGCCTACCCGCCTCCGCCGTCGTCCTGACCCGCGAGTACCGTGGTTGGCACGTGACCGAGCAAGCCACCCGCCCCGAGGGGATCGCGGGCTCCAGCCTCCCGGGGCCCTTCCCGGTCGGCGCCTACGCGAAGAAGCTCCAGGAGGAGCTGCGCAAGCGCGCGCGGCTGCAGCTCGTCGGGGAGGCGTGGAACGTCAAGCGCTCGAAGGCCCGCGTCTACTTCGAGCTGCGCGACGGCGACGGCGCGCTGCCCTGCGCCATGTGGAACGACGCCTTCGGCACGTGCGGCGTGCCCGAGAGCGCGTTCGTCGACGGCGCGCAGGTCGTCGTCGCGGGCGGCCCGGACTACTACCCCGGCTCGCGGACCTCCTCCCCCGGCTTCTCCTTCGACGTCACGGGCCTGCGCATCGCGGGCGAGGGCGACCTCCTGGCGCAGGTCGACCGGCTGCGGCGCAAGCTCGACGCCGAGGGGCTGCTCGAGCCGCAGCGCAAGCTGCACCGTCCGGAGCTGCCGCGCACGATCGGCGTGGTGACCGGCGAGGGCGGCAAGGCGCGCGACGACGTGCTCGCCGGGCTGGCCCGCCGGGGCTGGGAGGGGCGCGTGGTCTGGGCCTTCGCCCCCGTGCAGGACCGCCACGCCGCGCGGGCGATCACCCAGCGCCTGCAGGACCTCGCGGCCACGGGGGAGGTCGACGTCATCGTCGTGGCCCGCGGCGGCGGCTCCTTCGCGGACCTCATGGCCTTCTGCGACGAGACGCTCTGCCGGACGGTCGCGCTGCTGCCCGTCCCGGTCATCGCCTCCGTCGGCCACCACACGGACCGCACGCTGATCGACGACGTCGCCGCCGTCGCCTGCTCCACGCCGACCCACGCCGCGGAGGCCGCCGTGCCCGCTGCACTGCGGGGAGGCGCGGGCGGAGCTCGCGCGGCAGCGCGCGGCGCGGTCGCCGACCACGGGCGCCGCGCCGTGCTCGGGCGCGCCCGGCACCTCGCGCAGCTCTCCCGCGCGCCCGCGCAGGCCGTGGCCAAGCAGCGCGCGGGCCTGCACCAGAAGCTGCGCGAGATGCGCGCGAGCGCGCGGCGGCGCGGCCTCGAGGGCGCGGAGCGGGAGCTGCGCGCAGACCGCCGCGGCGCTCGAGCGCCGGGCCGCCGCGGCCCAGGGCGGCGGCGCCGCGACCCGCCGCGCGAAGCTCGACGCGCTCGCCTCCGCGCTCGGGGCGCACGACCCCGAGCGGGTCGTCGCGCGGGGCTACGCGGTGGTCGACGACGGCGCGGGCAACGTCGTGACGAGCGCCGCCCAGGCGCGTGCCGCCGGGGGCGTCCGGCTCTTCTTCGCCGACGCCGACGTCCGTGCGAGGATCGAGGAGTGAGCGCGCCCGAGCAGACCTACGAGACCGCGACGGGCCGGCTGGAGGAGATCATCCGGCGGCTGGACTCGGGGGAGGCGGAGCTGCGCGAGACGCTCGCGCTCTGCCAGGAGGGCCGCGGCCTCGTGGAGTTCTGCGCGAGCGAGCTCGACGCGGTCGGCCAGGGGCTCGAGGAGCTCAAGCTCGACGAGCTCGTCGCCCGCCTGGAGGCCGGCGGCCGCGCGCCCGGCCCGGCCGCATGAGCGCGCTCTGGGAGCAGCTCGCCGGGCCTCGAGCTCCAGGTCGACGACTACGCGCTCGAGCGGCTCGAGACGGAGGTCTCGAGCGGGTTCGTGCGCGTGAGCACCGTCATCCGGCTGCGCGGCGGCGGGACCGACGGCGTCGGGGAGGACGTGACCTACGACACCCCGGACCAGGACCGCCTGCAGGAGGCCGGCCCCGTGCTGCCGCTCGCGGGGACCTGGACGCTGGGCGCCTTCTGCGACCACCTCGAGGGCCTGGACCTCTGGCCCGCCCCGGCCGAGCGCGAGGCCTCCGTGAAGTACCGCGTCTGGGCCTACGAGTCCGCCGCGCTGGACCTCGCGCTGCGCCAGGCGGGCGTCTCGCTGCACGAGCACCTCGGCATCACCCCGCGGCCCGTGCGCTTCGTCGTCTCCCTGCGGCTGGGCGAGCCGCCGACGATGGCCCCGCTGCGCACGCGGCTCGACGCCTACCCCGGCCTGCAGTTCAAGCTCGACCCCACCCCGGAGTGGAGCACGGAGCTCTGCGCGGAGGTCGCCGCCACGGGTGCGGTGGAGTCCCTCGACCTCAAGGGCCAGTACAAGGGCTCCATCGTCGACGTCGAGCCCGACCCCGAGCTCTACAAGCGGCTGCTCATGACGTTCCCGGGCGCCTGGCTCGAGGACCCGCACACGGGGGTCGCGGAGCTCGAGCCGCTCCTCGAGCCCGTCCAGGACCGCATCACCTGGGACGCGATCATCCACGACGTCGCCGACATCGAGGCGCTGCCCCGCCAGCCCGAGATGGTCAACGTCAAGCCCTCGCGACTCGGGGGGCTGCGCTCCGTCCTGGCCGCCTACGAGCACTGCCAGGACCGCGGGCATCGGGATGTACGGCGGCGGGCAGTTCGAGCTCGGCCCGGGCCGCGGGCAGATCCAGTACCTCGCCTCGCTCTTCCACCCCGACGGGCCGAACGACGTGGCCCCGGGCGGCTACAACGCCCCCGAGCCGCCCGCCGGGCTGCCCGACTCGCCGCTGCCGGTCGCCACGGAGCCCACGGGCTTCCGCTGGTCCGCCTGACCCACCCCACCCAGGAGTTCCCCGCATGTCCGCAGACCTCGCCGCCCGCGTCGCCGACGGCCTCCCCCGCGCCCAGGCCGACCTCGAGGCGCTCGTCCGCATCCCCTCCGTCGCCTTCGAGGGCTTCCCGGACGCGCCGAACGCGGAGGCCGCGGAGCTCGTCGCCGAGCTCCTGCGCGAGGTGCTCGACGACGTCGAGGTCGTCCCCGTCGAGGGCGCGCCGCCCACCGTCCTCGGCCGCTTCCCCGCCCCGGAGGGCGCGCCGACGGTCATGCTCTACGCCCACTACGACGTGCAGCCCGCGGGCCCCGACGAGGCGTGGACCACCCCCGCCTTCGAGCCCACGCTGCGCGACGGGCGCCTCCACGGGCGCGGCGCGGCCGACGACAAGTCCGGCGTGGTCATGCACCTCGCCGCGCTCCGGGCGCTCGGCGACGAGCTCGCCGTCGGGGTCCAGGTGGTCATCGAGGGCGACGAGGAGACGGGCCGCGGGACCTTCGACACCTACCTCGAGGCCCACCGCGAGGAGCTCGCCGCCGACGTCGTCGTCGTGGCCGACTCGGGCAACTGGCAGCTCGGGGAGCCGACGCTCTGCGCCTCCCTGCGCGGCCTCACGGAGCTCTTCGTGCAGGTGACGACGCTCGAGCGCCCGGCGCACTCCGGCCTCGTCGGCGGCGCGGCGCCCGACGCGCTCCTGGCGCTCATCCGGATGCTCGACGGGCTCACGGACGCGGCGGGCGACGTCGCGGTCGAGGGGCTCGTCCGCCGGGAGTGGACCGGCATGGACATGCCCGAGGACGCCCTGCGCGGGACCGCGAGCGTGCGGCCGGGCGTCGAGCTCATCGGCACGGGCTCGATCGCCGAGCGCCTCTACATGAAGCCCGCGGTGACGGTCATCGGCCTCGACGCCCCCGCCGTGGCCACCGCGGCGAACGCCGTCGTCCCGACCGCCCGGGCGAAGGTCAGCGTGCGCCTCGCGCCCGGGGACGACCCCGACCGCGCGTTCGGCCTCGTCCGCGACCACCTCCTCGCGGCGGTGCCCTGGGGCGTGGAGGTCGCGATCACGCCCGGCGCCGGCGCCCCCGGCTTCGCCGCGACGGGCGACGGGCCCGGACTGCGCGCGGCCCGCGAGGCCATGTCCGAGGCCTACGGGAAGGCCGCGGTCGACATCGGCTCGGGCGGCTCCATCCCGCTGGTGACGACGCTCGCGGCGACCTACCCCGACGCGGAGGTCGTCGTGTGGGGCGCCCAGGACGACGCGGCGCGGATCCACGCCGGGGACGAGGGCGTCGTCGTCGAGGAGCTCGGCCGCGCCATCCTGGCCGAGGCGCTGCTCCTGCGGCGCCTGGCCGTCGCACCGCCCGACTGACTGGTCGGTCAGTAGGGTCCGCGCGATGAGCGAAGAACTCGGGATCGCCGGAAGCGGCGCCATCGCCTGCGGCCTCGCCGCCGTCGGCTCCGTGCACGGGGAGGTCCTCCTCTGGGCCCGCTCCGAGGCGTCCGCCGACCGCGCGCGCGGCACGCTGGACAAGGTCTGCGGCCGCCTCGAGGGCGCCGACGCCGGGCGGGTCACCGTCGTCACGGAGCTCGGGGAGCTCGCCCCGGCCACCGTCCTGGTCGAGGCCATCGCGGAGGAGCACGCGACGAAGGTCGAGCTGCTCGGCAAGCTCGTCGGGGTCGCCGGCCCCGACGCGCTCCTGGCGACCACGACGTCCTCCCTCAGCGTCGAGGCGCTCGCGAAGGACGCGGGCGACGGGGTCGCGGAGCGCTTCGTCGGCCTCCACGTCTTCAACCCCGTGCCGGCCATGGCCCTCGTGGAGCTCGTCTTCCCGGCCGCGGCGACCGAGGCGACCCGCGAGCGCGCCCGCGCCCTCTGCGCCGACCTCGGCAAGACGGCCATCGAGGTCCCGGACACCCCGGGCTTCGTCGTCAACCGCCTGCTCTTCCCCTACCTCTTCGACGCCGTCCGCTTCATGGACGAGTCGGGCCTGGAGGCGAAGGACATCGACCAGTGCATGAAGCTCGGCACGGGTCAGCCCATGGGCCCGCTCGCCCTGCTCGACTACGTCGGCCTCGACGTCTCCACCGCGATCGGCGAGCAGATCGGCGTCGAGATCCCCGAGACGGTCCGCAAGCTCGTCGCCGAGGGCGCGCTCGGCCGCAAGACCAAGCGCGGGCTGCTCACCTACGGATGAGCCTCGCGCGGCCCGTCGGGCTGACGCGGGCCGCCTGGGCGGCGCTGCGGGACGGGCTGCTCGAGCCCGCCCGCGCCGCCGCGACCCCCGAGGGCATCGTGCCCCTCGCCCGCCTGCACGCCGCCTGGTCGGCGCCGCAGGCCGACGGCGACCGGGTGACGGTCTTCCTCACCCCCGAGGACGCGGCGACCCTCGCCGCGCTCCTCGACGGCCACCCCGAGATGGCCGAGCTCCTCGGCTGAGGAGCCGGCCGCGGGACCCGGCCGCGCGCTCCCTCCCGGCGGGGAAGCGCGAGAGGGCCGATCCGGGTCCTCCCGCACCACATCGGCCCTCTCGCGGCGCTCCGCCGGCCCGCCGGAGCGCCCGCGGCGCGCCGAGAGGGCCGATCCGGGGCCTCCCGCACCACATCGGCCCTCTCGCGGCGCTCCGCCGGCTCGCCCGGGGTGCCCCGGCGGGCCGCGTGCGGGGCTCGGCCGCGGCGCGGGGCGCTAGCGTCCGCCGCGCATGGAGCCCACCACCGCCCCGGACACGCAGCTCAGCCCCATCTGGTCGGAGATCGGTGAGCTGCGGCGGGTGCTCGTGCACCGGCCGGGCCGCGAGCTCGAGCGCATCACGCCGCGCAACCGCTCCGAGCTGCTCTTCGACGACATCCTCTGGGTGGAGCGCGCCCAGGAGGAGCACGACGCGTTCACGGAGGTCCTGCAGGACCGCGGCGTCCACGTCGAGGAGCTCCAGACGCTCCTGGGCGAGGCGCTCGACGTCCCCGCCGCCCGCGACCAGGTGCTGCGCAGCACCCTGCGCGCCGCGACCCTCGGGCCGCGCCTGGAGTGGGAGGTCGGCGCCTGGCTCGAGTCCCTCCCGGGCAGCGAGCTGGCCGGCTGGTGCATCGGCGGGGTCGCCTTCGCGGACCTGCCCTTCGCGAGCTCGAGCTTCACGGCCTCGACCGCGGGCCTCGACGACCTCGTCATCCCGCCCCTGCCGAACTCGTACTACACGCGGGACCCCTCGACCTGGGTCGGCCCGGGCGTCGTGCTCAGCGCGATGGCCCACCGCGTCCGCCGCCGCGAGGTCCTGCACCTCGAGATGATCTACCGCCACCACCCGCGCTTCCTGGCCGGGAGCCCGGGCGAGAGCGAGACGGGGCCGATCATCTTCGGCGAGGACCGGCCCGGCACCGCCGGCGTGGAGGGCGGCGACCTCCTCTCGCTCGCCCCCGGCGTCCTCGTGGCGGCCTGCGGCGGGCGCACCCGCTCCGGGACCGTCGAGGCGCTCGCGGCGGAGCTCTTCGCGGCGGGCGCGGCGCCAGGAGGTCCTCGCGGTGCAGCTCCCGGGCCGGGGCGGCGAGGTCCACCTCGACACGGTCTTCTCCCAGATCGACCACGACGCGTTCGTCGTCTACGCCGACCTCGTGGAGCGCCTGCCGACCTACGCCCTGCGCCCGGGCCGCAACGGCCGCATCGAGGTCGACCACGAGGAGCACCTCTTCTCCGCCGTCGCCCGCGCGCTGGGGGTCGACGGCCTGCGCCTCTACGACACGGGCGACGACGCGCTGAGCTCCGAGCGCGAGCAGTGGAGCGGCGGCTCGAACGTCCTCGCGCTCGCCCCGGGCGTCGTCGTGGCCTACGAGCGCAACGTGCGCTCCATCGCGCGGCTCCGCGACGCGGGGGTCGAGGTGCTCCCCGTGCCGGGCTCCGAGCTCGGCCGCGGGCGCGGCGGCCCCCGCTGCATGTGCTGCCCGCTGGCGCGAACGGCGCTCTGAGCGGGCTTCCGCGCGGTCAGCCGCGCACGCTTTAGAAGCACTTCATCCCCGGCCTCCAGAGTCGGGGCCGCAGCGACCCAGAGCGCAGGTGCAGTCCCTCCCAGAAGCACGAAGGGCCCGCCGTCCGGCGGGCCCTTCGTGTTCCTGCTGGTGCGGAGGGTCCCACCCCGATCCACGACCTGGAACTCCCACACCGTCCCACCGGCGGTGAGGTTCCAGGTGCTCCAACGACCGCGACGCCCCGAACTTGCGCCGACGACGAACGTGGCGCTCGGCCGCTACTGCGCCGGGACCGCGGTGGAGGCCGGGACGCGGCGCTCGCGGATCCGCACGGCCTCGACGCGGTTCTCCCGGACGGACTCCACCCGGATGGAGTAGCCCTCGGCGTTGACCGTGTCCCCGCGCCGCGGGAGCCGGCCGAGCTCCCCGAAGACGAAGCCCCCGACGGAGTTGTAGGCGTCCGAGTCGAGCGGGAGCTCGACCCCGTGGCTGGAGAGGTCGGAGATCGCGACGTGCCCCCGGACGAACCAGTCGCCGTTGGCCAGGCGCCGGATCTCGCCGCCCGCGGGGTCCGTCTCGTCGTCGATCTCGCCGACGACCTCCTCGATGATGTCCTCCACCGTGACGATCCCGGCCACGCGGCCGTACTCGTCGACGACGACGGCCATGGAGGTCCGCAGGCGCTGCAGCTCGGCCAGGAGGTCGTCGAGGGCCTTCGTCTCCGGGACGATGGGCGCGTCGGTGACGAGGTTCTCGAGCGCGGCGCCCGGCCCCTCGGCCATGTAGGCGCGGGCCAGCGTGTTCGAGTGGACGATGCCCTTCACGCGGTCCTGGTTCGAGTCCTCCGTGACCAGCAGCCGGGTGTGGCCCGAGGAGATGCAGCGCCGCAGCGCGGTCTCGACGTCCTCGGAGGTGTCCACGGTCACCACGGCCGGGATCGGCGTCATGACCTGGCGCGCCTCCTGCTCGTGGAGGTGGAAGACCCCCTCGAGCATCCCGGACTCGCCCGGATCGAGCGCGCCCTCGGCGCGGGCCTGCCCGATGAGCAGGCGCAGCTCCTCGGGGGAGGAGCCCTCCTCCATCGCGGTGTCCGGGTCGATCTTCACCAGGCGCAGCAGCGTGTTGGAGGCGCCGTTGAGCGCCGTGATGAACGGGCGCATCCCGCGCTCGAAGGCGATGAGCGGCCGGGCGACGAAGACCGCGGTCGACTCGGCCTTGACGATGGAGAAGATCTTCGGGACCTGCTCGCCGAGCGTGATGTGGACCGCGGTGACGACGAGGTAGGCGATCGCGATCGCGACGACGTGGGTCGCGGTGGAGTCGCCGAGCGCGGGCTCCACGAGCTCCGCGATGGCCGGCTCGCCGAGGAAGCCGATGCCGAGCGAGGCGAGCGTGATGCCGAACTGGCAGGCCGAGAGGTACTGCGAGAGGTCGTCGAGCATCGTGACGACCCGCTTGGCCGGGCGGCTGCCGCCCTCCGCGAGCTCCTCGATGCGCGTCCGGCGCGAGCGCACGAGGGCGAACTCGGCCGCGACGAAGTACCCGTTGACGAAGACGAGGACGAGGACCGCGAGGATGAGGAGCAGGCTCATGCTCGGCTCCGACGGTCGGTGACGCCGGTGGGAACCGGACTTCGGGAGAGGTCGTCGGGCATCTGGTCGACCGCCGGGACGGTAGCAGGGGGGTGCCCGGAGGCAGCCCCGCTCAAGCTCCGAGCGCGTCGACCGCCGCCGCCAGGCGCTCGTCCGCGTCGGTCAGGCCGCCCGTGTCGTGCGTCGAGAGCGTGAGCCGGACCCTGTTCCAGCCGTGCAGGAGGATGTCCGGGTGGTGGCCCAGCTCCTCGGCCACGGCCCCGACGCGGGTGACGAAGGCGAGCGCCGCCGGGAAGTCCGCGAACGTCCACTCCCGCGTCAAGCTTCCCGTGCCGCGCTCCCACTCGGGTCCTGCCGCCATGCCTGCTCCTATCCTCGGGTCATGCGGATCGTGTCGCTCGTCCCCCACGCCACCGAGCTGCTCTTCGCCCTCGGGCTGGGCGACGACGTCGTGGCCGTCACGCACGAGTGCGACTTTCCCACAGCCGCGCAGCGCCTGCCGCACGTCACGAAGGACCGGCTGCCCGCCGGCCTGAGCTCCGCGGAGATCGACGCGGCCGTCCGCGCCTCCACGGAGGAGAACGGGACGATCTACGAGCTCGACACGAAGCTCCTGCACGAGCTGGAGCCCGACCTCATCGTCACCCAGGCGCTGTGCCCCGTCTGCGCGGTCTCCGTCGAGGAGGTCGAGCGCGTCGCGAAGACGATCACGACCTGCCCGAAGGTCGTCACGCTGGACCCGAAGACGCTCGGGGAGACCATGGGCGACATCCGCACGCTCGCGCAGGCCACGGGTGCGGGGGAGGCGGCGCTCGACCTCGTCGCCCGCCAGCGCAAGCGCATCGACGCCGTGAAGGTCGCGGTCAAGGGCGTCACGCACCGCCCGCGGGTCGTCGCGCTCGAGTGGTTCGACCCCGTCTTCATCGCGGGCCACTGGACCCCCCAGCTCATCGACCTGGCGGGCGGCGAGGACGCGCTGGGCTTCGCGGGCGAGCACTCCGAGCAGGCCGACTGGGCCACGGTCCGCGCCGCGCAGCCCGAGGTCGTCGTCTGCATGCCCTGCGGCTACGACGGCCCGCGCGCGCACCTCGAGGCGACCCTCTTCGCCCACGAGCTCAAGGCCCTGGGCGCCGCGAAGGTCGTGGCCGTCGACGCCTCGGCCTCCTTCTCCCGGCCGGGCCCGCGCCTGGTCGACGGCCTCGAGCTCCTGGCGCACGTGCTGCACCCGGACCGGGTGCCCGCGCCGGAGCTCCGGGCGCTCCTCGTGGAGATGTGACCCGGACCGTCCTCTACCTCCACAGCTCCGCCGGGCGGTACGGCGCGGACCGGCAGCTGCACGCGATCACCACGGGGCTGGACCCGGACCGCTACCGGGCGCTCGTCGTCCTCCCGGAGGGCGGGCCGCTCGCCGACGACCTCAGGGCGGCCGGCGTCGAGGTGCTCATCCGCCCCCTCGCGGTGCTGCGGCGCGCGCTCATGAGCCCGCGCGGGCTCGGGCAGGTCGCGGCCTCGTTCGCCTCCGACGCCGGGGGCCTCGGGCGCCTGGCCCGGGTCCGCGGGGTCGACCTCGTCCACACGAACACCTCCGTGACGCTCGGGGGCGCCGCGGCCGCGCGGATCGCGCAGGTCCCCCACGTCTGGCACGTCCGCGAGATCTACGCGGGCTTCGAGCGCTGGTGGCCCGGCTACCGGCGCCTGCTGCTGACCGCGGACGCCCTGCCCTGCGTGAGCGCGGCGACCCTCCGGCAGTTCGACGCGGCGCCGCAGGCCAGCGTCCTGCACGACGGCCTGGCCACCACGGGGCCCGGCCGGGCCGCGCGCGGCGCCTCGCGGGCGGCGCTCGGGCTGGACCCGGACGCCTTCGTCGTCGCCGTCCTCGGCCGGGTCTCGGGGTGGAAGGGCCAGGACGTCCTCGTCCGCGCGCTCGGGCAGGCCGCGCTCATGGAGCACCCGGAGGTCGTCGCGCTCGTCGCGGGCGACCCCTGGCGCGGGGAGGAGCGCCACCTGCGCACGCTGCTGGAGATCGCGGGGCAGCTCGGCGTGGCCGCCCGGGTGCGCCACGTGGGCTTCCGGGAGGACGTCGCGACGGTCTACGGCGCCGCGGACGTCGTGGCGGTCCCCTCCAAGCAGCCCGACCCGTTCCCGAACGCGGCGCTCGAGGCGGCCGCCGCGGGGTGCTGCGTCGTGGCCTCGGACCACGGGGGCCTGCCCGAGCTGCTCCGGGACGGCGAGACGGGCGTGCTCGTCGCCCCCGGGGACGCCGTCGCGCTGGCCGAGGCGCTCGCGGCGCTGCTGGCGGACCCCGCGCGGCGCGCCGCGCTCGGGGCGGCGGCCGCCGCGGACGTCGGCACCCGGCTGACCCCGGAGCGGATGCTCGCCGAGGTGCAGGCGCTCTACGACGCCCAGCTCGGCTCAGGCCTCGACGGTGCCGGGCGGCAGCCGGCCGGGGCTGCCGGGCCCGGGTGAGGGCGCCGGCGGGAGCGGCGAGGGCGCCGGGGGCGCCGGCGCGGTGCGCCGCGCGGGGTCCAGGCAGGTGGCGCCGAGGCGCACGAGCGCGGCGTCGAGCTGCGCCCCGTGCCCGGCGACCCGTCGGCTGACCGCGTCGAACGTCCCGTCCTCCGCGCTCGTGGCCAGCGCGGCGACCGCCCGCCGCATCGCCACGACCCCGCGGCGTGCCGCGGCCCGCAGGCGGCGCAGTCGGGGCTCGACCGGCGCGCGGCGCAGGGCGACGTCGAGCCGCACGAGCGCCCGGTCGACCGCCCGGAGGTTCTCGAGCGCCTCCGCCCGGCTGTCGGGATCCGCGTCGAGCGCGTCGAGCACCGCGCCGTACTGGTCGCACGCGCGGTCGAGGAGCGCGCGCCGCCGCGCGAGCTGCGGGCCGCTCCCGGGATCGAAGGGGCAGGCGACGCGCGCGCGGCGGCCGTCCTGCGCCAGGAGGCGGCGGACGAGCAGGTCCGCGCGGGCCGAGGCCTGCATCCCGCGCTCCACCGCGCCGCCCTCCCCCACCCGGCGCGCCTGCTCGCGCAGGCCCTCGCGGACGTCGACGAGCGCCCGGGTCACGTCGTCGAGCCCGAGGCGGGGCGGCCCGCCGGCCGGCAGCGCATCGAGGCTGCGGCGCAGCCGGTGGACTCCCCGCGCCTGACCGCGCAGCCGGTCCGCCAGGGCGGCCGGGGTGAAGGGCGGCAGCCCGACGCGGTCCGCCGCGTCGAGGTAGCTCCCGCAGGCCCGGGCGGCGCCGACGTCCGCGCGGACCCCGGGCAGGCCGATGAGCGAGACGCGCCACGCGGCGCCGCGCTCGACCGCCGTCAGGGGCTCGGGCAGCGCGTCCGCGCGGACGGCCGCGCGCGACCCGAGCACGGAGGCGACCGGGTCCGCCACCTGGGGCAGGGCCCGGCGGAGCCCGTGGACGACGAGGAACGGCGCGAGCCCCGTGGGGCAGGAGGCGCCGGGCGGCCCGAGGAGCGCCACGACGCGGCGCGTGGCCAGCGTGAGCGTCCGGCAGGCGGCGAGCGGGTCGTCGTCGCGGACCCCGTCGGCCAGGCGGGTGACGACGGCCTCCGCCCCGGCGCGGGCCGGATCCCGCGGCGGCGCCGGCGCGGCCTTCGTGCCGCCGCACCCGGAGGCCAGCGCTCCCACCACCACGAGAAGCGGTCCCGCCGACCGCAGCTGCCCCATGTCCGGAGCCTAGGGCGCGCGGGCGCCCGGCGACGCGCCCGGCCCTAGCCGAACGAGGCGTTCTGCGTGCCGCCCGAGACGGCGATGCCGACGGCCGCGAAGGCGACGATCGCAACGCCCAGGAGCGCGTAGCCCGCCCAGGACGGCGCGCGGCGCTTCTCGAGCGCCAGGAGGCCGAGCGCGACGACCGAGCCGCCCAGCAGGCCGCCGAGGTGGCCGCCGATGGAGATCCCGGAGCCCACGAAGGAGAAGAGGAGGTTGAAGAGGATCAGCGTGCCGATCCCGGAGGCGAACGGGTCGACGCCCCGCGCGCGCATCTGCCAGAACGCCGCGCCCATCAGGCCGAAGACCGCGCCCGAGGCGCCCACGGTGTAGGAGAGCGGCGTCAGCAGCAGCGCCCCGGCCGAGCCCGCGAGCATGGAGGCGAGGTAGAGGCCGGCGAACTTCACGGAGCCGAGCGGCCCCTCGAGCATCTGCCCCAGGACGTAGAGCAGGTACATGTTGAAGCCGACGTGCAGCAGGCCCGAGTGCATGAACCCGCTCGTCACCAGGCGCCAGTACTCGTGGCCCTGGTCGATGTCCGGCCCGTCGAGCGCCAGGCGCCGCGTGAGCTCGCCGCCACCGCCGCCCGTGCCGATGCCGAAGTTCCCCGTCGCGAGGAAGAGGATCGCGTTGATCGCGATGAGGCCGACGGTCACCGTCGTCGTCACCGCGTTCATCGAGCGCATGGAGACGACCTTCGTCTTCTGCTTCGAGCACTCGGGGCAGCGCATCCCGACGGGGGTCGAGGTCATGCAGTCCGTGCAGATCGGCCGCCCGCAGTTCGAGCAGCGGACCGCCGTCTCCCGGGTGGGATGCCGGTAGCAGACGGTCTCTTCGGCCACGGTGCTCACGATGCGATCGACGCTAGCAGCGGGGCTTCAAGCGGCCCTGAAGGACCGCCGCCACCCCGCGCCGGGGTCAGGAGGGCGAGGCCGTGATGACCGGTGCGCCCGACGGCGCGAGCGCGCCGCCCGACCGCTCCTCGGTCACCGCGATGCGGTCGATGCCCTTCACGGACTCCGCGATGGCGACCGTCGTGCGGCCGCCCTCCGCGCGCACGTTGAAGAGCGTGCGGGTGGGCCGGAACTGGCCGTCCCCGCGGTCGAACCACACCTGGTAGACCTTCCCGCGCTGGAGGCTGGGCATCCCGGCCAGGACGAGGGAGGCCTTGTCCCCGGCCTGCTCGAGCTGCGCGGTGGCCGGGCCCTGGGCCCAGGCCCGGAGCGTGCGGGTCTCGGGACCGCCGTCGGAGACGTGGATGGCCAGGCCGCCCACGAGCCCGAGGACCAGGAGGGTGCAGGCGAGCGCGCCGGCGTAGGCCGGGCGCACGGGCGAGGTGACCCGGGCCTTCAGGCGCTCGCGCCAGCCCGGGCCGGCGGGGACGGGGCGGTCGGACTCCGGGCCCGCGGCGCGCAGGAGCTCCGCCTCGCGCTCGACGACGGCCATGATCCGGCTCTTGAGGGCCAGGGGCGGGGCGGCCTGGGGCGCGGCGATCGGCAGCGTGTCCACGACGAGCTGGAGCTCGGAGACCTCCAGGCGGCAGTGGTCGCAGGCCTCGAGGTGGGTCGCGAAGGAGGCGGCCTCGGCGGAGTCGAGCGCCGAGAGGACGTAGGCGCCGGCGTCGATGCCGCGCGAGCAGGCGTCCTCGTGGGGGTCGAAGCGGCTCATCCCGTCACCTCGGGCGAGAGGCCGCCCAGCTGGTGGCGCATCTTCTCCAGGCCCAGGCGCATGCGGCCCTTGACCGTCCCGATCGGTGTGTCCAGCATCCCGGCGATCTCCGTGTGGGTGAAGCCGCCGAAGTAGGCGAGCTCGATGACCTTGCACTGCTCTGCGGGGAGCGTCGTGAGGGCCTCCCGGACCTCCCGCGCCTCGTCCCGCCGTGCGACCTCGACGTCCGTGCGCTCCTTGGCCTCGAAGCGCTCCTCGATGCCCTCGTCGCTGGCCCGGCGCTTGTCGTGCACGACGGAGCGGCGCAAGGAGTCGATCGCCCGGTTGTGGACGATCCCGAGCATCCACGTCCGGACGGAGCCGCGGGTGCGGTCGTAGCGGGCGTTGGAGCGCCAGAGGCTCAGGAACGCCTCCTGCACGACGTCCTCGGCGGCGTTGCGCGAGCCCGTCATGCGGTAGGCCAGCGAGAAGGCGGCCGTCGCGTGGCGCTCGTAGACGACCTCGAAGGCCACGGGCTCGCCGCGACGGACCCACTGCATGAGGTCCTCGTCGGCGAGGTCGCGGAGGGAGACGGCGTCCATTGCGGGCTTCTTCGTGCCCGGGCCCTCGGGCGGATCACCCGCGGTCGCCTCGTCCACGTCGCCCTCCCTCAGCGGTCGATGATGCGGCGGGCCTCGTCGGCCACCGCCTTGACCGTCTGCTCGACGTAGGCGAGGGGATCCCCCGCGTCCGCGCGGCGCTTCTTGCGCCCCGCGCGCACCCGCACGACCACGAGCGCGGCGCTCGCTGCACTCCCGATCGCGACCGCGGCGACGGGCCGGGCGACCCCGGGCCAGTTGCGCGGGTCGCGCAGGGTGGAGAGCTCCCAGGCGTCGAGCTCGTCCGCCGCGAGGTCCGTGAGGTTCTGGAGGGTCTGCTCGAAGCGCAGCCGGAAGTCCGCGGGGGGCTCCACGGGCGTGAGCGCCTGCCGGAGCATGCTCTCGAAGTCGATGGGGGTCGTGTCGCTCATGGCGTCAGGCCTGCGCGGGGTCCGGGGTGCGGACGATGGTCTCCAGCTGCTTGATGGCGCGGTGGATGAGGACCTTCGTGGCGCCGTCCGTGCGCCCCATGGCCCGCGCGATCTCCCGGTTGTCCATGCCGAGGGCGAAGCGCATGATCAGCGCCTCCCGCCGGTCGTCGGGCAGCTGGGTGACCCCCTCGAGGATGCGCGCCAGCTCGTCCCGGCCCTCGACGAGGTCCTCCGTCGTGTGCATGGTCCGCAGCTGGGAGTCGTCGTCGATGTGCGTCTGCGGCTTGCGCGAGCGGTCCCGGTAGAGGTTCGCCGCCAGGTTGTGCGCGATGCGGATCAGCCAGGGCCGCAGGGGCCGGCCGTCGCTCTCCGAGAGCGCCCGCTCGTAGTGGCGGTAGGCCTGCAGGAACGTCTGCTCCGTGAGGTCCTCCGCGTCGTGGTGGTTGCCCACCCGGTAGTACGAGTAGGAGTACACGTCGCGCAGGTGGGCCCGGTACAGGTCCGAGAACTTCCGGTCGAGCTCCTCCTTGTCCACGCATGCAGCCTAGGCCCCCGGGTCTCAGGCCGCTCGACGGGCCTTGGGGGAGCGCGGGGCCGTGACGCCGTCGGCCCAGGCGCGGGCGTCCGCCGCGCCGCGCACGACGGCGGCCAGGCCCGCGGTGACGGGGGCTGCGCCCTCCGCCTCGAGTGCGGCGGCCAGGAGCGGCAGGGCCCGCAGGCCCTCGTCCGCCTCGGCCGGGTGCGGCGCCAGGACCCCCGTGACGAGGTGCCCCGCGCCCGCGAGGCCCGCGAAGGTCTCGGCCCGGCCCCCGTGGCGCTGCGCGTGGGCGGTGACCTCGGCCAGCACGCGGCCCGCGGCGGCGCCCGCGGCGCCGGGCCCGGCGACCGCGGCCGTCGCGGCGGCCAGGGCGGCGGCGCGCGAGGCGGCGGCGGCCCAGGCGACCCCCGCGACGTCCCCGGAGCGCTCCACGTCGAAGCCGCCCCGGGTCAGGAGCTCCGCGAGCTGGCGGGCCCACCCCGCGTCCTCCGAGGCGAGCACGGCGGAGCCGCCGGCGCCCACGGCGCCCGGGCCGGCCAGGCAGGCGACGGCGCGGGCGGGCGTGCGGCCCGCGCACCAGGCCGCGGCCGGGAGGACGTCGGCGCCGTCGGCCACGAGCCCGGGGGAGGTGACGAGCAGGCCCGCCCGGGCGGGGATCGCGGCACCGTGGGCGGCGAGCAGCGCGGGCAGGCGGTGGGCGGGGCCGCCGAGGACGACGAGGTCGGCGGAGGCGAGCTCCTCCCCCACGGGCACGCCGGCGCGCTCGAGGGCCGCGGCCAGGCCGGCGTCGCCGCCGAGGACGACCGCGCGGCGGACGGGCGGCGTGCCGCCGAGCCACTCCCACTGCAGGGCGACGCAGGGCCAGATGCGCTCCGTGACCGCGGTCGCCAGCTGCGGGCTCGGGGCGGCGACCCGCGGGAAGGTCAGGGGCCGGCCCGCGCGCACGCGGACCTTCTCGGGGCGGATCCGCCAGCCGCGGCGGACGGCCTCCGTGCCGAGGATCGCCACGGGGACGACCGGGACCCCCGTCTCGAGCGCGAGGCGGCCCACGCCACGCTTGGGGGAGCCGATGCTGCCGGGCCGCACCCGCGTGCCCTCGGGGAAGATGAGGACGCCGTCGCCGCGCTCGAGGATGGCCCGGGCGGTGCCCATCGCGTCCTCGTCGGCGAGCCCGCGGTTGATCGGGAAGGCCCCCAGGTTGTTCAGGAACCAGGCGACGAGCGGCCGGTGGAAGAGCTCCCGCTTGGCGACGAAGTAGATCGGCCGCCGGACCATGATCCCGATGATGAAGGGGTCGAGGAACGACCGGTGGTTCGCGGCGAGGATGAAGCCGCCCTCCGCCGGGATGTGCTCCCGCCCGATGCGGCTCACGCGGAACCAGCAGTGGAAGAAGGGCTGCAGCACCGCGCGCACGAGCCAGTACACGAGCGGGTTGACGCCCTTGCGGTTCGCGCGGTCGATGTACGGGTCGGGCATCGTGCGAGTGGTACGCCGCCCACATCGGCCGGGTTACAGCTCGAGGGGCCACCGGGTGCGGGAGCTCGGAGTACGCTCGGACGATGCCGCTCGCCGTCACCGCCCGGGGTGCCCTCGCCGGCGCCGTCGCCGCCACGATCTGGGCAGCGCAGCAGCCCCTGGACAAGCGGGTCTTCGGGGTGCCCTACGACGACGCGGAGCTCCTGGGCAAGGCCGTCACCCGCGGGCGCTGGGCCATGCCCGTCGGCCTGGCGATGCACGCGGCCAACGGCGCGGCGTTCGGCGCGGCCTACGCCCACGTCGCCCCGCGGATCCCCCTGCCCTCCTGGGCCCGCGGGCCGGCCGCCGGGATGGTCGAGCACGTCGCCTCCTGGCCCGGCACGGCGCTCATCCCCCGCCTGCACCCGGCGGGCTCGGACTTCCCCGTGCTCTGGGGCTCGGGCCCCGCGCTGGCCCAGGCCACCTGGCGCCACCTGCTCTTCGGGACGGTCCTCGGGGAGCTCGAGCGCCGGCTCAACGCCCCGGCAGCGGTCGGAGTGCCCGAGTACGAGGTCGTCGTCTCCTCCAACGGCCACGGCTCCCTCGAGCACGCGGTGGCCGGCCTCGGGGAGCCCGACGCGGGCTGACCCGCGGCGGTTCAGCCCGCCACCCCCGGGAAGGCTGCAGGCATGTTCCGCCAAGGCCCCATCCCGATGACCCTCCACGCCGCGAGCGAGCCCCTCCTCGTCGTGCTGCTCATCGCCGCCCCGTTCCTCTTCGGCTTCAGCGACCAGGGAGCGCCCACGGCGCTCTCCATCGTCGCGGGGGTCCTCATCCTCGTCGTCTCCATGAGCACGGAGTGGAAGCTCTCGCTCGTGAAGGTCATCCCCGTCATGGGCCACGCGTTCGCGGACGTCGGCCTGGGCGCCGTGCTCGTCGCCTCGCCCTTCATCTTCGGCTTCAGCGACGAGACCGCCCCGACGGTCTTCTTCATGGCCTTCGGGATCCTCGAGATCCTCGCGACGCTCGCCACCCGCTGGGGCGACGACGTGCTCCCCGCCAAGGCGCCCCGCGCCCGGCGGGCCTAGCCCGCGGCGGCGCGCAGGGCGTCGACGAGCGAGCCCGCGTCGAAGGCGCCCTCGACGAGCGCGGGGCCCGCGAAGAACGCCGGGGTGCCCGTCACCCCGGAGCGCAGGCCCGACGCGACGTCCGCGGCGATGCGCCCGTCCGCCGTCGCGGCGTCGAGGTCGGCCTCGAAGCGCGGGAGGTCGAGGCCGACGGTCCGCGCGGCGCCGACGAGGTCCGGGCGCTCGAGCGCCCCGCGCAGGTCGAAGAGCGCGTCGTGCATCGCCCAGAAGCGGTCCTGCGCCGCGGCTGCCTCCGCGGCCAGCGCGGCGCGGTGGGCCAGCGGGTGGCGCTCCTCGAGCGGGAAGTGGCGGTAGACGAGCAGGAGGTCGTCGCCGAGCCGCTTGGCCACGCGCGGGATGATGCTCTGCGCCGCCTGGCAGAAGGGGCACTCGAAGTCCGCGTACATCGTCAGGACGAACGGGGCACCCGGGCGGCCGAGGGCGTGGTCCTCCGGGGAGGGGGGTGGGTCGAGCACGCGGCGATCGTAGAGTGGCCGCACCTTGGGCGACCTCGAGTTCCTCTTCGTCCTGCTCCTGGGCGCCGCCGCGCTCGTGCGGCTGGCGGACCTGGCCCGCATCCCCTACCCCATCGTCCTCGTGATCGGCGGCCTGGCGGTCGGCTTCGTCCCGGGCCTGCCGGACGTCGTCCTGGAGCCCGAGGTCATCTTCCTCGTCTTCCTGCCGCCGCTGCTCGGGGCCGCGTCGTTCTCCACCTCGCCGCAGGCCCTGCGCGCGCAGGCGGGCTCCATCGCCTACCTCTCCCTAGGGCTCGTCCTGCTGACGATGGCCGCGGTCGCCGTCGTCGCCCACGCGGTCGTGCCCGGCCTGGGCTGGGAGGCGGCCTGCATCCTCGGGGCCGTCGTCGCCCCCACGGACCCCGTCGCCGCCGCCACGGCGTTCAGCCGGATGGGGGTGCCCGACCAGGTGAAGCTCCTGGTCGGCGGGGAAGCGCTCATCAACGACGCGAGCGCGCTCGTGCTCTACCGCGTCGCGGTCGCCGCCGCGGTCAGCGGGACGTTCTCCGCGGGCGACGCGGTCGCGGAGTTCTTCCTCTCCGCGGCGGGCGGGCTCGCCATCGGGCTGGTGGTCGGGGTCGTGCAGGTCCGCGTGCTGCGCAGGCTCGACGACACGGCGCTGGCGATCTTCCTCACGGTGCTGTTCCCCTACGGCTCCTACGTCGCCGCGGAGCAGGCGGGCGTCTCGGGGGTCCTGGCCGTCGTGGCGACGGGCACCTACCTGGGCTGGTTCGCCCACGAGGCCTTCCGGGCCGACACGCGGTTGAGCGGCATCGCCTTCTGGAACGTCCTGGACTTCGCGGGCAACGCGATCCTCTTCGTGCTGCTCGGCCTCCAGTTCCCCGTGCTGGTCGACGAGCTGCGGGCGGAGCTCTCGCTCGGGAGCCTCGTCGGCGCGGCGCTGCTCGTGTCGCTCACGGTGGTCGGGGTGCGCCTGGCGGGCGTCGCCTGGCCCGGGCTCGGCGGCACGGGGCGCGAGCGGCTGGCCGTCGGCTGGAGCGGGATGCGCGGGGCGATCTCCCTCGCCGCGGCGCTGGCCATCCCGGCCTCGGTCGACGGCCGCCAGGAGATCCTCTTCATCACGTTCGTGGTGATCCTCGTGACGCTCGTCGGGCAGGGGCTCACGCTGCCGGCGCTGCTCAAGGCGCTCGGGATCCACGGGCCGCGCCCCTGGTCGCCCGAGGAGGCCATCGCCCGCCTCGAGGCGGCCCAGACCGCGCTGGACCGCCTCGACGAGCTCGAGGACGAGGGGGCGGGCGAGGAGCAGCTGCGGCGCCTGCGCGAGCTCTACCGCGCGCGCTTCCAGCGCTGCCAGGCGGCCATCGGCGGCGACGGCTCCGCCTCCTCGGTGAAGTCCGAGCCGCGGCTGCGCTACTCCGCGCTGCGCAAGGAGCTCATCGGGGTCGAGCGCGGCGCCCTCGTCGACCTGCGCAACCGGGGCCGGCTGCGCCCGGACCTCCTGCGGGTGATCGAGCGCGACCTCGACCTCGAGGAGGCCCGGCTCGGGACCTGAGAGCCGGAGAGGGGACTCGAACCCCTGACCCACGCATTACAAATGCGTCGCTCTACCAGCTGAGCTACTCCGGCGCCCCGCGCAGCCTAGGGCGCGAAGCGCCGCGGGCGCGCGCCGGGCGCTCTACCCTGCCGCCATGGGGCCAAGGCAGCGGCAGCGCGCCCGGAGGGCCGGCCTCGCCACGATGGCGGCGGTGCTCGGGCTGCCCCCCGCCGCGGCCCTCGCGGTCGCCCCGCCGGGCGGGGCCCGGGCCCGTCCCCTCCTGGACCGGAGCGCCTCCGCCCCCGCGGGGCCGCGGACCCTGGCAGCGCGCGCGGCGCTCAGGCGGGAGCTCGGGCCGGGCCTGGCCCTCGGGCTCGACGCGCGCTCGGGCGCGACCCGGGTCGTGCAGCGCCTCGACGGCGCGCTCACCCGGCCCTCCTCGCTCCCCCGCGCGCGGGTCGCGCAGGACTGGGTGCGCGAGCACCGGGCGCTCTTCGGGCTCGACGCCGCGGCCGCCGACGCGCTCGGGGTCACCTCCACGCGGACGACGGGGCGCTCGGGGATCACGACCGTCCGCCTCGGCCGGCGGGCCGGCGGCGTCCCCGTCTTCGACGGCGGCCTCACGGTCGCGCTCGACCGCGGCGGCCGGGTGCTCACCGTCACGGGCGAGCCCGGCGCCGCGTCCGCCGCCGCACCCCCGGCGGCCGTGCTCGACGCGCGGGCCGCCCGCGCGGCGCTCGTGGCGCAGCTCGGCCCGACGACCCCCGCCGCCCCCGCGGAGGCCGTCGCCTTCCCCACCGCGCGCGGGATCCGCCCGGCCTGGCGGCTGCTCGAGCGGCGCTCGTCCTCCGCGACCTGGTCCGCGGTCGTCGACGCGACGGACGGCACGGTGCTCTTCCGCCAGGACCTCACGAAGGCCGAGGCGCCCGCGCTGACCTACCCCAACCACCCCGGGGCGGAGGACACCCCGGCCACCGCGGGAGCCAACGCCCCGCGCGAGGTCGACCTCGAGGCGCAGGGCTGGCTGCCCGCGGGCGCCCCCCGGCTCGAGGGGCCGGCCGTCCGGGCGTTCTCCGACCTCGACGACGACGACGTCGCGGACCCCGACGAGGAGGTCCTGCGCCGCCCCGCCGGGGACTTCCGCTTCACGTTCGTGGGCTTCCCGGGCCCCGGGTGCGGGCCCCCCGGCGCGCGCTGCACGTGGGATCCGGCGGACCCCGGGTCCTGGGCGACCAACCGGGAGCAGAACGGGGTCCAGGCCTTCGCGCTGGCCAACCGCTTCCGGGACCACCTGCGGCGCCCCGAGATCGGCTTCGACGGCTTCTCGGGCGACGACCCCATCGTCCTGCAGACGCGCGACGGCGCCGCGCTCGGCGATCCCGCGCACCGCAACAACGCGAACATGACGGTCCTGCCCGAGGGGCGCTCCCCGAAGATGCAGATGTACCTCTTCGGCGGCGGGCCGTTCCGGGCCATCGACGGCGGCGACGACGCGGCGACGCTCTGGCACGAGCACGCCCACGGCCTCTCGGGCCGGCTCGTGACCCACTCGGACGGGACGAGCGCGCTCTCCTCCGTGCAGGCCGGGGCGCTCGGGGAGGCCTGGAGCGACTTCTACGCCCTCGACCTGCTCAGCCGCGACGGCCTCCTGCCCGACGGCCCCGCCCCGGGCGAGATGGACCTGGGCGTGGCCTCGGACCTGCAGCCCCACACCTCGCGCTCCCAGGGCGCGGACTGCCCCGTGGGCGCCGCCTCCCCGGGCTGCCCGGGGCGCCCGGGGGCCGGGACGGGCGGCTACACCCTCGGGGACTTCGGGCGCATCTCGGGCGCGGGCCCCGAGGTCCACTACGACGGGGAGGTCTGGCTCGAGGCGCTGTGGGACCTCCGGACGGCGCTCGTCGCGGCCTCCGGGAGCGAGGCCGCGGGCTCGGACCTGGCCGAGCGGCTCATCACGGACGGCATGCGGCTCGGGCCGCCCGAGCCCTCCTTCGTCGACGCGCGCAACGCCATCTTCGCCGCGGCGACCGCCGCGGGCCTCGACGACCCGGCCTCCCGGGAGCTCCTCTGGCGGGTCTTCGCCGCGCGCGGCCTCGGCCTCTACGCCCACACGGCCGACGCGACGGACACCCTCCCCGTCCCCGACGACCGCACCCCCGCGACCGCGGGGCCCGACGGCACGGTGCGCGGGCGGGTGACCGACGCCGCCGGCGGCCTGCCGCTCCCGGGCGCGCGGATCGCCTCCGACGCGCCGGACGGGCGCACGGCGACCTCGGGCCCCGACGGCGGCTTCGCGCTCGCGCTGCCCTCGGGGAGCTACCCCGGGCTCTCCGTGACGGGCCCGGCGGGCTACGACCCCGAGGCGCCGCGGGTCGACGTCCCGGCGGGCGACGACGTCGCGCTCGACGTCCCGCTCCGGCGCAACTGGGCCTCGGGCTCGGGCGGCGCGCGGATCGTGGGCGACGTCCAGGACGAGCCGTGCGGCCCCGGGCAGCTCGTCGACGACCTCCCGGCCTCGGGCTGGTCCTCCGTCCCCGGCCATCGCTCCCTCGTCCTCGAGCTCCCGACCCCCGTGGACGTCACCCAGGTCGGGATCGACCCCTCGCCGACCTGCGGGGACGGCGGCGCGGCCGGCCTGGCGGCGTTCACGCTGACGGCGATCGCCCAGGACGGCCAGGAGCGCGTCATGGCCTCCCAGAGCACCCCCGTGGTCGCCCGGCAGGGCGCCTTCGCGCTGCGGGTGCCCTCCAACGCGCGGGAGGTCTCGCGCATCCGGCTGACGCTCGACGCCGCGGCCGGCTCCGACAGCACCTTCGTCGACGTCAGCCGCCTCGCGCTCTACGGCACCCGCAGCGACGGCGCCCCGCGGGGGAGCCTGCGCGCGACCCCGTCCGTCGTCGAGCCCCGGGAGCCCGTCGCCTTCGACGCCTCCTCCTTCACGGACCCGGACTCCCTCATCGCCTCCTACTCCTGGGACTTCGACGGGGACGGCCGGACGGATCGCGTCACGAGCGACCCGACGACCTCCTTCGCCTTCGACGCCCCCGGAGCCCGCGACGCGCGGGTCGTGGTCCGTGACGTGGGCGGCGCCGACGGGCGCGCCTCGACGGGGGTCGTCGTGCGCCGGCCCGGGCCCGTCGTCGTGACCGTGCCGGCCCCGCCGACGCCTCCGCCCGTCACGCGCACGGTCCTCCCGCCCGCGCCCTCGATCGCCGTGTCCCCGCGCGGGCGCCGGGCGATCCGGGTGACGACCCGCTGCGCCTCGCGGTGCAGCCTCCGGGTGACCGGCGTCGTCGGCCCGACCACGGCCCGGCGGCTCGGGCGGCGGGCGCGCTCCGTGCTCGCGACGTCCCGGTCGGCGAGCGTCGGGGGGACCGTCGCGCTCGGGCTGGACGATGCGGTCCTGCGGGCCGCGAAGCGGCGGCGGGTGCGGACGTTCACGGTCGCCGTGCGGGTCACGGTGACCGACGCGCGCAAGCGCGTCGCGGTCAAGCGCGCGAGCGTCCGCGTCGCACTCTGAACCGGTCGATCCGGTTCCCGAAGCGGCGGGGGGCAAACGCGGCCCGTTCGCATCGCACAGTCCCCCTCCGGACGCGTTTGCCTGCGGACGGCCCGCGCAACCCAGCCTGCATGACTTCCACGCAAGAGCAGGCACAGGAGGCTGCAGCCCAGGCGAAGGACAAGGCCGGGGAGGCAGCCCAGCAGGCCAGGGGACGGGCGCGCGAGCAGGTCGACCAGCGCAGCACGCAGGCCGGGGAGCAGGTCACCGCGCAGGCGGCCGACGTGCGGTCCGTGGCCGGCGCCCTCCGCGACCAGGGCAAGGACAAGCCGGCGGAGCTCGCCGAGAAGGCGGCCGACCGGGCCGAGCAGCTCGGCGCCTACCTCAAGGACGCGGACGCCGACCGGCTGCTGCGCGACCTCGAGGACCTCGGGCGCAGGCAGCCCATGGCCGTCGTGGCCGGCGGCCTCGCGCTCGGCTTCGCCGCGTCGCGCTTCCTGAAGGCGTCGAGCCAGAAGCGCTTCGAGGCGTCGACCTCGGGCGGCACGGGCGGGTACACCCCCCCGGCCCCCGCGCTCCCGCCCCGCGCGACCACGGGCGTCGGCGTCGGCACGGGGACGATCCCGGGCGCCGGGACGACCCCCGGCACCCCCGCGCCCGCCACGGGCGTCGACCGCGGCTTCCCGGACCCCGTGGGTCCGACCGATCCGCTGACCCCCGCGCCGCACCCCGTCGGGGGGCTGTGATGTCCGACCAGCTCGGCAACCGGGGTGACCCCCGGGCCACCACCCCCGCGACGAGCCACGGCGACCTGCGCGAGGAGCCCATCGGCGAGCTGCTGAAGCGGCTCTCGAACGAGACGACGACCCTCGTGAAGATGGAGCTCGACCTCGCGAAGGCCGAGATGACCCAGAAGGGGAAGGACGCGGGCGAGGGTGCCGGCTTCCTCGGCGGCGCCGGCGTCGTGGGCCTCCTGGCCCTCGGCTCCTTCACCGCCTTCCTCATCCTGCTGCTCGACGGTGCGCTGGCCAACTGGCTCGCCGCCCTCGTCGTGACCGTGCTCTGGGCCGCCGTCGCCGGCGTCCTGGCCCTCTCGGGCAAGAAGAAGCTCCAGCACGCCACCCCCGCTGCCCCTGAACAGACCATCGAGACCGTGAAGGAGGACGTCCAATGGGCCAAGACCCAGAAGCCATCCGCCAGGACATAGAGCGCACCCGGGACGAGATGTCCGAGACCATCGACGCCATCGGCTACAAGGCCGACGTGCCCTCCCGCACGAAGGAGGCCGTGAGCGACAAGGTCGACGCGGTCAAGGGCAAGGTGGGGCTGGCCACGGGCAAGGTCTCCGACGCCACGCCCAGCGCGGGGGACGTCAAGGGCGGCGCCCAGCAGGCCGTCGGGGTGGCCAAGAGCAACCCCCTCGGCCTCGCGGTCGGCTCCCTGGCCGTCGGGTTCCTCGCCGGGATGCTCATCCCGGAGACCAAGAAGGAGCACGAGGCGATCGGGCCCATGGCCGACAAGGTCAAGGAGAACGTGCAGGGCACCGCCCAGGAGGCGCTCGAGCACGGCAAGCAGGTCGCGCAGGAGACCGCCGGCGCCGCGAAGGAGGCCGCCCAGACCGCGGCCGCCGAGGTGAAGGAGACCGCGCAGTCCTCCGCCCAGGAGCACGGCCAGGAGGTCAAGCAGACCGCGCAGGACAACGCGCAGTCGGCCGCCGAGGACGTCAAGCAGGCCGCGCCCACGAGCTAGCGCCGCCGCACCACCCCGCAGGACCGTCGCGCGCCCCTCGAGGCGCGCGACGTCGTCCCGGGGCGCTAGGCGGGAACCTGCCCCGCGGCGGCGGCGGCGACCGCGCGCACCCGGGCGACGAAGCCGTCCAGCGCGTCGAGCGTGATGGCCTGGGGCCCGTCGCAGCGGGCCATGGAGGGGTTCGGGTGGCACTCGACGATGAGGCCGTCGGCCCCGCAGGCCGCGGCCGCGAGCGCGAGCGGCTCCACCAGCGCGCGGCGCCCCGCGGCGTGCGAGGGGTCCACGATCACCGGGAGGTGCGTGTGCTCCTTCAGCACGGTCACCGCGGCGAGGTCCAGGCAGGAGCGCGCGGGCGTCGCGTTGGCGTGGATGCCGCGCTCGCAGAGCACGACGTCCTGGTTGCCCTCCTTGATGATGTACTCCGCCGCCAGCAGGAAGTCGTCGACGGACGCGCCCATCCCGCGCTTGAGCAGCACGGGCA
This sequence comes from uncultured Solirubrobacteraceae bacterium, assembly GCA_963844155.1. GTDB lineage: Bacteria > Actinomycetota > Thermoleophilia > Solirubrobacterales > Solirubrobacteraceae > Paraconexibacter. The sequence goes on from CAWJMY010000001.1 coordinate 252,922, forward strand.
GCCCCGCGCGGCCGATCTCCGTCAGCAGGGGGAAGTGCTGCATGTTGCGGGCGCCGACCTGGATGCAGTCCGCGTACTCGACGACGGCCTCGACGTCGCGCAGGTCCGTGAGCTCCGTGACGATGGGCAGCCCCGTCTCCTCCCGGGCGGCCGCGAGGATCTTCAGCCCCTCGACCCCGAGGCCCTGGAAGGCGTAGGGGCTCGTCCGCGGCTTGAACGCGCCGCCGCGCAGGAGGTCCGCGCCCGCCGCGGCGCACGCGCGGGCGGCCTCGAGGGTCTGCTGGGAGCTCTCCACCGCGCAGGGGCCGAGGATCATCCGGAAGGTCGGGTCGGGCCCCCCGAACGCGGCGCCCCCGATGACGACGGGGTGCGGCTGCCCGCCGTGGCGGTGCTTGTGGGCGAGCTTGTAGGGCGAGGAGACCGAGACGACCCGGTCGACGCCCGCGTCCGCGTCGAGCTCGAGGTTCGCGATGTGGTCCCGGTCGGCGTCGATGACCCCGATGACCGTCTGCTCCGCGCCGTCGACCCGCTGCGTGCCGGCCCCCGACTGGGTGATCCGGAGCGTCACCGCTTCGATCTGGTCGTTCGTGGCGTCGGGGTGGAAGATGACGAGCATGGTCCGGGGAGGGTCGCACACGCGACCGCGGGGCCTCCCCGTCGGGGGAAGCGGCCACGCGCCGCGGCGTGGGTGGGCGCGCCGGGGCCGGGTAGGCGCCCACCATGGTCAACGAACAGCTGCAGAACACCTCGCGCATCGTCCACGACGTCGGGCTCGCCACGTGGTTCGGCGGGCAGGTCTTCGGGAAGTTCGCGCTCAACCCGGTCGTGCGGGCGATCCCGGACCCGGCGATCCGCGGGAAGGTCGTCAACAAGGGCTGGTTCACGTTCAACCCGCTCGGCGTCGCGGGGCTCGCCGCCGCGTCGGCGGTCCACGTCGCCGCCCGGACGACGGAGCTCGACCCCGGAGCGTCAGACCTCCGCGGAGCGCGTGCTGACCCAGCTCGAGGACGCCCTCATGGCCACGAGCGTCCTGCTCACGCTGGCCACGGGGATCCAGGGCATGCGGCTCGCGGGCCAGGCGCCGGACGGCGCCGTCCCGATCGAGGACGGCACGACGCCCGGCCCCGACACCCCGCCGCAGGCCGCGAAGCTCCAGCGCTCCATCAACGCCCTCGGCAACGGGACGCTCCTGGCGGGCCTCGGCGTGCTGAGCCTGCGCGGCGTGCAGGACCGGCTGGCCTACTCGCGCCCCACCGCCCGCCGCGGCCTCACGCGCCTGCGGACGCCCTGACACCGGGCCTGCCGGCCCTCAGGCCGGCAGCTCGAGGCCCGCGCCCCGGGCGACGAGCCGCGCGATCCGCGCGGCCGTCTCCGGGCGGAGCTCCGCCCACTCGAGGCGGCGCCCGAGCTTCGTCTCCGCCCGCACGACCGCCGTCCGCCGCAGCGGGCGGCGGAGGCGGTGCTCCACCCGCACGACGTCCCGCCACTTCAAGGAGTGCACGCGGTGGGAGATCGCGTCGTCGAGCAGCCACAGCAGCCGCCGGTCCGTGACGGCCAGCAGCGCCCGCGGGCTCTTCCACGTCGCCACGGGGGTCACGAGCTCCACCTCCTCGCCCTCCTGCAGCGCCTGGAGGAGCTCGCGCCCGAGGCTGCGGCGGACGTCCTCCGCCAGCCAGTGGCCCGCGGCCTTCCGCGGCGGCGGCTCCGGCGGCGGTGCGGTCTGCGTCGCGGTCACGCTGCCCCCGGTGCGCAGGAGGTCGTAGGCCGCGTTGATCTCCGCCATCCGCCGCACGGCCTCCGCGCCGTCGCCCGCGTGGTCGGGGTGCCAGCGCTTGGCCAGCGCGCGGTAGGCGGCCGCGACCTCCGCGGGGGTCGCGTCCGCGTCGAGGCCGAGGGTGGCGAGCGGATCCACCCCAGCAGTGTGCCCGCCCCGTGTCCGCCCGCACCGGCGTGGGTAGCGGTCGGGCGCATGCACGTGCTCCTCCTCTACACGGACGCCGCCTTCTACGCGGGCGCGGGCTACGACGCCGCGTGGCGCACGGCGCTCGAGGCGGAGGGCGCGCGGGTGAGCCAGCTCGCCCGCATGCCGGCCTCGTGGTCCGCGACGGGCCGCCGCACTACGACCTCGTCATCCCGCACGTCCTGGCCGAGGAGGTCGTCGGCTGCGGGGAGACCCTGCGCGCCGCCGCGCTGCTCGAGCAGTCCGGGGCGCTGCTGCTGAACCCCGTCGCCGCGCTCATCGCCTCCGCGGACAAGCTCGCGACCCACGCCTGCTGGGCCGCCGCCGGCCTGCCGCAGCCCCGCACCTGGCCCCTGCGCGACCTCGAGCGCTGGCCCGCCCGAGGGCGAGCTCGTCGTCAAGCCCAACTGGGGCGACGGCGCTCGCGACGTCACGACGGCCCGGGACCTCCGCGGCGCGCGGGCCGCCGCGGGCAGCGCCGAGGCGCTCGTGCAGGAGCGCGTCCGCGAACCCGAGGTCGCGCGGCTCTTCGCCACGCCGACGGCGTGCTCCAAGGCGTACTGGAAGGCGCGGGAGCCCGGCGCGCTCGTGACCCACGGGACGACGTACCCCCGCGAGGAGGAGGCGCCGCCCGCGCTCGCCGCGCTCGCCCGGCGGATGGTCGCGACGCTCGGCGGCGGGCTCATGGGCGTCGACGTCCTGCGCGACGAGGACGGGCGGCTCTGGGCCCTCGAGGCCAACGCGCCGTTCGGCTTCGACGTGACCGACCCGGGGCAGGGCCGCTGGGTCGCCCGCGCCGCCCTGGCGCACGCCAGGGGCGCCCGGCGCGCCGCGGCGTGACCCGGGTCCTGCTCGCCGGGGAGCTCGCCTACAACCCCGAGCGCGTCCTCGCCCTCGAGGCGCACGGGTCGAGCTCGTCGGCGGCCTGTGGATCGACGACCCGCTCCCGTTCATGACCGTCGGGCCGCTGCCCTTCGCCCCGGACCTGCCCGACGTGACGCTCGCGACGTGGCGCTCCGTCCGGCCCGACGTCGTCTACGCGGGGATGAACTGGCGCGCCGTCCCGCTCGTCCACGCGCTGCTGCCCCACGCCCGCGCCGCGGGGGTGCCCGGTCGTGTGGCACCACAAGGAGGCGCCGCAGCGCTGCCTGGCCCGGGGGGACTGGGACTCCTTCGCCGCGGTCCACGCGGGCGTGGACGTCCGCCTCTACGCGAGCGCGACGGAGGCCGCGCACGTCGAGGCGCTCCTCCCCGGGCGCGCGGACCCCGCGACGACGCACGTCCTCGACGCGGACCTCCCGCCCGCGGCGCGCTTCGCCGGGCCGGCCGCGCCCCGCCACGCGGAGGCCGAGCCGCAGACCGTCCTCGTCGGCCGCCCGTACGGCATGGACGCCGCCTGGCTGCGCGGGGTCCTCGACGCGGGGATCCACCTGCACGTCCACGGCGGGCCGCCCGGCCCCGACTGGCCGGCGGGCGACCCGCGCCTGCACCTCCACCCGCCCGTCGCGCCCGCGGACTGGCGCGGGGTGCTCGGGGGCTACGACGCCGCCTGGCTGCACCCGCACCGCAGCACGAACGGCGGCGACCCCGCCGCGGCGAGCTGGGACGACTGCAACCTCCCGGCACGGCTGGCGACCGCGATGGCGGCCGGCCTGCCGCTCATCGCGGGGGCGAACCCGGGCCACCGCGTCGAGGTGCAGGAGGTGATCGCGCGCTCGGGCGCGGGCGTCCTGCACGAGGGGCCGGAGCACCTCGCGGCCTGGCTGCGCTCCCCGGCGCTCGACGCGGCCCGCGACGCCGTCGGGCGCGAGCGGGAGCGGTGGTGCTTCGACACCCACGCGGCCCGCCTGGCCGCCCTGCTCCACGCCGCGGCCGCCGCGCGCTGACCCGGTTGGCCCCGCGCCGCCGATGTGACACCATGACGCGGGATGTCACAGCGTCACTCCGAGGACGACCCGCTGCTCGACGCCGCGCAGGCGTGCGTCATGGCGGTCGGCGTGCGCCGGACGACGCTGACGGACGTCGCCCGCCGCGCGGGCGTCTCCCGCATGACGGTCTACCGCCGCTTCCCGGACGTCGCCGCGCTCATCCAGGCGCTGATGACCCGCGAGTTCTCCGGGGTGCTCTCCGAGGCGATCGCGGCCAACAGCGCGCTGCCGACCGTCCGCGAGCGCGTGGCCTCCGGCGCCGCCGAGGGCGTCGTGCGCCTCAGCGGCGACGCGCTCTTCCTCCGCCTCCTCGACGTGGACCCGGAGCTCCTGCTCCCCTACCTCGTCCAGCGCCACGGCGCCTTCCAGCACATCGTCCTCGACGTGCTGGGGGCGCTGCTCCAGGAGGGCATGGACGAGGGCTCCGTCCGCCGGACCGATCCCCACGCGCTCGCCGGAGCGCTCGAGCTGTGCCTGCGCGGGTGGGTCCTGGCCGCCCGCGCCGACGACCCCGACGGCCTGCGCGAGCGTGCGACGGCCGAGCTGCGCCCCCTGCTGGAAGGAGCACTCCGATGACGAGCACCACCCTGTCCGCCGCCCGCCGCACCCGGGAGCTCGACGCCCTGGCCTCCGGCCACGAGGTCGACGTCCTCGTCGTCGGGGGCGGCATCACCGGCGTCGGGGTCGCGCTGGACGCGGCCTCCCGCGGGCTCAGCGTCGCGCTGGTGGAGCGCGGGGACCTCGCCTCGGGCACGAGCCGCTGGAGCTCGAAGCTCGCCCACGGCGGCCTGCGCTACCTCGCCAAGGGCGACGTCGGCGTGGCCTGGGAGTCCGCGGTGGAGCGGGCGATCCTCGCCGACCGCACGGCGCCGCACCTCATCCGCGCGCTGCCCATGCTCATCGCGCTCCTGCCCTCCGTCTCCGCGACGGAGGCCCGCCTCGCCGCCACCGGCCTGCGGGCGGGCGACGTCATGCGCCGCGCCGCGGGCACGAAGCCGACGCGCCTGCCGCGCACCCGCCGCATCCCGGCCGCGGAGGCGCAGCGCTGGTTCCCCGCCGTCGACCCCGCGGGCCTGCGCGGCGCGCTGCTCAGCTGGGACGGCCAGCTCGAGGACGACGCGCGCCTCGTCGTCGCGCTCGCCCGCACCGCCGCGGGCTTCGGCGCGCGGATCCTCCCCCACGTCCGGGCCGAGCGCCTGCACGCGGGCGGCGCGGAGGTCACGGACGTCCTGGGCGGCAGCGGCTTCGGCCTGCGCGCGCGGCACGTCGTCAACGCCACGGGCGTCTGGGCGGGCACGCTGGCCGAGGGCGTCTCCCTCCGCCCCTCGAAGGGCTCGCACCTGCTGATCGGCGCGGACCGCCTCGGCGACCCGGCCGCCGCGATCAACGTGCCGGTGCCGGGCCACTTCGGCCGCTTCGTCTTCGGCCTCCCGCGGCCCGACGGGCTCGTGCTCGTCGGCCTGACCGACGAGCCGCTGCCGCCCGGGGAGCTCCCCGACGTGCCGACCGTCGGGGACGACGAGGAGCGCTTCCTGCTCACGACGCTCAACGCCGCGCTGGCCACGGACCTCACCCCGGAGGACGTCGTGGGCCGCTTCGCCGGGCTGCGGCCGCTGCTCGACGCGGGCGACGGCGCGACGGCCGACGTCTCGCGCCGCCACGCGGTCCTCGGCGATCCGATGGGCGGCGTGCTCACGGTCGTCGGCGGGAAGCTCACGACGTACCGCCGCATGGCGCAGGACGTCGTGGACGTCATCGCCCGCCGTCCCGGCGTCGCCGCCACGCCATGCCGCACGACGAACCTCCCGGCGGTCGGGGCGCAGCCCCAGGACGTCCGGGTCCCGGGCGTCCCCGCGCGGCTCACGCGCCGCTACGGCAGCGAGGCGCCGGCGGTCCTCGCCCTCGCCGACGAGCGCCCGGAGCTCCTGCAGCCGCTCGCGCCCGGCGTGCCCGTCCTCGGCGTCGAGGTCCGCTGGGCGGTGGAGCGCGAGGGCGCGCTCACCCCCTCCGACGTGCTCGACGGCCGGACGCGCCTGGGCCTCGTGCCCGCCTGGCGGGAGGCGGCGGCGCCCGCGCTCGAACGCCTGGCCCCGGAGCTCGCGGGGGTGCCCGCATGAGCCGCCAGCGCTGGTGGGGCTGGGGCGTCGACGGCCACGACGGGCCGCTGCCCGGGGGCCTGGAGGAGCTCCTGCGCGCGGAGGTCGGCCTCGAGGGCGAGGAGCGGCACGAGCCGCCGGAGCTCGAGGCGCTCGTGCTCCCGCCCTCCACGCTGACCGAGGAGGCGCGCGACGCCCTCGAGGCCGTCGTCGGTGCGGGCTGGCTGCGCGACGACCACGCCGCGCGCGTCCTGCACGCCGTCGGGCGCTCCTACCCCGACCTCGTCCGCCTGCGCTCCGGGCAGCTGGACGCCGCGCCCGACGCGGTCCTCGAGCCCGGGAGCGCCGAGGAGGTGCAGGCCGTCCTGCGGACCTGCGCGGAGCACGACCTCGCGGTGGTGCCGTTCGGCGGCGGGTCGAGCGTCGTCGGCGGGGTCGAGGCGCTGCGCGGTGCGCACGCGGGCGTCGTCGCGCTCGACCTCGGGCGGCTCAGCGGGCCTGACCCGCATCGACGTCCGCTCGGGCCTGGCGACCTTCGCCGCGGGCACGTTCGGCCCGGACGTCGAGGCGGAGCTCGCCGTCCACGGGCTCACGCTCGGCCACCTCCCCCAGTCCTTCGAGTTCTCGACGGTCGGGGGTTGGGTCGCGACGCGCTCGGCCGGCCAGGCCTCGACGGGCTACGGCCGGATCGACGGCCTCGTGCAGGGCCTGCGGATGGCGACGCCGTCCGGCGAGGTCGTCACGGGCGAGGGTCCGGCGAGCGCCGCGGGCCCGGACCTGCGCGAGCTCCTCGTGGGCTCGGAGGGCACGCTCGGGGTCGTCACGGAGGCGACGCTGCGCGTGCGGGCCGCCCCGGGCGCGCAGCGCTTCGAGGCCTGGGCGCTGCCGGGCTTCGCCGCGGCCTGCGAGGCGCTCCGGGCGCTCGCGCAGGCGGGCGTCGCGGCGCCCGTGACGCGGCTCTCCGACGAGGAGGAGTCGCGGGTGAACCTCGCGCTCTCCGGCTCGGCACGGACGGTCGGCGCGGTCCGGGGCTACCTCCGCGCGCGGGGGATCGAGCGGCCGTGCCTCGTCGTCCTGGGCTGGGAGGGCGCGGACGACGCCGCGCTGCGCGCCCGCCGCGAGGCGGGGCTGCGGGTGCTGCGCGAGCACGGCGCGGTGGCTCTGGGGCGCAAGGCGGGCGAGGCGTGGTCCAAGGGCCGCTTCCACGGGCCCTACCTGCGCGACGAGCTGCTCACCCGCGGCGTCCTGGTCGACACGCTGGAGACCGCGGCGACCTGGAGCGGCCTGCTCGAGACCTACCGGGCCGTCGGCGCCGCGGTGCGCGGCGCGCTCGCGGCGCGCGGGACCCCGGGCGTCGTCGGCTGCCACGTCTCGCACCTCTACCCCACGGGCGCCTCGCTCTACTTCACGTTCCTCGCCCGCCAGGAGGCCGGCGCGGAGCTCGAGCAGTGGCATGCCGCGAAGGCGGCGGCGGGCGACGCCATTCGCGGCCACGGGCGCGACGATCACCCACCACCACGCGGTCGGTCGCGACCACGCACCCTGGCTGGCCGGCGAGGTCGGCGAGCTCGGCCTCGCGCTCCTGCGCTCCGCGAAGGCGACCCTCGACCCGACGGGGATCATGAACCCGGGCAAGCTCCTCGACCCCGCCCCGCTCCCCGGCGCCGCCGCGCCGCCGGCGCCCGCGCCCGCCTGAGCGCCCGCGCCGCGGGAGAACCTGAACGTCGGTTCACCGCCAGGCGTTGGCGGTGAACCGACGTTCAGCGTCCGCACGTCGCTGTCACGGCGTGGGAGGGTGCGTCGTCCTAGGACCATGACCACCACCGCCATCGTCATCGGCGCCGGGCCCGCGGGCCTCGCCGCCGCCAGCCACCTCGCCGCCGCGGGCGCGGACGTCACCGTGCTCGAGGGGCACGCGAGCCCGGGCGGGCGCGCCTCGAGCGAGCCGCTCGGGCCGCTGCGGGTCAACCGCGGGCCGCACGCGCTCTACCAGGGCGGCGCGGCGAGGCGGGAGCTCGACGCGCTCGGGATCCGGCTGCCCTCGTGGAACCCCGTGGCGCCCCTCGGCTCCTTCCTGCTCACGGGCCCCGGGACCGCCCGCCGCGGCCCGGGCGGCCCGCGGACCCTCGCGCAGCTCGGCCGCTTCGCCACCCGTGTCCTGCGCGGCGCCTCCGTGGACCCGGCGCTCAGCGTCGACGGCTGGCTCGACGCGGAGCTCAGCGACCCGGCCGCGCGGGCCACCGCGGCGGGGCTCGTCCGCGTCTCCTCCTACGTCGCCGACCACGCGCACTTCCGCGCGGAGGCCGCCGCGGCCCAGCTGCGCCTCGCGCTCGCCCCCGGGGTCCGCTACCTCGGCCCGTGGGAGGCGCTCGTCGCGGCGCTGGCGGACGTCGCGACCGGCCGCGGCGCCCGCGTCGTCCCCCGCACGGCGGTCCGCGCGCTGGCCCGCGAGGGCGGGAGCTGGGTCGTGCGCACCGGCGACGCCGAGCTCCGCGCCGACGTGGTCGTCCTCGCCGCGGGCGGCCCCGCCGCGGCCCGGCGGATCCTCGGCCCCGACCTCGGCGCGGGGCTGCCCGAGGACGTCCACGCGGGTGAGGCGGCGAGCCTCGACCTCGTCCTGCGCCGCCTCCCCCGCCCGCGGCGCCGCTTCGCGTTCGGGACCGCCGAGCCGCACTACGCCTCCGTCCACACCCCGAAGGGCGAGGGCCCGGTGCTGCTCACCGTGGCGGCCTACCTCACCGCCGAGGACCGCTCCTCGGGGACGCGGGAGCGCCTCGAGGCCGTCGCGGACCTCGTGCAGCCGGGCTGGCGCGCGGAGCTGCTCGCCGCCCGCCACCTCCCGCGGATGGCCGCCGTCCCGCTCCTGCCGGCGCCCGGCGGGCCGCTGCCCGGTGGCCGGCCGGCCGTCGCCGTTCCCGGCGCACCGGGGCTCGCGCTGGCGGGCGACTGGGTCGGCCCGGAAGGGCTGCTGCTCGACGCCGCGCTGGCCAGCGCCGCCGCCGCAGCGCGCAGCGTGCTCGCGACGGCGGCCCCCTCCGCCGGCGTCGCCGCGTGAGGCCCGAGCACGCCGACGACGCGGCGTTCCTGGCCTGTCGGCCCCGGTCTGCTGGGCGTGGCCTACGGCATGCTCGGGACCCGCGGGGAGGCGGAGGACGTCGTGCAGGACGCCTGGCTGCGCTGGCGGGGCGCCGGGCGCGAGGCCGTCCGCGACGCGGAGGCGTTCCTCGTCCGCGTCACGACCCGCCTGGCCCTCGACGCGCTGGGCTCCGCGCGGGCCCGGCGCGAGACCTACGTCGGCCCGTGGCTTCCCGAGCCGCTGGTGACCGACGCGGCGGGCGGTCCCGATGCAGCGGTCGAGGCCGCGGAGGAGCTCGGCTTCGCGCTGCTCGTGGCGCTCGAGCGCCTCGACCCCGTCCAGCGCGCCGTCCTGCTCCTCCGCGACGTCTTCGACCTCGACTACGCGGAGGTCGCCGACGTCGTCGAGAAGTCCCCCGCGAACGTGCGGCAGATCGCCAAGCGCGCCCGGGAGCAGGTCGGGGAGTCGCGGCGACGCCACCGCGTGACCCGGGAGGACGAGGAGCGGCTCGTCGGCGCCTTCGCGCTGGCCACGAGCTCCGGGGACCTCGCGGGCCTCACGGCACTGCTGGCGCAGGACGCGATCCTCTGGTCCGACGGCGGCGGCAGGGTGACCGCTGCGCGCAAGCCCATCTTCGGGCCCGACAAGGTCGCGCGCTTCCTGCTCGGGGTCGCGAAGAAGCTGCCGGACGGCGCCGGCTTGGTCCCCGTCCGCGTCAACGGTGACCCCGGATGGCGGATCGACAGCCCCGACGGGGTGCTCGGCGTGGTGGTGCTGGAGCTCGGGGACGGCGCGATCGCGAACGTCCGGGTCGTGAACAACCCGGACAAGCTCGGGCGGCTCTAGGTCGTCCAGCCCCCTGCGGTCCGCTTGAGCACGACGTCGTGCTCGTGACCGCCCGCGCCGACGATCCGGTAGACGGCCTCGTCGGCGTCGGTTCCCGGCCGGTCGACGACCTGGACGAGGTGCAGGGCGGCGACCGGCTCGCCCTGGTGGTGCCCGCTGGACCAGGCCGCGCGGGCGGCGGCCTCCATCTGCTCCGGATCCCAGCCGTTGTCGCTCGCCCGGGCTTCCGCGAGCGCCTGGTCGGCCTGCTCCACCTCCGCCCGCAGCCGGGCCTCGCGCGCCCGGGCCGCGCGATCCGACGCGACGATCCCCCCCAGGACGAGCAGGACGAGGACGACGGCCACCAGGAGCAGGACGAGGCCGAAGGTGCTGACGGCGAGGGTCATGCCCGCAACCTAGAGCAGGACGTTCCGGCTGGTCAGGTGCGCCCCGACCTTGCGCTTCACGCGCTGCAGCGCGTTGTCGACGGTCTTCGTGTCGCACTCGAGCCGCTCGCCGACCTGCTCGTAGCTCCATCCGTCGAGGTAGAGCGAGAGGACCCGCGACTCGAGCTCGGAGAGCGCGGAGGAGAGGCAGGCCACGAGCGACTTGAGCTCCTCCGTCGAGATGACCTGGTTGACCGGGTCGTGCACGGCGGGGCCCGCGATGACCTCGTCGAGGGTCGGCTCGCCCTCGGACGCCGATGCCGGCGTGGAGGAGAAGGAGACGTACTGGTTCAGCGGCGTGTGCTTGTTGCGGGTCGCGGTCTTGACCGCCGTGATGATCTGCCGCGTGATGCAGAGCTCCGCGAAGTTGCGGAAGCTCGACTCGCGATCCGTGCGGTAGTCCCGGACCGCCTTGTAGAGGCCGACCAGGCCCTCCTGGATGAGGTCGTCGCTGTCGCCGCCGGCGAGGAAGTACGACGAGGCCTTCAGCCGGACGAAGCCGTAGTAGCGCCGGACGATGCGGTCGTAGGCCGTCGGGTCGCCCTGCTTGGCGAGCGCGATGAGGTAGTAGTCCTCAACCTGCGGTTGAGCGTGGGCGTGAGCTGAGAGACGGGCCACGAGCCTTCCTTTTCTCCTGCATCCGAGCAGGCTGAAGAGCTCAGTGGCGCACTCCTCCCCTGGCGCCATCTGAAAGATGTAGTCGCGCCGTGCCCACCCGGAGGTGAAGCTCGACTTGACGGTTAGTGGAGCCAACCTACGCAGGTCGGCGGCGCGAGGTCAAGCGCCGGTGCGCCACCGTGGACGAATTGCAGGAGCGCTTGCAGCGGAGGCGTCTGGTACGGCGCGTCAGGTGCGCGTGCGCACGATCTCGTACATCAGCGCGGCGGCGGCGGCGTTCACGTTGAGCGAGTCGATCCGGCCCCGCAGGGGGAGCGCGACCAGCTGGTCGCAGGCGGCCGCGACGCGGGGTCGCAGGCCCTTGCCCTCGGCGCCCAGGACGAGCGCGACGCCCCCGCGGTAGTCCGGCTGCGTCCAGGGCACCGCGCCGTCCATCGCGGCTCCGTAGCACCAGATCCCCCGTTCCTGCGCGGCCCCGAGGGCGTCCGCGACGTTGCGGACGCGCGCCACCGCCAGGTGCTCGACCGCGCCGGCACTCGCCTTGCAGGCTGCCGGGGTCACCTCGGCCGATCTGCGTTCTGGGATCAGCACGCCGGTCGCGCCGGCACACTCGGCCGTCCGGCAGATGGCCCCGAGGTTCTGGACGTCCTGGACCTCGTCGAGGACGACGAGGAAGGGGTCCGGCGCGTCGAGCAGCGCCTCCGCATCCGCGTAGGGGTAGGGATCGGCCAGCGCGCAGACGCCCTGGTGGCCCGTGCTCCCGCACCGGCGCTCGAGCTCCTCGGGGGTCGCACGCTCGGGTGCGGGGCGGCCCGGTCCGCCGGCGAGCCACGGCTCGCGCATCGCGTGGTCCGTCGCCCACACCTGGCGGACGCGACGGCGGCCCGCCCGCAGCGCCTCGTGGACCGCGTTGCGGCCGTAGAGGAGGTCGCCACCGTGATCCGCGATCGCGGGTCGCGACGTGCGCTCGGACCGCTCCCGTCCTCGCGGCGGCGGACGACGGTCGCTCATCCCGCACGCACGAGCTCGGGCCCGTCCGCACCGTCGCGGACGGTCCAGCCCCGCTCCGCGATGGCGTCCCGCAGCCGGTCCGACGCGGCCCAGTCCTTCGCCTCACGCGCGGCGGTCCGCTCCTGCGCCAGCGCGACGACCTCCGCCGGCGCCTCGTCTCGGTCCGGGGCGAGCAGCTCCTCGAGCCCCAGCACCCGCAGCATCCCCGCCAGGCCGTCGCGCCCCACGCCCTCCCCGGCCCGGTTCGCCTCGCTGACCCACTCGGCGACGACCGCGAGGGCGGCCGGGGTGTTGAAGTCCTCGGCCAAGGCGCTGAAGAAGCGCTCCTCCAGGGCCTCCGACCAGCTCGGCGAGGGTCCGTCCACCAGGCGCCGCCCGGCCTCGCGGATGCGCCGCGCCCGGCCCGCGGCGTCCGCGAGCGTCCCCTCGTCGAACTGGAGGGGCTGGCGGTAGTGGCCCGCGGCGAAGAGCGTGATGAGCGTGTCGCGGCCGTGCTCCGCGACGACTTCGGGCAGCCGCTCGAGCTTCCGGCCGCCCGACTTCGACAGCTTCTCCCGCCCCACCTCGAGCATCCCGTTGTGCATCCAGATGCGTGCGAGCTCCGCCCCCCGCCCGCAGCGGGTCTGCGCGGCCTCGTTCTCGTGGTGGGGGAACGCGAGGTCGATCCCGCCCCCGTGGATGTCGAAGCCGACCCCGAGGAGCTCCTCGGCCATCGCCGAGCACTCGATGTGCCACCCCGGGCGGCCGCGGCCCCAGGGGGCGTCCCAGGCCGTGTCCTCCCCGGGCTTCTCGGCCTTCCAGAGCGCGAAGTCGAGCGGGTCCTCCTTCAGGGATGCGCCCTCGATGCCCTCCCCCTGGTCCATCTGGTCCACGTCGCGCCCGCTGAGCTCCCCGTACCGCGGGTCCGCACGGACCCGGAAGTAGACGTCGCCCTCCACGGCGTAGGCCGCTCCGCGCTCGAGCAGCGCGCCGATGAGCGCGACGATCCCCGGGATGCTCTCCGAGGCCAGGGGCTCGTGGTCCGGGCGCCCGAGGCCGAGCGCGTCCGTGTCCGCGACGTAGGCCGCGGTCATCTCCGCCGCGAGCTCCGCGGACGGGACGCCCTGCGGGCGCGCGGCGTCGTAGATCTTGTCGTTGACGTCCGTGACGTTCGCCACGAGCGTGACGTCGTACCCCTCGTGCTCGAGGAAGCGCTTGAGGAGGGAGAAGACGACGAACGGCCGGGCGTTGCCGACGTGGATGCGGTCGTAGACCGTCGGCCCGCACGCGTAGATGCCCACCTTCCCGGGCTCCCGGGGCTCGAGGGGAAGCAGGCTGCCGGTGGCCGTGTCGTGCAGGCGGATCGTGCGCATGGACGTCCGAGAACGTACCGCCGCCCCACCCTGGACGAATGGCGGGGGTGAAAGTCCAGGATCCGGGGAGAGGGGCTCCATGCCCCGCAGGTTGTCCCCGGTCGCGGCCCCCTCCCTGCTCCAGGAGGTCGAGGAGGCGTTCCGCACGCTCCCCTCGCGCTACCTGGGCGCGGAGCCCGGGTTCGACGCGACGTACCACGTGCGCCTGTGCGACATCGGCCACACCTTCGAGGTGCGCTGCACGGAGGCCGTCGCCCGGGTGCGCAAGGGCACGAGCCGCCGCGAGCCCGACGTCGTCATCTCCACGGACGCCGCCACCTGGCTGCGCCTGCGCGCCGGGGAGCTCGCGGGCCTCGACGCGTTCCGGGAGCGCACGCTCGCCGCCCGCGGGCAGGTGGACCTCGCGCTCTCCTTCGAGGGGATGTTCCGCCTGCCGAACGGCCGCGACCCGATCATGCGGGTCCACAGCGTCCACCTCAAGGGCCGCTGCATCTCGACCCTCACGCTCGGCGAGGGCCCGGACGTCCTGCTCATCCACGGCCTCGGCGCCGCCAAGACCTCCTTCTTCGACACCGCGGCCGGCCTGCGCCAGCAGGGCTACCGCGTCCACGCGATCGACCTCCCGGGCTTCGGCTCCTCCAAGGGGCCCGCCACCGCCCCCTACAACGCGGGGTGGTTCGCGGACACCGTCCTGGAGTGGATGGACGAGCTCGACATCGACCGCGTGCACGTCGTGGGCAACTCCATGGGCGGCCGCGTCGCGCTGGAGCTCGGCCTGCGCGCGCCCGAGCGCGTGGGCGGCATCGTCGCGCTCTGCCCCGCCGTCGCGTTCGTCAAGCGGGGCCTGCACCCCCTCGTGCGCCTCCTGCGCCCCGAGCTCGGGATGCTCCCGCACAAGATCGCGCGGCCGCTCGTCGCCCGCCAGCTCTTCTCCATGTTCGCCGACCCCGACGCGCTGGACCCGAGCGTCGCGGACATCGCCGTGGACGAGTTCCAGCGCACGTACTGCTCCGCGGGGTCGCGCCTGGCCTTCCTGCGCTCGGCCCGGAACATCTACCTGGACAAGCCGTTCGGCCGCGGCGGCTTCTACCCGCGGCTCGGGACGCTCGAGCCCGAGGCGCTCTTCGTCTGGGGCACGCACGACCCGCTGATCCCCTGCGGCTTCTCCCGCCACGTCCGGCGCTGGCTGCCCGGCGCCCGGCAGGTGACCTTCGACGGCTGCGGCCACGTGCCGCAGATCGAGCGGCCCGAGGAGACGACGGCGCTCATCGTGGAGCACCTGCAGCGCGTCGACGCGGCCCGGCCCGCGGCGGGCCTGCGACTGGCGGCCTGACCCCCCGAGCCCGTACGCTCGGTCCCGATGAGCCCCGCCGCCCGCACCGCCCAGCCCCCGTCGCGCAACGGCAGCGCGAACGGGAGCACGAACGGCCACCCGCCGGCCGCCGAACCCGAGGCCGACCGGGGCGCCGGTCTCACGCAGCTCCCGGGCGCGGTCCTGCGGGCGCTCGCCGGGCAGGTCGCCAAGCGGATCCCCACGGCGGACCTCGACGAGCGCGACCCGGACTACATCCGCGACAACCTCCCGCTGCTCTGGCTGGCCTCGAGCCTCTACTACCGCGGGGAGGTCCGCGGGCTCGGGAACATCCCCGAGAACGGGCCGGTCCTCCTGGTGGGCAACCACTCGGGGGGGAACCTCACGCCGGACACGCTCGTCCTGACCCTCGCCTTCACGACGTACTTCGGGGTGGAGCGCCAGTTCTTCCAGCTCGCCCACAACCTCGTGCTCTCCATGCCCGGCCTCGGGCGCCTGCGGAAGTTCGGGACCGTCGCGGCCTCGCCGCAGAACGCCCGCCAGGCGCTCGAGAACGGTGCGGCGCTGCTCGTCTACCCCGGCGGGGACTACGAGGTCCACCGGCCGAGCTGGGAGAGCGGGCGCGTCGACTTCGACGGCCGCAAGGGCTGGGTCCGCCTCGCGCTCGAGCACGACGTCCCGATCGTCCCGGTCGTCGCCATCGGCGGCCAGGAGACCGCGCTGTTCCTCTCCCGCGGCGAGGGCCTCGCGAAGCTCCTGCGCCTCGACAAGGCCTTCCGCCTGAAGGTCCTGCCGATCTCCCTCGCGCTGCCCTGGGGGCTGAACGTCGGCGACATGGCCGGCCACATCCCCCTGCCGGCGAAGATCACGGTCGAGGCGCTCCCGCCCGTCCACCTGCGCGACGAGTTCGGCCCCGAGCCCGACGTCGACGAGGTCTACGACCACGTCACCCGCCTCATGCAGGACACCCTCGACGCGCTCGCCTCCGAGCGGCGCTTCCCGGTGATCGGCTGATGCGCCTCGCCGAGTCCGTCGACATCAGCGCGCCGCCCGAGGCCATCTGGGCGTTCGTCTCCGACCCGACCCGGGTCCTGCACTTCATGTCCGGCGTGACGCGCTGGGAGGTGGTCTCGGAGGAGCCCACGGGCTGCGGCGCGCGCTACCGCATGCTCATGCGCGTCGGCTCCGCGGAGGTCGGCTCGCTCATCGAGGTCGTCGAGTTCACGGAGGGCCGGGACCTGGCCTGGACCTCGGTGACGGGCGTCGACCAGCGTGCGCGCTGGCGGCTGCGCACCCGGTCCACGAACCCGCTGCAACCGCGCACCCACGTGGAGTTCCGCCTCTCCTACGGCGTGGCGGGCGCCGGCATCGCCGGATGGGTGGCCGAGCGCTTCGGGGCGCCCCAGGTCCGGGGGCACATGCGCCGCTCGCTCGCGCAGCTCAAGCGCCAGGTCGAGTACGAGCAGCTGCGCACCGCCGCCGCGGAGCGCCGGGCGGGCCGCTCGGCCGCCGCCCGGGCCTGAGGCGCCCGGCCGCCCGGGGGCTCGGTACGCTCGGGCGGCGTGCCCCCCGCCCCGCTGGACATCCTCATCGTCGACGACGACGCCCCCCTGCGCGACATGCTCACGCGCTCGTTCACGCGCGAGGGGCACCACACCACCGCGGTCGCCGACGGCGACGAGGCGCTCGCCGAGACCGAGTCGGGCCGCTTCGACGTCGTGCTGCTCGACGTGGCGCTGGGGCCGGGCCCGTCGGGCTACGACGTCTGCCGGGCGATCCGCGACCGGCGCGACGTCACGCCGATCATCATGCTGACCGCGCTGGACTCCGAGGCCGACGTGGTCCTCGGGCTCGAGGCCGGTGCGGACGACTACGTCACCAAGCCCTTCGGCCTGGCCGAGCTGCGCTCGCGCATCCGGGCGGTCATGCGCCGGGCGAACGGCCGGGTCGTCGACGACGCCGTCCTGCGGATCGGCTCCGTCGCGCTCGACCGGCGCAACCGCGTCGTGGAGCGCGACGGCGAGACCGTGAGGCTCACGTTCTCGGAGTTCGAGCTCGTGAGCTGCCTCATGTCGCGGCCCGGTCGCCTCTTCAACCGCCAGGAGCTCCTGCGGGCGATCTGGGGCGACTCGGCCTACCGCGACCCGCGCGCCATCGACGTCCACATCCGCCACCTGCGCGAGAAGCTCGAGGCCACGCCGGAGGAGCCCAAGCTCATCCTGACGGTGCGCGGGGCGGGCTACCGCTTCCGGGAGCCCTGAGCGTGCGGCGCCTCGGCGGGCGCCCGGCCGGTCTGCGCTCCCGGCTGCTGCTCGCGCTGGTCGTCACGGCGCTCGCGACGCTCCTCGTCGCGGCGCTCGCGCTCTTCTCCCCCCTGCAGCAGCGGCTGCAGGAGCAGCAGGCCTCCGGGCTGAACGCCGCGACGCTGAGCTCGCGGCCCCAGGTCGAGGCCGCGATCGCCGCCGACCGCCGGGCCGGGGACCAGGCGAGCCTGCAGACCTACGACGCGCTGCGGGCCATCGCCCGCCGCACGCTCGGCTCCGCGTTCGTCGCGGACGGCACGGGGCGGGTCGTCGTCTCGACGGAGTCCCGGGACGAGGGCGAGCTCACGGACGTCACGCAGGTGCTGGGGACCAACCGGACCGTCCGCACGCGCCTCGGCGACGTGCAGCGCATCGCCACGCCGCTGACGAAGGCCCGCGCGCCCGCGGGCTACTCCGGCCCGGGCCCGTGGTTCGTGCTCGCCGTCCGCCAGCCCGACACGCAGATCTCCGAGACCGTCGACGTCGTCCGCCAGGCGTTCGTCGCCGCGGCGATCGTCGGGCTCGGGGTCGCGATCGTCCTCGGCCTCGTGCTCACCACGACGCTCACGAGCCGCCTCGCACGCCTGCGCGACGCGGCCGTGCGCCTGACGGCGGAGGGCATGGACGCGCCCACGCCGCACGACACGACCCAGGACGAGGTGGGCGACCTCGCGCGGGCCATGGCGCAGATGCAGGCCGGGCTGCGCCGGCAGGAGGACGCGCGCCGGCAGTTCGTCGCCACCGCCTCCCACGAGCTGCGCACCCCGCTGACCTCCCTGAGCGGGAACCTCGAGCTGCTCGGGGAGGACCTCGCCTCGGAGGACTTCGACCGGGAGGACGCGCGCCGCCAGGTCGCCTCGGCGCAGGGGGAGATCGCCCGCCTGCGCAACCTCGCGACGGAGCTCCTGGACCTCTCGCGCCTCGACGCGGGGGTCGCGCTGCGCTCCGAGCCCGTGGAGCTCGGCGAGGTCGCGCGCGCCGTCGCCGCGGAGTTCGCCCTGCAGGCCCACGAGCGGCGCACCCTGCTGGAGGTCATCCCGCCGCGCGGGCCCTGCTGGGCGCTCGGGGACCCGGACGCGGTCGCGCGGGTCGCCCGCATCCTGATCGACAACGCGCTGCGCTACACGCCGCCCTCGACCGCCGTCCGGGTCGAGGCGGGCTACGCCGGCGACTCCGCGACCCTCGCGGTGGTCGACGACGGGCCGGGCATCCCGACGCCGGAGCACGAGGCGATCTTCGAGCGCTTCCGCCGGGGCGCCGCGACCCGCGGCGAGGGCGGCTTCGGCCTCGGCCTGGCGATCGGCCGGGAGCTCGCGGAGCGCCTCGACGGCTCCCTCCGCATCGAACCCGCGCGCGGGCGCGGCGCACGCTTCGTGCTCACGCTGCCGATCGAGCTGCCGTCGGGCGGCGCGGCGGACTGAGCGACGCGGCGCGGCGGGCGGGCGGCGCGGCGCGGCGGGCGTCGAGGGCCCACCGCGGGCGGCCGGCACAGCCGGCGTGGAACCGCGGCTCCAGCCTGCACTCCCACGCCCGCTGCGGCGGTCGGCGACACCCGGCGTGGGAACGCGGGCTCGCGGGCCCTCGCGGCTCCGGCCTGCACGCGATCGACCCCGCCAACCCGGGGGCGATCCCGGGCACCTCGGATCCACGCCCGCTGACCGCGCACTGCACAGCGGGCGTGGAACCGCGGCTCCACCCCGCACTTCCACGCCCGCTGCGGCCGCCACGCCCGCTGGGCGCGCCCCGCCCCACGACGCACCGCGGCCGCCCGGAGGCGGCCGCAGGGACGAGCGGGTGGCGCGGAGGCTCAGGCGGCCTTGACCTTCGGCTCCGGGAGCGACTTGTACGGGTTGACGTAGTCCTCGTCGTCCGTCTTCTCCTCGTGGTAGGCCGACTCCACGTTGACGGCCCAGATGTCGTGGCCCGTGTCGTGGAGGCAGTTGTCCACGGCACGCATCGCCGAGAGCATCGAGTGGTCGGAGTTGTTGTAGCGGTGCAGGCCGTTGCGGCCGACCTGCTGGAAGCCCTGGAGCGGGTCGAGCCACTCGCGGATCGCCGCGACGCGCTCCGCGTAGGTCTCGTCGTACATGGGGTACGCGAGCGGGACGCGGGTCACGTAGCCGCGGCGGACCGCCTCGGGCTTCGCGAGGCCGAGCGTCTCGAGCTCCTTCGTCGCCAGCGCGACGAGGTCCTCGTCGGCCATGGTCCAGAGGTGGTCGCCCTGGAAGGCGAAGTACTCCATGCCGATGCAGGAGGCATCCGGGTCCGGGACCATCCACGGGCTCCAGGAGCGGAAGTTCTGGATGCGGCCGACCTCGACCCCGTCCTCGTGGATGTAGATCCAGTTGTCCGGGAAGAGGTCCTCGCCGTCGAGCACGAGCGACACCGTGAGGAAGTCGCGGTAGCGCAGGCCCTTCGCGGCGTCGAGCACCTCCTGCGGCGGCGCCGGGTCGGCGATCCGCGCCGTGTGCTGCAGCGGCAGGGAGGAGATCGTGTAGGCCGGCTCGATCCGCTCGCCCTTGGCCCAGACCGCGACGACCTCGCCGTCCTGGGACTCGATGCGCTCGATCGGCGTCTCCATCCGGACCTCGCCGCCCATCTCCTCGATGCGCTCGGTCATCATCTCCCACATCTGGCCCGGGCCGTAGCGGGGGTACTGGAACTTGTCGATGAGCGACTTGATCTCGTCGTCGCCGTTGCCGAAGAACGCGGACTTCGCGGCGGAGTAGAAGGAGAGCCCCTTGATGCGCTGGGCGGCCCACTCGGCGCGCAGCTCCGTCGTCGAGACGCCCCAGACCTTCTCCGTGTAGCCCTTGAAGAAGTGGGAGTAGAGGCGCCAGCCGAAGCGGTTGACGACCCACTCCTCGAGGTTCTCCTCGTTGCCCTTCTTGCGGAAGGAGGCGCGCAGGTAGCTCAGGCCGCAGAGCAGGAGCTCCCAGGGGCCGAGCTTCTTGACGACGTCCATCCCCTGCAGGGGGTAGTCGAGGTACTTGCCGCGCCAGAAGATGCGCGACTGGCGCGGGCGCATGAGGAACTCGTCGCCCATGATCTCCAGCCAGAGGTCGTTGACCTCCTTGTTCTTCGTGAAGAACCGATGGCCGCCGAGGTCGAAGCGGAAGCCCTCGGGGTCGACGACGGTCTTGGCGATGCCGCCCACCTGGTCCTCGGCCTCGAAGACGATGACCTTCTTGCCGGCCTTGGCCAGCAGGTAGCCGGCGGAGAGCCCGGCGGGGCCACCACCGATGACGACGTAGGGCTTGGGGGAGCCGTCGGCGTCGGCGTACTCCGCGGCGTCGTCGGATCGGTCGATCAGGGTCATGCGGACACCTTGCCCGCGCGCCTGCGCGAAACGACGCCCGTCTAACCGTCCCCAACAATCGCTAACGCCGTCAGCGGGCGCGCTCGAGCGCGCGGCGGGCGCGGCGCTCGGCCGCGAGGTCGCGCGGCCGGGCGGTCTTGCGGTACAGCGTCACCCGCACCCCGCGCGGGAGCGCGCGGTTGCCGTAGCGCGGCTGGGCGCCGATGCGGACGAGGTCCGGGTGGCGGTCGGCCTGGCGCTGCCACTGCGCGGAGCGCTTGCGCACCAAGGAGGTCCAGGGCGCCTTCCAGCTCCCCGTGCGGATGATGGGGTTGACCAGCACGAGCGTCTGCCCCGGCCGCAAGGACGAGACGTAGGAGCCCAGCACGCGCGACGGCTTCGCGTCCTGCAGGCGCTCGAGCGCGTCGCGCCAGTCGAAGACGAGCGGGTCGCGGACGAGGGAGATCGCGTCGGCGTAGCGGAGCCCGTCGGGCAGGTAGTAGTGCAGGACGGGGGTCTGCTCCGGGTGGATGGAGACCACGAGGTCGCCGGGGTAGACGTCCGCCTTGATCTTCGCGGCGACCAGGCGGACGTTGCTCTTGTGCTCGATCTCCCCCGTCCGCGGGTCGAACCACAGGGCGCAGATGATCGCCAGCGCGAGGAGGCCGAGCCGCCCGGCCGCGGCCAGCCCCACGCCGGCGAGCAGGAGCATCGGCCCGACGAAGGTCGCGAAGTAGCGGGTGGTGAACGCGGGCGAGACCTGCGAGGCCGACCAGGCGACCACCGTGCCCGCCAGCGGGATGAGGATGAGCACCCAGACGGCCGTCCGGCGCACGACGTCGGGGTCGGGCGCGGCGCCGGGGCCGACCGCCACGCCGGCCGGCAGGTGCGTGCCGCGGAGCTTGAGCAGCGTCGAGAGGCCCGCGCCGCCGGCCAGCAGCAGCCCGAGCGGCACGGTCTGGCCGCCGAGGACGTTCGCGATCGGGCCGAAGACGTCCCCCACCCCCGGCCGGACGGCCCACGGGGCGCCCGTGTGGGCGGCCTGGAAGGCGAGGGTCGGCAGCCAGGGCGCGTAGAGCACCGCGACGGCGCCGTAGCCGATGAGGACGTCGCGGGCCAGCGCCGCGGCGGTCGGCGCTCCACAGCCAGCACGGGACGAGCGCCACCGTGGACCCGACCGCGAAGAAGAGCCCCCAGTTGTGGGTGTACATCAACGCCGCGAGCGCGAGCGAGAAGAGGGGGAGGAAGCGCCGGCGCCGGAACGCGAAGACCCGCACGTGCGCGCCCGCGACCGTCAGCGCCAGCAGGGAGACCAGCGCGTACATGCGGGTCTCCTGCGCGTAGTAGGTCAGGAAGGGGCTGACGGAGGCCAGGAGCGCCGCGATGAGCCCCGCGCGCCGGCCGAAGGTCCCCGCGGCGGCCCAGTAGGCGACGGGCGTGGCGAGCAGGGCGAAGCCGAGGGAGAAGACGTGGGTCGTCGCCTGGCCGTCCCCGAAGACGGCCATCCACACGTGCAGGGCCATGTAGTACAGCGGCGGGGAGCCGTCGAGCCGCAGGACCCCCGGGATGTCGAGGAACCCGTGCGAGCCGATGCCGACGGAGAACCCCTCGTCGATCCAGAACGGCGCGTGCAGGGCCGTCGTCCGCAGGTAGAGCGCGACGAGCCCGAGCCCCGTCAGGGCCAGCGCAACCCGCGTGCGCAGGCCGAGCGCGGGCAGGGCGAGCCCCCGGCGCGGACGCGCGCGGACCGCCTCGACCCGGCGCCGCTCGACGGCCGGAGCGCTCACCCGCACGCCCCCAGGAGGCGCCAGTTGCCGCGCTGGGCCAGCGTCGTGACCGGGCCGGGCCCGAGCGTCCGCAGCGGCGGCACGGCGTTGGAGCCCGGGCCGCGTGGCGACCCGGAAGACGACCCCGGGCCGCTCGGGCTCGAGGAGGACCTGGCGGGCGTGGACCCGCAGGTGCCAGGCGACCTGCGGCACGAGGAACGCGCCGGTGCTCGCGGGCCCGCAAGCCCGCAGCGCCGCCGCGCCGCCCGCGTCGTCGACGGAGCGCTCGAGGTCCGGCAGGAGGTCGCCCTGGAACTCGAGGGAGCGCATGACGGTGCCGGTCCCGCGCCCAGTAGGGCGCGCTGAACGCGACGGCCCCCAGGGCGGCGAGCCCGAGCGCCGGCGCGGTCCCCGACCCGGGGCAGGAGCCGCACGAGCCACCCCGAGCCGACGCTGCCCGCGAGGACGAGCAGCACGACGGGCATGACGAGGTAGCGCTGGTTGCCCGAGAAGCCCCGGGAGGTCATGACCGCGACGATGCCGAGCCAGGCGAGGCCCATCGCGGTGATGCCGAGGACGGTCCAGCCGTCGCGCCCGATCCGGCGGCGGGCCAGGAGCAGCGCGACCACCGCGGCTCCGGCGCCGACGAGCACCGCCGCGCTGAGCATCCCGCCGGCGTTCCCCAGGACCTCCAGCGCCGGGTGGTCCGCGAAGGCCGGGGAGTTCGCGTTGGGGGTCTGCGCGCGGTCCGAGGCGCGGTTGAGGTTCCCCGACCCCCAGTACTCCGGGCCGAACCAGAGCAGCGGGAGGGAGAGGAAGCCGAGGGCGACGAGCCGCAGCGCCGAGCGCTCGCGCCACACGAGCCACAAGCCGTAGAGGCCGAAGAACGGCCAGGCCTCGGGGCGCAGGAGCGCCGCCGCGAGCCCGAGCCCGAAGGCCTGACGCCGGTGGCCGGCGAGGTGGCGGTCGATCGCGCCGAGGACGGCCGCGGCCATGAGGCCCTCGGAGTTGCCGAGCGCGGAGTTCTTGAGGTACCAGGGGGCGAGCACCAGCGCGCCCACGACGGCGCCGCCCGCGAACGGCCCACCGAGCCGGCGGGCGACCCGGTAGGCCCAGACGAGCCCGAGCAGCCCGCCCGCGCGCGCGACGACGAGCCAGAGGAACGGCGCGGCGCCGCCGAAGAGCGCGAAGGGGACCGTGAAGAGCGCCGGCAGGGGCTTCCACGACGGGCCCGTGTCCGTCACGAGGTCGAGGTGGAGGATCTCCCGCCCCCAGATGATCCACGACCAGGGGTCGTAGGTCGGGGTGCTGGGGAGCAGCAGGCTCAGCGCCGCCAGCGCCAGGCACCCGCCGAGCAGCCACGGCCAGGTGCGCCGGGCGGTCGGGACGGGGGCGTCGAGCGGGCGTGGTTCGAGCAGCATCGGGACGAGCCGACGGTACCCCCTGCACCGGTCCGCTCAAGCGTGAAGCGTGGTTCACTGTTCAGCTCATGCGTCGCGAGGACCGCCGAGCCGCCGCCCGCGAGGGGATCCTGGCCGCCGCCCACCGCCAGCTCGCCGAGGGCGGCTGCGCGTCGGCGTCCGTCGCGGCGGTCGCGGGCCGCGCGGGCGTGGCCGCGGGTTCGCTCTACCGCCACTTCCCGAGCCGGGCGGAGCTCCTGGCCGAGGTCGTGGCCGGTGCGCTGCAGGCGGAGCACCGGCTCCTCGTCACCGCCGCGGAGGGTCGGGCGCCGCGCGACGCCCTGGCGGCCTGGGTGCGCACGGCGGTCGAGCGGGCGCTGCAGGCCCCGACGCTCGCCCATGCGCTCGTCGCCGAGCCGGCCGAGGCCGCGGTCGACGCCGCCCGGCTGCGAGAGCTGCGGGCGCAGGAGGCGACGCTCGCCGGCCTCCTCGGCGACGGTGCCCGGGCGGGCGCCTGGCCCGGAGGGGACGCGGCGCTCCAGGCCGCGGCGGTCGCGGGCGCGCTGCGGGCGGCCACCGTCGGGCCGGCCGCGCAGGAGCGCCTCGGCTCCCGCCCCGACGTGGGGGCGGTCTCCGAGGCGCTCGTGACCCTCGTGCTGGGCGCCGTGGGCGCCCGCCGCTAGCGCTTCGCGGCCTTCTTCGCCTTCGCGGTGCTCTTCTTCGAGCTCTTCGCCTTGGCGGGCTTCGGGGCCTTCGGCGTGCGGATCGTCGCGACGTCGAACGGGAGCTCCGGCGAGGCTCCGGGGGAGCGCTTGTCGAACTGCGAGTTCACCGCGAGCAGGCGGTTGCCGTCGAGCGCGAGCGTCGTCGGGTACTTGAGCTGCGGCCCGGTCACGCCCTTGCCGACCACGCCGCGGGTGCCGGACTTGCTCAGCCGCACGGGGGTGATCAGCTCCTGCTGGTTCTGCGAGACGTAGAGGACGTTGCCCTTGAGCAGGATCCCGTCGCCGTTCTTCACCGTGCCGCCGCCCAGGTCCACTTCGGAGACCTTCCGGGTGCGCAGGTCGATCCGGAAGAGCTTGCCCGTGCCGGACTGCACGACGATGGCGTACTTGCCGCCCTCGTCGATCGCGATGCCGTTGGCGTTGAAGCCGGGGCCGTAGACGAAGGGCGTTCCGGCGAAGGAGACGAACTTCTCGATGCCGCCGATCGGCCCGTTCGCGCCGAGCTGCACCCGGTAGAGGAAGGGCTGCTGCGAGTCGGTGACGTAGGCGTAGCCCTTGGAGATCGCGACGTCGTTGAGGAACGACGGGCCCGCGGGCTTCGTGTCGAGCACGGCGCGGTCGCTGCCGTCGGCCGTGGAGAGGACGAAGACCTTGCCCGTGCGCGCCACCGGCGACGACGAGGTTGCCCCGCTTGTCGGCCTTGAGGCCGATGGCGGTCGTGCGCACCGCATCACCCGCGTCGAAG
This sequence comes from uncultured Solirubrobacteraceae bacterium, assembly GCA_963844155.1. Taxonomy (GTDB): domain Bacteria; phylum Actinomycetota; class Thermoleophilia; order Solirubrobacterales; family Solirubrobacteraceae; genus Paraconexibacter. The sequence goes on from CAWJMY010000001.1 coordinate 277,783, forward strand.
GGGGTCAGCGTGGGCGCCTTCAGGTCGCCGCGGAAGATCGTCCCGTCCGTCGTCGAGGTGACGAAGAACGCCGAGGAGCCGGGCTGGCGCGCGATGCCCTCGGGGAAGACCTGGTCCCCCGGGATGGTGTAGGACGCGGGCTTCTTCGCGTCCGGCTTGGCCACGGCCGTCGAGGTGGCGCCGACCGCGAGCGACGCGGCCAGCAGGGACAGTGCGATGGGTTTGCGCATGGTCCCCTTGTCCCCTCCTCGGCGGCCCGTCACGCGTCTTGGTTGCGCCAACAACTAGTTGCCGGCCGGGACCACCGTGACCGTCGCGAGCGCCGCCACGCCCTCCTCGCGGCCGACGAAGCCGATCCGCTCCCCGGTCGAGGCCTTCACGTTGACGTCGGCGGCCCCCAGGCCGAGCGCCCCCGCCAGGAGCTCCTCCATCGCGGGCTTGTGCGCCTTGACCTTCGGCCGCTCCATCACGAGCGTCGCGTCCGCGTGCACGGGCACCCAGCCCGCCTCGGCGCACCGCCGCGTCGCTTCGCGCAGCAGCGCGAGGGAGTCCGCGCCGGCGAAGGCCGCGTCCGTGTCGGGGAAGTGCTCGCCGATGTCCCCGAGGCAGGCCGCGCCCAGCAGCGCATCGGTCACCGCGTGGGCGAGCACGTCGGCGTCCGAGTGCCCGTCGAGGCCGTGGCTGTGCGGGATCTCCACGCCGCCCAGGACGAGCGGGCGCCCCTCGACGAGGCGGTGGGAGTCCCAGCCGATGCCCGTGCGCGGATGGCTCATCCCAGCGGCTCCAGCCGCAGCTCGCGGCCCTCGAAGACACCGATCTCCGTCACGCCCAGGCGCTCGAGCTGCGCGACCGCCTGCTCGTAGCCGTAGCCCAGGACGTCGGGGGTGTGCGCGTCGGAGGAGAGGACGATCGGGTTCCCCGCGTCGACGACCATCTCGAGGAACGCCTCGCTCGGGTAGAGCTCCCGGACGGGCTTGCGGAGCCCCGCGGTCGAGAGCTCCACGGCGATGCCGGACTCGGCGATCGCCTCCATCGCGACCTCGTAGTAGAAGCGCCGGTCCTTCTCGGGCTGCGGGCGCTCCGCGCCCCAGTGCTTCACGAGGTCCGGATGGGCCAGGACGTCGAAGAGCCCGCAGGTCGCGGCCTCCGCGAGCCACTCGAAGTACGTGCGCCACACCTTGTCCGCGGAGTCGGCACGGGTCCAGACGTCGTACTTGTCGTAGTCGAGCGCGCCCTCCCCGAGGAAGTGGATCGAGCCGACGACGTAGTCCCAGGGGCGCCCGTCGAGCAGCGCGGCCATGCGGTCCTCCCGCCCCGGGATGAAGTCGGCCTCGATCCCGAGCTTGAGGTCCGTCTCCTCCTTGACCCAGCCGCAGTACTCCGTCAGGTCGTCCTTGGCGTTGTCACGCCAGAGCTCGTGGTCCCAGACCTCGAGCGCCTCGCGGAAGCGGTAGACGTGCTCGGCCACCCCGAGCTCCGCGATGCCCTTCTCCTCCGCGGACTCCCGGTAGCGCTCCGCGTTGCCCGCGGTGAAGAAGCGCTCCGCGGGCGTGTCGGGCCCGTCCGGGCGCAGGTGGACGTGGTAGTCGGTGAGCATGCGGGCACCAGCCTACGGCCCGCCCGCGCGCCCCCGGTGCCCGCCGCGGCGCTCAGCCCAGCCGCGCCACCCGCAGCGCCGAGCGCAGGGACGCCGGCGTCCGCGCGACCGCCGCGGTGGCCACCCCGGCGAAGCGGACCTTCCCGCCCCGCACGCCGTAGACGTAGCGCTTGCCGCCACCGGCCGGCTTGACCACCAGGCCCTTGCCGAACGCCTTGGCGCCCCGGATCCGCGAGGCCTTCGAGCCCCGGCCGAGGCGGGCCACGCGGTGGCGCGGCGCGGTGCTGACGAGCAGCCCGACGCTCCCGGCCGTCGTCATGACCGCCTGCAGGCGGCCGCCCGTCCGGCCCCGCGCGCAGTAGGTGAAGCGCCGGCCCTCACGGGTCAGGGGCTGGCCCGCGGCACGCAGGAGGTCCTCGGCCGGGTCCCCGAGCCGCATGAGCCCGACGCCCTTGCCCGTGAACTCCAGGCGCCCGCTGCGGCAGCCCGGGTCCGCGACGCCCACGGCGCGCTCCCACATCTGGAGGTACATCTCCGGCCCGCGGCTCATGTCCGCGATGAGCTCGGGCCCGCCGAGCAGCCGGAGGTCCTCGATCCAGTCCGCGTAGAGGCCGTAGTGGGCGACCCCCTCCTTCGTGTAGTCCCAGGTCCGCGTCCCCGCGTGGCTGCGCTCGAGGGTCACCTTCCCGTCGTAGGACTTGAAGGGGTACTTCACCTCGTCCTTCCCCGCCCGGGGCTGGCCCTGGTGGGCGAAGCCGTTCATGTCCGCGCCGTACCCGAAGCCGTAGAAGCGCCGGTTCCCGTCCCGCGCCGGCTTCGTGTCACGCCACTTCTTCACGAACCCGACGGAGCTCTGGGCGATCGGCGTGATGACCCCGCCGAGCTTGTAGATCCGGGGGTAGGAGTCCGTCGAGCTCCACGTGTGGCTCGAGATGACGCCGGAGTAGCGCTCGGCCTCGAGGATCGCCAGGACCGCCTTGCGCGACTTCACGTCGAGGTGGTCGGGATCGACGATCATGCCCCGCTGGATCATCCGGCGGACGAGGTGCTCGCCCTGCGGCGTCAGCCCGCGGGCGTTGCAGTGCGGGCCCGGCGGGTAGGTCGGCGTCGTGCCGGCCGCGGCCAGCCCCGAGAGCGGCGTGCCGGCGAAGGCGTCGGCGAGGACGACGGGCGCCGTGTACTGCTCGCGGTCGACCTCCTCCTTCGTCCCCTTGCAGGTCTGCATCTGCCAGAACTGGCCCGTCTCGAGCTTGTTGCCGGCGTTGACGACCACGCCCTGCTGGCCCGCGTCACCCGCGACGCCCGCGAAGCCGTTGTCGAACTTGTTCGTGAGCTCCATGTCGCGGACGCCCATCGCGTAGGCCTCGTCGAGGCGCTTGTCGATGTCCGCGTTGTCGCACTGCGTGACGCCGTCCCTGAGCCCGCAGTCGAAGAGGGTCGAGACCTCGATGCCGGGGACGACCGCCAGCTTGCCCGCGTTGATGACCCGGCGGGCCTCGAACGGGTCGGAGACGATGCGGAACCAGCCCTTGCCCGGGCCGCCCTCCTGCGCGTCGATGTAGTCCTCGAGCTCCTTCAGGCGCTTGACCTGCAGGCGCACGGAGTCCATCTCGTTGCAGGAGTTCTTCTTCAGCGGGAACTGCTCGCAGAGCGCGTGGTTCTCCACGTAGAGGTTCACGTAGGTCCGCAGCCCGGCGCGCCACGCGCGCTCGAGCCACTTGTAGTAGCTGCCCTCGTGGGCCAGGAGGTCCTTCGAGGGCCACGACTTGAACGTGGGCCAGCCCTTGGGGTCGTCGCCCGGGGCGCCACCGCCGAGCGCGGTCTCCACGGCCGTCGTCGCCTGGTTGCCCGCGGCGCCGTCCTCGCACTGGTCGAGCGCGTAGGCCACGCCGTAGGGGTGCCACGGCCGGCCGCAGTGCGCCTTGCCGCCGAGGAACTCGAAGCCCATGAGGTGCATGTGGGCGTCGAGCAGCCCGGAGGTCGTCGTGTACGGCGTCGAGCCCGAGCCGGGCGTGCCCGTGGCGTTCGTCTCGGCCTCGGGGTAGACCGCGCAGCCCTGGGCCCGGGCGAAGGTGAACGGCCCGCCGCCGAGCTTCGACCCGTCCTGGGCGGTGAGCGTGAAGAGGCCGGGACCCGCCTCGGCCACCGTGAAGTCCGCGGCGGGGCTCGGCGCCGTCGCGCGCCCGGCAGCGGTCAGGAACCCCTGGTCCTTGTCGTAGAGGAGGTAGCGGCCGAGCGCGGTGGCCTGCATCCGGAACGGCTCCGGGGCGCCGGCACCCGCGACGTAGCGTGTCGCCCTGACGCCCGAGCGGGCCGCCCTGTGCCCCGAGCAGGGCGTAGCACCCGTGCACGAGGCTGAACCGGGTCGGCGCCGCCTCGGCCGCACGCGCCCCCGCGGGCAGCGCGGCGCCCAGCAGCGCGACGGCCATCCCGGCCAGCAGTCCTCCACGAGTCCTCATGCACCGCATCCAACCAGGATCGGGCGCGTCGCGTGCCGACCTGAGCGCGGGCGTTCGTTCACCCGCCGTGGCGGTCGCGGAGGATGAGCTCCGCGAGGTGCAGGTCCGCCGGGGTGGTCACCTTGAAGTTCTGCCCGCTCGTGGGCACGAGGCGGACCTCGCCGCCGAACTGCTCGATGAGCGAGGCGTCGTCCGTGGCGGCCGCCAGCGCGGCGTCCCCCATCCCCAGCGCCCGCTCCAGCGCGTCGCGGCGGAAGAGCTGCGGGGTCTGCACGGCCCAGAGGTGCGAGCGGTCGAGGGTGCGCACGACCACCTCGCCGGCGCCCTCCTTGATCGTGTCGGCCACGGGGGCGGCCGCGATCGCCGCGTCGCAGTCCTCCTCGGCCATGACGTCGAGGCACGCTTGGACGATCAGGGGCGTGAGCATGGGGCGCGCCGCGTCGTGCACGAGCACCCAGTCCGACGCGGGCGCCGCATGCAGGGCCGCCCGCACGGAGTGCGAGCGCTCCGCGCCGCCCGTGACGCCGTGGGTCCCGTGCGGCGCGGTCACGCCCGGGGGCAGCGCCGCGACGACGTGCTCGATGTCGTCGACGGCGTGCAGCGCGTCGAGCGACCACGCCATCAGCGGCCGGCCCGCGCACGGGACGAACGCCTTGGGCTCCGGGTGGCCCAGGCGTTCGCCCCGGCCGGCGGCCACGAGCAGCGCGACCGTCGTCGGCACGGGTGCCGCTCAGCTCGTGGTCTGGGGGACCTTCGAGGCGGCGGAGGTCTGCAGGAGGTCGTCGAGGTAGGCCTCGGACTCCTCCTCGTTCTTGTCCAGCGCGTACATCAGCTCGGACGCGAGGATCTTCTTCGCGCGGGTGTACATCTGCTTCTCCCCCGTGGAGAGGCCCTTCTCGTGCTCGCGGATCGCGAGGTTGCGCACGACCTCGGAGAGCTCGTAGATGTCGCCCGTCTTGATCTTGTCGCGGTTGTGCTTGAAGCGCCGGTTCCAGTTCTTGGGCATGTCCGACAGGTCGTCCTGCAGCACCGCGAGGACCTTCTTGACCATCTCCTCGTCGATGATGCGACGCAGGCCCGCGATCCCGGCGTTCTCGCACGGGACCATGACCGTCATGTCGTTGTGGAGGATCTTGATGGTCAGGTACTCGCGCTCGGCCCCGAACATCTTCCGCATCTCCTTCTTCATCACGACGCCCGCGCCGTGGTGCGGGTAGACCACCTGGTCGCCGCACTCGAAGTCGATGTTCACGGGGATGGCGGCCTCGAGGTCCTCGAGCAGCTCGGGGTCGATGTCCGTGTTTGGGATGGTGTCCTCCTTGGGGGTCATTGCGGTCCTGCCCGACGTGGTGCTCACGTCTGCAAGTAGCGGTCCACGAGGTTGATCTCCTGCAAGCGACGAAGGCCCTCGCGGATGTCCTTCGCCCGGATCTCCCCCACGCCCTCGACGGTCTCCAGCTCCGTGTCGGTGGCCGCGAGCATCTCGTCGAGGCCCCCGAACTCCTTCACGATCTGCTGGACGACGAGCTTGGGAAGGCGTGGGATGCGCCCGAGGATCCGGTAGCCCCTGGGGGACACCGGGTAGTCGAGCGTGTTGAGCTTGCGGTCGTACCCGACGAGCTCGGCGAGGCGGCCGAAGTCCAGGAGGTCCTGGTGGGGCAGCCGGCCGATCTGGTCCAGCGCGGCGGCGAACGCCTCGTCGGAGTCCTCGGCGAGGTAGTCGTGCACGAGGGCGGCCTTGTCGGCGGCGGTGCCGACCATCGTCTCCTCGAGCTGCATCTCGATGAGGCGCCCCTCCGTGCCGAGCTCGACGATGTAGCGCTCGATCTCGACGGCCATGCGCGTCACGAGCTCGGAGCGCTGGAGGACCGTCAGGACGTCGTGCAGCGTCGCGCCGCCCTCGAACTCCAGGGCGGTGAGGCGGGTGGAGACCTGGTCGAGGCGGGTCCGGTACTTGTCGAGGGTCGCCAGGGCCTGGTTGGCCTTCGCGAGCACGACCGGGATGTCCTCGAGGATGTACTTCGCGCCGTCGACGTAGAGCGAGACGACCTCGCGGCGCTGGGAGACGGCGATGACGAGCGCGTCGGTCTGCTTGGAGACGCGCTCGGCGGTGCGGTGCCGGGTGCCCGTCTCGAGGCGAGAGGATCGTCGGGTCCGGCACGAGCTGGACGTTGGCCATCGTGATCTTCGTCGCGTTGGCGTTCAGGACGATCGCCGCCGTCCATCTTGGCCACCTGGTAGAGCAGCGCGGGCGTGTAGTCGACGTCGAGCTTGATCCCGCCGGAGAAGAGGAAGGAGAGCTCGTCGGGGTCGCCGATGGTGATCAGGCCACCGGTCCGGGCGTGGACGATGTCGTCGATGCCCTCGCGCAGCGCGGTGCCGGGCGCGACCATCTCGAGGGCCTTCACGAGCGAGGGCTCCTGGCGGCTCTCCAGCTCTTGAGGACCACCTGATCGCTGCGCCATCGGCAGTGATTCTACCAGGCGATCACCCGATTCTTCACCTCGCCTTTAGGCCGTGGCGAGCTCGAACCAGACGTGTGCGTTGGGCGCGGGCTCTGTGCCTCAAGCGGCGCGCGAGCTTCTGTACGAGGAAGAGCCCCCAGCCCGATGTGCCCTCGGAGCGGGTTTTCAGTGTCTGGTTGGCCTTTGCGAGCACGACCGGGATGTCCTCGAGGATGTACTTCGCGCCGTCGACGTAGAGCGAGACGACCTCCCGCCGCTGGGAGACGGCGATGACCAGCGCGTCGGTCTGCTTCGAGACGCGCTCGGCGGTCCGGTGCCGGGTCCCCGTCTCGAGGGAGAGGATCGTCGGGTCGGGCACGAGCTGGACGTTGACCATCGTGATCTTCGTCGCGTTGGCGTTCAGGACGATCCCGCCGTCCATCTTGGCCACCTGGTAGAGCAGCGCGGGCGTGTAGTCCACGTCGAGCTTGATCCCCCCGGAGAAGAGGAAGGAGAGCTCGTCGGGGTCGCCGATGGTGATCAGGCCACCCGTGCGGGCGTGGACGATGTCGTCGATGCCCTCGCGCAGCGCGGTGCCCGGGGCGACCATCTCGAGGGCCTTCACGAGGGAGGGCTCCTGGCGGCTCTCCAACTCTTGAGGACCACCTGATCGCTGCGCCATCGGCAGTGATTCTACCAGGCGATCACCCGGTTCTTCACCTCGGCTTTAGGCCGTGGCGAGCTCGAACCAGACGTGCGCGTCCGGCGCGGGCTCCGTGCCCCAGGCCCGCGCGAGCTTCTGCACGAGGAAGAGGCCCCACCCCGACGTCCCCTCGGAGCGGGGGGTGGGCTCGTCGGGAGCGGGGAAGCCCGGCCCGCCGTCGTGGACCTCGATGCGGACGCAGTCCGGGATCCGCTGGGCGACGAGGGTGACGCGGGCGCCGTCGTCCGCGCCCGAGTGGCGCACGGCGTTCGTGACCATCTCCGAGACCAGGAGGCGGAGGTCCGGCAGGACGTCGCGCCCGATCTCCTGGGCCAGGGCCTCGAGGGCGTCGCGGGCCTCGCCGACGGAGGTCGGGGAGGCGGGGAGGTCGAGGTGCAAGAGCGTCACGGGCATCGGGTGACTACCCCGTGCCGCCTGGTCCAACCGTTGGTCGGCACGGTGGCGACATGTCGATATCCAACCCGCGGGGTGCCGGCGGGGCTCATTTGGAGCGCTCGTTCATCCCGCCGTCACCCGGCGCAGTATGTACAAGTCGTGGGCGAGCTGACGGTCGAGATCGAGGACGGGGACCGGGGCGTGTGCGTGAGCGCCCGCGGGGAGCTGGACCTCGCGACGGCGGAGCGCCTCCAGCGCGCGATCATCGAGGCGGAGGACCGCGCGGGCGCCCGCCCGCTGACCATCGACTACTCCGCCCTGGACTTCATGGACTCCACGGGTCTGCAGGTCCTCCTGGACGCCGACGTCCGCGCCCTCGAGGCGGGCCGCGAGCTCGTCGTGGTCCCCGGCGCGGGCGAGGCGCGGCGCGTCCTCGAGCTCGCGGACGCCCTGGAGCGGCTCAAGGTCACCGAGGTCCGCTGATGCAGGCGGTGCTGGCGGATGAGGACGTCGCGCGTCGGCGGGCGCTGCGCGCCGAGCTCGAGCGCCACGGCCACGACGTGCGGGAGGCGGCGGACGCGCGGGAGGTGCTCGCCGCGAGCACGGGGGCCCAGGCGCTCGTCGTGCTCGGGATGGAGGTCGAGGGCGGCGACGGCATCACGCTCTGCCGCGACCTGAACCTCCGGCCGGATCCCGACGGGCCCGTGGTCGTGCTCGTGGGCTACCCCGGCAGGATCGACGTGGAGGCCGCGCTCGGCGCCGGCGCGGCCGACGTCTGGGTGCTCGACGTCCACAACGACACGATCAACGCCGTGGACGTGCGGGTCGCGCTGGCCCGCTACTACGCCCGCCTGCAGGCCGAGAACCTCCGGGTGGGCGGCGAGTTCGCGCTCATGCGCCAGGCGCTCGACCTGAGCGGGACGGGCTTCGTCCTCACGGACCCGCGGCTGGACGACAACCCCATCGTCTACGTCAACCGCTCGTTCCTCGAGATGACGGGGTACGCCGAGGACGAGATCATCGGGCGCAACTGCCGCTTCCTCCAGGGCGAGAGCACGGATCGCGACCAGGTCGCCCGGATCCGCGCCGCGCTGCAGGAGGACCGGCCGGTCACGGTCGAGATCGTCAACCACCGCAAGGACGGCACGCCCTTCTTCAACGAGCTGCACATCGCGCCCGTCCACGACGAGCGCGGCGACCTGGTCCGCCACGTGGGCGTGCAGCTCGACGTCACGGCCTACCGGGTCCGCGACCAGCTCTTCGCGCTCGAGCAGCGCGCGCGCCGCGCCGCCGAGGCGGCCGAGCAGCGCTCCTCGTTCCTCGCGGCGGCCTCCCCGGCGCTGGACGCGCGCCTCGACCTCCGCTCGACCCTCGAGTCCCTGGCGCAGCTCTCCGTCCCCCACCTCGGGGACGTCTGCCTCGTGGAGACCGTCGAGGCCGGGGAAGCGCGCCGCGTCGCCGCGTCCGCCGTCGACCCCCAGCTCGAGCGGGCGCTGCTCGCGCTCCCGGCGACCTACGCCATCGACCCCGCCGGCGACAGCCCGCTGCCGAGGGTGCTGCGGCAGGGCCGGGCGGAGATCGTCGACCGCCGCGACGGACCCGTCGTCGGCGAGGCGGTCGACACGCTCCTGCACGACCACGACGGGCAGGTGCCGCGGCGCTGGATGCTCGTGCCGCTGCGCGCCCGCGGCCGCTCCATCGGCGTGCTCGTCGTGGCGTCGCTCGACCAGCAGCGCGTCTACGGGATCGACGAGCTCGCGCTCGCGCAGGACCTCGCGGGCCGCGCGGCGCTCGCGCTGGACAACGCGCGGCTCTACGAGCAGCAGGTCGAGGTGGCCCGGGTGCTCCAGGCGAGCTTCCTGCCCGACCGCCTGCCCGAGGTCGCGGGCCTGGAGCTCGTGACGCGCTACCGCCCGGCGGACGCCGCGATCGACATCGGCGGCGACTTCTACGACGTCCTGCACCTCGACTCGGGCGCCGCCGCCCTCGCCGTGGGCGACGTGACGGGCAAGGGCGCCCCGGCCGCGGCGCTCACGGGGCTCTGCCGCCACACGCTGCGGACCGCGTGGGGCTACGAGCAGGAGCCCGCGAGCGTGCTCGAGGTGCTCAACCGGACGCTGCTCAACGAGCGCCGGGAGCGCGGCCGCTACGCGACGGTGGCGCTCGCGACCTTCGAGCCCGGCCCGGACGGCGTGCACACGGAGGTCGTCTGCGCCGGGCACCCCGCGCCGCGGGTGCTGCGGGCCAACGGCGAGGTGGAGGTGCTCGGCGACCGCGGGACGATCCTCGGGTGGCGCGAGGAGCTCGACCTGCGCCCCGTCGAGGGGCTCCTGGCCCCGGGGGACACCTTCGTCGCCTTCACGGACGGCGTCTCGGCCGGCGACGACGGCGGCCCGCTCAGCGGCGAGGCCCTCCACCGCGAGCTCGCGCGCTGCGCCGGCGCCGGCCTCGAGGAGATCGCCTCCCGCCTCCAGGCCGCCGCGGTCCGCGCCCAGGTGGGCCGCCCCGCCGACGACGTCGTCATCGTCGCCGCCCGCGCGGTCTGAGCGGCGCCGCGGCGTGAGGTCCGGAGGGGCGCGCGTGGCCCGCGGCGCGGCCTGCGGCGCCGGGCGTGGCGTGGCGAGCGTTGTCTCGTTCTCGCCCTGCGAGAACTCGACCGCGCTCACTGCTGCGTGAGCGGGCTCGTGGCCCCGCCCGGCAGCAGCAGGCAGGGCGTCGGCCCCGCCCCGCGAAGCACGGCTCGAGCGCCCGCCCGCCCAGCGCTCAGGCCGCGGCGCGCCCCGCGCCGCCGCCGCTGCCCGCGAACGCGCGCTTGAGCGCCTCGCGGAGCGTCGGGGCCGTCGCGGGGTGCACGACGGAGCGCAGGCCGAACTTCTTCGCCTCCTCGAGGCGGCGCTCCGCGTGGCCCGACGGAGCGCAGCTCGCCCGTGAGCCCCACCTCGCCGAAGGCCGCGACGGGCAGCGCGGCGCCGTCCCCGCCGAGGGTCACGCCCTTCTGCGCGCTCGCCACGGCCAGGGCGACCGCGAGGTCCGCGCCCGGCTCGTCGATGCGCACGCCGCCCACGACGTTCACGAAGACGTCCGCGGTCCCGACGCCGATGCCCGCGTGGCGGCCGAGGACGGCGAGGACGAGCGCCAGGCGGTTGCGGTCGATGCCGTTGCACACGCGGCGCGGCGGCACGAGCTCCGAGGGCGAGACGAGCGCCTGGACCTCCACCAGCAGCGGCCGGGTCCCCTCCATGGAGGCCAGGACGACGGAGCCGGGCTTGCGGGTCGCCTCGCCGACGAAGCGGGCGCTCGCGTCGAGGACCTCGACCAGCCCGTCCGAGCGCATCTCGAAGACCCCGGCCTCGTTCGTCGAGCCGAAGCGGTTCTTCAGCGCGCGCAGGGTCCGGTAGGTCCGCTCCCGCTCCCCCTCGAACTGCAGGACGCAGTCCACGAGGTGCTCGAGCACCCGCGGGCCGGCGAGGGAGCCCTCCTTCGTGACGTGGCCGACGAGGACGACGGCGACCGAGGAGGCCTTCGCGACCTGCATGATCCGCGCGGCGACCTCCCGCACCTGCCCGACGGAGCCCGGCGCCCCGCTGAGCTCCGCGGCGTGGAGGGTCTGGACGGAGTCGACGACCATGACGTCGGGCTTGAGCGCCTCCATCGTGGCCAGGACCGTCTCGAGGTCCGTCTCGGCCAGGACGGGGACGTCGAGCGCCCGGCACGCCGGGCTCTCGAGGCGCTCCGCGCGCAGGCGGATCTGCTGGGCGGACTCCTCCCCGGAGACGTAGAGGGTCGTGCGGCCGGCCGCCGCGAGATGGCCCATGGCCATGTTCGTGAGGGTCGACTTGCCGATGCCGGGCGAGCCCCCGAGGAGCACGAGCGACCCCGGGACGATCCCACCGCCCAGGACCCGGTCGAGCTCCCCGATCCCCGTGTGCAGGCGCGGCACGCGGGCCGCCTGGACCTCGCGGAGCGGCACGACCCGCGCCGCCGCCGCGCGACCGGCGCCCGCGGCCTTCCCCGTCCCGCCGCCGCGCCCGGACACCGCCGGGCTCACCCGCTCCTCGACGAGCGTGCTCCAGGCGTTGCAGCCCGGGCACTGCCCCATCCAGCGCGGCTCCTGCTGGCCGCACTCCGAGCAGACGTAGGTGGTGGTGGGGCGGGCCATGGGGTGAGGGACCCTAGGCGCCGGATCGGACGCCAAGCGCGTTCCGTCACACGCCCGCGCACCTTCCGCGCGCGTCCGCGCGGAAGCGGTCACACGGTGCTGAAGCGCACGTCCGGCCACCGGTCCGCGAGGCGCGTGCGGAGCTCCTCGAGGCCCCAGGCCTCCCAGGCCGCGTGGCCCACCGCGAGGACGTCGATGCCCGTCTCGGCCACCGCGGCGCTCCCCGGCGCGCGCCAGGCACCCGTGACGTAGAGCCCGGCGCCGGCCGCCGCCGCAGCGCGCACCAGCGCGTCGGTCATGGCCCCGGCTACGGCGACCACGCCGTCCGAAGGGCTCTCGCCCACCAGCACCCGCGGATCCCCGTCCAGAAGCGCCGGCGCCGTGATCCCGAGCGCCGCCGCGAGCCAGGCCGGCAGCTGCGCGTCGAACCAGTCGTGGGTGCCGACCACCGCGAGGCCGGGACGGGTCTCCCGGAGCCCGTGCGAGCGGTGGAGCACCAGCGCGTCGGCTCCCGGCACGTCCGCCACCCCTTCGAGCGCGACGGCCACGACGCGCAGCGGCCCGCCGCTCCCGGGCCGCAGGAGCTCCCCGCCGACCGCGGCGGCGAGCTCCTGCGCGGTCACCCGCCCAGGCGGTTCTGCAGCTTCCCGAACGCCTGGCCGGCCGCGGCGGAGAGCATCCCGGCCGCCCAGTCCGGCATGACCTTCGTGAGCTGGAGCTGCTTCGAGCTCGTCTTGGCGACGTCGGAGAACGCCCCGCGGGTGCCCATGTCCTCGTCCCGCGGCGCGAAGAGGTAGTCCGGCCCCGGGTCGGGCGCCATGTCGGCCTGCTGGCCCGCCATGCCCGTGACGGCGAGGAAGTGGTCGCCCGCGGTCGGCAGGAGCGCGTTGCCCATGATCACGGCGGGGGTCGAGGCGCCGACCCAGACCTCGCGGCGCTTGTGCTCGCTGGCCCAGACGATCGCGTCCGCCCCCACCTCGGGCTCGTAGACGGGCGGCACCGGCATGGGGTGCTGGGGCAGGCGGTTGCGGACCTGGGAGAACTGGGGGGTGTTCAGGGCGGGCATCTGCACCATGGTCAGGTGGACCTTCGACCCGTCCGCGAGCAGCTCGCAGCGCACGGACTCCGTGAAGCCCTGGATCGCGTGCTTGGCCCCGCAGTAGCCGGCCTGGAGCGGGATGCCGCGGTAGGCCAGGGAGGAGCCGACCTGGACGACGACGCCCCGGTCGCGGGGCACGAAGCGCTTGAGCGCCGCGCGCGTCCCGTTGACGACGCCGAGGTAGGTGATCCGGGTGATCTGGTCGTACTCCTCGGGCTCCATGTCCTGGAAGCGCGAGAGGGAGCCGACCATCGCGTTGTTCACCCAGACGTCGATGGGCCCGAGCTGCGCCTCGATCTCCGTCGCGGCGGCCTCGACGGCGGCGTCGTCGCTGACGTCGCAGGGGACCGCGAGCGCCTGCCCGCCCTGGGCGATGACCTCCGCGGCGGCGGCCGCGAGGCCCTTCTGCCCCCGGGCGAGGAGCGCGACGCGATCCCCGCGCGCGCCGAAGGCGTGGGCGGCGGCGCGGCCGAGGCCGGCGCTGGCCCCCGTGATGACGATGGTCTTGCTCATGGGAGGGGCTTCTCCATCCGGGCGCCCGCGCAACCCGGACTGGTCGCGTCAGGCGTCGAGCGCGCGGGCCACGTCGGCCACGAGGTCCGCCGTGTCCTCGATCCCGCAGGAGAAGCGGATGAAGCCCGGGGCCACGTCGTCGGTCCCCCACCGCGCACGGCGTTCCGCGGTCGCGTGCACCCCGCCGAAGGACGTCGCGTCGGCCACCAGCGCGCAGGCCGTCAGGAACGCCTCCGCGCGCTCCTCGGAGGCCAGCGTGAAGCAGAGCACCCCGCCCATCCCGGGCCAGCGGACGTCCTGGACGACGTCGATGCGCTCGCTGAGCAGCGCGACGAGCGCGCGCGCGTTGGCCTGCTGGCGGTCGACCCGCACCCCGAGCGTCGCGAGCGAGCGGTGGGCGAGCCAGACCTCCATGGGTCCGGGGATCCCGCCGTGGAGGCCGCGGAAGTCGAGCAGGCGGGCGAGCGCCTCGGCCCCCGGGGCGGCGACGTAGCCGATGATGAGGTCCGAGTGGCCGGTCAGCGCCTTCGTCCCGCTGGCGACGACGAGGTCCGCGCCCTGCTCGAGCGGCCGCTGCAGGTAGGGCGTGGCGAGCGTGTTGTCGACGACCAGGCGCGCGCCGGCCGCGTGGCACTCCTGCGCCAGCCCGGCGATGTCGAGGACGTCGAGGCCGGGGTTCGACGGCGTCTCGAGCCAGACCAGCGTCGCGCCGCGCAGCGCCGCGCGGAACGCGGCCGCGTCGCTGGGGACGAGGCGGACCTCGATCCCCCGCGGGGCGAGGTGCTCGCTGGCGATGCGGCGCACGCCGGGGTAGGCGTCGTCGGGCGCGACGAGGACGTCCCCCGGGCCGAGCTCGGCGAGCAGGACGGCGCTCGTGGCCGCCATCCCCGAGCCGAAGACGAGCGCGGCGCCGCCCTCCAGCGCGCCCACCGCCTCCTCGAAGCGGGCGTACGTCGGGTGCGCGTAGCGGCCGTAGCCCTCGGGCAGGCCGGGGCCGGCGAGGTGGAAGGCCGAGGCGAACGTCGGGCCGGGCAGGATCGGCTCGCCGTGGCTCGCGGCGGGCAGCCCGGCGTGGACCGCGCGGGTGCCGAGGTGGACCTCCTCGTCGCTCACGCCCCCTCCACCCGGCCGCAGTCGGCGAAGCCGCCCGCGCGGTGCGCGCGGTCGCAGAAGGGCTTGTCCTGGCTCAGGCCGCAGCGGCAGAGCGCGACCGGGCCGTCGGGCAGGGCGTAGGGCGTGCCGTCGGCGTCCGTGATCGTGACGGGCCCCGTGACCTTCAGGGGCCCGTCGTCGCGGACCTTGATGACGACTTGCGGCTCGGGCACGCCCGGATCGTAGGACACGCCTGCGAGGCTGCCCGGATGCGCTCCGCCTCCCACCTCGCCGACGAGCTGCCGCGGAGGCAGCGGCTGCTGGCGGTCGCCCGCGGGGACGCCGAGCCGGACCTCGTCGTCGAGGGCGGGCGCGTCTTCTGCGCGCCGACGCGCGAGTGGCTCGAGGGCGACGTCGGGATCGTCGGCGGGCAGGATCGCCGGGGTGGGGCGCTTCGACGGCGGGGAGCGCGTCGACGCCGGTGGACGTCCCGTCGTGCCCGGGTTCATCGACGCGCACGTCCACATCGAGTCCTCGAAGCTCACCCCGGCCGAGTTCGCCCGGGTGGTCGTGCCGCGGGGGACCACGGGGGTCGTCGTGGACCCGCACGAGGTCGCGAACGTCCTCGGCCCGGACGGCGTGCGCTGGTTCCTGGAGAGCGCGCAGGGGCTCCCGCTGTCCGTCTGGGCCAACGCCCCCGCCTGCGTGCCCGCCAGCCCGCTCGAGTCGCCGAAGCGCCCGTTCAGCCCGGCGGAGGTCGCGGAGCTCTCGCACGCGCCCGGGATGCTCGGCGTGGCGGAGATGATGAACTTCCCGGCGGTCGTCGCCGGCGACGCGGCGGAGCTCACGAAGCTCATCCTCAGCGGACGCCCGGCCGACGGCCACGCCCCGGGCCTCCTCGGCCGCGCGCTGGACGCCTACGTCGCCGCGGGGATCGGGACCGACCACGAGGCCACGACCTACGAGGAGGCGCTCGAGAAGCGCCGCCGCGGGCTCTGGGTGCTCCTCCGCGAGGCCTCCAACGCGAGCAACCTCCGCGACCTCCTGCCGCTCGTCCTCGAGCACGGGCCGGACTGGTGCGCCTTCTGCACGGACGACCGCGAGCCGACGCACCTGCGCGACGCGGGCCACATGGACGACATGTGCCGCATCGCGCGGGCCGCGGGGGTCCCGGCGGAGGACGTGCTGCTCCTCGGCGAGCACGAACCCCGCCCGCTGCCACGGCCTCACGGACCGCGGCCTGATCGCCCCGGGCGCGCGAGCGGACCTCGTCGTCCTGGAGGACCTCGAGGACTTCCGCGCCGCGATCGTCGTCAGCGGCGGCCGGGTCGTCGCCCGCGACGGCGTGGCGGAGCCGTTCGAGGCGCCGCCCGCGCCCTCCTGGGTGACCCGCTCGATGAACGCGGTGCCGCTTGCGGATGGCGCGTTGACGCTCGCGGCACCGGAAAGGGGTCAGGCCCCTTTGCGGTGCCGCGTGATCGGCCTGGTCCCCGGCCAGCTGCTCACCGAGGCGCTCGAGGAGGAGGCGAGCGTGCGGGACGGTCAGGTCGTCGCGGACCCCGCGCGGGACCACGCGAAGATCGCGGTGGTCGAGCGCCACCACGCGACGGGGCGCGTCGGGGTCGGGCTCGTGAAGGGCTTCGGGCTGCAGGCGGGCGCGTTCGCCTCGACGGTCGCCCACGACGCCCACAACGTCGTGGTGGTCGGCACGGACGACGCGGACATGGCCGCCTGCGTCGCGCGCCTCGGCGAGCTCGGCGGCGGCGTCTGCGTCGTGCGCGACGGGACGGTCCTCGCGGAGCTCCCACTCCCCGTCGCCGGGCTGATGTCCGAGCTGCCGGGCGAGCAGGTCGCCGCGCAGCTCGACGCCGTCCAGGCCCAGCTGCGCGGCCTCGGGGTCGGGCTGCCCGAGCCCGTCATGGCGCTGAGCTTCCTCGCCCTCTCGGTGATCCCCGAGCTGAAGCTCACGGACCGCGGCCTCGTCGACGTCGGGCGCGGGACCGTGGTCCCGCTCGAGGTCTAGCCCCGGCGCTGCTCGATGAGCTCCTTGAGGTGCTCGAGCACCTCGGGCGACTGCTTGGCCAGGCGCTTGACGTCCCACCGGTCGAGCGTCACGAGGACCATGGGCGACGTCGCGGTGACCGTCGCGTTGCGCGTGCGACTTGTCGAGCACGCCGACCTCCCCGACGATGTCGCCCGGGCCGAGGTCGGCGACGTGCTCGCCGCCGCGGGTCACCTCCGCCGTGCCCTCCTCGATGGCCAGCATGTCGTAGGAGTAGTCGCCCTCGCGGACGAGCTCCTTCCCCTTGGGCACCGAGACCTCCGACGCGAACGTCGCGATCGTGCGCACCGACTCGGGCGTGAGGTCCGAGAAGACCGGGATGTCCTTCAGGCGATCTGCGTCCATGTGGAGCATCCTGCCGCATGGGGCGGGCGCCGTGCAGGACGAAGGGCACACAACGACCGAGGGCGGCCCGTGGGCCGCCCTCGATGACGTTCGGGTGGAGCGGGGCTACTCGCCCTTCGCCCCGTCCTCCGCGCCCGCCTCGGGCGCGTCGGAGCCGGCCTCGAGCTCGGCCGGGGCGTCGCCGCCGCCGACCGCCGCCGGGACCTTCGGCTGGATGATCGAGAGGCTGACCTCGGGCTCCCCGTCCTCCGGCGTGTGGTTCTTGTCGACCATCACCGTGCCGCCCGCGGGCAGCTCGGCGCGCAGCACGAAGTCCGCGAGCGGATCCTCGATGTAGCGCTGGATCGCGCGGCGCAGCGGCCGGGCGCCCATGGCCGGGTCCCAGCCCTTGTCGACCAGGAGGTCCTTGGCCTCCTCCGTGAGCTCGAGCTGGAGCTCCCGCTCGGCGAGCGACTCGCGGATCCGCCGCAGCAGGAGTTCGACGATCGTCTTGATCTCGTCCTTCTGCAGCTTGTGGAACACGATGACGTCGTCGATGCGGTTGAGGAACTCGGGCCGGAAGACCTTCTTGAGCTCGCCCATGACGCGGCCCTTCATGTCGTCGTAGGTCATGCCCGAGTCCTCGTCGCCGATGGAGAAGCCGAGCGGCGTGTTGCGCGCGATCTCCGAGGCACCGATGTTCGAGGTCATGATCACGATCGCGTGGCGGAAGTCCACCGTGCGGCCCTGGGAGTCGGTCAGCCGGCCGTCCTCCAGGATCTGCAGCAGGATGTTGAAGACATCCGGGTGCGCCTTCTCGATCTCGTCGAGCAGGAGCACGCAGTACGGCTTGCGCCGGACCGCCTCGGTGAGCTGGCCGCCCTCGTCGTAGCCGATGTAGCCGGGGGGCGAGCCGACCAGCCGGGACACGGCGTGCTTCTCCATGTACTCCGACATGTCGATGCGGATCATGTTGTCCTCCTCGCCGAAGAGGAACTCGGCGAGGGTCCGGGCCAGCTCGGTCTTGCCGACGCCCGACGGCCCGAGGAACACGAAGGAGCCCGTCGGGCGCTTCGGGTCCTTCAGCCCGGCACGGGAGCGGCGGATCGCCTTCGAGATGACCTCGACGGCGGCGTGCTGCCCGATGACGCGCTTGTGCAGCTCGTCCTCCATGCGCATGAGCTTGGCCGTCTCGGCCTCGGTCAGCTTGAAGACGGGGATGCCGGTCCACATGGAGACGATGTCGGCGATCTCCTCCTCGCCGATCGACGGGCGCTCCTGGCCCTCCGCCTCGCCGGACTCCCACTGCTCCTCCAGCTCGCGCTTCTTGTTCGTGAGCTGGCGCTCCTGGTCGCGGAGGTTCGCGGCCTTCTCGAACTCCTGCGACTCGATCGCGTTCTCCTTCGCGCGCCGGGTCTCCTCGATCTCCTCCTCGAGCTCCCGGTACACGGGCGGGGAGGTCATGGACTTGATGCGCATGCGCGACGCGGCCTCGTCGATGAGGTCGATGGCCTTGTCGGGCAGCTGCCGGTCGGCGATGTAGCGGTCCGCGAGCTCCGCCGACGCCTCGAGGGCCTCGTCGGTGATCTCGATCTTGTGGTGCTGCTCGTAGCGGTCGCGCAGGCCCTTGAGGATCTGCACGGTCTCGTCGATGGAGGGCTGCTCCACGCGGATCTGCTGGAAGCGCCGCTCGAGGGCGGAGTCCCGCTCGAGGTACTTGCGGAACTCGTCCAGGGTCGTCGCGCCGATGGTCTGCAGCTCGCCGCGGGCCAGCGCCGGCTTGAGGATGGAGGCCGCGTCGATCGCGCCCTCCGCCGCACCCGCCCCGACGAGGTTGTGGATCTCGTCGATGAACAGGATGATGTCGCCGCGCTGGGTGATCTCCTTCATCACCTTCTTGAGGCGCTCCTCGAACTCGCCGCGGTACTTCGAGCCGGCGACCAGGGCCGCGAGGTCGAGCGTGTAGATCTGCTTGCCCTTCAGCAGCTCGGGCACGTCGGCGTTCGTGATGCGCTGGGCGAGGCCCTCGACGACGGCGGTCTTGCCGACGCCGGGCTCCCCGATGAGGATCGGGTTGTTCTTCGTGCGGCGGGAGAGGATCTGCATGATCCGCTCCACCTCGTTCTCGCGGCCGACGACGGGGTCGAGCTTGCCCTCCGCCGCGAGCTTCGTGAGGTTGCGGCCGAACTGGTCGAGCAGCTTGGAGGACTTCTTGCCCTCGCCGCTGGCACCCGCGGCGGCGCCCGAGCCGGAGCCCGCACCCGCGCCGGAGCCCGACTGGCCACCCGAGCGGCGACCGCCCGGACCGGACAGCATGCGGATGACCTCGTTGCGGATCTTCTCCGAGTCGGCGTCGAAGTCGAGGAGGATGCGGGCCGCGACGCCCTCGTTCTCCCGGACCAGGCCGAGCAGGATGTGCTCCGTGCCGATGTAGTTGTGGCCGAGGCTCAGGGCCTCGCGCAGGGCGAGCTCCAGCACCTTCTTGGCCCGTGGGGTGAACGGGATCTGGCCGGAGGTCACCTCCTCGCCGGAGCCGACGATGCGCACGACCTGCGCACGCACGCGCTCGACGGTGATGTCCAGGCTCTCGAGGACGCGGGCCGCGAGGCCCTCCTCCTCGCGCAACAGACCCAGGAGGATGTGCTCCGTCCCGATGTAGTTGTGCTTGAGCGTTCGCGCCTCCTCCTGCGCGAGGACGACGACCTGACGGGCGCGCTCGGTGAATCGCTCGAACATGACTGCTGGTCCTTCCTGTCGGCACCCGGCGGGGTGCCAGCGGTGGGGTCGTTCTTGGTCTCAGGTCTCAGACGTTTGGCGGGTCGCCGAAGCGCCCGTCCCACTCAGTCTTCGGCTCTCGGGGAGCTTTGGATGAGTGATCCGGGTCGAATCGATCGGCCATGGGTCACTCTACCAACGGCCTTCGGGTCCCCGGGGCGGGCCGTCGTCCAAACTCCGGGGAGCGGAGTGGGCCCGTACGGAGGGGTCCGGAGGGGCCCCGGTGGCCGTCGGGATCAGGCACCGCGGCGGCCGGCGAGCAGGCCCACGATGACCCCGACGAGGAACGCCGGGAGGGTCCCCTTCAGCTTCTCCCCGAGGACCCCGAGGACGAGGTTCCCGCCGTCGAGCGGCTCGGCCGGCGGGCGCGGCGCGCGCGGCTTCGGCGGGGGTGGCGGCGGGGTGGCGGCCCCGGCCGTGGCGGCGGGCGCCGACGCCTCGTCCGCGGCGCCGGGAGCGCTCTGGCCCGACGCGTCGGCGCCGGCGCTCGCGAGGACCGCCGCCGCTGCCTGGGCCGCTTCGGCGTCCCCGGTCGTCCCGGCCCCCGCGGCGGCCGGCGCGTCGCCCGCGAGGTCCTCTTGGAGGTTCGCGGCGAACTCGCGCAGGAGCCGGTTGGAGACGTCCTGGATCATGCCGCCCCGCCCGAAGCGCGCGAGCTTGCCCGTGATGGAGAAGTCCGTCTCGACGTCGACGCGGGTGCCGCCCCCGTCGGGGTCCGGGCTGACCCGGGAGACGATGGTCGCGGTCGCGCCGCCGTTGCCGCGCTTGTCGGTCCCCCGCGCGCTCATCGTGGCGACGTGGCCGGCCTCGTCGAGCTCCTCGATCTTCATCGCGCCGTTGTAGGCGGCGGTGGTCGGGCCGATCTTCACCTTGAACTCGCCCTTGAACGTCCCGTCCCCCGCGTCCTCGGTGATCGCCGCACCCGGGAGGTTCGGGGCGACGCGCATGACGTCGATCAGCGCCGCCCACACGACGTCGGGATCGGCCTGCACGGTGAACGTCTGATCGAGCTTCATCTCAGGGCCTCCAGCTGTTCGGGGGTGTCGACGTCGGTGGGGTCGGCCAGGTGGCCCGCCTCGAAGCGGATCGTCGTGGGCGCGGCCAGCAGCAGGCGCGGCGCCCTTGTCGCCGCGGAGCGTGCGCCACCACGCCGAAGAGGGAGCGGGGCAGCACGGCCGGGTGGCCGTCGACGCCGCCGTAGACCGCTCGGACGGGGACGCCGACGAGCTCCCCCTCGCGGTCGCGCGCGTGGTCCAGGACCCCGGCGATGACCTGCGGGGTCACCCGCGGGAGGTCGGCGAGGTGGACCAGGACCGCGTCGGCGCCGGCCGCGTCGGCCGCGGCCACCCCGGCCCGCAGGGAGGCCGAGAGGCCGTCCTCCCAGTCCGGGCAGCGCACGACGCGCACGTCCTCCCAGCCCGTCCCCTCGACCACGGCGGCGACCTCGTCGCCGTGCGCGCCCACGACGACGAGCACCTCCGCCAGCGCCGGAACGCAGAGCAGCCGGTCCAGCGCGTGGAGCACGAGGGGCTGCCCGTCGAGCTCCGCGAGCTGCTTGGGGGAGCCGAAGCGCGACGCCGCGCCCGCGGCCAGCAGGATCCCGACGATCCGCGGATCCGCGCTCACGCCTCCACCTCGTGGATGCGGCCCGCGGCGTGCTTGAGGCGCCCGCCCTCGCGGCCGCGGCGCAGCGCGACGATCTCCGCGATGACCGCCAGGGCGGTCTCCTCCACGGAGAGCGCGCCCAGGTCGAGCCCGATCGGGCCCGCGAGGCGCTCGAGCTCCACCTCCGTGATCCCGCCCTCGAGCAGCCGCTCGCGGCGCGTGGCCTGCATGCGGCGCGAGCCCATGGCGCCGACGTAGCCCGCGTCGGAGCGCAGGGCGATGCGCAGCGCCGCGTCGTCGATCTTCGGGTCGTGGGTGAGGATCGCGATGGAGGTCCCGCGGTCGATCGGGCCGAGCTCCGCGAAGGCCTTCTCGGGCCAGGCGGCGACGACGCGCTCGGCCTCGGGGAAGCGCTCGGGGGTCGCGAAGCGGCCGCGGGGGTCGCAGACCGACGGCTCCCAGCCCATGACGCGCGCCAGGCGGCAGAGCGAGGCGGCGAGGTCCACGGCGCCCACGATGAGCAGCCGCGGCGGCGGCGCGGTCGTGTCGACGAAGAGCGGCACGCCCTCGACGTCGCGCTCGGCGGAGCGCTCGACCCACATGAGCTCCTCCGCCGCGGCGGCCGCGCCCGCGTCGAGGCCGGGGGAGCCGAGGCTCCCGGTGCGGGCGCCCCCCGCCTCGACGCAGAGCTTCGTCCCGTCGTCGAGGCGGGTGACGAGCGCGCCGCGGCCGCCGTCGCGGGCCAGCGCCGCGAAGCGCGCCATCGGGCCGCCCTCGACCCGGTCGATCCACACGCCGATCTCCCCGCCGCAGGGCAGCCCGACCTCCCAGGCCTCCTCGTCCGCGTAGCCGAAGTGCAGCAGCCGCGGGGCACCGCCCTCGAGCACCTCCTCGGCCGCCAGGACGACCGCACCCTCGACGCAGCCCCCGCTCACCATCCCCTGCACGGTGCCGTCGGCGCCGACGGCCATCTTCGCCCCGGGCGGGCGCGGCGCGGAGCGCTTGACGGTCACGACCGTCGCGGTGGCGGTCGGCGTGCCCGCGGCGCTCCAGCGGTCGAGGTGGCCGATGACGTCCCTCACGCGGCGGCCCTCCGGCGCTGCGGCTCCTCGAGGCCCACGCGCAGCAGCAGGGCGAGCTCGGCCAGGGAGCGCAGGGAGTTCCCGGCCAGGAAGTGGTCCGTGTGCGGCAGCGCGGCGGCCATGCCGCGGGCGAGCGGCTCGTAGCCCGGGGTGGCCTTGAGCGGGTTGAGCCAGATCGTGCGGTGGGTCGAGCGGCGCAGGCGGGCCATCTCCGTCGCGAGCAGCTCGGGCTCCCCGCGGTCCCACCCGTCGCTGAGCACGACGACGACCGCGCCGCGGCCGAGCCGGCGACCGTGGGTGCGCGAGAGCTCCCCGAGCGCGGCGCCGATCCGGGTCCCGCCGGACCAGTCGGCCACCGCGGCGCTCGCGCGCTCCAGCGCCCGGTCGGGGTCGCGGTCGCGGAGCTCGAGCGTGACGCGGGTCAGGCGGGTGCCGAACGCGAACGTCTCGACCTGCCGGCGGGCGACCGACGCGGCCTGCGCGTACTGCATGAGCATCCGCGCGTAGGGCGCCATGGAGCCGCTGACGTCGAGCAGGAGGACGAGCGGGCGCGGGACGTCCACGGGGCCGCGGCGGGCGATCGCGATGGGCTCGCCGCCCGTGCGCAGGGAGGCGCGGAGGGTCCGCGGGAGGTCGGGGCGCGTCCCGCCGCGCGCCACGGGGCGCGTGCGACGGCCGCGGCGCTCCGGGCCGTGCTGCACGAGCTCGCGCAGGATCGCGCGGGCCAGCCGGCGCTCCCGGTCGGAGTAGGCCGCGAAGTCCTTCTCGTGCAGGAGCTCGACCTCCGACGCGGCGGCGGGCGTCGTGACGGGCTGGGAGTCGGGGGCCGGCGCGGGCGGCGCGTCGGGGTTCGCGACGCGGGGCAGCGCGAGCCGGGCGCCCCCGCCCAGGTCCACGCCCTCCCGGTGCTCGACGACCTCCCCGCCGAAGACCTCCTCGAAGGCCTCGTCGAAGCGCGCGAGGTCCTCCCGGCGCGCACAGAGGACCGTGCGCAGCGCGAGCCGCGCGTCGCGCCGGCGCCCCGGGTCGACCGCCGCGAGCGCCCGCGCGGCCGTCGCGAGCTCCCCGCTCCCGACCCGCACCCCGCGCACCCTGAGCGCCCCCGCGAGCGCCACGAGCCGCTCGGCGACCACCTCGCCGCCGCGCCCCGGGACACTGAACGTCGGTTCACCGCCAACGCCTGGCGGTGAACCGACGTTCAGGTTCTGCGCCGGCGTGTCAGACACCCTCGAGCACCCCGCTCGCCCGGACGCGGTCGAGGTCCTCGCGGACCTTGAGGACCGTGCCGAGCGCGTCGCCCGGCGCGGCGTCGGCGCCCAGGGCGGTGAGCGCGCGCGCCCAGGCGATGGTCTCCCCCACGCCCGGCAGCTTGTAGAGCTCCTCGCCCCGCAGCCGCGCGACGCCCGCGACGACCCGGCGCGCGATCGCGTCCGGCACCCCGGGCGCGCGCGCCTGGAGGATCGCGAGCTCCCGCGAGGGGTCGGGGTAGTCGATCCAGTGGTAGAGGCAGCGGCGCTTGAGCGCGTCGTGCAGCTCCCGGGTGCGGTTGGAGGTCAGGACGACCGTCGGGTGCTGCCGGGCCCGCACCGTGCCGAGCTCGGGCACGGTCACCGCGAAGTCCGAGAGCAGCTCGAGCAGGAAGGCCTCGAACGCGTCGTCGGCGCGATCGACCTCGTCGATGAGGAGCACGACCGGCCCGGGGTGCTCGAGCGCCTGCATGAGCGGCCGGCGCAGGAGGAAGCGCTCCGACCAGAGGTCGACGTCCTCGCCGCCGTGCTCCGCGGCGCGCAGCGCGAGCAGCTGCCGCGGGTGGTCCCAGTCGTAGAGCGCGTGGTGGACGTCGATGCCCTCGTGGCACTGCAGGCGGATGAGCTCCGCCCCCGTCGCGGCCGCCAGCGCCCGGGCGACCTCCGTCTTGCCGACCCCCGCCTCGCCCTCGAGCAGCAGGGGCTGGTCGACCTCCCGCGCGAGGAAGACGGAGGTGGCCAGCGCGCGGTCGGCGAGGTACCCCTGGGTCGCCAGGGCCTCCCCGACCGCGTCGATGCCGTCCATGCGGCCTACTTGACCGCCGCGGTCAGGGCCCGGCGCGTCATGACCTGCGCGAGGTGCCGCTTGTAGGCCTCGGAGGCGTTGCGGTCCGCGGGCGGGTCCGTCCCGTCCGCGGCATGGCCCGCGGCCTCGGCGATGGAGCCGGCGTCGAGCGGCTTGCCCCGCAGCGCCTCCTCCGCCGCCCGCGCCCGCAGCGGTGTGGAGCCCATGTTCGTCATCGCGATCCGGACGTCCTCGCACGAGCCGTCCGCGCCCTTCTTCACGAGCGCCACGACCCCGACCATCGCCCAGTCCTCCGCCCGGCGGGTGAACTTCTCGTAGCCGTGGCCCCAGCCCTCCAGGCGCGGCATCCGGACCTCCGTGATGACCTCGTCCTCGCTCAGCGCGGTCGTCAGGTAGTCCGCGAAGAACTCCGTGGCGGCGATCTCCCGCGGCCCGTCCGGCCCCGTCGCGGTCAGCGTCCCCTCGTAGGCCAGGAACGCCGTGGTGAGGTCCGAGGCCGGGTCGCCGTGGGCCAGGGAGCCGCCGATCGTCCCGCGGTTGCGGACCTGCTGGTCCGCGATCCCCGCCGCGACGCTCGAGATCGCCCCGAGCTCGGCGCTGTCCTGGAGCACCGCGTGGCGGGTCATCGCCCCGATCCGCCAGTGGCCGTTCTCGCGCGTCACCCCGCTCAGCCCCGGCACCTTGCGCAGGTCCACGAGGAGCGTCGGCGCCGCGAGCCGCAGCTTCATCAGCGGCAGCAGCGAGTGGCCGCCCGCGAGGAACTTCGCGTCCTCCCCGCCCGCCGTCCGCGCCGCGATCGCCTCCTGCAGCGTCTCCGGCGCGACGTAGTCGAACTCGGCGGGGATCATGCCCGGCTCCCTTCGGTGATCGCGTTCCACACGCTCTCGGAGGAGAGCGGCATGTTCAGGAAGGACACGCCGAGCGGCTTGAGCGCGTCCACGACGGCGTTGACCACCGCGGGCGACGCCGCGATCGTGCCCGCCTCGCCGATGCCCTTGACCCCGAGGGAGTTCACGGGCGACGGCGTCTCGGTCCGGTCGGTCTCGAAGCTCGGGAGCTCCGCGGCGGTCGGCAGCGCGTAGTCGACGAACGTGCCCGTCACGAGCTGGCCGTCCTCGTCGTACATGACGTGCTCGTAGAGCGCCTGGCCGATCGCCTGCGCGATCCCGCCGTGCACCTGCCCGTCGATGATCGTCGGGTTGATCGCCGGCCCGCAGTCGTCCACCGCGACGTAGCGGACCACCCGGACCTTGCCCGTGTCCTCCTCCACGTCGACGACGCAGGCGTGCGCCCCGAACGGGAAGACGAAGTTGTTCGGGTCGTAGAACGACGTCTCGTCGAGCCCCGGGGTCATGTCCTCCGGGAGCAGCTCGGGCCGGACGTGCGCGAGGCCCGAGACCTCCGCGAGCGTCATGCCCTTGTCGGGCGAGCCGGCCACGGAGAACTTCCCGTCGGCCAGCTCGATGTCCTCCGGCGCCGCCTCGAGCGCGTGGGCGACGATCGCCCGCGCCTTCGTCGCGACCTTGTCCGCCGCCCGGGCGATGGACTCCGTGCCGACGGCGGTCGTGCGCGAGCCGTAGGTGCCGAGGCCCATCGCCCCGGTCCCCGTGTCCCCGTGCATGATCTCGACCTGCGCGGGATCGACCCCGAGCTTGTCGGCGACGACCTGCGCCATCGTCGTCTCGTGGCCCTGGCCGTGCGGCGAGGTCCCCGTGTAGACCGTCACGGCACCCGTGACCGTCACCCGGACGATCGCGGACTCCCACAGCCCCGTCTGCAGGCCGAAGCCCGCCGGGCCCGTGACCCGCGAGGGCGCCAGGCCGCAGATCTCCGTGTAGGTCGAGTAGCCGATCCCGCGCCGGATCCCCTGGGCCGCGAGCTCCTCCTTCTCGCGCTCGAGCGCCGGGAGGTCGAGCTTCTCCATGAGCAGGTCGAGCGCCCCGGCGTAGTTGCCCGAGTCGTAGACGATCCCCAGGGCGGTCTCGTGGGGGAAGGAGTCCGCGGCGATGAAGTTCTTGCGCCGCAGCTCCAGGCGGTCCATCCCGAGCTCGTCCGCGAGCTGGTCCATGACCACCTCGATCATGTGGGTGGCCTCGGGCCGGCCGGCGCCGCGGATCGCGTCCGTCGCGCACTTGTTCGTGAAGACGCCCGTGATGTCCGTCGTGATCGCCGGGATGTCGTAGACCCCGCCCATGACGAACGCCCCGAGCGCGGGGATCGTCGGCGTGAGCAGCATGAGGTAGGCCCCCATGTCCGCGAGGATGTCCGCGTGCAGGGCGGTCAGCGTGCCGTCGCGCTTGGCCCCGAGGCGCACCGTGGCGACCTGGTCGCGGCCGTGGTGGCAGGTGGCCATGTGCTCCGAGCGCGTCTCGATCCACTTGACGGGCTTGCCCGTCTTGCGGGAGGCCCAGGCGCAGAGCATCTCCTCGCCCGTGACCTGGAGCTTCGCGCCGAACCCGCCGCCGACCTCCGGGGCGATGATCCGGACCTTCTCCTCGTTGATGCCGAGGATGAGCGCCATGAAGAGGCGGACGAAGTGCGGGACCTGCGTGGAGGTGTGGACGGTGATCGCCCCGGCGCGGTAGTCCGCCAGGACCCCGCGGGGCTCGATGGGCGCGCCCGAGACGCGGTGGTTGACGATGCGGCGCTCGACGATGACGTCGGCCGCCGCGAAGCCCGCCTCCATGTCGCCGCCGCCGAGCGACCACTTGTGGACCTCGTTCGTCCCGAACTCCTCGTGGACGAGCGCGTGGCCCTCCTCGAGCGCCTGCTCGATGTCCGTGACGACGGGAAGCGGGTCGTACTCGACGACCACGTCCTCCGCCGCGTCGATGACCGCGTAGCGGTCCGTGCCCAGGACGATCGCGACGGGGTCGCCGACGTGCTTGACGACGCCGCGCGCGAGCGGCCAGTGGGCCGGGTTGTGGACCTCGACGCCGTCGGGCGCCCAGGCCATGGGCAGCGGCGCGAGGAGGTCCTCCATGTCCGCGCCCGTGTAGACCGCGTGGACGTCGTCGCGGGCGAGCGCCGCGGAGGTGTCGATCGACGTGATCGTCGCGTGGGCCTCGGGGGAGCGGACGATCGCCGCGTGGAGCAGGCCCGTGATGTGGATGTCGTCGACGTAGGTGGCCTGGCCCGTGATGAGGCGCGGATCCTCCTTGCGCCGCATGGAGCGCCCGACGTGCGCGCCCCCGGTGCGGTCGTCCATGAGCGTCATGCCGACACCTCGCTCTTCTGCATCGCGGTCGCCGCGTGCTGGACCGCCTTGACGATGTTGTGGTAGCCCGTGCAGCGGCAGAGGTTGCCCTCGAGGCCGTGCCGGATCTCCTCTTCCGAGGGGTTCGGCGTGCGCTCGAGCAGGTCGGCGGCGGCCATGATCATGCCGGGGGTGCAGTAGCCGCACTGCAGCCCGTGCTCGGCCCAGAAGCCCTCCTGCAGCGGGTGCAGGTCGCCCTCCGTGCCCATGCCCTCGATGGTCGTGACCTCCGCGCCGTCGGCCTGCACCGCGAGGACCGTGCAGCTCTTGCACGAGCTCCCGTCGAGGTGGACCGTGCAGGCGCCGCAGTTGCCCGTGTCGCAGCCCACGTGGCTGCCCGTGAGGCCGAGCTCGTCGCGCAGCATGTGGACCAGGAGCAGCCGCGGCTCCACCCGCACGTGCTCGACCTGCCCGTTGACCGTGACCGAGATGGGGACTTCGTCGCTCATGCGGAGGTGCTCCTGTGTCGTGCTGCTCTGACCGTGGCGCGACACTACGCCTGCCCCGGAGCGGATCGCAATGACGAACTGTCAAGTCGGGCGCGTCGGCAACGAACCGGGCTCGGGTGGACCGTCGAAGCGCGGCAGCCCGTCGTCGCAGACGGGCTCCCAGCCCGCACGATCTGCCCAGAAGGAGTGGAACTGCGGCGGCGTGCTCGGCGGGTCGTCGAGGCACCCGAGGCGCACGGAGACCTCGGGCCCGTCGGGCCAGGAGCCGCCGAAGAGCGCGGAGCCGCAGACCCCGCAGAAGACCTTCGCCATGCCGCCGCCCGGCGGGACGAACACGCGGAGGAGCTCGGCGCCGGCGAGCAGCTCGAAGCCCTCGCGCGGCACCCGGCCCTGCGCGCTCGCCGCGCCCCCCGAGTGCTTGCGGCAGCGCGAGCAGTGGCAGAGGTTCGCGCGCCGGAACGGCGCCGTCAGGACGTAGCGGACGCCGCCGCAGAGGCAGCTGCCGTGCACGGGCTCCATGAGCGCATCCTCCCCCAGGAGGCGCCGCGCCGGGCCGGGACAGCCCACCGGGTAGCGTCAGCGCCATGCCCCCCGTCGTCGTCGCCACCGCCTTCGGCGGACCCGAGGTCCTGTCGCTCGAGGAGCGCCCCACGCCGTCGCCCGGCGCGGGCGAGGCCGTCGATCGCGGTGCGGGCCGCGGGCATCAACCCCATCGACTGGAAGCTCTTCGGCGGCGCCATGGGGGCGGACCCGGCCAGCCTGCCGCAGCGGGTCGGCTTCGAGGCCGCGGGCGTCGTGCTCGCGGTCGGCGCGGACGCCGTCGGGCCGGCCGGGCCGATCACGGTGGGCGACGAGGTCATCGCCTACCGGGCGCAGGGCGCCTACGCCGCGGAGCTGCTCGTCCCCGCCGACGCGCTGGTCCCCAAGCCGGACGGGCTCTCCTTCGCGCAGGCGGGCGGGCTGATGCTCGCGGGCACGACCGCGGTCCACCTCCTGGAGGCGACGGGGGTCGGCGACGGCGACACGGTGCTCGTCCACGCGGCCGCCGGCGGCGTCGGCCGGCTGCTCGTGCAGCTCGCCCGCGAGCGCGGCGCGACGGTGGTCGGGACGGCCGGGGAGGCCAACCACGACGACCTCCGCGCGCTCGGCGTGCTCCCCACGACGTACGGCCCCGGCCTCGAGGACCGCGTGCGCGAGCTCGCGCCCGACGGGATCGACGTCGCCCTGGACTGCGTCGGCACGGACGAGGCGCTCGACGTGTCGCTCGCGCTCGTGGCCGACCGTGGGCGCATCGCGACGATCGCGGGCTTCGAGCGGGCCGGCCGCGACGGCATCAAGGCGCTCGGCGGGGCCCCGGGGGCCGACCCGGGCACGGAGGTCCGCGACGCGGCGCGGATGCAGCTCGTCGCGCTGTGCGCCGAGGGCAAGCTCGACGTCGTCGCCCGCGAGTTCCCCCTGGCCGACGTCGCCGACGTCGTCCGCGACGCGATGGAGGGCCACGCTCGCGGCAAGCTGGTGCTGGTCCCCTAGGGCTCCTGGTCGCGCATCGCGGGGAAGAGCACGACCTCGCGGATCGAGCGCTTGCCGGTCATCGCCATCACGAGGCGGTCGATGCCCAGCCCGAGCCCGCCCGTGGGCGGCATCCCCTGCTCGAGCGCCTGCACGAAGCCCTCGTCGTAGGGCTGGGTGTCCTCGTCGCCCTCCGCGCCGAAGCGCGCCTGCGCCTCGAAGCGCTCGCGCTGGACGTCGGGGTCGTTGAGCTCCGTGAACGCGTTGGAGAGCTCCATCCCGTAGGCGAACATCTCGAAGCGCTCCGTCAGCCCCGGGTGCTCCCGGTGCTCCTTCGCGAAGGGCGAGAGCTCCACGGGGTAGTCGAAGAGGAACGTGGGCTGCTGCAGCTCGGGCTCGACGAACTTCGAGAGGAGGTCGTCGACGAGCTGGGGCCAGGAGCGGTCCTCCGTCGGGAGGCGGTCCCCGATCGCGGCGGCGAGGGAGCCCGCGTCGCGGTGGGCGAGGATGTCCACGCCCGACTCGTCGAGGATCGCCTGCGCGAGCGTCGTGCGGCGCCAGGGCTCCGTGAAGGAGACCTCGGGGTCGTCGTGGCCGACGGCCCGCGCGACCGACGCGACGAGCTTCTCCAGGCGGTCCGCCGTGGAGTGCACGTCCGCGTAGGCCTCGTACCACTCGAGCATCGTGAACTCGGGGTTGTGCTTGAAGGAGACCCCCTCGTTGCGGAAGTCCTTCCCGAGCTCGTAGACCCGCTCGAGGCCCCCGACGATCAGGCGCTTGAGGTAGAGCTCCGTGGCGATGCGGAGGTAGAGGTCGCGGCCCAGCGCGTTGTGGTGGGTCGTGAACGGCCGGGCCAGCGCGCCGCCGTAGAGGGGCTGCAGCACGGGGGTCTCCACCTCGACGAAGCCGTCCTCGTCGAGCGCGCGGCGCACGGCGGTGATGACCTTCGCCCGGGTGATGAAGAGGTCGCGCGCCTCCTCGTTGGAGATGAGGTCGAGCTCGCGTCGCCGGAAGCGCTGCTCCGTGTCCTGCAGCCCGTGGTGCTTCTCGGGCGGCGGGCGCAGGGACTTCGCCAGCACGGTGAAGGCGTCCACGCGCAGGGAGAGCTCCCCGCGGCGGGACATGAAGACCGTCCCGTCGATCCCGAGGAGGTCGCCGAGGTCGAGCTCGAGCAGCCGGTCCATCTGCTCCTGACCGAGGACGTCGAGCTTCGCCTGCAGCTGCAGGCGCCCCGAGCGGTCGTCGAGGTCCAGGAACGCCATCTTGCCCTGCCCCCGGCGGGCGTGGAGGCGGCCGGCGACGCGGTAGGTCGCCTCCGTGTCCGTCCCCGGCTCGAGGCCCCCGTGGGTCGCGCGGACCTCCCCGATCGGGGTGACGCCCTCGTAGCTGTGCGGGAACGGGTCGATGCCGTCCGCGCGCAGGCGCTCGAGCTTCGCCCGCCGGACCGCGAGCAGGTCGTCGGAGATGGTGGGCTCCCTACAGCCCGACGTCGATCTTCGTGATCTTCGCCGTGCGGGTGGAGCCGTTGGGGAGGTTGACCTTCACCTCGTCGCCCTTCTTGTGGCCCACGAGCGCCTTGCCGACGGGTGAGACGTTCGAGAGCTTGCGGGGCGGGTCGGCCTCGGCCGAGCCGACGATGGTGAACGTCTGCGGCTTGCCGCCGTCGAAGGCGACGGTGACGGCCGAGCCGACGTCGACGACGTCCGTGTGGACGTCCTCCGGCGCGACGACGACGGCCGAGCGCAGGTTCTCCTCGATCGCGAGGATCCGCGTCTCGAGCATGGCCTGCTCGTTCTTCGCGTCGTCGTACTCGGAGTTCTCCGCGATGTCCCCGAACTCGCGCGCCTCCTTGATCCGCTCGGCGACCTCGCGGCGGCGGACCGTCGACAGCTCCTCGAGCTCCTCCTTGAGCTTCTCGAGTCCTTCGGGGGTGAGGATGACGTCCTTGGGCATGCGGCGAGGAGTCCTGACGGGAGCAGAGGGGGCCGGGCGGCGGGGGAGTGTAGCGCCCGCCCCGACGCGCGTTCCTACGCCGCGGCGACGGGGCGCCGCGCGGCCAGGACGGCCCGAGCCGCCTCGACGTCGTCCGTCTGCTGCAGGGCTCCCTGCAGGGTCTTGTCGCCCCCGAGGCGGTCGACGTACCAGGGGTAGAACTTGCGCAGGAAGCGCCCCGCGCGGTCCGCGCCGAGGTGCTCGACCGTGCGGTCCATGACCCAGTCGAGCTCGTCGAGGACGTCGTCCGCGGTGGGCTCGGCGTCGCGGAGGCCGAGGACCTCCTCGAAGAGCCAGGGGTTGCCCAGGCTGCCGCGGGCGAGCATGACCGCCTCGGCACCCGTGTGCTCGTAGGCCCGCTCGACGTCCGCGCGGGTGTGCAGGCCGCCCGTGAGGATCACGGGGGCGCCCAGGCTCGCGACCAGGCGCGCGGCGAGGTCGTAGTCCGGGACGCCCTTGTGGTGGACCTTCGCCGAGCGCGGGTGGAACGTGATCGCGGCGACCCCGGCCTCGTCGACGAGGCGGTGGCTGAGCTCGTACCCGCTCGTGGTGTCCCCCGGGACCAGACCCGAGCGCAGCTTGACGGTGACGGGGAGGCCCGAGCCCTCCCGGGCGGCCTTCGCGACCGCCACGGCGGTGTCCGGGTCCTTGAGCATCGCTGCGCCCGCGCCCGTCTTGGCGACCTTCGGGACGGGGCAGCCCATGTTCAGGTCGATGACGTCGACGTCCGTGTGCTCCGCGACGTGGGCGGCGGCGGAGCGCATGACCTCGGGGTCCTGGCCGAAGAGCTGCAGGGCGACCGGGCCGGACGCGCGCTCCTCGGGGTGCAGCCGGAGCATCTCCGTGCACGTCTTCTCGTTGCCGTGGTGGATCGCGAAGCTCGAGACCATCTCGGAGACCGCCATCCCCGCGCCGTAGCGCTTGGCCTGCAGGCGGACGCACCAGTTGCCGATGCCGGCCAGCGGCGCGAGCAGGACGCGGTTCGGCACCGTGAGGTCGCCGAGCTGCCAGGGGGTGTCGAGGCCGGGGCGCATCAGTCCCCGAGGGTAGCCCCGCGCCAGGCCGCGAGCCGCTCGAGCGCCTCCCGCACCGCGCCGGGCGCGCGGCGGCCGGGCTCCTCGTGCAGCGCGAGGACGTCGAGGACCCGCGCGCCCCGGTCGAGCTTGAGGTCCGCCCGGGCGACGAAGCGCTCCCCGTGGAGGATCGGCAGGACGTAGTAGCCCCAGCGGCGCTGCTCCGCGGGCGTGTAGATCTCCAGGCGGTGGTCGAACCCGAAGAGCTCCGCGGTCCGCGCGCGGTCGCAGAGGACGTTGTCGAACGGCGAGAGCGCGACCGTGCGCCGGCCCGGCGGCGAGCTCCGCGGCGGTGTCGAGCGAGCGCCGTCGGCGCGTACCAGGTGCCCTTGCAGCCCTCGACTCCCACCGCGGTCAGCTCCCCCGCGGCCGTGAGGTCCGCGAGCACCGCCGGGAGCTCGGGGTAGCGCCCACGGGTGAAGTGCTTCGTGATGTGCGTCGCCTTCGCGACCCCGAGCATCCCGAGCGCCCGGCGCGCCGCGACCTCCGTCACCTCGCGGTCGCCCAGCGGTGCGGCGTCCGCGGCCTCCAGCGCGCCCGGCGGCAGGCAGCGCTCGAAGAGGTCCCACATCCTCGCGGTCCCCTTGCGACCCGCGACGCCGATGCGCCCCGTGAGCCAGAGGAGCTGCAGCATCCGCGCGACGGTCTGCCGCGAGGAGACCTCGTCGGTCCAGTACCCCCACCTCCAGGGCTCGGCCGAGTGGTCCTCGAGGTCCTGGCCCAGCAGCGGGCCGTGCTCGCGCAGGTCGGCGAGGATCGCGTCGGCGAAGCGGGCGTTGGCCGCCATCCAGGCCGCCAGGTCCCGGCGGCCCTTCGCCGGCCGGGTGAGCCAGCGGCGCTGCTGCCAGCGGTGGAGCGGGAGGTCCTCGACCGGCACGAGCGAGGCGTCGTGCGCCCAGGAGTCGAAGCAGCGGCGCTCCTCGTAGACCGCGCGGTCGAGCGCCTCCTCCCCGAAGCCCGGGCCGAGGCGCGCGTGCAGGACCAGGAGCGGGGAGCGGGCGACCGCGGAGATCGGGTCGAGCTGGAGCGCACCGAGGCGCCGGGCGACCGCCGCGACGTCCGCGGGGCTCGCCCGGCCGCGGGGCGGCGGCGTCGCGAGCCCCTGCGCGTGGAGCGCCAGCCGGCGCGCCAGGGCGACGGGGAGCGTCGGGAGCGCCACGCGCTCAGGCCGAGTTGCGGTCGTGCAGGAGCTTCAGGCCGCGCAGCGTCAGGTCCTCGACGATCGTGTCGATCGTCGCGGTGTAGGGCGCGATGACGGAGGCCAGGCCGCCCGTCGCGAGCACCGCGGCGTCCCCCTCGAGCTCCTTCTTGATGCGGGCGACGAGGCCGTCGACCTGCGCGGCGTAGCCGTAGACGATGCCCGAGCGGATCGCCTCGACCGTTCCCTTGCCGATGGCGTGGCGCGGGGGGACGAGGTCGATCTTCGGCAGGCGTGCCCCGCGGGTGGTCAGCGCGTCGAGCGAGATCGCCACGCCCGGGGTGATCACCCCGCCCAGGTACTCCCCCTTGCCGCTGACGACGTCGTAGTTGACGGCGGTCCCGAAGTCGACGGAGATGACGGGCCCGCCGACGTGGTCGTAGGCCGCGACGGCGTCGGCGAGGCGGTCCGCGCCGAGCTCGCGCGGGTTGTCGATGCGGATGGGCATCCCCGTGCGCAGCCCGGGGCCGACGGCCAGCATCTCGTGCCCGAGGTAGCGGCGCCCCATGGAGATCCACTCGGGCTCGAGCTGCGGGACGGAGCTGGCGACGATGGAGCCGTTGAGGTCGGCCAGGCCGATCCCGCGGAGCTCGAGCAGCGCGCGGAGCGCCGCGCCGAGCTCGTCGGCCGTGGAGGTCCGCACGGTCGCGAAGCGCCAGTGCTCGAGGAGCTCGTCCCCCGAGTAGGTCCCGAAGTGGGTCTGCGTGTTGCCGACGTCGACGACCAGGAGCATGCGGCCCCCATCGTCCCGCATCCGGCGGCGGGCTCGCGGATAGCCTGCGGCCCATGCCCGCGAAGCTCTACGTCGTCCACGGCTCCCACCCCTGCGCGACGGTCGCCCGGGCGCTCGAGCTCAAGGGGATCGCCTTCAAGGCGATCGAGCTCCCGCCCGCGATGCACGCGGCGGTCATGCGCGTGGCGTTCGGCACGCGCACGGTGCCGGCCATCAAGCTCGAGACGGGCGAGAAGCTCTCGGGCTCCCGGACGATCCTGCGGCGCCTCGACCAGCTCGTGCCCGAGCCCGCGCTGCTGCCCGCCGACCCCGGGGAGCGCGAGCGCGTGCTGGAGGCCGAGGCCTGGGGCGACGACGTCCTCCAGGCCGCCACGCGCCGCATCCTCTGGCCGACGCTCCTGGCCAACGCGGGGGCCGCGCCCTCGTTCTCCGAGGGCGCCCAGCTCCCGCTCCCGGCCCCGGTGCTCAAGGCGGCCATCCCGCTCGTCGGGCGCATCGAGCTCAAGCTCAACGCGACCTCGCAGGCGGCCCGCGCCGCCGACCTGCAGGCCCTCCCGGGCTGGCTGCAGCAGGTCGACGACTGGCTCGCGGACGGGACGCTCGGCGGCTCGGGGAGCCCGAACGCCGCCGACCTCCAGATCGCCCCCTCGCTCAAGCTCCTGATGACGATGGAGGACCTCCGGGCGATCATCGGCCCGCGGCCCTGCGGCCGGTGGGCCGACGCGCTGTTCCCCGTCTGGAGCGGTCAGCTGCCCGCGGGCGCCATCCCGGCGGGGGAGCTCCCCGTCTTCGCCTGAGCGAAGGCCGCCAGCTCGCGGGCGGTCACCCCGGGCTGGTCGAGCATGACGAAGGCGTAGGAGTCCTCGACCCAGCGCAGGGTCGCGTCGGGCAGCAGCGCCGCGAAGCGCTCCGCGTGGGCGGGCGGGAAGAGCTTGTCCTCCCGCGCCCACAGCAGGAGCACCGGGAGCTCGAGGCGCTCGAGCGCGGGGAGCACGTCGAGCGTCGTGGCCGGCCGGAACGTCCGGCCGAACGCGGCGACGTCCTGCAGGGGCGCGCCGCCCGCGCGCATGAGGCGCCCCCAGTCCTCGAGCAGGTCCTCCGGGACGCCGTGCTTCGCGAGCCAGCCGAAGCCGAGGGGGAGGCGGAGCGCCCGCTTCGACCGGGTCGTCTGGAGCACCGCGCGGAGCACGGACGGGAAGCGGCACACGGCCGGGAAGATCCCGAACGGGCCGGGCGGGGAGTTGCCGAACGCGTCGCAGGAGACCAGCGCGACGCGGCCGATGCGCTCGGGCCGCCGGGTGACCAGGAGCTGGGTGAGCGCGCCGCCCGAGTCGCTGCCCGCGATGAGGACGTCCTCGAGCTCCAGGTGGTCCAGCAGGTCGGCGAGGAGGTCGGCGACCCCCTCCGGCGTGCGGTCCGCACCCGGGGCCAGGCCGATGCGGTGGCAGCCCAGCGGGAGGTCGGGGACGACGACCCGGTGCTCGAGGGCGAGCAGCGGGACGACCTCGCGCCACAGGCGGCCGTCGACCAGCGCACCGTGGACGAGGACGACGACCGGCGCGTCGCGCGGTCCGTCGTCCGCGTAGTGGATGGTTCCCTGGGCCAGCTCCGCGTAGGGCATGATGGGGCTCCTCGATGGGTTGCGTGCAGACTGCACGCAACTTACAGGCAGACTGCATGGAACACAAGCGTCGCACCCAGGCCGATCGCACCGCCGCCACCCGCGGCGCGCTGGTCGCCGCGGCGCGCGAGCTCTTCGGCGCGCGGGGCTACGCGGAGGTCGGCACGCCGGAGGTCGTCGCCCGCGCCGGGGTCTCGCGTGGCGCGCTCTACCACCAGTTCGCGGACA
The DNA here is from genome assembly GCA_963844155.1 of uncultured Solirubrobacteraceae bacterium. Taxonomy (GTDB): domain Bacteria; phylum Actinomycetota; class Thermoleophilia; order Solirubrobacterales; family Solirubrobacteraceae; genus Paraconexibacter. Next base: position 314,204 of record CAWJMY010000001.1, read on the forward strand.
AGACGGAGCTCTTCGCCGCCGTCTTCGAGCAGGTGGAGGCCGAGCTCACGGGCCGCATCGCGGACCAGATCGCCGCCGCGGGTCCGGCGGACCCGCTCGCCGCGCTGCAGGTCGGCGTCGGCGCGTGGTTCGACGCCTGCGCGGAGCCCGAGGTCCAGCGCATCGTGCTCCTCGACGCCCCCGCGGTCCTGGGCTGGGAGCGCTTCCGCGAGATCGGGATGCGCTACGCCGTCGGGCTCGTCGAGGGGACGCTCACCGCCGCGATGGAGGCCGGCCAGCTCGCGCCGCTGCCGATCCGCCCGCTCGCCCACGTGCTCATCGGCGCCCTCGACGAGGCGGCGCTCTACGTGACGCGGGCCTCGGATCCGACCTCCGCGCGGACGGAGGTCGAGGCGACGCTCGGCGCGCTGCTCAGCGGGCTGGCCGCGGGACGCTGAGCGGCGGCCCGTCGCGGCGGACGTCCTCGTCCACGGGGAGCACCGCGAGCGCGTCGGCCAGCCGCGTGCCGTCCGGCAGGGTCGCGTCGAAGTCGAGCTCGAGCAGCGGGATGAGCACGAAGCGCCGCTGCGTGAGGGCGGCGTGCGGGATCGTCAGGCGCTCGTCGGCGAAGGCGGCGTCGCCGAGCAGGACGATGTCGAGGTCGACGGGGCGCGGGCCGTGGTGGACGTACCCGGGCTCGCCGGGCTCCGGGCGGCCGAGCCGGCGCTCGATCGCCTTGCAGGCCTCGAGCAGCGCCAGGGGCGGCAGGTCGGTCTCGATCGTGAGGCAGGCGTTGGTGTAGTCGGGCTGGCCGGGCGGGCCGCCGACCGCGGCGGTGGCGTACGTGCTCGAGCTGCGCAACGGGGTGACGCCCGCGGCGGGGAGCGCGTCGACCGCGGCCTGGAGGGTCGCGCGGCGGTCCCCGAGGTTCCCGCCGAGCGCGAGGACGCCCGGGGTCATGTCAGCGGTCGCGCCAGCGCGAGCTGCCGGCCCTGCGCGAGCAGCACGCCGTCCTGGCTCCAGACCTCCGCGTCCTCCTCGAAGAAGCCCTGGGCGGAGGTGCGGCTCGTGAACAGACCGAGGACCGGCGCCGGCCCGTCGTCGACGGGCAGGCGGACGCGGAAGTGGATGGAGAGGTCGATCGTCGGGGCGGCGATGGGGGTCGTGAGCCGCACGAACGGCGCGGGCCACCAGGCGTCGACGTAGGTCGCGCAGGCCAGGGCGTCGGCCGCGCGCGGCGTGTCGAAGCCGAGCCAGCCGCCCGTGCGCGCCTCCTCCCCGCTGAAGAGCCGCCCGCCGATCGCCGGGCGGACGTCGAGCCGGCGGGTGATGGGCGGCGTGCCCTCGGGGACCTCCGGCCGCCGGGTCTCCGCGAAGGGCCGCGCCTCGGGCGGTGCGCCCGCGTACTCCCCCGCGCTCGGCATGTCGACCGCGAAGGCGGCGAGGGCCAGGACGCAGAGGCGGCCGTCCTGCTCGAGGCGGGCGCTCAGGGTCGTGAGGCTGCGGCCCGTGCGCTCGACGGTGACCGCGATCTCGGCGGGTCCCGCCACGGGCGGGCGCAGGTAGTGGAGGTTCAGGCTGCGCGGGGCGCGCGCCGGGTCGTCGACCGCCGCGGTGAGCGCGCGGAGCACGACGCTCGCCAGGTAGCCGCCGTTCGGGCCCATGGGGGCGAACCAGCCCGCGTCGATCGTCGCCGCCCAGCGGCCCTCGGCGACCCGCTCGACCCCCGTGGCGGCGTCGAAGGGGTGCGTCACTCGTCCGCGGCGGCCTGGCGCCAGACCTCGACGGAGACCTCCTGCACGGGCAGGGCGATCGGGGGCTCCGGCTTCGCGGCCTTCACCCAGACCTCCTCGGCCTCGTAGGTGTCCAGGAGGCGGTCGGCGATCGCGGAGCAGAGGCGCTCGAGCGTCTTGTAGCTGCGCTGCTGGGCGACGAGCGCGACGGTGTTGCAGACCTCGCCGTAGTCCACGGTGTCGTCGACCATGTCCGTGACGGTCGCGTCGCACTCCCCCACCTCGAGGCGGATGTCGAGCACGAGCCGCTGGCCGATCTCGCGCTCCGCGGCGCTCACGCCGTGGTGGGTGTAGAGGGAGAGCCCGGAGATCTCGATCGTGACCTCCGTGTGCCGCGCGGAGTCCTCGTCCTCGTCCCAGCCGTCGGCCCCGAGATCGTCGTCGTCGGGGTCGAGCGGGAGGTCGTCGTCAGCCATGGCCGCGCAACGTAGCAGCCGCCACCGTCAGCGCCTGGACGTGCTCGCGGACGTCGTGGACCCGGAAGATCCGGGCGCCCGCGGCGAGCGCGAGGACGTTCACGGCCAGGGTGCCGGGGACCCGCGCGGCGGGCTCCTCCTGCCCCGTGAGGCGCCCGATGAACGCCTTGCGGGAGGCGCCGACGACCACGGGGAAGCCGAGGGCGACGAGCTCCGGGAGGCGGTGCAGGAGCTGCAGGTTGTGCTCGCCCGTCTTGCCGAAGCCGATGCCCGGGTCGAGCTGGATGCGCTCCTCGCGGATCCCCTCGCCGACGGCGAACTCGAGGCGCTCGAGCAGGAAGGCCTTCACGTCGTCGACGACGTCGTCGTAGCGGGGGGCGTCCTGCATCGTGCGGGGCTCGCCGCGCATGTGCATGAGGCAGCAGCCCGCGCGGCGGTCCGCCACCAGGCCGGCGAGCTCCGGGTCGGCGCGGAACGCGGTGACGTCGTTGACGTAGCCCGCGCCCGCGGCGAGCGCGGCCTCGGCGACCCGGAGCTTCGTCGTGTCGATGGAGACGCGGGCGCCGTGCTTCGGCGAGCGCGGCGACGACGGGGATCGTGCGCTCGCGCTCCAGGGCCTCGGGGACGGGCTCGGCGCCGGGGCGGGTGCTCTCGCCGCCGACGTCGACGAGGGCGGCGCCGTCCGCGAGGAGCTGCTGCCCGTGGGCGATGGCGTCCGCGGGCGCGAGCCAGCGGCCGCCGTCGGAGAAGGAGTCGGGCGTCACGTTGACGATGCCCATGACCTCCCAGCTCACGGCAGGTGGCTCGTGTCGTTGAAGGAGCGCAGGAGGCGGCGGCCGTCGGCGAAGACGACCAGGCGGGTGATGGAGCAGTTGTCCGCGTGGATGAACGCGAAGCCGCGCGAGCCGGTGGCCTGCCGGCAGAGCTCGCCGATGACGCCGCCGTGGACCACCGCGACGACGCTCGTCCCGGGGCCGGCGGCCGCCACGACGCGCTCGAGCCCCGCGCCGACCCGCGCGGCGTAGGCCTCCTGGTCCTCCGCGCCGGGGATGACGGACCAGCGCTCCTGGGCGAAGAGCTCGCCGATGAGCGGGTCGCCGTGGGTGAGGCGGACGCGCAGCTCGCCGCCCTCCCACTCCCCGAGGTGGACCTCGCGCAGCTCGGGGACGACCGTCGGCTCGAGGCCCGTGGCGGCCATGAGCGGCGCCGCGGTCTGCCCCGTGCGCTGCAGGGGGGTGACGAAGAGCGCGTGGGGCGGCGGCCCGGCGGCCAGGCGGGCACCGACGCGCCGGGCCTGCTGCTCGCCCTCGGGGGAGAGCGGCGGGTCGCTGTGGCCGCCCTCGATCGTCGGGAAGCGCTCGCCCGGGACGTGCGCCTGGGAGGCGCCGTGGCGGACGAGCACGACCTCCGTCGCGTCGGCGGGAACGGCGAAGGGGCGCTGCGGGTAGCTCGGCTCGCTCACCCGGCGGAGCCTAGGCGGTGTGGGCCAGCTCACACCGCGGGGCGTCCCCGGCGCGGGGCCGCGGGGTAGGTGTGCTCCATGGGCACCTACGACGCCATCGACGAGGTCCCGCTGCAGGTCGTCGACCTGCACGGCAAGCGCCTGGCCTACCGCCGGCTCGGCAGCGGCCCCGTGCTGCTGCTCGTCCACGGGATCACGAACTCCTCCGCCTCCTGGCGGCCCGTCATGCGACCGCTCGCCGCGGCCGGCTTCACGGTCGTCGCCCCGGACCTCCCGGGCCACGGCACCTCGGAGCGCCACCGCGGCGACCACTCGCTCGGCGCGCACGCCTCCATCCTGCGCGACCTCCTGCAGGTCCTCGACCTCCCGCGCGTGACGGTCGTCGGCCACTCGCTCGGCGGCGGCGTCGCGATGGTCTTCAGCTACCAGTTCCCCGAGCGGGTCGAGCGCCTCGTGCTCGTGGACTCGGGCGGCCTGGGGCGGGAGGTCTCGCTGCTCATCCGCGCCGCGACGCTCCCGGGCGCCGAGGCCGTCATCCGCGCGGCGACGACCCCGCCCGTGCTGCGCTTCGTCGCCGCCCTCGGCGGGGCCGCGGGGCGCCTCGGCCTGCGGCCGGGCGCGGACCTCGAGGAGATCGCCGGCGGCGTCGCCTCCCTCGGCGACGCGGAGCGCCGCGCGGCCTTCGTCCGCACCGCCCGCTCCATCGCCTCGCCCGCGGGCCAGCGCGTGAGCGCGGCCGACCGCCTCTACCTCGCGGCCGAGGTCCCCGTCCTGCTCGTCTGGGGCGACGAGGACCCGGTGATCCCGATCGGCCACGGTCACGCCGCGCACGACGCGCTCCCCGCGAGCCGCCTCGAGGTCTTCCCGGGCGCGGGCCACTTCCCCATGCTCGACGACCCCACCCGCTTCGTCGCGGTCGTCGCGGACTTCATGGCGACCACGGAGGCGACGGAGTACGACGACGAGCGCCTGGGCGAGGTCATGCGCGCACGGTCGGCGCAGGGCTCGTAGCCCCGAGCCGCCCCGGGGCGGGCGTTCGGACTCGAGCCCGCTCAGCGGGCGCTCGTCCGAACGGCAGGCCGGGCCGCTCGGGCCTCCCGCGGTGCCGGGGCCTCGGCGTTCGGATCGGAGCCCGCCCAGGGGGCTCAACTCCGAACGGCACCCCCTGGCGCTCGCGCGGCGCCGAGCGCGATCGCGGCGCGGAGTGCCGCCGCGACCGCCGGCGCCTTGTCGTTGATCTGCCGCCAGGTGTAGCGATGCGGGTCGAAGCCGGCCTGGCGGAGCTGGAGGTCCCGCTCGCGATCGCGCTCGAAGGCGTCCTGGATCGCGTGCCACTTCCGCCCGTCGACCTCGAGGGCGACGCCGGGCCAGGTGAAGTCGACGCGCCCGGAGCGGTCCTCGATCGCCAGGGGCCACTGGCACACGGGGCGCGGGAGGTCGAAGCGCTCGCAGAGCTCGAGCGTCACGTCCTCGAGGACCGATTCCGTGGGTGGCGCCTTGTCGTAGCGCTCGAGGCGTTCGCGGAGCACGCGATGGCCGGGGCGCCGTCGGCGGACCTCGCGTCCGATCTCGCCCACGTCGAGGAGCAGGAGCTGGTCCGCGCAGTTCCAGGCGCGGACGAAGTCCCGGCGGCGAGGCGCTCCAGCGAGGTCCGCCAGGGTCCGGGCGACGCTCGTGCACGGCAGGCCGTCGACCCAGACGACGTCCCCTTCGAGCCAGCGGCGCGTGTAGTGGAGCGTGATGCCGCTGCGCTTCGACGGTCGGTCGGGACGGGTCACGACCGTCACGTCGACCCGCTCACGCCCGCCGACGAGATCGTGCCGCTCCGCCGCGGTGAGATGGCTGAGTGCTGCACCGCGCCCGTACCGCAGGAGGGCCGCACGGAGCCGGCCGCGCCGCGTGAGGTCGCGGCGTCCGATCGCGTACACGCCGCGGTGGCGCACATGGAGCCTGCCGCTCTCGATGTGCCGGCTGATCGCAGAGTCGCTCAGGCCGAGGGCCCGGAGCTGGCGGTGGTCGAGCACGCCGTCCCGGCGCGACGCGGCCTCGACGACGCCGCGCCAGAGCGGGAGCGTTCGGAGGTGCGCCCGCTCAGCGGGCTCGAAGTCGAACAGCGGGTGGTGGGCGGGCACGACCGGAGCGTCGACGTCCCCGGCGTCACGGCGCTACGCCACTTCGTGGCAATGGACGCGCGAGAGGCGCGCGGAACGCCCATCCCGCGGGACCACGCTGGCGCAACGGTCGGCCGTTCGGATGTGAGCCCGCGGAGCGGGCTCACATCCGAACGCCCTGCCGGGGACTCGGGGCGCCCAGGGGAGCCCGGCGCGCGCCGCAGGCGCAGGCGCGGCGCGCGCGCGAGGCGCGCGGCTCAGCCGAGCTCGGGCTTCTCGGGCGCGTCGAGCGCGCGCGCCTCGGCGCCCGCGAGGCCCGGGCGCGGCAGGGTGCGCGGGGGTGCGTCGCGCTCGGGGCGCTCGACGGGCGCGGGGGTGCCGGGGAGGGGCTCGTCGGCGGCGGGGATCTCGTCCGGGCCGAAGGTCTCGAGCTCCGTGCGGCCCGCGACGAGCGCCTCGAACTGCTCCTTCTCGATCGTCTCGCGCTTCAGGAGCAGGAGGGAGATCGAGTCGAGCAGCGGGCGGTTGTCCTCGAGGATCTGCTTCGCGCGCTGGTGCGCGGACTCGACGATGCGGCGGATCTCCTCGTCGATGTCGCGGGCGATCTCGTCGGAGTAGTCGGGCTCGGTCTGGAACTCGCGGCCCAGGAAGGGCTGGCCGTGGTCGTGGCCGAAGACGCGGAGGCCGAGCTTGTCGCTCATGCCGAAGCGCATGACCATCTGCTTCGCGGTGCCCGGTGACCTTCTCGAGGTCGTTCGAGGCGCCCGTGGTGATCTCGTTGAAGACGATCTCCTCCGCCGCGCGACCGCCGAGGGTCATCGCGATGGAGTCCTGGAGCTCCGCGCGCGTGGTGAGGAACTTGTCCTCCTGCGGCATGGAGATCGTGTAGCCCAGGGCCTGGCCGCGGGAGACGACGGAGATCTTGTGGACCGGGTCGGAGTGCTCGAGGTAGTGGCCGACGAGCGCGTGGCCCATCTCGTGGTAGGCCGTGATGAGGCGCTCCTTCTCCCCCATCACCCGCGTCTTCTTCTCGGGACCGGCGATCACGCGCATGATCCCCTCCTCGAGCTCGCCCTGGCCGATCTCCTTCTTGCCCGTGCGGGCGGAGAGCAGCGCCGCCTCGTTGACGAGGTTCGCGAGGTCCGCGCCCGTGAAGCCCGGCGTCTGGCCCGCGAGGGTGTCCGTGTCGATCTCCTTCGCCAGCGGCTTGCCGCGCGTGTGGACGTCGAGGATGCGCCCGCGGCCCTTGCGGTCCGGGCGGTCCACGGCGATCTGGCGGTCGAAGCGGCCCGGGCGCAGGAGCGCGGGGTCGAGGATGTCGGGCCGGTTCGTGGCCGCGATCATGATGATGTTGTCCGTCGAGGTGAAGCCGTCCATCTCGACCAGGAGCTGGTTGAGCGTCTGCTCGCGCTCGTCGTGCCCGCCGCCCATGCCGGCGCCGCGGTGGCGGCCGACGGCGTCGATCTCGTCCATGAAGATGATGCAGGGCGAGTTCTGCTTGGCCTGCTCGAAGAGGTCGCGCACGCGGGAGGCACCGACCCCGACGAACATCTCGACGAAGTCCGAGCCCGAGATGGAGAAGAACGGGACGCCCGCCTCGCCGGCGACGGCGCGCGCGAGCAGCGTCTTGCCCGTGCCGGGGGGCCCGTAGAGCAGCACGCCCTTCGGGATCCGGGCCCCGAGCGCCTGGAACTTCTTCGGGTTCTCGAGGAACTCCTTGATCTCGTGGAGCTCCTCGACGGCCTCGTCGGCGCCCGCGACGTCCCGGAAGGTGATCTTCGGGGAGTCGGCGGAGAGCCGCTTGGCCTTGGACTTGCCGAACTGCATGACCTTCGAGCCGCCGCCCTGCACGGAGTTCATGAGGAAGATCCACAGGCCGATGAAGAGCAGGAACGGCAGCAGGTAGGTGAGCGCGCTGACCCAGCCGTTCGTCCTGCGCGCCCTTGATGTCGAACTCCTGGAGCTTGCCCTCGGCCTTCGCGTCGGCCAGCTGGGTCTCCAGGCGGCTCGCGGCGTCCCCCTCGAGGAAGCCGACCTCGTAGCGCTTGTCGTCGACGGTCTCGACCTTCGCCGTGCTGTCCTTCGTCCGCAGCTCGACGGTCTTCACGCGGCCCTGGCCGAGCTGCGTGACGAAGTCCGAGTAGCTCACGGACTTCTCGGTGGTCCCCGGCGAGATCAGCTTCTGGGCGAAGAAGGCGAGCACCACCACGATGAGGATCGGGAAGGCGGCGCTCTTGAAGAAGCGGCTCATGGATCAGCCAGCGTAGCAGTGGGTTTTTCGGCGCATGGAGGCCCCGGCGCCCGTTCCGGGCCTACGTCGAGGAGCCCTGCGCGGCCGCCACGGCCTCGTCCGTCATGGTCGCCACGTAGGGCAGGTTGCGGTGCTTCTCGGCGAAGTCCAGGCCGTAGCCGATGACGAAGCGGTCCGGGATCTCGAAGCCCACGTAGCGCGCGTCGAGCTCCACCTTGCGGCGCTCGGGCTTGGTCAGCAGCGCGCAGACCTCGAGCGACGCCGGGTTGCGCGCGCCGAGGTTCCGCAGGAGGTACTGGAGGGTGAGCCCCGAGTCGACGATGTCCTCGACGATGAGGACGTCGCGGCCCTCGAGCGGCGCGTCGAGGTCCTTGAGGATCCGCACGACGCCGCTCGAGTCCGTGGCCGAGCCGTAGCTCGAGACCGCCATGAAGTCGAGGTCGCAGGGGACCTCGATGTGGCGCATGAGGTCGGCCAGGAAGAAGATCGCGCCCTTGAGGACCCCGACGAGCAGGAGGTCCTTGCCCTCGTAGTCGCGCGTGATCTGCGCCCCGAGCTCCTCCACCCGGCGCCGGAGCGCGTCGGGCTGGACGAGGATGTCCCCAATGGCCTTGTCGCGCATCGCGGCGGAGGCTACCGGCTCTCGCCGCGACGCCCGGACTGGTCGAGCGGTGGGGTCGGCACGAGTCGCAGGACCCCGTCGCGGACCTCGGCCCGGGCGCCGTCGCCGACGTCCAGCGCCCCCGACCGCCCTCGGGCCGCTGGGCGCCGAGGGCGAGGATGTCGTCCAGGCGGCCCGCCGCGCGCGGGCACAGCCGGCCCGTGGCCTCCTCGGCCAGCCGCCGGACGACGAGCCGCGCGAGCGCGCGGGGCAGGACCTCGAGGTGCGCGAGCGCGATGGACTGGCGGCCGGCGAGCGCCGTGTCGACGACGTCGTCGAGCACCTCCGCCTCGTCGCGCAGGAGCTCCGCCGTGCGCAGGACGTTCTCCTCCGCCCGCGGGTCGACCGCCCGCAGCGCCGGCACGAGCCCCGACCGCACCCGGTTGCGCGCGTAGGCGTCGGAGGCGTTCGTCTCGTCCTCCCGCCAGGCCAGGCCCGCCGCGGTGCACCAGGCCGCGGTCTCCTCCCGCGAGAGCACCAGCAGCGGGCGCACGAGGCGGCCCGAGCGCGCGGGCATCCCGAGCAGCGCGCGGCGGCCGGGCGAGGAGGCCAGGCGGTAGAGGACCGTCTCGGCCTGGTCCGTCGCCGTGTGGCCCGTGGCCAGCAGCGCGTCGGACGCCCCCGCGCGCCGGGCGCCCGCGGCGTAGCGGACGTCGCGCGCCCAGGCCTGGAGGTTCCCGGGCGCGTCGCGCGGGCGCGAGACCCGCTCGACGGCGAGGGGCACGCCGAGCCGGTCGCAGAGCTCCGCGCAGTGCGCCTCGTCCGCGTCGGCCGCCGCGCCGCGCAGCCCGTAGTTCACGTGGACCGCCTCCACCCCCGCGCAGAGCCGCGCGGCCATCCCGAGCAGGCAGACGGAGTCCCGGCCGCCCGAGAGCAGCACGACCACCCGGGCCTCCGCGGGCAGCAGGCCGGTCCCCCGGACCCGCTCGAGCACGGGGCTACTCCCCCTTCTTGTACGGCACCCCGTCGGCCGCGGGCGGCACGGAGCGGCCGACCACCCCGGCCACCGCGATGAGCGTCAGCACGTAGGGCAGGGCCTGCAGGAGCGTCGCGGTCGACTCGTTGAACGCGGGCAGCCGCTGCGCGAGCGCGCTGGAGACGCCGAAGAGCAGCGTCGCGGCGAGCGCGCCGCCGGGCCGCCAGCGCCCGAAGATGAGCGCCGCGAGCGCGATGAAGCCGCGGCCCGCGCTCATGTTCTGCGTGAAGGAGTTCACGAAGCCGATGGAGAGGAACGCGCCGCCCGCCGCCGCGAGGGCGCCCGAGCAGATGACCGCCCAGTAGCGCACGGCGTAGACCGAGATGCCCACGGTCTCGGCCGCGCGCGGGTTCTCCCCCACGCTGCGCAGCCGCAGGCCGAGCGGCGTCTTGAAGACCACGACGAAGACCGCCAGGACGGAGAGCAGCCCGAGCCAGACCATGAGGTTCTGGGTCCCGAGCATGTCCCCGAAGAACGGGACGGACTTGATCGGGAGGGAGACGTCGGGGATCTGCGGCAGGCCGTCGGGCGTCCCCTGGTCCCCGTAGGTGTCCACGTAGAGGTAGCCCGTGAGGCCGAGCGCGATGAAGTTCAGCGCCGTCCCCGTGACGATCTGGTCCGCGCGCAGCGAGACGCAGAAGATCGGCGTGGACGAGCCCGAGCACCCCGCCCGAGGCGATGCCGATGAGCAGCCCGAGGTACCACGTGCCCGTCTTGTCCGCCCCGAGCGCGCCGAAGAACGCCCCCATGAGGATCGCGCCCTCCAGCCCGATGTTCACGACGCCGGAGCGCTCGGAGACCAGGCCGCCGAGCGCCGCGAAGGTCAGGGGTGTCGCGTAGCGGAGCATGGAGGCGCCGAGCGCGCCCCAGGAGACGACGACCTCCAGGTTCCCGACCCCCGAGCGCGTGGCCCCGTAGGCCCCGAGCGCGCCGACGGCGGCGGCGACGAGCGCGCCGTAGCCCACGCGGCGCTCCCCCGCCCGCACCGCCACGACCCCGAGCGCGGCCGCGGCGACGCACAGCACCCACGAGGGGATCGCCGTGCGGATCGTCAGGGGCGGGATCGCGACGAAGAACGCGACGACGCCGAGCGCGATCCCGAGGATCCCGAGCCACCTGGCGCGGGAGTACGTGCGCGGACCGGTCGCCGCGCGCTCGCTCCCGCCCGGGGAGCGCAGGCCGTCCTGCAGCGCCGTGCTCACACCGGGGCTCCGGCCGCCGACGCGGGCGGCTCGGCGGGCTGCGCCGGCCGGCGCCTGCGCAGGCGGTAGAGGTAGACGACGAGCACGTCCGCGGAGACGAAGAGGACGACGAGCCCCTGGATGATCGTCGTGAGGTTCCCGGCCAGCGCGGGCTCGAAGACGGAGGGGTCGAGGTTGCGGACGCTGGTGCCCTGCAGCAGCGCGCCGAAGAGCAGCGCGGAGAGCATCGTCCCGACCACCGTGTTGCGCCCGAGGAGCGCCACGGCGATGCCGAGGAACCCGATCTGGGAGCCCGAGATGTCGTTCGTGGCGATCCGGAACTGCCATCCGAGCACGTCGAGCGCCCCGGCCAGCCCGGCGAAGGCCCCGCAGGTGAGCATGACCGTCACGTAGGTCCGCCCGACGTTGATCCCGCCGTAGGCCGCGGCGTCGGGGGAGAAGCCCACGGCCCGCGCCTCGTAGCCCTTGACGGAGCGGTTGAGCAGGACCCAGAAGACGATGCCCGCGGCGAGCGCGACGAAGAGCCCGACGTGCAGCCCCTGGAGCTCCGGATCGCCCCAGAAGACGGGCAGCCGCGCGCTCTGGACGATGTCGTTCGAGACGGGCAGCGACGGGTCCTGGTCGTTCTGCAGCGGCCCGCCGAGGCCGAAGAGGTACACGCCGATCCAGAGCGCGATGTAGTTGAGCATGATCGTCGAGATCACCTCGTTGGCCCCGACCGTCGCCCGCAGGAGCCCCGCGATCCCGGCCCACAGCCCGCCCGCGAGCGCGCCGAGCACGAGCGCCAGGACGATGTGCACGAGGCCCGGCAGCCCGTCGAGCGAGGACCCGACCCACACCGCGACGATCGCCCCGACGGAGTACTGGCCCTGCCCGCCGATGTTGAACAGGCCGGCCCGGAACGCGAACGCGACCGCGAAGCCGACGAGGATCAGCGGCGTCGTGAGGATGAGCGTCTGCTGGAGGTTCAGCGAGGACGTCTCCCGGTCGCCGCTCCAGGGCAGGAGCCAGCTGAGCCCCGTGCCCTGGTAGAAGGCCTGGTAGGTCGTGAGCGGGTTCTTGCCCGTGACCGTCACGACCAGCCCGCCGATGAGGAAGGCCAGGAGCGCCGTCAGGACGGGGGTCAGCACCCCGCCGACCCGGAAGTACCCCGAGACGCGGCCGGCGAGCGTCGGGCCCGCGGCCTCCGCGGGCGGTGTCGGCACGCTCACGCCGCGGCCCCGCGCGCCGCGCCGCCGCCGGCCATCCGCAGCCCGATCTCCTCCTCGGTGACCGTCGGGCGGCAGCTCGTCGACGATCCGCCCGTCGAAGATCACGAGGATGCGGTCCGCCAGGCCGAGGACCTCCTCGAGCTCGAGCGAGACGAGCAGGACCGCGCGGCCCGCGTCGCGCTCGGCGACCAGGCGGCGGTGGACGAACTCGATGGCGCCGACGTCGAGCCCGCGCGTGGGCTGCGCCGCGACGAGCACCTCGGGGTTCCCGTCGATCTCCCGCGCGATGACGACCTTCTGCTGGTTGCCGCCCGAGAGCGACCGTGCCGGGCGTGTCGGGCTGCCCGCCGCGGACGTCGTACTCGGCCAGGAGCTTCTTCGCGCGCGCGGCGAAGCGCTTGGGCGAGAGCAGGCCGAAGCGCGCCTCCCCGCGGTACTCGCGCAGGGCGAGGTTCTCCGCGAGGGTGAAGTCGAGCACGAGGCCGCGCCGCTGGCGGTCCTCGGCGATGTGGGCCACGCCCGGCGTCGAGCATCTCCCGGGCGCCGTGCGCCGGTGACGTCCTTCCCGCCGACGTGGATCGAGCCGGACGTCACGGGCCGCAGCCCCGTGATCGCCTCGATGAGCTCGCTCTGCCCGTTGCCGTCGATGCCGGCCAGGGCGACGATCTCCCCGCCCCGCACGGAGAACGAGGCGCCGTCGACGGCGGGCAGGCCGCGGTCGTCGGTCACCACGAGGTCGCGCACCTCGAGCCCGTCGGCGCCCGCCTGCGGGGCCCGCGCCTCCTTCTCGACGCGCAGGAGGACCTCGCGGCCCGACCATGAGGGTCGCCAGGCCCGCCTCGTCCACCTCGGAGGTCACGACGGTCCCGACGCGCTTGCCGCGCCGCAGCACCGTGACGCGGTCCGAGATCTCCAGGAGCTCCTTGAGCTTGTGGGAGATGAAGACGATGGACGTGCCGCGCTCGCGCAGCCCCCGGAGGACCTTGAAGAGCTCCCGGGTCTCCTGCGCGGTGAGCACGGCGGTCGGCTCGTCGAGGACGAGGACCTTCGCGCCGCGGTCGAGCGCGCGCAGGATCTCCACGCGCTGCTGCTGGCCCACCGTGATGTCCGCGACCCGTGCGTGCGGGTCCACGCGCGAGGCCGTAGCGCTCCGAGAGCTCGCGCACCCGGGCGACCGCGGCCGCCTCGTCGAGCAGCCGGCCCCGGCGCCGCGGCTCCGCCCCGAGGACGAAGTTCTCGGCCACGGTCATGACCGGGACGAGCATGAAGTGCTGGAAGACCATGCCGATCCCGGCCCCCATGGCCTCGCGCGGGCCCCGACGGTCGCACGCGCTGACCCTCGACGAGGATCTCGCCCTCGTCGGGCTGCAGCAGCCCGTAGACGACGTTCATGAGCGTCGACTTGCCGGCGCCGTTCTCCCCGAGCAGCGCGTGGACCTCGCCCTTGCGCAGCTCGAAGTCGATGGCGTCGTTCGCCGTGAAGGCGCCGAACCGCTTGGTGATGCCGCGGAGCTCGAGGGCGAGCTCCGCGGCCCCACCGTCATGGCGGGGGTCCGCCATGGGGCTGCTCCTACTTGACCTCGGACGGGATGTCGATCTCCCCGGCCGCGATCTTCGCCTTCACCTCGTCGACGGCCGCCTGGTACTTCGCGCCGGCGGCGTTGACCTTGCCGAGGGCGACGCCGTCGGACTTCGCGTCGAACGTCTGGTCCTCGTTGCCCTTGAAGGCGTCGTCCTGGACGGACTTGATCGTGTCCACCACGGCGACGTCGATCTTCTTCTGCGCCGAGGTGAGGATGTAGTCCCCGAGGTAGCCCTGGTCCGCGTCGACGCCGATGCCGAGCTTGCCCTTCTCCTTCGCCGCGTCGAGCGCGCCGAGGCCGCACTGGCCCGCGACCTGGAAGACGATCCCCGAGCCGCGCTGGATCTGGTCGAGCGCGATCTCCTTGCACTTCGCCTGGTCGACGAAGTCCTGGGAGTACGCGTTGAGCGTCTTGATCTCCGGGTCGGCCGCCTTCGCGCCGGCCTGGTAGCCCGCGATGTAGCCGTCGACCGGCGGGATCTTCTGGCCACCGACGGACGAGATCGTCGTGATGTCGTTGTCCTTCGCGTACGAGCCCGCGAGGAAGCCGGCGAGGTAGCCCGCCTCGTTCTCCTTGAAGAGGAGCCCGCGCACGTTCGTGGGCTTGCCCTTCAGCGCCGCGCCCGTGTTGTCGATGATCGCGAAGTTCGTCGTCGGGGAACTTCTTCGCGACCGTGCCCATGGCGTCCGCCATGAGGAAGCCGACGCCGATGACGAGGTCGTACTTCTGCTGGGCGAGCGGTCGAGAGGTTCGGGACGTAGTCCGAGTTCGACTTCGAGGTGATGACGCGACCCTCGACGCCGAGCTGGCTCTTGGCGTCCTGCAGGCCCTTGTTGGCCAGGGCGTTGAACGAGCGGTCGTTCAGGCCGCCGATGTCCGTGACGAGGCCGACCTTGATCTTCTTGCCCGCGGGAGCGGCGGCCGCGGTCGACGCGGTGCCGGCCGAGGACGAGGTCGTGCCGCTTTCGTCGTCGGAGCCGCAGCCCGAGGCGACGAGCGCCGTGAGCGCGAAGCCGAGCGCGGCCACGCGCTTGGGGGAGGTGAGCACCAGGGGTCCTTCTTTCGTTTGGGTGGGAGGCTGCCGGCGCCGTGACCCGGCCGGTCCGGCGGCGCGCGCAGCCTACCGCGCCCGTCCGGCGGAACGGACCCGCCGGAGCAGGCGATCGCGGGTCCCCGCGTCGGCGAAGGACGCAAGGAGCGCGGTTTCCGTCAGCCCGAGCAGCTCGTCGGCTCCGAGCCCGAAGCGCTCCGCCGCGACCCCGTACTCCCCGCCGATCGTCGCACCGAAGTACGGGGGGTCGTCGGAGCCCAGCGTGACGGGGACCCCGGCGTCGCGCAGGACCCCGAACGGGTGGCCGGCGAAGTCGGGGTAGACCCCGAGGACGACGTTCGAGGTCGGGCAGACCTCGAGGACGATCCCCCGGTCGGCGAGCTCGCGCACGAGCTCCGGGTCCTCGACCGCCCGCACCCCGTGCGAGATGCGGGTGACGCCGGGCAGCGCGAGGGCCTGGCGGACGGACTCGGGGCCCGCCCACTCCCCCGCGTGGACCGTGCAGCCCAGGCCCGCCTCGTGCGCGAGCGCGTACGCGCGGGTGAACGGGGGCGGCGGGAAGCCCGCCTCGTCCCCGGCCATGGTGAAGCCGACCACGTAGGGGTGCGGCATCGCGGCGGCCTCCGCGGCGGTGCGCTCCGCGGCCTCCACCCCGAAGTTGCGCACGACGGAGACGAGGATGCGCCCCTCGATCCCGTGGGCGTCCCGCGCGTCGTCGATGCCCTGGAAGAGGCCCGCGCGGTGCTCCTCCTCCGTGAGCCCGACCGCCCGCGCATGGTCCGGCGAGGAGATGAGCTCGACGTAGATCGCCCCCTCCGCCGCGCAGTCCGAGAGGTACTCGAAGACGACGTCGCGGTAGTCCTGCGCCGTGCGGATGACGCTCGCGGCCAGGTCGTAGGTCCCGAGGAAGTCGAGGAAGTCCTCCCAGGCGAAGGTCTGCTCGTCCGCGAAGAGCCCCGCCGGGAGCTCGACGCGGTTGCGGGCCGCGATCCGCCGGATCAGTCGGGCTTCGCCGTCCCCTCGAGGTGGACGTGGAGCTCCGCCTTCGGGACGTCCGGGATCACGGCGCGAGCAGGTCGTCCAGCAGCGAGGAGGCGCCGAGCCGGAACGTCGCCGCGGTCGCCGCGCCCTGCAGCTCGTCCGCCAGCGCGACGTAGGCGGCGGCGTCCGCGGCGGTGCGGATGCCGCCCGCCGCCTTCACGCCCGCGCGCGCGCCCGCGACCCCGAGCAGGATCCGCGTCGCCTCGAGCGTCGCGCCCGACCTCGCGCTTGCCCGTGGACGTCTTGAGGAACGAGGCGCCGTTCTCCAGCGCGAGCTCGGCCATGATCCGCGTCTTGGACGGGTCGGGGTGCAGGCCCGTCTCGAGGATGACCTTCAGGTGCTCGCACTCGGCCGCGCAGGCGGCGACGAGCGCCGAGACCGCACCCCAGTCCCCGTCGAGCGCCGCCCGCCACGGGGCGACGACGTCGACCTCGTCCGCCCCCTCGTCGACCGCCGCGGCGACCTCGCGGGCGGCGTGGTCCGGGTCCGGGTCGCCCCCGGGGAAGTTCGCGACGGTGGCGATCCGGACCCCCGTGCCCTCCAGCCGCTCGGCCGCCAGGGCGACGAACGCGGGCATGATGCAGACCGCCGCCACGGGACCCTTGACGGTCACGGCGCGATCGCAGAGCGCGTTCACGACCTCGTCCGTGTCCCCCTCGTCCAGGCTGGTCAAGTCGACCAGGCCGATGATGCGTGCGGGATCGATGGTCGTCATGCGGGGAGCTCCTGGAGGAAGCGGGGGACGAGGCGGGCGAGGTCCTGCGCGCCGATTGCGGCCGCGGCGAGCGTTCCTTCGTGCGAGAGGACCTCGTCCGACATGCCCTCCGCGAGGTTCGTGATGCAGCTGACCGCGGCGACCCGCAGCCCGCAGTGCGCGGCGACGATGGCCTCGGGGACCGTCGACATGCCGACGGCATCGGCGCCGAGGACCCGGAACGCGCGGATCTCCGCGGGGGTCTCGAAGGTCGGGCCGGTGACCGCGAGGTAGACCCCCTCGGCCAGCGCGATCCCCTCGGCGCGCGCGGCGGCGTGGAGCCGGTCGCGCAGTCCGGGGTCGTACGTCGCCCCCATGGGGGTGAAGCGCGGGCCGATCGCCTCGTCGTTCGGGCCGATGAGCGGGTTCGTCCCCATGAGGTTGATGTGGTCCGTGAGGGCCATGAGCTTCCCGGGCCCCACCCCGGCGACGAGCGAGCCCGCGGCGTTCGTGAGCAGCAGGACCTCCGCGCCGAGCGCCCGCAGGGTGCGGATCGGGACGGCGACTCCGGCCGGGGCCACGCCCTCGTAGAGGTGGGCGCGGCCCTGGAGGACGGCGACGGGCACGCTCGCGATCGTCCCCAGGTGGAGCTGCCGCGCGTGGCCGGCGACGGAGCCCTGCGGGAAGCCCGGGAGCTCCGCGTAGGGGAAGGTCACGGCGTCCTCGACGGCGTCGGCGATCGCGCCGAGGCCCGAGCCCAGGACGATCCCGACCCGGGGGACGAGGTCCGTGCGCTCGCGGATGGCCCGCGCCGCGTCGGTCATGCCGCGGACTCCTCGAGGTCCCCGGCGCCGAAGCCGAGCGGGAGCAGGTCGCCGAGGGTCACGGTGCGGCGGATGCCCTCGGGGCCGCAGAGGTGCACGAGGACGTCGGGCCCGGCGAACTCCGCGAGGCGCTGGCGGCAGCCGCCGCACGGCGTCGTCAGCGCGCTGTCGCCCACGACGGCGACCTCGTGGACCCGCGAGCCGCCCGCGGCGACCATCGCCCCGAGGGCGCTCGTCTCCGCGCAGGTGCCCTCGGGGTAGGAGGCGTTCTCGACGTTCGGCCCCGCGTGCAGGCGCCCGCGCTCGTCGCGGACCGCGGCGCCGACCAGGAAGTGCGAGTAGGGCGCGTGGGCGCGCAGGCGCACCGCGAGGGCGAGCTCCACGAGGCGCCGGGTCGCCGCGCCCTGGGCGAGCAGGAGCGCCGCGTAGCCCTCCGCGACGATGCGGTCGTCGGTCAGGCCGAGCACCGCGCGGAGCTCCGCGACCTCCGCGTGCTCCGCCCCGAGGTCCGAGCCCGGGTCGGCGACGGCCTCGAGCTCGACCCAGGAGCCGAGGCCCGCGACCGCGTCGAGGTGGATGCGGGTGCGGCCGTGCAGGAGCAGCCGCCGCTCCTTCTCCACGACGACGTCGATCCCGAGCGCGGCATGGAGCGCGGCGGTGAGCGCCGCGGGGTCGGCGACGGGGACCAGGTGGTAGGCGCTCTGGCGGGCGCTCGCGTCGTCCGCGCGCTCGTAGGCGATGAGCTGCGCGCCGCCCGGCTCCTGCTCCCGGAGCTTCAGGCGCCCCTCGCGCGCGGCGAAGTACGTGTCGCGCTGGCGCAGCACGCCGTGGTCCGCGGCCCCGGCCGCGAGCGCCGCCGCGAGGGTCGCCGCCGGGTCGGGATCCCGGCCCTTGAGCTCGACGTTGCGCTGCGGGGCGGGCACGTCCGGGACGCTAGCGGGCCGCACGCGCCACGCGGCACCGGCGACGGGGCGCGTCGGCGCGCACGATGGAAGGCCTCACCGTCGTCGACCACCCGCTCCTGGCCCGCCACGTGGCGGTCCTGCGCGCGAAGGACACGACCCGGGAGCAGTTCCGCCACGCGCTCGGCGAGGCCGCGGCGATCCTCGCCTACGAGGCGACGCGGGACCTCGGCCGCGAGGACTTCCACGTCCTCACCCCGCTCGAGCCCGCCGCCGCCCAGAGGCCCGCGAAGCCCATCGCGGTCGTCGCGATCCTCCGCGCGGGCCTCGGCATGGTCGACGGCTTCCTGCGCCTCGTGCCCGAGGCCGCCATCGGCCACCTCGGCATGCGCCGCAACCACGAGACGCTCCAGCCCGAGGCCTACTACGAGTCCCTGCCGGACGTCGTCGGGGAGGCGACGGTCTTCGCCGTGGACCCCATGCTCGCCACGGGCGGCTCGGCCATCGCCGCGCTCACCCGCCTCCGGGAGGCCGGCGCGACGGACCTCCGCCTGGTCTGCCTCGTCGCCGCGCCCGAGGGGGTCGCGGCCGTCCGCGCCGCGATGCCCGACCTCCCCCGATCGTCGTCGCGGCGCTGGACCGCCAGCTCGACGAGCGGGGCTACATCCGCCCGGGCCTCGGCGACGCGGGCGACCGCCTGTTCGGCACGGAATGAGCGCGCCGACCGCCGTCCTCTTCGACCTGGACGGCACCCTCGTCGACTCCCGCCCCGGGATCGTCGCCGCGACGAACGGCACGCTCCGCGCCCTGGGCGAGCCCGAGCGCCCCGAGGCCGAGCTCGTCCCGAACATCGGCCCGCCCCTGCAGGAGACCTGGGCCGCGCTGCTGGGCCGCGGGGTCGACGAGGTCGCCGACGTCGTCGCGGCCTACCGCGCGCGCTACGCGGAGACGATGCTCGACGGGACCCACGTGTACCCCGGGATCCCGAAGCTCCTGGAGCGCCTGCAGGGCGAGGGCCACCTGCTCGGGGTCGCGACCTCCAAGGCGCAGCCCCTCGCGGTCGCGCTCCTGGAGCACCTCGGCCTCGACGGCGCCTTCGCGACGATCCGCGGGCCCGTCCCGCCGGCGCTGGAGCCCAAGGCGGGGACCGTCGCCCGCGCCCTCGAGGCGCTCGGCCTCACGACGGGCGCGGGCGCGGTGCTCGTCGGGGACCGCCACCACGACGTGGAGGGCGGCCACGCCCACGGGCTCCGGGTCATCGGCGCGGCCTGGGGCTACGGCACCCGCGAGGAGCTCGAGGCCGCCGGCGCGGAGGCGATCGCCGCCGAGCCGCTCGGGGTGCTGCCCCTGCTCTGAGGGCTAGTCCTCCTCCTCGGACGCCATCCGCGCGAGGTAGAGCTCCGTCGGCTCCGAGAAGCCCTTGAGGCGGACCTCCCCGATGCGCTCGAACTCGAGGTGGCTGCCGCTGAGGTCCACGAGCGGCCGGGTGACGATGACCTCGCCGCCCGCGGAGCGCGCCGCGACCCGCGCGGCGAGGTTCACCTCCCGGCCGTAGTAGTCCCCGTCGCGGTAGAGCGTCTCCCCGTAGTGCACCCCGATGCGCGGGAGGGGCCGCTCGGGGTGCAGCTGCTGGAACCCGACCGCCCAGTCGACCAGGCCGGCCGCGTCCGAGCCGACCACCATGACCTCGTCGCCGATCGTCTTGATGACCCGCGCGTCGTCGGGCAGCGTCGTCTCCACCGCCTCGACGAAGCGCTCCACCGCGCCGACGGCCTCCTCCTCGCCCTCCTCCTCCGTCAGCCGCGTGTAGCCCGCGAGGTCCGCGAAGGCGATCGCCACGCGCAGGCGCCCGAGGTCGAGCGGGGTGCCGTCGAGGTCGACCTCCATGTGCCCGATGACGTCCTGCTCGACGAAGTGGTGCAGGTAGCGCTGGTGGACGTGGTCCATGATCGGCGAGGCGAGCGGCATGAGCTCGCGCGCGAGGCCCTCCATCTCCTCCGCGACCTCCATGCCCGGCATCCCCTCGCGCATGAGCGGCTCGTGCACGTAGAGGTGCAGCAGGCGCACCTCCGCGTCGGCGATCTGCGCGAGGGCCTGGCCGTAGACCCGGCAGAGCTGCAGGAACGCGATGAGCGGCAGCCCGGCCGCGAGCGTCGCGGCCGCGTAGCGCAGGAACTGCACGTCGTCCTCGCTCATGGACTCCAGGCCGCTCGCGTTGAAGCCGAGCGCCCCGTAGATGCGCGCGATGAGCGCGGGCTCCAGCCCCGTCTCCTGCGCGGCCTCCTCCAGCGAGCGCTCCCCGTCCGCCCCGGGCAGGAGGTCCTCGACGTAGCCGAACGCGAGCCGCCCCTCCTCCGTGGCCACCCGGATCTCCTCGAGCGTGTGCCCCCGGTGGCGCAGCCGCGCGACGATCCGCGCGTGCGCCGCCTCCGCGGGGCTCCAGCTCGTCCCGTCCGCGCCCGGGACGAGCCCCGCACGGACCCAGCGCTTGAGCGTCGCGGGGGTCACGCCCGCGCGCTTGGCGACCTCCGGGGTGGTGAAGCGGGCCGCCATCGGCCCTCAGGCGGCCAGGTGCGGGTACTCCGCCGCCACGAGCGCGGAGTAGCGGGCGAACACGGGCTTCGTGATCGGCAGGATCTCGAGCGCCGCCTTCACGTCCCCGCCCGTCTTGATGCGCCGGCGGGCGATCGCCATGGCGATGTTCTCCTTGCCCTGGAAGTACGTGTTCGCGGTCTCGGAGGACATCTCCATGCGGACCTGCGGCTCCCAGGCCACGTCGTCGCTCCACTCCCAGTGCAGGTTGCCCTCCTCGTCGCCCCGGGCGGCGCGGACGTTCACGACGAGGTCCACGTCGTCGAAGGAGAAGCGCTGGGGGACGTCGGCGTCCCGGAGCTTCGGGCCCATGACCTCGTCCGTGCTCATCATCTCGAAGATCTGGTCCATGACGGAGCGGAACTCCGCCGGGGAGGCGAAGCGGGGGGCGGCCATGGGACCCATCATGCCGGGCGGCGCCGCACCCGTGTGCGGCGGCCCGGCCCCGGGCGGCTCAGGAGCCGCCGGTGCCGGTCTTCGCGGCGGGCTTGCGCGCCGTGGGCTTCGGGGAGGCGGTGCGGGTCGCGCGGGCCGGGGAGCCCGTCGTGCCGCCCTTCGCGGGCGTCGCGGGCTTCGGCTTGGCCGGGGCCTTCGCGGCGGCGGCGGCCGCGGAGGTGCGCTTGGAGGCGGCGGTGCGGCTCGCGCTCGCCCGCGCGCTCGGCTTCGCCGCGGTGGGCTTGGCCGCGGCGGGGCGCCGGGCGGGCGTGGCGCGCGCGGGCTTCGCGGCCGCGCCGCCGCCACCCGTGGCGGCGCCGGCGGAACGCGCGGTCTCCAGCGCGTCGATGCGGCGGCCCATCGCCTCGAGCTCCCCGCGCAGCGCCTTGACGTCCTCCGCCGTGGCGGGGCGCGCGTCCTCGAGCGCGTCGCGCAGGCGCGTGATGTTCCCCACGAGCTCGTCGGCGATCTCCGTCGCGCGCCCCCGGGTGAGCTGCCCGGCGTCCGCGGTCGCCTGCGCCGTGGCCTGGAAGGCCTGGTCGACGGCGTTGCGCACCGTGTCCGTGCGGCTGGCGCCCTTGTCCTTCTTCGCGTCCTTCTTCTTGGCCATGGGGCCGACACTACCCTGCGGGGTCGTGCCCATCCACCTGCACCCGACGGCGGAGCTCGCCCCCCGCGCGCTGCTCCCCGGGGACCCGGGCCGGGCGCTCGCGCTGGCGCAGCTCCTCCTCGACGGGCCCCGCATGTTCAACCACGCGCGCGGGCTCTGGGGCTACACGGGGACCGCCGCCGACGGGGAGCTCCTGACGATCCAGGCGACGGGGATCGGCGGGGCGAGCACGGCCGCCGTGCTCGAGGACCTCGCGGCCCTCGGGCTGCGCACGGCGGTCCGCGCGGGGACCTGCCGGGCCGACGAGCCCGGGGCGCTCGGACGGGTCGTGGTCGTCGGCCGCGCGCTCGCGCAGGACGGCGTCGGCGTCGCCGCGGGGGCCACCCAGGTGCAGCCCGACCTCGAACTGGCCGGGGACGCCGTGGTCCTCAGCCGCGACCGCCTCGGGCGGGAGCCGACCCTCGAGGCGCCGCTGGCCGACCGGACCACCGCCGCCTTCCTCGTGGTCGCCCGGCAGCTCGGGCTGCGCTGCGGCGCGGTGCTCGCGGTCACGAGCGACGCGACGGGCGCCCAGCTCGACGCGGACGAGCTGCTGGCCGCGGAGCACGAGCTCGGCCACGCCGCGGCCCGTCTGCTCGGGCTCCCCGAGCGCGCGGGGGCCCGCTGATGCCCCTCTCCGTCCAGCTCGGGCTCGCCCTCTCCGTGGGGACGGCGTTCGTCTCCATCCTCGGGTTCCTCTTCAAGCACCGGGGCGCCGTCGACGCCCCGCCCGTCGACGCCCGCCACCCCGTCCGCTCGACCGTCGCGCTCTTCTCCAACCGCTGGTGGACGCTCGGGATCGTCGTGGCGACGGGCTCCTGGTTCCTGCACACGGGCGCGCTGGCGCTGGCGCCGATCACCCTCGTGCAGACGACGATCGCGGGTGGCCTCGTCCTGCTCACCGTCGTCGCGGAGAAGCTCTTCCACATCCCCGTCACCCCCCGGGAGTGGGTCGGGGTCGCCTGCACGGCGCTCGGGCTGGCCGTCCTGGCCGCGACCCTGGGCGACACGGGCGACTCGAAGCACTCGGACTACGCCACGGGGACCCTCGCGCTCTACGTGGGTGGGCTCGCCCTGGCCTCCGTGCCGCTCATGGGCCTGGCGACCCGGCCGCGCCACGCACGCTTCGCGGGCGCCTACCTCGCCGCCGCGGCGGGCCTGCAGTGGGGCGCCTCGGACGTGACGATCAAGGCCGCGACGGGGCAGCTCGGGGACGGCCGCTACGGGGTCGTGCTCGTCCTCGCGGTGGCGATCCTCGGGCTCTCGCTCGTCGGCCTGGTGGTCAGCGCGCGCTCCTTGCAGATCGGCGACGCCGTCCCGGTCATCGCCGTCACCAGCGCGGCCGCGAACCTCTCGACGATCCTCTCGGGGCTCGTCGTCTTCGGCGAGCCCCTGCCCGACGGCGACGTCGGCATCGCGCTGCGGGTCCTGGCCCTCACGCTCGTGGTGGTGGCCGCCGCGCTCACCCCCGGCCCGGTCGAGGCCGCGCGCGGTCCCGCACGGCCCGAGCCGGCCTGAGCCGGCGCCGGCGCGGGCCCCGCGGGGTAGGGTCGGCCCCATGAGCGGCCCCCCCGACGCCGCCGGACCGCCCGAGCCCCTGCGTCTGCGCATGACCGGGGGCGACGGGCTGACGGTGGTCGACGTCCTCGCCGGGGCCATCGACCTCGAGTCCGCCGCGAGCTTCTGCGAGGAGCTCGAGGCCGCCCGGAGCGGCGGGGGCGACCTCCTCGTGGACCTCACGGGCTGCGCGTTCATGGACTCCACGGGGCTGGTCGGGCTCATCGAGGCCCACAACGCGCTCGACGCCCGGGGCGCCCGGCTCGTGGTCGTCGCCCCGGCGGCGGGCGCGCCCGGCCGGGTGCTCGAGATGACCGTCGACGGGATCATCACCATCGTGGAGGACCGCGCCGCCGCGGGCCGGGCGCTCGGAGAGCGCGGGCCGGGCGGGACCCGCCGGTAGAGTCGCCCCATGCCCGACGCCCCCTCCGGAGCCGAGCTCCTCGCGGCCGCCCTGACCGACGACCCGGGCGGCCTCCTGGCGGCCTGGGAGACCACCCTGGCCAGCACCCTGCGCCGGCGGCGGCAGGACATCGGGGACGCGGACCTGCACCGGGACTGCGAGCGCCTGCTCGGGGAGCTCACGGCCGCCGTCTCCGCCACTCCCGACCGCACGGGCGCCGCGTGGCAGCCCATGCACGACCTCATCGAGGAGCTCGGGCAGGCGCGCGCCGCCGCGGGGTTCTCCGCGACGGAGACCGCGCTCTTCGTCCTCTCGCTGAAGGAGCCGCTCTTCAGCCGGCTGCGCGAGCGCGCGCAGGGGCCCGACCAGCTCGCGGACGCGCTGTGGGCCGCCACGGAGCTCATCGACGAGCTCGGCCTGCGCACGACGGACGTCTTCCTCCTCGCGCGTGAGGCCGTCATCCGCCGCCAGCAGGACGAGATGCTCGAGCTCTCGACCCCCGTCGTGAAGCTCTGGCCCGGGGTCGTCGGCGTCCCGCTCATCGGCACGCTGGACAGCGCCCGCACCCAGGTCGTCATGGAGAGCCTGCTCGAGCGCATCGTCGAGACGGACTCCCCCATGGCGATCATCGACATCACGGGCGTCTCGACGGTCGACACCCTCGTCGCCCAGCACCTGCTCAAGACGGTCGCGGCCGCCCGCCTCATGGGCGCGGAGTGCATCATCAGCGGCATCCGGCCGCAGATCGCGCAGACGATCGTGCAGCTCGGGCTCGACCTGAGCGCCGTCGAGACCCGCGCGACGCTCGCGGACGCCCTGGCGCGCGCGTTCGACCGCATGGGCTACGTGGTCACGAAGGGCGCCTGAGCGTGGACGGCGCGCCCCGCATCCCCATCCTGCGCCTCGGGCGCTTCCTGCTCGTCTCGATCCAGGTCGACATGCACGACCGCACGGCGCTCGCGCTGCAGGAGGACCTCGCCCGCGACATCGTCGGCCACGGGGCCAGCGGCGTCCTCATCGACATCTCGGCGCTCGACCTCGTGGACTCGTTCATCGGCCGCACGCTCGCCGACATCGCCGCGGTCGGGCGGGTGCTGGCCGCCGCCACGGTGGTCGTCGGCATGCGCCCCGCGGTCGCCATCACGCTCGTGGAGCTCGGGCTCGAGCTCGAGGGCGTGCGGACGGCCCTGACCATCGAGCGCGGCATGGAGCTGCTGGCGCCGGCGTCCGCGGCGGTCTGGGAGACGCCCGGCCTTGCCGGGAGCGCCTGACGAGGTCGGGCTCGCCGCGCCCGACGACGTCGTCCGCGCGCGCCAGCTGGTCCGGCGCCTGGCGGTCGACGCCGGGCTGGGGCTCGTGGACCAGACCCGCCTGGTGACCGCGGTCAGCGAGCTCGCCCGCAACACGGTCATCCACGGGGGCGGCGGCTCCATGGCGGCCGCGGTCGTGCACGCGGGGGGCCGCGTCGGCGTCCGCGCCGCCTTCACCGACGCGGGGAAGGGCATCCCGGACGTCGGGGCGGCGCTGCAGGACGGGTGGACGACGGGCTCGGGCCTCGGGCTCGGGCTGGGCGGGGCCCGGCGGCTGGTCCACGAGTTCGACGTGGAGACGGCCCCGGGCGCGGGGACGTGCGTGACGGTGGTCCGGTGGCGCTGAGCGACACGGCCCGGGTGCTCGTCGCCGACCGCAGCGCGATCGGCACCGCCCGCACCGCCACCCGGTCCCTCGCGACCACGGCGGGGCTCGACGACCACCGGACCTCCGAGGCGCTCATCGTCGCCAGCGAGCTCGCGACGAACCTCGTCTCCCACGCGGGGGGCGGGAGCTTCGCGGTCCGCGCGGCCCCCGGGAGCCTCACGCTGCTGGCCTGGGACGGCGGCCCGGGGATCCCCGACGTGCCCCGGGCCTTCGACGACGGCTTCTCCACCGCCGGCACCGCCGGGACCGGCCTGGGCGCGGTGCGCCGGCTGGCCGACCGGGTCGAGGTGCGCTCCTCGCGGGAGGACGGGACGATCGTCGCCGCGCGGCTCGGCCCCGCGCCGGGGGCCGGGCCCGAGCACTTCCGGGTCGACGGGCTCACCGTGCCCCTGGGCGGCGCGGGCCCGTGCGGCGACGCCTGGGCGGCCCGGGAGGACGGCGACGCGCTGCTCGTGCTCCTCGCCGACGGCCTCGGCCACGGTCCGCACGCCGCCGAGGCCGCGCTGAGCGCGGTCGCCTGCCTCGAGCGCGGGGAGCACGGGGAGCCCGGGGCGCTCCTCGAGGCCGTCCACGAGGAGCTCCACCGGACCCGGGGCGCGGCGGTCGCGATCGCCCGGATCGAGCCCGGGCTCGGGCAGGTGCGCTTCGCGGGGGTGGGGAACGTCACGGGCCTCGTCCTGGGCGGGGGCGCGCGCCGGACGATGCTGAACCACAACGGCATCGTCGGCCGGGACGTGCGGCGCATGCAGGAGGTCGTCTACCCCCTCGCGCCCGGGAGCAGCATCGTGCTGCACACGGACGGCGTCCGGGACGGCTGGGACCCCGTCGACCACCCCGGCATCCTGCGCGAGGACCCCCTGCTGGTCGCGGCGTGCGTCGTGCGCGACGGGGAACGGGGCCGCGACGACACCGGGGTCCTCGTCGTCCACGTGGGCGGGCCGGCGTGAGCGCCGTCGCGCTCCTGGCCGTCGTCGCGCTCGGCCACCCGGACGCCGTCGTGACCGCGCGGCGCCTGGCCCGCGAGGCCGCGGCCGGGCTCGGGTGCGACGAGCAGGACCAGACCCGCGTGGCCACCGCGGTCTCCGAGCTCGCCCGCAACGCGCACCGCTACGCCCGCGGCGGCCGGCTCGTGCTCGGGGTGGCCGAGCCGGGCCGGGACCGCCTCGTCTGCGAGGTCACGGACGAGGGGCCGGGCATCCCGGACCCCGAGGCCGCCGTGCGGGGCCGCGCCGGGTCGGGGAGCGGGCTCCCGGGGGTGCAGCGGCTCGTGGACGACTTCGCGCTGCGCTCGGGCCCGGGGGGCACCACGGTCAGCGTCGGGAAGGTCCTGCCCCACCCGGCCCCGCCGGACCTCGGGCCGCTGCGCGACCGCCTGAGCCGGCGGACCGCGGCCGATGCGCTCGAGGAGCTCGAGCGCCAGAACCAGGAGCTCCTCCGTGCGCTGGCCGAGCTGCGCATCCGCCAGGACGAGCTGCTCGCGCGTCAACCGGGAGCTCGACGAGACCAACCGGGGGGTCGTGGCGCTGCACCACGAGCTCGACCAGCAGGCGGGCCGCCTGCGCCAGGCCGACGAGCGCAAGTCGAGCTACCTCGCGGGCCTCTCGCACGAGCTCCGCTCGCCCCTGAACACGATCCTGGCGCTCACGGACCTCATCACGGACCCGGGCGAGCCCCGCGAGGGCGGCCTGGACCCGGAGCAGCGCCGTCAGGTCTCCTTCATCCGCGACCTCGCCGCCCAGCAGCTCGAGCTCGTCGGGGACCTCCTGGACATCGCGAAGATCGAGGCGGGCCGGGCCGACCTGGACCTCGGCGAGGTCGGGATCGCCGAGCTCCACGCGCTGCTGCGGGCCCAGTTCCTCCCCGTCGCCGGGCCCGGCGTGACCCTGGCCTTCGAGGCGCCCGAGGACCTGCCCCCGCTGGTCACGGACCGGGCGAAGGTCCTCGGGGTCCTCGCGAACCTCCTGGCCAACGCGCTGCGGCACACGGAGCAGGGGGAGGTCCGCGTGCGCGCGCGCGAGGAGGACGGCGGTGTCGTGCTCGAGGTCGCCGACACGGGCCGGGGCATCGCCGCGGAGGACCTGGACCGCATCTTCGACGAGTTCCAGCAGGTCGGCGGCGCGGCGGCACGCGGCGGCCGGGGGACGGGGCTCGGGCTCCCCCTGGCCCGCAAGCTCGCGGGCCTGCTCGGCGGGGAGCTCGGCGTGCGCAGCACCCCGGGCCGCGGCTCGACCTTCACCCTGCGCCTCCCCGTCCGCCACGCCGGCCTCGTGCCCGGGGACCGGCCCGTGCTCGTCGTCGACGACGAGGAGCCGGCCCGCTACGTCGTCGCCGCGCTCCTGCGGCCCCTGGGCTGGGGGATCACGGAGGCGGCCAGCGGCGAGGAGGCGCTCGCGTGCGTCGGGCGGGAGGTCCCCGCGGCCGTCGTGCTCGACCTCGAGCTGCCCGCGATGGACGGCGGGGCGGTGCTCTCCGCGCTGCGCGGGCGGGCCGACACCGCGGCGATCCCCGTGGTCATCAGCTCGTCCCGTCCGCTCGGGCGGGCGGAGGTCGCGGCGTTCGACCGGCTCGACGCGGAGGTCCTCGAGAAGGGGCGCCTCACGTCCGGGCGGCTCGTCGAGGCGCTCGGCCGGGCCGCGGGACGGGTCCGGGGATGAGCGACGCGGACATCCTCCTGGCCGACGACGACGAGATCGGCCGCTACGTCATCGCGGTCGCGCTGCGCCGCTTCGGCTTCGGGGTCCGGGAGGCGCCGGACGGGCCCGCGACGCTCGCCGCCGCCGCCGAGCTCGTCCCGGACCTCGTCGTCCTCGACGTGCAGATGCCCGGGATGGACGGCTTCGAGGTCTGCCGGCGCCTCAAGGCCGACCCGCGCACCGCGGGAGTTCCCATCCTCCTGCTCTCCGCGACGTTCCTCGAGTCGGAGTTCCAGGTCCGCGGCCTGGGCAGCGGAGCCGACGCGTACCTCACGCAGCCCGTGGAGCCCCCGGTGCTCGACGCGACGGTGCGGGCGCTCCTGCGCGCGCGCCGGGCCGAGCAGGAGGTCCGGGTCGCCGCGGAGCAGTGGCGCACGACGTTCGACGCGATGAACGACGCGGTCTGCGTCCTGCGCGGGGACGACTCCATCCTGCGCGCCAACCGCGCGTTCGGCGGGCTGACCGGCCGGGTGCCCGCCGCGCTCGCGGGGACCGCGCTCGCGACGGCGCTCCCGGGCGCGCGGCTCGAGGGGGACGCCGGGGAGGTCGAGCACGGGGGGCGCGCGCTGCGCTTCCGGCTGCACGAGGTGCGCGACGGCGCGGCGGAGCAGCGGGTCCTGACCCTCACGGACATCACGGAGGAGCGCGCGGCCGAGGCACGCCAGCGCCTCGCGCAGGAGCGCGACCGGACGATCGCCCGGCTGCTCCAGCGCAGCCTCATGCCCGAGCGGCTCGCGCAGGGCCCGGGGCTCGTCATCAGCGCGGCGCACCGCTCCGCGGGGCAGGGCGAGCCTGGTCGGCGGGGACTTCTACGACGCGTTCGAGGTCGGCCCGGACGAGCTCTGGCTCGTCATGGGCGACGTCGCGGGCCACGGGGTCGAGACCGCCGCGAAGGCCAGCGAGCTGCGCCAGAGCATCCGGGTCTACGCGCGCGAGGGGTACGACCCGGCCGAGGGGCTCGGCCGCCTCAACGAGCTCGTGCTCGCCGACGACCTGGTCGGCATGGCGACGGCCTGCCTCGTGCGCTTCCGGCACGGCGCGGGCGAGGCCGAGGTCCTGCTCGCCGGGCATCCCGCGCCCGTGCTCGTCACCCCGGGGCAGGCCCCGCGGCTGCTCGAGGCCAGCCGGGGCCCCATCCTCGGGTTCCCGCGCTCGCGCTGGGAGACCGCCCGCCACCCCGTCGGGCCCGGCTGCCGCCTCGTCCTCTACACGGACGGCCTCGTCGAGCGGCCCGGTGAGGGCCTCGACCAGGGCTTCGCACGGCTCCTGACGGCCTGCGCGGCGCTCCCGGGGGACGGGCCGTCGGCGGTCGACGCGCTCTTCGGGCTGCTGCCCGCGGCGGAGGAGCTCCGCGACGACGTCGCGGTCGTCGTGGCGGACGTCACGGCACCCCGGGCGCCCCCTACTCCGTGACCTTCATGCGCTCCTGGTTGCGCGGCACGGGCTTCGGGGCGTCGGGCAGGGAGCCGTGGATGGCCCCGAGCTCCTTGACGACCTTGTCGAGCTGCTGCTCGATCGCGTCCAGGCGCTGCTCGATCGCGGTGGAGCCGTTGAGCTTCGTGAGGGTCTCGTCGAGGCGGTCGACCCCGTCCTCGATGCCCTCGAGGCGCTGGGAGACCGAGCGGACGCGGCGGGTGAGGCGCTCGAGGTCGGCGGCCGACGGGATGTTCAGGGCGCCGAAGGCGACCTCCTGGGCCTGGGTGGCCTTCTCCCGGGCCTCGAAGGCCCGCGCGATCGCCCCGTTGACCAGGGGGTTGGAGAGCAGGTCCTGGGCCAGCTTGCCCAGCGCCTCCTCGCCCTGCTTGGTCACGCGCTCGCGGAAGTCCGGGTTCTCGGCCATGCGGCCCAGGCTATCGGGACCCCCCTCCGCCGAGGGGCGCGATTGGGGCCATCCGAGGTTGGTCCTGGATGAAGGCGCCGGATAGCTTGCGCTTTCGGCCCGGGGCCCGTGGTACGTTCACGCCGGTTTCGGGCCCGTCCGGGTCTTTCGGGAGGAGTCGCAGGACACATGCACAAGCGCAAGTTGCTCATCGGGCTGGCCACGGCAGGGGCCTTCTCCGCCGGTTTCGGGGCCACGGTGCTCCCTGCCTCGGCGGAGCTGCGGACGCTCAACGTCACGCTGCTCGGTGGGACGACGATCCAGGTGACCGTCGACGTGCCCGCGGGGACCCCGCTGGACCAGATCACGATCCCGGGGGTCACGCTCCCGATCGTCTCGATCTCGGAGGTCGGCGGGCCGGCCGCGCCGCCCTCGGACTCCGGGCCCTCGGGTGGCCCCTCCGGCCCCTCGGGCCCGGCGCAGTCCGGCGACGTGCCGCAGGTGCAGTCCCCGTCGGGTGACGGGCAGTCCTCCGAGCAGCCCTCGTCGGGGACGACGCAGCGGCGCCCGAAGGCCGATCCGAACGCCACGGCGAAGGACGAGGCCGAGGAGGCCACGGCCCAGACGAAGGCCCTGGCCGAGAAGGCGAAGGCCGACGCGGTGGCGCGGGCGACGGGCGCGGGGCGCGCGGCGGACGGCGTCCCGACCTCCGTCAACCCGACGTACTCGTTCTCCATCCCGGGCGGCGCGCCGATCGGGGTGCCGAACTTCTTCATCGAGAAGTTCCGGATCCCGCCCTTCCTCCTGCCGATCTACCAGGCCGCCGGCATCCAGTACGGCGTGCGCTGGGAGGTCCTGGCCGCGATCAACGAGATCGAGACGGACTACGGCCGCAACCTGAACGTCTCGAGCGCGGGCGCGGTCGGGTGGATGCAGTTCATCCCCTCGACGTGGAAGCAGTACGGGGTCGACGCGAACGACGACCAGAAGAAGGACCCCTACAACCCCGTCGACGCGATCTTCGGCGCCGCCCGCTACCTCAAGGCGGCGGGGGCGGACAAGGACATCCGCAAGGCGGTCTTCGCCTACAACCACGCGGACTGGTACGTCGACTCCGTCCTCATGCGCGCCCGCCTGATCGGCGGCCTGCCCGCCGACCTGGTCGGCTCGCTGACGGGGCTGACCCAGGGCCACTTCCCGGTCCACGCGGTCGCGCGGTACGCCGACGACCTCTCCGAGAAGGACACGACGCGCCGCATCGCGCGCGGCAAGAACGCCGCGATCCCCGTCGAGGCCGCCTCGGACCGCAAGGGCATCGACATCTTCGCCAAGGCCGGCTCGCCGGTCATCGCCGTCCAGGACGCGACGGTCACGAAGGTCGGCTCCTCCGCGCGGCTCGGCAGGTTCGTCCAGATCCGCGACGTGTACGGCAACACGTACACCTACGGGAACCTCAAGAAGGTCGCCGCCGCGTACCCCGTCCCGAAGCAGAAGGCGGTCACCCGGGCGGAGGTCGCCGACGAGCTGAACCTCCCGAAGGACCCCACGCCGACGGCCGCGGCCTCGGCCGGGGAGCAGGAGGCGGCCAAGACGAAGCCCGCGGCCGACGCGGTCGTCAAGGGGGCCGCGGCCCCGGAGCCCTCGTCCACGCGGCCCGAGGTGGCCAAGGAGCGGCTCTTCGCCAACCCGAAGGTGCCCTCCGCGTTCGAGAACGGCGGCCAGGAGCAGATCCTCAACGCCGACACGAGCTCGACGACGTTCAAGTCGTACTTCACGGAGGTCTACGGCCTCAAGCGCTCCGACGTGACGATCAAGCCCCTCAAGAAGGGCTCGAAGGTCATCGCCGGGACCATCCTGGGCCGCATCGGCACGACCGCCCAGGGCGTCGCGCCGCACACGACCTTCGAGGTCCGTCCCGCGGGCCGCGGCGCGCCGCGGATCGACCCCAAGCCGATCCTCGACGGCTGGAAGCTGCTCGAGTCCACGGCGGTCTACCGCGCGCAGGGCAAGAACCCGTTCTTCGGCCCGGACGCCAAGAACCCGTCCATCGGCCAGATCCTGCTCCTGAGCAAGGAGGCGCTCCAGCGCCGCGTCCTCGCGGACTCCCGCGTGGAGATCTACGAGGCCGGCCGCCAGGACATCCGGGCGGGGGCCATCGACCGCCGCGTGCTGGCGACGATCGAGTTCCTCACCGCGTCGGGCCTCAAGCCGACCATCACGTCGCTGAAGAGCGGGCACTCCTACCTGAGCGCGTCGGGCAACGTCTCCGAGCACTCCTCGGGCTCCGCGGTCGACGTCGCGAAGATCAACGGGATCCCGATCGTCGGCCACCAGGGCCCCGGCTCGATCACGGACGTCTCCATCCGCCGGCTGCTCACGCTGCAGGGCACGATGAAGCCGCACCAGATCATCTCCCTGATGACCTTCGACGGTGCGGACAACACCCTGTCCCTGCCGGACCACGACGACCACATCCACGTCGGCTTCACCCCCCTGTTCACCCCGGGCTCCAAGCAGGCGCAGCGGCTCACGAGCGTCCTGAAGCCCTCCCAGTGGGTCAAGCTCATCGGGCGCCTCGGCGAGATCGAGAACCCCACCGTGCTGACCAAGCCCTCCGACGCCGCCATCGACGTCGAGCCCGACGACCGCGCCAGCGAGGCCCACGCCGGCGAGTAGCCGGCGCGGGCTCCGCCCCTCCCCCGCGTGAGCGCCGCCGCGGGGCCGCTGTTCCGCTTCGTCCAGGCCGAGTTCCCGTGGGTGCTCGGCCCGGCGGAGGGCCGCTACGTGCTGCGCGGGCACGCGGGCGTGCCGGCCCACGTGCTCGTGCTGGCCACGCTGGGCGTCCAGGAGCGTCGCGGGCTGCTCGGGCGCAAGCAGCGCAAGCCGAGCGCCGCGCCGCCCGCGCCCGAGGCCGAGCCCGTGCCCACGTCGCGCGCGACGCTGGTGGCCGCGGAGCCCTTCGAGACGCACGCCCTGGCCGACCGCTGGCGCGAGGACGTCGACCCCGGGGCCGAGGCGGCGGACGCCCTCCGGGTCCTCAACGGCGTCCTGCACGCCTACCGGGCCGCGGCGGCCGACCCCTACGTCCGCGAGGTCTCCCGCGCGGCCGCGCTCGCGATCCGCGTGGGCGTCGGGGAGGGCGAGCCCCTCGCCCACGGGCGGTGGACCGCGGCGGTCGAGCTTCCCCCGGAGCGCGCGCCGCGGGCCGCGACGCGCTCCGCCGAGGCCCTGCGCCCGCAGGAGCGCCTCGCGGCGATCCTCGGGGGCCGGGACGTCGCGCTGGCCTGCGAGGAGCTCGCGCTCCGCGCCCGCGCGGACGTCGAGGCGGGGCGCATGCGCGAGGCGGCCCTGCAGCTGCGCGTCGCGCTCGAGGCGGCGCTCGCGGAGCTCGCCCCCTGGGCCGACAAGGACGCGGTCGGCCGGCGGGTCGACGGGCTGCGCGACGAGCGCTCCGTCGTCGGCGCGGCGGCGAACACGGCGCTGAACGGCGGGCTCGACGCGGACACGGCCGACGAGGTCGTCCGGGTGCTCGCCCTCGTGGAGTCCGCGCTGCGGGCGCGCACCACCGTCGGCCTGCAGTAGGACGTCCCTGCTTCTCCGGGTGGGCCCCGACCCAAACCCGGGCCTGTTCGCCTGCCCGCACACCGTCAACCACGGCGGAACTCCGGGGGCGCGGAGCAGTTCCGAGGGGCGATCGCACCCCAAACCACAGGAGCTCACATGGGTCAGAAGGACCAAGGAACGACGCGGCGCAGCGGACCGCGCATGCGGCAGGTCGTCGTCGCCGCAGGCGTCATCGGCGTCATCGCCGCGCCGGTCGGCATGGCGGCGACGGGCAACGGCCTCCGCGAGGGCGTGCGCAACGGCACCGCGTCGCAGGAGACGCAGATCATCGGGAACTTCGGGGCGACGTCGGGCTCGACGGGCGGCTACGTCACGCGGCAGTCCAACCTCTCCTCCTCCGGCGGCGGCGCCGTCTACGGGTGCCGCTCGGGTGCAGGCGGTTCCGCCGCCACCCCGCCGCAGAACCCCTGCGTCCGCGCGAACAACCTCGACAAGGGCTTCGCCTTCGAGTTCAACGCGACCAGCGGGAACGTCGTCGGCCTCATCACCGCGTCGGGCACGGGCGGTGACGCGGTCAAGCCGTTCACCACGAACGCCACGGGCGTCGCGACCGGCCTGAACGCCGACCGCGTCGACGGCCAGAACGCGGCCGACATCCAGAAGGCGGCGACGGACGCCGCGGCGGCCGACGCGACCGCCAAGGCGGACAACGCGAAGGAGCGGTGGGTCCTCATCGGGTCCGACGGCAAGATCGTCAAGCAGTCCGGCGGGTTCTCGCTGATCAACTGCTACCAGGCGAACGCCAACTGCTACATCGACGCCGGCTCGGACGTCACGAACCGCGCGATCACGACGGAGATCGTCACGACGAACGGCACGAGCGACGCGGGCACGCCCACGCAGCTCACGGGCGACAGCTCGGCCGCCCCGTGCGGCCTGGACTTCGTGGCCTGCGCGCCCACCGGCGCGGAGAACGCGAACGTCTTCGTCGTCACCCCGCGCAACTCCGACGGCACCGCCGTCGACACGGCCAACGGGCAGAAGAACTACTTCTTCTACGCGAAGGTCAGCGCCGCGACCGCGGGCTAGCCGAGTCCGTCGAGGGCCTCGAGCAGGCCCTCGAGCTCCTCGACCACGTCGCCGTCCAGCTTGTGGGCGGCGGCGCGGTCGTAGGGCGTCGGCCCGGCGGTGACCAGCGCGACGGTCCCGCCGTTGGCCTGCGTCACCCCGGGCAGCTGCGCGATCGGGTGGACCTCGAGCGAGGAGCCGACGCAGAGCAGCACGTCCGCCCCGCTGACCAGGTCGTAGGCGCGCTGCAGCGCCCCCTCGGGCAGCATCTCGCCGAAGAGCACGACGTCGGGCTTGAGCGGATGGCCCGCGTCGCAGCGCGGCACGCCGTCGTCGGCCTCGTGGATGCGCTCGAGCACGTCGTCGAGGTCGTGGGTCTCCCCGTCGACCAGGCACGAGGAGTGCTCGATGGTCCCGTGGACCTCGACGACCTCGCCGCTCCCCGCGCGGCGGTGGAGGGTGTCGATGTTCTGGGTGACGACGGCGTCGAGGCGGCCGCGGCGCTCGAGCTCGACGAGCGCGGAGTGCGCGCCGTTGGGCTCCTTCTCCCGCAGGCCGACGAAGCGATCGCCGTAGAAGTGCCAGAAGCGCTCGGGGTCCGCTCGCCAGGCGTCGATGTGCGCGACCTCCATGGGGTCGACGTTCTCCCACAGGCCGGTGCCGGGGGTGCGGAAGTCGGGGATCCCCGAGGGCACGGAGATCCCCGCGCCGGTCAGGGCGACGACCGAGCGCGCGTCGCGGATGCGGCGCGCCAGGCCGACCACGTCGCGCGGCACGAGCTACTTCCCCTGCCAGACCGGCTTGCGCTTGGCCAGGAAGGCGGCGATGCCCTCCTTGCCGTCCTCCGAGGCGAAGACGGTGGCGAAGCCGGCCTTCTCGGCGGCGATGCCGTCGTCGAGGTCGCCCTGGCCGCTGACGCGCTTGATCTGCTCGACCGCGAGCGGCGCCTGCTCCGCGAGCTTCCGGGCCCAGGCCAGCGCCGTGTCGAGCAGCTCGTGGTCGACCACGACGCGGTTGACCAGGCCGAACTCGTAGGCCTCGGTCGCCGAGACCGAGTCGCCCGTGAGGTTCATCTCCAAGGCCTTGTTCGTGCCGACCAGGCGCGGCAGGCGCTGGGTGCCGCCGAAGCCCGGGATGATGCCGAGCTTGATCTCGGGCTGGCCGAAGATCGCGGACTGGGCGGCGATGCGGACGTCGCAGGCCATGGCGAGCTCGCAGCCGCCGCCGAAGGCCAGGCCGTTGACCGCGGCGACCGTGACGATGGAGCCGTTCTCGAACGCGCGGAGCTGCGCGTGCATCTGGTCGAGCAGCTGCGCGCCGCCGGCCTCGTCCATCTGCGTGAACGCCTTGATGTCCGCACCCGCGGAGAACAGCAGCGGGTTGCTCGAGGCGATGACGAGCGCCTTGAGGCCGCGCTCCTGCGCCGCGGCGTGGACCTTCCCGAGGTCCTCGACGACCGAGGGCGCCACGGAGTTCATCTGGCCGTTGGCCAGCCAGGCGATGCCGATGTCCCCGCGGGTCTCGAGCTTGACGGTCTCCCCCACGGGGTCCGCGTCGAACTGCGGCCATGCGTAGAAGCCCTGGCCGGACTTCTGGCCCGAGGCGGCCCTGGGCGACGAGCCGCTGCAGGATCGTCGGCGGGGCGAAGCGCTCGCCGTGCCGCTCCTCGGCGGCCTCCAGGCGCTCGAGGACGGTGTCGAGGCCCTCCATGTCGGCCTTCATGAACGGCGGGAAGAGGCCGCGGCGGGGGTCGAGGCCGGCGCCGGCCATCATGCCGACGTCGATGTCGCGGTGGGTGGCCACGCGCTCCTCGAGCACGAGCGCCGCCTCGACGAACGTCTTGAGCGTGAGCAGCTCGACGAGCTCCGCGATGTCCGGCTCCGCGTCGCCGTCGAGGTTCGCGTTGCCCTCCGCGTCGTAGAAGCCGTCGCCGCCCGTCTTGGCGCCGAGCTTGCCCTCGCTCACGAGGCGCGACATGCCGTCGGGGACGTAGAAGCGGCCGACCTCGCCCTCGAGGTCGTAGGAGGCGTGGAGGTGCTCCGCGACGTGGAGGACCGTGTCGAGGCCGAGGAGGTTGATCAGGAAGTAGGGGCCCATCGGGACGACGTTCGCCGCGCCGACGCCCTCGTCGATCGCCTTGATGCTCAGGCCCTTGGCCTCCTGCTCGCGCCAGATCTCCGCGATCCCCGAGTTCAGGATGCGGTTGACGACGAAGCCCGGGACCTCCGCGCAGACGATGGGGTTCTTCTTGATCGCCTGGGCGAAGTTCAGCGCGGCCTGGGTCGTGTCCGCGGCCGTCTCCTCCCCCTCGACGATCTCGATCAGGGGCATGATCGAGGCGGGGTAGAAGTAGTGGAAGCCCACGACCTTCTCGGGCCGCAGCGTCGCGTCGGCGATCTCCGAGATGGAGAGGGAGCTCGTGTTCGAGGCGAGGATCGCGTGGCCGGGCGTGACGGCGTCGAGCTCCGCGAAGACCGCCTGCTTGATCTCCATGCGCTCCGGGACGGCCTCGATGACGAGGTCCACGTCGCCGAAGCCCGAGTAGTCGAGCGTGCCCGTGATGCGGCCCATGACCTCCTCGACCTGCGCGGCCGCCTGCTCCTCGGTCAGCTTCCCCTTCTGGACCAGCTTCGCGATCGCGCCGCTCGTGACGTTCCGGGCCTCCTCGAGGCCGTGGTCGACCAGCTCCTGCTTGACGTCCTTGAGGACGACGGGGATGCCGGCGGCCGCGATGGTCTGGGCGATCTGGCCGCCCATGGTCCCGGCGCCGACGACGGCGGTCTTGAAGACGAACATGGGCGCCAGCCTATGGAGCCGCGCCCTCCAGCCCGTCGTCGAGGTCCGCGAGCCGTTCGATCCGGTACCGCACGAGGGTCTTGCGCAGCCGCTCCCCCACCTTCGTGCGGACGAAGAACCAGTCCGTGAGCGGGTTGCCCTCCTTGAGCTTCCACTCGAGGGCGACGGTGACGCGGACGAGGCCGTCGGGCAGCGGGGCGAAGGAGAGGACCTGGGTGCCGCGGAGCTGCTCGTCCTCGAAGTACGTCGTCTGCCCCGTGCGCGCCTCGTGGGCGTCGACGTTCTCGACGACGCGCCCGCGGCCCGCGTTGCGGGTGGCGTTCCAGAGCACGCGGGAGCCCGCGGCCGGCCAGGGACCCTCGACCTTCTCGAGGCTCGCCCACCCCTCGACGAAGCTCGGGCGGCGGCGCAGGTCGTACCAGAGCTCCTCCGCGGCGCTGATCGGGCCCGGGGAGGTCCGTGCTGTGGGTGATGCGGGCCATCAGGGTGCCCCGAGCTCCGCGCGGATCGCCGCCACCCCGGCGGCGACCGCGTCGAGGCGCGGGGCGAGCTCGCCCTCGAGGCGCTCGCGCTCCGCGGTGCCGTCGGGGGTCAGGCGGTAGAAGCGGCGGGAGCGGCGCTCCGGGTGCTCCCACTCCCCCGCGATGAAGCCGTCGGCCTCCAGGCGGCGCAGCAGGGGGTACATCGTGTTCGGGTTGACGGCGACGAGGCCGTTCGTGGCCGTCGCCACCCGCTCCATCAGGGCGTTGCCGTAGCTCGGCCCGCCGGCGAGGAAGTGCAGGACCAGCAGCGGGAGCAGGCCGGCGCGGCGCAGCTCGCCGACGAGCGGGTCCGCGGAGCCCGAGCCGCCCGCCGCGGCGCGCGCGGCGGCGAGCGGCGCGGCCTGGGCGACCGCCTCCTCCGTGGCTCGTCGTGCCATGGGAGCAGTGTGACGGCTAGGTGGCTCGCGGCACGCCGGGCTCCGCGTGCACGACCTTCACGACGGAGAGCTCGTCGAGGAGCTCCGGGCCGTAGCCCAGGCCCTGGCCGCTGGCGCCGCGGGGGTGCGCGGCGCCGCCGGGTGCGCCGCCCCAGACGTTGTTGACCTTCACCGTGCCCGCGTGGAGCTCGTCCAGGGCGCGGGCGGCGTGCTCCTGCGAGCAGGTCAGCGCGGTGGCGGCGAGGCCGTACTCCGTCGCGTTGGCCAGGGCGATCGCCTCGGCGAAGTCCTTCACGACGCGGACGGGGACGACGGGGCCGAAGGTCTCCTCGCGCATGACCGCCATGTCGTCGGCGACGTCCACGAGGACCGTCGCGGGGTAGAAGGTGCCGTCGCCGTCGAGCGGCGCGCCGCCCGTGAGCGCGCGGGCGCCCGCGTCGAGCGCCTCCCGGACCCGGGCGTCGACCGCGTCGCGGTGACGCTGGTCGACGAGCGGGCCGAGCGTCGTCGCCGGATCGCTCGCGGGGCCCGGCCGGAGCTCGCGCGCCCGCTCCGTCAGCGCTTGGAGGAAGGGCTCGGCGATCGCCTCGTGGACGTACACGCGCTCCGTGCTCACGCAGACCTGGCCCGCGTTGACGAACGCGCCGCTGGCGACCTGCTCGGCCGCCCAGGCGGGGTCGACGTCCGCGTCGACGAGGACGGCGTCGTTGCCGCCGAGCTCGAGGATCGCCTTGGCGCCGCGCTCGGCGCAGGCGCGGGCGATCGCCCGGCCCGCGGCGACGGAGCCCGTGTGCAGGACGACGTCGACCCCGGGGTGCTCGACGAGGGGCTGCCCCGCGCGGGCGTCGCCCTGCACGAGCTGGACGACGCCGTCGGGGAGCTCGGCGGCGAAGAGCTCGAAGAGGGCGGCGCAGCAGAACGGCGCGCGCTCGGAGGGCTTGAAGACGACGGCGTTGCCCACCGCGAGCGCGGCCGCGAGGCCCTGGGCGGCGATGGCGATGGGGTCGTTCCACGGGACGATGACCGCCGCGACGCCGCGGGGGCCGAAGCGCATGGCGTCCGTCGCGCGCGGGTCGCCCTGGAGCGTGCGGCCGCGGTGGAGCGGGGCGAGCTCCGCGTACTGCTCGATCGCGCCGGCGCCGGCCTCGACGCCGCCGCGGGCGTCGCCGACGAGCTTCCCGCTCTCCTGCGCGTTGAGGCCGGCGAGGCGGTCGGCCTGCGCGCGAACCGCCGCGGCGACCCGCTTGAGCGCCGCGGCACGGTCGCCGGGGGAGGTCGCGGCCCATCCGGGCTGCGCGGCGCGGGCGGCGGTGACGGCGGCGTCGACCGTGGCCGGGTCGCCGCGCGGGGATCGTCCCGACCTCCGCGCCCGTCGAGGGGTCGAGGATCGTGATGGTGTCGGACGTCGGGCGGTGCGGTGGTGGCCATGGTGGCTGGCTCCTTCAGGGCAGGAGGGCGAGCTCGCGCAGGACGTCGGCGGGCTCGATGGTCAGGAGGCCCGGGTCGGGCTCGGGCGCGTGCGGGTCGCCGGTGCGCCCGGCCCACAGCACCCGATGCCTGGTGAGAGGTGCCTGGCACCTTTCACCAGCGCCCGGCGGCGGGGCGGGCGGGCCCCACGCCTGCGGCGAGGTCGGGCCGAAGAGCAGGACGGACGGGGTGGCGAAGGCGGTGGCGAGGTGGGCGACGCCCGTGTCCCCGCAGACGACGCGGCCCGCGCGGGCGACGAGGGTCGCGAGCTGCAGGACGTCCGTGGTGCCGGCGAGGACCGCGGCCTCGGGCAGGCCGGCACGGCGCGCGACCTCGAGCGCGAGCGGGCGCTCGGCGGCGCTCCCGGTCACGACGACGCGGCGGCCCGCGGCGGCCTCCTCGCGGGCGACGCCGGCAAAGCGCTCCGCGGGCCAGCGGCGCGCGCCGCTCGCGGCGCCCGGGTGGACGACGGTCGCGCCCGTGAGGTCCTCCCCGGGCGGCGGGCGGTCGGGGTCGGGGAGCTCGAGCCGCGCAGGGTCCGCGGGGATCCCGGACTCCGTGAGCAGCCGGCACCACCGCCGCACCTCGTGCTCCTCGGGGTCCCACGCAGGCATCCCCTCGGTCTCGGGGACCTCGGGGTGCGCGAAGGCGACGAGCCGCCCCGGCTCTGCGCCGCCAGCGCGACGCGATGCG
Organism: uncultured Solirubrobacteraceae bacterium; assembly: GCA_963844155.1. Classification (GTDB taxonomy): domain Bacteria; phylum Actinomycetota; class Thermoleophilia; order Solirubrobacterales; family Solirubrobacteraceae; genus Paraconexibacter. The sequence continues at coordinate 354,715 of CAWJMY010000001.1, forward strand.
ACTGCGGCCCCGAGCCGTGGAGGTTCACGAGCAGATCCGCCCCGTGCGCCTCGGCGGGCAGCGCCCCGAGCGGCTCCGCGGGGACATGCCGGCACCCGGCGAGCTCGACCAGCGGCGCCAACGCGGAAGTCGTTGCCACGTCAACCATCACCGAAAAGGGGTCAGACCCCTTTGCGGTGCCGGCGGCCCACGCCTGCAGTGCGCGCAGCGCGGGGACGGCGGTGAGCAGGTCGCCCAGGCCGAGCGCGCGCAGCGCGAGGACCCTCACGGCCAGGAGGGCTCCGTGGCGACGGTGACGAGCATCTCGCGGACGTCGACCCCGGGCGGGCGGGTGAGCGCGAAGACGACCGCGTCGGCGACCTCGGAGGGCGGCATGAGCTTCGCGTCCGGGCCCGGCTTGTACTGGTCCGGACGGTCGTCGAAGAAGTGCGTCTGCATGCCGCCGGGCAGCAGGAGCGTCACCCCGACCGTGTCGCCGAGCTCGGCCATGAGCCCGCGGGTGAAGCCGACCACGCCGAACTTCGACGCGCAGTAGGCGCTCGCGTCGGAGAGCGCGCGCCAGCCGAGCGTCGAGGCGACGGTCACGATGCGGCCCTGGCTCGCCTCGAGGCTGGGCAGCGCCGCGCGCACGACCGCCGCGGTGCCGAGGAGGTTCACGAGCACGACCTTCTCCCAGGCCTCGCGCGGGACGTCGGCGAGCTTCCCGCAGGCGTCCGTGCCCGCCGCGGTCACGACGCCCTTCAGGCCCCCGTGGCGCTCGGCGACCCGGGTGACGGCGGCCTCGGCGGCGGCGGTGTCGGAGAGGTCGACCACCTCGTGGTCCCAGTCGGCCTCCGGCGCGACGAGGTCGAGGACGACGGGCGTCCCGCCCCCGGCGGCCACGGCCTCGGCGACGGCCAGGCCGAGCCCGGACGACCCCCCGGTGATGATGGTCGTTCCCAGGTCAGACGGCATGCAGGCGGGCTTCCTCGATGAGTCGGGTGGTGGAACGCCCTTCGACGAAGGGCAAGATGACGGCCCGGCCACCCCACGAGGCCAGCACGGGCGACTCGGGCAGCTCGGCCGCCGCGTAGTCGCCGCCCTTGACCCACACGTCGGGCTGCAGGCGCTCGAGCGCGGCGATCGGCGTGTCCTCCGCGAAGAGCTCGACCGCATCGACGCAGCCCAGCGCGAGCAGCACCGCGGCGCGGTCGGCCTCCGGGACCAGCGGCCGGCTCGGCCCCTTCAGGCGCTTGACCGACGCGTCCGCGTTGAGGCAGACGACGAGGCAGTCCCCCAGCGCGCGGGCGGCCTGGAGCGTCTGCACGTGGCCCGCGTGGAGCAGGTCGAAGCAGCCGCCCGTCGCCACGACGGTCCCGCCCCGGGCCCGGACGGCGGCGATGACGTCCGTCGCGCGCGCGTTCCGCGCGGGAGCCTGCGTGTTCCGGGTCGGGGTCCGACCCCCGGCGGTGGCCCGGAAGGCGCCCGCGGAGCCCCGCTGGCCCGCGGCCGCGGCGCCGCCCGCGGCGACGAAGGCCGAGGCGGCGGCGACCGCCGCGCGGACCGCCTCGGGCACGGAGGCGCCCGCGCCGAGGAGCTCCGCCGCGCGGGAGGCGAAGCGGTCGCCGGCGCCGCACGGGTCGCCGACGGGGACGTGCTCCGCCGTCGCGGCGACCGCCGGCCCGTCGCCCGCCCACGGCGACCGCGCCCTGCGCGCCGCGGGTGACGCAGACCCACGCCGCGCTCCAGGCCTCCCGGAGCGCCTCGGCCCGGGCGACCGCACCGTGAGCTCCGGCGTCACCGACCCCGGGCGCGAAGCCGCGCGACTCGCCGTCGTTCGGGGTCACGAGCGTCACGCCGGCGACGGGCGCGGGGCCGCGCGGGTGCGGATCCCAGACGACGGGGACCCCGTCGGCGAGCGCGCGGGCGAGCGCGTCGCGCAGCCCGGGCTCCGCGGCGACCCCGCGGCCGTAGTCGGCGACGAGCACCGCGTCGGCTCCCCCGAGCGCGCGGCGCGCGGCGAGCGTCGCCGGGCCGACCGTCCCGCCGTCGCCCCCGCGGTCGAGCCGCAGGAGCGCGCGCCCCTGGGTGCGCACGCGGATCTTCTCCGGGGTCGCCCCGTCGAGCCCGACGTCGACGACCCGCACGCCGAGCGCCTCGAGCAGCTCCCCGAGCTCCCGGCCCGCCGCGTCGTCGGCCAGCGCGGTCACGAGCGTCACGTCGTGCCCGCCCGCCGCCGCCAGCGCCGCGGCCAGCCCGGCGCCGCCCGGCCGCACGACGGTGTGCGCGTGGTCGACCACCGGCACGGGCGCGTCGGGCGCCAGGCGGGAGACCTCGCCCTCCACGTCGCGGTCCAGGAGCGCGTCGCCGAGCACCGTCAGGCGCACGCCGCCGCGCGACGGCCCCGCCGCGTGCCCCGCCGTCGCGTGCCCGGTCATGCGCGCAGCCGCTCCGCGTGCTGGGCGCGCGCCGGGTCGGCCTGGGCCCGGGCACCCTCCCCGCGGTCCCCGCGCCCGGCCGCCAGCGTCGCGTCCACGGCCCCGCAGAGGACGTGGATCGCCACGAGGTGGAGCTCCTGCACCGTCGCGGTGCGCTCCGCCTCGATGGCGACCACGTCGTCGCAGAGGTCCGCGAGCGGGTTCGGCGTCGCGCCCGTGAGCCCCCAGACGGTCATCCCGCACGCCCGCGCCGCGCGCGCGGCGGCCAGGACGTTCGGGGACTTCCCGCTCGTCGAGAGCACGACGAGCACGTCCCCCGGGCGCCCGTGCGCGCGCACCTGCCGGGCGAAGGCCTCCTCGGGGCCGTAGTCGTTCGCGATCGCCGTCAGGGAGCTCGTGTCCCCGTGCAGGCACAGCGCGCTGAGCGGGTGGCGCTCGGTCTCGAAGCGGCCGACGAGCTCCGCCGTCAGGTGCTGCGCCTCCGCCGCGCTCCCGCCGTTGCCCACGGCGAGCAGCCGGGCACCGTCGTCGAGGCGGCGTGCGAGGCGCTCCCCCCAGGCCTCGGCGTGCGCGAGCGCGGCGCCCGCACCGTCGAGCGCGGCCCGGAGCTGCTCCGTGTGGCTGCGGGCGCTCGTCCCCCGCCCGAAGCGCCCCGGCGCGAGGCGCGCGGGCTGCCGCCGGGCCACGAGCTGCTCGTAGACGTCGAGGGTCGCGACCGCCACGCGATCCCAGTCGTAGAGCTGCCGGGTGCGCTGCGACCCCCGCGCGCCCCCAGGCCGCGCGGCGGCCCGCATCGGCGAGCACGTCGCGCAGGACGGCGGCCAGGCGCTCGGGGTCGCGCGGCGGGACGTGGCGGCCCGTGAGCCCGTCCACGACCGTGTCGATGAGGCCGCCGACCGCGCTGGCGACGACGGGCACGCCGCAGGCCATCGCCTCGAGCGGCGTGATCCCGAAGGGCTCGTACCAGGGGACGCGTCACCAGCGCGTCGGCGGAGCGCAGGAGCGCGGGGAGCTCCTCGCGGGCGACGCGGCCGCGGAAGTCGCACGCGATCGGCGACGCCGGCCTCCTCGGCGAGCGCGCGCAGGCGCCGCGCCTCGGGGTCCGCGTCGAGCTCGGCCCTCGGCGGCCCGCCGGCGACGACGAGCTCGCACCCCGGCACGTCGGCCAGGGCGCTGATGACGTTCCCGATCCCCTTGCGCTCGACCAGCCGGCCCGCGTAGACGACGCGGTGCGGCAGCGCTCGCTCCTCGCGCAGCCCGTCGGGGCGGAAGCGCTCGAGGTCGACACCGCAGGGGACGACGTGGACCTTCGCGCGGTCCGCGCCCAGGCGCATGAGCTCGAACGCCTCGTCCGTGCACGTCGCCACGACGCGGTCCACCCGGGCGACGACGTCGCGCTCGAGCTCCGATGCGCTCCGGCGGGCTCGTGTCCGCGTCGCCCTGGTAGCGGCGCTTGACGACCCCGAGCGCGTGGAAGGTGTGGACGACCGGGATGCCGAGGCGCTCCGCGGCCCGCGTCGCCGCGAGGCCGGACATCCAGAAGTGGCTGTGGACGACGTCCGGCCGGTCGCGGCGCCACTGGCCGCGCAGCTCGTCGGCGAACGCGTCCATGTGCGGGAGCAGCTCGTCCTTCGGCAGCACGCGCGGCGGGCCGGCGTCGACGTGGTCGACCTCGACGCCGGGGTCGAGCGGCACGCGCCGCGGCAGCGAGGGGTCGTCGCGCCGCGTGTGGACGACGACCTCGGCGCCCCGCGCCGCCGAGCGCCCGGGCGAGCGCGGCGACGTGGACGTTCTGCCCGCCGGCGTCGACGCCGCCGAGGACCGCCAGCGGGCTAGCGTGCTCGGAGACCATGGCGATCCGCACCGGACGCCACCTCCTCCAGCAGCGCGTCCCAGTCGTGCAGGAAGCGCTCGAGGCCGTAGCGCTCGAGCGCGGCGGCGCGGGCGGCCCGACCGGCGCTCGCGCGCCTCGTCGGGGTCGGCGAGGAACGCGCCGCGGCCGCGGCCACGAGCACGTCGGGCCGCGTCGAGACGACGCCCGCGGCGGGCGGGACGGCCTCCGTGGCCTCGGTCGTGCCCAGCGCGACGACCGGCATCCCGAGGTGCATCGCCTCGAGCAGCGAGAGCCCGAGCGAGGTCCAGCGCATCGGGTGCACGTAGACGCGGCGCCGGGCCATCTCCGTGTGCAGCCGGTCCTGCGGGAGGTCCTCGATCCCGCCGAGCGCCGCGGCGTCCATGCCGAACAGGTCGAGCGGGACGCGCCGCGTCGAAGCGCTGCAGCAGGTCGGTGCCGGTCACGCGCCCGCGCCGCCGCGCCTCGTTGACGACCACCGCGCCGCGCGGCAGCTCGCCGGTGTAGCGATCGCCCGGGATCGACGATGCCGTGCTCGATCACGCGGGTCGGCGTCGTGCCGCAGTCCCAGAAGAGCGCGTTGAAGTGGGTGACGTGGCAGACGACGAGGTCGTCCGCGTCGGCCGCCGGGTGGCGCATCTCCGCGATGCGGCCCTGCGGCGCGTTGTGCTCGACGTAGATCGCCGGGACGTCGCGGCCCGGCCGCCGGCCCGGCCACCGCTCGCAGAGCTCGAGCTCGTGCGGGCGCTGGAGGACCACGAGGTCGAACGCCGCGTCCGCGCAGCTCCTCGGGGGCGAGCTCCGTCGACCGACGCGGGCCAGTCCCAGGTCCGCGCCCGGCCGCGGCCGTCGGGGCCGCGGTCGGGGACGACCGGGACGACGTACTCGTGCGTCGCCCTGGACGAACGCCGTCGTCCACGAGCCGTGCACGTGCCAGAGCAGGATCCTCATGCGGCGAGGACCGCCTCGTCGGCCGTGACGCGCTCGAGCGCCGCCAGGACGTCCTCGACGGTGACCCCGTCGAGGCACGGGTGGCCCGCGACCGGGCAGACGCGCGCGCGGCAGCCCGCGCAGGGGACGTCGTGGTAGAGCAGCTCGTGCGCGGACGCCCCACGGGCGCCAGCGCACCGCCGGGACCGTCGGGGCGAAGAGCGAGACGACGGGGGTGCCGACCGCGGCGGCGAGGTGCGCCGGGCCGGTGTTGCCGACGACGACGGCGCGCGCGTCGGCGAGGACGCGCGGCCAGGCCGGCGAAGCTCGTCGCACCGCCGAGGTCCGTGACCTCCTCCGCGGCGGGCCCGCGACGCGCGCGGTGAGCGCGCGCTCCGACGGGGCGCCGGTGACGAGCACGGGGGTCCCCCGGTCCGCGAGCGCCTGCGACGAGCGCCGCGTTGCGCTCCGGGGCCCAGGCGCGGGCGGGGACGGACGCGCCCGGGTGGACGACGACGGCGCCGGCGGGGACCTCGACCTCCGGCGCGTCGAGCCGCACCTGCAGGCGGCCGTCGTCGCCCGGCGGCAGCCCGAAGCCGAGCGGTCGCGGCGACGGCGAGCCCGCGCTCGACCTCGTGCACGTCGCCGGGGTCGGGGTGGCGGACGTCGAGCAGGGAGCCCGGGAAGTCCTCGGAGATCGCGGCGATGCGGGGCACGCCCGCGAGGCGCAGGAGCAGCGCGAGCGGGAGCGCGCTCTGGTGGAAGGAGGTGAGGACCACCGCGGCGTCGGCGCGGAGCGCCGCGAGGCGGTCGACGTAGGCGTCGAGGTCCGCGCGGTCCGGGTGGCCGGCCTCGAGGTCGATCCACTCCGCGCGGCGGACGACGACCTCGTCGACCCCGGGCAGGAGCGCCGCGGCCTGCGCGCCGCGCGGGCCGCAGAGCAGCGTGACGTGGTCCGAGCCCGCGGCGACCGCGCGGATCGCGGGCCCGGCGAGCAGGACGTCGCCGTCGTTGTCCAGGCGCGCGACGATCGTGCGCATCAGGCCGCCACCCGCTCGGCGAGTGGCCGGTGCGGGCCGGGGCGGCCGCCGCGGGCTCGCCGGCGAGGAGGAGCGCGACCGCCTCCTCGAAGGTCCCCGCGACCTCGCGCCGCCGCGGCGATCTCGTCGGGCAGGGTCCTGTCGGTCGGCACGAGGATGCCCGCGCATGCCCGCGGCGCGCGCGGCCTCGACGTCCGCGCCGATGTCGCCGACCATGGCGCAGCGCGACGGGATCGACCCCGAGGCGCGGCGGCCGCGTCGAGGAGCATCCCGGGGCGCGGCTTGCGGCAGGCGCAGCGCGCCTCGGGGGCGTGCGGGCACCAGCGGACGTCGTCGAACGGGCCGAGCTGCTCGACGACGCGGTCCGTGACCGCACGGACCTGCGCCTCCGTGAGCAGCCCGCGGGCGATCCCGCTCTGGTTCGAGACGATCGCGAGCGGGATGCCCGCGGCGCGGAGGCGGTCGAGGCCGCGGCGGACGCCGGGCCGGGCGAGGACGAGCCCCGGGTCGCCGTTGTAGGGGACGTCGTGGACGAGCGTGTCGTCGCGGTCGAGGAGCACCGCGGCGGGGCGGGCGGGGACGGGGGCACCGTCCGCACCGGGCGTCGCGGCCTGCGCGGCGACGAGGCGGCGCGCGCGGAGGGTGCCGCGCAGGCGGTGCGCGACCGCGGCGGGCGGCAGCGCCGCGCTCGTCCAGAGCATCGTGAGGACCTCGTCGCGCGTCCGCGGCCCGGGCGCGATGCGCGCCCAGGCGAGCTCCGCGGTCCCCACGACCCACGCGGCGCCCGCGACCCCCGCCACCCGCCGCGCCCACCGGGGGTTCCGGCCTCCGTGACCGGCCCGGCGGGTCACGGAGGCCGGAACCCCCGGGGTGCGGCGGCGTGTGGGCCGGCGGCGGCGCGCGAGCCGGCGGCGGCGCCGAGCGCGACCGCGCCCGCGGCGCTCACCGCGGCGTGGCGCGCGAAGCGGCCGCGCGGCGCGCCGGCGCGGGCGCGCCAGTCGCGGCCGTGCAGCGCGTCCAGGAGCGCGTCGTCGGCGTTCCCGCGCTGCTTGGCGACGGAGATCCCGGCGGGCGCGGCGCCGACCGGGTGCTCCACCTCGCGGGCGCCCCAGCAGTGCTCCAGGCCGCGGTCGAGGAGCCGGAGGCCGAGCTCCGCGTCCTCGCGGTAGGCGCGCGGGAAGCGCTCGTCGAACCCGCCGACCGCCGCGAGCGCGCTCCGGCGGACGGCCATGTCGGCGGTCGCCCAGCGCGCGCCCTCGAGCCCCGCGACGTTCCGCTCCCAGTCCGTGGGTCGGCGACCCGCGGGCAGCGGCACGCGGAGGCGGCCCTGGCGAGGCGACGACCCGCCAGGGCAGCCCGTCGAGGTCGGCGGAGAGCGCGTCGGCCCAGCCCGGGGGCGGCACGACGTCGTCGTCGAGGAAGGCGACCCAGGCCGACGTGGCCGCGCGCCAGCCCACGTTGCGCGCCGCGGCGGGCCCCCGCCCGCCCGAGCGCAGCACCTCCACCCCGCGTTCGGACCCGAGCCCGCTCAGCGGGCCGGGATCCGAACGCCCCTGGAGGGCGCGGTCGTCGACCACGAGGACCCGGCCGGCGTAGGGGCCGAGCGCGTCGAGGAGGCGGTGCAGCGACGGGCGACCGGCGGTCGGGACGACCAGGTCGGGGAGGGTCGCCTGCGTCACGCGACGGACTCCAGCGCGAGCCGCGCCTTGCCGAGGGGCTGGTCGCGGCGCACGACGAACGGGCCGATCGCGAGCAGGTCGACGGGGGCGGAGCCGAAGCACTCGAGCGCGTCGCGCGGGTCGTCGACCATGGGCCGGCCCGCGGTGTTCAAGGAGGTGTTCACGACGACCGGGACGCCCGTGCGCGCGTGGAAGGCCTCGAGCATCCGGGCGACGAGCGGCTCCTCGGCCGGGTCGACGGTCTGCACCCGCGCCGTGCCGTCGACGTGGACGACCGCGGGGATCCGCCCGCGCCACTCCGCCGCGACGTCGTGCACGAAGAGCATGTGCTCCGAGGGGTGGCGGCCCGTGAAGATCGCCCGCGCCTCCGACTCGAGCACCATGGGCGCGACGGGCCGGAACTGCTCGCGGCCCTTGATGTCGTTCAGGCGCTCGAGGTTCTCCATGCGCCGCGGGTCCGCGAGCAGGGAGCGGTGCCCGAGCGCGCGCGGCCCGAACTCGCTGCGCCCCTCGAACCAGGCGACGACGCCGTCGGCCGCGAGCACCTCCGCGACGGCCTCGGCCACGTCGTCGGGCCGCTCGTACTCGACGCCCGCGCGCTCGAGCCAGCCCTCGAGCTCCTCGTCGGACCAGCCCCGGCCGAGCGCGGCGGTCGGCATGCCCCGCCGCGGCTCGCCCGCGTCGGCCGCGACCTGGAGCGCGGCGCCGAGCGCCGTGCCCGAGTCCCCGGCGGCGGGCTGCACCCAGATCTCGTCGAACGGCCCCTCGCGCAGCAGCCGCGCGTTCGCGACGCAGTTGAGCGCGACGCCGCCGGCCATCGTCAGCCGCGTCTCCCCGGTCTGCTCGTGCAGCCAGGTGCAGAGCTCGAGCAGGACGTCCTCGACCACCCGCTGGACCGAGGCCGCGAGGTCCGCGTGCTCCGGCCCCCAGCCCTCGCCGCCCTTGGCCAGCGGCGGCGCGAAGGCGGAGAAGTCGACCCCCTCGGTGACGAACCCGCCGTCGCCCGTGGCCCGGACGAAGGCGCGCAGCTCCTCCACCCGCGACGGCGCCCCGTAGGAGGCCATCGCCATGACCTTGTACTCGTCGGAGGAGCGGCGGAAGCCGAGGTGCGCGGTGAGCTCCTCGTAGAGCAGGCCGAGCGAGTGCGGGAGCTCCTGGATCGCGCAGGGTCTCCAGCGCTCCCGCGGCGTCGTAGCGGCCCAGCAGGGAGGAGGCGCGCTCCCCGCGACCGTCCGCGACCAGGACCGCGGAGGTCTCGTACGGGGAGGCGAGGTGCGCCGAGGCCGCGTGGGCGACGTGGTGGGCGACGAAGCGGACCTTCCCCGGGTCGAAGCCGAGCGTCGCGAGGAACTTGGGCGCGCGCTCGACGAAGAGCGTCCGCAGCCCCTCCCAGCCCCCCGCGGTGAGCTCGCCGTCCGACGGCGCGGTGGCCAGCGCCGGGTCGTAGGAGTAGGCGACGAGGTCGACGTCGGCCGGGGTGATCCCCGCCTCGGCGAGGCAGAACGCGATGGCCTGCTCCGGGAGCTCCCAGGTGGAGAACGGGACGGGGTCCTTGCCGTGCTTGCGCCGGGAGAACCGCTCCTCCTCCGCGGCCGCGACCACCACGCCGTCGACGACCAGCGCGGCGGCAGGGTCGTGGAAGACCGCGTTGACACCCAGCACGTTCATGCTCGAACCGCTTCTCGGGGACACCCGGTGGGGAAACATCGCCCCCGCGAGAAGCGCTTCCCACGTGGGTTCCGAACGCCCGGAACGACGAAGGGCCGCACGATGGCGGCCCCTCGAGCACTGCGCGGGCCCGGAAGGGCCGTCAGCTAGGCGTTCGCCGGCTCCTCGACCCGCCGCGGCAGCAGCGTCTCGCGGGCGATGACGAGGCGCTGGATCTGCGACGTGCCCTCGTAGAGCTGCATGATCTTCGCGTCGCGCATGAGCTTCTCGACGGGGTACTCCTTGATGAAGCCGTAGCCGCCGTAGACCTGCACGGCGTCCGTCGCGACCTCCATGGCCGAGTCGGAGGCGAAGCGCTTGGCGTGCGAGGACTCGAGCGTGTTGCGCGAGCCCTGGTCCAGGAGGACCGCGGAGTTCCAGGTCGCCAGGCGCGAGAGGTGCACCTTCGTCGCCATGTCGGCGATCATGAACTGGATCGCCTGGTGCATCGCGATCGGCACGCCGAACTGGACGCGCTCCTTCGAGTAGTCCCGGGCGAACTCGAACGCCGAGCGCGCGATGCCGGTCGCCATCGCCGCCACGCCGGGGCGCGTGCGGTCGAGGGTCATCATCGCGAGCTTGAAGCCCTTGTTCTCCTCGCCGAGGAGGTACTTCGCCGGGACGAAGGTGTCGTTGAACGTGATGGTCGCCGTGTTCGAGGCACGCTGACCCATCTTGTCCTCCTTCTTGTCCACGATGACCGTGTCGTCCTTGCGGACCAGGAAGGCGGAGATGCCGCGGTGGCCGGCGTCCGGGTCGGTCTTGGCGTAGACCGTGAACCAGTCGGCGTAGCCGCCGTTGGTGATGAAGCACTTCGAGCCGTTGAGGACGTAGCCGTCGCCCTGCTTGACCGCGCGGGTGCGCATGCCGGAGACGTCCGAGCCCGCGTCGGGCTCCGTGAGGCAGAAGGACGCGAGCTTCAGCGTCTCGGTCAGCTCGCCGAAGAACTCGGCCTGGACCTCGTCGGAGCCGCCGAGGGCGACGGGCGCCGAGGCGAGGCCGTTGCAGCCCAGGGAGGTCTGGATGCCGGAGCAGCCCCAGGCCAGCTCCTCCTCGATGAGGCAGCCGTCGAGGTAGCCCAGGCCCGCGCCGCCGTACTGCTCGGGCGCGTGCGTGTTCATGAGCCCGACGTCGTGGGCCTTCTGGAGGACGTCCATCGGGAACGTCCCGTCCCGGTCGTACTCCCAGGCCTTCGGGCGGATCTCACCCTCGGCGAAGTCGTGCGCGAGCTCGCGCAGGCTCTTCTGCTCGTCGGTGAGGGTGAAGTCGACCACGTGGTTCTCCTTGGTGTGAAGAGGGGTGCGACCTCGTTCACGAGTGTCGCCCGAGGACAGATTGACTGGTCAGTCAACCCGCTGATCCGCAGCATGGTAGGGGTTCGGGCGCCGGACGCAAGCCCCCCATGCCCCAGCCATGCCGACCCTGCGACACTCGGCGCATGGAGGAGGCGTTCGGCATCGTGATCTTCAGCGTGGTGATCATCGCCTCGCTCATCGCCGTCGCGACCCTCGGCTCCTCCCGCCGCGCCTTCGACCAGATCGGCGCGAACGGCCTCAACGACGGCTCGGACCGCCCCGCGAGCGAGCCGCTCAGCGGCGCGGGCTTCACCCAGGTCCGCGACGAGGAGGCGCGCCAGATGCTCGAGGCGCGCAACGCCCGCCGGATCCGCCAGGGCAAGGAGCCCCTCGACGTCGACGCGGAGCTCGCGCGCCTGGTCGCGGGCCCGGTCGCCACCCCGAACGCGGACCCCCAGCTCGTCAGCGAGGTCCGCAGCCTCGTCCACGCCCGCAACCGCCGGCGCGTCAAGCAGGGCAAGGAGCCCCTGGACGTCGAGGCGGAGGTCGCGCGGCAGCTCGCCGAGCTCGGCTGAGGAGCGATCTCACGCAGCGGGAGGACTCGCGTCCGCGTCATGGGGAAGAATGCGAGGACCAATGGCTTCCTCCCCCCGCCGCTTCGACCTCGAGGACGCCGTCCAGCGTCCCGGCACCTACTTCAACCCGACGACGGAGGTCCTCCTCGTCGTCGACGACGCCTCCTCCATCGACCGGGAGCTCTTCGCCGACGCGGACGTCGAGGCCTCCGAGTGGGTCCTGGTGGCCGACGACGTCCCCATCGACGACACCGTCCGCGACGAGGCCATCGAGCGCTTCGAGACCCGGTACCACGGCGGGGCCTCCGGGGCCGTCGCCGCGGACGACGACGACGAGGACGAGGTCGACGACATCGAGCCGGACGCGGACCCGGACGAGGTCGAGGAGCTCAAGGGCTTCTAGGGCTCGAGGTCCTTCCCGCCGAGCGGGAAGGATCGCGAACGCCGCGCGCCGCCTACGGCGCCAGGGGGCAGAGGAACGCGCCGGGCACCACGTCGTGGTGCCGCGCCGCGCGCCCGACGGCCGGGCCCTTCAGGGGCGCGTGGCTGGAGACCAGGCGGGAGCTGCCGCCGGACCAGACCACCACGCCGGTGAGGCCCGCGGGCTTGCCGCCCACTCCCGCCGTGGTCGACCAGGCCACGCGGGTGCCCCCGTCGCTCACGGCGGGCTCCGACGCGTAGCCGTCGCCCGAGAGCGCGGTGTCCGTGCCCGTGCGCAGGTCGTGGAGGCGGATCCGCGCGCTCCGGGCCCGGGCGCTCGACCGCAGCGCGTAGGCGACCCAGCGCCCGTCGGGCGACACGGCCGGGTCGAAGGCGAAGCCCGCGGGACCGCCGCCGACGCGGGTGGTCCGCCCCGCGCGGACGTCGCGCACGAGGACGGCGGAGCCGCCCCGCGCGAGGTTCCCCGCCGCCGCGGTGAACGCGACGACCCCGCCGTCGGCGGAGAGGGAGGGCTCGTGGGCGTCGTGGGACGCGGGCGCCCCGCCGCGGCCGTCCGCGCGCGAGACGAGCTCCGTGGCCCCCGAGCCGACGGACCTCCGGTAGACGAGGGAGTGCCCGTCGCTCGCGGCGTCCTCGGCCGTGAAGACGACCCAGCGCCCGTCGGCGCTCAGGCGCGGCGCGTACGCCGCACCGCCCGTGCTGCCCCGGCCGACGAGCAGCTCCTTGCCCGACGCGCGGTCCCGGACCCACATGCCGTTCAACGACGGCTTGCCGCCGCGGCCGGCGTCCGTCGCCTCGTAGGCGACCCGCGAGCCGTCCGCGGACACGCTCGGGTTGTAGGCCGTGCGCGAGGCCTGGTGCGCGGTGCCCCGCGGGTGGCTGATGCGGAAGGTCTGCCAGGTCGCGTCGCTCGAGCCGCCGAGCTGCACCTGCATCTCCGAGTAGCGCTTGGCGAAGTTCAGGTTCCCCTCCGCCGCCTCGAAGACGACCGTGCCGCCGTCCGCGGAGAGCGCGCCGTTGTAGGCCGAGCGCGGCCGCAGGATCCCGGGCCGCGCGCCCGGCTCGCCCTTGGGCCGCCCGCTGACCTCGACGGTCTCGCCCGTCTGGAGGTCCCGGCGCAGCACCCGGATCTCCCCGAGCGCCTTGGCTTCCGGGATCTTCGCCCGGTAGGCGTCCCAGGCCACGTAGCGGCCGTCGGCCGAGAGGGACGGGTTGTTCGCGAAGTCCGCCTGCGGCAGCAGCGGCTTGGCGTCCGCGCTGGTCTGCGGCGGGCCGTTGTAGCGGCTCTGCCCGAGCCAGCGCGGGACCTGCCGCAGCTGGCGGTCGAGGAGGATCGCCGCCTGGTGGGCCGAGATGCTCCCCTCCCGCACGCCGCGCGCGGCCATCGCGCGCAGGACGTGCACGGTCCGCTCGCGCATCTGGACGTTCGTGCGCCCGTGGAGGCGGCCGATCTGCAGGGGGCTGAGCTCCGCGCGGCGCTGGCGCAGGAAGTCGAGGCGCTCGACCCCGAAGATCCACCGGGAGCGGTTCGGGACGGCGGACTGGTGGAGCGAGTGGAAGATGATGTGCTGCGAGAGGTGGCCCTGGGTCAGGACCCGGAACGCGCGCGAGCGCAGCGAGGCGGCACGCGTGGCGCTCACCCGCGCCGCCCGCGGGGCGACGAGCTTCGCCGCGAGCTCCCGCGCGCCCATGCCCCGCGCGTGGCCGAGCTGGGCGAGGTCGTGGGCCGCGTCGTCGCGCAGGTGGCTCCAGATCCGCGCGCGGCTCACCCCGAGCTCCTTGTAGAGCTGGCCCTCGTCGAACGGCAGCCAGTGCTGGTAGACCCAGGTCTCGCTCGGCAGCCAGTGCGGCAGCGCGCCCTCGGGCGCCGCGGAGTCCTGGGCCCGGGCGGGGGCAGCCCCGACCGCCAGGCAGCAGAGCGTCACGACCAGGGCGCCGGGGATGCGCATGGCGCCATCGTCGCCGCACCCCCGCACGGCGTCAAGGCGCGTTGCCGCTCAGCCCGAGCCGGCGGCGAAGAACGTCGCCGCGAGGACGGCGTAGACCGCGAGGAGCTGCACGCCCTCGTACCACGTGGACTCGCCCTCGCTGGTCACGTGGTTGGCGATGAGGATCGCCGCGAGGATCGCGCCGACCTCGAAGCCGTTGAACACGAGCGCCATGGGATGCGGCCCGAGGACGTAGGAGGCCAGGACGAGGACGGGCGCGACGAAGAGCGCGACCTGCGCGCTCGAGCCGATCGCGATGTTCACCGCGAGGTCCATCTTGTTCTTGTAGGCCACGAGGACCGCGACCCAGTGCTCCGCCGCGTTGCCGACGATCGCCACGACGATGACCCCGACGAAGAACTCCGAGAGCCCGGCGCTCTCCGACGCCTCGGAGATCGAGCCGACGAGGATCTCCGACATGACCCCGACCGCGATGCCGGCGATCGCCAGCGCGAGGACGGCCTGCCGGACGCTCCAGGGCTCCCGGTGCCCCTCCTCCTCCTCGTCCTCCCCGCCGTCGGGGTTGAAGAGGTCGCGGTGGGTCTTGAGCGAGAAGAAGAGCCCGGCGACGTAGGAGCCGATGAGCACGACGGAGACCACGAGGGAGAGGTTCTCGACCGTCGAGTCGTAGTCCACCCGCTCCTCCCCGGCTCCCGGGAGCCCCGAGCCCTGCACGAGCTCGAAGATCGCCGGCATGAGCAGCGCGACCGCGGCGAGCAGGAGCATGGAGCTCTGGACGCTGGCCGCCGTGCGGTCGAAGCGCTGGCGCTCGCGCCCGAGGCCGCCGATGAGCATCGCCGCGCCCAGGACGAGCAGGATGTTCCCCAGGATGGAGCCGATGATCGAGGCCTTCACGACCTCGTGGAGCCCCTTGTTGAGCGCGAAGAGGGCGATGATGAGCTCCGGCGCGTTGCCGAACGTCACGTTCAGCAGCCCGCCGATGCCCGGGCCCGAGCGCTCCGCGAGGTGCTCCGTCGCCTGCCCCATGACCGCGGCGGTCGGGATGACGCCCAGCGCCGAGACGGCGAAGATCAGGACGGGGCTGACTCCCGCGAGGTCCAGGCCGATCGCCAGGGGGATGAACGGGACCAGGAAGGTCGGCCACCCGAAGGTGGCGAGGATCGAACGCGGCGTCGGCACGCGGCGGACCCTAGACGGGCTGGCGACGGAGATCGCGCTCGGGGTCGACGCCCCAGCGCGCGCCGACCTCGACGAGGTGCGGCGCCACGGGCCAGTTGTCCGCGAGGACCTCCTCGGACTCGTGGTCCGGGGTGGCGCCCTTGAGGCGCATGGAGCCCGTGTTGTCCCCGAGCGCGCGGAGCTCCGCGACCTCCTCGGGGGAGAGCCGGACCTCGCGCGGCGTGGCGGCGAGCTCCGCGCGCTTGCTCTCGACGGTCCGCGCGCCCTCCCCGATCTCCTGGATGAGCGTCGGCGCGACGCAGCGCACCGCGGGGTGCGCGAGATCCCACTGGGCGGCGAGCTGGAGCATCGTCAGCCCGTGGCGCTCCGCGATCGGCCGCGCGGCCTCGAGCTTCTCCATCGCCCGTTCGATCCACGGCCCCGGCCGGTGCAGCCGGTGGTCCCGCGGGGCGAACTGGTGGCCCGGGCGGACGTCGTCGAAGAAGACCCCGCCGTAGTCCACGACCCGCGCGATGACGTCGACGCCGTGCTGCGCGCAGGCGTCGAGCGGGAGCTCGCCGGGCCAGGGCTCGAACGGGTTGAGGATGAGCATGGCCCAGTCCACCCGGTCGCCGAAGCGCTCGAGGAAGTCCAGGACGTCGAGCGTGAAGCCGTTGGCCGGGCCCGGCGCGATGCCGATGCGGTCGGCCAGGCCCTCGTCGCGCAGCGCCGCCATCGTGTCCCAGACCACCTCGGACGTGTAGCCCGTGCGGTCCGGGTTGTGGAGCAGCAGGAGGTCGAAGCGGTCGGTCCCGCAGCGCTCGAGGGACTGCTCCGTCGCGCGGCGCAGGTAGTCCGCGTGGCCCTCGGGGCCGCGCAGCCGCGCGTCCGTGAAGCGCGGGAACCCCTTCGCGCCCTCACGCTCGCCCTCGTAGAAGTCGTGGCCGACCGCGCCGACGAGGGTGAACGCGTCGCGCTCGAGGCCGGCCGTGGCGCGGCCGACGAGCCGGTCGGCCTCCCCCGCCCCGTAGGCGTCCGCGGTGATGACGGTCCCGACGTCCTCGCCCGGGCGTCAGGAGCGCCTGCAGGCGCTCGTCGGAGATCCGCTCCCCGTAGCCCAGGTAGTGCCCGCCGCTCCACGCGCCGAGCGCGACGTGGTCGAGCTCCCTCATCCGCTGCCGCCGCCGTTGAGCAGCGGCGCGCAGGCCTGCACCTTCCCGATGTCCGCCCCCGCGGCCTCGAGGCACTGCTGGTAGGCCGCGTCCGGGCCCGAGGGCGCCGGTGCGGCCCCCGTCGCGCCCGTGCCCGGCGCCCCGGCGGCGCCCGTCGCCCCCGTGAGCTCCGAGAGCGGGCGCGCGTCCTTCGGCGCCGCGATCTCCTGGTCCTCGTTGAGGTCCGAGAGGACGAGGTCGAAGCCGAGCCGCCCCGTGGTGAGCCCGCCGACGTCCTGGCGGGTGTCCGCGGGGACGTCGAAGGTCACCTGGATGTTCAGGCGCCGGAGCGTCCCGTCGTCCTTGCCCGCGTAGACGTCGAGGCTGGTCGCCTTGACGGAGCGCTCGATCTGGCGGCGCTGCGCGTCCGTGAGCTTGCTCGGGACCTGGCCCGCGGCACCCGCGGCGGCGGCCGCACCCGTGGCGTCCGCGCGGCCCAGGAGCTTGTTCACGTCCTCCAGGAGCTTCGGGACGTCCACCTTCGAGGTGACGTGGACCGTCTCGGCGCCCCCGACGGTCTCCTCTCCCGCCTTCTTCGGCTCGGCCAGCCAGCGGGTCGGGTCGACGCCCAGGGCGGAGAGGCTCGGGGTGCCCGAGCCCTTCGCCGAGGCCTGGTCCTTCGCGTAGAGCCCCTGGAACTGCTGGAAGGTCGCGTCGTCCACCTTGAAGGCCTGGTTCGCGAGCTTCAGCCAGGCGCCGTCGCGCGTCGTCACGGCCCCCAGCGCGAGGGCCTGGCCCGAGACGTCGAGGTTCGCGTCGAAGGCGACGCTCGGCAGCTTGCCCTTCCCCGTGGAGGAGAACGGCCCCTTCAGCGCGAGCTTCAGCGGGCCGTTGACGCCCTGGAGGCCCTGGGCGTCGAAGGAGATGCGCAGGTCGAGCTTGCCGGAGGTGGTCGCCTTGCCGCCGCCGCCGAAGGCCTCCTTGAGGACCTCGGGCGCGGACTTCGAGGAGAGGTCGTCACCCCCGCAAGAGGCGAGCGCGAGCGCCAGGAGGGCGAGGACGAGGAGCAGGGGGCGAGGGGTGCGGTGCAAGGCGGTGTGCGTCCGTCGCAGGGGGGTCACCGTAGCATCGGACGGGTGCCCCGACCCCCGTTCCCGGGCCTCCTGGCGGCCGCCCTGGCGGCGCTCGCGCTGGCGCCGGCCGGCGTCGCCGCGCAGGCCCCGGCACCCGACGCGGAGCCCTCCCCGACGGAGGTCACCGGCACCACGGGGGCGACGGGCCCGGCCCCGGCGCCGCTGCCCCCGGCCCCGGGCGAGCCGCGCAAGCGGACCGTGCGCGGCCAGCTCGACGCCCTCGAGCGAGGCCGCGCTCCTCACCCCCGCGCAGCACGACCGGGCGCTGCGCCGCTACGCCGCGGCGAAGGCCGCGCGCATCCGGCTGACGGGCCGCCGCCGGGCCGAGCTGACCTCCGTCCTGCGGACCCTCGAGGCGGTCACGCGGCGCGGGGAGCTCACGAGCACCCGGGTTCCCCTGGCCTTCGAGACGCTCGAGCGCAACCGGCAGTGGTGGACGACGGGTCGGCTGCTCCGCTACGGCGAGCGCGTCGGCTTCCGGGGCTCCGAGCTCGTCTGGCAGAGCTACCCCGGCGAGGGGATCCAGCTCCAGTGGCTGGCGACCTGGGGGAAGGCGAACGGGCTCTTCACGGGGCGGACGTACGACGAACGGCTCCGGGCGCTGGTCGACGAGGCGCTTCCCCTGGCCGCCACCCGCGCGGGCGGGACGGCGTTCGAGTCCTGGTTCACCTTCGACGGGGGCCGGCCGCCCTGGGTGAGCGGCCTCTCGACGGGGACGGCGCTGCAGGCGCTCTCCCGCGCGGCGATCCGCCTCCGCGACCCGGCGCTCTTCGGCGCCGCCCGCTCCGCGCTCGGGGTCTTCCGCACCCCGCCGCCCGAGGGGATCCGCGTCGCGACCCCGGCGGGGGTCCACCCCTTGCAGTACTCCTTCGCGCCCCGGCTGCGGATCACGAACGGCTTCGTCCAGGCGCTCAACGGCCTGCACGACTTCGCCGCCCTGGCCAACGACGAGGAGGCCCGTGCGCTCTTCGCGGCGGGTGACGCGCAGCTGCGGGTGGAGCTCCCCGGCGCGGACACGGGCGCGTGGTCGCGCTACGCGCTCGGGGGCCGGGAGTCCGACCTGGGCTACCACCGGCTCCTGCGGGACTTCCTGCGCGGGCTCTGCGCGCGGACGTCGACGGAGCTCTACTGCGCGACGGCGGAGCGCTTCACGGCGGACCTCACGCGCGCGCCCGTGCTCCGCCTCGTCCCGGCGGCCGCGCCCGCGCGCAAGGGCAAGCCGGCGCGGGTGGCGTTCACGCTCGACAAGGTCTCGACGGTCACGCTCGTGGTGCGGCGCGGGCGGGAGCTCGTGCTCCTGCGCACCGCCCGCTTCGCCCGGGGCCGCCACGCGTTCGCGCTGCCGAAGCTGCGGAAGGCCGGAGCGCTGGCGCTCGGGTTGCGGGCGGTCGACCCGGCGGGCAACGCCGGGACGACCGCCGGGCGGCTCTCCGTCCGCTGAGCGGCCGACGCCGCGTAGGCTCGGGCCGGTGGCTCCCCGGACGATCCTCTACACGGGCAAGGGCGGTGTCGGGAAGACCTCCGTCGCCGCCGCGACCGCCCGGCGCTGCGCGGCCGACGGCCAGCGCACCCTCGTGCTCTCGACGGATCCGGCCCACTCCCTCGCCGACGCGCTCGAGGTGCCCCTCGGCGCCGAGCCCGTGCAGGTCGGCGAGCGGCTCTGGGCCCAGCAGGTCTCCGCCCAGGCCGAGCTCGAGCGCCACTGGGGCACGGTCCGCGGCTGGCTCGGCGGCCTGCTCGTCGAGCGCGGGGTGGAGCGCATCACCGCGGGAGAGCTCACGGTCCCCCGGGCCTCGACGAGCTCTTCAGCCTCCTGGTGCTCCGCGACCACCACGACGCGGGGGCCTGGGACGTCGTCGTCGTCGACTGCGCGCCGACGGGCGAGACGCTGCGGCTCCTCGCGTTCCCGGACGTCTCGCGCTGGTGGCTCGAGCGCGTCTTCCCCCAGCAGGGCCGGCTCCTCGACGCGGCGCGGCCCCTGGCCCGCGCGCTGCTCGACGTCGGGCTGCCGGGCGAGGCGGTGCTCGACGAGGTCGGCGCGCTGGCCCGCGGGCTCATCGCGCTCAACGAGATCCTCCGGGACCGCGAGCGCTGCACGGTCCGCCTCGTCATGACGCCGGACCGCATGGTCATCGACGAGGCCCGGCGCACGTTCACCTACCTGAACCTCTACGGCTTCCTCACGGACGCCGTCGTGGTCAACCGCGTCTTCCCCGAGGAGGTCGGGACGTACTTCGGCGCCTGGCGCGAGCGCCAGCAGGAGCACCTCCGGGCCGTCGAGGAGGGCTTCGCCCCCGTGCCCGTCCTGCGCGCCCCGTTCTTCGAGGAGGAGGTCGTCGGCGCCGCGATGCTCGACCGGCTCGCCGCCGCGGTGTTCGCAACCAACGCGCCCGCCGCCGTGCTCCATGCGGAGCTCTCCGAGGAGCTCGTGCTCGGCCGGGACGGCGCGGAGCTCAGGCTGCGCCTGCCGTTCGCGGGCCGGGAGGACCTCGGGCTGAAGAAGGTCGGCGGCGAGCTCGTCGTCTCCGTGGACGGCCACCGGCGGACGCTGCTGCTGCCTCCGGCGCTCTGCGACTACCGTGCGACGGGCGCGCGGTTCGAGGACGGCTCGCTGCTCGTGACGTTCGCCCCTCCCGCATGACGGACCCCGCCACCCCCACCCAAGACCCGCTCGCCGAGCTGCGCGAGCAGATCCGCGCGACGACGGAGGCGGCCGAGCGCCTCGCCGCGGAGACCGCGGAGGCCCGCGCGCAGGACGTGCCGCCCGCGGGGTGGGCGACCCCGGACGACCAGGCCGCGCACCAGCAGGAGCTCCAGGCGCTCGTCGCCCTCGTGGAGGCGCTGCGCGACCTGGTCCCGCCCGAGCTCAAGCAGCAGGTCCGCGACGTCGCCCGCCAGCTCCTGCTGCTCGTGCGCGCGCTCATCGACTGGTGGGTCGAGCGCATGGAGGTCCCGGCCGCGCCGCCCACCGCCGACGCCGGCGCGCGCGTGCAGGAGATCCCGATCGACTGATGGCCCTCGCCGCGTCGGGGATCGACATCTACTCCATCGCCACGATGGTCGTGGCCGGCCTGGCGATCGTGGCGCTCTGCTACGTCCAGTTCCGGGGGCACCCCGACGCGGAGAGCGCGGACGACGACCGCGCGTTCTTCGACGAGCACGGTCGCTGGCCCGACGAGCCCGAGACCGCCGCGCGCGTGCGCCCGGGCGGCTACGGCGACGTGGACAAGCTCCCCGGCCGCGACTAGGTGACGCGGCGCGGGGCCGCGTCGACGTGGAGGTGCTCCCCCGCGGCGACGAGGTCCCGGAGGCGCTCGCAGGCCGTGAAGACCTCCGCGAAGGAGGTCGTGAGCGCCGGGAAGCCGAGGCGGACGACGTCGGGCCTGCGGAAGTCCGGGAGGACCCGGGCGCGCTCGATGAGCGCCCGGGTGATGGGCCAGGCCTCGGGGTGGTGGAGCGCGACGTGCGCGCCGCGGGCCCAGGGGTCGCGCGGGGTGCCCAGGACGAAGCCGAGCTCCGCGAGCCACTGGTCGTGCAGGGCGATGGCCAGGCCCGTGAGCGCCCGGCCCTTCGCGGCGACGCGCTCCATCCCCGCCTCGGCCAGCAGCGCGACCCCCGGCTCGACCGCGGCGAGCGCGACGATGGGCGGCGTGCCGGCGAGGAAGCGCGCGATGCCGGGCGCCGGCGCGTAGGACGGGCCCATCGCGAACTGGTCCGCGGCGCCGAACCAGCCCGGGATGGGGCTCGTGAGCTCCTCGACGAGCCCCTCGCGCACCCAGAGGAACGCGGGGGCTCCCGGGCCGCCGTTGAGGTACTTGTACGTGCAGCCCACCGCGAGGTCCGCCCCGGCGCCGGGCAGGTCGACTCCGACGGCGCCGACGGCGTGGCTGAGGTCCCAGAGGACGAGCGCGCCGTGCTCGTGCGCCACGGCGCTCACCCCCGCCATGTCCGCCAGGGCGCCCGAGCGGTAGTGGACGAGGGAGAAGACGACCAGGGCGACCTCCCGGCCCGCGCAGGCCTCGCGGAGCGCCTCGGCGGTGGGCGGGCAGCGGACGACCTCGCGGCCCAGCGCATGGAGGACGTAGCGGTCCGTCGGGAACTCCTCCGCGTCGCAGACCACGACGCCCGGGCGGGTGGCGAGCGCGGCGCGGGCGAGCTTGTAGAGGTTCACCGTCACGGAGTCGCAGACGACGGTCTCGCCGGGGCGCGCGCCGAGCAGCGCGGTGCCGAGCTCGTCCCCCATGCGGGTCGGCCAGGCGATCCAGTCCTCCCAGCCCCCGACGAGCTCCGTGCCCCAGGTGGCGGCGAGCGCCTGCAGGGCGTCCGCGGTCGCGAGCGGCCGGCGGCCGAGGGAGTTCCCGTCCGCGTAGACGAGCTCGGGGTCGTCGAGGACGAAGCGCTCCCGGAACGCGGCGAGCGGGTCCGCGGCGTCGAGCGCCAGCGCGTCCTCGCGGGTCAGCGCTCGAAGCGCGTCAGCCATCGCGTCACGTCCTCCCAGGCCCCGCTCGTGGGGTCGATGTGCTCCATGTGGCCCTCGCCGGGGCGCAGGGCGAGCTCCACGTCGTCGCCCCCGGCGCGCGCGGCGGCCGCGTAGCCCTTGCTGAGCGACGCGGGCACGACGTCGTCGCGCTCCCCGTGGACGAGGAGCTGCGGGACCCCGAGGGGCAGCCGGGCGGCGGGCGAGGCGTCGCGGTAGCGCGCGGGGACCTGCTCCGGGCCGCCGCCGCAGAAGGTCCGCACGATGCCGTTGCCCAGGTTGAGCTCCGCGGCGCGCTGGAGGTCCGAGACCGCGGCCTGGCCGACCGCGCCCGCGCACCGCACCGCACCCTCGCGCCGCGAGGCGGCCCAGAGCGCGAGGTGCCCGCCCGCGCTGTGGCCGATGGCCACGACCCGGTCGAGGTCGAGCGGGTCGTCGAGCTGCGCGAGGTGGTCGAGCGCGGCGCCGACGTCCTCGAGGGTCTGCGGCACCCCGCCGCCCCCGCCCCGCAGCCGGCCGACGCGCCGGTACTCGACGTTCACCGCCGCCCAGCCCCGGTCGGCCAGGTCCGCGCAGAGGGGCGCCATGAGGTCGCGCCGGTAGCGGGCCCGCCAGAAGCCGCCGTGGAGCACGAGGGCGACGGGCCACGGCCCGGGGTGGGCGGGCAGGGTCAGGTCGAGGACCTGCTGGCGGTTGGGGCCGTAGGCGATCGGGGCCACGGGGCGATCCTCGCACGCGGGCGCCGGGATGCCGCCACCCCTCGGCGTAGACTGCCCCGGCATGGCCGAGACGTCCGGGGACCGCATCCGCAAGCTCCTGCTGCGGGCCGACAACGCACTCAAGAACCACGTCGAGGGCGGGGACGACGCGGCCCGGGCCGTGCGGGCGCGCAAGGCCCTGGAAGAGGCGAAGGACCTCGCCCGGGACCCCGAGGTCCCCGCGCAGGTCCGCGCGCTCGTGCAGCGCCGGCTCGACGGCCTCGACGCCCTGGAGGGCGCCGCGGATGGCCCCGGCCCGGCCTGAGCGCAGCGGCGTGCGCCGCCTCGTGGCGGCCTGGCGCGCGCTCGCGCGCGAGCAGCGCGTCGTCGCGCTCGCGGCCGCCGTGCTGCTGCTCACGATGCTCCTGCCCTGGTACTCCCGGACGGTCAACGCCGTCGTGGGCGGCAAGCTCACCCAGCAGGCGGAGCTCAAGCAGGCCATCACCGTCTTCTCCCTCGTCGAGGCCGCGATCTTCCTCGTCGCCCTCGGGGTGACGATCCTCGTGCTGGCCCGGGGCGACGGGCGCGCGTTCCACCTCCCGGGCGGCGACGGGACCGTCGTCACCGGGGCGGGCGCCTGGGCGACCTTCCTCATCTTCTACCGCTTCGTGGACAAGCCCGACGGGGGCGGCAACGGCCAGCAGGTCGTCGAGTACGGGCTCTCCTGGGGGATCTTCTTCGGGCTGCTGGCCGCGCTCGCGCTGCTCGTCAGCGGGCTGCGGCTGCGGGGCGCGGGGCTCGTGGAGCCCGCCCTGCCGGGGAGCGTCGCGCCGAGCGACGGACCGATCTCGGCGGCCCCGCGGCCGCGAGCCGACCCGGCACCGCCGGTGACCGCGGAGACGCGCGTCGCGGCCCCCGCGGACCCCGAGGCGCAGACGCGGGCCGCACGCCGGGCCGAGCGCGAGCGCCGCCGGGCCGACGCCGGGACCCCCGTGCGCGACCGGCGCCCGCCGCGCCCCGCGCCCGACCAGGCGCCGACCTCCGTCGTCCCCGCGCCGGGGGGCGCCGCCGACGACGCGCCGACGGACGTCGAGCCGCCGCGGCCGACGGGCAGCACGGGGTCCTTCGAGCCGCCGGAGTTCGAGCTCCCGCCGCACCGCCGGCGGCGACGGGACGCCTAGTCGTAGACCTGCGGGGGGAGCTCCGGGTCCTTCGGGCGCGGGTCGAACGAGCCGCCGCCCGAGT
Source organism: uncultured Solirubrobacteraceae bacterium (assembly GCA_963844155.1). Lineage (GTDB taxonomy): Bacteria > Actinomycetota > Thermoleophilia > Solirubrobacterales > Solirubrobacteraceae > Paraconexibacter. The sequence goes on from CAWJMY010000001.1 coordinate 378,462, forward strand.
AGTCCAGGTAGGCGAGCAGGACCATGGCCGCCGTGGCGAGGAAGAGCACCGCCAGGCCGAGTCCCACCAGCTTGTTGTTCTTCGAGACGTGGCCGACGATCGCCATGATCAGGCCGAAGGTCATGGCGCCGACGACGGGGGCCGCGGGGATCTCGCCGGAGGCGATGACGGCGGCCGTGTGCAGCACGGGTCGGAGGTTCCCACAGCGGTAGCCTGTCCCGCTCCATGCCCGTCTCCCCCGCTTCCGTCGAGGACGTCGCCACCGGCCTGCGGGCCACGGGCTACCTCCCCGGCGAGTCCACCGCCCTGGTGTCGTTCCTGGCCGAGCGGCTCGGCAAGCCCATCCTCGTCGAGGGGCCCGCGGGCGTCGGCAAGACGGAGCTCGCGAAGGCCCTGGCGAAGCTCCTCGAGCGGCCGCTCGTGCGCCTGCAGTGCTACGAGGGGCTCGACGAGGCGAAGGCGCTCTACGAGTGGAACTACCGCAAGCAGCTCCTGCGGATCCAGACCGAGGCGTCCGACGCGGGCTGGGAGAAGGTCCAGGACGACATCTTCGGGGAGGAGTTCCTCCTCACGCGCCCGCTCTTGCAGGCGATCTCCTCGACGGAGCCCGTCGTGCTGCTCATCGACGAGATCGACAAGACCGACCAGGAGTTCGAGGCGATGCTCCTCGAGCTGCTCTCGGACTTCCAGGTCTCCATCCCGGAGCTCGGGACCGTCGAGAGCACGACCCATCCCGTCGTGCTGCTGACCTCGAACAACTCGCGGGAGCTCACGGAGGCGCTCAAGCGGCGCTGCCTCTACCTCTGGCTCGACTACCCCGCGCTGGAGCACGAGCTCGAGATCGTCAAGCTCCACACCCCCGAGCTGCCCGAGCTCGTCGCGAAGAAGCTCGTGGAGCTCGTCGCGCTCATCCGGGAGCTCGACCTCAAGAAGCCGCCGTCGATCGCGGAGTCCATCGACTGGGCCCGGACCCTCCTGCTGCTCGGCGCGCAGGACATCGACGCGGAGACCTTCCGCACGACGATGAGCGTCATCGTCAAGCACCGCACGGACCTCGACATCGTCATGGAGCGCGTCGGCGCGAAGGTCGTCGTCGGCCAGCCCGTCGCGGGCTGAGCGCCCCGCCGTGCCCGCCGCGCGCCCCTCCGCCGGCAAGCCGGACGCGCGCCGCGCGGCGCTCTACGGCTCGCAGGCCGCGGGCGCCGGGCCGCAGGGCATGGCGGCCCGGATCCTCGAGTTCGGGGAGGAGCTGCGCGGGGAGGGCGTCGCCGTCGGGACGAGCGAGCTGCTCGACGCGTTCGCGGTCCTCGAGCTCGTCGCGCTGGACCGACCGGGTCGACTTCCGCGAGGGCCTCGCGACGACGCTCGCGAAGTCGCCCGAGGCCCGCAAGACGTTCGAGCTGGTCTTCGACCGCTTCTTCTTCCGGGCGGCCGAGCTCGCGGCGCTGACGGAGGGCGTGAGCGAGCAGGGCGGGCAGCGGCCCGAGGGCGCCGACGGCGACGGGCAGCCCGGGGAGCCCGGCGACGGTGGGGACGCCGACGGCGAGGGCGAGCTCGACATGGACCTCATCCGCCAGATGGTCGCCGAGGCGATCGCGGCGGGGGACGAGGCGCGGATGCAGGACCTCGCGCGCCTGGCGATCGCGGCGTTCGGCCAGCAGGGGGACGGCTCGGGGGTCATCGGGGTCGACGTGCAGCGCATCCGCCGCGCGCTCGGCCTGAAGGCCGAGCCGCAGCCCGAGCTCCCGAAGGACGACCCGCGCGCGGAGGGCCTGCCCCGCGACGAGATCCGCAAGTTCGAGCAGATGCTCCGCCGCGAGCTCGAGCGGGGGCAGATCGAGCGCACGCGCCAGCTCCCGGCGGCGCGGCCGCTCAACGAGCTCGACCGCGCGCTGCCCAGCGGGCCGCTGCAGGACCTCGCGGCGGTGCACAAGGTCGTCATGCAGCTCAAGCGGCGGCTGAAGACGCAGGGGCAGGAGAACCGCGGGCGCAAGCGCCGGACCGCGGTCGACGTGCGCAAGACGATGCGGGCGTCGCTCGAGACGGGCGGGGTGCCGGTCGTCCTGAAGTACAAGCCGCACCGTCCGCGCCGGCCCGAGATCTACGTCCTCTGCGACGTCTCGACCTCCGTCACGAGCGCCTCGGTGTTCTTCCTCAGCGTCATGCACGCCTTGCACGACTCGTTCCGCAAGATGCGCTCGTTCGTCTTCATCGAGCGGATCTCGGAGGTGACGGAGGTCTTCGACAAGGAGCGGGACTTCCGGAAGGTGAGCGAGGCGATCGCGAAGGACGCGGGGGTCGCGGACATCTCGGGCTACACGGACTACGGGCGCGTGTGGAACGAGTTCGCGGCGCTCGTCGAGGACGACCTGCACCCGCGGGCGACGGTCATCGTCCTGGGCGACGCCCGGACGAACGGCCGTGACCCGAAGGCGGCGGTCTTCGGGCAGATCGCCGCGAAGGCCGGCCGGACGTTCTGGCTCAACCCCGAGCCGCGCCTCTACTGGAACTACGGCGACTCCGTCATCCAGAGCTACGAGCAGTACTGCGAGGCCCACGAGTGCTGGACCACGGAGCAGCTCGAGGAGTTCGTCAAGGCGCTGACGCGCCCCATCCGCTGAGGGACGCCCTTCCGCCCCGGCGGTGCGCGGCGTAGGGTTCGAACATGGCGCACATGGAGTCCTCGCAGCGGCCCCGGTTCCCCCTCCCGCGGGACGGCACGCTGTACCTGACCGAGGGTGGCCAGGAGACGGAGGTGCTGTACCGCCACGGGCACGAGCTGCCGGAGTTCGCCCTGTTCCCGCTGCTCGACGACCCGGCGGCGCGGGCGGACATCGAGGCGATGTACCGCAGCTACCTCGAGGTGGCGGTCGAGCACGGCTGCGTGGCGCTGATGGGTGGGCTCGACTACCGCGCGAGCCCGGACTGGGCGGGCAAGCTGGGGTACTCGGCCGCGGACCTCGAGGCGGTGCAGCTGCGGTGCATCGCGTTCCTGCGCGAGCTCGCGGCCCCGTACGCCGAGCGGCTGCCCGGCCTGCTGATCGCGGGCATCGTCGGGCCGCGCGGCGACGCGTACGAGCTGAACCGGACGCTCACGGCCGAGGAGGCCGAGGAGTACCACGGGGTGCAGCTCGCGACCCTGGCCGCCGCCGGGGTCGACCTCGTCGAGGCCATGACGTTCAACTCCGTGGCGGAGGCCGTCGGGATCGCCCGCGCCGCCGCACGGGCGGGGCTCCCGCTCGCGATCCTGTTCACCGTCGACCCGGCGGGGCACCTGGCCTCGGGCGAGAGCCTGCGGGAGGCCGTCGAGGCGGTCGACGCGCAGACGGGCGAGGACCGGCCGGACTTCTACGGCATCAACTGCTCCCACCCCGTCGAGTTCGCCCCGGCGCTCGAGGAGGGCGACTGGATCCGCCGCGTGCGGGCCATCCGGCCCAACGCGGCGCTCATGGACAAGGTCTCGCTCTGCCGCATCGGCCACCTCGAGGAGGGCGACCCGCCCGAGCTCGGCCGCCAGCTCGCCGAGCTCGCCCGCCGCTTCCCCCACGTGGACGTCTGGGGCGGCTGCTGCGGGACCTGGACGACCCACCTCGAGGAGATCGCCCGCGAGGTCCGGCGGTCCGCGCCGCTCCCCGGGCCGGCGCCTGAGTGGACGAGGCGGCGCGGCGGGGCCGCACGCCCGCGTCGCCCACCGCGAGGTGCGAGCTGCCGCCCGAGGAGGAGGAGGCCTAGGCTCGCCCCCGTGCGGCGCTTCACCCCTGACGAGCGGCGGGCACGGCTCGGGGTCCGGCACCGCCTCGCGGCCGACGCGCGCGCGACCGATCCCGTCGCCGCCGCGGACGCCGTGGTCGGGCTCCACGGGACGGACGCCGCCTCCGTCTTCCTCGCCGTCCAGGCCCGCACCCGCGGCCTCCCGCCCGCCGACACGGAGCGCGCCCTCTACGAGGACCGCGCGCTCGTCCGCGTCATGGGCATGCGGCGCACGATGTGGGTCGCACCCGCGAGGACCGCGGGCCTCGTGCTCGCCGCCTGCGGCCGCGGGGTCGCCGGGGCCGAGCGCCGCAAGCTGCTGAAGCTCGTCGCGGGGGCGGAGCTCGAGGGCGTTCCCGCAGACCCGACCGCCTGGCTCGCGCGGCTCGAGGCCCGCGCGCTCGAGCTGCTCCGGGAGCACGGGGAGCTCACCGCGCCGGAGCTCGCCGCCCACGACCCGGACCTGGCCCGGGTCCTGGTCCTCGCCCCGGGCACCCGCTACGAGGCCCGGCAGAAGCTCGTCAGCCGCGTCCTGACCGTCCTCGGCGCCGAGGGCGCCGCCGTGCGCACCCGCCCGCGCGGGAGCTGGACCTCCACGCAGTTCCGCTGGGCCGCGCTCGACGCCTGGGCGCCGGAGGCGCTGCCGCCCGAGGACACCGTCGCCGCCCGCGCCGCCCTCGCGGCCCGCTGGCTCCGCGCGTTCGGCCCCGCGCCCGAAGCCGACCTGCAGTGGTGGACGGGCTGGAACCGCGGGCACACCCGCGCCGCGCTGGCGGCGAACGACGCCGTCGAGGTCGACTGCGCCGGCGTCCCCGGCGTCGCCCTCCCCGACGACCTCGAGCCGACGCCGGAGCCCGCCCCGTGGGCCGCGCTGCTCCCCGCGCTCGACCCGACCACCATGGGCTGGAAGGACCGCGCGTTCACCCTCGGCGCACACGAGCCGCGCCTCTTCGACACGAACGGCAACGCCGGCCCGACGGTCTGGTGGAGCGGCCGGGTCGTCGGGGGCTGGGCCCAGCGCGCCGGCGGCGAGGTCGTCACCCACCTGCTCGAGGACGCCGGCGCCGAGGCCGCGGAGGCGATCGCGCAGGAGGCGGCACGCCTCCAGGAGCTCCTGGGCGACGTGCGCCTGGCCCCGCGCGCCCGGGGCCGCTCGGCGGTCGAGGCGGGGCTCGTGCGCTGAGACGACGGCGCGGCGGCAGCCGCCCGGCCGGTACCCTCCCCCGGGACAACAGGGGGGCTGGCGGAGGCCGGCTGAGATGGCGCCCAGCCCGGCGCGGACCCTCGAACCTGTCGGGGTAATGCCCGCGGAGGGAGCGATGGCAGCGACGGCGGCCCCAGGGTCCGCAACGGCGGAGCACGTGGTCCTCGAAGGCGTCTCGCACGCCTACGGCGACGTGCGCGCCCTCGACGGCGTCTCCCTGCGCGTCGCCCCGGGCGAGGTCGTCGCCCTCGTCGGCCCGTCGGGCTGCGGCAAGAGCACGCTGCTCGACCTCGTCTGCGGCCTGACGGCCTCCCAGCACGGCCACGTCCGCGCCCCCCGCGCCGTCCTCATGCCCCAGCGCGACCAGCTGCTCCCCTGGCTGAGCGCCGTGGACAACGCCGCGCTCGCACTCCGCGTGCAGGGCGCCAAGCCGAAGGAGGCCCGCGCGCAGGCCCGCCCCCTGCTGCGGGAGCTCGGCCTGGCCGGCTTCGAGCAGTCCCGCCCCGCGGAGCTCTCGGGCGGCATGCGCCAGCGCGTCGCCTTCGCCCGGACCCTCCTGGCCGGCGCGCCCCTCCTCTGCCTCGACGAGCCCTTCGGCGCGCTCGACGCCATCAGCCGCGCCGACGCCCAGGCCTGGCTCGCCGCCGCGCTCGCGCAGACGCCGCGCACCGTCCTGCTGGTCACCCACGACGTCGAGGAGGCCGTCCTGCTCGCGGACCGCGTCGTCGTCCTCTCCCCCCGCCCCGGCCGCGTCGTCGAGGAGCTCGACGTCGTCCTCCCCCGCCCCCGCGCGGCCACGGACCCCGGGGTCGTCGCCCTCCGCGCCCGGGCGCTCGGAGCGCTGCGCTGATGGCCGCCGCGCTCGCCGTCCTCCTCTTCCTCGGCGCGTGGCAGCTCTACACGGCCGTCTCCGGCCTCGACGCGTTCGTCCTGCCGCCGCCGACGGACATCGCCCGCTCCCTCGTCGACGACCGCGGCCTGCTGGCCGAGAACTTCGTGGTCACCGCCTCCGAGATGCTCCTCGGCCTGCTCTGCGCCCTGGTGCTCGGCCTCGCGCTGACCGTCGCGCTCCACCTCTCCGAGCGCCTGCGCCGCGGGGTCTACCCCCTGCTGATCGGCACCCAGGTCGTTCCCGTCGTCCTCGTCGCGCCCCTCCTGGTCACCTGGTTCGGCTTCGGGGTGCGCCCGAAGCTCTTCATCGTCGCGCTCGTCTGCTTCTTCCCCATCGTCGTCCCCACCCTCGACGCCCTGCGCCGCATCGACCCCGACCGCCTGAAGCTCCTGCGGACCCTCGGCGCCTCGCGCCTCCAGGCCCTGCGCTTCGCCGAGGCCCCGAGCGCCCTGCCCGCGCTCTTCACGGGCACGCGCCTGGCCGTCGCCGTCGCCGCCATCGCCGCGGTCCTCGCGGAGTACTCCGGCAGCGAGAAGGGCCTCGGCCGCCTCACGCTGCAGTCCATCCCCCAGCTCGAGACCGCGCGCGCCTACGCCGCGATCGTGGTCCTCATGGCCTTCACCCTCGCCCTCTACGCCGGCCTGGTCGCCCTCGAGCGACGCCTGCTCCCGTGGGCGGCCACCGCCCCGAAAGGACCCACCCAGTGAGCCCGACCAAGCCCCTCGCCCTGCTGGCCGCGCTGGCCACCTCCGCCGCGCTGGCCGCCTGCGGGGCCAAGGAGGACCCGACCGCCACCGCCACGCCCAAGCGGGAGAAGCTCACGCTCGTCCTGGACTACTTCCCCAACGCCGACCACGCGGGCATCTACGCCGCGCAGGCCACGGGCGCCTTCGCGCGCGCGGGCCTGGACGTCGCGATCAAGGTCCCGGGTGACCCCGCCGACCCGCTGAAGCTCGTCGCCTCGGGGAAGGCCGACCTCGCGGTCTCCTACGAGCCCGAGCTCTTCCTCGCCCGGGACAAGGGCATCGAGCTCGTCGGCGTCGCCGCGCTGGCCCAGAAGCCGCTCACCTCCGTCATGGCGCTCGGCTCCGCGAAGGTCCGGACGGTCGCCGACCTCGCGGGCAAGACCGTCGGGACCGCCGGCATCCCCTACCAGTCGGCCTACCTGCGCACGATCCTCGAGGCGGCCGGCATCGCGCCGAACCGCGTGAAGGAGGTCAACGTGGGCTTCAACCTCGTGCCGGCGATGCTCTCGAAGAAGGTCGACGCGACCCTCGGCGCCTTCTGGAACTACGAGGGGGTCCAGCTCGCGCGCGAGAAGAAGGCCCCGACGATCATCCGCATGGAGAACGTCGGGGTCCCGACCTACGACGAGCTCGTCCTCGTCGCGCCGCAGGAGGCGCTGGGCAAGCGCGGGAAGCTCTACCGCCGCTTCATCCAGGCGCTGCGACAGGGCACGGAGGCCGTGCGCAAGGACCCCGAGACGGGGATCGAGCCGCTGCTGGCGGCCAACCCGGACCTCGAGCGCGGCCTGCAGCTCGCCGCGGTCAGGGCCACGCTGCCCGTGTTCTTCCCCGCCGACCCCAAGCGGCCCTTCGGCTGGCAGGACCCGGAGGAGTGGCGCGCCTACGGGGCGTGGATGCGCCGCAACGGGCTCGTCCGCAACCCGCCGAGCCAGGCCCTGCTGACGAACGAGTTCCTCCCGGGCGAGGGCGTCCGGCCCGTCGAGGCCGACCCGGGCCAGCAGGGCGGCCAGTAGGGGCTCAGGCGGCGACCATCCCCGCGACCCTCTGGCCCGCGGAGCGCAGCGCGTGCGCGCCGGCCAGCCCCGCCCACCCCTCGTAGGGCGCGAAGAAGTCGCGGACCGCCTCCTCCTCGACGCGCGCGCCGGGCCGCCCGCCGGTCTGGAGCGCCCCGACGAGCTTGCGGTAGCCCAGGTCCCCCGCGGGGATGACGTCGTAGCGGCCCTGCCCGAGCACCGCGAGCACCTCGCAGGTCCAGCTCCCGACGCCCGGGATGGTCCGCAGCCGCGCCCAGCCCCGCTCGTGGTCGGTCGCGTGGAGGTCGACCCGCCCCGTCGCGACCTCGTGGGCGGCGCGGCGCAGGGCGAGCGCCCGGCCCGCGCTGAGGTCGCAGGCCTGGAGCTCCGCGGGCGCGATGCCGGCCACGCGCTCGGCGTCGGGCACGTCCCAGAGCCCCGTGTCGGGGCAGCGCACGCCCCAGCGCCGCACGATCCGGCGCTCGATCTCCACGGCGCGCGAGTACTCGATGAGCTGCTCGCAGATCGCCCAGGCGAGCGCCTCGAACGGGTTGGGGCGCCGGGTGATGCGCAGCCAGGGCTGGCGGCGGACGTTGCGGCCGATGAGCGGGTCGCAGCGGAAGCGCTCGTAGAAGGGCCGCAGGTCGTCGTCCACCCCGAGCGCGAAGCGCATGCGCGCGATGGCCTCCTCGCAGACGTCCCGCCCGCCGGGCGACCACGCCCCGACGACCACGCAGTCCTCCCCGGGCTGCGCGGCGCGGACGATCGCGCGCTCGCCCTCGACGTGCACGAGGCGCTCGAGGACGGAGGTGCGCCGCCGGGCCACACCGTCCTTCCCGCCGAAGGGGAGCCGGAACGGCCAGGCGGGGCGGATCTCGACGCGGACGTGCTCCATCGGGGCGCCGGATCCTACGCCGCCTCGCGGCGGCGCTCGCGCCCGCTCTGCGCCGGGCCGTGCTCAGTCCTTCGGGCCGAGCAGGTGCACGTCGACCAGGAAGGAGCGCGTGCCCGCGATGGGCAGCCCGTGCCGGCGTCGAGCGCTTCGCCGCCGCCTTGACCGCGCGACGCTTGCCGACCGTCCGCACGACGGCGGCGGTGACGGCCCCCGCGGCGAAGCCCGTCGCGGCGACGGCCGCCGCCTGCGCGACGGGCACGGTGCGAACGGGCGGGGCGCCCGGCTCGCGCGCTGCCAGGGGCGCCGCCTGGGGCGCCGCGGGCCCGACCGGCGGTGACGACGCGCGGGGGTGCTCGCCGGGCTCGACCGGCAGCGCGTCGACGACCTCCGCGTCGTCGTCGCCCTGGGGATCCCTCGTGCGTTCGCCCACGCGCCGAGTGTAAGGGCCGTCGCGGCGGCCCGTGACCGGACCGCGCGTGGGCGGACAACGCCGGCCGCCGGCCCCACCGAGCCCGTCAGGCCCCCTTGCTAGGTTCCGCCCATGCCCACCACCGCGCGCGATCGCCGGCCCACGGCGCCGTCACGCACGGAGCAGCTCAAGGCCTCGCCGCCCATGTTCTCCTCCGGGCTCCTGGACCGCTTCACCCGCGTCCACGTCGCCGTCGTCCCGGCGGTCTTCGTCCCCGTGGTGCTCGTGCAGCTCGTCCTGGCCGCGGGCGGCCTCGGTCCCGCGGCGCTCGTCGGCTGGGTCCTGGCGGGCTACCTCGCCTGGACGCTCTCGGAGTACTGGCTGCACCGCGTCGTCTTCCACTTCGAGCCCACCAACCGCCTCGGCGCGCGCCTGCACTGGATGCTCCACGGGGTCCACCACGACCACCCGAACGACCCGCTGCGCCTCGTCATGCCGCCGAGCGCGTCGCTGCCGATGGGCGCGATCTTCGTCCTCCTCTTCCACGCGCTCCTGCCGACGGCGACGGCCTGGGCGCTGGGCGCCGGCTTCTTCGCGGGCTACCTCGCCTACGACCTCACGCACTTCTACGTCCACCACGCCACCCCGCGCTCCCGGGTCGGCAGGCGGCTGCGCGAGAACCACATGCGCCACCACTTCCAGGACGACACGACGGCCTACGGCGTCTCGGCCCCGTTCTGGGATCGCGTGTTCGGCACCGCGCCGCCCCGCCGCACGACCTAGCTGCCCCACAGCCCGGGCACGACCAGGGCGACCACGAGGCCGCCGAGGCCCATCCCGACGCTCGAGCTCGCCCCCGCCAGCCGGGACTCGCCGAGCATCCGCGCCGTCCCGATGCCGTGGGCGCTCACCCCCATCGCCAGGCCGCGCGCGACGGGGAGGCGCACGCCGGCGCGGTCGAGCGCGGCCGGGGCGAACGTCGCGCCGAAGATGCCGCTGAGGATCGTCAGGACCGCGGAGAGCGCGGGGGCGCCGCCCCGGACCTCCTCCGCGATGGCGATGGAGATGGGGCTCGTGGCCGAGCGGGTCGTCGAGCGCGAGGGAGAACGCGTCGTCCAGCGCGAGCAGGCGCGACGCGCCGTAGCCGAGCGCCATCGCGGCCGCCGCGCCGCACAGCGCCCCGAGGACGAGCGCGCGGCCGTGCTCGAGCAGCGTGTCGCGCTCCTGGTGCAGCGGCACGGCGAGCGCGACGACCGCGGGGCCGAGCAGGAAGGAGATGGGCGACGTGGCCGACTCGTAGTCCCCGTAGTCCAGGCCCGTCGCGAGCAGCACCCCGCCCACGAGGAGGATCGCCACGAGGGTCGGGTTGGCGATGGGGCGCTGCGACCCGATCGCGGACGCGCAGCGCCACGAGGTAGGCCGCGATGGTCCCCGCGAAGCAGGCGAGCTCAACCACGCTCCATCCCCCGCTGCACCACGAGGCCCGTGAGCGTGATCGTCACCACGGCGCCGACCGCGCAGACGACGACGGCCCCGACCCACACCCAGCCCGCGTCGACGAAGGCGACGAAGCCCGCGCCCGCGGGGACGAAGAGCAGGCCGAGGAGCCCGAGCAGGGTCGTGGCCGCGTCCCCGAGCCAGGCGAGGCGGACGACCCGCGCCTCGAGCGCGCCCCACAGGAGGACCATGCCGATGACGCTGCCGGGGACGGGCACCCCCGTGAGGTCCGCCAGGCCGCCGCCGAGGAGCAGGAACGCGTAGAGCAGCAGCCCGCCCGAGAGGAGCCGTGCGGCCCTCACAGCAGCGCCTCGAGCACCGAGGCGACGCCGTCCGCGTCGTTCGCGGGGCACGCGGCGTCCGCGGCCGCCCGCGCGGCGGGCGCGGCGTTGGCCACGGCGTAGGAGCGCCCCGCCCAGGCGAGCATCCCCACGTCGTTGCGCTCGTCGCCCACGGCCACGACGTCGGCCGCGGCGATCCCGAGCCCGGCGCAGAGCTCCGCGAGCGCCGCCTCCTTGCCGACCCCGGCCGCGAAGACCTCGATGTGCGGGCCGCCCGAGCGCGTGACGGTCGCCCGCTCCCCCACCGCCGCCCGCGCGACCCGCTCGAGCTCGTCGAGCCCGTGCTCCGCGTCGGCGGCGAGGATCGCGCTGACCCCCGGCCCGAGCACCCCGAGCGGGCGGCGGACCGTGAAGGCCGGGAGGTCCGCGAAGCCCCAGCGAGCCGAGCTCGAAGTGCTCCTCCACGTGGATGTCGAGCCCGACCTCGGCCACGACGGTCGCGTCCGGGGCGAGGTCGCGGAGCGCCGCCACGACCGCCGTGGCGACCTCGTCGGGCAGCCGCCGGTCCTCCAGGAGCTCCTCGCGCACGACGTCGTAGCGCTGGGCCCCACCGAGGCACACCGCCTCGGGGTGCAGCCCGAGGCGCCGCACGAGCTCCCGCGCGACGCGGACGGGCCGCGCGGTGGCCGCGACCACCGGGAAGCCCGCCGCCCGCGCGGCGGCGAGCGCCTCCCGGGTGCGCCGCGACACGGTCCCGTCGGAGCGCAGCAGCGTGCCGTCGAGGTCCGTCGCCAGCAGCCGGGGGCTCAGAAGGTCCGCTCGTAGACCCGGAACTTGCGCACGACCTCGCCGCCCATGCCCTCCATGGCGCGGTTCATGGGCTTGTTCGTCTCGAGGATCCAGCCCATCTCGCCCCCGGTCTGCGGGGTGCGCTCCGCCGCGTCGAAGTGCATCTGGTAGAAGCGCGCCGCGACGCCCGTGTGCTGGTACTCCGGCTTGACCCCGAGCGCGAAGACGCGCACCTGGTCGATGGACTTGCGCTTGCGCAGCGCCTTGGCCCAGCCCAGCGGGAGCAGCCGGCCGTTGAGCTCGTGGAGCACCTGGTTGTAGTCGGGCAGCGTGAGCGCCGCGCCGACGACCTCGCCCGTGTCCTTCTTCTCCGCGACCATCGCCCAGTTCTCGTCCAGGACCGGCTTGAGGGTCTTCGCGTAGTGGCGGACCTCCGCCTCCGTCAGCGGCACGAAGCCCCAGTTCTTCTCCCAGGCGGCGTTGTAGACCTCCAGGAAGCGCCCGACCTCCGCCTCGATGTCCTTCTTGACGAAGTTGCGGCAGACGATCCCGTGCTTGGCCTCGACGTCGTCGGCCATCTGCCAGATCGCCTCGTGCACCCGGTCCCGGTTCTCCACGTGGAGGCTCCACATGAGCAGGTCCATCGCCTTGGGCAGGCCGCAGGCCTCCTCGAGCAGGCGCTGGTAGTAGGGGTGGTGCCAGCCGCTCAGGATGATCGGCGGGCGCTCGTGGCCCTCGATGAGCAGGCCGCACTCGTCGTTCGTCGTGAAGTCCATCGGGCCGACCATGTTCGGCCGGCCGCGGGCCTTGAGCCAGGCCTCGGCCGCGTCGACGAGCGCGCGCGCCACCTCGGGGTCGTCCTCGCACTCGAAGAAGCCGAACAGGCCCCACGTCGTGCCCTGGAAGGCGTCGAGGTTCGCGTCGACGTGGGCGGAGATCCGCCCGACGACGCGCTCGTCGCGGTAGGCCAGGAAGAGCTGGACCTCCGCGTGCTGGAAGAAGGGGTTCTTCTTCGGGTCGAGGAACTGGCGGCGCTCCAGGAGCAGGGGAGCCACCCAGTTAGGATGCCCTGCGTACAGGCGCCAGGGCAGCTTGATGAACGCCTCGCGTTCACGCTTGGACGAGACAGGACGAACTTCAACGGTCACGAGGTCGCGGACCCTACATGCAGACCACCAGCACGACTCCCGCCGTCCCCGACGTCTTCGCGAAGGTCCGATCGCACGAGCGCGCCGCCATCATGGCCGCCGCGCAGGAGGCCGACGTGCTGCCCTACTTCCGCACCCTGGACGGCCCCGCGCTGCCCGTCGTGCGGATGGAGGGCGCGGAGCGGGTCATGCTCGGCTCGAACAACTACCTCGGGCTGACGGACGACCCGCGGGTCGTGCAGGGCGCCCGGGACGCGCTGGACGCCTACGGCACGGGCCTCACGGGCTCGCGGCTCCTGAACGGCACCATCCCCCTGCACCTCGAGCTCGAGGAGCGCATCGCGAGCTGGATGGGCACGGAAGCGGCGCTGGTCTTCTCGACGGGCCACCAGGCGAACCTCGGGCTGCTCGGGACGATCCTCGCCCCCGGGGACACCGTCGTGGTCGACTCGGGCGACCACGCCTCGATCCTCGACGGCTGCCTGCTCTCCAAGGCGAAGCTCCGCGCGTTCCGCCACAACCGCCTGGACCGCCTCGAGCACCAGCTCGAGCGCGCCGCGAAGGACGGCGGCGGTGTGCTGGTCGTCGTCGACGGCGTCTTCTCCATGGAGGGCGACATCGCCCCGCTGCCGGAGATCGCCGACCTCGCCGGCAGGCACGGCGCCCGCCTCATGGTCGACGAGGCGCACGGCGCCGGCGTCCTCGGCGCCCGCGGCGCCGGGACCGCGGAGCTCTTCGGGGTCGAGGACCGCGTGGACCTCCGGATGGGGACGTTCTCGAAGTCCCTGGCCTCCTGCGGCGGGTTCGTCGCCGGGCCGAAGGAGGTCATCGACTTCCTGCGGATCTCCTCGCGCTCCTTCCTCTTCACGGCCTCCGCGGTGCCCGCCGCGGTCGGTGCGGCGCTCGCCGCGCTGAAGGTCATCGACTCCCCCGACGGCCCGCCGCTGCTGCAAGCCGTGCTCGACAACGCGCGCTACCTCCGCGACGGCCTCGAGGAGCGCGGCTTCGCGGTCGTGCAGCCCCAGGTCCTGCCGGACGGGACGGACATCGTCACCCCGATCGTGCCCGTCCTGGTGGGCGACGACTGGAAGGCCGCGCTGCTCTGGAAGGCGCTCTACGACGCCGGCGTCTTCGTGAACACGGCGCTGCACCCGGCCGTCCCGCCGGGTGGGGCGCTCCTGCGGACCTCCGTCATGGCGACGCACGACCGGCCCACGCTGGACCGCGCCCTCGAGGCCTTCTCCTCGGTCAAGGCCGCCTTCGAGGCCGAGCACGGCCCGCTCCCCGGACCCGGGGCGCACTGAGACGAAAGTGCCGCTCCGAGCGGTGGATCCGGACGCGTTGCCGTTGACCCCCGGACAGCGCGTCACGTAGCTTCGAGGTGCGTCAAGGAGGGCGCCGGGAGGAGTGGTCGAGGCAGTCGCAGCGCAGGCGCTCACAGCGCCCGAGCGCGACGCACGAACCGCCCCACGCAGCCCGGTGCCCGTCGACGCGCCACCCGCACAGACATCGAGATCCGGCCGCTTCCCCAGGCGGCCGCCATGGAGGACGCATGACCGCATCGACCCCGGCCCCCGCGCCGCAGCACCTACGCGCCCTGGCCCGCGCGAACCACGTCCGCCTCGCGCGGGCCGAGCTCAAGCGCAGGGTCCTCGAGGGCGAGCTGACCGTGGCGGAGGTCGTCCTCGACGCCCCGCCCGAGGCCGAGACCATGACCCTCGCCGACCTGCTCATGAGCCAGCGCCGCTGGGGCCTCACCCGCTGCCGCAAGCTCCTGCAGGCCATCCCGATGACCGAGAGCAAGACCGTCGGCGCGATGACCGAGCGCCAGCGCCACGCCGTCGCCGCCGCCCTGGGGCGCCAGCGCGCCGACGCGCCGCGCGCGCTGGCGGGCGCGCTGGCCTAGCGCCCCGCGGCCTGGAGCGCGGGCCGCCCCGCGCTCAGGCCGCGACGGCGATCTCGACGACGTGGCCGTCGGGATCGTGGAAGTAGAGCGAGCGCAGCCCTCCGCGCTCCAGCGCCTCGGAGCACGGCACGCCCTTCGAGGCCAGCCAGTCGCGCCAGGCGTCCTGCTCGGCCGCGGAACCCACCGCGAAGGCGAGGTGGTGCGTCGAGCCCCGGCCGACGACGCCCTCGGGCAGGTCCGCGTACTCGAGGAACGAGACGAGCGTGCCCGGGGTCCCGCCGGGGTCGCCGAACCAGAAGTGCCGGGCGCCCGGGTCGTCGTGGTTCTCCCCCTCGCGGACCAGCGTCAGGCCGAGGACGTCGCGGTAGAAGGCCGTGGTCTGCTCCAGGTCGCCCGAGATGAGCGTCACGTGGTGCAGGCCCGTGAGGCGCATCCGCCTGGGCTCGGTCGTCGGCGGGGTGCTCACGCGCGGAACCCGACGCCCGTGCGGCGGGTGAAGACGCCGCGCAGGCCCTGGAACCCCGCGGCGAAGAAGACGGCACCCAGGATGAGCAGCACCTCGTAGGGCAGCGGGGTGAGGAAGAAGAGCGGGAGGATCAGGACGATCGCCGTCGCGCCGGCCAGGAGCGCCGAGTGGGAGCGGTAGCCCGCGAGGTGCTCGCGGAGCGCGAGCTCGACGCCCGCGACCGTCACGAGGCCGAAGCCCGCGATGAGCAGCCCGCCGGCACGGTCGCCGCCGAGGAAGAAGCCCACGAGGATGCAGACGAGGCCCACGAGGATGGCCAGCTCCCCGAGCGGCAGCGGCGCCCAGGGCGCCTGCGGCGCCTCCTGCTTGCGCGCACGGCGGTCGGCGCGCCCCGGGACGGCGGCGAGGGGCTTGCTCGCGGTCTGCGCGGCGCGCGCCGCCCGCGTTCCCGCGGCCGGGTCGGCCTGCCAGCCCGCGGTGCCGCCCCCGGAACGACCGACCGGGCCAGAGGGCCCGGTCCGCTTGCGACTGCGCTTGCCCATCTAGTGGGGGTCCATCAGCCCGGCGCTGCGCGCCGGGCGGTGGGTCTCGGACACCCGGAGGAGAGCTTGACGTGCCACCAGCCCGCGAGCATGCCGACGAGGCCGAGGCGCGGGCGGACCTGCCAGACACCGCAGCCGCCCTCGCCGAGCTGCTTGTTCGAGACCGTCTCGAACTTGTGCTTGCCCGGGGCGAGGAGCATGCGCTCGAGGCGGATCCGGTGCTGCTCCTGCTCGCGGCCCTTGGCCTCGAGCTCGAGGCGGGCGGTCCGCAGCTGGGTGACGAGCGCGTCGCGGGCGGCCTCGAGCTCGGCGAGGCCGAGGAGGCGCGGGCCGGCGCCGCGCGGCGCCGCCTCGGGCGTCGCGACCTGCGCGCCGCCGTGGGGGAAGGACGAGACCTGGACGTCGCCGAGGTCGCGCTCCAGCCGGGTGATCTGCTCCGCCAGGGCACGGCGGGCGTCGCGCTCGCCGGGGGCGACGCGCGTCTCGTGGGCCGGCACGGCCCCCAGGATGGGGGTCGTCGCGGTGGTCTCCTCCAGCAGCGACATCCGAGGCGCAGCCTAGCACCGTGTCAGGCGACCTGCAGCGCTTCGGCGCACGCGAACAACGCCTCCTCCACGTGGATGCGCGGAACGCCCGCCACCCCGACGGCCACGAGCCGCACCCGGCGCGTCCCCGCGACCACCCGGCGCTCGGGGGCCACGTCGCCGAAGAGCGCCGCCACGGGGTCGGCGGAGTCCGCGATCACGAGCCGTCCCGGAACGAGGTCGGGGTCGTAGGGCCCGCGCCCGAGCCGCTCCCCCGCCCGGGCGGGCCGCACGCCGAGGGGCCCGTCGAGCGTCGCCTCGTCGAAGGCGCACACCGGCACGCCCGTCTCCACGAGCGCCAGGAGCAGCGCGTCCTCCACGAGGCCGCTCGAGCGGTAGTCGCCGTGGAAGAGCCGGCCGAGCGCCGCCTCCTCGATGGGCGTCCGCGTCTGGTCCGGGTCGAGCCCGACGAGGCGGTAGAAGACCCGGTAGGCGCTCGGGACGGGATCGCGCCGCAGCTTGATGGCCTTCGCGCCCGTCATCCGGTCCGAGACCCAGCGCAGCTGCTCCCGCAGCCCGTCGTTCGACGGACCCGGCACGCAGGGGACGCCCGTCGTGGCCAGCCGGAGCTCGGGGAACTCCTCCGCGAGCTCGGCCGCGACCCAGCCGTCGTCGAGCGAGACGGGCCACTCCCCCACCCCTCAGCGCTCCAGCGCCCGCACCCGCGCCTCGAGCGCCGCCGCCGGCGTCTGCCCGAGGCTCGTGTCGGCGACCCGGCCGCCCTTGCGGACGTAGGTGACCTGGGGGCAGATGGCCACGCCGAACGCGTTGGCGAGGATGCCGTCGTCGTCGTAGCCGACGGGGAAGCTCCAGCCCCGGTCGCGGGCGAGGCCGCGGATGTCGGCCAGGTCCCCGCGGATGGAGACGGCCGCGAACGCGACCCCCGGGTGGCGCCGCGCGACGTCGTCGAGGACGTCGAGCTGCTTGACGCAGCGGTCGTTCGTCGCGAAGAACGCGAGGACCACGGGGCCCTTCTCGTAGAGCGCGCAGAAGTTCAGGACGTCGGGTCGGCGCACGGAGCAGGCCGGCACGCTGCCCGCGTCGCCCTGGCCCGCCTTCGTCGCGACGTTCACGTCGTTGCTCCCGGCCTCGGCGAGCTTCGAGAGGGCGAGGGGTGCCGCGAACGGTGGGGCCGGGCCGCCCTTGGAGATGCCCTCCGAGCCCGGGCCGTCGCTGCCGCAGTTCGAGAGGGTGAAGGCGAGCACCAGGAGGATGCCGATCACCGCGACGAACCACCCGTACTGGCCGCTGGAGGCCAGGAGCGCCGGCCGGTCCTGGCGCCCGCGGGCGTCGCGGTCGGGCGGCGCGGAGGCCTCCGCGACGTCCCAGCGCTCCCGGCGGCGCTCGAGGCGCTCCCGCCGCTCGGCGGCCGGGTCCTCCCCCGGCTCCTCGTCGAAGCCGAGCGGCCCCTCCGGCGCCATCAGGCCGCGGCCGGCTCGCGCGCCGGCGGGGTGGCGGGCGGCGGGGCGGGACGGGCGCTCCGGCGCAGGCGCCGGGGACGGCGGGCCCAGAGGTCGTCGAAGGCACCGCGCTCGTCGAGGACGAGGACGGCGGGCAGGACGACGAGCACCCCGAGCAGGGAGACCGTGAGGTCGACGACCGTGACCGCGCCGAAGTCGCGCAGCATCCGGATGTCCGAGAGCACGAGCACCGCGAAGCCCGCGATCGCCGTGATGCCCGAGGCGAGCACGGCCGCGCCCGTCGAGCCGTACGCGCGCTGCAGCGCCTCGCGCGCCGGGTGGCCCGCGAGGCGCTCGCGCCGGTAGCGCTCCGAGAGCAGCACGCTGAACTCCGTGGAGATCGCGATGACGAGCGCGCCGAGCGTCACGGACATGGGGTTGAGCTCGATGCGGACGAGGAAGAGGACGAGGCCCGTCCACCCCGTCGCGAGCGCGATCGGGATGAGCGGCAGCACCGCGCGCTTGACGGAGCGCAGCGCCGCGACGAGCACGAGCCCGACGGCGAGCAGCCCGGCGAGCAGGAGCCCCGCGCGGCGCAGGGGCGAGGAGGCCTTCGCGTTGGCCTCCGCGGTCAGGACCGGCAGGCCCGCGAGCTCCGCGGTCACGCCCGCCGGCGGGTCGAGCTCGTCCCGCATGACCTCGATGACCTTCCCCTGCTGCTCGACGCTCATGAGGCGGATGCCGAAGGCCAGCGAGGCGACCTTGCGGTCCGACGTGATCACGCCCTGGGAGAAGTAGGCCGGGACGGCGTCGAGGAGCGCCTTGATGCCGGCCTCCGTCTTGGCCGCCTCCCCCCGGAAGAGGTCGGGCAGCGAGAGCGCCGGGCACAGGCGGGCCGAGCCGCAGCCCCGGTCGGCGGAGTAGCCGGCCCGCGCCAGCACGCGCTGCTGGTAGTCGGCCATCCAGGCGAAGGTCGCCGGCCGCGTCAGCGCGTCGCTCTTGACGACGAGGTCGACCTCCCCGCCGACCCCCGTCGCCTCCTGGAGCTGGCGCAGGTCGGCGAGCGCGGGGAGGTCCTGCGGCACGAGGCGCTGGATGTCGGACTCGACGTTCGCCTGCGTGTCCAGGCCCCAGCCGAGGACGGCGAGCGCGGCGCCGACGGCCAGCACGCGCCCGGGGCGCGCCAGCGCCTGGGCGAACGCGGCGCGCCCCGCGCCGCTCGCCCGGCGGCCCCCGGCCTCCCCCGCGCGCCGCAGGCCGCGGCCCAGGGCGTTCTCCACGAGGATGTCGCGCGCGCCGCGCAGCCCGGGCGCCAGCGCGCGGGCGAGCGCGGCGCCCGGCACGGCGCGGCCACCGGCCCCGAGCGCGAGGACCGCCGAGCCGAGCGTGACCGCCAGCCCGAACGCGATCGCGATCCCCACGACGACGAGCACCCCGAACCCCCGGACCATGGGCACGGGCGAGAGCAGCAGGACGAGGAAGCCCGCGGCCGTGGCGGCCGCGGCGGTCAGGACCGTGGGCGCGCCGCGGTGCGCCACGGCCTGCACGGCGTCCTCGATGCCCTTGCCGGCCCGCTGCTCCTCCTGCACCCGCGACTGGAGCTGGATCGCGTAGTCCACGGCCAGGCCGATGAGCACGGGCAGGACCGCGATGGTGGCGATGGTCAGCGACGCGCCGACGAGCGCGAGGAGGCCGAAGGTGATCCCCGTCGCGGCGAGCGCGACCGCGAGGGGCAGCAGCCGCAGGCGGGTCCGGAAGACCGCGGCCAGGACGAGCGCCATGACGAGCAGGGCGCCGACGAGCAGGACGGCGATGCCGTGGGAGATGGAGTCCGTGAGGTCGGCGACCACGACCGGGGCGCCCGTGACGACGTAGGTCCCCTTCCCGTTCGGGAGCCGCCAGTCCGGCATCCGCACGGCGGCGCGGATCGTCTCGATCGCGGCCTTGCGCTCCTCCTGCGTGAGGTCGGGGCGCAGGCGGACCTGGATGAGGGCCGCGTCCTTCGCGGGGAAGATGTAGGCGAAGCGGGACTTCGGCGTCCCGGCCGGCTTCTTCGGGTCGAACACGAGCTGGGAGACGAACTGGGTGTCGTTGAGCTGCGGCGGCGCCGTGAGGCCGTACTTGAGGCCGAGCCGCGCGTAGGTCAGCGTGAACTCGTTCGTGACCGCCTGCGCGGCGGCGGCGGCCGCCCGCTCCTGGTCGGCCTTCGACTTGCCCGTGCGCCTGGCGACCTGCCGCGCCGCCTCCGCCGCGCGGTTGGCCCGCTGGCTGGCCGCGGTCGTCTGGCGGGTGAACTCGTCCTGGATCTGCCCGACGGAGGTGTTGATGAACGTCCCGGGCCCGAAGACGACCTTCGCCGACCGCATCCGGGCCAGCTGCCCGCAGGGTCCGTCCGTCCCGCCGATGGGCTCGGCGCCCTTCGGCAGCGAGCCGCTGAGGCAGCCCTCCAGCGCGATGAGCCGCAGGAGGTCCGAGGTCAGCGCGCTCTGGGTGGCCGGCTGGCGCACCAGGACGTAGACCGCGTCCTCCCCGAAGCGCTCGTAGTAGTCCGCGGAGGCCTTGTAGGCGTCCGTGCCCCGCCCGACCAGGGTGTCCGACGAGGTCTGGGGCTGCAGCGTCAGCAGCGCGTACGTCCCACCCGCGAGCGCGAGCAGGGCGCTCAGCGCGACGACGAGCAGCGGGCGCCGCGTGGCCGCCGAGGTGAGCTTCGCGAGCTGCGAGGACATCAGGCCTCCAGTGAAGCGCAGGAGCGGACCCGGGGACGCCGGGTCCCGCCTCCTACTTCCCGGCCGTGCCGCTCGGGCTCGAGCCGTTGCGCGCCGGGTTGACGTGCGGGTACTGCGTCAGCTCGCCGCCGAAGTCGAACTTGCCCTGCTGGCGGCAAGGGGGCGCCGGCGTCTGCGGCGCGGGGATCGAGTCGCTGAGGATGCCCGAGATGATCTTCGTCGCGTCCGCACCGAGGAGGTTCGTCGTCGCCTGCTGCGGGAGGACGTTCGGGACGTTGCCCCGGCCGCACGGGCGGGCGTCGAAGACCGCCAGGCCACCCTGGTTCAGCCGCTGGTAGGCCCGCGGGAGCTGGTAGGGGTTCGCGCGGTTGGAGCCGAGCCGCTCACCGTAGAGCGCGAGGCTCTCGAGGTTCAGCGGGTTCGTCGTGCGCAGGTAGTGCAGGCGGGTGCCGCCGGCCTCCTCCGTCGTCGCCTGGGTCGAGGCGACCGTGTTCGCGAAGAAGGAGTTCAGCTCGTCCTTGTACTGCTGGACGAAGGTGATGATCGGGTTGAGCTGCGCGAGCGCCGGGTCCGTCGCGGCCAGGGCGGGCCGCAGCTCGTCGAGGAACTTCTCCGTCGCGGGCAGGCCCGTCTTGGACGCGGTGATGACCGGGTCGAGGTCGCGGAAGAGCCCCTTGAGGTCCGGCGCGAGCGCGGAGAGGTCCGTCAGCGTCGGCGAGAGCTGGCGCGCCGCGGGCCGCAGCTGGCTGACGAGCGGGTTCGCGTTCTTGGAGAACGCGGTGAGGCGGTTGACCGTCGCCGTCGCCTCCCGCTCGAACGCCGGCAGGGCGATGAACGTCTCCTGCAGCTCCTGGTTGCGCCGGGCGGTGACGTCGAAGACGCGGCTCGAGTTCTGGATGAGCGAGGAGAGCTGCCCGCGGTTCTCCGAGAGCGCCTCGAACACCTCCCCCGTGTTCGCCGAGAGGGCGCGCACGGAGCCCTCCTGGCTGCGCAGGATCGACAGGAGCTCGTTCGTGTCCTGCGCGAACGGCGAGAGGTTGCCCAGGGCGTCCGAGAGGTCCCGGCCGCGGCCCTTGAAGGCGACGGCCTGCCCCTGCATCCACTCCTGGAACTGCCGGCGCGTCTTGGGGTCGAAGGCCCGGAAGATCTCGTCGAGCTCGACCGTCGGCGAGACCTGCGAGGCCGGGAGCGTCCCGTTCTCGGGGACGAAGCCCGCGCTGCGGTGCCCGGGGGTCAGCTCGACGTAGGTCTCCCCGAGCAGCGTCTTCTGGCGCAGGGTCGCCTTCGTGTCCTTCGGCATCGGCGCGTAGCGCGTCTCGAGCTCGATGGTCGCCTTCGAGCGGCCCGATCCGGGGTCCGTGACGATGTCCTTGACCTTGCCGACGGAGACCCCGGAGATCCGGACGTCGGCCTCCTTGGCCAGCTGGGTCGCCTCACCGAAGGAGGTCTCGACGCGGTAGCCCTTCGGCTTCAGCGGCACGGCGCCGCCGAAGGCCAGCCAGAGGAAGAGCAGCAGGCTGAAGCACGACAGCGCGAAGGCCACCATGACGAACAGCCGGCCGAAGGTGGGTGCCTGCTTCTGCACTAGCCCTCACCGTCCTTGGCCGAGCGGTTGAGCGCGGGCAGCGCCGGAAGGCCCGGGATGAGGCCGCCGACGCCCGTGGCCCCGGTCGCCCCGGTGGCGCCCGAGCCGCCGGGCTGGCTCGACTTGGGGCACACGTCGCTGTTGAGCGGCGCGTCGAGCAGGGCGACGAGCGTGCCGAGCTGCGGGTTGACCTTCCGGACGGACTCGAGGGTCGCGAGGCTCGAGCACGAGATCTGCACGATGCCCTTGCGGATCGGCCCGTGGGCGTCGGCCTGGCCGAAGACGGAGTTGCCGAGGTGGTTGGCCCAGCCGAACCAGAAGAGGTAGGAGTCGTTCTTGTCCTTCGGGTCGTCGAAGGCCAGCGTGTTGAAGAGCGTGTTGACCACGGAGAACGTGCGCGTGAGGTCGGGGGTGATCGAGGCGAGGTCACGGGCGGCGGGGCGCAGCAGCCGGATCGTCGGCAGCACGTCGCGGGAGAACGGACGCAACTGGTCCTTGATGACCGGGGTGGTCTTGCGCAGGAACGGCCGGGTCTGGCGCAGAGCGGGCCCGAGGTTGCGCGCGGCGGGGCGCAGGCTCTGCAGGCCCGGGCCGAGCTGGCCCGCGAACGTGTTCGCCTTCGCGAGGTTGACGTTCGTCACCCGCAGGGTCTCCGGGAGCTCGCGGATCGTCGCGCGGAGGTTCTGGTCCTGGTTGGCGAAGGACCGGAACACCGCCTCGGACGAGTCGATGAGCGCGGCGAGGTCCTTGTCCTTGCCCGCCAGGGCCTCGGAGAGCTTGCGGAAGTTCGAGATCGTCCGGCGGATGTTCCCGCGGCGCTGGGTGAGCTTCGCGGTGATGCGCTTGAGCCCGAGCGACGTCGGCTCGAAGCGGCGGAAGGTGTTCGAGAGCGCGCGGCCGTTGCCGTCGAGGGCCTGACCGCCGGCGCCCAGGAGCAGCTGGAGGTAGTTCCGGGTGTCCCCGTCGAAGCCCGCGAGGAACTCGTCGAGGTTCACGTTGGCCAGGGACTGGTCCACGGGGATGGAGGACTTCGTCGAGAGCTCCCCCGAGGAGCGCGTGCCCGGCGAGAGCTCGATGATCTGGTCGTTCAGGCCCGTCTTGGGGCGCACGACCGCCGTCGCGTCCTTGAAGATGGGGGTGTACTTCTTGCGGATGTGCATCGTCACGACCGCCCGGCCGTTGACGAGGTCGACCTTCGAGAGCTCGCCGACGGGCACGCCCGCGACGTTCACGGTCTGCCCCTGGCCCGGGGTGATGGACTGCGCCGTCGGCAGCGTCGCCTTGTAGTCCACGAACTCCGAGCCCAGGAACGGGACCGCGTCGGGCAGCGTGAAGCGCTGGTTCTTCAGGATGTACCCGCCGACGAGCGCCGCGATCAGCGCGAGGCCGATGATCGCCGTGACGTTCAGGGCGTACTTGCGGATGATCCTCACGGCTTCGTCCTCACGGCGCGGACCGTCCCGCGGCCGCCGCTGCCGTCGGCGCCGCCGAGCTTCGCGGCGTTCAGGTCGGGGATCCCCTGGGTCTTGCAGGGCACGTCGGGCCGGTAGGGCGGGCGCTTGCCGGGGAAGGCCGGCCGGGTCCCGAGCGGGGACGACGAGGTGTTCGCGAAGAGCGGCTCGGTGAGCGAGCCGCCCGTCCCCGTGGAGATGGACTGGTCGCCGCCGCCGGTCTGGAAGCGGACGTACGGGCCGTTGCCGTCGAAGTTCTGGCTCTCGCCGGCGAGGCCGACCATCGCGTACCAGAACTCCTTGTAGTTCTCGGCCGCGACGGAGAGGTCGCCGTCCTTGATCTTGATGTCGCCCGTGGGGAGGATGACCTTCGCGAGGCACTGGGAGGCGTCGTCGAGCTGCGGCAGCAGCTGCACGCCCGTGTCCACGACCCGGGAGAGGTTCGAGACCGTCGGGCTCAGCTCGCGCGCCAGGCCCTGGAGCTCGCCCGGGCCGAGGAGCTTGCGCGTCTGGGCGACGAAGGGCCGCGCGGCCGTGATCGTGGCGGGGGTCTCGCGGACCCCGGGGAGGATCTCGCGGGCGAACGCGCGGGTCGCCGGGAACGCGGCGTTGAGCGTCCCGAGCGTGCGGTTCGTCGTGCGCAGCGTCGGGGCGAGGCCGCGGATGGAGGCGCGGAGGTTCGTGTCCTCCGAGGCGAGGGCGCCCATCGTCACGTTGAACTCCGTGATGAGGTCCTGGAGCTGCGGCTTGCGCGTGTCGAGGGCCTTCGTCACGCGGCCGAGCCCCTTGACGAGGCCGCCCAGGTCGCCCTGCTCCTCGCCCTGGAGCGCGTCGTTGACGATGGAGGTGCCGCGCAGGGCGTCCGCGCCGCTCTTCGCGGCGTCGTTGAGGGACTCCGCGGCCGTCTCGCCCCGCGCCGACGGATCGCTGCGCGCGTCGTCGCGGGCCGTGGGCTCGGCCGTCAGCGCCGTGCCGTAGCCGTCCAGCAGCGACTTGAGGCTCTCGCGGGTGTCGCTCTGCAGCGCCGTCAGGAGCTGGTCGAGCTGCACGGGGGTCGCCGTCTGGGTGATGCCGATCGTGTCGCCGTCCTCGATGGTCGGCGCGTTGGGCGTCCCGGGCTTGAGGTCGACGAAGAAGTTGCCCTCGAGGAAGATGCGCGGGCGGATCTTGAGCGTCGCGTCCTTGTGGATCGGCAGCGCGGTGTCCTTGACCTCGAGGGTCACGACCGCGGCCTCCGTGCCGTCCTGGCGCTCGACCCGCTTGACCTTGCCGATGTTCACGCCCGCGATGCGGACGGGCGAGTTCTTGCGGATGGAGTTCGCCGACTGGAAGACGGCCTTGACCTCGAAGGGGTTCGCGAAGGGGTTGAACTTCGTGAAGCCCACGTAGGTCGCGAGGACGGCGAGCGACGCCCACGAGGAGGCCGACCACGAGCGGGTTGGCGCCCGTGCGGTCCTTGCGGAGGGTGCGGGTGCGGTTGCGGCCCATCATCGGCGGTCGATCACCGTCTTCTCCGTCGACTGCCCCTGGTTGCCCGGGACGTTGCCGATGACCTGCCGGCCCTTGATGAACGTCTCGTTCGCGGCCTCGCACTCCTGCGTCTGGCCCGGGGCGGAGACGTTCGGGTAGGCGTTGGCGTGGAGGAAGTTGGCCTCGCCGGGGCCGTTGGCGGGCGAGGAGGCGAAGGCGCCCTCGTTGTTCTCCCCCTGGGGCGTGGCGACGATGATGAACCGCTGGCCCGTGCCGAGCGAGTCGCCCTGGCTGAGCAGGGAGGAGACGTTGCGGAACCAGAGCGTCGCGTAGTTGCACACGGTCTGGGCCGGCTTGAGCTGGGTGACGAGCGGGCTCAGGACCCGCGAGGTGTTCGCGAGGTCGTTGAGGCCCAGGGAGGCCATGGGGTCCTCCGCGAAGCGCTGCAGGGAGGCGAAGGTCGGCTTGAGCCGCCGGTTGAGCGCGACGGAGCGCCTGAGGACCGGGGTGCCGATCTCGAAGGCGTCGGCCAGGGTCGGCGCGGCCGTCGTGAGGGAGCGGACGCCCGGGCGCAGCTCGCTGAACAGCGCCTGGGTGTTCCGGAGGAACGGGCGCTGCTGCGGGAGGCCGCGGATGGCGGCGTCGAGCGCGGGCGGGCCGCCCGTGATGGTCTGCTGGATGGGCCCCGTGACGTTCGCGAGCCCCGCGAAGGTCGTGTCGAGGTCCCGGAAGAGCTTCGCCTGGGTCTCGGCCACCGGGGCGACCTCGGCCGCCGTCGCGCCCAGGGCGCGGAAGAGGCGGGCGAGCTTCGTCCGCGGATCCGAGAGGTTCCGCATGACGGGCTGGAGGTTCGCGATGAGCGGGTTGAGGTTCTCGATGGCGACGTTGAGGTCCTGGCCCCGGCCGCCCAGGGCGTCCCCGAACTCCTTGAGGTTCGCGCGGACGGCGACGCGGGTCGGCTCGTCGAAGGTCGAGAGCACCTCGTCGAACTCGACGGGCTGCGGCGTGGCCGAGGCGAGCGGGATCGTCGCGCCGTCGAGGAAGCCCTGCGCGCGGGTCCCCTTCGTGATCTCGACGTACTTCAGGCCGAGCGCCGAGCGGGGGCGCACGAGCAGCCGGGAGTCCGTCGGGAGCGGCTTGACCGTCGTCTCGAGCTTCAGGCCGAGCTCGGCGACGACGCGGCCGTTCGGGAGCTGCCGCGGCTTGATCTCGTCCACGACGCCGACCCGCACGCCGCCCAGGCGGACCTCGTTGCCCTTCACGAGCTGGGCCGCGCTCGGGACGTTCGCGTTGAGCGAGTACGTCGGCACGAACGGCAGGCCGGAGTTCGCGTTGTAGGCGAGGAAGACGGCGACGGTGATGACCAGGACGGTCGCCGCGCCGATGAGGACGGGGTTGGCCGCGATGGAGGCCTGGCTGCGCCGCTTCACGAGCTGCCCCCGAGCAGGTAGTCCAGCAAGGAGCTCACGCCGGCGTTCGGGGCTGCCGTCGTTCCTGCGCCGGCCTGGGCGCCGGCCTGCGCCGCGGCGCCCTGGGCGGTGGCGGGCGCCGTCGCCTCGGCCTTGCCGGGCAGGACCTGGCTCGGCAGCCCGATGGCGGCCTTGCCCCGCGGCGCGGAGCTCGCGTCCTTCGCCCCGCCGCCCTCGGCGGCCTTGTCCGCCGCGACGATCGCGTCGGCGTCCGCGCCCCGGAGGACGGCCTCCGTGCGGGCCAGCACGGGGTCCCGACCGGCGTCGGAGCGCGCGGCACGCGAGGCGCTCGTGCTCGGCTTGAGGAAGTTCGCGCGGCACGCCTCGTCGGGCTCCGTCGCGTAGGAGGAGCAGAGGTTCACCAGCAGCTGGGCCCGCAGGTAGTGGCCGAACTTGTCGAAGCCGTTGATGGCGGCCACCTGGTAGAAGACGTAGTCCATCAGGCGCTCGATGCCGCCCGTGTCCCGCAGGCTCTCCGTGAGCTCACGGAGGTCGCGCGAGAGGCCCTTGCTCGAGCCCGCGAAGTTCTTCAGGTCGCCGATGATCGGCTTGCTCTTGAGCAGCGCGGTCCGGCCGGTCACGCTCGCGTCGCCGAGGGAGGTCAAGGAGGCGGTGGCCGAGGTCGAGAAGGGCCCGAGCGCCCCGATGAAGCGGCCGAAGTCGGGACCGACGCGGTTGAGGTCGGCCAGGAGCGGCGAGCCCTCGTCCGAGAGCGCGCCGAGGCGCTGCATCGTCGGGCGCAGCTCGCGCAGGAACCGGGGCAGCCGCTCGAAGTTCGCCTCGAGGTCCCCGCGGCGGTCCGCGGTCGCCTTCGCGACCTTCCCGCTCTGCGTGATGAAGTCCGCGAGCTGCTCCCGGTCGCGCGCCAGCGGGGCCAGCGAGCGGTCCGAGTCCACCGCGAGCTTGCTGAGCACGTCGTCCTGCTTGGCGAGGATGCTCGAGGACGTCGTCCGTCGCCTTCAGCGCCGGGTCCGCGGTGCGGATGATCTTCGCGAGGTCCTCGCCCCGCCCGGCCACGCCGGCGCCGAACTCGTTGAGGATGATCGTCAGCCGCTGGCGGTAGGGCAGGCGCGTGATGTTGCCCACGAGGTCGAGGTCCACGGGACGGCGGGTGCGGTCGACGGGCAGGACCGCGACCTCCTCCCCGTCGCGGTTCCGGGTCTGCAGCAGGGGCGGCGCGCTCGCGCCCACGGCGCGGGGCTGCGTGGGGGTGCACTCGACGAACTTCTCGCCGATCAGCGACTGGGGCCGGATGGAGCACTCCGCGTCCTTGCGCCAGCCGTCGAAGCCGGGCTCGGTGATCTCCATGAGCACGGAGGCGGTCTGCCGCGGGGTGACGTCGAGGTCCTTGATCTTGCCGACCTTGACCCCGGCGATCTTCACGTCCTCCCCGGGGATGACGGAGAAGGCGTTGCGGAACTCGGCGTCGACGAGGTAGCTCGAGCCCGTGTCGTCGCCGGCGCCCGTCCCGACGAGGAGGAACGCCGTGGCCGACAGCGCGAGCACGAGGAGGGCGGCGAGGCGCTTCACGGACCCGCGCTCCCCGGGAGGACCTGGGTCGGGTCGCAGTCGAGCGAGCCGTCCTGGTCGCGGAAGGGGTTGGACTTGTCCAGGGCCTGCTGGATGGCGGCGCCGGGGCAGCGCCGGTACTGCCCCGTGGTGGTGGCCACGGGCCGCGCACCCTGGACGGGCTGCAGCGCGTTCCCGGGGGTGAACTGGAAGGCGTTGAAGATCGGCGAGATGCGCGCGAAGTGCCCGTTGGCGTCGTAGTTCGCCGTCGTCTGCCCGAAGTCGCGCAGCCAGCCCGTGAAGTCCGCGGTGTAGGGGCGGATGAACTGCAGGACGGGCGTGCTCTTCTGGAGGGCCTTGATCCCGTTGGCGAAGGCGGGCCGCGCGGCCCGCTCCAGCCGCGGCGCCTTGCGCAGGAGCTCCACGAGGTCGTTGCCCGCGCCGGGCCGGCGGACGAGCTTGCGCAGGTCGGCGATCGTCGGCCGCGCGTCGGCGACGAGCGGCCGCAGCTCGGCGAGGAACGGCGCGAGGTCCTTCGTCGCCGGCTTGGAGACGTCCACGAGCGTGTCGAGGTCCCCCAGGGTGGCCCGGAGGTTCACGAACGTCGTGTTCGCGCGGCGCAGCGTGCCCGGGAGGATCCCGAGCGCGTCGAAGAGCGCCTGGTTCTCGTCCCCGACCGCCTTGGCGGTCGTGTTCGCGTTCGTGACGAGCCCCGAGAGGTCCTGCCGGCGCTCCGCGACGGCCGTGACGACCCGGCTCGAGCTCACGAGGAAGTCCTGGAACGTGCCCTGGTCGCGCGTGAGCTCGTTCACGAGGCGGCTCGTGGAGTTGAGCGCCGGGTTGAAGTACTTCAGGGCCTCGTTGGCCTGCTTGCCGACCCCGTCGTACTGCCGCGCCGAGCCCGCGATGACCTTCTGCAGGGACTTGCGCGTCTTGGGGTCGAAGGTGGCGAAGAGCTGGTCGAGGTCGACGGGGGTCGTCGTCCTCTCCGCCGTGATCGTCGAGCCCGCGTCGAGCTCGCGGCCGGGGCCCTTCGTCAAGGCGATGTAGCGGTTCGCGATGCCGGAGAGGGAGGTCGCGCGGATGACGGCGGTCGTCCCGGAGGTGAGCGGGGCGAAGCCCTTCTCGACCGCGATGCGGACCTCGGCCTGGTTGTCGTCCGTGAGGGTGATGTCCTTCACGGAGCCCACCCGGCGGCCGCCGATCTGGACGTCGTCGTCGTTCACGAGCTGGCCCGCGCTCTGGAAGCGCACCATGTACTCCGACTGCGCGTCCCCACGCAGCAGCACGGCCGCCACGAGCACGAGGCAGCCGACGAGCGCGGCCACGGCGACGACGCGGGCGACGCTCATGCGCGGGGGGCGGGGAAGGGGGTGGTGGAGCTCAAGCGGGTGGTGGGAACGACGGTGCTGCGGGAGGATGCCGCAGGGCCCGGACGGTGATGGCCGTCACAGAGGGTGGGATCGCAGTGTGGACTGCACTCTGTTGATCGGGCGTTAAGCAACGGTGTGGCGTCGGGCGGGTGACGCGGCTGCGCCCCGCCGCCCGCCCGGCCGGCCGGCCCTACTCCATCCCGAGCGGGCCCTGCGACTCGCCCGAGAGGAACTGGCGCACGAAGGCGTTGTCGGAGTTGAAGAGCTCCTCCGCCGGCCCCGACTCCACGATGCGGCCCTTCCAGAGCACGGAGATGTGCTCCGCGACGCGGCGCGCGGTCATGATGTCGTGCGTGATCAGCGTGAACGCGGGCAGGTGCCCGCCGTTCTCGTTGCGCTCCGTCATGACGTCCTCGTGGATCTCCTGGATGAGCTCGCCCAGGAGCGCCGTGCGGACGGGGTCCAGGCCCGAGTCCGGCTCGTCGAAGAGGACGATGTCCGGGTCGAGGACGAGCGCCCGCGCGAAGCCCGCGCGCTTGCGCATGCCGCCCGAGAGCTCGTTGGGCATCTTGTCCCCCGCGGAGTCCAGGCCGACCTCGGCCAGGCGCCGGGAGACGATCGCGGTGATGTCGTCCTCGGACTTGTCCGTGTGCTGGCGCAGGGGGAAGCAGACGTTGTCGAAGACGTTCATGGAGCCGAAGAGCGCGCCGTCCTGGAAGAGGACCCCGAACTTCTTGCGCATCTCGAAGAGCTCGTCGTCGAGCATGTTCGGCACGGACTCGCCGTGGACGAGCACGTCGCCCTCGTCGGGGTAGAGCAGGCCGACCATGTGCTTGATGCACACGGACTTGCCCGTGCCCGACGGCCCCAGGATCATCGAGATCTTGCCCTCGGGGAGCCCGAGGTCGAGGCCGCGCAGGATCTTGTTGCGCCCGAACGCCTTGTGGACGTCGATGAACTCGACGGCGTCCGGCATCCCCGAGGGGCGCTTGAGGCCCGTGTGCCAGCGGTACTCGTCGTCCGCGTTGCCCGGGACCTGCGGCTCGTTGACGACGGAGACGCGCGAGGCGTCCTGGGGCGCGTGGCCCGAGCCGATGGCCGCGGGCTCGTGCTCGCGGGTCCGCTCCTCACGCTCCTCCTCGTCCTCCTCGGCCGCCCCGGAGCCGCCGTGGCGCTCCTCCTCGTGGGCGGGCTCCTCGTCGCGCGGGTCGTCGGACCAGACGGAGCCGACGAAGGACTGGCCGCGCTGGCCCTCCTGCTCGGCCTGCTCCGTCCGGGCCCCGGACGCGCCCATGGGGTCGGGCTCGCTGGGTGCCGCGGCGGCGCCCGGCTCCTCGCCCTGGCCGTCGCCGAGCGCGGTCTCGCGCTCCGTGGCCTGCTGGGCGAAGGACTCGTCCTTGCCCTCCGAGTTGCTCTTCCTACGCGGGATGCGGGGCATTGCTCAACCTCCGATGGGTGCGCGCGGGTTGGCGCCCCAGAACAGCTGGGTGCCGAGCATCCCGATGAGGTGCACGAGGACGATGTTCAGGACCATGGACTTCGCGGTGGCCGTGCCGACGCCGACCGGCCCGCCGCCGGCGTTGTAGCCGTAGTAGCAGCCGACGAGGACGATGACCGTCGCCATCGACATGCCCTTGATGATGCTGTACAGGAGGTCGGGTGGGTTCTGGAACATCCAGAAGATGAGGAAGAACCCGCCGCTGGAGACCTCGCCGATCTGCTGGACCACCGCGAGGTAGCTCGCGAAGAACCCGGCGCCGACCGCCGCGATGTACATGAAGGGCAGGACCATCCACGCGGCCAGGAGGCGCGTGGCGCAGAGGAAGACCATGGAGTTGATCCCCATGACCTCGAGCGCGTCGATCTCGTCCGAGATCCGCATGGAGCCGAGCTCGGCGACGATGCCCGTCCCGACCTTCGCGGCCATCATGTAGCCGAAGGCGTAGGGGACCAGCTCGCGCAGGTCGCACCAGGCCGAGAAGACGCCGGCGTAGGCCGGTGCGCCGACGGAGCGGTTGAAGTACGCGCCCTCGATGCCGCACTGCAGGCCGATGATGAAGACGAGGCCCCAGATGACGAGCGTGGAGCTCAGGATGAGGATCCCGCACTGGCGCAGGGCCTCGCCGAAGAACCGGAACACCCGCAGGCCGTAGACCTGGCCGACGATGCGCCCGCAGAACTTCGCGATCTCCCCGAACGTCTCGAGGATCTCCTTGGGGAGCGTCAGCATCAGCGGATCACCGTGATCTCGGGGTGGGTGGCCAACAGGGTCTGGGTGAAGACGTAGTTGAAGGCGAAGACGCCGAGGAAGGCGATGACGACGGCCTGGTTGACGGCGCGCCCCACCCCCTCGGCACCACCCGACGCGGTCATGCCCTTGTAGCAGCAGACGATGGCGATGATGGCCCCGAACCCGGTCGTCTTCAGCGCCGAGCCCCAGAGGTCCGTGACCGACGCGTTCGTGAAGAAGGTCGCCCAGAACGGCCCGAGCGGGGCACCGTTGACGAGCGTCGCGAGGATCCCGCCGAAGATGCCGAAGCAGAGGGCGAAGATGTTGAAGAGGCCCGTGACGAGCATGAGGGCCAGGAACCGCGGCACCACGAGGTTCTTCACGGGGTCGACCCCGAGGACCTGCAGCGCGTCGAGCTCCTCGCGGATCTTGCGGGCGCCGAGGTCCGCCGTGATCGCGGTGCCCGCCACGCCGGCGAGCACGATGGCGGTCACCGTCGGGGCGAACTCGCGGATGGAGGCGAGGACGAAGAAGCCGCCCAGGCGGTCCAGCGCGCCGAAGAGCACGAGGAAGTTCGCCGCCTGCAGGCCGGGGGCGCCGTAGCCGAAGGCCACGGTGGAGACCAGGAGGGGGAACCAGCAGAGCCGGAGGGCGAAGAGGAACTGCGACACGAACTCACCGCCGTAGGGGTACGGCGGACGCAGGGCAGACACCATCGTCTTCCCCGTGAGGATCATCATGTCCCCGACCTCTTCGAGCAGGTTCTTCGTCGGAAGGAAGGCTCGATCGGCGACGTTGCGGACCACGGCAGGACCTCTCTCGTTCATACCACGGGGCCGCAGGGCACGGCTCCCGAGCGCACTGTATGCGACTCATCACACGGCTGCCAAACGGCAACCACGGGCGGAGCCTAGACGCTGCGGCGACGGCACGCCCTCACCTGGTACGTTCGCCCCCAGATGACGGGGTACCGGGTCCTGACCACCTCTGCCGCGACCTCCCTCGCCGTCGGCGCGCTCGCGCTCGCCGGATGCGGGAGCCAGGAGCGCCAGGACGCCAACGAGAAGGCCGGGACCTACACGGTGGACGTGACCCGGGCCTCCTTCCCCGCCGCCCAGCGCCTCGCGCAGCAGTCCGAGATGCGCATCGCCGTCAAGAACACGGGCGACGAGGCCCTCCCGGACGTCGCCGTGACCGTCGACTCCTTCTCCCGCCGCTCCGAGCAGGCCGGCCTGGCGGACCCGGACCGCCCCGTCTTCATCGTCGACGAGGGGCCCGAGGGCGGCACGACGGCGCTCGTGGACACCTGGGCGCTCGACGGCCTCGCCCCGGGCCAGACGAAGACCTTCACCTGGAAGGTCACCCCCGTCGAGGCCGGGCGCTACTCCCTCAAGTGGACCGTGGCCGCCGGGCTGGACGGCAAGGCGAAGGCCCGGGACGCGCAGGGCCGCTCCCCCGTGAGCGGCTCCTTCGCCGTGAAGGTCGGCCGCAAGCCCTCCGACGCGCGGGTGAACCCGGAGACGGGCGAGGTCGAGCGCGACGCGGAGCAGTAGCCCGCCGCGCGGGTCGCCCTACTTCGGCAGGCGCGGCGCGATGATCCGGTAGGCCTTCAGGCCGAGGCCGAGGCGCTCGCGGTCCTCGGAGAGCATCGGGTCCAGGCCCGTGAGCTCCTTCACCCGCTCCAGGCGGTAGGCGACGGTGTGGCGGTGGGCGTAGATCGCCGCGGCCGTCGCGTTCATGTTGCAGTTCTGCTCGAGGTAGGACTCCAGCGTGCCCACGAGGTCCGTCCGGTACTGGTCGTCGTAGCGCACGATGGGGGCCACGGTGTCCTCGTAGAAGGAGCGGACCTCCTCGGGGTGGGAGGCCAGGACGCGGAAGAGCAGGCGGTAGGTCCCCGTGCCGATGTCCTTGAGCTGGGAGTCGCCCATCCCCTCGCTCTGGCGCAGGACGTCGAGGACGAGCTCGGCCTCCTGCATCGCCCGGCCGAACTCGCCCGGGATCGGCGTAGAAGCTCGAGAGCCCGACCGTCCCGTGCTGGCGCAGGCGCTCGGCCAGGCGCGCGGGCGCGCTCGAGGGTCTCCTCGGGCGCGGCGTCGCCGCCCGTGGCCGGCAGGATCGCGTAGATGCGGTCCTCCATGTGCTGGGCCAGCGCCCCGGGGTACTCCCCGCCGATGAGCGCCACGACGTGGCGCGGGCGGTCCGTCTTGAGCTCCGCGCAGAGCACGACGGCGCCGCGGGAGAGGTCGCAGCCCAGGCGGCCCGCGCGGCGCACGACCTCCCGCGGCTCGAGGTCCGGGCGGGAGCGCAGGTCCTCGAGGAACGAGCCGCGGAGGTTCTGCTCGACCTCCTCCTTGGCCTCCTCGATCGCGACCTCCGTCAGGGAGGCGACGGCCGCGAGGTGCAGGTACTCCGCGGCGTCGGGGGCCGGGGGCGGCCCGCCCGCGAGCATGACGACGGTGCCGACCACCTCGTCTCCCGAGGAGATGGGGACCTCGAGGACGAGGTCCGACGGGACCTGCGAGGGCCGGTCCGAGACCCGGTCGGCGACGTAGCGGCGCACGTCCTCGAGGACCTCCTCGGCCGGCAGGGGCGCGGGGCCGCCCGCCATCGCGGCGGCGCCGAGCCGCGGGATGACGATGACGACGGGGGCGCCCGCGGCGTCGGCGGCCATGCGGGCGACGTGCTCGAGGCCGTCCCCGCCGAGCACGGCGTCCACCATCCGCAGGTGGATGGCCCTCAGGCGCTCGACCAGGCCGGTCGGGCTCTGCCCTCGGTCCGGGTCGGGAGCGGGCACTGCGGGCACGGACGATCCTCCTTCTCGTATCAGGAACGCGGATGGGTGCTGCTGGGAGGCGGCCCCGCGGCAGCGCGCCGCGGGGCCCCCGGCCCGGGTGGTGCTAGGCGGCCGCGGGGTCGGGGTGGGCCTGGAGGATCTCCTCGCCGGCCTCCCCCGTGCGGACGCGGTACGCGTCGTCGACGGGGATGACGAACACCTTGCCGTCGCCCACCGCCCCCGTGCGCCCGTGCTTGAGGATCGTGTCGACGATCGTCTGCACGTCGCGCTCGGCGACGACGCACTCGAGCTTCACCTTCGGACGGAGGTAGTTCGTCAGCTCCGCGCCGCGGTAGCGCTCCGTGATGCCCTTCTGGCGGCCCGAGCCCTTGACCTCGCTGATGGTCAGCGAGGGGAACCCGAGGGCCAGGAGCTCCATCCGGATCGGCTCGAAGGCCTCGTGCCGGATGTACGCCTCGACCTTCTTCATGCCGGGACCTCCTTCGTCTTGGCGAGGGACACGGCCCCGAGGGTCGGGGTCGTGGGCGTCGCACCGTAGCCGACGAGCTCGGGCCCCGGGATGAACTGCTCGGGGTAGCCGTACATGCCGTGCTCGGAGATGTCGAGGCCCGCGTCCTCCTCCTCCTCCGTGACCCGCAGCCCGTAGGTGGCCTTGATGATCGCGAAGGCGGCGTAGGAGACGACGAAGACCGTCGCGAAGACGACCACGACGCAGACCGCCTGGCGCCCGAGCTGCAGGAAGGAGCCCGTGTAGAGCAGGCCCCCCTCGCCGACGCGCGTTGAAGGACGCGAGCCCCGGCAGGGTGAAGAGGCCGCACGCGAGCGTGCCCCAGATGCCGCAGAGGCCGTGGGCGGTCAGCGCGCCGACCGGGTCGTCGATCTTCTTGTCGATCGCGTAGACGCCGAGCGGGACGATGACGCCGGCCACGAGGCCGATGACCACGCCGGCCCACGGCGCGACGTAGCCCGAGGGGGCGGTGATCGCGACCAGGGCGCCGATCGCGCCGTTGCCGGCCATGCCGATGTCGATCTTCTTCGTCACCGCGGCGGCGGTGATGATCGCGCCGATGACGCCCGCGGCGGCCGCGAGGTTCGTGACGATGACGACCTCCGTGAAGCGGCCGTCGAGCGCGTTGAGCGTCGAGCCCGGGTTGAAGCCGAACCAGCCGAACCAGAGGATGAGGACCGAGAGGCCGAAGAGCGGCATGTTGTGGCCCGGGATGGCCCGGGGCTTGCCGTCGGGCCCGTACTTCCCGCGCCGCGGCCCGAGGTGCAGCAGCGCCGCGAGGGCGCCCGTCGCGCCGATGAGGTGGACGGCGGAGGAGCCCGCGAAGTCCTGCGCCTTGACGTTGACCTGGAGCCAGCCGCCGCCGAAGACCCAGCCGGAGACGATGGGGTAGATGAAGCCGGCGAAGAGGATGCCGTAGATGACGTAGACGCCGAACTTGATGCGCTCGAGCGTCGTGCCCCAGACGATCGCCAGCGAGACGGCGCAGAAGACGAACTGGAAGAAGAACTTCGACTCGACCGTCGCGTCGGAGAAGCCCATGATCGGGAAGGCCTCGGCCGGGTCGCCGAAGTCGCGGAGGAAGAAGCCGTCCGTGCCGATGACGTGCCCGGCACCCCCGCCGAAGGCGAAGGCGAAGCCGATGGCCCAGTACATGATGGAGGCCACGGAGAAGTTCGTCAGGACCTTCGCGACGACCGTCCCGGCGTTCTTGCCCCGGGAGAAGCCGATCTCCAGGAACATGAAGCCGACCTGCATGAGCATGACCAGCAGCGCGGCCATCATCACCCAGATCGAGTTGATGCCGACGCTCTGGGGCAGGCCCTTCGCGTCGAAGGTGTCGGCGGCTGCCGACGCCGGGATGATGAGCGCCGCCAAGAGCCCGAACGTCAGGCACCTCGTCAGCATGGAACGTCGCATGGGTCCTCCTAGGTCGATGACCCGAGGAAGCCTCCACCCCGGCGATCCGCGGCACCTTGTCCCCGTGTCGAAGAATCGCCCACCGGGTTCCGCCACCCGGTCGGGGGGCCCCGGGCGGGCGGTCCTCCACCGCGGCGAAGCGCTCCCGCGAGGCTTTGGACGGGTGGACAAGCGCCCGTCCCCGCGCGCCTGCGAGGCTTCCGGGCATGCCCCAGCGTCAGCAGAACGTCTACGCCGCCCAGTGGAGCTCGAACGGCGGCGCCCTCGGCGCGCCGGACCTCACGGAGCCCGGCGCGTCCCCCTTCGGCGAGAACGTCTTCCACCTGGCCGCCCAGCGCCAGCGCCTGCCCAAGCACGTCTTCAAGGCGCTGAAGAAGACGCTCGAGGGCTCGGAGCAGATGGACGCGATGACGGCCGACGCGGTCGCGCTCGCGATGAAGGAGTGGGCGATGGAGAAGGGCGCCACCCACTACACGCACTGGTTCCAGCCGCTCACGGGCCTGACGGCCGAGAAGCACGACTCCTTCTACGGCCCCACGGGCGAGGGCACGGCGCTCGCGGAGTTCTCCGGCAAGGAGCTCATCCGGGGCGAGCCGGACGCCTCCTCCTTCCCGAACGGCGGCATCCGCTCGACGTTCGAGGCCCGCGGCTACACGGCGTGGGACCCGACCTCGCCGGCGTTCATCCTCGAGAACCCGAACGGGACGCTGCTCTGCATCCCCACGGCGTTCGTCTCCTGGACGGGCGAGGCGCTCGACACGAAGATCCCGCTCCTGCGCTCCATGGACGCGCTCTCCAAGAGCGCGGTCGCCGCCCTGCGGCTCCTGGGCGACACGGAGACGCAGCCACGTCTTCACGACCGTCGGCGCGGAGCAGGAGTACTTCCTCATCGACGAGCAGTACTACTTCGAGCGCCAGGACATCATCACGACGGGCCGCACGCTCTTCGGCGCGCAGCCCGCGAAGGGCCAGGAGCTCGACGAGCACTACTTCGGCTCCATCCCCGAGCGCGTGCTCGCCTACATGCTCGAGGTCGAGCAGGAGCTCGCGAAGGTCGGGGTGCCGATCAAGACCCGCCACAACGAGGTCGCCCCGGGCCAGTACGAGATCGCCCCGATCTACGAGAACTCGAACGTCGGCTCGGACCACCAGCAGCTCACGATGCAGATCCTGCAGACCGTCGCGCGCCGCTACGGGATGGTCTGCCTCCTGCACGAGAAGCCCTTCGCGGGCGTCAACGGCTCGGGCAAGCACAACAACTGGGCCATGGCCACGGACACGGGCGAGAACCTCGTGAACCCGACGGACGACCCGGTCAACAACCCGTCCTTCCTCTTCTTCTGCTCCGCGGTCATCCGCGCGGTGAACAAGCACCAGGCGCTCCTGCGCGCCTCCGTGGCGAACATCGGGCAGGACCACCGCCTCGGCGCGAACGAGGCGCCGCCGGCGATCATCTCGATCTTCCTGGGCGCGCAGCTCGAGAACGCGTTCGAGGAGATCGTCACGGGCGAGGGCGTGGAGCTCGCGTCGGGCGAGCTCACCATGGGCACGGACGTGCTCCCGAGCCTCCCGCTCGACTCGGGCGACCGCAACCGGACCTCGCCGTTCGCCTTCACGGGCAACAAGTTCGAGTTCCGCGCGCTCGGCTCGAGCATGTCGCTCGGCTTCACGAACGCCGTGCTCAACACGATCGTCGCCGAGGCGATCGACGAGCTCGCGGCCGGGCTGAAGGGCGAGGACGTCGCCGCGGAGGTCAAGGAGATCGTCAAGGGGGTCTGGGCCGAGAACAAGCAGATCGTCTTCGGCGGCGACGGCTACTCGGAGGAGTGGCACGCCGAGGCGGAGCGCCGCGGCCTCGTGAACCTCCGCACGACCCCGGACGCGCTCCCGAGCGTCGTCTCGGAGCAGACCGTGAAGCTCTTCGGGGACTACAACGTGCTCTCCGAGCGCGAGCTCCACGCCCGCTTCGAGGTCTTCTGCGAGCAGTACGCGACGAAGCTGAACATCGAGGGGGAGATGTCCGCGACGATCGCGCGCACGAAGATCCTGCCCGCGGCACTGCGGCACATGGACGTCCTCGCCAAGGCCGGCGACGGCGCGGCCGTCGGGAAGCTCAAGGCGGAGCTCGAGGGGCTCCTCGACCAGCTCGTGGAGGGCATCCTCGCGCTGGAGGAGGCGAACCAGGACTCGGGCCTCGAGGGCATCGAGCTCGCGGTCCACATGCGCGACACGGTCATCCCGGCGATGGCCGCGGTCCGCGACGCCCGCGGACTACCTCGAGCGCATCGTGGCCGACGACCTCTGGCCCCTGCCGAAGTACGCGGAGATGCTCTTCATCAAGTAGGCCGCGGAACGGCCCGCCCAACCTTGCCACGGTCGTGTCAAGGTTGGCGGTATCCTGTACTCCGGGCATGCGCGACTACCTCCAGGCCACCCGTGAGCGCGTCGTCGTCTTCGACGGCGGCATGGGCGCGACGCTCGAGATGTTCGACCTCTCCCTCGAGGACGACTACGGGCTCCCGGGGCGCGCGCACGAGGTCCTGGTGCTCAACCGCCCCGACGTCATCGAGGGCGTGCACACCTCCATGGTCGAGGCGGGCGCGGAGGTCGTGGAGACCGACACGTTCCAGGCCTCGCGCCTGAAGCTCGAGGAGTGGGGCCTGGCCGACCACACGATGGAGATCAACACGAAGGCCGCGCAGATCGCCCGCAAGGCCGTGGGCGAGCACCGCTTCGTGGCCGGCTCCATCGGGCCGACGGGCTTCCTGCCCGCCTCGGAGGAGCCCTCGCTCGGCCAGGTCCGCTTCCGCGAGCTCGTCGAGGTCTTCCGCGAGCAGGCCCACGGGCTGCTGCTCGGCGGCGTCGACCTGCTCATCATCGAGACCGCCCAGGACATCCTCGAGGTCAAGGCCGCGATCTTCGGCGCGCGCGAGGCGTTCAAGGAGACGGGCCGCACCGTCCCGATCCAGACCTCCGTCTCCCTGCTGCCCAACGGCGGCAAGATGCTCCTGGGCACGGACATCTCCTCCGTCCTGACGACCCTCACCGCGCTGAAGGTCGACGTCATCGGCCTCAACTGCTCCACGGGCCCCGAGGACATGCGCGACGCGATCCGCTACCTCGGCGAGCACTCGACGGTCCCGATCCACTGCATCCCGAACGCGGGCCTGCCGCTCCAGGGCCCGGACGGCGAGACGATCTTCCCCGAGCAGCCCGGCCCGCTGGCCGACGTGCTCGGCGACTTCGTCGACCGCTACGGCGTCGCGATCGTCGGCGGCTGCTGCGGCACGACCCCGGACCACATCCGCGCGATGAGCGAGCGCGTGAAGAAGAACCCCTTCAGCCCGAACTGGCTCGACCGCAAGCCCTTGCCGTGGATCTCGTCCATGATCTCGGCCGGCCCGCTCGTGCAGGAGCCGCGCCCGACGATCGTCGGCGAGCGCGTGAACTCGCAGGGCTCGCGCAAGGCGAAGGAGCTCCTGCTGGCCGACGACTACGACGGCCTGCTGCAGATCGCCGAGGACCAGGTGGAGGGCGGCGCGCACGTGCTCGACCTCTGCGTCGCGCTCACGGAGCGCCAGGACGAGGCGGAGCAGATGCGGACCGTCGCCAAGAAGGTCTCGCTCTCGCCAGGCCGTGCCGATCCAGATCGACTCGACGGAGCCCGACGTGCTCGCCGAGACGCTCGACCAGATCCCGGGCCGCGCGATCGTCAACTCCGTGAACCTCGAGGCCGGCCGGGACAAGATGGACCTCGTCGTCCCCATGGCCAACGAGCACGGCGCCGCCGTGATCGCGCTGACCATCGACGAGGTCGGCATGGCCAAGACCGCCGAGCGCAAGGTCGAGATCGCCCAGCGCATCCACGACATCTGCGTCGGCGAGCACGGGCTGGACCCGGAGATGCTCATCTTCGACGTCCTCACCTTCACCCTGACCACGGGTGACGAGGAGTGGCGCCCGTCCGCGGTCGAGACGATCAAGGGCATCCGCGACGTGAAGGCCGCGCTCCCGGGCGTGAAGACCTCCCTCGGCGTCTCGAACGTCTCCTTCGGCGTCGGGCAGCCCGCCCGCGCGGTGCTGAACTCCGTCTTCCTCTACCACTGCGTGGAGGCGGGGCTCGACCTCGCGATGGTCAACCCGAACCACATCACGCCCTACTCGGAGATCTCCGAGGAGGAGCGCAAGCTCGCCGACGACCTCGTCTACGACCGCTCGGAGGACGCGCTCCAGAAGTTCATCGAGCACTTCGAGTCGCGCGGCGGCGAGGCGGAGGTCGAGAAGGCCGACCCCACCGCGGGCATGACGCCCGAGGAGGCGCTGCACTTCCACATCCTGCGCCGCCGCAAGGAGGGCGTGGAGGACTGGATCGACGCCTCCGTCGAGAAGATCGGCGCGGTCCCGACCCTCAACG
Organism: uncultured Solirubrobacteraceae bacterium; assembly: GCA_963844155.1. Taxonomy (GTDB): domain Bacteria; phylum Actinomycetota; class Thermoleophilia; order Solirubrobacterales; family Solirubrobacteraceae; genus Paraconexibacter. The sequence goes on from CAWJMY010000001.1 coordinate 418,932, forward strand.
GCGTGCTCCTGCCCGCCATGAAGGAGGTCGGGGACAAGTTCGGGGCCGGCGAGCTCATCCTCCCCTTCGTCCTGCAGAGCGCGGAGGTCATGAAGAAGGCCGTCGCGCGCCTGGAGAACTACCTCGAGCGCACGGCGGACTACACGAAGGGCACGGTCGTCCTGGCCACGGTCTTCGGCGACGTGCACGACATCGGCAAGTCGCTCGTGAACACGATCCTCACGAACAACGGCTACACGGTCGTCGACCTCGGCAAGCAGGTCCCGGTCGGCACGATCCTCGACGCGGCGAAGGAGCACGACGCCACGGCGATCGGCCTCTCCGCGCTGCTCGTCTCCACCTCGAAGCAGATGCCGCTGGCCATCAAGGAGCTCCACGAGCAGGACCTCCCCTACCCCGTGCTCATCGGCGGCGCGGCGATCAACCGCGACTTCGGCCTGCGGGTCCTCTTCCCGAACGGGCGCGAGAGCGACGAGGTCTACGAGCCCGGCGTCTTCTACTGCAAGGACGCCTTCGAGGGGCTCGGCATCATGGACAAGCTCGTCGAGGAGGGGCCCCGCGAGGAGCTCGTCCAGGGCGTGAAGGACCGCGCGTTCGCGCTGCGCAACAAGGGCCCGGAGCCCGAGCTCGGCGACACGACCGACAGCTCCGTGCGCTCGAGCGCCGTGACGGACAACCCGGTCCCCGAGCCCCCGTTCTGGGGCGTGCGCGAGGTCGAGGTGAACCTCGATGAGGTGTACCCCCACCTCGACACGCACGTGCTGTTCAAGCTCCACTGGGGCGGCCGCGGCGTGAAGGGCGAGGCCTGGCGCCAGCTCGTCGAGGGCACGGACGAGGAGGAGGGCTTCCTCCCCCGCCTCGAGCGCATGTGGGCCGAGCAGGACTACCTCAAGCCCCGCGCGAAGGTCGGCTACTTCCCGTGCAACGCGGACGGCAACGAGCTCGTGGTCTTCGATCCCGAGGACCACGACAAGGAGCTCGAGCGGCTCGTCTTCCCGCGCCAGCCCAAGCACGACCGCATCTGCATCACGGACTTCTACCGCCCGCTCTCCAGCGGCGAGCGGGACGTCTGCGTCCTGCAGGTCGTCACCGCGGGTGACCGGGTGACGGAGCTCATGGCCGAGCTCGAGAAGTCCGACGAGTTCGCCGAGCAGCTCTACACGCACGGCCTCGGGGTCCAGACCGCGGAGGGCATGGCGGAGTGGATGCACGCCCGCGTGCGCTCCGAGCTCGGCCTCGAGCGCGGCCAGGGCCGGCGCTGGTCCTGGGGCTACCCGGCCTGCCCGGACCAGAGCGAGCACGAGAAGGTCTGGCGCCTCCTCGACGCGGAGAGCATCGGCATGCGCCTCAGCGGCGGGTACGCCGTCGAGCCCGAGCAGTCGACGGTCGCGATCCTCTCCCACCACCCGCAGGCGGTCTACTTCGGGATGAAGTCCGGCTTCATCCCCAAGGGGACCGTGCGAGGACGAGGTCATCGAGGGCACGGTGCGCGACCCGCGCAAGCAGGCGCTCCCGCCCGAGGACTTCGCCGAGGGCACCGAGGTCGAGGGTGACGTCGAGATCGCGGAGGTCCCCGCGAAGGTCTGACGGCGGGCGTCGGGTAGCGTCGCCGTCGATGCGGGTCCTCTCCATCGACGGCGGCGGGATCCGCGGGATCATCCCCGCGCTGGTCCTCGCCGAGCTCGAAGCCCGGACGGGGAAGCGCGTCGCGGAGCTCTTCGACCTCGTGGCCGGCACCTCGACGGGTGGCATCCTGGCCTGCGCGCTGACGAAGCCCTCCCCGCAGCCGGCCGCCGAGCTCGTCGAGCTCTACCGCACGGAGGGGCCGCGGATCTTCCGTCGGTCCCTCGGCTGGCGCATCCGCTCCGTCGGGGGGCTCGTCGAGGAGAAGCACGACGACACGGCCCTCGAGGACGCGCTCGCGCGCTACCTCGGCGCGGGCCGTCTCTCCGACGCGACGACGCGCGTGCTGGTCACGGCATACGACTTGCAGGGTCGCGCGCCCCACTTCTTCAAGAGCTGGCGGGCCGAGCTCGACGCGCCGCTGCGGATCGTCGCCCGCGCGACCGCCGCCGCGCCGACGTACTTCGAGCCGATCGAGGTGGGTGGGATGTCGCTCATCGACGGCGGCGTCTTCGCGACGAACCCCTCCATGTGCGCCTTCGCGGAGGTCGCGCGCCTCACGGGGGCCCCGCCGCGCTTCGTCCTCTCGCTCGGGACGGGGAAGCTCACGCGCTCCATCAGCCAGGCCCAGGCCGCCTCGTGGGGCCTCGTGCAGTGGGTGCGCCCCGTGATCGACGTCGTCTTCGACGGCGTGAGCGACACCGTGGAGTACCAGCTGCACCAGCTCATGCCCGACGACGGGGTCGTGCGCCTGCAGACGACGCTGGATCGGGCGTCAGACGCCCTCGACGACGCCAGCGCCCGCAACCTCGGGCTCCTCGAGGAGCAGGCGCGGGAGCTCATCGCGCGCGAGAGCGCCGCGCTCGACGCCGCGGCGGAGGCGCTCACCTCGTAGGGGCGCTCGCCTGGCGAGCGGAACTACGAAGGCGGCGGCGTGGCGGCGAGCAGCGCGAGCTTCTCCGGGCGCGTGAGGCGCTTGATCCGCGCCTCCTCGCGCATGGCCGCGGAGCGGTCGGCCTGCGGGAGGGCCAGCGCGAGCTCCACGGGCAGGCGCGATCGCGTGTAGCGCGAGGCGGTGCCGGCGGCGTGGGCGGCCAGCCGCTTCGGGAGGTCGTTCGTCCACCCCGTGTAGAGCGAGCCGTCCGCGCAGCGCAGGAGGTAGACCCAGGCCTCGGCCATCCGTCCGCCGCAGGCTAGGTGAACGCCCGAAACGCTGCAAAGCCCATCGGATTTGTGTACTTTGCGCTCATGACCGCCATCGACGTCCACCAGCACCTCTGGCCCGCGGAGGTCCTGCGGGCCCTCGCGGAGCGGACGTCGGCCCCGTGCGCGCGGCGGGCCCCCGAGGGCTGGCACGTCGAGCTGCCGGGGGAGCCGCCGTTCCTCGTGGACCCCGCCGACCACGAGGTCCCGGCCCGCGTGGCCGCCGTGAGGGCGGCGGGCCTCGACCGCGCCCTCGTCGCGCTCTCCACCCCCGTCGGGATCGAGGCCCTCCCCGCCGCGGAGGCCGCGCCGATCCTCGAGGCGTGGACCGCGGCGGCGACGGGCCTGCCCGACGAGCTGGGCTGGTGGGGCTCCGTGCCGCTGGCCGCCGCACCCCACGAGGTCGTCGAGGCCGCGGACGCCGCGCTCGACGCCGGCGCCGCAGGCATCGTCGTGGCCGCCGGCGCCCTGGCCACCCCGGACGGGCTCCGCCGCCTCGCGCCGCTGCTGGACCGCCTGCAGGAGCGCCTCGCGCCGCTCTTCGTCCACCCCGGCCCGGCGCCCCGGATCCCGGCGCCGGACGCGATCCCCGAGGGCTGGTGGGCCCCGGCGACGCGCTACGTCACGGACCTCCACGCCGCCTGGCACGCCTGGCAGGGCTGGGGGCGCCCGCAGCACCGCGAGCTCCACGTCGTGTGGGCCGCGCTGGCGGGCCTCGCGCCCCTCCACGCGGAGCGCACCGCGCTCCGCGGCGGGCCCGAGCACGAGCCGGACCCGCTCGCCTTCTACGACACCTCGGGCTACGGCCCGCGCGCGCTGCGGTGGATGGCCTGCGCGGTCGGCACGAGCCAGCTCGTGCACGGCACGGACAGCCCCGTCGTCGCGCCCCCGGGGGACGACGCGCTCGGCCCGGACGCCCAGGCGGCGCTGCGCACGGACAACGTCGCCCGTCTCCTCGGCACGGCCTGGGTGGCGGCATGAGCCTCATCGCCGTCTCGAACCCCACCGGGGTGGACCTGCGCGGGCTCGTGCAGGGCATCGCCGCCGACCCCGCCCGGTGGGAGCCCCTGGTCCAGCACGGGCCCGAGCGCCACTTCGCGCTCCTGCACCGCGACGCGGACGTGGAGGTCTGGGTCGTCTCCTGGATGCCCGGCCACGACACGGGCTTCCACGACCACGACGACGCCGCCGCGGCGATCACCGTCGCGCGGGGCGAGATCCGCGAGCAGCGCCTGGCCATCGGGCGGGCGAACGTCGATCGCCGCTTCGCGGCCGGCCAGACGCTCGCCGTGCGGCCCTCGGACATCCACCGCGTCCAGCACGCGGGCGACGCGCCGAGCGTGACGATCCACGCCTACTCCCCGCCCCTGCAGCGGATGGGCCAGTACGAGGTGGGCCCGAACGGGACCCTCCAGCGCCACGCCTCACGCGCCGACGAGGAGCTCAAGCCCGTCGCGGCCTGAGGGCCGCCGGGCCGGCGCGGTCCGCGCTCAGGCGGGCTGCGCCGCGCCCTCGGGCAGCGGCGGGAGCTCCACGGGCGCGTAGTGCATCGTCCGCAGCCGGACGTCCTTCCAGCTCAGGCCCTCCTTGACCAGCGCCGGGGTCCCCATGAGGACCGCCGTGGCCATCTCGACGACCTGCAGGACGATGCCGTAGCCGATCGCGTCGGCGTAGGAGACGCCGTAGGCGCCGGTCAGGACGGCGACGCACGCGGCCTGGAAGACCCCGAGGTTCGAGGGGGTGACCGGGCAGCACCGCGGTGACGTTCACCGCGAAGAGGACCGCGGCCGCGGCGCCCAGGCCCGCGAGCTGGTCGAGGCCGAAGGCGACCAGGAGGACGTAGCAGGAGAGCCACTGCAGGACCCAGGCGAAGAGCTGCGCGACCGTGGCGGTCGCGCCGAGGCGCGGACGGCGGAAGACCGTCAGGCCGGCGCGCACCGCGTGCAGCGCGGCGCGGACCCGCCGGACCCAGCCCCAGGGCCGCGCGCCCTGGAGCAGCATGGGCGCGGCGACCACGGCCAGGAGCACGACGACGGGTGCCGCCGCGAAGAGCGCGAGGTCGCGGCCGTGGCCGTCGAAGTAGCTCGACGTCGCGAACATCGTGACGCCGAGCACCACCAGCGCGACGATGTTCAGGATGGTCTGGGAGACGAGCGTGCCGAGCACCACGGGCAGCGTCTCGCGCGGCCGGCCGACGCGCCGCGCGACGATCATCGCGCGGGCGGGCTCCCCGAGGCGGGCGGGCAGCGTCGCGGACATGAGCACGCCGATCGTCGTGCCCTGGAAGGCGTCGCGGCGCTTGACCCCCGCGTGCGGGAGCGCGGCGCGGAGGATCGCGTGCCAGGCGATGGCCCGGACCGCCATGGAGGAGCACATGATCCCGAGCGCGAGGAGCACCCAGGACGGGCTCGAGGTCACGAGGGACTCCGCGATGCGGTGCAGGCCGATGCGGTTCAGCGCCAGGACGCCACCGACCGCCGCGGCGGTGCCCGCGACGCCGATCGCGGCCTTCCGGGCGAGCGCGCGCCCCGGGTGGCTTCCGGGCAGGGCGGGCTCGAGCGAGGGGATGCGGACGGGCGGGCGGCGCGGCCCGAGGTCCGCGGGCAGCGCGCCGACGCGGACGGCGAGCCGGTGGGGCACCGTGGCGGGTGCGCCGACGGCGATGGCCTGCTCGTAGGTCTCGAGGACCTGCTCGGCCACGACGGGCCAGGCGTAGCGCTGGGCGCTCGCGGCGGCCTCGCGGCCCAGCGCCCGGTGGCGCTCGGGGCGCAGGGCGAGGTCCCGCAGCGCCGCGGCCAGCGCGGTCGGGTCCGCGCGCGGGACCAGGAGGCCGTCGCGCCCGTCGCGCACGACGTCGCGGTAGCCCGCGATGTCGCTGGCCACCACGGGGGTCCCGGCGGCGAAGGCCTCCGTGAGGACCATCCCGAAGCTCTCCCCGCCCAGCGAGGGGGCGACGAGCGCGTCCGCCGCGCGCAGCTCGCGCTCCTTCGTCGCGTCGTCGACGCGGCCGAGGGCCCGGACGCCGAGGGGGTCCTCGAGGACCTGGGCGACGTCCTCGGGGGTCGGCCCGACGAGCGTGAGGGTCGCCGGGACCTGCGTGCGCAGCGCTTCGAAGGCGCGCAGGAGGATCGGCAGCCCCTTGCGCTCGACGGCCTGGCCGACGAAGACGAGCCGGAGGACCGCGTCGTCGCGCTCCGGGCGCAGCGCGAGGACCTCCTCCGGGCCGCCCACGACGTCCACCCCGTTCGGGATCACCGTGTACTCGCCGCCGTAGTAGCGCATGCCCGTCCACGCGGCGGCCTCGGAGACGGCGATGCGGGCCTTGAGGCGGTTCAGCCGGCGACGGGCGCCGAGGCCGACCGCGATGTTGTTCGAGACCGCGTTCTCCGAGTAGCAGTGGAACGTGCCGACGACGGGCGCCGTGCTCGAGCAGAGCGTGTCCCAGCCCACGACGGGGACCACGGGCTCGTGGAGGTGGACGACGTCGAACCGCCCGTCCTCGAGCTCGCGGTGCAGCTGCGAGATCGCGTGCGCGGGCGGCGCGAGGTTCGAGACGGCGCCGTTGGCCGGGAACCCCCAGGTGCGCCCGAGGGAGCGCAGGTAGTCCGGCACCTCGCGCGGCTGGGGCGCGTGGCCGCGGTGCATCCGCGCGGCATGCCGGTCGGGGGGATCGAAGGGGGCCAGGACCCGGACGTCGTGGCCCTCGTGCAGGAACTGCCCCGCGAGGGCCTCGATGTGGCGGGTGACCCCTCCGGGGTACGTCCAGGAGTATGGGGAGACGAGCGCGATGCGCACTGCAGGAGAACACTACCCGGCGATGCGGGCAGGGTTTCTGGCGCGGCACCGCGAGCGGTTCGACCCCGGGCGACTACCCTCGTCGGGGTGCCCGATCCCCCGCGTCGCCACTTCGTCAAGTACACGTTCCTGAAGGTCGACCCGGCGTGGCGCAGGCTGCCCGCCGAGCAGCGCGCGCAGGACAAGCTCGAGTTCCTCGCCGCCTGCGAGGACTTCGGCACGGACCACCTCCTGCAGAGCTTCTCGCTCGTGGGGACCCGGGGCGACGCGGAGCTCATGTTCGTCGCCGAGACGGAGAACCTCGACCGCATCCACGAGTTCCACGTCGTCCTCGCGCAGAGCGGGCTCATGAAGTGGTGCACGCAGCCCTACTCCTTCATGGGCATGCGGAAGTCGAGCGAGTACTCCGACGAGATCCGGACGATCGCGCGGCCCTTCAAGGGCAAGTACCTCTTCGTCTACCCCTTCGTCAAGACGCGCGGCTGGTACGCGCTCGACCCCGACGAGCGCTGGCGGATCATGCAGGGGCACATCACCATGGGGCGGGAGTACCCCCAGGTCGACAACCACACGACCTACTCCTTCGGGCTCGACGACCAGGAGTTCGTGGTGGCGTTCGACACGGACGACGTGGCGGCGTTCCTCGACCTCGTGCAGCGCCTGCGGACCACGGAGGCCTCGTCGTTCACCCTGCGCGACACGCCGAGCTTCTCCTGCCTGCGGACGAGCATGGAGCGCGCGGTCAACGCGCTCGACGGCGAGGCGCTGAGCCTCGCCGAGCTCGGGGCCTGACCGCCCCTCAGCGCCGGCGGGGAGCGGCGCGGCGCTCCCGGGCGGCGCACGCGAGGCACAGGACGCTGTCGGGCATCGCCGTGAGGCGGGCGGGGGCGATGGGCCCGCCGCAGCCGTCGCAGGTGCCGTAGCTCCCCTCGTCGAGCTTGGCGAGCGCGCGCTCCGTGCGGGCCAGGCCGCTCTCGAGCGAGCCGCCGACCCCGATGTCCGTGAGGCGGCTGACCGCCTCGATCGTCCCGTCGCCGATGCGCTTGCCGAAGCCCTGCGCCGCGCCGAGCTCCGGGCGCGCGGCGAGCTTGCCCACCCGGGCCGCGGTGCGGTCGCGGCGGGCCTCGAGCTCCGCGCGGATCGCGTCGAGGTCGACGGTGTCGGGGTGGGCCATCTCCTGCTCCTACCCACCCGAGCGCCGTCGGAGTCGCCCGGGCCGACTGATTGTGGAACAATCTCGGGGTGGCTCGCCTCGCCGTCCTCTTCGCCGCCGTCTGCTTCGGGACGACGGGCACCGCCCAGGCCCTCGGTCCCGACGGGACCGAGCCCCTGGCGGTCGGTGCGGCGCGCATCCTCGTCGGCGCGGCGCTGCTGCTCGCGGTCGCCTCGCGGCTGCCCACGGGGGGACCGCGCTGGGCGCTGGCGGCCGCTCCTGGCCGCCGGCGCCGGGGTGGCGGCCTACCAGCTCGCGTTCTTCTCGGCCGTCGAGGACACGGGGGTCGCGGTCGGGACGGTCGTGGCGATCGGCTCGGGGCCCGCGTTCGCGGGGCTGCTCGGGCGCCTGGTCGGCGGGGAGCCCCTGACGCGACGCTGGGGGATCGCGACGGGCCTGGCCTGCGCCGGCGTCGCGCTGCTCGTCGGCGGCGGCGAGGGTGCCGACGTCTCGGCGCCCGGCATCGCCCTGGCCCTCGTGGCGGGCGCGTCCTACGCGACCTACACCGTGGCCGCGAAGGGGCTGCTGACCGCGGGCCACGCGCCCGAGGCGGTCATGGCCCGGGCCTTCGGGCTCGGCGCCCTGCTCCTGCTCCCGGTCCTCGCCGCGACGGAGGGCGGGGGACTCGGGAGCCCGGGCGGGCTCGCGCTCGTCCTCTTCCTCGGCGCCGTCCCGACCGCCCTGGCCTACGTGCTCTTCGCGCGGGGGCTGCAGCGCCTGAGCTCCGGCGAGACCGCGACGCTGACGCTCGCGGAGCCGCTCACCGCGACCGTGCTCGGGATCCTCGTGCTCGGGGAGGACCCGACCGCCCTGACCGCCGCGGGCGCCGGGCTCGTCCTCGGCGGCCTGCTCGTGCTCGCCGCCCGCGGGCCGCGGGACGGCCTCGAGGCGCCCGTCCCGCTCGAGGCGGCGGCGTGAGCGGGGCGGTCACGGCCCTCGCGGGCGCGCTGCGCGCCCGCATCCTCGACGGCGCGCTCGCGGGTGGGGAGCGGCTCCGCGAGCAGGCGCTCGCCGACGAGCACGACGCGGCGCGCCACACGGTGCGCGCCGCCCTGCGGCAGCTCGAGGCGGAGGGCCTGGTGCGCATCGCCGCGAACGCCGGCGCGCGGGTCACCGCGCTCGCGCCCGCGGAGATCGCCGACCTCGCGCGCACCCGGACCCTGCTGGAGGTCGGCGCCGTCCGCCTCGCCCTGGACGGCGAGGACGGGCTCCCCCCCGCCGTGCACGAGGCCGCGGAGCGCTTCGCCATCCTCTGCCGGTCGCGCACCGCGCCGGCCTGGGGTGCCGTGGTGCTCGAGCACGCGCGGCTGCACGAGGCGCTCGTGGCCGCCGCGGGCTCCCCGCGCCTCTCCCGCGCCCACGCAGCGCTCTCCACGGAGCTCGCGCTCTTCCTCGTCCAGGGCCGCCCGCACTTCTCGCTTCCCGCGCTCGCCGCGGACCACCTCGCGCTCGTGGCCGCCCTCGAGCGCGAGGGCCCGCCGGCCCTGGAGGCCCACCTGGTGGCCTCGGCCGCCGCGCTGCTCGCCCCGCCCTGAGGCGTCAGGGGGCGCCGCAGCCCGCCGGGCGGGGCGGGGCGGCCGGGCCGCGGGCGTCCGCCCAGGCCTGCCAGAGGCGCGCGGTCGGGTAGAGGGCCCGGAGGCGCGGGTCGGCGAGGCCGACGGGGTAGCGCGGGTCCTCGCGGACCGTGTACTGGAAGACGGCCTCGGACCCGGGGGTCGGCGGCCCAGCGCTCGAGGCGGGCGGCCTGGGCGGCGCACTGGCGCGCGAGCTCGCCGGCGCCCGTCGGGCGGTCCTGCCCCGCCCGCGCGCCACCGACGCCCGTCTCGGTCACCCACACGGGCAGGCCGGCGGTGCACGGGCGCTCGGCCAGGGCGGCCTCGGCCTCGGCCACCGCGTCGCGGGCGAAGGGCGCGCCCGGCTCCTCCCCGGGGGCGGCGTACTCGTGCTGGCTCCAGGCCGCGGCGCGGCAGGCCACGTCGTCGGGCAGCGCGCGGACGAACTCCCCCACGCCCGTCCCCTGCTGCCGCGGACCGCGCAGGCCCGCGAGCTCCCCGAGGACGAGCTTCGCCCCCGTCCCGGCCAGCGCGGCGCCGGCGGCACGGACGAGGCGGGCGTAGGTCGCCGGGGCGAGCGACGGCGAGGCGACGGCGCACGCCGCGCGCTGCGGGGAGACGAACGCCGGGTGGTTCGGCTCGTTCCAGGGGATCCACCACCGCAGCGGCAGGCCGACCTCCTCGCCGAGCGCCCGGAGCCGACGCACGAGCTCCGCGTACGCCGCGAGCCCCGCCGGCGTGACGGGCCGCGCGCGGGCCTCGGCGCCGGGCCGCTCGCAGCCCGCGGGGCCCTGGGCCGCCCACGCGGGCACCCCGTAGAGCACCACGACGGGCTCCCAGCCGCCGCCCGCCGCCTCGCGCGCCGCGCGCACCGCCTCGAGGACGGCCCGGACGCCGGCGTACGGCGCGCAGGGCGGCAGCCCGCGCAGGCAGCCGTCCTGCGGGGCCTCGAGGTCCGCGGGCCGGCCGGGATCCGGCTGCAGCTTGCTCCAGTCGACGACGACCCGGTAGCGGTCGGGGCGCAGGGCGGCGACCGCGTCGCGGAAGGCCCCGAAGCCCGCGGGCGCGGCGCCCGGCGCGAAGAGGTGCGGGTTGGCCTCCGAGAGGCCGAGCTCGAGCGGGCGCGAGGACGCGGCGGGCGGTCGGACGACCGTCGGCCCGGAGGCGGCGCGCGCAGGCGGTGCGACCGGCGGCTCGCGCTTCTCGCCGCACCCGGCCAGGAGCAGCCCGGCGACGGCGACGAGGCACGCGGCGGGTGAACGCAGGGGTGCCGGGTAGGCCACGGGCATGTTCCTCTTCTTCAGCAACCGCCTCGGCTGCCTGCCGTCCCTCGTGCTCTCGCTCGTGGTGACGGCGATCCTGCTGGTCCTGCTCGACGCCGTCTGACGGGCGCCCGGGCGCTCAGACCGCGGAGACCTCTTCCTCGTCCGCGACGCGGAAGGAGGAGCCGCAGCCGCAGGCCGCGACGACGTTCGGGTTGACGACCTGGAAGCCCGCACCCTGGAGGGACTCGACGTACTCGATGACCGAGCCGTCGACGTAGGGGAGGCTCTGGGCGTCGACCAGGAGCTTCAGCCCGTGGTCCGTGAAGACGACGTCGCCGTCGCGCTGCTGGTCGAACGCGAGCTGGTACTGGAAGCCCGAGCAGCCGCCGCCGCGCACGCCGACCCGCAGGCCGGCCGTGTCCGTGTCGGAGCCCTGGGCGCCCAGGAAGTCGCGCACCTTGGCGGCGGAGTCCTCCGTGAAGACGATGCCCTTGGCGTGGAGAGTGACCTCTGTCGTGCTCATGCTTCATTAAGTGTAGCGGCCGCTACCCTCCGGTCCAGATGCCCAGCGCGAACGACTTGAAGGCCCGCATCGAGGCCTCCCTGCCCGGCGCCAGCGCCGAGGTGGAGGACTGGACGGGCGGCGGTGACCACTTCCGCGCGACGGTCGTCGCGCCCCAGTTCGCCGGCCTCTCCCGCATCCAGCAGCACAAGCTGGTCTACGGCGTCTTCGGCGCCGAGATCGGCGGCCCGATCCACGCGCTCGCCCTCACGACCAAGCCCACCCCGGAGCCCACCTGATGTCCGAGAACCCCATCCGTGACGCCATCGCCGGCGCCATCGCCGAGAACCCGACCATCCTCTTCATGAAGGGCACCCCCGACGCGCCCGCGTGCGGCTTCTCCGCGCGCACCGTCGGCGCCCTGCAGGCCCTCGAGGCGCCGTTCGCCGCCGTGGACATCCTGCCCGACCCGCGGATCCGCCAGGAGCTCAGCGCCCTGTCGGACTGGCCGACGATCCCCCAGCTCTTCGTCAACGGCGAGCTCGTCGGCGGCGCGGACATCGTCGCGGAGATGTACGAGACCGGCGAGCTCTCGGAGGTCCTCGGCCTCGAGGCCCCGGCCGATGCCCCCGCCGAGGCACCCGCCGCCGACGCGGAGCCCACCTCGCCGCCGCTGCAGATCGAGAACCGCCTGTAGGCCCCTGCGCGGGGCGGTCGCGCCGCCCCGCGCCTCAGCGCACCACGACGCGCAGGCGCGCCGTGCCGCTCAGCCGCAGCCCGGGGTCGCGGTAGGCCTGCCGCTGGCGCTGCGCGATCCCCTCGGCGCCAGCAGGCGACTCCTCGCTCGGGCTGCTGCGCCCCGGCGGCAGGAACGCCGCCGTCACGCCGTCGTAGCGGTGGATGGCCGCGACGCTCGCCCGCAGCGCCGCGACCGTCCGCGGGCCCGCCTCGTCGCCGGCGCCCTGGTCGCCGCCCCCGAGGAGCTCACCCAGGTCCAGGACCGTCGTCAGCGCGTCCTCCCCGCCGCCCGAGGCGTCCGCGCTGGTGCCCGAGAGCAGCAGGGTGCGGCTGCCGCGGGGCATCCCGCGCGGCACCCGGACGCGGACCGTCCGCGTCGTGGCCTCCCCGTCCACGCGCCGCACGGTCAGCCGCACGGGGATCCGCGCTCCGCGCCGGGCGGTCGCCGGGCCCGTCGCGCGCAGCAGGAACGCCTGGCGCAGGTCGCGCCGCAGGCGCAGGTAGACCTCCGCGCCGCTGACCCGCAGCGGCCCGAACTTGTACGCGTCGAGCTTCGCGGCCATCTCCGTGAAGTCCGCCACGAGCGGCCCGCCGACGAGGCCCTGGACCCCACCGCCGCCGCCCACGTAGGTGTTGCAGAAGCGCAGGGGCTTGCCCGGCGCCTCCACGAGGCCGATCTTCGCGCACATCTCCGAGCTCTGGCGGGCGGGAACGCCCTGCAGCGCGGTGTAGGCCATCTGGGCCACCGTCACCCCGCCCACCTGGGTCAGCGGCGAGGAGCCGACGGGCAGCCCGGCGCGGGTCTCGTCCGCGATCTGCACGTGGGCGACGCGCTGGAGGTGGCGGTCCTGGTCGAGCGCGGTGACGGTCAGGGGGAAGCTCGGGGGCGGGGCGCCGAGGCGGCCGGCGACCGCGCTGATGCCGTCGGAGGTGAGCGTGCCGATCGTGTGGCCCGGCGCGGCGTACTTGTAGGTCTGGAGGTCCGGGGCGGCCACGGGGTTCGAGATGACGTCGTAGACGTAGGCGTCCTGGAGGAAGAGGGAGCGGCGGCCCGCGGAGTCGAGGGGGTGGCCGAAGGCCCACAGGCGCTCCCCGTCGACGTAGGAGACGGTGCCGACCGCCCCCGAGGTGACGTCCCCCGTCGCGGTGCCGACCGCCATCGCGGAGCCCGGGACCATCGTCGTCACGGGGAAGGCCGCGCCGCGCGGTGCGGCCGGGGAGGCGTAGACCACCCGCCCGGCGGCGCGCCCCGCGGCCTGCACGGCCGAGGCGACGCGGGGTGCGAGCCCGCCGAAGGTCGTGGGCTCGGCGATGGGGCGCGCCCGGGCGACGAGCTCGGGGCGCCGGCGCGTGCCCGCGGGGACGTCGACGGGCTCCCCGAGCACGGAGCCGATCGGCGTGGCGAGCGCGGTCTTGCCGCCGTACTCCCCGACGGAGAGGGAGATCGCGCCCGCGATGGCGAGCGTCCCGTCGGGCCGCGGGCAGCGGATGGGCGAGCCCGAGAAGCCCGGGCCGATGCCCGTGCGGTCGACCGCGGGGCCCGAGGCGCGGAAGAGGATGTAGGGCGTCTGGGCGGCGGCGTCGCCCGCGATGACGTCCACGATCTCGACGTCGAAGGTGGAGATCGCCGTGCCCTGCACGACGGAGGCGCCCTGGCAGCGCAGGCCCTTCGTGACCTCCTCGAGCGGCATGGTCGGCTCGCCCGCCCTGGCCGCCGCGGGCGCCCCCGCGACCAGGAGCAGCACGAGCGCGGCGAGGCGGTGGGAGCGGGGCACGGCGGCGGACGCTAGACGATGGCCCGGCGCCCGCGTGCCGCTCGGCCGCCGGGCGCGGCCCGGCACCCGGGCACGCGCCTACCCTTGCCCCCATGAGCGCTCCGCCCGCCCTCTTCTCCGCCGTCGCCTGGAGCGGCGAACGCCTCGGGCTGCTCGACCAGACGCGGCTGCCCCACGCGGAGGTCTGGCTCGACTGCGCCGGCGCCGCCGACGTCGCCGACGCCATCCGGCGCCTCGCGGTCCGCGGTGCGCCGAACATCGGGATCGCCGCGGCCTACGGGGTCGCGCTCGAGGTCGCGGCGCGGCCCGACGCGTGGGCGCCCGGCGTCGCCGCGCTGCGCGCCGCCCGGCCGACCGCCGTGAACCTCGCCTGGGCGGTCGACCGCATCCTCGGCGCGCTGCGGGACGCGGGATGGGTGACCCCCGAGGGCACCCCACGGATCCAGGGGGGTCACCCATCGGCACCCGAGGTCGCGCGGGCGGCCGCGGAGGCGCTCCACGCGGCGGAGGACGCCGCGAGCGAGCGGGTCGCCCGCGACGGCGCGGCGCTCCTGGCCGAGCTCGGGGTCCGCCGGGTCCTCACCCACTGCAACACGGGCGTGCTGGCCTGCGCCTCCGGCGGCTCGGCGCTGGGCTGCGCGATCACCCACGTGCGCGCGACCCCGGGCGCGAGCGTCCTGGCCTGCGAGACCCGCCCGCTCCTCCAGGGCGCACGCCTGACCGCCTGGGAGCTCGACCGCGCCGGCGTGCCCCACGCGCTGCTGGCCGACGGCGCCGCCGCGGGGCTCATCGCGCGGGGCGAGGTCGACGCGGTGATCGTCGGCACGGACCGGGTCGCCGCCAACGGCGACGTGGCGAACAAGGTCGGGACCTACGCCCACGCGCTCGCCGCCCGGGCCGCGGGCATCCCCTTCCTCGTCGCCGGCCCCGTCTCCTCCATCGACCCCGCGCTGGCCACGGGGGCCCTGATCGAGATCGAGGAGCGCGACCCGGACGAGGTCCGCCGCACGCCGGGGGGCGAGCTCCTCACGCTCCCGGACACCCCCGTCCGCAACCCGGCCTTCGACGTGACCCCCGCCGCGCTCGTCACCGCGCTGGTCACGGAGCGCGGCACCGCCCGCCCGGTGAACGGCGGAAGCGTCGCGGCGCTGCTGGCCTGAGCCGCTGGTGAAAGGTGCCTGGCACCTTTCACCAGCGGCCCCCGGGTAGGGGCAGGGCATGCCGACGCTCGAGGAGGTCCGGGACGCGCTGCTGGCGGCCGAGGCGGTGTGCTCGCACACGGACGCGGACGGGCTCGCCGCGGGCGCCATGGTCCTCCGGGCGCGGGGCGAGGGCGCCGCGGATGCGGTCGTGCTCGAGCCCGGGCAGACGCCCTGGGGGCCGCGGGAGATCCTGCCCGAAGGCCTCGTGGCGATCCTCGACCAGGGCGTGCGGCCCATCGACGGGCCCGTGGTCGTCGTGGACCACCACGCGCCCGAGACGACGCTCGACGCGCCCGGGCAGCTCGTGCTCAGCGGCTACGCGGAGGGCGCGGGCGCCTGCACGGCCACCCTCGTCCGGCGCGTGCTCCCGGAGCAGCCCGCCTGGCTCGCCGCCCTCGGTGCGTTCGGCGATCTGGGCGCCGACGGCCTGAAGCTCCCCGAGGCCGCGGGTGCCGCGCGCACCGCGGTCCGCAAGCTCACCCCGCTCGTCAACGCCCCGCGCCGCCTGCGCGGCGGCCCCGTCCGCACGGCGCTCGCCCTCCTGGTCGAGCACGCGGAGGCCAAGGACGCCCTGGCCGACCCGCGGATCGCGGAGCTCGAGGAGGCGAAGGCGGAGGCGCGAGCCGCCTTCGAGCGGGCCGTGCGGACCGCGCCCTCCGTCGGCCCGGGCTGTGCCGTCATCGCCTTCGACGAGCCCGCGCAGGTCCACCCCCTCGTGGCCACGACGTGGGCGCGCCGCCTGGGGCCGCGGCCCGTCCTGGCCGCGAACGCGGGCTGGCTCCCGGGCCGGGTGAACTTCGCCGTCCGCGGCGGCGAGCAGCCCGACCTGCGCGCCTGGTTGCGCGACGCGCTGCCGGAGGGCGAGGGCCACGAGTTCGCCCACGGGCACGACAAGGCGACGGGCGGCTCGCTCCCGCCCGAGCTCTTCGCGCTGTTGGTGGAGCGCCTGCAGGGCGTTTCGGCGGGATGACGTCGGGAACCCCGAAGGGACAACCCCGACCTCCTGGAGGAGACATGGCACTGCGACACAAGGATGGGACCGTCGACAAGGGCGTCTCCCTCGCCCGGGGCCCGGCACTCGTGATGGGCACCATCCTCACGGCCTTCGGCCTCATCCTGCTGCTCAAGAACGGCGAGACACCGACGGGCGGCTTCACGGACGGCACCGCCGACGGCGACCGGTTCCTCGGCTTCGAGACGAACGGCTGGACCGCGTTCTTCACGATCACCGCGGGCGCCCTGCTGCTCTTCGGGGCCGCGCAGCACCTGCTGGCCAAGACGATGTGCCTGCTCGTCGGGCTGGCGCTCGGCGCCTGCTCGGTCATCGCGCTCTCCGACGGCGACGACGTCCTGGGGCTCGCCGCCGCCAACGGCTGGACGAAGCTCGGCTGGGGCGCCGCCGCGGCCGTCCTGCTCGTCACCGCGCTCCTGCCCCGCAAGGGCCGCAAGCACGCCGACGACCACGTCGCGCACCGCGAGCCCGTCGTCGCGCCCCGGCCCGCGGTGCGCCGCGAGGAGGCCCCCGCCGCGCGCGAGCGCGTCGGGGAGGACCGCACCCGCGTCGAGGGCGGGGCCGGTGAGCCCCGGACGGGCCGCTTCGACCGCGACGGCACCCCGGACACCCGCGTCCGCGAGGGCGGCTCGGTCGCCGACGACTCCCTGCGCCGCTAGGAGCCCGCGCCGGCGGGCGGCTCCTGCGCCGCCCGCCAGCGCAGGTGCTCGACGATCCGGCGGGAGTCCACGACGGGCTCCTCGCCGTCGAGCACCAGCACCGGGACCTTCCGCTGCCCCGTGAGCGCCTCGACGGCCTCGCGGTCCCGCGCCCGCAGCGGCTCGCGCGCCGTCTCGTGCGCGACGCCGGCCTTGCGCAGCTCGCGCTCCACGCGCCCGCACGGGCAGAGCCAGTTCGTGGGGGTGCGGCAGCGGTGCAGGGTCGCCATGGGGCTCAGATGATGCGCGAGAGCGCCGCCTCGGCGCGCCGCAACCCGAAGCCGGCGGCGCGGAGCGCGAGGGGCTGGCGCGTCCCGGCGGCGCGGACCTCGCCCGGTTCGCGCTCGCGGTACCACGCGATGGTCTGCTCGAGGCACTCCTCGTGCGGCCCGGGGATCCAGCCGAGCTGGCGCTTGGCCTTCGTCGACCGGTAGGCCCAGCGCAGCGCCATGCCCTTGAGCTCCGTCTCGTGCACCCCCGGCAGCCCGGGCAGCGGGGAGAGCGCGCGGGCGACCGCGACGGCCGCGGGCAGCGGCAGCTTCACGGCCGGGGGCTCGACGCCGCTGAGGCGCCCGAGGTCGGCGAAGAGCCGGTCGAGCGTGAAGTTCCGGTTGCCGAGGAGGTAGCGCTCCCCCACCTCGCCGCGCTCGTCGGCCAGCAGGAGCCCGCGCGCGACGTCCTGCACCCCGACGACGTTGACGGTCCCGTCGACGTACGCGGGGATCTCGCGCCGCAGGAAGCGCCGGACGATCTCCGTCGAGGAGCGGTAGACGTCGCCGGCGCCGAAGACGTAGGTCGGGTTCACGATGACGACGGGCAGCCCGTGCGCGGCCTGGCGCAGCGCCTCGTTCTCGGCCTCGTGCATCGCGGAGACGTAGGGCAGCCCGAAGCGGCCCGCCCGGAAGTGCTGGCGCTCGTCGGCGGTGCGGCTCGAGCCCGTGGCCGGCCCGACCGCCGCGAACGACGAGGTGTGGACGACGCGCTCCACCCCGGCCGCCAGCGCCTCCTCGAGCAGGATCCGCGTGCCCTGGACGTTCACCCGGAAGTGCGTGTCCGTGCTCGCCCGCAAGGAGGTCAGGCCCGCGCAGTGGAAGAGCTTGTCGACCCCGCGCAGCGCGCGGCGCACCTGACGGCGGTCCAGCAGGTCGCACTCCGTGCGGGCGACGTCGAGCCCCGCGAGGTTCTCGAGCCGCGACCGGCGGCGGACCGTGACCCGGACGTCGTCGCCGCGCTCGACGAGCGCGCGGGTGACCTGCGAGCCGATGAAGCCGGGCCCGCCCGTGACGAGGGTGACGCCCACGCGGGCATCCTCCCACGCCGCGTGCCGCCGCGGGCGGGCGGGGGCGCCTCGGTAGGGTCGCCGCCATGTCCCCGGTCCGGATCGTCACCGACTCGACGCACTACCTCCCCGCCGACGTCGTCGCCGCGCACCCCTTCGACGTCGTCTCCCTCTACGTCAACGAGGGCGGCACGACGACCCGCGAGAGCGACATCACCGACCTGGACGCCTTCTACGCGCGGCTGCGCGGCGACCACGACCTCCCCACGACCTCCCAGCCCTCCCTCGGCGACTTCCTCGCGGTCTACGAGCCGATCCTCGCGCGGGGCGAGGACATCGTCTCCATCCACATCACCGCGGGGATCTCCGGCACGATCGAGACCGCCCGGCAGGCCGCCGCCGAGGTCCTCGCGAGCCACCCGGACCGGCGGGTGGAGGTCATCGACTCGGACACCTCCGCGGGCGGCCTCGCGATGGTCCTGCTCGGCGCGCTCGGTGCCTCGGAGGCCGGCGCGGACGTCGACGCCGTCGTCGCGCGCGCCCAGGAGACCGTCCGCCTCCAGCAGATCTGGTTCGCGGTCGACTCCCTCGACCACCTGCGCCGGGGTGGGCGGATCGGCGCCGCGCAGGCCCTGCTCGGCGGGGCGCTGAAGATCAAGCCGATCCTCACGATGAAGGGGGTCATCACCCCCGTCGAGCGCGTGCGCACCTGGGGGCGGGCCTTCGAGCGCCTCGTGGAGTTCGCGGGCGAGCTGAAGGCCGCGGGCTCCGACGCGTGGCTCGTCCAGCACGTGCAGGTCCCCGAGCAGGCGGCCGAGCTCGAGCGGCGCGGCACGGAGGTCTTCGGCCACCCGCCCGTCTGCATCTCGGAGATCGGCCCCGTGGTGGGCGCGCACGTCGGCCCGGGGCTGCTCGGGGTCGGCGGCCTGCCCTCCCGGCTCCTGCAGCCCTGATCAGGCCTGCGCGGCGGGCGGATCGACCTCGAGGTCGCCGTCGGGCGGCTTGACCATGAGGTTGCCGTGCATCCAGAGGTCGCGGACGACGATCTGGATCGCCGCGGCGACCGGGATCGCGATCAGCGCCCCGAGCACCCCCAGCAAGGAGGAGCCGATGAGGATCGAGACGATGACCAGCAGCGGCGCGACGCTCACCGCCCGCTTGTAGACGAAGGGCTGCAGGACGTTGTTCTCGACCTGCTGGTAGATGAGGAAGAAGACGACCCAGACGATCGTGTCCGCGGGGAAGTCCGTGAACGCCGTGACGATCGCGATGATCACCCCGGCGATCGTCGCGCCGACCAGCGGGACGAGGTCGAGGAAGAACATGAGCACCGCGAGCGGCACCGCGAACGGCGTGCCGAGGAGCTCGAGCACGATGAACGCGCTCGTCCCGGCGATCGTCCCGAGGGTCAGCGCCCCCGCGACGTAGCCCGCGGTCGACTTGTAGATGTCCTCGGCCAGCGGACGCAGGCGCTCCTCGCCGCGACGGCCGCGGAAGGAGAGGGCGAACTCGACGAAGCGCCGCCCGTCGAGCAGGAGGAAGAAGGTCATCGTCAGCACCGTGATGAGCTGCACCCCCGCCGAGAAGACGCCGACCGTCACGGACTGCAGCGCGCCCGCCGCGTCCCCGAGCCGCGAGGGCAGCGACGAGGCCTGCTCGTTGAGCTTCTGCGAGAGGTCGTACTTGTCGTCGTACTGGCGGAACGTGTCGTTCTGGCGCAGGTCGGCGAGGTACCCGGGCACGTCCTGGACGAGGTTGTCGACCTGCTCGACCACGGGCGGCACGACGAGCAGCCCGACCCCGACGATCGCCGCGAGGATCCCGAGGTAGACCAGGAGGATCGCGCCGACGCGCGGCACGCGGCCCTGGGAGAGCTTGTCGACCGCGGGCCCGAGCGCGACGGCCAGGAAGCCCGCGATGAAGACGAGCAGCAGGACGTCGCGGACGACGTAGAGGACGTAGGTGAGCGCGGACAGCGCCACGACCGTGAAGAAGACCTTCACGATCGAGCGCGTCGTGATCGTCACCGCCTGCGGTGGGAGCTGCGTGTGCTCCCCGCCGGGCTCCAACGCAGCGCCTAGCGACGCTTCTTGCGGCGGAAGAGCCCGCCGAACGCGGCGATCCCGCCCGTGAGGACGAAGCCGGCGACCGCGGCGCCGATCATCGCGTTCTTCTCGTTCTGCGCGAGCTGCTTGCGCCAGTCGGTGGCCTCGGCCACCTCCGTCTTCAGCGTGCCGATCGAGACCGCGAGCTCCTTGCGGTTCTGCTCGATCGAGGCTCGGATCTCCTCGGGGGACCGGGTCGCCATCAGCGCTGCACCTCCGCCGCACGGGCCTCGTTCACGGTCTGCTGGATGCGCTGCGCCTCGTCGATCGCCATCGTCGGCTTCGGCGGCGAGCCCTTCTTGAAGAACCGCGCCGCGAGGAGGCCCGCGATCGCGGCGAGCACGAGCAGGACGCCCGCGACGAAGAAGAAGCCCCAGAAGAAGGAGCTCTGGTTCACGGGCAGCACGTACCAGGCCAGCCAGGCGAGGCCGTGCAGGAGCATGAGCAGCGCGGCGAGGACGAAGACCCCGGCCGCGGCGCCGATCGCGGCGCCCTTGCCGAGCGCCTTGACCTTCAGCTCGACTTCCGTCTTCGCGAGCTCGATCTCGTCCTTGACGAGCAGCTGCGCCTTCTCCGTGATCTCCTGGATCGCGGAGGCGATGGTGGCCTTGTCGTCCCGGTCCGCGCCGGGGTCCGTCGGCAGCTGCGTGCTCATCGGCCCAGCGCCTTGAGCAGGAAGGAGGCGACGACCCCGCCGGCGAACGCCGCGGCGACCTTGCCCTCGGGGGTCTCGAGGAACTCCTGCGCCTTGGCCTGCGCGCCGCCGGCCTTCGCCTGGGCGTCGGCCTGGACCCCTGCGGCCTTCGCCTGGACCCCCGCGGCCGTGTCCTTCAGCCCCGCGGCCGTGTCGGCGGCCTTCTCCTTCACCTGCGCCGCGGTGTCCGCGGCCTGCTCCTTCACCTGCGCCGCGGTGTCCGCGGCCTGCTCCTTGACCTCCGACGCCTTGTCCGTCACCTGCTCCTTGACCTCCGCGGCCCGCTCCTGGGCGCCGCCGGCCGTGGGGCCGGTGCCGGGGTCCGGGGTGCCGAGCGGCGTGAAGGCGTCCGGGGTGCGCACGACGGGGTCGGGCTCGGGCGTCCCGGTCTCCGGCGCGAGCCAGTCGTCGCCGCCCACGGCGGCGGTGCCGGCGGGCTGGCCCGGGGTCGCCTCGGACGGGCTCGTGGTCGGCGTCGGCTCGGCCGCGCGCGGCTCCGCGAACTCCTGCCCCGACGGGGCGACGGGCGCGTCGAGCTCCTCCGCGGGTGCGGGGTCGGCGGGCGCCGCGTCCGCTGCGGGCGGGGCGAAGGGGTCCGTGGCGGGGGGCCGGACCTCCGTGGGCTCCTCGCCCTCGGGCCGGCCGGGATCCTGGGCGCTCACTCGGGCGGGTCCTCGTCGAAGGCCTTGCGCCAGATGGCGGCGGCCGTGCGGGTGGTCGCCACGCTGGCGAGGGCCCCCAGGCCGGCGAGCAACGCGGACCACATGAGGCGCTTGGACATGTCGTTCTGCATCGGTGCGGGACCCTACCCGCTGACGCCGACGTCTACCCGCGGCGCTCCAGGCCGCCGCAGATCGTCTCCACGACGAGGTCCTTGGCCCGGTCGAACTCCGCGGCCCCGGGGGGTCCGTCGGCGAAGATCCACTGGGTCAGGACCTGCTCGATGACCCCGTAGAAGGCCATGGCGGAGAACTCCGGGGTGACCGGGCCGTCCCGGAACTCCCCCGAGGCGATGCCGGCCGCGACGATCCGCGCGATCCCGTCGTAGGCCCGGCGGATGTCGTCCCAGTGGGTGCGGCCGAAGGAGTTCGCCGCCCGGGTGACCTCCACGATGATGACCTTCATGAGCTCGGGGTCGTGGCGGTAGGAGTCCACGATGAAGCCCGCGACGGAGCGGAGCTTCTCCCGGGCGGGGACCGCCTCGGCGTCCACCTGCCCGATGACCTCGACCATGAGGTTCCAGCGCTCGACGAAGAGCGTGTCGAGCACGGCGTCCTTCGAGCGGAAGTAGTGGTAGACGAGGCCGTAGGCGACCCCCGCCTCGTCCGCGATGTCGGCCACCCGGCACTGGTTGAAGCCCTGGCGGGCGAAGACGGCGACGGCGGCGTCGAGGATGAGGCGGCGCTTGTCCGGGGCGGTGGCGCCGGGCGCGGAGGTGGTCGAGGCCATGGGCTCAGGCTCCTTCGGGGTCGGCGGCGGGCCAGGCGTAGGCCGCGGGGCGCCGGTTGGCGAGCGAGGGCAGCGTCGCACGGATCCTCGCCTGGCGGGCGAGGTCGAGGTCCGCGACGACGACGGCGTCGCCCTCCGGCCCGGCCTGGGCGAGGACGGTGCCCCAGGGGTCGACGACCATGGAGTGCCCGCCCGAGCGCATGCCCGGGACGTGCTCCGAGTGCTGGTTGGCGGCCACGACGAAGCACTGGTCCTCGATGGCGCGGGCGCGCAGGAGGACCTCCCAGTGCTGGAGGGTCGTGGCCCAGGTGAAGGCGGAGGGGACGAGCAGGACCCGGGCGCCGCGGAGGGCGAGGATGCGGAAGACCTCGGGGAAGCGGAGGTCGTAGCAGACGCTCAGGCCGAGCTCGACGCCCTGAGCGGTGCGCGAGACGACGAGCTCCTCCCCGGGCGCCTCGGAGGCGCTCTCGTCGTAGCGCACGCCATCCACCTCGACGTCGAACATGTGGACCTTGCGGTAGCGCGCGACGAGCTCCCCGGCGGGGGAGACGTGCACGGAGGTGTTCGCGTTGCGGTCCGCTCCCGGGATGCGCTCGGCGAAGGAGCCCGCGACGAGGTCGATGCCGAGCTCCGCGGCCGTCGCGCGGGCCCAGGAGATCGCGGGGCCGTCCAGGGGCTGCGCGCCCGCCCGGAGGTCCTCCGCGGTGCCGAGGCAGGTCCACTTCTCGGGCAGGAGGACGAGCTCGGCGCCGTCCGCGGCGGCGCGGCGGACGAGCTCGTCGGCCCGCGCGAGGTTCGCGCCGGCGTCCGGCGTGGAGCACATCTGCACCGCGGCGACCCGCATCGCCCCTCCTCCCGCCTGCTCGACTGACCGGTCAGTCGGGAGCTTAGGCGCTCGGCCCCGCGGGCGGTGGGGGTGTCCGCCCGGCGCGTCCGGCAGCATGGCCGTCCCCGTGCTGTTCCCCACCGTCGAGTTCGCCCTCTTCTTCTGCGCCGTCCTGCCGCTCTCCTGGGCGCTCATGCCGCGCCCCCACGCGTGGAAGCCCGTGATGCTCGCGCTGAGCTACGCCTTCTACGCCGCGGCGGACTGGCGCTTCTGCGCCCTGCTGGCCGGCATCACGCTCGGCAACCAGCTCGCGGCGCACGGGATCGCGCGCGCGGGCGGCGGCGGGACCCCCGCGGGCCGGCGGCTGTGCGCGGCGGCGGTCGTCGGGGACGTCCTCGTCCTCGGGGTCTTCAAGTACTACGGCTTCTTCGTGGACGAGGTGAACGGGAGCCTGGCCACCGCGGGACTCGACCTCCCCTTCCCGCTCGCGACGATCGCCCTGCCGCTCGGCGTCTCCTTCTTCACCTTCCAGGCCATCTCCTACGTCGTGGACGTCAAGCGCGGGCTGCTCCGGCCGGCGCCCCTGGTCGACGTGGGCCTCTACCTGAGCTTCTTCCCGCACCTGGTCGCCGGGCCCATCGTGCGCGCGCGCGAGTTCCTGCCCCAGCTCGCCCGGCCGCGCGACCCGCGCCGGGTCGCGGTGGGCGCCGGGGTGGTGCTCATCGCGGTCGGGATGGTCAAGAAGGTCGTCATCGCCGACACGCTCGCCCGGGAGGTCGTCGACCCGGTCTACGCGGTGCCGCAGGCCTACCACGGCGCCGACGTGCTCCTGGCCGTCTACGCCTACGCCGCGCAGATCTACTGCGACTTCTCGGGCTACACGGACATCGCGATCGGGTTGGCGCTGCTGCTCGGCATCGTCTTCCCGCAGAACTTCGACCGGCCGTTCCGGGCCCTGTCGGTCGGGGAGTTCTGGCGGCGCTGGCACATGACGCTCATGCGGTTCTTCCGCGACTTCGTGTTCATCCCCCTCGGGGGCAACCGGCACGGGCGGCTCCGGACGACCCGGAACCTCGTGGTCGTCTTCGCCCTGAGCGGGCTCTGGCACGGGGCGGCCTGGGGCTTCGTCGTCTGGGGGCTCGTCCACGGGGTGTGGGTCGCCGGGGAGGCGCTGCTGCGCGGACGCGGGCGCCGCGTGCCGGCCTGGGCGCGCTGGCTCGTGACGTTCCACCTCGTGGCCTTCGCGTTCGTGCCGTTCCGCGCGCCGGACCTCGACGTGGCGCGGGCGCTGCTGCGGCAGCTCGGCGACGCGGGGCCCGCGACGCTCTGGGAGCCGCTGCCCGTGCTCCTGGTGCTGCTCGTCGTGGGCGGGCAGCTCCTGCCGCCACGGCCGCTCGACGCGCTGCGGGAGCGGATCGAGCGCCTGCCCGTCGGCGCGCTGGCGCCCGCGCTGGCGGCGACGATCCTCCTGGTCACTGCGACCATCCCCTCCCAGGGCGTGCCGCCCTTCATCTACTTCGCGTTCTGATGGCCACCCCCGAACCCGCCCCCGACGCCGCGACGGACCCCCGCGCGCGCGGCACCGCCCGCCAGGCGATCGCGCTCGTGCTGCTCACGGGGGTGCTGCTCGTGCTCTTCGCGGGCGACTCCGTCTCCCGCAAGGGGCGCGAGCTCGACCGCGGCGTCGTGCGCTCCGTCGTCCTCGGCGTCGGCGGCCCGGCGGGGGCGATCGCCGACGCGCTCCCCTTCGCCCCCGTGGCCGACGAGCTCACGGGGTGGGTCTCGGCCGACGACGACCTGGGCGCGGGCGACGGGGGCTTCCAGGCGGAGGCCGGCGGCGCGCGGGCGGGCGGCGGCGCGGTCGCCCGCATCCCGGAGAGCGCGTTCGCGACGGAGCGCGCGCCGCTGCGCTCCCTCCTGGTCACGGGCGACTCCATGGCCCAGCCGCTCGACGCGATCCTCGCCCGGGACACCGCGGAGGCGGGGATCCGGACGGTCCGTGACGCGAAGATCGGCACGGGCATCTCCAAGACGGACATCGTCGACTGGAGCCGCGTGCCGGCGCAGCAGCTGCGCGAGGCGCCCGCGGACGCCGTCGTCGTCTTCCTCGGGGCCAACGAGGGCTTCCCCATGCCCGTCGGCGGCAAGGACGTCGCCTGCTGCTCGCCGGCCTGGGCGGCGGAGTACGCGACGCGGGTCCGGGCGGTCATCGACGCCTACCGCGCGGGCGGCGCCAAGCGGGTCTACTGGCTCACGGTCCCCGCGCCGCGCGACCCGGACCGCGCGGGGATCACCGCGACGGTCAACCGCGCGGTCGACGTCGCGGCGGGCGGCTTCGGCGCGACGGTGCAGCGCTTCGACGCCGCCGGGCTCATCTCCCCCGGCTTCCGCTACCGCGACGCGATGGCCGTCGACGGGCGCGAGCGGCTCGTGCGCGACCCGGACGGCATCCACCTCAACGACCGGGGCAGCGAGCTCGTCGCCGACGGCCTCATGGAGCGCCTGCGCCGGGACTTCGTCGTGCCCGGCGCCTAGGTGAACTGCGTGTAGTCGTGCACGATCCGGCGGCTGCCGCTGCGGCAGGTGACGGTCGCGTCGAACTGCGTCCGGATGACGTTGCGGCGCTTCTCGGAGCACTTGTAGCCGAGGACGCGCTTGCGGCAGCGCCCGTCGGAGCCGCCGTTGGCCTTGCGGCAGCGGTACCAGGAGCGGACGAGGGTCTTGCCGCGCGTGCAGGAGACGCGGGTGACGACGAGGCGGGTGGTGTAGGTGGGGCCGAGCTTGCGGGCGGAGCTGCCCAGGGAGCAGGCCGCCGCCGAGGAGCTCGACGGGAGGGCCAGGAGCACCAGGAGCAGGAGGGCGAGCGCGGCGAGGGTGGATCGGGACACGGCGCGATCATGGCATGCTCAGGCGGTGCCCAGGGCCGCACACGTCGTCGGGCTGCTCGTCCTCGCGCTGCTCACGGCGCTGCCCGCCGGGGCCCGGGCGCAGGAGGCCGACGCGCTCACCCTCGGCTCGGAGAAGGGGCGCATCGCGGTGGCGGCGATCGTGCCGCGCGACGCGCGCGCGAGCGCTCTTCGAGGTCGTCGGGCAGCACCCGCAAGCCGCTGCGGACCCGGACGGTGACGGGCGACGGAGCCCTGGCCACCGTGCTGCTCGAGCCCACGTTGCGCGTGGCGCTGCGACCGGCTCGTGCGGCGCTTCGCCAGCGAGGTGGTCCTGGCGGACGGGAGCCGGCGGACGGGGCAGGCCGAGGTGCGCACCCCGAGCTGCCGCGACCGGCTGGAGGTCGTCGTGCCCGCGCGCGTCCCGCGGGGCGGGGTGCTCCCCGTGCGGGTCGCGGACCGGTTCTCCCTCGGTGGGATCCGGCCCGAGGTCTGCGCCGGGGCCGCCGGCGCGACCGCCGCGCTGCCGGACGCTCGCGCTGCCCCCCGGCGCGCCCGCCGCGACCGCACGCTTCCGGGTCGGCCGGGACGCGGTCTGGCGCGTGCGGGCGCGGCTCCCCGCGGCGCGGGCCGAGCGCGTGCTCGTCGTCGGGGCCGCGAAGCGCCCCGCCCGCACCCCGGGCCTGCCGGGGCTCCTGGTCACGGGCGACTCGCTCATCCAGGGGGTCGACGCGTTCCTGGCCGACCGCCTGCAGACCGCCTTCGACGTCACGGGGGACACCCACCCGGGCAGCCGGCTGATCGCGCCCTACCACGGCTCGTGGGCGACGCTCGCCCGCCAGGAGATCGCCCGGGTGCACCCCGTCGTGACCGTCATGTCGCTCGGGACCAGCGACGGCATCCCCATCGACGGCGAGGCCTGCTGCTCGGCCGCCTGGCAGGAGGCCTACGAGGGCCGGACGCGGGCGCTCATGGCGCAGTACCGGCGGGGTGGCCGCGCGCGGGTCCTCTGGTTCACCATCCCCGTCCCGCGCGGCGCGGCCTACGCGGAGAAGACCCACGCGATCAACGCCGCGATCAGGGAGGCCGCGTCCGGGCAGGAGGGGGTCGTGCTCGTGCCGCTCGACGTCCTGCTGACCCCGGGGGAGCGCTACCGCGCGACGATGGACGTCGGGGGGCGGCCCACCCGGGTGCGCTCGGACGACGGGATCCACCTCTCCGTCGCGGGCGCGGAGCTCGTCGCGGGCTACGTCGTGGACCTCCTGCGTCGCTTCCGGGCGACGGGCTGACCCGCGTGGCCCGGCTCTGGCCCGCGCTCCCGCTGCTCGCGCTCGCGCTGACGGTCCTCGTCGCGATCGTCGGCGTGGTCGCTGCACCCGGCACCCCGGAGGTCGAGCGCCTCGACGACGCGGTGCACGACGTGGCCACGGCGGTGGCCGAGCAGCGCGGCGCGGACGCCTGCGCGCTGATGACCCCCGCGACCCAGGCCGCGGTGGCCGCCCGCATCGGGACCCTGGCCTGCCCCGCGGTCATCCGCTCCTTCGGCGCCGGCTTCCCGGCCGACCGCCTGCGGACCGCGACGGTCCGGGGCGCGACGATCACGGGTGACCGCGCGACGGTGGCGACCGACCAGGTCGTCGTCCCCGACGGCGCGCCCTACGGCGCCCCGCTGCAGCTCGAGCGCACGGGGGGCAGCTGGCGCCTCGCGGCGCTGCCCTGAGCCGTCAGAAGCCCAGCTCGCGCTCGCCGGCGGCGAAGCGGAGCAGGAGCGGCGCGAGCGCAGGGAGGTACCCGGCC
The DNA here is from genome assembly GCA_963844155.1 of uncultured Solirubrobacteraceae bacterium. Lineage (GTDB taxonomy): Bacteria > Actinomycetota > Thermoleophilia > Solirubrobacterales > Solirubrobacteraceae > Paraconexibacter. The sequence continues at coordinate 446,546 of CAWJMY010000001.1, forward strand.
GGGACGACCTCGTCGGGCCGCAGGGCGTGGGGGCGGACCGCGGAGCCGTCCCACTCCTGCGCGCCCCACGGCCCCGGCGCGCCCGCCGCGAGCTCGGCGAAGGCGGCGAGCGGCAGGCGCACGAGCCCGTCGAGCTCCCCCGGTCGAAGGCGGTCCAGGCCTCGAGCGGGCGGGGGTCGGCGGCCAGCGCGACGTGCTGGAACTCGCGGTTGCGCCGCACGCCGCCGCGATCGGCCATCGCGTGGACCCCGAGCTGCACGAGCTCCCCGGGCGCGTAGGTGACGCCGAGCTCCTCCTCCACCTCCCGCGCGCCGCCCTCCTCGACGGACTCCCCGGCGCCGACGTGGCCCGCCGCCGTCGCGTCGAGCATCCCGGGCCAGGAGCCCTTGTCGCGCGCGCGGCGCTGCAGGAGCACCGCGTCCCCGCTCACGACCCAGAGGTGGGCGCAGCGGTGCCAGTCCCCGTCGCGGTGGACGGCCCCGCGGCCCTTCACGCCGAGCCAGCGTGCCCGCGGCGTCGTAGACGTCGAGGAGCTCCTCGGGATCAGCCACGGCGCTGGCGGTGCAGCTCGGCGAGCAGGAGCTTCGAGTGCATCGCGCCGATGAGCTCGCGCAGGGGCGCGGCACCGGCCTCGATGATCTCCGCGGCGCGCTCCGCGTCGACCTCGCCCGCGAGGCGGTCGAGCAGCGCCCGGACCTCCTGCTGCACCAGGGGCTCGAGCGCCTCCTTGTAGCGGAGGGTCTCGAAGATCGTGAAGCCCAGGCGCTCGTCGTAGCCCCCGGCGCGGAAGCGCGCGAGCGCGTCGATGATCGCGACGTCGTCGGCGTCGTAGCCCCGCGTGGTCGGGGTGAGCACGCCGATCTCCGCGAGGCGGTCGAGCACCTCCTGCGGCAGGTCGTAGCGCCTGCGCACCTCCGCCCGCGACACCCGCGCCGCGCCCTCGCGCTGGGCGACCGCCCGCTCGAGGATCCGGTCCTCGAGCTCCACGAGCGCCCGCGCGCGGTCCGGGTCGTCCTCGATGACCTCGCGGATCCGCGCGAGCGGCAGGAAGCGGTCCTCCTGCAGCCGCTTGATGAGCCGGATCCGCTCGACGAACGCGGGCGGGTACCAGGCCATGTTGCGCGAGGTCCGCACGACGTCGGTCTGGTCGCCGAGCAGCCCCTCGCGCAGGTAGTGCTTGATCGTGCCCGCCGAGACGCCGCTCGCCTCCGCGAGCTCGGCCATCTTCAGCAGGCCCTCGGCGGAGCTCACGACAGGAAGGAGCCCCCGGGCCCGGCCCCCGCGTCGGGCAGCCCCATCGCGGCGCCGCTGCCGAAGAGCGCCGCGACGTCCTCGTCCGTCAGGCCCGCGGCGCGCAGCTCGGCCGCCGTGTCCTCCCCGAAGCCCGGCGCGGGCCGGCGGTGCGGGTCGGCCGGGGTGCGGCTGAGCTTCACGGGCGGGCCGAGGAGCTTCACGGGTTCGGCAGCCCCGGGCTGGTCGAGCTCGACGACCATCCCGCGCGCCTGCACGAGCTCGGAGCCCAGCGCCTCCTCGAGCTCCAGGACGGGCTCCAGGCAGCAGTCGTGCTCGTCGTTGAACGCGCCCCACTCCGCGCGGGTGCGCTCCAGGAACAGCGCCTGCAGCTGCGCGTGGGTCGCGCTCCCGACGCCCTCGAACTGCCCCGGGAGCAGGTCCTCGCGGTCCACGCCGCGGCAGAGGTTCTGGAAGAACTTCGGCTCGAGCGCGCCGAGGGTCACCCAGCCGTCCGCGCAGCGGTAGGGGCGGTAGCAGACGAACTGCCCGCCGAGCTCCATGGAGCCGCGGCGCTGGGGCTCGCCCAGCAGCGCCCGCGCGGCGTCCATCGCCAGCCAGGAGAGGGCGCCGTCGGCCATGGAGACGTCCACGAACTGCCCCTCCCCGGAGCGGTCGCGCTCCCGCAGGGCGGTGAGGATCCCGAAGGCCGCCATGAGCGCGCCGCCGCCGATGTCCGCGATCTGCCCGCCGGCCTGCACGGGCCCCGTCTCCTCGTCGCCCGTGATGCCGAGCAGGCCGATCAGCCCGAGGTAGTTCATGTCATGGCCCGCGCGGCCGACGAACGGCCCGTCGGCGCCGTAGCCCGAGATCGCGCACAGGACGATCCCCGGGTTGCGTTCCCGGAGCGCCTCGTAGCCGACGCCGAGGCGGTCCATGACCCCCGGCCGGAAGGACTCGAGCACGACGTCGGCGCCCTCGACGAGCTTGAGGAACGCCTCCTTGCCCGCCGGGTCCTTCAGGTTCAGCCGCACGGAGCTCTTGTTGCGGTTGAGCGCGAGGAAGCGCACGGACTTCGCGGAGTCCTCCACCCCCTCGACGGAGGGCACGGCCCAGCGGACGTAGTCGCCCATCCCCGTGTCCTCGACCTTCACGACCTCCGCGCCGTAGTCCGCGAGCAGGAGGGAGCAGAACGGGCCGGGCAGCAGCCGCGAGAGGTCCAGGACGCGCAGGCCCTCGAGGGGGAGCGTCATGCCGCCGACCTCCTTGCGCACGCCGAGCATCCCGCGCGCCTCGGCGACGGTCGCGGGCCGGCGCCCGAGGTCCTCCGTGAGGCGCCGCGCGCGGGCGACGAGCTCCCCGTTCGACGTGGCCATCGTCCCGTCCGGGAGGTAGAAGTTGTCCTCCAGCCCGACCCGGATGGAGCCGCCGAGCCCGAGCGCGACGCCGATGAGCGGCCACTGCACCCGGCCGATCCCGATGAGCCCCCAGTGCGCGCCGGCGGGGACGTTGTCGGCCATCGCCGCGAGGTTGCGCGCCGTCGGCGGCACCCCGCCCATGACGCCCATCACGAGGTCCACGTGCAGCTGCTCGTCGAGCAGGCCCATGTCGATGAGCGGCGCGAGCGAGCCCACGTGCCCGACGTCGAAGCACTCGTGCTCGGGCCGGATCCCCTCCTCCTTCATCACCCGGAGGAACTCCTGGATCTCCGAGAACGGGTTGGGGAAGACCGTGTCGAAGACGAACTCGCGGCGCCGCGCGGAGTACTTCGCGTAGTTCATCGAGCCCATGTTCACCGCGGCGACCTCGGGCCGGAGCGCGCGCAGGTAGGCGATCCGCTGCTCCATGGAGACGCCGAGCGCGCCCGTGGAGTAGTTGATGATGATCGCGTCGCCGACCTCCGCCTTGATCGCGCGGGTGATCGCGTCGAAGTCCTCCGTCTCGTAGCTCGGCGTCCCGTCGGGCTTGCGCGCGTGGATGTGGACCATCACGCCGCCCTCGTCGACGATCCGCCGGGCCTCCGCGCCGTACTCCTCCGGGGTGTAGGGGATGGCGGGGCACTGCTCGCGGTTCGCGAGCGAGCCCGAGATGGAGCAGGTGATGATCGCGGCGTCGGACAAGGGGACGTTCTCCGTGGGAAGTGGGGAGTAGCACGTCCCACTCTGCCAGATCCCGCCGCGGGGTCAGAGGTCCAGGCCGAACCAGATGACGCGGCCCGAGCCGGGCCGGTCGAGCTCCGTCTCGCGGAGCCCCTCCGCGCGGTAGAGCGCCGCCGCGGCGACGTCCTCCTCCGTCGTCGTGAGCTCGAGGTGGCCCGCGCCGAGCTCCCGCGCCGCGGCGATCGCGGCGCGCAGCAGCGCCCGGCCGTGCCCGTGGCCGCGGAGCTCCGGGGTCACGTAGAGGTCGTCCACGTGGACCTCGGGCCGCGCGGACCAGTAGGGCCGGCGCAGCGCGATCGCGCAGAAGCCGACGGGCGGGTCCCCGGCCACCAGGACGGTCGTGTCCCGCGCCATGGCCTGCCCCAGGCGCTCCTCGTGGCCCGGGTCGGGCGCGTCGTCGAACTCCGCGCCGAACGCGGTCAGCAGCGCCGCGAGGGCCGGCACGTCCCGCGGCTCCGCGCGGCGGACGGGGTGCTCCATGCGCCGAGCCTACGCCCGGCGCCGGGCTCAGTCCTGGCCGGGGGCCGGTGCGTCGAGCTCCTGCACGAGCTCGATGACGGCGCCGTGGCCCGCGCGTTGGCGGAAGCCGAGGCCCTGGAAGAGCCGGAGCGCCCGGTGGTTGTCGGCCTGGACCTGCGCGACGACGGTCCGGACGCCCTCCTGGCGGCCGCGCTCGAGGACGCCCTCGACGAGCTCGACGCCGAGGCCGTGGCCGTGCGCGTCGTCGGCGACGACGATCGCGACCTCGGCCTCCCCCGGGTGCGCCGGGTCCTCGACGATGCGGGCGACGCCCTCGAAGCGCGGGACCTCCGGGACGCCGACGAAGTCCGCGACGGGACCGGCCACGCCGTCGAGCTCGATGGGCGGCACCTCGGCCACGAGCGCGACGTGCCTGTGGCCGTCGACTTCCGTGAGGTAGCGGAGGTCGTTCGTGGTCAGGTCCCCCTTCGCCGAGTGGTAGCGGCGGTAGCGGGACTCGGCGGAGAGGCGCTGGTGGAAGCGCACCAGCGCGGCCTTGTCGGTGGGGCGGATGGGTCGGAGGCGGAGTGCCACGTCCTCAGGGTAGGTCGGCACCGGGCCCGCGCGGGTGACCTTGGGCACAGGAGCGGACCGCCGTCCGGCGGCCCGGGATCCGGCGTGCCGGCGGGCTTCCGGCCCGTCCGTCCGGGGTACGTTCCGGGGGTGCCCACGGACACGGACCACCGCGATCCCCAGGACGACACCGCCTCGGGCGAGCCCAAGCTCGTCACGAAGGTCCGCGAGCGCCGGGAGGACTTCCAGCAGCGCGGGCGCATGTACCGCGGCGCGTTCGTCGTCGCGGGCTTCGTGCTCGTGCTCGGCGGCATCGCGATGCTCGTCCTGCCCGGGCCGGCGTTCGTGGTCATCCCGATCGGCCTGGCCATCCTCTCCCTCCAGTTCGCCTGGGCGGAGTCGCTGCTGGAGCACTCCCTCGTGCAGGCGGACAAGGCCAAGCGCAAGGCGCAGGACACGACACCGCGGCAGAAGGTCCTCACGGGGCTGGCCGCCGCCTGCGGGGTGGCCGCGTTCGTGGCGCTGGCGATCCTCTACGACATCCCGCTGGTCCCGTCCTCTGAGCGCGGAGCAGGCGCCGCCCCGGGTCCTGGCCGTGGACTGGTCGGGGGACCGGCGGGCGCCGCAGAAGCGGATCTGGGTGGCCGAGGCGCGGGCGGGCGAGCTCGTCGCGCTGACGGGCGGGCTCGACCGCGAGGGGGCGGTGGCGCACGTCGCGGCCGCCGGGCCGGTCGTCGCGGGCTTCGACTTCTCCTTCTCCTTCCCGGCCTGGTGGGTGCGGGCGCTCGGGTGCCGCGACGTGGAGGAGCTCTGGGCCCGCGTGGCGGCGGACGGGGAGGCGTGGCTGGCGGCCTGCGCGCCGCCGCTCTGGGGCCGGCCGGGCCGGCCGCGGCCCGCGCGCGGGGCCGAGGAGCCCGAGCTCCGGGCGACGGAGGCGGCGCTCGGCGCGGCGGGGCCGCGGCCCAAGTCGACGTTCCAGGTCGGCGGGGCGGGCGCCGTCGGGACGGGCGCGATCCGCGGGATGCCGCTGCTCCCCGGGCTCCGCCGCGCGGGCGTCGCGGTGTGGCCGTGGGACGACGCGGGCGCGCGCACGGCGCTGGAGATCTACCCCCGCGCGCTCACGGGTCCCGTGGTGAAGTCCCGCGCGGAGGCGCGGGAGGCGCACCTGGCCGGCGACCCGCGCGTGCCGCCGCGGCTCCTCGCGGCCGCGACCGCCTCCGAGGACGCCTTCGACGCCGCGGTCAGCGCGCTCGTGATGGCCGAGCACCTGCCGGAGCTCCTGGCGCTCCGCGCGACCCGGGATCCGATCGCGCGCCTCGAGGGCGCGATCTGGACGCCTGGCGCGACCGCGGCCTGACCCGCGCGGTACTGCTGCGCCGTACGGCTGCTCGCAGCAGCTCTCCGGCGCAGCAGTGCCGAGCCCCCTCAGACCGGCACGACCCCGTGGCGCTTCCAGGGGCGCTCGACGACCTTGCCCTCGGCCATCTCGAGCGCGCGGCAGATCGTCGGGCGGGTCTCGCGCGGGTCGATGACGTCGTCGACGAGGTCGTTCTTCGCGGCGACGTAGACGTCGATGAGCCCGCGGTAGGCCGCGATGAGCTTCGCCTTCTCGGCCACGGGGTCCTCCGCCGCCTCGACCTGCTTGCGGAAGACGATCTCCACCGCGCCCTCCGCGCCCATGATGGAGATCTCCGCGCTCGGCCAGGCGACGATGAGGTCGGGCTCGTAGGCCTTCCCGTTCATGACGTAGTAGCCCGCGCCGTAGGCCTTGCGCAGCACGACGGTGACCTTCGGGACCGTCGCCGCCGCGACCGCGTGGAGCATCTTCGCGCCGTGGCGGATGATGCCGCCCGCCTCGACCTTCGTCCCGACCATGAAGCCCGGGACGTCCATGAGGAAGACGAGCGGGATCCCGAACGCGTTGCAGAGGTTCACGAAGCGCGCGGCCTTGTCGGCCGAGTCGTTGTCGAGGATCCCGCCGAGGTGCTTGGGCTGGTTGGCGACGATCCCCGCCGGGCGCCCGTCGAAGCGCGCGAAGCCCGTGACGATCGTCTTCGCCCACTGGGGCTTGAGCTCGAAGAACTCCCCGTCGTCCGTGATCTCGTCGATCACCGCGTGGATGTCGTACGGCTTGCGGTTCGAGGGCGGCAGGACGTCGAGCAGCGCCTCCGAGCGGCGCTCCACGGCATCGTGCGGCGTCCGCCGCGGCGGCGGCAGCTGGTTGTGGGAGGGGAAGAAGCCCAGGTACTCCTTGATGGCCTGGATGCACTCCTCGTCCGAGCCGACCTCCAGGTCGCCGACCCCGCTCTTGCGGCAGTGCACCCGCGAGCCGCCGAGCTCCTCCTGGGTCACGTCCTCCCCCACCGCGGCGCGCACGAGGTGCGGGCCCGCGAGCGCCATGGAGCCGCGCCCCTTGACCATCGGGGTGAAGTCCGCGAGGCCCGGGATGTACGCCGTGCCCGCCGCGCACGGCCCCATGAGCGCCGCGACCTGCGGCACGACGCCCGACATGACGACCTGCTCCTGGAAGAGGTGCCCCGTCCCGGCGAAGAGCGAGCCCACGGACTCCTGGATGCGCCCGCCCGCGGAGTCGAGCAGCCAGACCATCGGCATCCGCTTCGTCAGCGCGAGGGAGCGCAGCCGCGCGACCTTGTGCTCACCCGTGGTGCCCATGGAGCCCGCCATGACCGTGAAGTCGTAGGCGCACGCGGCGACGAGGCGCCCGTCGACCTTCCCCCAGGCGGTGACGACCCCGTCGGCCGGCGCCTCCTTGCCCTCCATCCCCCGCACGGAGTAGTGGATGCCCGCGTGGATCCCGAGCTCCGTGAACGCCCCGTCGTCGAAGAGGAGGTCGAGCCGCTCGCGCGCCGTGAGCTTGCCCGCGTCGTGCTGGCGCTGCGCCTTCTCCGGCCCGCCGCCCAGCGCGGCGGCGGCCCGGCGCTCGGCCAGCTCCTCGACCAGGGGGCGCAGGAGGGAGGTCACGGGCTCTTCGACGGCGGACATGAACCCGATTCAACCACGCCGGGTCCGCCAAGCTGCCCGACCGCCCGTGCAGGCCGCGCCGCCCCGGGGTAGGGCCCGCCCATGACCACGCTCGCCATCATCGGTGCCGGCCAGGGCCTCGGCGCCGCCGTCGCCCGCCGCTTCGGCGCCGAGGGCTTCTCCGTCGCGCTGATCTCCCGCAGCCAGGAGCGCGTCGACGGCCTCGCCGCGACGCTCAGCGGCGAGGGCGATCCCGGCCAAGGGCTTCGCCGCCGACGTCCGCGACCCCGCCTCGATCGCCTCCGCGCTCGAGCGCGCGACGGAGGCGCTCGGCCCCATCGAGGTCCTCCAGTACAGCCCGCTGCCGCAGAAGGACTTCATGCGGCCCGTGCTCGAGACGACCCCCGCGGACCTCGTCGGCCCGGTCGAGTTCTCCATCTACGGCCCCGTCGCCGCCGTGCACCAGGTCGTCCCGGGCATGCGCTTCCTCCCGGGGGAGGGCCGCGGGACGATCCTCTTCGTCAACGGCGGCTCCGCCGTCAAGCCGGGCCGCAACGTCACCGGCACGAGCGTCGCGTTCGCGGGCCAGGCCGCCTACGCGCAGCTCCTCCACGAGGTGCTCGGCGAGGAGGGCATCCACGTGGGCCAGCTCATCATCGGCGGGCAGATCGTCGCCGGGGACGAGCAGAAGGACCCCGGGGTGCTGGCCGAGCTGCTGTGGCGCATGCACGTGGAGCGCGACCGCTTCCGCGTGCAGGTCGACGAGGACTAGTCCTCGGGCAGGAGCGGCTGCAGCGCGGCCCAGATCGCGTCGACGTGCGCGGGGTGCGCGCTGGTGACCTCGAGGCCGAGGACCTCCGCGCCGCCCGCGAGCGCGGCGAGCGCGTCGTGCAGCTCCTCGAAGGTCCAGCCGCCCGGGGCGGGGAACTGCGCCGGGCAGCACCCGCGGGTCGAGGACGTCGAGGTCCAGGTGGACGAAGACCGGCAGGTCCGCGAGCGCCTCGGGCCCGTCGGGCCGCCCCACCCCGTTCAGCTCGAGCAGGACCTGCTCCGGGCCGTCGACGTCGCGGACGCCGAGCATCGCGACCCGCGCGGGGTCCAGGCCCGCGCCGAAGCCGCTGTCCCACAGCCCGCACGCCGCCGCCAGCGGCATGCCGCCGAGGAAGCCGCTCGCGGAGCTCTCCGGGGTGTTGAAGTCCGCGTGGGCGTCGATCCAGCAGACCCACGCGTCGGGCCGGTGGCGCACGACCACCGGCAGGGTCGAGACCGCGATGGAGCAGTCCCCGGCGAAGAGGAGCGGGAACCGCCCGGCCGCGAGCGCGTCGTCGACCTGGCCGCCCGCCTCGAGCAGGCAGCCGCGCGAGTCCGCGAGGTCCTCCTGCCAGGTCCCCGCGCGGGGCGTCGCCGGGGAGCCGACCTGCCGCGCCCCCGCGAGCTCGGAGAGCCCGACGGCGCCGAGCGCGCCCTCCGGGGTGCGGTCGGAGGTGCGGCAGAGCAGCGCGGTCGCGGCGATGTCGGTCACCGGCCCGTCCAGACGGGGTCGCGCTTCTCGAAGAACGCCTTGACGCCCTCCTGGATGTCCTCCGTGGAGAACGCGATCGTCAGCTGGGAGCGCAGGAAGTCCCAGGCCTCCTCGAGCGCCATGTCCTGCTGGCGCCACATCGCGTCCTTCCCGAGGCCCATGAGCACGGGGGACTTCTTCGCGAGCCGGCCCGCCCAGTCGGCGACCGCGGCGTCGAACTCCGCGGCGGGCACGACCTTGTTGACGATGCCGATCCGCTCGGCCTCCGTCGCGTCGATGCGATCGCCGAGCAGGAGCAGCTCCGTCGTCTTCTTGCGCCCGACGTTGCGGTAGATCAGCGCCATGATCATGAAGGGGAAGACCCCGACGTTGATCTCGGGGGTGCCGAACGTCGCGGCGTCGCTCGCGACGACGAGGTCGCAGGCCAGCGCGAGCCCGAGCGCCCCGGCCAGGCAGTGCCCGCCCGCCGCGCAGATCGTCGGCTTGCCCAGGGTCCCGATCGTGCGGAAGAGCTCCGGGAAGCGCCCCGTGCCCGCGTGCTTGTGCACGAGCGGCACGTCGGCCGCGAAGCCCCCGAGGTTCCCCCCGCTGGAGAAGGTCGTCGCGTGCGTCGAGGCCAGGACGCAGACGCGCACGCCGTCGTCGTCCCGCGCGAGCTCGAAGGCCTCGATGAGCCCGTCGAGCAGCTCGTCGGAGAGCGCGTTGCGGGTGTCGGGCTGGTCCATCGCGATGGTCGCGACGCCCTCGGCGACGTCGTAGCGGACGGGCGGGGAGCTCATGGCGCGGACCCTACCCCGGCGCGGCGCCGGGTCCCGGCGCGCCCGGAGTGAGAAGTAGGGAGTGCCACTGCCCACTCCTTGACGTGATGTCTGTACCGTTGCGCCATGGCCACCTCTTCCACCCCTCCTCCGTCCTCAAGCCCGACCACGGCACGAAGCAGCGGCACTTCATCTTCACCGACGAGCACGAGCGCCTCCGCGAGTCGATCGGCTCCTACGTCATCAAGGAGCTCACCCCGCACGCGGAGGAGTGGGAGGCGGCGAAGTGGTTCGACTCCGCCGTCTTCCCCCGCATGGGCGAGCTCGGCTTCCTCGGCCTGAGCTACCCCGAGGAGTACGGCGGCCAGGGCGGCGACTACTTCTGCAACCTCGTCCTCGCCGAGGAGATCACGAAGGCGGAGTGCGGCGGCCTGGCGATGGGGATCGCGGTCCACACCGACATGGCCACGCCGCCCGTCCACCTCTTCGGGACCGAGGAGCAGAAGCAGGAGTACCTCGTCCCCTCCATCAAGGGCACGAAGATCTCCTGCCTCGGCATCACGGAGCCCGACGCGGGCTCGGACGTCTCCGGCATCAAGACCCGCGCGGTGAAGGACGGCGACGAGTACGTCATCAACGGCTCGAAGACCTACATCACGAACGGCCACCGCGCGGACTACATCGTCCTGGTCACCAAGACGGACGACTCGCGCCGGCTACGACGGCTTCACGCTCTTCCTCGTCGACATGGACACCCCCGGGGTCATCCGCGAGAAGAAGCTCGAGAAGCTCGGGATGCACGCGAGCGACACGGCGCTGCTCGCCTTCCAGGACGTCCGCGTCCCGGAGTCGGCGGTGCTCGGCCAGGTCGGCAAGGGCTTCTACCACATCATGTGGGAGCTCCAGGGCGAGCGGCTGATCGGCGCCGCGGGCTGCGTCGCGGGCGCCGAGCACTGCATGCAGAAGACGCTCAAGTACGCCATGGAGCGCACGGCGTTCGGCCGCCAGATCGGCAAGTTCCAGGTCACCCGCCACAAGTTCGCCGAGATGGCGACGAAGATCGAGGCGGCGCGGCAGATGGTCTACACGACGGCCTGGCGCTTCAACAACGGCGAGTACCCCGTCCGCGAGATCTCGATGGCCAAGCTCTACGCCTCGCGCATCGCGGTCGAGGTCGCCGACGAGTGCATCCAGATCCACGGCGGCGCCGGCTACATGAAGGAGTACGGCGTCGAGCGCGTCTGGCGCGACATGCGCCTGAACCGGATCGGCGCGGGGACGGACGAGATCATGCTCGACGTCATCGGGCGCAGCTACGGGCTCTGAGAAGCTGCCCGCCATGAGCCGACTTCGTGGCGGACGTCCAGAAGGCCTACGCCGTCGACGGACCCGCGGTCGAGCTCGGCCGCGGCGTCCACGACGGCGAGCTCGACGGGGAGGCCGCGGTGCGGGTCCCGCTCGGCGATGCTCACCCGCCACGGGCTCATCGCGGGCGCGACGGGCACGGGCAAGTCGCGGACGCTGCAGGTGCTCGCCGAGCAGCTCAGCGCCGCCGGCGTGCCCTGCCTCGTGACCGACGTCAAGGGCGACATGAGCGGCCTCGCCGCGCCCGGGCGACCCGGAGTCCCGGGCGGCCAAGCGCGCCGCGGAGCTCGGGATGCCCTGGGCGCCGACGGGCTTCCCCGTCGAGTACCTCGCGCTCGGCGGCATCGGCGCCGGGCGTGCCCGTGCGCGCGACCCTCAGCGACTTCGGGCCGCAGCTGCTGGCGAAGGTCCTGGGGGCGAACGAGACCCAGGAGCAGTCGCTCCAGCTCGTCTTCCACTACGCGGACACGAAGGAGCCTCCCGCTCCTGGACCTGGGCGACCTGCGCGCGCTGCTCACCTTCCTGGACTCGAACGAGGGCAAGGCGGAGCTCGAGGGGATCGGCGGCCTGAGCGGCGCGACGGTCGGCGTGCTCCTGCGCGCGCTCGTCGGCCTGGAGGCCGGCGGCGGCAACGGAGCTCTTCGGCGAGCCGCAGCTCGACGTCGCCGACCTCATGCGCACGGCCGCCGACGGCCGCGGGATCATCTCCTGCCTCGAGCTCGCCGCCGTGCAGGACAAGCCCGCGGCTCTTCTCCACCGCGCTCATGTGGCTGCTCGCCGAGCTCTTCGAGACGCTCCCCGAGGCGGGCGACCTCCCCAAGCCGAAGCTCGCGTTCTTCTTCGACGAGGCGCACCTGCTCTTCGCGGACGCGACGCCCGCCTTCGTGCAGTCGGTCACGCAGACCGTGCGGCTCATCCGCTCCAAGGGCGTCGGCGGTCTTCTTCATCACCCAGACGCCGAAGGACATGCCCGGCGACGTGCTCGGCCAGCTCGGCAACCGCGTGCAGCACGCGCTGCGCGCGTTCACCCCGGACGACGCGAAGGCGCTCAAGGCGACGGTCGGGACGTTCCCGAAGAGCCCGTACTACGACCTCGAGGAGCTGCTGCCCGGCGCTCGGGATCGGCGAGGCGATCGTCACCGTCCTGGACTCGAACGGCGTGCCGACCCCCGTCGTGCACACGCGGCTGCGCGGCGCCGAGCTCGCGCATGGCGCCGGCCGACGACGTCGCGGCCGCGGCGCAGGCCTCGCCGCTGTGGGCCAAGTACGGCACGCGGACGGACGCCGCAGAGCGCCCGGGAGCTCCTGGCGGCCCGGGTCGCCGCGGCCGCGGCCGCCGCGGAGGTCGCCGAAGGCCGAGCGCGCCGAAGCCCGCCGCACCCAAGCCGGCCCCGGAGCACATCCCGGCGCCGCCGCGCCGCCGCGCGCCGCGCCCCGGAGGAGCGGCGGCCTCGGCGACTTCCTCTCCTCCCGTCAGGGCAAGCAGCTCCAGAAGGAGGTGGTGCGCGGCGTCTTCGGGCTCCTGCGCAAGCGACTATGAGCACCGTCATCAAGCCCACCGCCGCGCGCGTTCCCGCGCCGCCGTTCACCCCCGAGCACGAGGAGCTGCGGGAGACCTGCCGGCGCTTCGTCGCCACGGAGCTCGCGCCCCACGCCGCGCGGTGGGAGGAGGAGCGCTGGTTCCCCGACGAGGTCTTCCACAAGATGGCCGACGCCGGCCTGCTCGGCCTGAAGTACCCCGAGGCGCTCGGCGGCCAGGGCGGCGACTACCTCCACGACGCGGTGCTCACGGAGGAGCTCGCGCGCTGCGGCTCGGGCGGCCTGGCGGCCGGGATCGGCGCGCACATCGGCATCGCCACCCCGCCCGTCTTCAAGTTCGGCACCCCGGAGCAGCAGGAGCGCTGGCTCGCGCCCGCGATCCGCGGCGAGTCCATCGCCGCGCTGGCGATCACGGAGCCCGACGCGGGCTCGGACGTCGCGGGCATCCGCACCCGCGCGGAGCGCGTCGACGGCGGCTGGCTCGTCAACGGCTCGAAGATGTACATCACGAACGGCGTGCGCGCGGGCTTCTGGGTCACGGCGGTCAAGACGAACCCGGACCAGCGCCACGCGGGCGTCTCCTTCCTCGTCATCGAGCCGCAGGAGGGCATCAGCACCTCGAAGATCGAGAAGCTCGGCTGGCACGCGTCGGACACGGCGCTCATGGCGCTTCGAGGACGTCTTCGTCCCCGAGGAGCACCTGCTCGGGGAGCTCGACGGCGGCTTCAAGCTGATCATGGCCAACTTCCAGTGGGAGCGGCTGCTGATGGCGCTCGGCGCGGTCGCGGGCGCGCAGGCCGCGTTCGAGAAGACGCTCGAGTACGTCGGGGAGCGCTCCGCGTTCGGGCGGCCCGATCGGGAAGTTCCAGAGCACGCGCCACAAGCTCGCGGAGTGCGCCGTGCAGCTCGAGTCGGGCCGCGCGCTGACCTACCACGCGCTCTGGCTCTTCCACCACGGCCGCGACGCGGTCCGCGAGGTGACGATGGCCAAGCTCGCGACCCAGCGGATGGCCTTCGACGTCATCGACACCTGCCTGCAGCTCCACGGCGGGCGCGGGCTACATGGCCGAGTACCCCATGGAGCGCGCCGCGCGCGACGCCCGCCTCGGCCCCATCGGCGGCGGGACGGACGAGATCATGAAGGAGATCCTCGGCAAGACCATGGGCTTGTAGCGCTTCGGGTGCTACTTTGAGCCGCATGGAGCGCATCGGCGTCCGCGAGCTGCGGCAGAACGCGAGCGTCTACCTCGCGCGGGTCAAGGCCGGGGAGACCGTCGAGGTCACGGAGCGCGGGCGGCTCGTCGCGCTGCTCACGCCGCCCGCCCCGGCGCAGTCCTCCCGAGAGCGACTGGTCGCCGAGGGCAAGATCATGCCCGCCACCAGCCCCTGGACCCTGCCCGAACCACGGACCCCACCGCCGGGGGCGCCGTCGACCCGGGAGGCGCTCGACGCCGAGCGCGAGGAGCGGTTCTGAAGTTCCTCGACACCTCGGCGCTCCTCAAGCTCGTCTTCGTCGAGCGCGAGACGCCGGCCCTCAGGGCCTGGCTGGGCGCTGAGGGGCCCGTCGGCAGCGAGCTGCTCCTGGTCGAGGCGCTCCGCGCGTGCCGGCGCGTCGATCCGACGTCGTCGGACACCGTGCGCAGGGTGCTGGCGGGGGCGCTGCTGGTGCCGATCACCCGGACGCTGCTCGAGGAGGCCGCGGTGCTCGGCGGGCCGCACCTGCGCAGCCTCGATGCCATCCACCTGGCCAGCGCGCTGTCGATCAGGGAGGACCTCGAGGCGTTCGTCGCCTACGACCGGCGCCTGGCGGAAGCGGCGGGCGCGGCCGGGCTGCCCGTCGTGGCCCCGGGGGCCTGACCCGACGAGGCGACGTCACGGGGCCGCGCTCCGAGTCCCCCGAATACAGTCCCGCCGAACCGCCCTCGAAGAACCAGAAGGAGCATGCGCAACATGGGAGTCCTCGACGACAAGGTCGCCATCGTCACCGGATCGGCCCGCGGCATCGGCCGCGCGACCGCGGAGCTGCTGTCGGAGCACGGGGCGAAGGTCGTCATCAACGACCTCGACGCCGACGTCGCGGAGCAGACCGCGTCGGAGATCGCGGGCGAGACGACGGTCTACGCCGGCGACCTGACGAAGGAGAAGGCCGCGGACGAGCTGGTCCAGACGACGGTCGACGCCTTCGGCAAGATCGACATCATCGTCAACAACGCGGGCTACACGCTCGACGCGCCCATCCACAAGATGAGCGACGACTGGTTCCAGCGGATGCTCGACATCCACACCATCGCGCCGTTCCGGGTCCTGCGCGCGGCCGCCCCGCACCTGCGCGAGCCGGCCAAGAAGGAGAAGGCCGAAGGGGTCGAGGTCTTCCGCAAGGTGGTCAACATCTCCTCCATCTCCGGGACGATGGGCAACCCGGGCCAGGCGAACTACTCCGCGGGCAAGAGCGCGATCGTCGGCCTGACCAAGACGCTGGCCAAGGAGTGGGGCGGCTTCAAGGTCAACGTCAACGCCGTGGCCTTCGGCTGGATCGAGACGCGCCTGACGGCCACGAAGGACGAGGACAACCAGATGGAGATCGACGGGCAGAAGGTCCAGCTCGGGATCCCGGAGCAGATGCGCGGCATGGCCTCCATGGTCATCCCGCTCGGGCGCCCCGGCCTGCCCGAGGAGGCCGCGGGCGGCGTGTTCTACCTCTGCTCCCCGTGGTCGAACTTCGTCACGGGCCAGGTCCTGAACGTCACGGGCGGGCAGTTCACCGGCATGACCTCCTAGCTCCGCGGGTGGACGGGTGGTCCGGCCCCGGACCCCCGTCCTCAACCGCGCGCGGGCCCCGCCGATGCATCGGGAGCAGCCCCGATGCCCGTCACCCCCGCTCCCCCGAAGCGCCGCGCCGCCCCCCGCTCCACCCTCCCGGTCCACCGCGGCGCGTTCACGCCCGCGCACGCGGAGCGGCTGCTCTTCCGCGCGGGCTTCGGCCCGCGGCCCGGCGAGGCCGAGGCCCTCGCCGCACGAGGGCTCGACGGCGCGGTGCGCTCGCTCACCCACCCGGCGTCGACGAAGCTCGTCGGGCCCACGCCGCGGACGGACGACGGGCCGCTCGCGCCCGGCGACGCCTGGGGCCACGAGGGGCTGTGGTGGATGGACCGGATGGTCCGCACGCAGGCGCCGCTGCTCGAGCGGATGACCCTCGTCTGGCACGACTGGTTCGCCACCTCCGTCGACGGCGTGCAGGCGCGGCTCCTGCTCGGCCAGAACCGGACCCTGCGCCGCCACGCGCTCGGGTCGTTCCCGCAGCTCCTGCTGGCCGTCACGACGGACCCGGCGATGCTCGTCTGGCTCAACGGGAACGAGAACGCGAAGGGCCGGCCGAACGAGAACTACGCGCGGGAGCTGCTCGAGCTCTTCGGGCTGGGCGCCGGACGCGGCTACGGCGAGCGCGACGTGCGCGAGATGGCCCGCGCGCTGACGGGCTTCCGCAACGACTGGGGCGACGGCGGGCCCGTGCGGTTCCGCTTCGACCCCGAGTGGCACGACGCGGGCACGAAGACGATCTTCGGCAAGCGCGGGCGCTTCGGCCACCGCGACGCCGTGCGCCTCGTGGTCGAGCACCCGAAGCACCCGAGCTGGTTCGTCCGGCGGCTCTGGGCGCACTTCGTCCCCGAGCCGGCGCCGACGCGCGACGCGGCGGCGCTCGCCCGCCTCTACGTCGCCTCGGGCCACCGGATCCTCCCCGTGGTGGAGGCGATCCTGCGCCACCCCGCGCTGCACGCGGGGCCGCGGATGGTCAAGCCGCCCGTCGTCTACGCCGCGGGCCTGCTCCGCGCGACGGGCCGCGGGATCGACACGGACGCGTGGACCTGGCTCGGCGGGCTCGCCGGGCAGCGGCTCTTCGAGCCGCCGAACGTCGCGGGCTGGGACGCGGAGCGCTGGATCGACACCGCGAGGTGGCGCGGGCGCTGGATGGTCGCCAACGAGGCGCTGAAGGAGCGCGTCGTCGAGCCGGACCCCGAGAAGGCCCCGGGCTTCCCGCTCGACCTCTCCCCCGCCGCCGCGGTCGACCGGGCGCTCGGCGCCCTCGGCCACCCGACGCTCACCGCGCCGACCCGCGCCGCCCTGGAGCAGTACGCGGGCCAGGCCGTCGCGGGCGCCAAGCGCTGGGAGGCCGGGCCGTTCGCCCTCCTGCGCCACAACGCCCTGCTCATGCTCATCGCGACCTCCCCGGACCTCCAGACCTCCTGATGGCCTCCTGCGCCGAGCACCACCGCTCCCTCGCCCAGCGCGCCGCCGCCGGCCGCGGCCTGCCCGCGATCGAGGCGGGGATGCCCGCCCCGGCCGGGACGGGGCTCTCGCGCCGCGCGTTCCTCCTGCGCTCCGCGGGCGTCGGCCTCTCCGTCTACGGCGCCGGGCGGCTCGGCCTCTTCGAGCCCGGGATCGCGCAGGCCGCCTCCGGGCCGGCGGACCCCGTCGTCGTCCAGGTCTACCTCCAGGGCGGCGTGGACTCCGTGCAGGTGCTCGCGCCGACCCAGGACGCGACGTACCGCAAGCTGCGCCCCGGCCTCGCCCGGGCGGCGGGCTCGGGCACGGCGTTCGGGGAGGACCCGCGGCTGCGCTGGCACCCCTCGGCCGCGCCGCTGGCCCGGCTGCACGCGGAGGGGAAGGTCTGCGTCATGCCGGCGGTGGGCTACGAGCACCCGGACCAGTCGCACTTCGTCTCCCGGCACTTCTACGAGGTCGGCGCGCTCGACCCGCGCGGGCAGACGGGCTGGATGGGCCGCTACCTCGACCGCGTGGGCAGCCCGGACAACCCCCTGCAGGGGCTCTCCCTCGACGGGTCCCTCGCGCCCGCGCTGGCCACGGCGAGCAAGCCCGTCGCGGCGATCGACGGCCCGGGGAGCTTCGACTTCTGGGCCCGGGACGTCTGGGGGCGGGTGGAGGACCAGATGCTCGAGGCGATCGCCACCGTCGGCGGCGCGCACGCGGCCGGTGGGGACCGTGCGCTGCGCCAGGCCGCGCTGGGGGCCACGCAGGCGTCGGCCGTGCGCCAGCGGCTCGCGCCGTTCGCCCCCGAGAAGGGCAAGCCGGCCTTCACCTCGCCCGTCGCCTACCCGGCCGGGGAGGACGCGTTCCCCGAGCGCCTCGCGGGCCTGGCGGCGATGCTCGCGGCCGGCCTGCCGCTGCGCTGCGTCTCGATCACCGCTCCCGGCTCCTACGACACCCACGAGGGGGAGGCCGAGGTCCTCGACGGGGACTTCGCGCTGACCTGCAAGACCCTCGAGGCCTTCCAGCGCGACCTCGAGGCGCGCGGGCTGGCCGACCGGGTCGTCGTGCACGTCTGGTCGGAGTTCGGGCGCCGGGCGGAGGAGAACGACGGGGGCACGGACCACGGGGCGGCGGGGCTCGGGCTGCTCATCGGCTCGCGGGTGACGGGCCGGATGGTCGGGGAGTTCCCCGGCCTCGACGACCTCGACGCGGACGGGAACCTCCGGGCCACGAGCGACTTCCGCGGCGTGTACGCGGCGCTGCTCGAGCAGTGGCTCGCGACGGACGCGGGCGCCGTGCTCCCGGGGGTCGGGCGCCTCGCGCGGCCCGCGCTCATCCGATGAGGGGGCGCGTGGCGCTGCTCGCCTGCGCGGGAGCCGCGGTGACCGTCGGCGGCCCGGCGGCGGACGCTGCGGTCGCGCCCGCGCGGCTGCTCACGACCGCGACGGAGTTCCGCCTCGCGCTCTCGCGGACGACCCTGACCGCGGGCCCGGCGCTCGTCCAGCTCGCCAACCGGGGGGAGGACGGGCACGACCTCGTCCTGCGCCGGCTCGGCCCGTCGGGCGGCCCGACGGGGCCGGCGGCCCGTGCGCCGGAGGTCGCGCCGGGCGCGCTCGCCACGCTGCGGGTGACGCTGCGGCCGGGGCGCTACCTCCTCTTCTGCTCGCTCCCGGGGCACCGGGCCGCGGGGATGCAGGCGCGGCTGCGGGTGCGCGCGCGCCGGTAGGCTCGCGCGCCATGGACCTCGTCTCCCCCAAGCCCGAGCACGCCGTCCCGCGCGGGGTCGTCGGCGGCTCGGAGGTCTCCGCGGCGACCACCGCCGCCACCGGGATCTACATGGGCTTCTTCCGCCTCGAGCCCGGCGCGCGCTCCCGCCCGCACTACCACGCGCAGTGCGAGTCCTCGTGCTTCATGGTCTCGGGCGAGATGGTCGTCTCCTACGGCGACGGGCTCGAGCAGCAGCTCACCGTGCGCCCGGGCGACATGCTCTTCGTCCCGCCCAACGAGACCCACGTGCTCTTCAACCCCCACGCCACGGCGGCGGCGGAGTACGTCGTGGCGCGCAACGCGGCGACGGAGGACTCCGTCGAGGTCCCCTGGGCGGGGTGATGTCGAAGCGCGGCGGGCGGCTCCGACCGAGGGGTGCAGGCGCCTGCAGCGGGCGCCGGACCACCACCAGAGGAGCGGCACGATGAAGTGGATGATGATGACCTTCGGCCAGGCGTCGGACATGTTCGAGACGCAGTCGAAGGACTGGATCAAGGACATGATCGCCTTCATGCACGAGCTCAACGCGGACCTGCGGGAGCGCGGGGAGCTCGTCGACGCGCAGGGGCTGGTCGACGGCCGCGAGGCCACGACCGTCCGGCGGATCGACGGCGTGAGCGTCCCGACCGACGGGCCGTTCGCGGAGGCGAAGGAGTCCCTCGTGGGCTACTGGGTGCTCGACGTGGAGAGCGAGGCGCGGGCGATCGAGATCGCGACGCGGGTCGTGGACTTCGTCGGCGCGCCGATCGAGGTGCGGCGGATCGCCGACGGCCCGCCCGAGGTGTGAGCGCCGGGGTCGAGGGCCTGCTGCGCGAGCTCGCGCCGCAGGTCCTCGGGGCGCTCGTGCGGCGCCACGGGCAGTGGAGCGCGTGCGAGGACGCGGTGCAGGAGGCGCTCCTGGCGGCGGCCGTGCAGTGGCCGCGCGACGGGCTGCCGGAGGACCCGCGGGCGTGGCTCGTGACGGTCGCCCGGCGGCGGCTGGTCGACGAGGTGCGCAGCGAGGCCGCGCGGCGCCGGCGGGAGGACGAGGACGTCGCGCTCGAGCCGGTCGGCCCGACCGCGGAGCCCGTGCGCGCGGGCGACGACACGCTCGCGCTCCTCTACCTCTGCTGCCACCCCGCGCTCTCCGTGCCGTCGCAGCTCGCGCTCGTGCTGCGGGCGGTCGGCGGGCTCTCCACCGCGGAGGTCGCCCGGGCCCTCCTGGTTCCCGAGGCCACGATGGGGCAGCGGATCTCCCGGGCGAAGGCGACGGTGCGTGCGGCGGGCGCGCGGTTCGAGCTCCCGCCGGAGGAGGAGCGCCCGGCGCGGCTCGGCGTCGTGCTCCACGCGCTCTACCTCGTCTTCAACGAGGGCTACGCGACCACCGCCGGCGACGCGCCGCAGCGGGCGGACCTGACGCGGGAGGCGATCCGGCTGACGCGGCTCGTGCACGGGCTGCTGCCCGACGAGGGCGAGCCCGCGGGGCTGCTCGCGCTCATGCTGCTCACGGAGGCGCGCAGCGCGGCGCGGGTGACGCCCGGACGGGCAGCTCGTGCCCCTCGCCGAGCAGGACCGCTCCGCCTGGGACGCGGAGCTCATCGCCGAGGGCGTCGCGCTGCTCACGCGGACGCTCGGCCGCGTGCCCGTCGGGCCCTACCAGCTCCAGGCGGCGATCGCGGCCGTCCACGACGAGGCGCCCACGGCCGAGGCGACGGACTGGCCGCAGGTCCTCGCGCTCTACGAGGCGCTCGAGCGGCTGGCGCCGAGCCCCGTCGTGACGCTCAACCGCGCCGTCGCCGTCGCGATGGTCCACGGCCCGCGGGCCGGCCTCGCGCTCCTGGGCACCCTCGACGGCGACGCGCGCCTGGCCCACACCCACCGCCTCGACGCCGTCCGGGGCCACCTCCTCGAGCTCGCGGGCGAGCACGCCCCGGCCCGCGCGGCCTACCTCCGCGCCGCGGGCGCGACCGCCTCCCCGGCCGAGCGCCACCACCTCGCACTCCGCGCGGCCGCCCTCCCGCGCGCCAAGGGGGTCTGACCCCTATGGCGCGTCGAGGGTGAGGGCCGTGCCCGAGAGGTAGGCGCCCGCGGGGGAGGCGAGCCAGGCGACGAGGTCGGCCAGGGCCGGCTCCGGGGTGGGGTCGCCCGGGAGGATCGCGACGGTGGTGACCTCGTGGCGGGCCCACTCCGTCGAGAGGGTGCGGGCGAGGTTCTCGAGCGCCGCGCGGGCCGCCGCGGCGTGGAGGCCCGCGCCGGGCGCCGGGGCGACGAGGACGACCCGGCCCGCGCGCTCCGTGTCGATCCAGTGGGCCGCGGCGGCGTCCCGCGCCACCGCGAAGGCGCCGTCGGCCGCGGCGCGCAGGCCGTCGTAGCCGCCGCCCGCGCCCGTGAAGGCCGCCCGGGCGTCCGCGACGACGACGTCCGCGGGCGTGTCGCCCGGCTCGCCGACCTCGGCGCCCAGGGCCGCCAGCGCGTCGCCCAGCGCCCCGGGGGCACCCCACACGGCGATCCGCCGGCCCGTCAGCACCCCGTCACGCAGCACGGGCGAACCCTATCCCCGGGGAGCCGACCGCAACCGGCGCCGCGCGCGGGCGTTGGGGAGCCGATGCCCCGCGTGCCCCGCTCCTCCCTGCCTGCCCTCGCCCTCGCCCTCGCCCTCGCGCTCCCGGCCGCCGCCGGCGCCCGGTCGATCGTCGTCGCGGGCGGGGACGGCAAGGCGCACCTCGTCGACGTCTCCTCGGGCCGCGTCGAGGCCCGGGTCGAGCTCGGCGGCCAGACCCGGGGCGCCGTCGTCGCCCCCGACGGCTCGCGCGCCTACGTCTCCGGCGCCGACCGCGTCGTCGCGATCGACCTCGCCACGAAGCAGGTCGTCGCCCAGGTCCTCACGCCACGGCGGCTGCTCGCGCTCGCCCTCTCCCCCGACGGGCGGCTCCTCTACGCCGCGCGCTCCGGGGCCGTCGACGTCATCGACACGACGACGATGACCACCACGCGCTCCATCGCCCTGGGGAGGAGCCGCCCGGACGCCATCGCCGTGGCGGCCGCCGGCGGTCGCGCGGTCGTCCTGCTCGACGCGAAGCGCGTCGGGATCCTCGACCTCGTCACGGGCCGCCTGGTCGCGCGGGTCGCGCTCGCCGGGGCGACGGGCGTCGCGTTCCCGCCCTCCGGGACGCTCGCGCGCGTCGTGACGATCGGCGACCCCACCCCGCCCAGGAGGAAGGCCCGGAAGGGCACGAAGCCGGACACGGACGCGCGCCTGGTGACCCTCGACGCGACCGGAGCCAGGCCAGGGCGTGAGATCCGCCTCGGCCCGGGGGTCGGCGGTGGGGTGACCACGACCCGCGACGGGCGCTTCGCGATCGTGGGCGCCCGCGCCGGCGCGACGGTCACGAGCGTCGTGCAGCTCTCCACGGGCACGCAGGTCGCCCGGGTGCGGACGGGCCGGGGCCCGGGCGTCCCCGCCGTCTCCCCAGACGGCCGGCGGATCTACGTCGCCGACCGCGGCGACGCGGCGCTCAGCGTCCTCTCCCAGCTCTCCTTCAAGCGCCTGAAGCGGCTGCCGCTCGGCGCGGGCACCACGCCCTTCGCGCTCGCGGTGCAGCCCGGCCTGGCGGTGCAGGTCGGCACGGAGGGCCCGGACGCCCTGACGGGCACGACGCTGGACGACCGCCTCGTCGGCCTCGGCGGCGACGACCGCCTGAGCGGCGGTCGCGGGAACGACAACCTCGACGGCGGCGCGGGGGACGACACGCTCTCGGGCGGTGCGGCCGACGACGTCGCGACGGGGGGCGTCGGCAACGACCGCGTCACGGGCTCGGCCGGGAACGACACGCTCGGGGGCGGCGAGGGCCAGGACTCCCTCGACGGCGGGACGGGCAACGACGAGCTCGACGGCGGGCCGGACAACGACTTCCTGGACGGCGGGGACGGGGACGACGAGCTCCTGGGCGGCGAGGGGGACGACAAGCTCGTCGAGGCGGGCTTCGGCAACGACAAGCTCCTCGACGGCGGCCCGGGCAACGACTACGTCGACGGCGGCCGGGGCACGGACCGCATCCTGGGCGGCGAGGGGAACGACCAGCTCTTCCTCGGGCCGGGCTCGGAGACCGCGGACGGCGGTCCGGGCGACGACGGCGTCGACGGCGGGACGGGCTCGGACCTCCTGCTCGGCCGCGAGGGCGACGACGTCCTGGCGGGCGACGCGGGCAACGACACGCTCTTCGGCGCCGAGGGCGACGACGCGCTCGACGGCGGCTCGGGAGACGACCGCCTCAGCGGATCGGACGGCAACGACGAGATCGTCGCGGGCCCGGGCGAGGACTCCGTGACGGGCGGCAAGGGCGACGACGTCATCCGGGCGGCCGACGGCGACCGGGACGTCATCGACTGCTCCTCGGGCAAGGACACCGTCTACGTCGAGGCCGACGCCCCCACCCGCGACAGCCTGCGCTCCTGCGAGACCGTCATCGAGGTCGCCGCCGGAGCCCGCGAACGACAAGCCGGCGACGACGAACGTCATCCGCGGCACCGCGTTCGCGGACGAGCTGCAGGGCACCCCGGGCCCGGACACGCTGCTCGGCGGCGGCGGCCCCGACACGCTCTTCGGCAACGCCGGCGACGACTACGTCGACGGCGAGGCGGGCAACGACACGCTCTCGGGCGGCACGGGCGACGACCGCCTGCACGGCCGCGGGGACGACGACGTCGTCCACGGGGACGACGGGGACGACGACATCACCGGGGACCGCGGCCGCGACCGGCTCTTCGGCGACGCGGGGAACGACACGATCTACGGGAACCTCGACGACGACGCGATCGACGGCGGCGAGGGCGACGACCGGATCAACGTCGTCACGGGCGGCCGCGACTCCGTCGTCTGCGGGCCCGGCACGGACGTGGTCTTCGCGGACGTCGACGACGTCGTGGCGCCGGACTGCGAGGACGTGCGCCGCTAGGCGAGCTCGCCCTCGGGACCCGACGGCGGCCGGGCCCGGAGGCGGTAGAGCACGTGGTCGAGGCCCGCGTGCTCGATGTTCGCGTCCTCGTGGGCGAAGCCGAGCTTCTCCATGACCCGGCGCGAGGTCATGTTCGACGGCAGCGCGTAGGCCACGACCTCCTCGAGCCCGAGGACGGTGAACGCGTGGTCGACGGCCGCGCCGCCGAGCTCGGAGGCCAGGCCCTCACCCCAGCGGTCCGCGTCGACGGTCCACCCCACCTCGACCTCCGCGCGGCCGCCGACGATGACGTGGGAGAGCCCGCCCCGCGCGACCAGCGCGCCCGTCCGGCGGTCCGTCCACGCCCAGTAGCCGAAGCCGTGGGCGGCCCAGTGCGCGGCCTGCCGGTCGATGAGCTCCTCGAGCTGCCCGGGCTCCGGGACGCCGCCGAGCGTCCGGGCCACCCGGGGGTCGCGGAGGATCTGCCCGAGCGGCTCGAGCACGCTGCGGTCGACGGGCACCCCGTCGAGGTGCAGGGTCCGCACCCCGGTCACCGGCGCACCCGCACCCGCACGACCCTCGTGCGCACCGGCCCGCCGCCGGGCGCGGCGACCCGCAGGGCGACGCGGGCGCTCACGGTCCGGCCCCGGCGCAGCGCCCGGCCGACGGCCCGGCGCGTCGCGGAGGAGGAGCGCAGCGTGATGCGCACCCGGGCCCGGGCGTCGAGCCGGTCGCGGCGGGCCTGCAGCACGAGCCGCGGCGCGCTGCCCACCCGCTGCCCGCCGACGAGGTAGAAGCCGCCGGCCCGCACGTCGCAGACCGCGTCGCAGCGCAGCGTGAGCGCGAGCCGACCCGTCGAGAGCGCCCGCTGCGGGCCCGTCCCGGTGACCGTGATCGCCGGGGCGCGCAGCGCGGGCGCGGGGGCCGGTGCGGGCCCCGGGGCCGGCGCGGCGGGCGGCGGCGCAGGACCCGCGGGTGCACCGGGCGCGGGTGCCGCGGCCCCCCGGGGCGTCACGCACTCCCCACCCCCGGAGACCAGCCGCTGCACCGTGCCGTCGAGGGTCGCGATGTGGACCCGCCCGCAGGCGTCCTCGCCGAAGGAGACGAGGGAGTTGCCCGCGAGCGCGGGGAGGGGGAGCTCGCGGTCCCCCGTCGCGCCGCCCGGCCCGAGGGTCGCCGCCCGGAGCCGCGATGCGCAGAAGTCCCCGTAGACGTACTGCCCCGCGAGCTCGGGCACCTGCGGGTCCCGGACGACGTAGCCCCCGGTCACGGAGCACCCCGAGGTGCTCCCGAAGGCCCCCGCACCGTGCCCGTACTCGAGCACGGGGAAGACGAGGCCCTGCCGGGAGCCCGAGCCGAACGTCCCCTCCCACTGGTCCCACCCGAGGTTCGCCCCCGCGGGCGTCCCGGCCGGCAGGAGGTCCACCTCCTCGCGGGTGCTCTGCCCCACGTCGCCGACGAGCAGGTCGCCCGTCGCCGCGTCGAAGGAGAAGCGGTAGGGGTTGCGGACTCCGAGCGCCCAGACCTCCCCGGGCTTCCCGGGCGGGCCGAACGCGTTGGACGCGGGGGCGACGTAGCCCGTCGGGCCCGAGACGTCGAGGCGGAGGAGCTTGCCGAGCCGCGGGTCGTGGTCGACCCCGCCGACCACCGCGGGGCTCGCGGAGTCGAGGTTCTGGCCGTTGCCCGCCGGGTCCCCGCCGGCGCCGCCGTCCCCCGTGCCCGCGTAGAGGAAGCCGTCCGGCCCGAACTGGAGCTGCCCGCCGTTGTGGTTGGCCTGGCGGCCGTGCGGGATCGTCAGGAGCACCTCGGGCGTGGCGGGTGCGCTGTCGGGGCCCGTGGCCACGAAGCGCGCGAGGGTCACGTCCGCGAGCCCGGGCCGCTTGCCCGTGTAGTAGGCGTAGAACCGGCGGCTCGTGGCGAAGTCCGGGGCGAAGGCGATCGAGAGCAGCCCGCGCTCCCCGTCCGTCCCCGAGACCAGGGGCGTGAGGTCGGCGAACGTCCCCTGCACCCCGTCGCGCAGCACCTTGATCGTGCCCGCGCGCTCCACGACGTAGAGCCGGGTCGGGTCGCCCGGGGCGGCGGTGACGTAGGTCGGCGCCTTGAAGGAGCCGACGGAGACGAGCGACAGGGGCGCGGCCGCGGCCCCGGGTGCGCCGGCGAGGGCCGCCGTCACGACGGCCAGGCAGGCGGCGGCGAGCAGGCGGCGCACGGGGGGCAACTAGGCCGTCGCGGCGCCGGCACCGCGACGCGCGGCGCGCCGGGCGGCCCGCACGCGCTTGGCGACGCCGGCGCGACCGTGCTGGTCGAGCCCGTGGTAGAGCGCCTTGATCTCCGTGAAGACCTCGTCGGCGACGACCTGCGCCTGCTCCCGGGTCGGCTCGGGCGTCTGCTCGTAGCGGAAGGGCTCGCCGTACTGGACGGTCACCTTCGGGAACTGCAGGCGCTTCCAGTTGCGGACCTTCGAGGAGCCGTGGATCGCCACGGGGACGACGATCGCCCCCGACTGCAGCGCGAGGCGGCCGATGCCCGGCTTCGCGCTCTCGGCGAGCTGGCCGCTGCGCGACCGGCCGCCCTCGCAGTACATGCAGACGAGCCCGCCGTTGGCCAGGATCGTGTTCGCCGTGTCCATCGCCCGCTCGTCGCGCGCCCCGCGGCGCACGGGGAACACGCCGCCGTGGGAGTAGATGTTCGTCAGGAGGTCGCGCCTGCCCTTGAACATCTGCGACTTGGCCATGAAGCGCACCTTGCGCCGGGTGAACGCCCCGGCGAAGAAGTGGTCCATGAACGAGAAGTGGTTCGGCGCGAGGATGACCGGCCCGCTGAGCGGCACGTGGTCCGAGGAGATGCAGCGGGTGCGGAAGAACCCGTAGGCGTAGATCGTCGTGACGAGGCGGACGAGCTCGTAGACCCAGTTGGGCTGCTTCGTCTGGGAGCGCTCGTAGAACTCGTCGAAGAACGTGGCGGGGCGCTCGTCCTTGTAGACCTGCGCCTTCATCGGCGCGAGGTTCGGCTCGCTCATCGGGGCTCCTGAACCGGCGCGTTCACGATGGGGCGATCCTACCCGGCATCGCGCCCCCGTGATCGTGCCAGCGCCCCGTGCCAGCCGGCCAGCAGGCCGGCGCGCTCGTCCTCGCCCATCCGGGGCTCGAGCTCGGCCCGGGAGCGGTGCCCGCGGGCGACCGCGTCCTGGGTCAGGACCCCCGCGCCGACCCCCGCGAGCATCGCCGCGCCGAGCGCCGTGGTCTCCGCGATCTCCGCGATGACCACGGGCACCCCGAGCACGTCGGCCTGGAACTGCATGAGCCATCCGTTCGCCGTCGCGCCGCCGTCCGCGCGCAGCTCCGTCAGCGGCGTGCCGCTCGCCGCCTCCATCGCCCGCACCGCGTCGACGGTCTGGTAGGCGATCGCCTCGAGGGTCGCGCGCGCGAGGTGCGCGCGCCCGCTCCCGCGCGTCAGGCCCGTGATCGTCCCGCGCGCGTAGGGGTCCCAGTGCGGGGAGCCCAGACCCGTGAGCGCGGGGACGAAGTGGACGCCGTCGTTCGAGTCCAGGGAGGCCGCGAGCGCCTCGGTCTCCGCGGCCTCGGAGATGATCCCGAGCCCGTCGCGGAGCCACTGCACCGCCGCGCCGGTCACGAAGATCGCCGCTTCCAGCGCGTAGGAGGTCCGCTGCCCGATCTGCCACGCGACCGTCGTGAGCAGCCCGGGCGGCGCGAGCGGCGGCGCCGCGCCGGAGTTCAGCAGGACGAACGACCCCGTGCCGTAGGTGTTCTTCCCCTGCCCGGGATCCAGGCAGGCCTGCCCGTAGAGCGCCGCCTGCTGGTCACCCGCGATCCCGCAGACGGGCGCCTCGTGGCCGTGCAGCGCGTCCGCCCGCGTCGTCCCGAAGTGCCCGATGGAGGGCCGCACCTCGGGCAGCGCCCGCAGCGGCACGTCGCCGAAGAGCGCGCAGAGGTCGGGATCCCAGGCGCCCCTCGCGATGTCGAAGAGGAGCGTCCGCGAGGCGTTCGACGGGTCCGTGACGAACTCCCCCGTGAGCTTGAAGGTGATCCAGCTGTCGACGGTCCCGAACACCGCCCGGCCGTCCCGCGCGCGCTCGCGCAGCCCGGGGACCTCCCGCAGCAGCCACTCGACCTTCGTCCCGGAGAAGTAGGGGTCGAGCACGAGCCCCGTCCGGGTGCGGACCATGCTCTCGTGCCCCTGGGCCCGGAGCTCGTCGCAGCGCTCGGCCCCGCGGCGGTCCTGCCAGACGAGCGCGCGGTGCAGCGGCTCGCCCGTGGCCGGATCCCAGACGCAGACCGTCTCGCGCTGGTTCGTGATGCCGACGGCCTGCAGCTCGCCCGGGGCGCAGCCCGCGTCCGCGAGCGCCTCGCCCGCGACGGCCTGGGTGACCTCCCAGAGCTCCTGCGCGTCGTGCTCGACCCAGCCCGGCCGGGGGAAGTGCTGGGCGAACTCGCGGTAGGCGCGGCCCAGGAGCTCGGCCTCCTCGTCGAAGACGAGGCAGGTCGTGCCCGTCGTGCCCTGGTCGATGGCGAGGATCACGCCGGGGAGGCTCCCACAGCGCGGGGGTCCGTTCACGCCGCCGGGCCGGGTGCTCCCCTCAGACCACCCGTCCCGACGGCGCTGCGGCACAGCTGGGGTGGGGCGGCCGGGGCCGACCCGGGTTCGAAGCTGTCCCGTCCTCGAACTCGGGCCTGGTGGCCCCGGCCTCCACGTCCATGCCTCCCCCCGACTGGGTCAGGGCCGGGGAGGGGCCAGATCCGAGGAGCACGGGCCGCCGGTCGTCGCAGGAGGAGACGGTGGTGGCGGCCCGCTGAGTGCTCCTCAGAACATGACTGCAAGGTACGTGGGCCCGGGCCCGGCCACGATGGACATCCGGTCGGCAATCGCCCCACCACCCTTCGCCCTGCGGTCGAACGCGGGAGCCGTCGGGGGCCTGGCGTAGGGTCCGCCCATGGCGAACATCGAGGCCCACATCACCGGCACGGTCTGGAAGGTCGAGTGCAAGGTCGGCGACACGATCGCCGAGGGCGACACGGTCGTGATCCTCGAGTCCATGAAGATGGAGATGCCCGTCGAGGCCGAGGACGAAGGGGTCGTCGCCCGGGTCCTCGTGGAGGAGGGGCAGGCCGTGAGCGAGGGGGACGCGCTCGTCGTCCTCGAGTAGGTCCTCGCGGAGGCCCCGGTAGGTTGCCGGGCCGATGCCCGGGCAGCTGCTGATCGACGAGCCGGCCGACGGGGTCCTCCGGCTGACCCTCTCGAACCCGGCGAAGCGCAACGCGCTGGACCACCCGCTGCTCGACGCGATCACCCGCGCGGTCCAGGAGGCGCCCGCGCGCGGCGCCCGCGCGCTCCTGCTCACGGGCGAGGAGGGCATGTTCTCCTCGGGCTACGACATCGGGGCCAGCGACGACGCGGGCTTCGCGGAGCGCGCCGAGGCGCTCGTCGCCCACCCCTTCACGAAGGCCATCGACGCCCTCGAGGCCTGCGACCTGCCCGTGGTCGCCGCGCTGACGGGCCACACCATCGGCGGCGGGCTCGAGCTCGCGCTGGCCTGCGACCTGCGCCTGGCCGCGGACGGCATCCGCCTGGGCATGCCCCCGGCGAAGCTCGGCCTCGTCTACTCCCACACGGGGCTGCGCCGCTTCCTCGACGTCGTCGGGGCCGCACGGACCCGCGAGCTCTTCCTCCTGGGCCGGCACGTCGCCGCGCCGGTCGCGCTCGGCTGGGGGCTGGTGAACCACGTCGTCCCGGAGCGCGAGCTCGAGGCGGCCGCGCTCGAGTGGGCCGCGGAGCTCGCCGCCAACGCGCCGCTCTCCGTCCAGGGCAACAAGCGGATGCTCCGCGCCCTCCTGGCCGCGGAGGGCGCGCTGGCCGAGGACGTGGAGGCCGAGCTGCTCGCGCTCCGGCGCGCGTGCTTCGCCACGGAGGACTTCCGCGAGGGGGTCCGCGCCTTCGGCGAGAAGCGGGCGCCCGTCTGGCGCGCCCGCTAGCGCGGCCGCCTTGAGGCGCGGTCGCGCCGGTGCGTAGGGTGGCCCCCATGGACGGCGGTGGCGTCATCCGCGCGGCCCGCGAGCGCCATGGCGTCTCCCAGCGCGGCCTGGCGGTCCGCGCGGGGACCAGCCAGGGGTACGTCTCCCAGGTCGAGCGCGGGGAGGTCTCCCCGAGCGTCGAGGCCGTGGCGCGGCTCCTGGCCTGCCTCGGGGAGGTCGGCCGGATCGAGACGGCGCCCCTCCCGCGCGCCGAGGCGCCCGAGGGGCCGGACGCCGAGGGCCTGCGCGCGGGCTCGGTCCTGGCGGCACTCGCCGGCCGGGACGTGGAGCTCGTCGTGGTCGGGGTGCTGGCGGCGCGTGCCCACGGGATCGAGCTGCCGGCCCGGGCCGTGGAGGTGACCCTCGACCCCGACCCGCGCAACCAGGAGCGCCTGACCCGGGCCCTCGGCGACCTCCAGGGCCGCATGGCGGGCATCCGCCCGGCACCCGACGGCTCCCGGGCCCTCGCGGGCGGCGCGACCTTCACGTTCTCCACGACGGAGGGCGGGCTCGTCCTCGCCCCGCCCCAGGTCCGCCACCTCACGCTGCTGCGCCGGGCGCTCATCACGAAGGTCGACGGCGTCGCCCTCCCCTGCGCGGGCCGGGACGACCTCATCGCCCGCGCCAGGCCGGGCGGGGTCGCCGAGGACCCCGTGCTGCTCGGCGCGCTCACGTCCTGAGCCCGGGGTACACCCAGGGGGTGCCCGCCGTCCTGCCCTTCGTCCGCAGCCCCGGCTCGTCCATCGCGGCGCCGGGGGCCGCCGGCTGGGTGACGGACTTCCTGAACGCCGCGTACTACGCCCGCGCCCCGGGCGAGCGGGAGCTCGCGGACCTGCGGCTCGCGCTCGGGGTCCTGACGACGCGGTGGCAGCGGGAGGGCCGGCGGCTCGGCGCTCGGGACCTCCCCGCCTTCACGCGGGCCTACGGGGCGCTGCGGCTCGCGGGCAGGCTCCGCCTCGACGGGCCCGCGCTGCTCGAGGGCGCCGGGAACCTGCTCGGCCCGTGGTTCGCCGCGGCGTGGGAGGACCCGGCCCGGCGGCGGCACGGCGTCGCGTTCGAGACCGTGGCCGAAGCCGAGCGCTTCGTCCCCGCCCAGCGCCTGCAGGACGCGGCGCTCGGGCCGCTCACCCCGCCCCGCGAGCCCCAGGAGCGGCGGCAGCGCTCCACCTACCCCTGGGTCGAGCTGCCCGACGCCGCCCGGGCCGTCGCGCTGCTCGAGGACCCGGCGCGCTGGCCCGACCTCGCCTCGGCCTCCGGGCGCTTCACGGCGCTGCGGCCCGGCGACCTCGACGGGCAGACGTTCGAGATCGAGGTGGCACTCGAAGCGGTGCCCCGGGCGCCCGTCTTCACCCGGGGCTACGTCACCGCCACCGCCGCCTGGCGCGCCGGCGACCCCGTGCTCGAGGCCTCCGTCGCGGCGCTCACCCGGCTCGTCGGAGAGGACGTCGTCCCGGCGGGCGGCCGGCCGCTGCTGCACCTCGAGCTCACGACCCACGCGGGGCACTTCCTGGGCCGGGCCGTCTCCCACGTCCTGGTCGGGGAGCGCGCCGGGGGGAGCGGCTGGGCGCGGGACGTGGGCGAGTGGGATCCCCTGCCCCTCGCGCAGGCGGCCGCCTACCGGGGCGGCGGGGCGGCGGCGCAGCACGCCTTCTGGGGCCCCGGGGACCCGGAGCGCTCCATGCTCGTGCAGCTCGCCAGGGCCTAGGGTCCCGCGGGTGCGCCTGGCCACCTGGAACGTCAACTCGCTCAAGGCGCGGCTGCCGCGCGTGCTCGAGTTCCTCGCCCAGCACGAGCCCGACGTCCTCTGCCTGCAGGAGACCAAGACGGAGCCCGCGGCCTTCCCGGTGGCGGAGCTCGCCGCGGCGGGCTACCAGGCGGCGCACCACTCGGGCGGCCGCTGGGCGGGCGTGGCGATCCTCGCGCGGGAGGCGCCGACGGACGTCGTGGCCGGCCTGCCCGGCGAGGCGTCGCCCGAGCAGGCGCGCTGGGTCGAGGCGACGGTCGGCGGCCTGCGGATCGCGAGCGTCTACGTCGTCAACGGGCAGGCCGTCGGCTCGGAGCCCTACGCGGAGAAGCTCCAGTTCCTCCACGCGATGGGCGAGCGCCTCGCCGCGCTCCGGGCGCAGGAGCTCGTGGTCATGGGCGACTTCAACATCGCGCCGGACGACGCGGACGTCTACGACCCCGCCGCGTTCGCGGGTTCGACGCACGTGACCGACGAGGAGCGCGGCGCGCTGGCGGACCTCGCGGGCGCAGGCGGCCTCGTGGACGCCTACCGGGCGCTCTACCCCCTGGGCGCCGAGGACCCGAACCGCACGCACTTCACCTGGTGGGACTACCGCCAGGGGCACTTCCACCGCGGGCTGGGCCTGCGGATCGACCTCGCGCTGATGAGCGAGGGCCTCGCCCCGCGGCTGGCGCGCGCCGGGATCGAGCGGGACTTCCGCAAGGGCACGAAGCCCTCGGACCACGCGCCGCTGCTCGTCGAGCTCGGCTAGGCGGCGGTCGCCCCGAGGTCGCGCACCATCTGCGTGATCTCCTCGAGGTCCGCGCCCTTCTCGAAGTAGGCGACCGCCCCCTGGGCGATCATCGTCGCGGCCATGCGCTCCGCGGTGAACCCGGAGAGGCCGATGATCTTCGTCCCCGGGGAGACGTCGAGCATGAGCGGGATCGCCTCGAGGCCGTCGAGGACGGGCATGGAGAGGTCGAGCAGCACGACGTCCGGGCGCTCCTGGGCGACGCCGTCGACCCCGGCCCGGCCGTCGGCCGCCTCCCCGACGACGCGGATGTCCGGGTCCTCCTCCAGCACGTGGCGCATCAAGGACCGGAAGGCCTGGACGTCGTCGCAGAGGAAGACGCGGATCGGATGCGGGGCGCTCATGGTCAAGCCTTCGACGGGAGTGTGCCCCCGATCGGCCTCGCCGAACGCTACCTGGACGAACGGGGGCGCCCGGGTCGCGGGAGCGCACGCGTCCTCCCGGGGGCCTAGGGTTCCGTCGATGCCGCCGCTCATCACCCGCGAGGAGGCCCGCCGGCTCGGCGAGCTCGAGGACCACGCCGAGATCGAGGCGCTCGTCGAACGGGCGTGGCTCGCCCGCCAGGAGCAGTTCGGCGACGCGACGGACCTCTGCTCCTTGGTCAACGCGAAGTCGGGTGGGTGCGCGGAGGACTGCGGGTTCTGCGCGCAGTCGCGCTTCGCGGAGGCCGAGACGCCCCTGCACGCGATGATGGAGCCCGAGCAGATCCTCGAGCACGCGCGGGCCGCCGAAGCCGCGGGCGCCCACCGCTTCTGCATGGTCACCCAGGGCCAGGGGCTCTCCAAGCGGGACTTCGAGAAGGTCCTCGAGGGCGCGCGCCTGGTCGCCGAGCAGACGAACCTCAAGCGCTGCGCGTCGGTCGGGCACATGTCCGTCGCCCGGGCCAAGCAGCTCAAGGAGGCCGGCATCCAGCGCGTCCACCACAACGTGGAGACCGCGGAGAGCTACTACCCCGAGGTCTCCTCCACGGTCCGCTACGAGGGCCGGCTGCGCACGATCCAGGCCGTCGAGGAGGCGGGGCTCGAGACCTGCGTCGGCGGGATCCTGAACCTCGGCGAGTCGCGCGAGCAGCGCGTCGAGATGGCCTTCGAGCTCTCGAGGATCAACCCGACGTCCGTGCCGATCAACCTCCTGAACCCGCGCCCGGGGACGAAGTTCGGCGACCGGGAGCACATGGACCCGTGGGAGGCCGTGAAGTGGATCGCGATCTTCCGCCTCATCCTCCCCGAGGCGCTCTTCCGCCTCTGCGGCGGCCGCGTGGAGAACATCGGCGAGCTGCAGGCCCTCGCGGTCAAGGCCGGGCTCAACGGCGTGATGATGGGCAACTTCCTCACGACGCTCGGCTCCACCCCGGAGGAGGACCGCAAGATGTTCACGGACCTCGGGCTGAACATCGCGCGCCAGACGGACAACGGCGCGAACCCGCGCCCGGACAACCGCTCGGACTGGCTCGCGGGCGAGACCCCCGACGTCGTCGAGGCGTTCCTCGACACGAAGGAGGAGGCCGTCGCGGCCGGCATCGAGGTGAAGCTCTGGGATCCCGCGGAGCAGCTGCGCTTCGTGAAGAAGGGCGTCATCCCGCCGCGCCCCGACGGCGCGCCCAACGCCTGGCCGGACGGGGGGGAGCTCGCCACCTCCGGCATGCCGCACGGCCTGTAGCCGTCGTGGAGGACGGGATCGAGGCAGCGGCTGGCCGAGCTCGACGCGGCGGGGCTGCGCCGCCGCACCCGCCTGGTGAGCGGTCCGCAGGGCGCGCGCGTCGTGCTGGACGGCAAGCCCGTCCTGCTGCTCTGCTCGAACAACTACCTCGGCCTGGCCGACCACCCGCGGGTGCGCGAGGCGGCGGCCGACGCGGCGATGCGCTGGGGCGCCGGGAGCGGCGGCTCGCGCCTGGTCAGCGGGACCATGACGATCCACCAGCGCCTCGAGGAGCGCCTCGCGGCGTTCAAGGGGTTCGAGCAGGCGCTGCTCTTCGGCTCGGGGTACCTGGCGAACCTCGGGGTCCTCGGCGCGCTGGCGGGCGAGGGCACGCTCGTCTGCTCCGACGCGCTGAACCACGCCTCGATCGTCGACGGCTGCCGGCTCGCCCGCGGGCGCACGGCGATCTACGAGCACGGGGACGTCGAGCACCTGCGGCGCATCCTCGACGCGGCGCCCGAGGAGCGCGCGGTCGTCGTGACGGACTCCGTCTTCTCCATGGACGGGGACGTCGCGCCGCTGCGGGAGCTCAGCGAGCTGTGCGCGGAGCGCGGGGCCTGGCTCGTCGTCGACGAGGCGCACGCGACGGGCTGCGTCGGGCCGGGCGGGCGCGGCGCGGTGGCCGAGGCGCGCCTGGACGGGGAGGAGCACGTCGTCGTGGTCGGGACGCTCGGCAAGGCGCTCGGCGCCTACGGGGCGTTCGTGGCCGGCAGCGCCGCCGTGCGCGAGCTGCTCGTGAACACCGCGCGCCCGTTCATCTTCTCCACGGCGCCACCGCCGCCGGCGATCGCGGCCGCGCTCGCCGCGCTCGAGCTGCTCGAGGAGCAGCCCGCCCGGGTGGACGCGCTGCAGTCCCGCGCGCGGACACTGCGGGACGAGCTCGCGCGGGAGGGCTTCGACGTCTCGGGCTCCACGACGCAGATCGTCCCGCTCGTGATCGGCGACGCGGCGCAGGCCATGGCGATCTGCGAGGCCGCGCTGGAGCACGGCGTCTTCGCCCAGGCCATCCGGCCGCCGACGGTCCCCGAGGGCACGTCGCGCCTGCGACTCGCGGTCATGGCCTCCCACGAGAAGGCCGAGCTCCGCGAAGCCGCGCGGGTGCTGGGCCGCGCCGCGCTGCAGGCGGGCTTCCGCCCCGGGGACGGCATGCCGGTCGCGGCGGCGTCGGAACGCCCGGCGCTGCGCGCCGTCCCGCCCCTGCGCGTGGCCTGAGCCGTGCGCGGCGTCCTGGTCACCGCCACGGACACGGGGGTCGGCAAGACCGTCGTGGCCGCCGCGATCTGCGCGGCGCTCGCGGCCCGTGGGGAGCGCGTGGCGGCGTGGAAGCCCGTGGTGACCGGCACGGACGAGCCCGAGCCCGGGGTCCCGATGGACCACGTCCTGCTCGCGGCCTGCACGGGGCAGGAGCCGTCGGCCGTCACCGCCCGCACGTTCGGCCCGGCGGTCTCGCCCCACCTCGCGGCCGCGAACGCGCCGCTGGATCCCGCGGAGCTCGAGGCGGCCGCGCGGGAGGCGGCGCCGGGGGACGGCTGGCTCGTGGCCGAGGGCGTCGGCGGGCTCCTCGTCCCCCTCACGGACGCGGGCTACGACATCCGGGCGCTCGCCCGGGCGCTCGGGCTTCCCGTCGTCATCGCGGCCCGGCCCGGGCTCGGGACGATCAACCACACGCTGCTGACGCTGGAGGCCGCGCGGGCGGCGGAGCTCGACGTGCGCGGGGTCGTGCTCACGCCGTGGCCGGGCGAGCCGAGCGCCATGGAGCGCTCGAACGCGCGCGACGATCGCCGCGCTGGGCGACGTCGCGGTCTCCTTCCTGCCGCTCGCCCCGGCGCTCGAGCCGGCCGCGCTGGCCGCGGCCGCCGCGGACCTCCCGATCGACGCCTGGCTCGGCGAGGCCCGCCCCGCCTGAGCGCGCGGTCCACCTCGGGCAGGGCCCGAACTCGACCGCTCGCTCGGTCCGCTCAGCGCGCCGCGGTCGCCCCCGCGGCCTGCGGCAGCGCGCGGTCGACGGCCACACGCGCCCGCGCCTCGCTGCGCCAGCGCCCCGGCGCGACGCCGTGCTCGCGCTTGAAGGCGGCGGCGAAGGCGAACTCGTTCGCGTAGCCGACCTCCCGCGCCACGGAGGCGACCGTCGCGCCCGGGCGCACGAGCGCGTCGCGCGCCAGGACCATCCGCCAAGCGGTGAGGTAGGCCAGCGGCGCACGGCCGAGGCGCGCGCTGAAGTTCCGGGCGAACGCGGCCCGTGACAGGCCGCTGACCGCTGCGAGCTCCGCCACCGTCCACGGCCGCCGGTGGTCCTCGTGCAGCGCACGCAGGGCGGGGCCGACCGCCGGGTCGTCGAGCGCGTCGTACCAGGCCGGCGCACGGCCGGGCTCCGCGGCGAACCAGCTGCGCAGGACGTAGACGAGCAGGAGGTCGAGGAGCCGGTCGAGCGCCGTCTGCTGCCCCGCGGCGTCCGTGCCGGCCTCTTCGGCCAGGAGCCCGACCGCCGTGCGCAGCGCGGGCGGCGCGGCCGCGGCGGGCAGGACGACGAGCGGCGGGAGCGCGTCGAGGAGGGTGTCGCAGACCGAGCCGTCGAACGCGTAGGCCCCGCAGAGGAAGACCGTGCGGGCGCCCGCGCCGCCGCGGACGAGCCGCCGCCCGTCGTGCTCCCCGGGCGCGCAGGCGGCGAGCACCTCGTCGAGCGGTGGTGCGGGCGCACCGGCCGCGTGGGTCATCCGGTAGGGCCGCCCCGAGCGGACGAGCGCGACGTCGCCCTGCAGCAGGCGCGCCCTCCGGCCCTCCCCCACGTCGAGGTGGAGCTCGCCCTCGAGGACCGCGTGGAACGAGAGCGGCGTCCGGTCGCGCAGCTCGAGGCCCCACGGGGCGCGGAGGTCCGAGTGGGCGAAGATCGCGCCGTGGGCGCGGGCGCGGCCGAGCAGGTCCCCGAGGACGTCCATGGGCTGGACCGTAGCGCTGCGCGCATCGCCGCGCGAACACGGATGAGACGTTCACGCATGCGATCGCGATCGGAGCGCATGGTTCCGCTCGCCCAGGCGCAGCATGCTGCACCCATGTCCACCATCCTCGTCCTCGGCGCCACGGGCAAGACCGGCCGCCGCACCACCCACCACCTCCTCGCGGACGGGCACACCGTCCGCGGCGCCGCCCGCTCCCCCGAGGGGCAGGCCGACGGCGTCGTCCCGGTCCGCTTCGACTGGGCCGACCCCACCACCCACGACGCCGCGCTCGCGGGCGCCGACGCCGTCTACGTCATCCCGCCGGCGCTGCGCCTCGACTACGCCGACGCGGCCGCCGCCTTCTTCGCGAAGGCCGTCGCCGCGGGCGTCACCCACGGCGTGATGCTCAGCGCCCGCGGCGCCGAGCACGCTCCCGAGGGCGCGATGTTCCGGACGGAGGAGGCGCTCCGGGCGACCTTCCCGACCTCCGCGGTCGTCCGCGCGACCTGGTTCATGCAGAACTTCACGGAGAGCTTCTTCCGCCCGGGGATCGAGGAGCAGGGCGTGCTCGTCGCGCCGTCGGGCGACGGCCTCGAGCCCTTCGTCGACGTGAACGACATCGCGGAGGTCGCCGCGGCGCTGCTCACCCGCCCGGACCTGGCGGGCGACGTCTACGAGCTGAGCGGCCCCGAGGCCATCACCCACGCGCGGGCCGCCGAGCTCCTCGGCGCGGCCGCGGGCGGGACGATCACGCACGTCGACGCGGACCCGGCCGAGTGGGAGCGCCAGACGATCGGCGCGGGTGTCCCGGAGGACTACGCCGCGCTGCTCGGCCAGCTCTTCGCGGTCATCCGCGAGGGCCACGACGCCCGCCTCTCCGACGGCGTCCAACGCGTGCTCGGCCGCGAGCCGCGCGCGTTCGCCGACTGGGCCGCGGCCGAGGCGGGCGACCTCCGGGTCGGCGCCCCCGCCTGACCCCCCGAGCGCCGAGATCCGGCTCGCCCCCACCCGGTGGGGCTGATCCGGATCTCAGCGCCGAGGGGCGGCGCGCTAGCTGCAGGTGCGCTTCGGCAGCTTCCCGTTCGGACCGGCCTTCGTCTTGCCCTTCAGCAGCGTGAGCTTCCGGTAGCTGCCGACCCGCAGGTCGTACCGCACCCCGGCGACCTTGACCTGCACGGTCGCGTTGCCCTTCACGTCCGGGATGCGCACCGCGCGGCAGGACCCCGCGAGGTCGAAGCCGAGCTTGCGCCCGTCCGTGAGGACCGCCGTCGCCGTGTAGCTCGAGGCGCCGCGGGACCTCGGGAACGCCACGACGACCCCGCCGGCCACGCGGCGGGCGCGCAGCGCGCCGGGCCGCGACGGCGCCGCCTCACGAGGAACCTCGAACGTCGTGATCGTCTTGCGCGTCAGCGGCATGCCGTCACGCGAGACGAGCGCCTGGACCTGCCGGACGCCGCCCGGCCCGCGGGACGGCTGGAACCGCACCTGCGCGCACAGCAGCGTCCGGCCGTCGGGCAGGGTGCTCTTGCCGCGGCACCGCTTGCCGCGCACCGATCCGACCAGGGTGCGACCGATGGTCGTCCCGCGCTCCACGAGGCGCACGGAGGCCCCGGGCGGGACCGCGTACTGCACCGCGACCTCCTGGCGCCCGGCGCGGCGGCGCGCCTGGCCGAAGAGGACGGACGGTGCCTGGAAGCTCGAGCGATCGAGCGTCGTGGGCGTGGACGCGGCGCCCGGCGCCGGCTCCACGGTCCAGGTCCCCGCGGCCGGCTTGACGAGCAGGAGGCTCGTCGTGCCGTCCGACGCGTTCTCGACCAGGACGTACTTGCCCTTGCTCTGGCGCCCCGTCCCGATGGCGGGGGACGAGATCGTCGTCCCGCCCGGGCCGCGCACGACGACCTTCGGCGGGCCGTTCGTGCCGTGGATGCGCAGTGCCACCGCCCGGGTCCCGGGGCGGACCTGCTCGGAGAGGCCGACGGCCGCCGCCCGGCCGGCGGCCGGATCCCGCGTCGCGGCGTACGGCGACATGTCACAGGAGGCGCCCAGCAGGTCGACGCTGCCGGAGTACCTCCAGCCCACGCCGGCCTGCAGGTGCAGGGTCCTCTTGTGCACGATGATCGTGCTCGAGCCCCAGCCGAACGGGCCCGGGCGGGCCTCGTCGGGCAGGTCGACCGTGTAGGTGCCGAGGTCGAGGCAGCCGGCGATGCCGACGTTGGAGACCAGGCCGGAGGCCATCGCGCACCCGAGCCCGTCGATGCATCCCTGCACGGAGCCCGAGATCGTGAACGCGCTGTTCCGGGGCTCGATCCAGCCGTTGACGTTGCCGCTGATGCTGGCGACGTCCCCGAGGGCGATGCTGGCGTTGACGTCGAAGTCCACGTCGCCCCAGGCGTTGAAGCCGAGCGACGCGTCACCGAGCTGGGTGCCGTTGAACTTCACGTTGCCGCCGACCTCGAGGCGCCACGGCCTCGTCTCGGTGGCGTCCGTGTAGAGGACGCGCCCGTTGACGTCGAGCTTCCCGCCGAGCGCCGTGACGCCCACGTCGCCGCGCAGCTTGAACGGCGGGGGTGAGAGGCAGAGCCCGACCCCGATGCGGTTCAGGAAGACCTGCGGCGCGATCGGCAGCGTCTGCCCGAGCCCGTCGACGAGGCCGCCGAGCTTGGAGACCCGGCCGTCGGCCAGCCCCCCGAACGCCGCGAGCTTCGTATGGGACGTCGTCGGCAGCTCCAGGACCGCGCTGCCGTCGAAGCGGTCCGTGTTCGCGTCGGTCGCACAGGAGACGTAGGGCTTGCCGTCGATCTCGGGCGCGGGGCAGCCCTCGACGGCCTGGCCGCCGGCCGGCACGTAGGAGAAGCACGCGGAGAGGACCTTGAGCTTGCCCACCCACACGTCGGTCGCCTCGATCCTGAGGCCGTCGTAGTGGATCCCGTCGGCGTCGACGCGGATCGACGCCGCTCCCGACACGCCACCGGAGAACTTCGTCGGCCCCGCGGTGAACGCGGGCGGCAGCTCGACGTTCATGGGGAACGACGCGTAGTGCTTGCCCGCCGCGTCGTACCCGAGCTTGATCGCGATGGTCCCGGCGATCCGCAGCTTGAAGAGGCGCGCGAAGCCCGGGACGGTGACCTCCCGGAGCGTTCCCTCGTCGCCCTTCCCGCCGGCGGGCAGGGACCAGTCGACGTTGCCCGAGAACGGGATGAACCGGTCGATCTGGATGGCGCTGTTGTCGGTCTTGACGTGGCCGCCGGGATCCGTGGCCGACGGGGCGGTGATGACGAAGCGCTGGCCCGAGTCCGCGAAGGCGACCCCGTTGAGGTTCACCTGGTCCGTCGTGTCCCACTGGTCGGGACTCGACCCGACCTTCTTGAAGCAGCCCGAGGTCGTGAACTCCGAGAGGGCGAAGTCGATCTGCTGCAGGCACGGCGGGGGCGTCGGCGCGGGCGGAGGGGTCGGCGCGGGCGCCGGGGTCGAGGCCGGCGGGCCGGGGTCGGACGGCGGCGGCGGGGGCGGCGTCGAGCCCGTGTCGGACGGCGGCGGCGGGGGCGGCGTCGGGCCCGTGTCGGACGGCGGCGGCGGGGGCGGGGTCGGGGTCGTGTCGGACGGCGGCGGGGGCGGCGGCGGATCCTCGACGGTGATGGTGCGGGTCACCGTCCCCGTGTGCGGGGGGTTGCTGCTGGCCGAGTCCGGGCTGTCCGAGAACGTCACCCGCAGGGTGTGGGACCCCGCCGTGAAGGTCCGGGACCAGCTGCGCTTGTCGTTGCCGGCGGGGTCGGGGACCCCGTCGACGGTCCAGCGGTACCCCCTGTACGGGGCCCCGAGCCCGCCCGTCGGCGTCACGGAGACGGTCTCGAACTGGCCGGGTCGCGGCGGATCGGGCGACACGAGGATGCTTCCGGAGATCCCGGGGCCGACGGTGACCGTCTTCGTGTCGGGCGCCGTCCCGCAGGAGCTCCCGTCGGTCCGTTGGAAGTCGATGACGACGGAGACCGTGTGGTTCCCGGTCGTGGTGAAGGTCGCCTTGTAGTCAGGAGAGGTCTGCAGGGGCTTCGCGACGCCGTCGACCGTGAACGCGAAGGTCGCCGGCCGGCAGTCCGAGGCCCCGTTCGCCGTGAAGGTGACGGGCGAGCCCGTGACGGGGTCGGGATCGTTCGTGGTCAGCGTGGCGTTGCCCCCGGTGCCGGTCCCGGCTCGTGCCGACGGCGCGACGGCGAGGACGAGGAGGGCGACGAGCGACGTGAGCAGCGCGAGGGTGGCGCGGCCTGCCGTCCAGGAACGGTGTGCGGTGACCATGGAGGCGGCGACGCTACCTCGGCGCCTCCTGGGAGGGGGACCCCAGGGTTTGGGCGGCCCCGGCCGCTAGCTTCTTGCGATCCCCGGCGCAGCGGACAAGCGAACGGGCCTCCTGCCGAGCGTCGCGGGCTGGCCGCTGCTCGAACGCGACGCCGACGTCGATGCCTTGGCCGAGGCCGTCGCCGCCGCGCGTGGCGGACGCGGGAGCGTCGTGCTCGTCCGCGGTGCCGCGGGCCTGGGCAAGACGCGACTGCTCACGACCGCGACCCAGCTCGCCGGAGCCGCGGACCTCTCCGTCCTGCGGGCCAGCGGGAGCGTCCTGGAGCGCGACCTCCCCTTCGGCGTCGTCCTGCGGCTGCTCGAGCGTCGGCTCCGCGCGGCGTCCGACCCCGAGCGCGCGCGGCTGCTGCAGGGCAGCGCGGCGCTGGCGGCGCCCATGCTCCTCGGCGAGCAGCCCGTCGAGCAAGCGCTCGCCGCGAGCAGCGAGGCGTCGCTCGTCCATGCCCTCGTCTGGCTCGTGGTGACCATGGGCGAAGAGCGTCCGCTGGCGCTCGTCCTCGACGACCTCCACTGGGCCGACGCGGGATCCCTCCGCCTCCTGGTCCAGCTCGCCGCGCGGATCGACGAGCTCGGGGTCCTGGTGGTCGCGGCCGTCCGCCCGCGCGACCCCGACGCCGAGGCGGAGCTGCTCGCGCAGCTCACGGCGGGACCGAACGTGCGCATCGTCGAGCCACGGGCGCTCAGCCCAGGGGCCAGCACGACGCTCGTCCGCGGCCGGGACCAGGCCGCCGACGCGTTCGCCCGCGCGTGCTGGGAGGAGACGGGAGGCAATCCACTCCTGCTGAAGGAGCTGCTCCGGGCACTCGCCGCCGAGGGCGTCGAGGGGACCGACGCCGACGTCGCGCGCGTGCGGGAGATCGGCCCTGGCGCGGTCGCGCACGGCGTCGAGGCGACGCTCACGCGGCTCGGCGCGGCGTGCGACGCGCTGGCCACCGCGGTCGCGGTGCTCGGGGGGGACACGGAGCTGCACGTCGCGGCGGTGCTGGCCGGCCTCGACGCCACGACCGCCTCGCGCAGCGCCGCCGCGCTGCAGGACGCGGGGCTGTTCGAGGACGACGCGGCGCTGCGCTTCCACCACCCGCTCCTGCGTCGCGCCGCGTACGAGCGCCCCGCACCCGCCGCGCGGGCCGCGCTGCACCGGGAGGCCGCGCGGATCCTGCTCGACCGGGCCGCGCCGCACGTCGTCGCGGCGCACCTCGTCCTCACCCACGGGGAAGAGCAGGACTGGGCGGTCGAGGTCCTGCGCGCTGCTGCCCGCGAGGCGTCCGCACGCGCGGGACATGCCGCGGCGGCGCGGCTGCTGCAGCGTGCGCTGCGCGAGCCGCCCGGAGCCGCCGAGCGCCCTGCAGTGCTCCGAGAGGCCGCACTGGCCGCGTCACGCGCCGGAGCCGAGGACGCGGTCCCGGCGCTGGAGGCTGCCATCGCGGCCGCCGCCGAGGGTCCCGATCGCGCCGGGCTGCTGCGCGTCCTGGCCCGGACGCACTTCCAGCGGGGCGAGATGACGGCGTCGGTCGAGGCTGCGGAGCGCGGGCTCGCAGCGCTCGAGGGCACCGCCACCGAGGAGGAGCTGGGCCTCGAGCTCGAGGCCGCACGGAGTGCCGCAGCGCTGTGGACGCCGGCCGGCGGCGTGACGGTCGCCGAGCGCTTCGCCGCCACGGCCGGGAGCGACGCCCCGGCGCGCACGCACGGCGAGCGCGAGGTGCTCGCCTGGCTCGCCGGGATGGAGCTCATCCGGGGCCGGGACCGCGAGCTCGCGCTGGGGTACGCGCGCCGGGCGTGGAGCGACGGGGCCTACCTGCGGGAGGGCACGGGGGAGGCCGCGGCGATGGGGGCGATGGTCTCGGCCCTGCTCCGGTCCGGGACGCCGCAGGAGGCCCTCGCGGTCCTCGACGCGCTCGTCGACGACGCCCGGCGACGGGCGTCACCCTTCGACAACGCCACGTGGCGCACCGCGCGCGGCAACTGCCTGCTGCACGCCGGGCGGCTCGCCGAGGCCGAGCGCGACCTCGAGGACGCGCTCGAGGCGCGGGCGCTCGGGTGGGACGCGACGGCGCCGCTCGCGATCGAGGCGCTCGTCACCGTCCTGGTCGAGCAGGACCGACTCGACGACGCCGCCGCGATCCTCGAGACGGCCGTGGCCGTCGAGCACAAGTTCGCCGATGGGCCGATGTGGGCCGCGGTGCTCGAAGCGCGCGGACGCCACGCGCTCGCCTCGGGCGACCCGCGGGCCGCCCGCGGGCACTTCCTCGCGGCCGGCCGCCTGGCGCGGGAGGTGCTCGGCACGACGAACCCCGCGGTCGCACCCTGGCGCTCGGAGGCCGCGCTGGCGGAGCGCCAGCTGGGCGCGGGCGACGCAGCGGTCGCGCTCGCGGCGGAGGAGGTCGAGGACGCGCGACGGTACGGGGCACCGCGGGCCCTGGCGGTCGCGCTGCGGGCGCAGGCCATCGTCCTCGGCGGCCCGGAGGGCGTGGAGCTCGCCGCCGAGGCCGCCCAGGCAGCGCAGGACGCCGGCGCGGCCCTCGAGCACGCGCGGGCGCTCGGGACGCTCGGGACGCTGCTGCGCGCGAACCGCCGGCGATCGGAGGCGCAGGAGGTCCTGCGCCGAGCCCTCGACCTCGCGGCCGAGGGCGAGGCGCACGCGCTGGTGCGCGGCCTGCGCGGGGAGCTGGTGGTCGCGGGCGGACGGCCGCGCCGGGCACGCACGCACGGCCTGCCGTCGTTGACCGCCGGCGAGCAGCGCGTCGCGCTGCTCGCCGCCGACGGCCTCACGAA
Source organism: uncultured Solirubrobacteraceae bacterium (assembly GCA_963844155.1). Lineage (GTDB taxonomy): Bacteria > Actinomycetota > Thermoleophilia > Solirubrobacterales > Solirubrobacteraceae > Paraconexibacter. Next base: position 490,401 of record CAWJMY010000001.1, read on the forward strand.
CCGCCAGATCGCGGACGCCTTGTTCGTCACGCCCAAGGCGGTCAGCTTCCACCTCGGCAACGCCTACCGCAAGCTGCGGATCAAGGCGCGCGAGGACCTCCCGGCAGCGCTCGCGGAGGCGGGGTAGGCGCCGCCCGTGCTCACCGCGTGCCGGAGGCCGCCACGTCGACGATCGACGCGTCGATGAGCCACTCGACCGGCGCGACGTCGTCCGTGTAGACGCGGCCGCCGCGCAGCCCGGGCCGCAGCTGCGACGCGGTCGCGCTCGCGACGGTCCGCAGCTCGTCCGGCAGCCCCGCCGAGGAGCGCAGGAGGCGCTCCGCCGTGACGGGCGCGGTCGAGCCGACCACCATGGAGTTCGTGGGCTCGGCGGGGTCACGGACGACGTGCGGGAACACGGCCGCCATGGTCGAGCTGAGGACCCCCTCGAGCTTGTCCGAGCGCTCGGGGTGGCCGACGTTCACGACCACCAGCCCGCCGGGGTTCAGCCGGTCGCGGACGAGCTCGAAGAACTCCTTCGTGCGACAGGTAGAACGGGATGTAGGGCTGGCGGTAGGCGTCGACGAAGATCGCGTCGTAGCGCTTCCCCGTCCGCCGCAGGAAGGGGCGCGCGTCGGCCGTGTGCGTCGTGAGCTTCGGCGCCTTCATGCCGAAGTACTTCCGGCCGGCCTTCGTGATCTCCCCGTCGATCTCCACCGCGTCGATCTCCGTGCCGGGGAAGTACTTGCCGTAGGCCGTCGCCATCGTGCCGGCGGCGTTGCCGAGGATCGCCAGGGAGCGCGGCGGGCGCTGCAGCGCGGCGAGCGGGAGCACGAGGAACTCGTCCCAGTAGTTGCCGGTCAGCACCGTGCCGGGGCGGGAGAGCGAGTGGATCGCCTGGCCCTCGTTGAGCTCGAGCGTCCGGGTCCCGCTCGGGCGACTCGATGACCCGCGCGTACTGGTAGCCCGTCTCCTTCTCCCAGAGGACCTTCCCGCCGCCCGTCGCCTTGAGCGTCCCGCCCGGGACGAGCAGCAGCGCCGCGATGGCCGCGGGGGCGAGGACGAGCGCCGGGGAGCGCTTGAGCTGCACGACGGCGACGACGGCGAGCGCGAGCGCGAAGACGATGAAGGTGCGCTTGGAGCCCACGAACGGCACGAGGACGAGCGCCGCCGCGAAGACGCCCGCGAGCGAGCCGACGGTGGAGATCGCGTAGAGGCGCCCGGCCGTGCGGCCCGCGCCCTCGACGGAGTCGACCGCGAGGCGGATCGCGTAGGGGGAGACCATGCCGAGCAGGAGGATCGGCGCGGCGATGAGGACGCTCACGGCCAGCAGGGAGCCGACGAACGCGCCCGCGCTGACGGAGTCGAGCGCCTCGACCGACGCGCGCAGGAACGGCGTGGAGACGAACGGGACCACGGCGAAGAGCGCGGCCGCGGCCAGGACGAGCCGTGCGAGGCCCTGGGGGTCGGGTCGCGGTCGGCGAGGCGGCCGCCCAGCGCGTAGCCGATGCTGAGCGCCACGAGCACCGTGGCGATGGTGTTCGCCCAGATGACCGTCGAGGCCCCGAACCACGGGGCCATGAGCCGCGCCGCGGCGATCTCGGCGCCGAGGCTGGACGCCCCGACGACGAAGACGGTCAGCTCGAGCGGGCGCCGGGTCACCCGCCCGAGGCTAGGACGTGGGGGCGCTCCTACGCGCCGATGCGCTCGCGCCCGTGGGGGGCGTCGAGGTCGAGGACCGGCCCGGCCGGGACGATGCCCGTCGGGTTGATCGAGCCGTGCGTCATGTAGTAGTGGCGCTTGATGTGGTCGAAGTCGACGGTCTCGGCCACGCCGGGCTGCTGGTAGAGGTCGCGCAGGTACCCGCCGAGGTTCGGGAAGTCGACGATGCGCTGCAGGTTGCACTTGAAGTGGCCCACGTAGACCGCGTCGAAGCGCACGAGGGTCGTGAACAGGCGCCAGTCGGCGAGCGTGGGCTGCTCCCCGAAGAGGTAGCGCCGGGTCGCCAGCCGCTCGTCGAGGCGCTCCAGCGCGAGGAAGAGCGGGCGCACCGCGCCCTCGTAGGCGGCCTGGGTCGAGGCGAAGCCCGACTTGTAGACGCCGTTGTTCACGTCGTCGTAGACCCAGGCGTTCAGCTCGTCGATCTCCGCGCGCTGGTCCGCGGGGTAGAGGTCGACCTCCGGGTGCTCCGCGACGGCCTGGAACTCGTCGTTGAGCATGACGAGGATGTCCGCGGACTCGTTGTTGACGACCCGGCCGGTCTCGCGTGTCCCAGAGGGTCGGGACCGTGACGCGGCCCTCGAACTCCGGGTTCGTCTGCAGGTAGGCCTCGCTGAGGTAGCTCCAGCCGTTCTCGAGCGGGTCGGGGAAGTCGGGGCCGAAGCGCCAGCCGCGCTCGTCGCGGAGGGGGTCGACGACGCTGAGGGAGATCGCGCCCTCGAGGCCCTTGAGCCTGCGCACGATGATCGTCCGGTGCGCCCACGGGCAGGCCAGGGAGACGTAGAGGTGGTACCGGCCGGCCTCGGCCGGGAAGCCGCTCGAGCCGTCCGCGGTCACCCGGTCGCGGAACGCGGACTGCTGGCGGACGAAGGCGCCCTGCGCGTCGGCCTCCTTCGGGAACGGTGCGGCGGCTGAGCTCATGCCCACATCCTCGCACGAACTGGTTGCACACGCAACCATCACCGCAAAGGGGTCAGACCCCTCTGCGGTGCCCACGGACTACGTTGGCGGCATGGCCCTCAGCCTCGGCATCCTCGGCCGCTCGCGCAAGCCGCACGAGCGGCGCGTCGCGCTCCACCCGAAGCAGCTCGACCGCATCCCGGAGGAGCTGCGGGCGCGGATGACCTTCGAGGCCGGCTACGGCGAGGACTTCGGCGTGCCCGACGAGGAGCTCGTCGCGGCGGGGGTCGCGGTCGCGTCCCGCGAGGAGGTCCTCACGGGCGCCGACGTCGTCGTGCTCCCCAAGCCGCAGCCGGAGGACCTCGAGCAGATGCGCGAGGGGCAGGTGCTCTGGGGCTGGCCGCACTGCGTCCAGGACGTCCCGCTCGCCCAGGCCGCGATCGACCGCAAGCTCACGCTCATCGCCTGGGAGGCGATGAACCACTGGGACAGGAGGGGCAACTACGAGCTCCACGTCTTCCACCAGAACAACGAGCTCGCGGGCTACTGCTCCGTCTCCCACGCGCTGCAGCTCGTCGGCCGCACGGGCGCCTACGGCCGGCCGCTGCGTGCCGCCGTCATCTCCTTCGGCGCGACCGCCCGCGGCGCGGTCCGGGCGCTCGGCGCGCTCGGCGTCCAGGACGTCACGGTCCTCACCCAGCGCGACGTCGCCGCGGTCGCGGCGCCCTTCGCCTCCATGCGCCTGCTCGGCTTCGAGCGCGACGAGGAGGAGCCGTCACGCGCCCGCGCGCTCACCCCGGAGGGCAGCCGCCCGATGGTCGAGGAGCTCGCGGAGCACGACGTGGTCGTCAACTGCGTCCTGCAGGACACGGACGCCCCGCTCATGCTCGTCGCCCAGGAGGAGCTCGCGCAGCTGCGGCCCGGCACGCTGGTCGTGGACGTCTCCATCGATCCCGGCATGGGCTTCGGCTGGGCCGAGGCGACGACCTTCGCCGAGCCCCTGCGCCGGGTCGGCGACCGCGTGGACTACTACGCCGTCGACCACTCCCCGTCGCTGCTGTGGGACTCCGCCTCCTGGTCGATCGGCGAAGCGCTCATCCCGCACCTGCAGACGGTCCTCGACGGGCCGGACGCCTGGGCCGCGGACCCGACCATCGACCGCGCGATCGAGATCCAGGACGGCGTGGTCCGCAACCCGCGCATCCTCACCTTCCAGGACCGCGAGGAGGAGTACCCGCACGCCCGCCGCCAGTGAGAGGTGCCAGGCACCTTTCACGCCCCCGCCGCTGCCACCACCGCGCGGCCGATCGCGGCCACCTCGTCTTCCGTGCAGATGAACGGCGGCATCGTGTAGACGAGGTCGCGGAAGGGGCGCAGCCAGACGCCCTCGGCGAGGGCGGCCTGCGTCGCCGCGGGGACGTCGACGGGGTGGTCGAGCTGGACGACGCCGATCGCGCCGAGGACGCGGACGTCGGCGACGCCGGGAAGCGCGGAAGCCGGCGCGAGGCCCGCGCGCAGGCCGTCCTCGACCGCCGCCACGCGCGCCCGCCAGGAGCCGTCGAGCAGGAGGTCCGTCGAGGCGAGCGCCGCCGCGCAGGCCAGCGGGTTGGCCATGAACGTCGGGCCGTGCATGAGCGCGCCGCCCTCCCCCGCAGCGATCGCCCGCGCGACCGCCGGGGTGCAGAGCGTCGCCGCGAGCGTGAGCGTCCCGCCCGTGAGCGCCTTGCCGACGCAGAGCACGTCGGGCACGACGCCCGCGTGCTCGCAGGCGAAGAGCGCGCCCGTCCGGCCGAAGCCCGTCGCGATCTCGTCGAGGACGAGCAGCACGCCGTGGCGGTCGCAGAGCTCGCGCAGCACCGGGAGGTGCGCCGGCGACCAGAACCACATGCCGCCCGCGCCCTGCACGACGGGCTCGAGGAAGAGCGCCGCGAGCGTGCTCCCGTGCTCCTCGAAGAGCGCCTCGACCTCGCCGACCCACGTGGCGTCGGCCGCGTCGGAGAGCCCGCCCGCCGGCGGCCGCGGGAGGAAGACGTGCGCGGGCAGCGCGTCCGCGAAGAGGTGGTGCATCCCGCCGACGGGGTCGCAGAGCGCCATCGCCCCGAACGTGTCGCCGTGGTAGCCGCCGCGCAGCGCGGCCAGGCGCGTCCGGCCGTCGGCCCGCCCCCGCTGCAGCGCCATCTTGATCGCGACCTCGACCGCCACGGAGCCCGAGTCCGCGAAGAAGACGTGCTCGAGCCCGTCGGGCGCCAGCTCCACGAGCCGCTGCGCGAGGCGCACCGCGGGCGCGTGCGTGAGCCCCCCGAACATGACGTGCGGCATCGCCTCGAGCTGCGCGGCCACCGCCGCGCGGATGTGCGGGTGGCCGTGCCCGTGGCAGGCGCACCACCACGAGCTCATGCCGTCGATGACCCGCCGGCCGTCGGCCAGCGTCAGCCAGGCGCCCTCCGCGCGCTCGACCGCGAGCGCGGGCACCGCCGCGGGCTGCGCGCCGTAGGGATGCCAGACGTGGCGCTGGTCGAGCGCCTCGAGGGTGGGCTCCAGCGCCGGACTAGTCCTCGTAGGGGACGAAGTCCTTCTTGCGCGCGCCGCACACGGGGCAGAACCACGAGTCCGGGATGTCCTCGAACGCCGTGCCCGCCGGGATGCCCCCGTCGGGGTCGCCCTCCTCGGGCTCGTAGATGAACCCGCACGCCTCGCAGATCCACTTCTGCACCGTCGCCTGATCGCTCACGCGGAGCAATCTACCCGCCGGGTAGGGTCGGGCGATGGCCGACCAGCCCGCCGGACACCGCCCCACGCCCGAGGAGCTGCGCCGCAGCGGCGAGGCCCTCAACGAGGGGCCCGAGGAGGTCGTCCCGCGGCAGGCCGCGACGGTCATCCTGCTCCGCGGCGGCAGCGAGGCGCTCGAGGTCCTCCTGGTCCAGCGCACGCACGCCGCGCGCTTCATGGCCGGCGTCTGGGTCTTCCCGGGCGGCGCCGTCGACGCCCACGAGGGCGAGGGCGACCAGGCCCACCGCCTGGCCGCCGTCCGCGAGCTCGAGGAGGAGGCGGCGGTCCCCGGCGTCGACCCCGCGGCGCTCGTGAAGTTCTCGCGCTGGATCACCCCGCGGCGCATCTCCGTCCGCTTCGACACGCACTTCTTCCTCGCCCCGGCGCCCGAGGGCATCGAGCCCGCGGTGGACGGCGAGGAGTGCATCGACCTCGGCTGGTTCACCCCGGCGCAGGCGCTCGACGCCGCGATGACCGGGGAGCGGCCGCTCGCCTTCCCCACCGTGAAGCACCTCGAGCAGCTCGGGGACTTCGCCTCGGCCGACGCGCTGCTCGAGCACGCCCGCGGCCGCGAGGTCCTGCCCGTGGTCCCGCAGGTCGTCATGGAGGGCGAGGTCGCCCGCGTGCTGCTCCCGGGCGAGGAGGGCTACGACCCGAGCGAGGACGAGGGGCGGGACTAGGCCGCGGCCGGCGTGGGCGCGCGGAACGCGTCCATGGAGGGCGCGTCGAGGCGCTTCAGGCGCCAGCGGATGTAGGCGTAGCCCCCGAAGCCGAGCACGGCGGTCAAGGGGTAGCCGAACGCGACGCTGACTCCGAGCAGCGCACCGTCGCGCCCCGCGAGGATGAGCAGGAGGTAGACGACGGCCTTCAGGGCCGCGCTGAGGGCCCAGACCAGCGTCCACTCCGAGAGCGCCGGGCGCACACGGGGGTGCTGCCACCACTGGGAGGGCGTCTGCAGCACCGTCTCCATGAGGAAGCCGATCGCGGGCTTCTTGAACAGCGCGGACGCGGCCAGGCCGAGGAAGATGAGCGAGTTCGTGAGGACCTTGGGCCAGAAGAAGCCCTCCGTGTCCCCCGTCTTGAGCGCGATCGCCACGGCGATCCCCGTCCCGAACACACCGCCGAACGCGTAGGTGACGTCCTGCTTCTTCGCGAGGCGGTACAGCATGATCACGACCGCCAGGCCGAGCGCCGCGAACGCGCCCGCCTTCAGGCCCGCGAGGAGGTTCACCCCGACGAAGACCGCCGGGGACAGCGCGGAGTCGACGATGAGGTCCGTCCGCTTGAGCAGCGCGCGCGGGTCGGCGGGCGGCGTACGTGGCTCCTCGCTCACGCAGCCCAGGATAGGCGGCCCGGACAGCCGCGGGGCCGGAGGGCCCTACGGCGTGAGCGTCGCCTCGTGCACGGGCAGCCCGAAGCGGCGGCCGGCCTCGCCCACGACGTCGTCCTCCTTGTAGCGCTGCTCGTCCTCGGCCCGGGTGAAGACGAGGATGCGGTCGGCCGGGAACGTCGCGAGCGCGTCCTGCAGCGCGAGCAGCGGCTCGCTCTCCCCCACCTCCGTGCGCACGGAGTCCGCGGGCTCGGCGAGCGCCGCCGCGGTCTTCTGCGCGGCGGACTCCGCGTCGGCGATCGCCTCGTCGCTGTCGGAGACCCAGAACGCCAGCGCGCTCTGGTTCAGCGCGGGCGAGACGACCAGGACGTCCGCGCCCTCCAGCCCGTCGTCCCCGGGCAGGGCGCGCCGCACGGCGGCGGCGTCGACGGGATCGGCGGAGAGCACGAGCAGGCGCATGCCCACTCCTTGCCCTCCGCGGCGCCCGCGGGAACTCAGCAGCCGTCCGGGCCGCAGGCGTCGCCGCCCGTGACCACCTGCAGGCGCGGCTTCGCGTCCCACGCCTGCTGCAGGAGGCGCAGGAGGTCGTCGGCGGGGAGCGCGCCCGTCGCGCCGACGGCGCGGTCGGCGACGAAGAACGGCACGGCGCTCGCGCCGAAGCCCGTCGCGGTCCGCTCGTCGTCGCGGACCTCCTCCGCGAAGCGCTCCGTGGCGAGCACCTCGACCACGTCGTCCGCGGGCAGCCCGACCTCCGCCGCCAGGCGGCGCAGGGTCGCGTGGTCGCTCATGAGCTCGCCCTCGGAGAGGTAGGCGCGCATCAGGCGCTCCTTCATCGCGTCCTGCAGCCCGTGCTCCGCGGCGAGGTGGACGATGCGGTGGGCGTCGAAGGTCGAGCCCATCCGGAGCTGCTCGAAGTGGAAGTCGAGGCCGTCCTCGGCGGCGGTCTCCGTCATGCGCTGCTCCATCCCGCGCGCCTGCTCGACGGAGCTGCCGTACTTCTGCGCGAGGTGCACGGCGCCCTCGCCGGGCCCACCGCGCTCCGCGGGCGCACCCGGGTCGAGCTCGAACGAGCGCCACGTGACCGTGACCTGCTCCTTGTGCTCGAAGCGCTCGAGCGCGGCCTCGAAGCGGCGCTTGCCGACGTAGCACCAGGGGCAGGCGATGTCCGACCAGATCTCGACGTCCATGCCTCCACGGTAGCCAGCCGGGAGCGCGGGTCAGCCGTGGTGCACGGCCTCGACGTTCGTCCCGTCCGGATCGAGCACGAACGCGCCGTAGTACCCCGGGGAGTACTGCTCGCGGATGCCCGGTCCGCCGTTGTCGCGGTGGCCCGCGGCGAGCGCGGCGGCGTGGAAGGCGTCGACCGTCGCGTGGTCCGGGGCGCGGAACGCGACGTGGAGGCCCGAGGTCGGCTCGGAGCCCGCCACGACGGAGAACGCCCCGCCTCCTGGGCCCGTCGCGTCGAAGCCCGCGCGCTCGGGGGTGCGGGTCCCGGCCGCGAAGCCCGCGTGGGGCGCGACGGCCGCGTAGAACGCGGCGGCGCGCGCGACGTCCGCCACCCGGACCCACAGGTGGTCGACGTTCCCGTCCGTGCGCCGACCCTCGCGGTGGACGGCCTCGACGGAGTTGCCGTCGGGATCGCGGAGGAACGCCCCGTAGTACGAGGGCGAGTACTGCGGCCGCTCCCCGGGCGCGCCCGCGTCGGGGTGCCCGGCGGCACGGCCCGCGGCCCAGAACGCGTCGACGGCCTCCCGGGAGGCGACGGAGACCCCGAGGTGCAGCCCACGGGTCGGCGGCCGGTCCGCCGACGCGGCGCCGAGCGCGATGTCGTCCCACTCGACGTAGGTCCCCTCGCTGGTGAGGGCGACCCCGGCGGCGTCGAGGACCGTGCGGAAGAACCGCACGGTCGCCCGGAGGTCGCTCGCGTTCAGGCCGACGTGGTCGAACACGCCGGCAGGCTCAGGCGTCGACCCGCTGCAGGAGCATCGCGATGCCCTGCCCGCCGCCGATGCAGAGCGAGACGAGGCCGAGCTCGTGGTCCGAGCGCTCCATCTCGTCCATGATCTTCGCCGTGATGATCGAGCCCGTCGCCCCGATGGGGTGGCCGAGCGCGATCGCCCCGCCGTTCGGGTTGACCTTCGGGTCCTCGTCGTCGATCCCGAGCTCCATGAGCACCGCGATCGCCTGGGCCGCGAACGCCTCGTTGAGCTCGATGACGCCGATGTCCGACAGCTGCACCCCGCTGCGGTCGAGGACCTTCTGGATCGCCGGGACCGGGCCGATGCCCATGAACTTCGGGTCCACGCCGCAGGAGGCGTAGCTCATGATCCGCGCACGCACGGGGGCGCCGAGCTCGCGGGCGCGCTCCTCGTCCATGAGCACGACCGCGGCGCCCGCGTCGTTCATGCCCGAGGCGTTGCCGGCCGTGACCGTCCCGCCCTCCTTCTTGAAGACCGTCGGGAGCTTCGCCATGCCCGCCGCGTCGATGCCGTGGCGGATGTGCTCGTCCTTCAGGAAGTCGACCGTCTCGCGCTTGACCTTCACCGGGACGCCGACGACCTGCTCGTCGAACAGGCCCTCCTCCTGGGCGCGCGCGGCGCGCTGGTGGGAGGTGACGGCGAACGCGTCCTGGCGCTCGCGGGAGATGCCGTGGCGCTCCGCGAGGTTCTCCGCCGTGACGCCCATGAGGATCTCGTGGAAGGGGTCCGTCAGGCCGCCCATCACGGGGTCGACCATCTTCGACGGCCCCATCTTCGAGCCCCAGCGTGCCTCGGGCAGCCAGTAGGGCCCGCGGCTCATGCTCTCCGCGCCGCCGGCGAGCGCGACGCGCGCCTCGCCCGTCTGGATCTGCTGCGTCGCCGAGACGATCGCCTGCACGCCCGTGCCGCAGAGCCGGTTGACCGTGAAGGCCGGCGTGTCCGTGCCGACGCCGGCGTTCACGCCCACGACCCGGGCCATGTACATGTCCTTGGCCTCGGAGTGGATGACGTTGCCGAAGACGACGGCCTCGACGTCCTCGGGCTTCGTGCGCGCGCGCTCGAGCGCCGCGACGGCGGCGATGCGGCCGAGCTCGGTGGGCGGCACGTCCTTGAGGGACTTGCCGTAGGAGCCCACGGCGGTGCGGGCGGCGGAGGAGATGACGACGTTGGTCATGGTCGGCCGGAGTCTAGGTCCGGCCCGGCCCGGCGGGCGGTGCGCCGGGGCCGGCGCACCGCTCCCGCCCCGCGCTCAGCCCGCGACGCGGATGAGCTTCTTGTTCACGAACTCGTCCGCGCCGTAGCGGCCGAGCTCCCGGCCGAAGCCCGAGCCCTTCACGCCGCCGAACGGCAGCTCCGCGCCCTCGGCGCCGACGATGTTCACGAAGACCATCCCGGCCTGGATGCGGTCCGCGACCCGCAGCGCCTGCTCCTCGTCGTCCGTGAAGACGTAGGAGCCCAGCCCGTAGGGCGTGTCGTTCGCGAGCTCGATCGCCTCGTCCTCCGAGGCGACCCGGAACACCTGCGCGACGGGCCCGAAGAACTCCTCGTGGTAGGCGGGGTTGTCCGGGGTGACGCCCGTGAGGACGGTCGGCTCGAAGAAGTTGCCGTCGCGCCCGCCGCCCGCGACGAGCTGCGCCCCCGCGTCCGTGGCGGCCTTGACCTGCTCCTCGAGGCGCTCCGCGGCCCCCGTGGACGAGAGCGGCCCCATGGCCGTCTCCGGCTTGGAGGGGTCGCCCGCCTGCACCGCCGTCAGCGCCGCGGTGAGCTTCTCGAGGAACGGCTCGTAGAGCTCGTCGACGACGACGAAGCGCTTCGCGGCGTTGCAGGCCTGGCCCGCGTTCTCCAGCCGCGCGCCGACCGCCGCCTCGACGACCGCATCGAGGTCCTTGGCCCCCAGGAGGAGGAACGGGTCCGAGCCGCCGAGCTCGAGGACGACCTTCTTCAGGTTGCGCCCGGCGATCTCGGCCACGGCGGCACCCGCGCGGCCCGAGCCCGTCAGCGAGACGGCCTGGATCCGCTTGTCGGCGATGACCTCCGCGACCTGGTCGTTCGTCGCGTAGACGTTCACGTAGGCGTCCTCGGGGACCCCCGCGTCGCGGTAGAGCTGCTCGAGGGCCGCGGCCGACTCGGGGCACTGCGGCGCGTGCTTGAGCAGCACCGTGTTGCCGATCACGAGGTTCGGGCCGGCGAAGCGGGCCACCTGGTAGTAGGGGTAGTTCCACGGCATGATCCCCAGCAGGGCGCCGATGGAGCTCCGGCGGATGAGCGCCGAGCCGTCCCCGTCGAGCAGCTCGATGGGCTCGTCGGCCATGAGCGCGACCGCGTTGTCCGCGTAGTAGTCGTAGATCGCGACGCAGAAGTCGATCTCCCCGAGCGACTGCTCGATGGGCTTGCCCATCTCGCGCACGATGATCTGCGCGAGCTCCTCGCGACGCTCGCCGTGCAGCTCACCGATGCGCCGGACGATCGCCGCGCGCTCCTCGACGCTCCGCGCGCTCCACGCCGCGTGCGCGCCGGCGACGCGGCCCATCGCCGCGTCGAGCTCCTCGGCGCTGATCGTCGGGTACTCCTTGATGGTCTCGCCCGTCGCCGGGTCGACGACCGCGTAGTCAGCCACTGCAGCTCCCTGGTGTCGTTGTCCTCCGTGGACTATGCAGCACGCGGGACGCGCCGGTGCGGCCACCCGGCGCCCTCGGCGTTGTCCGTCGCGACGAGCGCCCGGAGGCGCGCGGGCGCTTCCGTCGCGTCGAGCGACACCGCGAGCAGCTCCCACGTGCAGCCGCACTCGCACGCGAGCGCGTCGAGCTCCTCCAGCGTCTCCACGGCCTCCTCCGCGCCGGCGGGGCACTCGGGGTCGGAGCAGGAGAGGCGGGCCAGCAGGAGCACGGGCACAGGGTCGCGCACGGGTCGGACGGCCTGACAGCGGACGTGCAGGGCGGTGCGCTTGACGAAGCGGACGGCAGTCCGCTACAGTCCTCGACAGCAAGCGGACCACAGTCCGCTCCACCTCCTCCTCACCGAAACGAGACCCCCGATGTCCGCCACCGACACCACCACCCTCACCGGCACCTGGCAGCTCGACACCGTCCACTCCTCCGCCGGCTTCGCCGTGAAGTACATGGCCGTCACGACCTTCCGCTCGGAGTTCAAGGACGTCGCCGCGACCCTCGAGGCGCGCGACGACGGCTCCGCGACGCTCACGGGCACCGTCAAGGTCGACTCCGTCGACATCGACAACCCCGACTTCAAGGGCCACCTCATGGCTCCCGACTTCTTCGACCTCGCCAACCACCCCGAGGTCACGTTCACCTCGACGTCCTTCTCCCGCACGGGTGACGAGGTCGTCGTCGCCGGTGACCTCACCATCAAGGGCTCGACGCAGCGCGTCGAGGGCCGCGGCGAGATCACCGACCCGGTCGAGGACGCCATGGGCCGCACCCGCCTCGGCGTCGTCGTCGAGACGAAGATCGACCGCACGGCGTTCGGCCTGACCTGGAACGCGCCCCTGCCCAAGGGCGGCAACGCGCTGGCCAACGAGGTCAAGCTCTCCCTCGACCTCGCCTTCGTGCAGGCGTAGCGATGACGCGCATCCTGGCCATCTCCGGGAGCCTGCGCGCCGACTCGTGGAACACGACCCTCCTGCGGGCGGCGGCCGAGCTGCTGCCCGCGGGGGCGGAGCTCGTGCTCCACGAGAGCCTCAAGGCCCTCCCGCCCTTCGACGAGGACGACGAGCACGACCCCCACGGGACCGTCCACGCGCTCCGCGACGCGATCCGCGAGGCCGACGCGCTCCTCGTCGCGACCCCCGAGTACAACCACTCCATCCCGGGGCAGCTGAAGAACGCGGTCGACTGGGCCTCCCGCCCGACGGCCGACCCGGCGCTGCGCGGCGTCCCCGCCGCGGTCGTCGGCTCGAGCACGGGGCTCTTCGGCGCGGTCTGGGCCCAGGCGGAGCTCCGGAAGGTCCTCGGGGCCGCGGGCGCGGTCGTGCTCGACGAGGAGCTGCCCGTCGGGCAGGCCCCGTCCCACTTCGACGGCGAGGGACGGCTCGTGACCCCCGAGCTGCGCGAGGCCCTCGGCGCCCTCCTCGGGCAGCTCGTCGACGCCGCGCGCGTCCCCGCCCGCGCCGCGGCGTGACGGCGCACGGGTGGCCGGCGGCGCCTCTAGGATGGCCGCCGGCCCCCATGCCAGACCCCACCTCCCCCATCGAGCTGACGGTCCTGCAGCCCGCGGGCCGGACCGAGCGCTCCGACGCCGCCCGCAACCGCGAGCGCATCCTCTGCACGGCCAAGCGGCTCTTCGCCGAGCGCGGCGTCTCCTGCGTCTCCATGGACGAGATCGCCGCGGACGCGGAGGTCGGCAAGGGAACGCTCTACCGGCGCTTCGGCGACCGGTCCGGCCTGGCGCTGGCCCTGCTGGAGGCCGAGGACGTCGACCTGCAGGAGGCGTTCATGCGCGGGCCCGCGCCCCTCGGGCCCGGGGCGCCGCCGCGGGAGCGGCTCCTCGCCTTCTTCGCCGCGCTCAGCCGCTTCCTCGACTCCCACGGCGAGCTCATCGCGGAAGCCGAGCGGACGATGCCGCCCGGGGCGCGCTTCGGCGGCGGGCCCTACGGCGCCTACCACACCCACGTGCGCATCCTGCTGCGCGAGCTGGACCCCGGGCTGGACATCGACGTGCTCGCCCACGTGCTGCTCGCGCCCTTCCGGGCCGAGCTCTACTTCCACCTCACCGGGGCCGGCCAGGCGACGGGGAGGGCCCGCCTGCTGGCCGTCGTCGAGCAGCTCCTCGACGGCTTGGGCTAGCGCTCGGCGCCCAAGTGCGGAACCATCGTCCGCGGACGCCGTTAGCGTCCGTGGAGCACACGATGGAGGCGGCCTCGATCCCCACCCCCGCAGGACGCAGGGCCGCCCGCGGCGGCCGGCTGCTGCGCCTGCGCACGGACGACCAGCTCGTCGCCTCCTTCCGGCTCGGCCACGACGAGGCCTTCCGGGTCATCCACGACCGCTACCGCGCACGGCTCTTCGCCTACACGCGGCAGATGCTGCCCGGGTCGCGCGCGGACGCCGAGGACGCGCTGCAGGACGTCTTCCTCCGCGCCTACGGGGCGCTGCGCGCCGACGACCGCCCCGTGACGCTGCGCGCCTGGCTCTACCGGGTCGCGCACAACCGCTGCGTCGACCACCTGCGGCGGCCCGCCAACCAGCCGACGGAGCAGCTCTTCGAGGTCGCGGGACTGCACGACCCGCTCGCCGACATCCAGCGCCGCGACGACCTGCGGCGCCTGGTGGAGGACCTGCGGCGCCTGCCCGAGCAGCAGCGCTCCGCCCTGCTCATGCGCGAGCTCGAGGGGCTGAGCTACGCGGAGCTGGGCGACGCGCTCGCGGTCTCCGTGCCCGCCGTGAAGTCCTTGCTGGTCCGCGCGCGGATCGGGCTGACGGAGGAGCGGGAGGCGCGCGACACCGCGTGCGTGGAGATCCGCGCCGACCTCCTGGGGGCGCAGGACCGCGGGGTCCGGATGGACGCGCGATCCCGGCGTCACCTGCGCGACTGCGCGGGCTGCTCGGCGTACCGCGGCCAGCTCAAGCGGGTGCGGACGGGGCTCGCGGCGCTCGGCGGGGGCGGGGCCACGGGGCTCGGGGCGCTCGCGAAGCTCCTCGGCCTCGGCGGCGCCGGCGGCGGCGCCGCGGCGGCGGGTGGCGGCGGGGGCGCGGTGACGGGCGGGGCGCTCGTCGCGGGCGGCACCGCGAAGGTCGCGGCGCTGGTGTGCTGCGCGGCGGTGGTCGGCGGGGGCGCCGTCGAGGCGTCGCGGACCCTCAAGGCGCCGGCGCGAGAGGAGGCGCCGGCGAAGGCCCAGGCGCGCGCCCTCGCGCGGCCTCGGCCGCCGGCTCTCACCGCGACACCGCGCGGCCTGCAGCCGGTCAGCGCGACGACGCGCACGCCGGAGCACCAGGCGTCGGTGCCGCGCCCGGGCCGGGACGTCGTCGTGGTCCACGCGGACGTCGTGCCGCACCCCAGCGTGCCGGCCGTTCTCGCGGACCCCGTGTCGCCCGGCGCCTCCTCGGCGGACGAGGAGGTCCGGCAGGCGGCGGCGGTCGGGGGGATGCTCGCCCCCGACGACGAGGCCGGCCCGGTGGACTTGGACGACGCGGGGGCCGCTCCGCCGGCCGAGACGCGGCCCGCGCTGCCCGTGGTCGGGCCCGCCACGGGCACGACGGGACCCTGACGGCACGCGGCGGGAGCGTCCGTCCCATCGAGCGCTACCTGGCCACGCTGGACCACGAGACGCTGCTCGTCCGCCGGGGCGAGCGCTCCGGGCTCTTCTGCATCGTCGCCGTCCACTCGACCGCCCGCGGGCCCTCGCTCGGCGGCTGCCGCTTCTGGCACTACGACGACGCCCGCGCCGCCGTCCGCGACGCGCTGCGCCTCAGCGAGGGGATGACCTGGAAGTCCGCGGTCGCCGGCCTCCCGCTCGGCGGCGGGAAGGGCGTGGTCATGGCGCCCGCCGGGGTGGAGCTCACGCCGGAGCGCCGGCGCGACGCCCTGCTCGACTTCGGGGACACGGTGGCGGCGCTCGGCGGGAGCTACGTCACGGCGGAGGACGTCGGGACGAGCACCGCGGACATGGAGGTCATCGCGGAGCGCACGGCGCACGTGACGGGGCTCGCGGAGGAGCGCGGCGGCTCCGGGCGACCCGAGCCCGTTCACCGCGCGGGGCGTGCTCCGCGCGCATCGAGGCCGCGGTCGAGCAGGCCTTCGGCAGCCCCGACCTCGCGGGCCGCTCCGTCGCGGTGGTGGGCCTCGGCCACGTCGGCTTCCCGCTGGCCCGGATGCTCGCGGAGGCCGGGGCCGAGCTGCTCGTCGCGGACATCGCCGAGGGGCGCCGCGCGGACGCCGAGGCCCTCGGTGCCCGCTGGGTGGGGGTCGGCGAGGCCATGGGGGCGGCGGTCGACGTCCTCTGCCCCTGCGCGCTCGGCGGGGTGCTCGACCACGCCTCGGTCGAGGCCCTCCGCGCGCCCGTGGTCGCGGGCGCCGCGAACAACCAGCTCGCGAGCGAGGAGGTCGGCGTGCTGCTGCAGGAGCGCGGGGTCCTCTGGGCGCCGGACTTCGTCGCGAACGCCGGCGGGATCATGAACATCTCCGTCGAGCTCGCGCCCGGGGGCTACGACGCGGCCCGCGCGACGGAGCTCGTCGACGGCATCGGCGTGACGATGCGCGCGATCCTCGCGGAGGCCGCGGCCTCGGCCGTCCCGCCGCTCACCGCCGCGATGGCCCTCGCCCGCCGCCGGGTCGCCGAGGGCCGCCCCGCCGCATCACCCTGAACGCTCCCGCGGTCCGGCCGGGCCGTCGGGAGGCGCCGCCAGGCCCGCGGAACGCTCCGAGAGGGCCGATCCGGGTCGAGGGACCCCACATCGGCCCCCTCGCGACCGTCCGCGTCGCGCGGCGCGCCGCGAGAGGGCCGATCCGGGGCCTGCGACCCCACATCGGCCCTCTCGCGCGCTTCCGCCGCGGTTCGGCGGCGCCCGGGGGCGTCAGCCCGCGGCGCTCGTTGCGGCGCGCACGCCCTGCAGCGCCGGCCAGGCCGCGCGGAAGGCGGGGCGGAGCGCGGCGTAGCGCTCGACCCACTCCGGGCGCGGGAGCACCTCGCCCGTGACCCGGACGGCGGTCGCGGCGGCGTCGGCCTCCGAGGCGAAGACGCCCGCGGCGACCCCGCCGAGCAGCGCCGCGCCGAAGGCCGCGCCCTCGTCGACCCCGACGAGCTCGAGCGGGAGGTCCAGGACGGAGGCGACCACCTCGAGCCAGAGGGTGGAGCGTGCGCCGCCGCCGCTGACGCGGCCCACGGAGGGCCGGCCCGCGAGGTCCGTGACGAGGTCGAGCCCGTCGGCCAGCCCGAAGGCCACGCCCTCGAGCACCGCGCGCGCGAGCGCACCGCGGTCGTGGCGCAGGCCGAGCCCGAGGAAGCCGCCGCGGGCGTCCGCGTCGCCCCAGGGCGTGCGCTCCCCCGCGAGGTAGGGCGCGAAGACGAGCCCCTCGCAGCCGGGCTCCCAGGCCGCGGCCTCCTCCACGAGCTCGGGGAACGTCCCGCCGACGACCCGCTGCAGCCAGGCCAGCGAGCCCGCGGCGGAGAGCATCACGCCCATGGCGTGCCACGTCCCGGGCACGCGCGTGGCAGAACGCGTGGACCCGGGCGCCCGGGTCGGCCGCGTAGGCGTCCTGCGCGGCGAAGACCACCCCGGAGGTCCCGAGGACGATCGAGGCCGCACCGCCGCCGCGGACGACCCCGACGCCGAGGGCGCCCGCGGCCTGGTCGCCGGCGCCCGCGGCCACGGGGATCTCGCGCTCGTCGGCCCCGGTGCAGGCCGCGCTGCCCCGCGGGCCGACCCGCATCGTCCCCGCGACCGCGCCCGACTCGAGCGCCGGCGGCAGCCAGGCGGGGTCGACGCTCGAGCGCGTCGCAGACCTCCCCGCTCCAGGCCCGCGTCGCGCGACGTCGAAGAGCAGCGTGCCGCTCGCGTCGCTGACGTCCATCGCCAGCGCCTCGCCGCCGAGCAGCCGCCGACGGACCTCGTCCTTCGGCAGCAGCACGTGCCGGATCGCGCCCGAACGTCTCGGGCTCGTGCTCGCGCAGCCAGAGGAGCTTCGGCGCCGTGAAGCCCGCGAGCGCGCGGTTGCCCGTGAGCGCCACGAGCCGGTCGAAGCCCGACGCGCTCCTCGATCTCCGCGCACTGCGCCTGCGTGCGCCCGTCGTTCCAGAGGATCGCCGGCCGCAGGACCTCGCGCCGCGCGTCGAGCGCGACCAGCCCGTGCATCTGGCCGGCCAGGCCGATCCCGTCCGCGTGCCCGCAGTCGAGCTCGGCCAGCACGGCCTGCGCGCCGGCCCACCAGTCGTCGGGGTCCTGCTCGGCCCAGCCGGGCCGCGGGGTCGCGAGCGCGTGCGCGCGCTCCGCGACCCCGAGGACCGCGCCGGCCTCGTCGAGCGCGACCCCCTTGACGGAGGACGTCCCGACGTCGAGGCCGATGAGGCGGGCCATCTCAGGCCGCGGGGACGCCCGCGCCGAGGGCCGCGTAGACGAGCTCGTAGGCGCGGACCGCGTCCTTCTTGGCCTGCGCCTCGCGCAGCGCGGGCTCGTCGATCCGCGCGGCCACGCCGTCGATGAACCGCCACTGCTCGACGGAGCGCTTGACCGCCGCGACCTGGTCCTCCGTGTAGGGGTAGAGGTCGAGCCCGAGCCACCCGTCGTAGGCCGCGCGCCGCAGCTCGAGCGCGAGCTCGAGGGTCTCCATGAAGGCCGTCGCCCCGACCATGTTGTCGTCGTCGAACGTCCCCCAGCCCGAGTTCGCGTGCTGGTGGCCGAGCAGCCCCTCCGCGTGCAGCAGCGCCGCGTACTCCGGCAGGTGCTCCCCGTTCATGATCAGGTGCTGCCAGTCCATGTTCACCTGGACGTTGCGCAGCCCGCGCGCGCGCAGCGTGTGGATGACGTGCAGGCACATGCCGATGTTGCGCATGAAGATCTTCATGGCCGGCTCGGAGTTCTTGTGCTCGAGGTAGAGCTTGATCCCGCGCTCCTCGCAGCGGCGCGCGATGGCCTCCACCCCGTCGAGGAAGCGCGCCCAGCTCTCCGCGTAGGAGGTCTGGAAGGGGTAGTTGTACCCCTCGACGCCGGGCCAGAGGATGAAGTTCGCGTCGACCGAGGCGGCGAAGTCGACGCCACGCAGCGCCTCCTCGAGCGCCGCGTCGCGCGTGTCGTCGTCCGGCGAGGAGAGCCCGCCCTTGCCGAAGCGCGGGTTGAGGTGCGTGCCCGCGCAGACGCAGACGATCGGGCGCCCGTCGAGCGCCTCGCGGACCTCGTCGAGGTTCTCCTCGGAGAGCTCCTGGGGGTAGTGGAACTCGTAGCCGTCGACGAGCCCCTCGAGGCCGGCGACCGCGCGGCGGACCTTCTCGGCGGTGGACTCGGCGCCCGCCTCGGGCTGGTAGCCGTCGGGGACGAAGCGGGTGACCATCCCGCTCAGGGCCCAGATGCCCAGGGAGACTCTCAGCTGGCTCATGGTGCGACTCCTTCGTGGGATGCGGCGGATGCGTAGAGGGCGTGCGAGGGTGCGGGCCTGGCCGAGCGCGTCGTCGCGCCCGAGGCGGGAGGGCCGCTCGCCCGCGACGGCGGCCTCGAGGTCGTCGAGCTCGAGCGCGTAGGAGCCCAGGGGGCTCGGGCACTCGTGCTCCGTGACGGCGCCGTCGGCGTCGGTGACCTCCACCGACGGGGCGGTTGGCGTGCCACGGGTCGTGCAGGCGCAGGCGGCCCGTGGTCCCCGTGGCGATCGAGCTCGTGGTGCTTGACGGCGTCGAAGGAGCAGGTGATGCGTCGCCAGCACGTCGCCCGGGAAGCGCAGGACGGCGGAGAACGTCGTGTCGACGCCGTCGCCCCCGGGGACGCACTCCCCCTGGACCCGCTCCGGCTCGCTGCCCGACAGCGTCCTGCAGCCCGAGATGCAGTAGCACCCGAGGTCCATGAGCGCCCCGCCGTCGAGCGCGCGCAGCCAGCGCACGTCGTCGGGGTTCGAGAGCGTGAAGGAGAAGTGCGCCTGCAGCGGCGCGCAGCTCGCCGATCGCGCCCTCCTCGATGAGCGCCCGCGCCCGCAGCGCCTGCGGGTGGTGGCGCCACATGAACGCCTCGGCCAGGACGAGCCCGCGCTCCTCGGCCAGGTCGAAGCACTCCTCGACCTCCCCGGGGTCGCAGGAGAAGGGCTTCTCGACGAGCACGTGCTTGCCCGCCTCGAGCGCCTTCGTCGTCCACTCGGCGTGCATGCCGTTGGGCAGCCCGATGTAGACCGCGTCGACGTCGGGGTCGGCGAGCAGCGCCTCGTAGGAGCCGTGCGCGCGCGCCAGCCCCTTCTCGTCCGCGTAGGCCTCGGCCTTCGGCCTGGTCGCGCGAGCCGACCGCGACCCAGCGCTCCTGCTTGGCGGGATCCGCGTTCAGCAGCGCGTCGTTGATGCGCGCGGTGGAGAGCAGGCCCCAGCGCAGGACGGGGGCGCTCATCCGAAGGTCCCCTCGCTCATGGGCCGGAACGTCGTGGTCAGCAGCCGCATGGTTCCGCGGCCGGGTGAGCGCGAAGAGCACGACCTCCGCGACGTCGTCGGGGGTCATCATCGCCTCGACCTCCGGGTCGCCCTTCGTGCGACCCGTGCCCATCGCGAACTCCGTGTTCACGCCGCCCGGGGCGATCGTCGTCGCGCGGACGCCGTGCTCGCGCAGCTCGTGGTCCAGGGCCCAGGTGAAGCCGACCTGCCCGAACTTCGAGGCGTTGTAGACCGCCTCGCCCGGGAACGCGCGGATGCCGGCGACCGACGCGAGCGAGATGAAGTCCCCGCCCTCGGAGGCCTTGAGGTGCTCGAGGGTCGCGGCGGCCGTGTAGAGCGTCGCCCTTGAGGTTCGTGTCGATCATCTCGTCCAGCGCCTCGGGGGCGAGCTCCGTGAACGGCCCGTAGATCCCCACGCCCGCGTTGGCGACGACGACGTCCAGGCCGCCGAAGCGCTCGACGGTCTGCGCCGCCGCGTCCTCGAGGGCCGCCCGGTCGCGGACGTCGACCGGGAGCGCGAGCACGTCGGGGAGCCCGAGGTCCTCCCCGCGGCGCGAGAGCAGCGCGAGCTTCGCCCCGGCGGCGTGGAGCTGCCGCGCGACGGCGGCGCCCACGCCGGAGGAGGCGCCCGTGACGAGCGCCACCCTCCCCGCCAGCCCGCTCATGCGCGGCCCGCGTTCTCGCGGCCGCGACGGGAGATGGAGTCGACGGCGACCGCCAGCAGGAGCACGAGGCCGGTGATGACGAACTTCGTCCCCGACGAGAGCCCGAGCAGGCCCAGGCCGTTGTCGATCGAGGCGATGACGAGCGCCCCGAGGACCGCGGCGAGGATCGTGCCCCGGCCACCGAACAGCGAGGTGCCGCCGATGACCGCCGCGGCGATGGAGTACAGGAGGATCGTGCCGCCGCCCGCGCTCGTGTCCACGGAGGAGAGGCGCGAGGCCAGAACGATCCCGCCGAGCGCCGCCATCATGGAGCAGATCGCGAAGCAGGCGATGCGGATCCGGTCCACGTCGATGCCCGCGCGCCGCGCCGCCTCGGCGTTGCCGCCGACCGCGAAGACGTGGCGCCCGAACGTCGTGCGCTTCAGGACGAAGGTCAGCAGCCCGAAGAGCACCACGAGCACGAGCAGGACGTAGGGCACGCCGCGGTCCTGGTTGGCGACGTAGACGACGACGGCGGCCACGACGGCGAGCGCCGCGACGCGCAGCACGGGCAGCACGGCGGGCTCCGCGGGCAGGCCGGCCTTGCGCCGGGTCCCGCGGGAGTACGTCTGCTGCGCCGCGTAGCCGAGGACGACGGCGACCACCAGCGCCCAGGCGACCCCCTCGGAGATGAAGCCGTTCGCGAGGTTCACGATGAGCTTGGACTGGATGACCACCGTGCCGCGGGAGCCGATGAGCAGCAGCACCGCGCCGTTCCAGGCCAGGTAGCCCGCCAGGGTCACGACGAAGGACGGCATCCCGATCTTCGTGATGATCACGCCGTGCAGCGTGCCGATCGCCAGCCCGGCGACGAGCGCGACGAGGATGGCGACCAGGCCGCCGACCTCGTAGCCGCCATCCGGCAGCACCAGCAGCGCCGCGATGACGCCGCCGACGCCGGAGACGTAGCCGACGGAGAGGTCGATCTCCCCGAGCAGCAGCACGAAGACGATGCCCATGGCGATCGTGGTGATCGCCGCGGCCTGGACGATGAGGTTCACGAAGTTCCCGGCCGTCAGGAAGTTCGAGTTCTGCGTCTGGAAGACGATCGCGATGACGATCAGCCCGACGACGATCGGGAAGGCCCCGAGCTCGCCCGTGCGCAGGCCGGCGATCCGCTCGCGCAGGACGGCGCCGACGGAGGGGGCGGCCACCGAGGGGGTCCCCGGCGCGGGCCCGGGCGACTGGGCGCCCGATGGGGTGGGTGCGACCGTGCTCATGAGGCGAGCACCTCCTGTCCGGGGACGTGGTTGAGCTTGCCGGCGGTGATCGCCTCGACGACCTGGGTCTGGGTGACGCTGCGGCGGTCGCAGCCGCTCGACGCTCTGGCCGAGGCGCAGGACCGTGATCGAGTCGGCGACCTCGAAGATGTCGTGCAGGTTGTGGGAGACGATGATCGACGGCCAGCCCCTGCTCGCCGAGGCGCTTGACGAGGTCGAGCACCTGCCGGGTCTGGGCGACGCCGAGCGCGGCGGTCGGCTCGTCGAGGATGACCACCTTCGAGTTCCACATGACGGCCTTGGCGACCGCGACGCTCTGCCGCTGGCCGCCCGAGAGCGACGGCGACGAGCTGGCGCACGGAGCGGATCGTGGTGACCGAGAGGCTCGCGAGCGTCTCGGACGCGCGCTTCTCCATCTCCGTCTCGTCAGGCGAGCGCAGCGGGCCCGACGTCAGCTCGCGCCCGAGGAACATGTTCTGCACGACGTCGAGGTTGTCCGCGAGCGCGAGGTCCTGGTAGACGACCTCGATGCCCAGCCCGGCGGCGTCCTTCGGGCCGGTGATCTTCACGGGCTTGCCGTCGAAGAGGACCTCGCCCTCGTCGATCGGGTGGATGCCCGCGATGCACTTGATGAGCGTCGACTTGCCTGCGCCGTTGTCGCCGACGAGGGCGAGGACCTCGCCCGGGGCGACGGCGCAGTCGACCTGGTACAGCGCCTGCACGGCGCCGAACGACTTGGAGACCCCGCGCAGTTCCAGCACGGGCGGTCGGGGCGCCCCGGCGGGGCGCCCCGAGGCCGCCTCGGACCATGGCTAGATCCCGGCCTTCGTGCACGCGTCGGCGAACTTGCCCGTGCAGATCTCTTCGCGCTTGAGGAAGCCGTCCTTGATGACCGTGTCCTTGATGTTGTCCTTCGTCACCGCGATCGGGGTCAGCAGCACGGACGGGACCTTGCGGCTGCCGTCCTCCGACGTCCCGTTGACCAGGCCCGACGGCGGCTCCTCGCCCTTGGACAGCGCGATCGCGAGCTTCGACGCCGCGTCGGCCTCGGCCTTGATCGGCCTTGTAGACCGTCATGCACTGGTCACCGGCGAGGATGTTCTGGATGCCCTGCGCCGTCGCGTCCTGGCCGGTGACCGGGATGGCCTCGAGCTTGCGGGACTTGAGCGCGGAGACCACGGAGTTGCCCAGGCCGTCGTTGGCCGCGAGCACGCCGTCGATCTTGTTGCCCGTCTTCTGCAGCATCTGCTCGAAGATCGTCAGCGCGTTCTGGTTGTCCCAGTCCGGCACGGACTGGTTCGGGCCCTTCTTGAGCTTGCCCGACGGCGTAGAGCGGATCGAGCACGGAGTCGTAGCCCTGCGCGAACAGCGTCGCGTTGTTGTCGTCGGGCGAGCCGTTGAGCTCGGCGACCGCCGGCTGGTGCCGGAGGCGTCCGCGAGGCAGTCCACGAGGCCCTGGCCCTGGAGCTTGCCGACCTTCACGTTGTCGAAGGAGACGTAGTAGTCCGCGCTGCCCTTGAGCGTGAGGCGGTCGTAGTCGATCGATCTTGACGCCCGCGGTTCTTGGCGCAGGGTCTCGATCGCCGCGCCCGAGCCCGAGTCGAGGTTCGTCAGCAGGAGGATCTTCGCGCCGTTCGTGATGGCCTGCTCGGCCTGCTGCTGCTGGGTGGCGGCGTCGCCCTCGGCGTTCTGGATGTCCGCCGGGACCCCCGCGGCCTTGAACGCGGCGGCCAGCAGCGGCCGGTCGGCCGTCTCCCAGCGGGCCGAGGACTTCGTGTCGGGGAGCAGCACGGCGACCTTCTGCGCCTTGCCACCACCGCCCGAGCTGGTCGTGCTGGCGCCGGCGGCGCCGCTGGAGGTCGAGCTCGAGTCGTCGCTGCCGCAGGCGGCGACGCCGAGGGAGACGCACGCGAGCGTGCCGGTCAGTGCGAGGGTGCGACGGGGACCCGTTGCGAACATCTTCAGCTCCTTGGGTGGGTGAGGGGACGTGCGGTGACGTGGATGAGGGGGTCGTCGGTCTGGTGGCCCGCGAGGGCCAGGGCGCCGAGGACCTCCGCGCGCTCGCCGAGGACCCCGCAGACGACGCTCACGGAGCGTGCGGCGGCGGGGACGGCGGAGCGCTGGATGGCGTCGCGCATGGGCTCCAGGAGGAGCTCGCCGGCCGGGGAGATGTCCCCGCCGACGACCACGACGTCCAAGTTGAGGGAGTTGCACAGGACCGCGGCGACCTCGCCGACCACGCGGCCCGCGTCCTGCAGCGCGCGGGTGGCGCCGGCGTCGCCGCCGAGGGCCAGGGCGAGCATCGCGGGAACGGTCAAGGGGCCGTGGGAGCGCTCGAGCAGCTCGACGATCCGCTGGGGCGCGACGATCGTCTCCAGGCAGCCCCGGTTGCCGCAGCGGCAGATCGGCCCGTCGGGATCGACGAGCACGTGCCCGACCTCGCCCGCGAAGCCCCGCGCGCCGCGGAAGGGGCGGCCGCCGAAGACGAGGCCGCAGCCGATCCCGGCCGACATGCGCAGGTAGGCCATGACCTCGTGGCCCTGCCCGGCGCCGAAGGTCGCCTCGCCGAGCGCGCCGACGTTCGCGTCGTTGTCGAGGTGGACGGGGAAGCCGAGCCGCTCCTCCATCTCGCCCGCGGCGTCCACGTCGTCGAGCGACGGGAGGATCTCGCGGGAGCGGACCAGGCCGCTCGGCCGCTCGACCGGCGCGGGCAGGCCCATGCCGCCGGCCAGCACGCGACCGGGCTCGACCCCGGCCTCCTCGAGCACCTCGGCGACGAGCAGCGCCGCCGCGTCGAGCCCCTCGAGGCCCGCGTGGTCGACCTCGAGGGCGACGTGGCGCTCCGCGTGCACCTCGTAGGCGAGGTCGGAGACCGCGACGCGGAGGTGGCGGTGGCCGAAGTCGATGCCGACGAGCGCGCCGGCGGAGCGGTCGAGCGCGACCAGGACGCCCGGGCGGCCGCCCTCGGGGCCGCGGGGACCGTCCTCCACCTCGCGCTCGACGACGAAGCCGTCGTCGATGAGGTGCTTGACGAGGGTGCCGACCGTCGTCCGGGAGAGCCCCGCGTCCCGGGCGATCTGCGCCCGGGAGACCGCGCCGCGCTGCCGCAGCACGTCGATGACGCGCATGCGGTTGCCCTGGCGGAGGGCCTCCAAGGACCCGGTTCGAGACGGCTGCGACATGACCCGGGCCGACTCTCTGCTCCTCCCGCGCGTTTGTCAAGAGCGCGGCAGAACTTCGTCCGAACTCGTGCGAAGTACTTGCGGGGTCTTGACGAACTGGTGGACCGTCGGTCGAGGTCAGGCCGTCGCGGCGGCCGCCGCCCGCGCGCTCTCGAGGAACGCCGCGAGGACGGGCGACTTGTCCTCCGGGCGCCAGGCGAGCGCGAGCGCGACGCTCGGCGACGCCCCCGCCACGGGGCGGTAGGCGACCCCGCGGTGCCCGTCGGCGCCGACGGAGGCCGGGACGAGCGAGACGCCGACCCCCGCGGAGACGAGGCCGACGACCGTCTGCATCTCCCGCGCCTCCTGGACGACCTGCGGGACGCCACCCGCATCGGCCATGGCCTGGCCCAGGGACTCGTAGAGCCCGGGTGACTCGCGCCGCGCGAGCAGGACCCAGGGCTGCTGGACGAGGTCGCCGAGCGTGATCTCCTCCGCCCCGGCCAGCGCGTGGTCCTCCGGCAGGGCGACGACGAGGGGCTCCGTGTGGATCGTCTCGAAGGCGAGCCCCGGCTCGCGGACGGGCGGGCGCAGCACCCCCACGTCGATGCGGCCGGCCTGCAGCGCCTCGAGCTGCCCGGCCGTCGGGAGCTCCGTGAGGACGAGCTGGACCTTCGGGAAGGCCCGGCGATGGGCGCGCAGGACGCCCGGGAGCGCGCCGTGCATCGCGGAGCCGACGAAGCCGAGCGCGAGGCGGCCGGCCTCGCCGCGCGCGACGCTGCGCGCGGCCTCCGTGGCGCTGTCGACGGCGGCGAGGATCTCCCGCGCCTCGCGCAGGAAGACCGCGCCCGCGGCGGTGAGCGCGACGGAGCGGCGGTTGCGCTCGAGCAGCAGCACCCCGAGCTCGGTCTCGAGCGCCCGGACCTGCTGGGAGAGCGGGGGCTGGGAGATGTGCAGCCGGGCCGCCGCACGGTGGAAGTGCAGCTCCTCGGCGACCGCCACGAAGTACCGCAGGTGCCGGAGCTCCATGGGGCCCGAACCTACCGCCTGCGGCCGGGCGGTCCCAGAACGGGCAACGCCCCCGGGGAGGAGAGTCGGGGGCGTTGCGGTCCTGCGGGGTGGAGCGGAGAGGAGACGAAGGTACGTCCTCCCGGGTGGTCCGTCCAATACCGACCGAGCGCGCCTGTGAGAGGCGCTCCGACTCAGGGGATCCGGACGAACTGCAGGGTGATGCCCCCGACCGTGAAGCGGTCGCCGGGCTGCAGCTCCGCGCGCTCGACGCGCTCCCCGTCGAGCCACACGCCGTTGACCGAGCGGTCGTCGAGGACGCAGACCTTCCCCTCCTCACGGGTCACGAGCGCGTGGCGCCGCGAGACCGCGGCGGCCTCGAGGCGGATGTCCGCGGAGAACGCGCGCCCGATGTGGGTGACGTCCTGGTCGAGCCGGACCACGACGACCTCGCCGCCGTCCTCGATCGCGAGGTACTCGCCCGCCTCGAGCTTCGGGACGTGCAGCGCCCGGCTGCGGGTCGCATGGCCCACGAGGGGGATGGCACCGATCTGGGTCGTGTCACCCACGCTGGGACTGGCGCTGGAGGTCATGGGCGCATGAGACAGCACGAACGTGAAGCTGGGTTAAGGCGGAGCGGCGGCGCGCCATCATGCCAGCGCTTCGAGCCGGACGGGGATCCCGTTGAAGAAGGCCATGCCCGCAAGGGGCTCGAGGTCCTCGACCCGGGCGCCCGCGAGGGCGTTGGGGTTGGTCCCGCCTGCCGCGTTGGCGCGCTGCCAGCCCCCCGCGTGCCCCCAGCCGTGCGGCACCGCCACCGCGCCCGGCGCCATCTCGTCCGTCACGCGGACGGCGACCTCGATCCGCCCGTGCTCCGAGTGCAGGAGCGCGCGGCCGCCGTCGGTGAGGCCCGCCGCCTCCGCGTCGGCGGGCGCGACCCGCGCCGCGTGCTCACGCCCGCCCGCCATGAGCTTCGGCGCGTTGTGCATCCAGGAGTTGTGGGAGCGCAGCTCGCGCAGCCCGACGAGGCGCAGCGGGAACGCGGGATCGCCCGGGCCGTCGGCGGCCAGCCGCGCGACCTCCGCGACCACGGGCGCCGGGTCCAGGCGGACGCGGCCCGACCCGTGGCGCAGCTTGCGCGGGAGCACCCCCGTCGGCAGCGCGTCGGCGAGGACGACCCCGTGGGGCGCCCGCCGGAGCTCGCGCAGGGAGGTCCCGCCCCGGCGCAGCAGGAGGTCGATGACCAGGCGCGGCCGCAGCCGCACCCCGAGCTTCCCGAGCCTGCGGATGCGCGGGTCCGAGCTCGGGACGACGCCGATCCGGCGGGCGAGGGCGTCGACGACCTCCCACTCCTGCCGGGCCTCCCCCGCGGGCGCGACGACGGGCTCCGTCCACTGCACGAAGGGCTGGACGTAGTGGGCGAGGATCGCCAGCGGGAGGTCCTCGCGCTCGAGGAACGTCGTGGCGGGGAGGATCCAGTCCGCGTGCTTGTTCGTCTCGTTGACGTAGAGGTCCAGGCCGACGAGGAGGTCGAGCTCCCCGAGCGCGGCCTCGAACGCCGCACCGTCGGGGCAGCTGTGCGCGGGGTTGCCCGCGGAGACGAACAAGGCCCGCAGGCTGCCCGGGCCGGGGGTCGTGATCTCCTGCGGGATGAGCGACGCGGGCATCGCCCCGAGGACGTCGGGGAAGCCCCCGACCCGCGAGCGGGCGGCGCCGTAGGTGTCCGCGCCGATCTCCTCCGCGAGCTCGTCGAGGGAGACGGGCGGGGTGCCGAAGACGCTCCCGCCCGCCCGGTCGAGGTTCCCCGTGACGAGGTTCACCGCGTCGAGCAGGAACGCGACGAGGGTGCCGAAGCGGCCGAGGCAGGAGCCCGTGCGGCCGTAGGCCGCGGCGCCCGGGGCGGCCGCGAAGGCCCGGGCGAGCGCGCGCAGCTCCGCGGCCGCGATGCCCGTGCGCCCCTCCGTGGCCTCGGGGGAGAACGGCCGGACGGCCGCGCGCAGCCAGCCGCTGCCGCTGGCCTGCGCGCGCAGCGCCGCCTCGTCGACGAGGCCCTCCGCGAAGAGGACGTGGAGCAGCCCGAGGAGCATCCACGCGTCCGTGTCGGGCGTGATCGCGACGTGCTCGAACGCGCGCGCCGTCTCCGAGCGCCGCGGGTCGACGACGACCACGCGGCCCCCACGGGCGACGATGCCCCTCAGGTGGTCCTTCATCCTCGGCGCGGTGAGCAGGCTGCCGTGCGAGACGAGCGGGTTGGCCCCGACCACGAGCAGGAAGGAGGTGCGGGGCAGGTCGGGGATCGGCACGACGGCCGGGGTGCCGTAGAGCAGCGCGCTCGCGGCGAAGCGGTTCGCGACGTCCTGGGAGTTCGCGTTGTAGAAGTGGGGCGAGCCGAGGGCGTCGAGCAGGCCCTTGACCCAGATGGGGTGGGAGTAGGAGAACGCGCCCGGGTTGCCGAGGTACCAGCCCACGGAGGTCGGCCCGTGCTCCGCGATGACCCCGCGCAGGCGCTCCCCGATCGCGTCGAGCGCCTCGTCCCACCCCGCGCGGGCGAAGCTCCCGTCGGGCTGCCGGCGCAGGGGGTGGAGCACGCGGTCGGGGTCCTCGTGGACCTGCAGCATCGCGATGCCCTTCGGGCACGCCCAGCCCTGCGAGAGCGGGTGGTCCGGGTCGGGCCGGAGCTTCGTGACCCGCCCGTCCTCGACCGTGGCGACGAGCCCGCAGGCCGCCTCGCAGATCCGGCAGTAGGTGACCTTCTGCTCCGGCGCCATGGGCGCCGACGCTACACGGGCCGCGGCTCGTCCGGGACGGGCGGGCGCGCGACCCCGTCGGGCAGCCGGCCCTCCTCCCGGAGCTTGTCCAGGTGGGCGGCGAGGGTCACCGCCGCGGCCGGGCGCAGGACGTCGGGGACCTCGCTCCAGGCCGCGTCGAGCAGCTCCTCGACCCCGCGGTGGCCCGCGTCGAGCGCCGCGACCAGGCGGGCCTCGCGCGCGAGGCGGTGCTCCCGGTACTCGGCCAGGCGCTCGCCCGCGGGGCCGCCGACGGGCCCGTGGCCCGGGTGCAGGGCGCCGAGGTCCAGCGCCTCGAGGCGCGCGAGGGCCGCGAGGTAGCCCCGCAGCGCGCCGGGAGAGGGCCAGACGAAGACGGAGCCGCGGCCCAGGACGCTGTCCCCGCTGAAGAGCGCGGCCCCCGCGACGAAGGCGAGGTGGTCCGTGCTGTGGCCCGGCGTCGCCACGACCCGGAAGGGGCCGAGCGCCTCCCCGTCGGCGAGCAGGACGTCCGCGCCCCGGGCGGCGTGCACCGGCGCGTCGCCGGCGCGCGCGAGCAGCCCGGGGACCCCCTCGGCGTGGTCCGCGTGGTCGTGGGTGAGCAGCACCCCGCGCCACGGCCCCTCGCCGTCGCGGACCGCCGCGGCGACCGCGTCGAGGTGCTCCGCGAGGTCCGGCCCGGGGTCCACGACCCAGGTGCCCGCGGGCTCCGAGACGACGTACGTGTTCGTCCCCTCGAGCGTGAAGGGGCCGGGGTTGCCCGCGAGGAGGTGGTCGATCCGCACGTCGCGGACGCTACCCCGCCCGCCGCCCCACCCGGCCGGACGGGCGCTGTTCGCCCGACCGCGGGTCCGTCCCCCGCCGCGCCGGGGTCTGGCACCCTTGGAGCATCGCCGCCCCGGAACGCCTCAGCGCCCTCGACGCCTCCTTCCTCGCGCTCGACACGCCGACCGCGCCCCTGCACGTGGGCTGGACGATGCGCTTCGCGGGGAGCCCGCCGCCGCTCGCGCAGCTCCGGCGCCACCTCGAGGCGCGCCTGCACCTCGTGCCCCGCTTCCGCCAGCGGGTCGTGCAGCCCGCGCTCGGGCTGGGCGGCCCGAGCTGGGAGGACGCGCCGGGCTTCACCCTCGACGCGCACGTCCACGCGGTCTCGGCCCCGGCGCCCGGCGGCGCGGCCGCCCTGCGCGACGTCGCGGGCGCGCTGCTCTCCCAGCCCCTGGCCCCCACGATGCCGCTCTGGCGGATGTTCCTCGTGCGCGGGCTGGCCGACGGCTTCGCCCTCGCGGGCCAGGCCCACCACGCGCTGGTGGACGGCATCGCCGCGATGGAGGTCGCCCTGCTGCTCTTCGGCCCTGCGCCCGAAGGGGGGCTGCCCGAGCCCTGGCGCCCGGCCCGCCCGCGGCGCGGCTGGGTCCCCGCGCTCCCCTCCCCGCAGAGCACGGTCGCGGGCGGCGCGCACCTCGCGCTCGACCTCGCCCGGGGGCTGCGCGGCGCGCCGCTGCGCGAGGCCGCGGGGGCGCTCGAGGCCCTCGCGCAGCGCGGCACCGCCACGAGCCTGCAGCAGACCCGGAGCGCCCGCCGGGAGGTCGCGACCGCGCAGGTGGACTTCGCGGGGGTCCGCGCCGCGGGCCGGCGCCACGGCGCGACGGTCAACGACGTGCTCCTGGCGGCGTCCTCCTCCGCGCTCGGCAGCGCGCTGCGGCGCCGCGGGGAGGCGCCCACGACGCTCAAGGCGCTCATCCCCGTGAACGTCCGCGGCGCCGGGGGCGCCGCGGCGCTGGGCAACCGGATCTCCCTCGTGCCCCTCGAGCTCCCCGTGGGCGAGCGCGACCCGATCACCGCCCTGCGCCGCGTCCGCGACGCGACCCGCGCGGTGAAGGCCGCCGGGGCGGCGGCCCCGCTCGACGCGCTCTCCCGCGCCGCGGACCGGCTGCCGGGGCCCGCGCAGCGGACGCTCACGCGGGCGATCGCCGGCGCCACGGACTACGCCGTGGTGGTCTCGAACGTCCCGGGCCCGCCCGTCACCCTCGAGGTCCTCGGGCCGGGAGCTCCAGGCGCTCTTCCCCTCCGTCCCCGTGCCCGCGGGCCGGGCGCTGACGATCGGCTGCATCTCCTACGCCGGCCGGCTGCACGTGGGGCTGACCGCCGACGCCGAGGTCGTGCCCGACGTCGTGGAGGTCGGGCGGGACCTCGAGGCCGCGTTCGACGTGCTCCGGGTCGAGGGCCCCGCGGCGCCGACGCCGTGGCGCGCGCGGGCCCGGCTGCGGCGCGCCGAGCCCGCGGCTCAGCCCGCGGCCAGCCGGTAGACCGGGCCCGCGAGCGAGACGACGTGGACGCGGCCCCGCGCGTCCTCCCCGAAGCTCGAGAGCGCCTCGATCCCCTTCAAGGGGAGCTGCCGGTCGGCCGAGGCGCGGCCGGGGCGCAGGGTCGCGGCGCGCAGCCGGCCCTGGCAGAAGTCGCCGTAGACGTACTTCCCGCGCAGCGCCGGCACGTCGGGGTCGCGGACGACGGAGCCGCCCGTGATGGAGCACCAGCCGCTGGAGTGCGTCTTCTGGATCACGGGGTCGATCGCGCCGGGCGCCGGCTCGCCCTCGAAGTTCACCCGCTTGCCCTCGAGGGGCCGCCAGCCGAAGTTCGCCCCCCGCCCCGGGCCGTCGACGTGGTCGACCTCCTCCACCGCGTCCTGCCCGACGTCCGCGACCGTGAGGTCGCCCGTGCTGCGGTCGAAGGAGAAGCGCCAGGGGTTGCGCAGGCCGTAGGCCCAGACCTCGCCCCGCGCGCCCGAGCGGCCCACGAAGGGGTTGTCGGCCGGGACGGTGTAGGGCTTGCCGCCGCGCGCCCGCGGGTCGATCCGCAGGAGCTTGCCGAGGAGGGAGCCGAGGTCCTGCGCGTTCCCGCGCGCCCCGTGCTGGTCGTTGGCCCCGCCGCCGTCCCCCGTCGCGACGAAGAGCTTCCCGTCGGGGCCGAAGAGGAGCTGGCCGCCGTTGTGGTTCGACTGCGGGTCGTCCATCCGCAGGACCAGGCGCGCGCGAGCCGGGGTCGGCCTGCTCGGCCGTGCGGCGGCGGTACTCGACGACCCGCTGCTTCTGGGCCCCGTCCGTGTAGTAGACGTAGAAGCGGCCCGTCTCGGCGTAGTCCGGGGCGAACGCGACGGAGAGCAGGCCCTGCTCGCCACCGCTGGTCACGAGGTCGCGGATGTCCAGGAAGGGCGCCGGCAGCGTCTTGCCGCCCCGGACGATGCGGATGCGCCCCGCCTGCTCCACGACGAAGAGGCGCCGCGCGTCCCCGGGCGGGGAGGCGACGTAGACCGGCGCGGTGAAGCGCCCCACGGGGACGAGCCGCACGCCGCTCTTGGCGGCGGTCCCGGACGGGGCGTCGGGCGCCGCCGTGGCGGTGCCGCCCGCCGCGGGGAACGCCCGGTCCGTCGTGCCCGCACCGCGGTCCGCGGTGTCCCCGCACCCCGTGAGCGCCACGAGCGCGGCACCGAGGAGGGCTGTCACGGACGACCGGGCATGGGGGACTGCAAGCATCACCCCAGGATCGCACGCCCCCAACCCCTCGGAGTGCACATGACGCAGCAGGAGCATGATGTCGTCGTCGTCGGCGCCGGACCCGCCGGTGAGGTCCTCGCGGGCCGGCTGGCCGCGGCCGGCCTCGACGTCGCGATCGTCGAGGACCGGCTGGTCGGTGGGGAGTGCTCCTACTGGGCGTGCATGCCCTCCAAGGCGCTCCTGCGCCCGGCCGAGGCGCTCGCGGAGGTCCGCCGGGTGCCCGGCGCCGCCGAGGCCGTCACGGGGGAGCTCGACGTCCGGGCGGTGCTCGACCGCCGCGACGAGATCGTCCACGGGCTCTCGGACGACGCGCAGCTGCCGTGGCTCGAGGACCAGGGCATCACGCTCGTCCGCGGCCACGCCCGCTTCACCGGCGAGCGGACGGTGGCCGCGGGCGACGTGGAGCTCACCGCGCGCAAGGCGGTCGTCGTCGCGACGGGCTCCTTCCCCGCGCTGCCGCCGATCCCGGGGCTGCGCGAGGCCGAGCCGTGGACGAACCGGGAGATCACGGTCGCGAAGGAGGTCCCGGCGCGCCTGGCCGTGCTCGGCGGCGGGGTCGTGGGCTGCGAGATGGCGCAGGCCTGGGCGACCCTCGGGAGCACCGTGACGCTGTTCGAGCCCTCGGGGCAGGTCCTCGGCAAGGAGGAGCCCTTCGCGGCCGAGCAGGTGCAGGCCGGGCTCCGCGCGGCGGGCGTCGACGTGCGCTGCGGCACGAGGGCCACGGCGGTCTCGCGCCCCGTGCCCGGCGGGCCGGTGACCCTCGAGCTCGACGACGGGACCTCCGTCGAGGCCGACGAGCTCCTGGCCGCCACGGGGCGGCGGCCGCTCACGGACGACCTCGGGCTGGAGACCATCGGGCTCGAGCCGGGCGCCTACCTCGAGACGGACGACCAGCTGCGCTCGACGACCCACCCGTGGCTCGTCGTCGTGGGTGACGCGAACGGCCGCGCGCTGCTGACCCACATGGGCAAGCACCAGGCGCGGATCGCCTCCGACGCGCTGCTCGGCAAGCCCGCGCGGCTCTACGAGCGCGGGGACGGCCACGGCGCGCCGCGGGTGACGTTCACCTCACCGCAGGTCGCCGCGGTCGGGCTGACGCTCGCGGCGGCCGAGGAGGCGGGGCTGCGCGTCCGCCACGTGGACGTCGGGACCTCCGCCAACGCGGGCGGCTCCTTCTGGGGTCGCGACGCGGAGGGGACCGCCCGGATCGTCGTCGACGAGGACCGCGGCGTCGTGGTCGGCGCGACGTTCACGGGCGCGGAGGTCCAGGACTTCCTGCAGGCCGCGACCTTCGCGGTGGTCGGGCAGGTCCCGCTCGAGGACCTCTGGCACGCGGTCGCGCCGTTCCCCACCCGCTCGGAGGTCTGGCTGCACCTCCTCGAGGGCTACGGCCTCTAGGGCCTGCTCCTAGGGCAGCGGAACCGCCTCGAGCATCCGGGTCTCGACGCCCGTGAGCGCCTCCTTCGGGTCCCAGGGCAGCGCCGCGCGCTCCGCGCTGTCGTAGTAGGCGGCGTCGGCGGCGGCGAAGTCCCCGGGGTGGCGGACGACCCAGACGAACTCGGAGTCCTCGGGGTTCACGTAGGCGCTGACCACCTCGAAGCCGTGCGCGGCCCGCGCGGGGACGACGTGGTCGCGCCACAGGAGGAGGAAGTCGTCACGGCGGGCGGGATCGACCTGGTAGATGCGCAGCTGGTGGTCCATCGGGCCATCCTCGCCGAATACGATCCCGGGATGAGCTCCGAGCGCGTCCGCATCGAGGTCCGCGACCACGTCGCGACGGTCACCCTCACCCGGCCCGACAAGCACAACGCGCTCGACGCGGGCATGTTCGAGGGGATCGCCGCGGCCGCGCTGCGCCTGCGCACGGAGCCCGGGGTGCGCGCCGTCGTCCTGCACGGCGAGGGCAAGAGCTTCTGCTCCGGGCTCGACGTCGCGAGCTTCATGTCCGGCCCCATGACCGTCGACGACCTCATGGGCCGCCCGGGGGGCGAGGAGGCGAACCTCGCCCAGCGCGTCGCGGTCGACTGGATGGCCGTGCCCGCCCCCGTCATCGCGGCCGTCCACGGCAACTGCTTCGGCGGCGGGCTCCAGATCGCGCTCGGCGCGGACCTGCGCATCGCGGCGCCCGACGCGCGCCTCTCGGTCATGGAGGTCAAGTGGGGCCTGGTCCCCGACATGGGGATCACGCAGACCCTCCCCCGCCTCGTGGGGGTCGACCGCGCGAAGGAGCTCACGTTCACGGGCCGCCGGGTCAGCGGGGAGGAGGCCGAGCGCCTCGGCCTGGTGACCCTCGTGGCGGCGGACCCGCTGGCCGCGGCCCAGGAGCTCGCGGCGGACATCGCGGGCCGCTCCCCCGACGCGATCCGCGCCGCGAAGGAGCTCTACGACCGCTCGTGGGCCGGCGGGATGCCCGCGCGCGACGCCCTGCTGCTCGAGTCCGAGCTGCAGACCGCGCTCATGGGCTCCCCGAACCAGATCGCCGCCGTCACCGCCGCGATGACCGGCGAGCCCGGCGCGTTCGCGGACCCGGGCGAGGTCCCCGCCCCGGCCTGACGCCGCCCCGGGAACGAAGAAGGGCCCGCACAGGCGGGCCCTCTCGTCGGGATCTGGACCTGCTGGCAGTCGGGGCGAGAGGATTTGAACCTCCGACCTCGCCGACCCGAACGGCGCGCGCTACCAGGCTGCGCCACGCCCCGATGCCCCTCCAGTATGACGCGTCGCAGCCCGAAGTGCGTGGCGCCCGGCGCCAGCTACGCCGCGTCCGCCGTGACGGCGCGGAAGTACCGGATCGCCAGGCCGGTCATGAGCGTCTGGAAGGCCTGCTCGACCCCCGTGCCGTCCCCGGCGGCCCAGCGCTGCAGCCCGTCGCGCTCGATCTCCTCGCTCTGGGCGAGCACCTCGTCGACCAGCTCGGGGTGCCGGTCGGAGAAGTAGGCCCCGATGGAGTAGAGGCTCGTGTCCGTGAGCCCTTGGACGAAGGGATCGGGCTCGGGCGCCATTCAGCCGCCGAGCAGGGCGCTGCCGACGGCGGCGCCGGCGTCCTGCGTGGCCTTCGCGGCCGCCGCGGCGGCGTCCTCGAGCTGCGCCTTGTCCCCGTCGCCGAGGATCAGGTCGAGGCCGGCCGCGGCCGTCGTGACCTCGTCGGGGACGGCGACGCCGTTCGAGGAGCCGCCGGGGCGTCCGGAGCCCGTCGGCGACTTCGAGGGATCCAGGCGGTCCGTGAGGTCGCTCGACTCGGGAGCGGGGGGCGTCGGTGCGCCCGGGACCACCCCCGCGCCGGGGGGCGTCGGGCCCCCGGGAGCGGCCCCGGGGGAGCCGGACGCCGCGGGGGCGCCCTTCGCGGTGGTGCCCCGCGCGGCCGGGGCCGCGGCGGGCAGGCGCGTCGGGGCGGCCGTGGCGGTCAGCGGGACGCCCGACACCGCGAGGGTGCCCGCCGCACGCGCGGCGCGGACGGGCCGCGGCGCGGCGGTGGCCCGGACCTCCACGGGACGCTCCACGGCTCCCGGGCGCCCGAGCGTGTCCGTGCGGGTCTCGTCCGTGACCGCGGCGCCGCCCGTCACGCCCGCCGCGGCGAGGACCGCGGCCATGCCGGCGGCCTTCGCCCACGAGGCGACGGCCGGGTCCACGGAGGAGCCGAGCTGCGCGGTGAGCTGCGCGAGGGTGCCGACGTGGTGGTTCGCGGTGGCCGGGGCGAGCTCCTCGTCGAACCACCGGCGGCGCAGGAACGCGGGCAGCGGGACGAGCGCCGCGATCTTCGCCCGGACCCCGCGCGGGGCGACCAGGGCGGCGGCGTCGAGGCCCGCGACCTTCGCGTGGCGGCGGCAGGGCTGGCAGTGGGAGAGGTGGGCGGCCATGCGGCGCTGGTCGCGCACCCCGGGCACCGCGGCACCCGCCGCGACGATGATGTCCTGCACCCGCAGGCAGCGCTCGCCCGAGACGAGCTCCTGGTACTCCTCGCCGAGGCGGCGGCGGGCGCGGAAGAGCGTCGACTCCACCGACGCGCGGCTCATCCCGAGGCGCTTGCCGATCTCCCGGTAGCTCAGCCCCTCGAGCTCGCGCATGACGAGGATCTCGTGGTGGGTCGCGCTCAGGCCCCCGAACGCCCCCCGGAGGTTGTCGATGGCCATCTTCTGGTCCACGGCGGCGTCCGGCAGCGGCCCGACGGCGACCAGGCGCCCGTAGTCCGCGCCACCCAGCCCCTCGTCGGCGTCGTAGGAGACCTCCTGGGTGCGGCGCGCCCGGCGGAACTGGTCGATGCACGCGTTCTTCGCGATCTCGTACAGCCAGGGCTTGAAGGCGATCTCGCGGTCCGTGTCGCGCATGCGGCGCAGGGCCGACATGAAGACGTCCTGGGCGATGTCCTCCGCCCGGCCGTAGTCGCCGACCATCCCGTGCACGTAGGCCGCGATCCGGCGGTGGTACCGGGCGTAGAGCTCCTCGAAGGCGCGATCGGAGCCCCGGCGCACGTCGGCCACGAGCTCGGCGTCGGTGAGGCCGACCGGGCTCCGCATCGTCGCGGCCGCCGAGGGCTCTGGGGGAGCGAGGATCGCCATGCTCAAGAGCGGCGCGCCGGGTCGACCGTGACCTCGTGCATCCGCCCGGGAAGGGTAGCGTTGGTGAACGTCGGCAACAAGTGGTCCCGGCACCCCGCCGCCATGGTCCCCGTCTCCTCCGTCATCACCTTCCTCGACGAGCTGCTCGAGCCCGAGCGCTGGACGGACTACTGCCCCAACGGGCTGCAGGTGCCCGGGCCCGACGCCGTCCGCCACGTCGTCACGGGGGTCTCGGCGCACCTCGCGCTCTTCGAGCGCGCGGCGGAGCTCGGCGCGGACCTCGTCCTCGCACACCACGGGCTCTTCTGGAAGGGCGAGCCCCTCGGGCTCGACGGGGTCCGCAAGCGCCGCCTCCAGCTCCTCTTCGACCGGGGGATCGCGGTGGCGGCCTACCACCTGCCGCTCGACGGCCACCCCGAGCACGGGAACAACGCCCGGCTGGCCCAGGAGCTCGGCGCGGCGAGCTGGGAGGCGGCGTTCCCCCACGGCGGGGCGCCCATCGGCGTCGTCGCCCGCTTCGAGGGGGACGGCATCGCCCGGGAGGAGCTCCTCGCGCGCGTGCAGCGCGTGACGCAGCGGGAGGACGTCCTCGCGCTGCTCCACGGCCCGGAGCGCGTGCGCAGCCTCGGGATCTGCTCGGGCGCCGCGGCGGACGACCTCCCCGCGGCGATCGCCCTGGGCCTGGACGCCTTCCTCACGGGGGAGCCGGCGGAGCGCTGCGCCGCCCTCGCCCGGGAGCACGAGATCTCCTTCCTGGCCGCGGGCCACCACGCCACGGAGCGCCTGGGCGTGCAGCGCCTGGGCGAGCTGCTGGCCGCCGAGCTCGGGCTGCGGCACGAGTTCGTCGAGATCCCGAACCCCATCTGACGGGCCGGGGTAGCATCGCCCGCAGGAGAGCAGGGTCACCCCAGGAGGAGGAGCGCCAACGATGGAAGCCGGAACCGCCCGCACGACCACGGGGTCGACGACGATCGCCGACCTGCTCGGCCGCGCGGCCGAGGTGCACGCCGACCGGGTCGCGGTCCTGCGCAAGGTGGGCGACGCCTGGGAGGGCACGACCTACGCGGAAGTCGGGACGATCGTCTCCGAGCTCGGCCGCGGGTTCCTCGACCTCGGGGTGGCGCCGGGGGACCGGGTCTGCATCCTCGCCGGGACGCGTCCCGAGTGGAGCTACGCGGACTACGCGCTGACCGCCGCGGGCGCCGTCGTCGTCCCGATCTACCAGACGAACTCCCCCGAGGAGTGCGCCTACGTCATCGCGGACTCCGACGCGCGCTTCATCGTCTGCGAGGACGCGGCGCAGGTCGCGAAGGTCGACGCGGTGCGCGACCGGGTCCCGACCCTCGAGGCGATCGTGACGATGGTGGCCGAGGGGGCGCCGGAGCACACGACGACCCTCGACGCGCTGCGCGAGCGCGGCCGGGGCCGCGATGTCGCCGAGCTCGAGGAGCGGACCGCGGCCGTCAAGCCCGAGGACCCCTTCACCTTCATCTACACCTCGGGCACGACGGGGCCGCCCAAGGGCTGCGTCCTGACCCACGGCAACTACCGCTCCGTCGTGGACAAGTGCCTCGAGATGGGCGTGCTGGGCCAGGACGAGGAGGAGGTCACCTACCTCTACCTCCCGCTCGCGCACTCCTACGCGCTGCTCGTGCAGCTCCTGAGCGTCGACATCGGCGGGACCATCGCGTACTTCGGCGGCGACACGAAGCAGATCGTCGGCGAGCTCGTCGCGACCAGGCCCACCTACCTGCCCTCGGTCCCGCGGATCTTCGAGAAGATCTACACGCTGGTGACGGGCAACGTGGAGCCCGAGCTCCTCACGAAGGCCGTCGCGGTCGGCCGCCAGGTGCAGGACCTCCGGGCGGCCGGCGAGGAGGTCCCGGCCGAGCTGCAGGAGGCCTACGAGCAGTTCGACGAGAAGCTCTTCGTCAACGTCCGCAACGCGTTCGGCGGCCGCCTCAAGCAGGCCAGCACCGGCGCGGCGCCCATCGCCCACGAGATCCTCGAGTTCTTCTGGGCCTGCGGCGTCCCGGTCATGGAGGGCTACGGGATGACGGAGACCGCGACGGTCGCCACCTCCCAGGTCCCGGGGGGCCACCGCTTCGGCACGGTCGGCCGCGCCCTGCCCGGCGTCGAGGTGAGGATCGCGGAGGACGGCGAGGTCCTGCGTGAAGGGCTCGAACATCTTCGCGGGCTACCACAAGAAGGCCGACGCCTCCTTCGGTGCCGTCGAGGACGGCTACCTGCACACGGGCGACCTCGGCAGCCTCGACGCGGACGGCTACCTCTCCATCACGGGCCGCAAGAAGGACATCATCATCACCGCGGGCGGCAAGAACCTCACCCCCGCGAACCTCGAGAACGACATGAAGCAGTCGCGCTGGGTCTCCCAGGCGATGATGCACGGGGACCGGCGCCCCTACCCCGTCATGCTCATCACCCTCGACGAGGAGGAGATCGTGCCCTGGGCCGAGGCCGAGGGCATCGAGGACCGCTCGATCACCGCCCTGGCCCAGCACCCCGCGGTCCACGCGCTCGTGCAGGAGGTGCTCGACCGGGCCAACCAGCGCTACGCGCAGGTGGAGCAGGTCAAGCGCTTCTTCATCCTCGACCACGACCTCTCCCAGGAGACGGGCGAGCTGACCCCGACGCTGAAGGTCAAGCGGAACATCGTCAACGAGAAGTACGCGGAGCGCTTCGACGCGCTCTACGCGGGCTAGTCAGGACCCACCGCGGGTGCGCCGGGTGGCGCATCCGCGGGGCTACGCTCTCTGCCATGCGCACGGACCCCACCGACAACGGCGGCATGTTCGTCGGGCGGCGCCCCGGCACCGCCCCCGTCCGCTACCGCGCCCTCATCAAGCAGGGCAGCCCCGTCCGCCGTCGCGTCGACGGTGCGGTCGCGGCCTTCGTCCTGGTCTGCATGGTCGTCCTGAACCTCATGTTCTGGGGGCCGATCCCCGCGCTCGGGCTCTGGGTCGGCGGGCAGGTGCAGGGCGAGACGCAGAACATCGGGCTCTCGCTCATCGCGAGCTTCGCGGTGATCATGGCGCTGCTCTTCGGCGGCCTCGCGCTGCTCAAGCGCATCGACCAGACGTGGATCCTCATCCGGCGCGCCGCCGGGCACGACCAGCGCAAGGGCGCGCTGACGCCGGTCTTCGCGGTGACCTGCGCGATCGGCGCGACGGCCTTCACGATCTGGCTGCTGGGCTTCGCGGGGCTCGGGCCGACGCTCGCCCCGACGGGCTGACCCGCGGGCGCGTGCCGCTCTTCAAGCACTACAAGCAGTACGAGGCGCTGACGGAGGAGGAGGTCAACGTCGGCAAGCGCGCCGAGGCCGCGGAGCGCCGCCAGAAGGAGCTCGCCCGCGTCGAGCCGCTCGACCTCGCCCGGACGACCTGGCCCGAGTACCCCCCGCCCGTCATCGTCAACGCGATCACCTTCGCGGCGCGCAAGGGGCTGCACCGCTACATCGACCGCCACGCGACGGAGCTCCGCGGGGAGCTCGCGCACCGCCACGTCGTCCCGCCCGCGCGCCTGGTCGTCGGGGACGGCTCCGCGCAGCTGCTCTCCGCCGCCGCGCAGGCGCTGCTCGAGCCGGACGACGAGCTCGTCTGCCCGTGGCCGGGCTACGCGCTCTACCCGCTCATGGCCCGCCGCGCGCGCGGGCACGCGGTCCCCGTGCAGGGGTTCTCCGTCGACGCGATCCTCGCGGCGATCAACCCCCGCACGCGCATCGTCGCGCTCGCGAACCCGAACGACCCGACGGGCGAGCTGCTCACCACGGGCGAGCTGCGCCGCCTGCTGACCGCGCTGCCCGAGCGCGTCGTCGTCCTGCTCGACGAGGCGCTGCGGGACTTCGTCGACGCGGAGGAGGTCGACGCGGCGCTGCGCCTCGTCGACGACTTCCCGCGGCTGCTCGTCTTCCGGACGTTCTCGAAGGCCTGGGGCCTCGCGGGGCTGCGCGTGGGCTACGTCGTCGGCGGCGTCGGGGCCGAGCCGCTGCTCGAGCAGCTCGAGCCCGAGCTCGGCCTGGACGAGCTCGCGCAGGCCGGCGCCCTGGAGGCGCTGCGCACGGCGGGGGAGCTCGCGCGGCTGCGCGGCGGCCAGGTCGCGCTCGCGCGGGCGACGCTCACGGAGCAGCTGCGCGAGCGCCACGGCGTCGTGGTCACCCCCTCCCAGGCGAACGTCCTCTGGCTGCGGGCCAACGGCATCGCGGGCGCGGAGCTCGCGGCGCGGATGGAGCGCACGGGCGTGGTGGTCGCGAGCGGCGGGCCGCTGGGCGACCCGGACTTCGTGCGCGTGCAGGTCCCGCACCGCCCCGAGCACGGCGAGCGCCTGCTGCGGGCCGTCGACCCGCGCAGTGTGGAGGTCCCGGCGCTGATCTGCGTGACCGTGCCGGTCCCGGCGGGGCGTCGACAGTCGAAGTCGTTGCGGCCAGCAGACGGGGGTGCCGTCGGTTTGACGCGAGTGTGGTAGCCACCGGAGGTGATCTGCGTGAAGGGGCCGGCCCCGGTCGGCAACGTCCGTCTGCCGAACGTGTCGTCGACCGAGCAGGTGGAGGTGCCGTCGGTATTGGTAGAGCAAGTGTGGTCGTAGCCGGCGGTGATCCGGGTGACCGTGCCGCGTGAGGGGCACGGTCGTCCGGGTGTTGGAGACCGGACCCCAGCAGACGGGGACGCCGTTGGCCTTGACCGCGCACGTGTGGAGGCGGCCTGCGGCGATCTGCGTGACCGGGCCGGTCGCGGCGGGCACCATCGTCTGCCCGTAGCGGTTGTCGCCCCAGCAGGCGGGGGTGCCGTCGGTCTTGACCGCGCACGTGTGGTCACCGCCGGCGGTGATCTGGGTGACCGGCCCGAGTCCGGGGGGCACGGTCGCCTGCCCGTTCAGGTCGCGCGCCCCAGCACGCGGGGGTGCCGTCGGTCTTGACCGTGCACGTGTGCTGGGAGGCGGCGGAGACCTGGGTGACCGTGCCGGTCCGGTGGGCACGGTCTGCTGCCCGTCGGTGTCGTCACCCCAGCAGACGGGAGCGCCGTCGGCCTTGACCGCACACGTGTGGCCGTAGCCGGCGGAGACCTGGAGCGATGCGACGAGGGCCCGTCGCCGCGGGCACCGTTGCCTGTCCGTCGCCGTCTTGCCCCAGCAGGCGGCTGCCCCATCGGTCTTGACGGCGCAGGTGTGCGACTCAAGGCGGTGATCTGGGTGACGGTACCCGTTCCGTCCGGGATGCTCGTCCTCCCGGAGCCCGCGGCGACACAGCACACCGGCGTGCCATCGGTCCTGATCGCGCACGTGTGGTACGCGCCGCGGTGATCTGGGTGACGGTGCTGACGTCGGCGGGAACGCTCGTCTGCCCGTCGCCGCCGTAGCCCCAGCAGACCGGCGTGCCGTCGATCCTGATCGCGCACGTGTGGTACGCGCCCGCGGTGATCTGGGTGACGGTGCCGGCGTCGGCGGGAACGCTCGTCTGCCCGTCGCCGTAGTTGCCCCAGCAGACGGGAGTGCCATCGGTCTGGATCGCGCACGCGTGGTAGAAGCCGGCTTCGATCTGCGTGACCGTGCCGATGTCCACGGGGACGCTCGTTCGCTGATATTGATCGGTACCGCAGCAGACCGGAGTGCCGTCGGTCTCGACCGCGCAGGTGTACCGGTCGCCTGCGGTGATCTGCTTGACGATGCCGACGCCGGCGGGAATGCTCGTCTGCCCGTAGGAGTGGTCGCCCCAGCAGATGGGGGTGCCGTTGGTCCTGATGGCGCACGTGTGGTCCGTGCCGGCGGTGATCTGGGTGACCGTGCCGACCCCGACCGGGACGCTGGTCCGCCGGATGCGCCGTAGCCCCAGCAGAGAGGGGTGCCTCGCGCGCTAGAAGCGGCCGAAGAGCGGCGTCGAGAGGACGCCGAGGCCGACGTCCTGGGCCTGGTTGACCGCGGCGAAGAGGAAGAGGGCGGCGCCGGCGAGGCTCGTGTTCGTGAGGAAGACGTCGCGCTTCTGCTTGCGCGGAAGGCCGGGCTCGACCTCCCAGAAGCGGTGCATGGTCAGGGTCACCGGGACGAGGAAGGCGAGCAGGAGCAGCGCGCCCAGGTCCGGCCAGAGCCCGAGGGCGACGAGCGCCCCGCCGAGCAGGGAGGCGACGACCGTGGCCCGGACGAGGAGGGTCGCCAGGCCCGCGGGGTAGCGGCGCATGAGCGGGGAGCCCGCGATGCGCGGTGCCTGGGCGAGGACGCCGGCCGGGGAGATGAGGAAGGCGGCGGCGAAGAGCAGCCGCCCGAGGAGCGCGATGACGTCCATGGGCCGGATCCTCGCGGATGGGAGCGCCCGTAGGCTGCCCCGCATGGCCGAGCCCGAGCTCCACCGGACGCACGCCGGCGAGGTCGAGCTCGCCCACCTCGAGCGCGGGAGCGGCCCGCTCGTGGTCTGCGTCCACGGCTTCCCCGACGCGCTGTGGGGCTGGGCGCCGCTGCTCGACGACCTCGCCGCCGCGGGCTTCCGGGGCGTGGCGCCGGCGCTGCGCGGCTACGCGCCGTCCGGCCTGCCGCCCCGGGCGCGCACGACGCCGCTCGACCTCGCGCGGGACGTCCTCGCGCTGGCCGACGCCCTCGGGGAGGAGCGCTTCGACGTCGTGGGCCACGACTGGGGCGCGGTTGTCGGCTACGCGACCGCGAACCTCGCGCCCCGTCGGGTGCGCCGCCTCGTGACCGCTGCGGTCCCGCACACGGCGCACTTCCTCAAGCCGCGCGCGGCGCAGCTCTGGCGCTCGCGCTACATGGCGAAGTTCCAGCTGCCCGGCGCGGCGGAGCGCTGGATCCCCCGGAACGACTGGGCCTGGCTGGACGACCTCATCCGCTCCTGGTCGCCGACCTGGGACCCGACGCCGGCCGACCTCTTCGAGCTGCGCCGCGGGCTGCTCGGGCCCGGCCGCCTGACCGCGGCGCTCGGCTACTACCGCGGGATGCCGCTGCTCGCACGCCCCGACGTCCGGCGGGTCGCCCTCGGGCGCGTCGGGGTCCCGACGCTGCAGGTCCACGGCGCGGACGACGGCTGCGTCGGCCCGGAGGTCTTCCAGGGGCAGGAGGCGTGGTTCACCGCGGGGCTGCGGGTCGCGCGGCTCGAGGGGGTCGGCCACTTCGCGCACCGCGAGGACCCCGCCGCGTTCAACGGCCTGGTCCTCGGGCACCTGCTGGCCGGCTAGTCCGTCCCGGAGCTCTGGCGCAGGAGCGCGCCCGTCGTCTGCTCGAGGATCTTGCGCCACGCGCGCGTGTGCTCCTTCTCCGCGCCGAAGTGCTTCATGACCTTCCGGACGCGCGTCGCGGAGATCTCGATGCCGTGGCGGGTGCAGATCGCCTCGAAGTCGTCGTACTCGTTCGCGAGCTTGAGCGTCACGGACTCGAAGCCGTGGCGGGCGACCGCCGTGCGCGAGCGGAAGTCCATGATCGACGTCTGGAACATGAGCGCGTCGTCGGGCTCGGGCTCGATGAGGACGATGTCCACGCCGGGGTAGCGCTCCTCCCACTGCTTGGCCATCTCGTGCAGCCGCTGGTAGGCCAGGAGCTTGAAGGCCTGGAAGCCGATCTGCGGGAAGCCCATGTCGCTGACGTGCTGGGTCCGGGTGCCGAAGAGGCCCTGGCGCTGCGTCGTGAAGGGGTTGACGTAGGGGACCAGCGGGTTGATGACGACGATGAGCTTCGCCCCGGCCTCGACGGCGATGTCGAGGTTCGTCGTGGAGACCAGGCCGCCGTCGACGAGCTCGCGCTCACGGACCTTCATCGGCGCGTAGACCATGGGCAGCGCGGTCGAGGCGGCGACCGCGGTCGAGATCGGGACGTCGTCCCAGCCCTCCGAGCCCAGGACGATGCGCTCGCAGGTGTCGAGGTCCGTGGCGGTGAGGTAGAGCTCCTTCGAGAGCATCCGGAAGTCGTCGGAGCGGTCGGGGTCGGAGAGCACCGTGCGCATGTAGTGCTCGATGCCCTGGCCGGAGTAGAAGCCGCTCGGCAGGCCCTCGGCGATCCCGAGCGCGAGGTCCATGAAGGAGATCTGGCCGCCGCGGGTCGCGAGGTCGCGCAGC
Source organism: uncultured Solirubrobacteraceae bacterium (assembly GCA_963844155.1). GTDB lineage: Bacteria > Actinomycetota > Thermoleophilia > Solirubrobacterales > Solirubrobacteraceae > Paraconexibacter. The sequence continues at coordinate 535,176 of CAWJMY010000001.1, forward strand.
ACGCCGAGGGTCCGCAGGGGCAGCAGCGCGCCCTTCGTCGCGAGCTCCACGAGGTTCGGGCGCAGGAGCTGGCCCAGGTCGATGTCGCGGAACGGGGTCGGCACCTGCTGGTTGACGACCCGCATCATCTCCTCGGGCGTGACGCCGTTGGCCGCGAGGGAGGCGACGAACGCGCCGGCGCTCGTGCCGACGTAGACGTCGAACTCGTTGACCGTCTTGTTCACGGAGAGCAGGTCGAGCGCCCGGAGCGCGCCGATCTCGTAGACCCCGCCCGTGAAGCCGCCGCCCCCGAGGACCAGCGCCGTGCGCGAGCGCGGCGGGCGGCGGGTCCGCGGCCCGCGGGCGCGCTTGGCCTTCGGGCCGTGCGGCGGGTCCAGCTCGACGACCTTGCCCATGCGCAGGAGCCTAGACCGTCACCGCAACCCCGCCGGGCCCGTTGGTATCCATCCCCCGATGCCGCTGCTCCGAACGCTCGCCGGGCTCGTCCTCGCCTGGCTCGCGCTGCTCGCCCCCGCGGTCGCGCAGGCGCTGGACGCCCCGGCGCTCCGCCGCGCCCTGACCCGCGAGACGAACCGCCTCGGCCCCGCCGCCGGCGCCCACGTCGTCGACCTCGACACGGGGGAGGTCCTCTTCTCGCGCCGCCCGGACCTCCGCCTGGTCCCGGCCTCGAACGAGAAGCTCTTCACCACGGCGACCGCACTGCTGACCCAGGGCGCCGAGCAGACGCTCGAGACGCGCGTCGTGGCGACGCTGCCCGACACCGGGCCGAAGGCCACGGAGCGCGCGGACGGCGTCGTGGAGGACCTCTACGTCGTCGGGGCGGGGGATCCGAGCTTCACCAACGCGGACCTCGCGGGCCTCGCGGACCAGGTCGCCGACACGGGGGTCACCCGGGTGCGGGGCGGCGTGGTCGGCGACGAGTCCCTGCTCGACGCCCGCCGCGGCTCCGTCGACTCGGGCTACCGGCCCGACTTGGACCTCGGCGGCCAGCTCGGCGGGCTCGTGATCGGCCACGGGGTCAGCGACGGCGGCGGTCCGGCGCACGTCGTGGCCGCGCGGCTGCAGGCGCTCCTGAAGGCCCGCGGCGTCGTCTTCGGGCGCGCCGCCCGGACGGGCGCCGCCCCCGAGGACGCGCTCACGGCGCTTCCCCTGGCCACGGACGACTCCCCGACCATGGCCGAGCTGGCCCGGGCGACGAACCAGCCCTCGGACAACTTCTTCGCCGAGCTCCTGCTCAAGGTGGTCGGCGCGCGCTCGGGCAGCGCGGGCACCACGACGTCGGGGGCGGCGGTCGTGCGCCGGACGCTCGGCGGGCTGGGCATCCGGCCGACGTACGTGGACGGCTCGGGCCTCTCGCGCCGCAACCGCACGACGGCACGGCAGCTCGTGACGCTCCTGCTCGCCATGCGCACCTCCCCCGCCGCGGACGCCTGGCTCGACTCCCTGACCGTCGCGGGCCGCAACGGGACCCTCAGCCGCCGGATGCGGGGCACCGCCGCGGCGGGCCGCTGCCGCGGGAAGACGGGCACGCTGCGCGGCGTCTCCGCCCTCTCGGGCTACTGCACGACCACCGCGGGCCGGGGAGTCGTCTTCTCCTTCCTCGAGAACGGCGTGGGCCCGGGCGCGAAGGCCGTGGAGGACCGCATGGTCGCCACCCTCGCGCGCTACGGCTGAGCGGGGCGCGCGACCTGGGCGCGCGCGGAGCGAGGCGCGCGCTTGGGCGCGCGGGTGCACCGCGGAGCAGCGCGAGAGGGCCGATGTGGGTTCCGGGAACCCGGATCGGCCCTCTCGCGACGATCTCCGCCCGCCGGGCTCCAGCGAGAGGGCCGATGTAGGGCGAGGCGACCCGGAACGGCCCCCTCGCGGCGCCCCACGTTCCCGGGCGAGCGGGAAGCTGAGCGTCGGTTCACCGCCACCCCCTGGCGGTGAACCGACGTTCAGCCTTCCGCGGCGGCGGCGCCGCCCGCCCCGCGCCCGCGCCCGCGCCCTCGCCGGCCAGCAGCGCGAGGAGTGCCGGCTCGTCGACGACGGGCACGCCGAGGCGCTCGGCCTTCTCGAGCTTCGAGCCGCCCGCGCCGTCGCCCGCGACGAGGTAGTCCGTCTTCTTCGAGACGGAGGTCGTGACGCGGCCGCCCGCGGCCAGGACGCGCTCCGTCGCCTCCTCGCGCGTCAGGTCCGGGAGCGTGCCGGTCAGGACGAGGGTCCGCCCCGCGAGCGCGCCCTCGCCCGGGGCGGGCCCCTCGACCTCCGTGCGCAGCCCCGCCGCGCGGAGGGCCTCGAGGAGCTCGCGGGTCTGGGGGTCGGCGAGCTGCTCGGCGATGCGCGCGGCGCCCTTCGGCCCGACGCCCGGCGTCGCCGCGATGGCCTCGGCGTCCGCGGCCAGGAGGGCGTCGAGCGAGCGGAAGTGCTGGGCGAGGTTGCGGCCCGTGATCTCCCCGACCTCCTCGAGCCCCGCCGCGAAGAGGACCCGGCCGAACGGGCGGTCGCGCGAGCCCGCGATCCTCGCCACCAGGCGCTCCGCCGTCGCGGTGCCCATCCGCTCGAGCTGCACGAGCTGCTCGACCGTCAGGCCGTAGAAGTCCGACGCCATCCGCACGAGGCCCGCCGCCTGCAGCGCCGCGACCTGCTTCTCCCCCAGCCCGTCGATGTCCATCGCGCCACGGGAGACGAAGTGGGTGAGCAGCTGCCACTGGCGGGCGGGGCACGCGCGGTTCGGGCAGCGGGTGAAGACCGTGCCCTCCGGCTTGACCGTCGGCGTGGCGCAGGCCGGGCAGCGCTCAGGCGGCCGCGGCGGCGCGGTCCGGTCCGTGCGCTCGACCGTGTGCGGCGCGGGCGAGAGGACCTGCGGGATGACGTCGCCCGCGCGCAGGACGATGACGTCGTCGCCCGGGCGGACGTCCTTGCGCGCGAGGTCCTCCTCGTTGTGCAGCGTCGCGAGCTTCACCGTGACGCCACCGACGCCGACGGGCTCGAGGACGGCGAAGGGGTGCAGGTCGCCGAACTTCCCGACGTTCCAGGTGATGTCGAGCAGCCGCGTGACCTTCGTCGTCGGGGGGAACTTCCAGGCGATCGCCCAGCGCGGGTCGCGGCCGACGACCCCGAGGCGGCGCTGCAGCTCGAGCGCGTCCTCCTTGACGACCACGCCGTCGATCTCGAAGTCCAGGCCCGCCCGGCGCTCCTGCCAGGCCAGGCAGCGGGCGACCACCGCGTCCTCGTCGGTCAGCACCTCGATCTCCGCGTTGACCGGGAGCCCGTGCCCGCGCAGCCACTCCAGGCCCGCGTGGTGGGAGGTCAAGTCGAGCCCCTCGGCCACGCCCACCTGGTAGGCGAAGAAGGAGAGCGGGCGCTCCGCCGCCGCCTTCGGGTCGAGCTGGCGCAGCGTGCCCGCGGCGGCGTTGCGCGGGTTCATGAAGGTCCCCTGGCCCGCGGCGGCGCGCCGCTCGTTGAGGGCGGCGAAGTCCGAGAGGGACATGTAGACCTCCCCGCGCACCTCGAGCAGCGCGGGGGCGCCCTCGATGCGCTCGGGGATGTCGCCGATCGTGCGGACGTTGTGGGTCACGTCCTCCCCCACCACGCCGTTGCCGCGCGTCGCGCCGCGCTCGAGCACCCCGTCGCGGTAGAGCAGCGAGATCGCGAGGCCGTCGATCTTCGGCTCGCAGACGAAGGTGAACGCGGGCTCCTCGATCCCCTCGCGCGCGAGGTGGTTGCGCATCCGCCCGACCCAGGCCCGCAGCTCCTCCTCCGTCCGCGCGTTGGCCAGGGAGAGCATGGGCCGCAGGTGCTCGACCTTCGCGAGGTCCGACACGGGCTCGCCGCCGACCCTGCGCGTCGGCGAGTCGGGGGTCCCGAGCTCCGGGTGCGCCGCCTCGAGCCCACGGAGCTCGTCGAGCAGCGCGTCGTACTCGTCGTCGGCGATCGCCGGGTCGTCGAGGTCGTAGTAGCGGTGCCCGTGGTGGGCCAGCTGCTCGCGCAGCTCGGCCGCGCGCGCGGCGGGCTCGGTGGCGGCCTGGTCCGGAGCGGGCATGCACCGCTCCTACCCCGGAGCGGCCTCCGGGGCGCCCCCTCCGCGCGCCGCGCTCAGCCCTCGACCTCCTCCACCGCGGGCTCGAGGAGGTCGTGCAGCCGCGCCGCCGAGAGCGGCCCGAGCCCGTCGTGGTGGGTGAAGTCCATGTGGATCGGCGTGATCGCGACGCGCCCCTCCTGCACGGCCAGCAGGTCCGTGCCCTCCTCGTCCTCGTGCGAGGGCGCGGTGCCGTAGATCCAGTAGCGGCGGACGCCGCCGTCCTCCGAGTCGAGCTTGAGCTCGTCGCGGTAGATGCGCTTGCCCAGGCGGCAGACCTCGACGCCCTCGGGGGCACCCCCACCCGGGACGTTCACGTTGACCAGGACCCCCGGCGGCAGCGGGACGTCCTCGATGCCCTCCACCAGGCGGGCGGCGAAGCGGGCGGAGTGGGTGAAGTCGAAGACGTCGCCCTCCGTCGCCCACGCGCCCTCCCCGCGCCGGAAGCCCTGGGAGATCGCCACGGCCGGGAGCCCGAGCATGAGCCCTTCCATCGCGGCGGCGACCGTCCCGGAGTACGTCACGTCGTCCCCGAGGTTCACCCCGTGGTTGATCCCGGCGACGACGAGGTCCGCCCGCCAGTCGCCGACGAGCCCGAGCCCCATGAGGCGCACGCAGTCGACCGGCGTGCCGCTCGTCTTGAAGCCCCGGCTGCCGTCCTCGAAGTCCACGCGCTCCACCGCGAGCGGGTCCCGGGTCGTGATCCCGCGGCCGATGGCCGAGCGGTTGCCGTCCGGGGCGATCGTGACGAGGTCGACGCCGGGGACCTCGACCAGCGCCCGCCGCAGGGCCTGGATCCCGTCGGCCTCGATCCCGTCGTCGTTCGTGAGCAGCACGCGCATGCCCCCGACTCTAGGGCCGGTCCGGCGCGCGGAAGTCGCCCGGATGTTGCGCGTCGCGCGCAGGAGGCGCGGAGCTCTCCGCGGGCGCCCTGAAGCGCACCGCGGCGAGCGCGAGCCCGTGCGGCGGCGCGGTGTGGCCGGCCGCCTCGCGCGGGGCGCCCTCCAGGAGCTCCCGGAACCCCTCGAGGCTCCGCCGCCCCTGCGCGACCTCGAGCATCGTCCCCACGAGCGTGCGGTTCATGTGCCGCAGGAACGCGTCCGCGGTGATCCAGAACGCGAGCCGGTCCCCGTCCTCGACCCACCGCGCCTCCTCGACCTCCCGGACGAACCAGCGGTGCTGGGTCTCCGTGAGCGTGAACGCGGTGAAGTCCCGGCGGCCGGGAAGCGCCGCCGCGCACGCGTGGAGGAGGTCCCGGTCGCAGGCGTAGGGCCAGTGCAGCCGCGTCGTGCGCTCGAAGGCGCTGGGCGTCGAGCGGGCGAGGACGGAGTAGCAGTACGTCCGGGCGATCGCGTCGCCCCGCGGGTCGAAGCCCTCCGGCGCCTCGGCGCACTCCCGGACGACGACGTCCGGCGCGATCAGCGCGTTGAGCGAGCGCAGCCGGACGGGCGGCCCGGCGTAGGCCGCGACCTGCCCCCAGGCGTGGACGCCCGCGTCCGTGCGGCCCGCGACGGTGAGCGCGACGGGCCGGCGCAGCAGCGTCCCGAGCGCTCCCTCGAGCACGCCCTGCACCGTGCGGCGCCCGGGCTGGACGGCCCAGCCCGCGAAGCCCGTGCCGTCGTACTCGAGGGTCAGGCGCGTGACCACGGGGGGCGCCGCTCAGGCGACGAAGGCCAGGCGCGCCGCGCCGTCGACCGGGACGATGTCGCGGCCGAACGGGACGAGCGAGACGCGGACGAGCTTGAAGTTCGCCAGGCCGAGCGGGATGCCGATGATCGTGCAGCAGAGCGCGATCCCCGTGACGACGTGCCCGAGGGTCAGCCACCAGCCCGCGATGAGGAACCACACGACGTTCCCCGCGGTCGAGCCCGCACCGGCCGAGGGCCGCTTGACCACCGTGCGGCCGAAGGGCCAGAGGGCGAAGAGCCCGATGCGCAGCGCCGCGACCGCGAAGGGGATGGTGACGATGAAGACGACGCAGAGCACGGCGGCGACGAGGTAGCCCAGGAACATCCAGAAGCCGGCCAGGACGAGCCAGAGGACGTTCAGGACCAGGCGCATGGGCGGACCCTAGACCGCCGCGTGGGCGCGGAGGTCCTCGAGCGCGACGACGTCCAGCGCGCGCTCGTGCGAGGCCTCGAGCACCACGGGCGGCGCGACGCCGTCCTGCAGCGCCTGCTGCCAGCGCGGCGCGCAGAGGCACCAGCGGTCCCCCTCCTGGAGGCCGCCGAAGCCGGGGCGCGGGGTGGAGAGGTCGTTGCCCATGGCCTGCGAGTAGCCCAGGAACGCCTCGGTCACGACGGCGCAGACCGTGTGCGATCCCGTGTCCTCCGGCCCGGTCTCGCAGCACCCGCTGCGGGTCCAGCCCGTCAGCGGGTCCATGCCGCAGACCGCGAGCTCCCCACCCAGGACGTTCCGCGCCTCGCTCATGGCGCGACCCTAGCCCCTGGCGCCGCGCGTGCCGGCCTGCGACGGTGCCGGGATGGCGACGACCATGCCCCTGACCGTGCAGGCCGCGATCGCGGAGCGCTTCGTGCCCGTCCGCGGCCACCTCGACGCCGCGACGAGCGGCGTCCCGCCCCGGTCGGCCGTCACGGCGGTCGAGGCGGCGGTCACCGCCTGGAGCACCGGGACGATCGACGGGCCGGCGGGCGACGAGGACGTCGAGCGCTCGCGCACCGCGTGGGCGACCCTCGTCGGCGCGGCCCCGGCGGACGTCGCCTGCGGCGCGAACGTCTCCGTCTTCGTCGGGCTCGTCGCGGCCGCGCTGCCCGCGGGCGCGGAGGTGCTCGTCGCCGAGGGGGACTTCACCTCCGTCCTCTTCCCCCTCCTGGCCCAGGAGCCGCGCGGCGTCCACGTCCGTCAGGTGCCGCTCGAGCGGCTCGTCGAGGCCATCGACGCGCGGACCGCCCTGGTCGCCGTGAGCGCCGTGCAGTCCGCGGACGGCCGCGTCCTGGACCTCGACGCGCTCGCCGCGGCCGCGGACCACCACGGCGCGGACGTCCTGCTCGACGTCACCCAGGCCGCGGGCTGGCTCCCGATCGGCGCGGCCCGCTTCGCCTACGTCACCGGCGGCGCCTACAAGTGGCTGCTCTCCCCGCGCGGCACGGCGTTCCTGGCGGTCCGCCCCGACGCGCTGGAGCGCCTCACGCCCCACACCGCCGGCTGGTACGCCGCCCAGGCGCCGTGGGCCACGTGCTACGGCGGGCCGCTCCGGCTGCCGGCCACCGCCAAGCGCCTCGACGTCTCCCCCTCCTGGATCGCCTGGGCCGGGACCGCGCCCGCGACGGAGCTCGTGGCCGAGCTGGGCGTGGAGGCCGTCGGCGCCCACGCCGTCGCGCTCGCGGACCGCCTGCGCTCGGGCCTCGGCCTGCCGCCCTCCCGGAGCGCGATCGTCATCGCCGACCGCCCCGACGCCGCGGACCGCCTCGCGGCCGCGGGCATCCGCGCCTCCGTCCGGGCGGGCCGCGCGCGCCTGAGCTGCCACCTGCCCTCCACGGAGGAGGACGTCGATCGCGCCCTGGAGGCGCTCGGGGCCTGAGAACGACGACGACCGCCCCGGAGGGCGGCCGTCGACCAGCAGCGAGGGGCTGCGGAGCTACACGAGCTCGAGGAAGACCATCTCCGTCGAGTCCGAGCGCCGCGGCCCGAGCTTGAGGATGCGGGCGTAGCCGCCCGGGCGCTCCGCGTAGCGCGGGGCGACCTCCTCGAAGAGCTTGTGCACGGTGTACTTGTCCTGGCCGAGGGCGCTGAGCGCCTGACGGCGGGCGTGGAGGTCGCCGCGCTTGGCCAGGGTGATGAGCTCCTCGAGCTCCGGCTTGACGGCCTTGGCCTTCGCCTCGGAGGTCTTGATGCGCTCGTGCTCGATGACCTCCTTGCAGAGGTTCATGAGCAGCGCCTTGCGGTGCGCGCTGGAGCGGGAGAGCTTGTTGCGGGTCTTCTGATGGCGCATGGGCTTCCTAGTCCTCGCGGAGGTTCAGGCCGCGGCTGTGGAGGGTCTCGATGACCTCGTCGATGCTCTTCTTGCCGAAGTTCGGGATCGCGTTGAGCTCGCCCTCGGACTTCGTGATGAGGTCGCCGACCGTCTGGATGCCGGCGCGCTTGAGGCAGTTGTAGGAGCGGACGCCCAGCTCGAGCTCCTCGATGAGGATGTCGTGCATGGGGCCGCCGGCCGCCGCGCCGCCGTTGGCGCCGGCCGCCGCCGCAGCGCCGCCCTGGTCCAGCGCGCCGCCGCCGCCCATCCCCGCCCGGAGCTCCTCGACCCGGTCGGGGTCCGTGAAGATCGCGAGCTGCTGGATGAGGATCTCCGCGGCCTCGCGGAGCGCGGCCTGCGGGTCGACGGACGAGTCCGTCTCCACGTCGAGCGTGAGCTTGTCGTAGTCCGTGCGCTGCCCGACGCGCGCCTGCTCGACGGCGTAGGCCACCCGGCGGACCGGGGAGAAGATGGAGTCGATCGGGATGACGCCGATGGGCTGGTCGGGGGACTTGTTGTCCTCCGCGGGGCGGTAGCCGCGACCCTGGCCGATCGTGAGGTAGAGCTCGAGCTTCGTCTTCTTCTCGAGCGTCGCGATGTGGACGTCGGGGTTGAGGATCTCGACGCCCGCGGGGAGGTCGATGTCCTTCGCGGTGATGTCCCCGGGACCCGTGACGACGAGGGGCGCCTCGACTTCCGTCGCGTCGGAGTGCATCTTGCAGACGATGTCCTTGAGGTTCAGGACGATGTCCGTGACGTCCTCGGTGACGCCCTTGATCGTCGAGAACTCGTGGGCGACGCCCTCGATCCGGACGCTCGTGACGGCCGCGCCCTGCAGGGACGACAGCAGCACGCGGCGCAGGGAGTTGCCGAACGTGTAGCCGAACCCGCGGTCGAGCGGCTCGATCGTGAACGTGCCGCGGTTGTCCTCGACGGATTCGCTGGTGATCCGGGGAACCTGGAAGTCGAGCATGTGGGGGGTTCTCAGTTCTTCGTGGTGGCCCCGCGGGCGGAGGAGGAGCGCGGGGGAGTGCTTGGCCCGCCGCCGCACCTCGTCAATCGGATGTGCGGGGCGGGGGTCTGCCAGGTGCGGCTGGGGTCCTACTTGGAGTAGAGCTCGACGATGAGCTGCTCCTGCACCGGGGCCGTGATCTCACGGCGCTCCGGCTTGCGCAGGACCTTGGCGGTCAGCGCGTCGTGGTCGGCCTGCAGCCACGCCGGGATCGCGGCGGTGAGCTCCGTCGCGTCGCGGATGACCTGCTCGGCCGCCGTCTCCGCCTTCACGGCGATGACGTCGTTCTCGCGCACCTGGTAGCTCGGGATGTCCACGCGGCGGCCGTTGATCGTCCAGTGGCCGTGGCGGATGAGCTGCCGGGCCTGGCGGCGGGAAGCCGCGAAGCCGAGCCGGACCAGGACGTTGTCGAAGCGGCGCTCGAGGAGCGTCAGGAGGTTCTCGCCCGTGATGCCGTCGGTGCGCGACGCCTTGTCGTAGTAGAGGCGGAACTGCTTCTCGAGGACGCCGTAGTACCGGCGCGCCTTCTGCTTCTCGCGGAGCTGCACGCGGTACTCGCTCTGCTTCTGGCGGCCACGGCCGTGGTCGCCCGGCGGGTACGCGCGGCGCTCGACGCCGCACTTGTCGGTCAGGCAGCGCTCACCCTTGAGGAAGAGCTTCATGCCCTCGCGGCGGCACTGCTTGCACTGGGGGGAGGTATCTCGAGCCATGGTGGTCCTTAGACGCGGCGCCGCTTGCGGGGGCGGCAGCCGTTGTGGGCCTGCGGGGTGACGTCCTTGACGCCCGTGACCTCGAGGCCCGCGGCCTGGAGGGAGCGGATCGCGGTCTCGCGACCCGAGCCGGGGCCCTTGACGAAGACCTCGACCTTCTGGAGGCCCTGCTCGATGCCCTTGCGGGCAGCGGCGTCGGCCGTGACCTGCGCGGCGAAGGGGGTGGACTTGCGCGAGCCCTTGAAGCCCGCGCCGCCGGCGGACTCCCAGGCGATGACGTTGCCCTCGCGATCGGTCAGGGAGACGATCGTGTTGTTGAAGGACGTCTTGATGTGCGCCTGGCCGATCGGGATGTTCTTCTTCGGCTTGCGGCGGCCGCGCGAGGGGCGCTTGGGAGCGGGCACTACTTCTTCCCTGCCTTCTTCTTGCCGGCGACGGACATGCGCTTGGGGCCCTTGCGGGTGCGCGCGTTGTTCTTCGTGTTCTGCCCGTGGACCGGGAGGCCGCGCTGGTGGCGGCGGCCGCGGTAGCACTGGATCTCGATCAGGCGCTTGATGTTCTGCGAGCGCTCACGACGGAGGTCACCCTCGACGGTCAGGTCGTCGATGAGGTCGCGGAGCTTGCCGACCTCCGCGTCGGTGAGGTCGCGGACGTAGGTGTCCGGCGAGACCCCGGCGGTCCCCAGCAGCTCGTTGGAGGTCTGCCGGCCGATCCCGTAGATGTACGTGAGACCGATCTCGACGCGCTTGTTGAGCGGGATGTTGATCCCGGCGATGCGAGCCATTCAGTTACCCCTGTCGCTGCTTGTGCCGCGGGTTCGAGCAGATGACCAGGACGGCGCCGTGGCGACGGATGATCTTGCACTTCTCGCACATCGGCTTGACCGACGGTCTGACTTTCATGATCCCTTTCGAGCGGTGGATTCCGGACGACGTGGCTCTGGCGCCCGCTGCTGGGCGCCGCTACCAGTGTCGGAACCGCGCGCACAGGGCACTGCTGCCTCACGGCACGCGGACGGAGGAAGATAGCACCAAGGTCCGCTCGCCCGCCCCCCGGGGTTGCCGGCGTCCGAAGTCCCTGCTAGGAGGCGGGAACGGGCGTGGCGCCCGCGTCGATGACCTCGTGCCACGGCGTCAGGATGCGCGGCCCGTCCTCCGTCACGGCGATGGTGAACTCGAAGTGGGCGGCCAGGGAGCCGTCCTGGGAGTAGATCGCCCACCCGTCGTCGCCCATGCGGACCATGTGGCGCCCCGCGTTGACCATGGGCTCGACGGCCAGGACCATCCCCGGCTCGAGCACGGGCCCGCGGCCGGCCTTGCCGTAGTTCGGGATCTGGGGGTCCTCGTGCATGTCCCGGCCGATGCCGTGGCCGACGAGGGAGCGCACGACGCTCAGCCCCGCGCCCTCCACGCGCTGCTGCACCGCGTGGGAGACGTCCCCGAGGCGGTTGCCCGGGTGGCACTGCTCCACGGCGTCGAAGAGGGACTGGCGGGTGACCTCGAGGAGCTTGCGCGCCAGGGGGGTGACCGGGCCGACGGGGAACGTCACGGCGCCGTCGGCGACCCAGCCGTCGAGCGTCACGCCGATGTCCACGGAGAGGATGTCGCCCCGGCCGAGGGCGTAGGGGCCCGGGATGCCGTGGACCACCATGGAGTTCGGGGAGGAGCAGATGGAGCCCGTGAACCCGCGGTAGCCCTTGAAGGCGGGCTCGGCGCCCTGGGAGCGGATGAGCTTCTCGACGGCGGTGTCGAGCTCCTTCGTGGTGACCCCCTCGCGGATCTTGCCCTCCACGAGCTTCATGGCCTTCGTGTGGATGGCCCCGGCCGCCGCCATCTTCTCGATCTCGGCGGGCGACTTGCGGACGATCATCGCCTTAGAGCTCGTCCTCGAGTCGCAGGGTGGCGAGCGTCGCGCGGATGTGGTCGTGGACCTCGACGGGGGAGCGCGAGCCGTCGAAGCGGCGCAGGAGGCCCTGCGCCTCGTAGTAGTCGATGAGCGGCGAGGTCACCTCGTGGTACTTCTCCAGCCGCGCGAGCACGACCTCGGGCTTGTCGTCCTCGCGCTGCACGAGCTGGGTGCCGTCCACGTCGCAGCGGCCCTCGTGCTTCGGCGGGTCGTAGTCCACGTGGTACGTGCGCCCCGCCTTGGAGACGCGCCGGCCGGAGATCCGCTTGACGATCTCCTCGTCGGAGACCTCCACCAGGAGCACGGCGGTGATGCGGCGGCCGCGCTTGCCCATCTCCTCCGCCAGCGCGTCGGCCTGGGGCACGGTGCGGGGGAAGCCGTCGAGCAGGAAGCCGTCCTGCGCGTCGGGCTCGGAGAGGCGCTCGAGCGCGATGCCGATGACGACCTCGTCCGGGACGAGGTCCCCGTGGTCCATGTACTCCTTGGCCTTGAGCCCGAGCTCCGTGCCCGCGGACTTGGCCTCGCGGAGCATGTCGCCCGTGGCCACGTAGGCCAGCGGGAAGTCCTCGCGCAGGCGCTCGGCCTGGGTGCCCTTGCCGGCGCCGGGAGGCCCGAGGAGGATGAGGTTGAGCTCGGAAGAGGAGGAAGACATGAGGCTCCTTGCCCCGGAACGAAGGACCGCCCCGGAGGGCGGTCGGGGCGGTGCGGGTCCGGGACCCTACCTACTTCAGGAAGCCCTCGTAGTTCCGCATCATGAGCTGTGCCTCGAGCTGCTTCATCGTGTCCAGCGCGACGCCGATGACGATGAGGATCGAGGTGCCGCCGAAGAAGAAGTTCGCGCTGGTCTGCGCGATGAGGATCGTCGGCAGGGCCGCGACCGCGGCCAGGTAGAGCGCCCCGGGGAACGTCAGCCGGGCCAGGATGCGGTCGAGGAACTCGGCCGTGGGCCGGCCCGGGCGCACGCCGGGGATGAAGCCGCCGTACTTCTTGAGGTTCTCCGCCTGGTCGACCGGGTTGAACGTCACCGCGGTGTAGAAGTAGGTGAAGACGATGATCATGATCGACTCGCCGACGACGTAGGCGACGCCCTGCGGCCGGAAGAACGTCGCGACGTCGCGGGCACCGGGCGTGTTGATGAGCTGCCCGATCGTGGGCGGGAAGGCCATGATCGACGCGGCGAAGATGACCGGGATCACGCCCGCCATGTTCACCCGCAGCGGCAGGTAGGTCTGCCCGCCCGCGCTCATCCGGCGGCCGATGACGCGCTTGGCGTACTGCACGGGGATGCGGCGCTGACCCTCCTGGATGAAGACGATCGACGCGATCACCGCGAGCGCGATGAACGGCATCATGACCTTGAAGACCTGGTCGGAGTTCGTGTACCAGGCCTCGACGCCGCGGGGCAGGCCCGAGACGATCGACGCGAAGATCATCAGGGAGATGCCGTTGCCGATGCCGCGCTGGGTGATGAGCTCGCCCATCCACATCAGCAGCACCGTGCCGGCCGTGAGGCAGAGGACGATGAGGAAGACGTGGGGCACGTCGAACTGCGGGATGATCGGCGCCCCGCCGCTCTGGGAGCTCTTGAAGAGGAAGACGTAGCCGACGGACTGCGCGAAGGCCAGGCCGACGGTGAGGTAGCGCGTGTACTGCGTGATGCGCTGCTGGCCGACCTCGCCCTCCTTCGAGAGCTTCTCCAGCGACGGCACGACCACCGTCAGGAGCTGGAGGATGATCGACGCCGTGATGTACGGCATGATCCCGAGCGCGAACAGCGCGATGCGGCGAGAGCCCGCCGCCCGAGAACGTGTTGAGCAGCCCCAGGATGGAGTTGCCCGAGAACTGGTCCGACGCGTTGACCGCGTCGATGTCGATCCCCGGCACCGGGATGTAGGAGCCGACGCGGTAGAGCGCGAGGACCATCGCCGTGAAGGCGAGCTTCTTGCGGATCTCCGCGACGGTGAAGGCGCTGAGGATGGTGGTGAGCATCTGTCCCCTGAGGCTAGAGGGGGACGACGGTGGCCGAGCCACCAGCGGCTTCGATGGCCGCCACGGCCGACTTGGAGAAGGCGTGCGCCTGCACCGTGAGCGGCTTGGTGATGTCCCCGTTGGCCAGGACCTTGACCTTCACGCCCTTGCGGGTGCCGAGGTTCTTGGCCACCATCGCCGCGACGTCGACGACGGCGCCGCTCTCGAAGCGCTCGTCCAGGTCCCCCACGTTCACGGGCTGCGTGTGCGTGCGGAACACCTCGAAGGGCATGGACTGCTTGTTGTTCGGCCCGCGGAGCTTGCGCATCCGCATGTGGATGGGCATCTGGCCGCCCTCGAAGCGCGAGCGGTCCTTCGCGCCCGTGCGGGAGCCGGCGCCCTTGTGGCCGCGGCCGGACGTCTTGCCCATGCCGGAGCCGTGGCCGCGGCCGACGCGCTTGCGCGGCTTGCGGCTGCCCGGGGCGGGCTGGAGGTTGTGGAGCCCGATGGACTCGGTCTGCGTGTCGTTCTGGTCAGCCATGGGGCTAGTCCTCTGAGACGGTGATGAGGTGCCGCACGCGGTGCAGCATCCCTCGGGTCTGCGGGGTGTCCTTGACCTCGACCGTGTGGCCGATGCGGCGCAGGCCGAGCGACTCGAGCGTGGCCAGCTGGGCCTTGTCCGAGCCGTTCTTGGACTTCGTCTGGGTCGCCTTCAGCGCCACTCAGCTCACCTTCTCGGGCTCGGTGGCCGCGTTGGACGCGGCCTCGTCGGCGGTCTCCGTCGTCCCGTCCTCCGCCGTGATGACCTCGGCGGAGAGGTCGACCTCGGAGCCCTTCTCGGCCAGGCCGAGCACGGCGTTGATCGACAGGCCGCGGAGCTCCGCGACCTCCTCCGGCTTGCGGAGCTGCTTCAGCGCCGTGGTCGTCGCCTTCACGAGGTTGATCGGGTTCTGCGAGCCGAGCGACTTGCTGAGGATGTCGTGGATGCCCGCGAGCTCCAGCACGGCGCGGACGCCGCCGCCGGCGATGACGCCGGTGCCCGGCGAGGCCGGCTTGAGGAAGACGCGGCCCGCGCCGAAGACCCCGAGCGACTCGTGGGTGATCGTCGAGTTGTGCTTCGGGACCTTGAAGAGGTTCTTCTTGGCCTGCTCGACGCCCTTCTGGATCGCGAGCGGGACCTCGTTGGCCTTCCCGTAGCCCACGCCGACGACGTCGCGCTCGTCTCCCACCACCACGAGGGCGGTGAAGGAGAAGCGACGGCCGCCCTTGACGACCTTCGCGACGCGGTTGATCTCGACGACGCGCTCCTGGAGGTCGAGCCCCTGCGGGCTGACGGTGCGATCGATGATCGTGCTGGTCATACGGTGATGCCTCCCTCGCGGACGCCCTCGGCGAACGCCTTGACCCGCCCGTGGTACTGGTAGCCGCCGCGGTCGAACACGGCGGTGTCGATGCCGGCGGCCTTCGCGCGCTCGGCCAGGAGCTCGCCGCCCTTCGAGGCGGCCTCCATCGGCTTGAGCCCCTTGAGCTCGGCTTCCGTCCAGGACACGGACGCGAGGGTGCGACCCGACGCGTCGTCGATGACCTGCGCGGCGATGCCGCGGTTCGAGCGGAAGACGGAGATGCGGGGGCGCTGCTCGCTGCCGACGACCTTCGCGCGGACGCGACGGCGGCGGCGCAGGCGCTGCGCGGGCTTCGTGGTGGTGCTCATGCTCGCTTGCCGACCTTCCGGGCGACGAACTCGCCCTCGTAGCGGATGCCCTTGCCCTTGTAGGGCTCCGGGGGGCGCTGCTTGCGGATGATGGCGGCGGTCTCGCCGACCGCCTGCTTCGAGATGCCCCGCACGACGACGCGCGTGGGCTGCGGGACCTCGAACTCGATGCCGTCGGGCGCCGCGATGCTGACGGGGTGGGAGTACCCGAGCGCGAGCTCGAGGTCCTTGCCCTTCAGCACGGCGCGGTAGCCGACGCCCTGGATCTCGAGGCCCTTCGCGTAGCCGTTGGTGACCCCCTCGACCATGTTGGCGATGAGGGAGCGGGTGAGGCCGTGCAGGGCACGGTGCTCCCCACGGTCCGTCGGGCGGGTCACGAGGACCACGCCCTCTTCCACGGAGACCGTCATGTCCCGGTTGATGCGCTCGGAGAGCTCACCCTTCGGGCCCTTGACGGTGACCAGCTCGGGCTTGACGGTGATGTCGACGCCGCTGGGGACGTCGATGGGCTTGCGGCCGATGCGGGACATGGGCTACCAGACCTCCGCCACGACTTCGCCGCCGACGCCGTTCTGGCGGGCCTGGTGGCCCGTCATGACGCCGTGCGAGGTGGACATGATGATGGTGCCCATGCCGCCCTGGACCTTCGGGAGGTTCCCGTGGCCGCGGTAGGTGCGCTGGCCGGGGCGGGAGACGCGACGCAGGCCCTGGATGGCCGAGCGGCGGTCGTCCGTGTACTTCAGCGTGATCTCGATGCGCTCGCCGGGGTGCTCGGCGTCGGCGCTCAGGAGCTTGAAGGACTGGATGTAGCCCTGCTCCTTCAGGATCCGGGCGAGCTCGCGCTTGAGCTTGCTCGAGGGGATCACGACGGTCTCGTGGGCGGCACGGATGCCGTTGCGGATGCGGGTCAGGAAGTCCGCGATGGGATCGGTCATCGACATGGGGCTACCAGCTCGACTTCGTCATGCCGGGGATGAAGCCCTCGTGCGCCAGCGTCCGCAGGCAGATCCGGCAGATGCCGAACTTGCGGTAGACGGCACGCGCGCGACCGCAGTTGCGGCAGCGGGTGTACTCGCGGGTCTTGAACTTCGCGGGGCGCGCCTGCTTCACGCGCTGTGAGGTCTTGGCCATGGATCAGGCCTCCGTCTTGGTGATGAAGGGGTTGCCGTCCTTCGAGAACGGGAAGCCGAACGCCTCGAGCAGCGCGTAGGCCTCCGTGTCGGTCTGGGCCGACGTGGCGACGATGATGTCCAGGCCGCGCACGGCGTCGATGGCGTCGTAGTCGATCTCGGGGAACATCGTCTGCTCCTTGACGCCCATCGCGTAGTTGCCCCGCCCGTCGAAGGACGTGGGCTTCAGGCCGCGGAAGTCGCGGATGCGCGGGATGGCCACGGAGACCAGCCGGTCCAGGAACTCGTAGGCCCGCTCGTTGCGCAGCGTCACCGCGGCGCCGACGGGCATGCCCTCGCGGACCTTGAACTGGGCGATGGACTTGCGCGCCATGCGGATGTTCGGCTTCTGGCCGGCGATCGCCGCGAGCTGCTCCGTCGCGTGGTCGAGGACCTTCGAGTCCGTCTTGGCCTCGCCCAGCCCCATGTTGAGCACGACCTTCTCGAGCTTCGGGGCCTGCATGGACGAGGAGTAGCCGAACCGCTCGATGAGCTGCGGCTTGATCTCGTCGTTGTATCGGGTCTTCAGTCGGGCCATGGGATCAGTCGAGCTTCGAGTCGGAGCGCTTGGTGACCCGGACGCGGAGCCCGTTCTCGCGGCTGATGCCGACGCGGGTGGGCTTGTTGTCCTTCGGGTCGACCAGCATGACGTTGGAGATGTGGATCGGCGCCCTCCTTCTCGACGACGCCGCCGGCGGCCTTCACCGGGTCCGTCGACTGCATGGGGCGCTGGTGGCGCTTGACGATGTTCATGCCCTCGACGTAGACCCGCTCCTTCTTGGGGTCGACGCGCAGGACCTTCCCGGTCTTGCCACGGTCCTTGCCGCTGGTGACGACGACCGTGTCGTCACGACGGATCTTGAGCGCCATCAGAGCACCTCCGGGGCGAGGGAGACGATCTTCATGAAGTTCCGGTCGCGCAGCTCGCGGGCGACGGGGCCGAAGATGCGCGTCCCGCGCGGGTTGTTGGCGGCGTCGATGATCACGGCCGCGTTCTCGTCGAAGGCGATGTAGGTGCCGTCCTCACGCCCGAAGGACTTCTTCGTGCGCACGACGACCGCCGTGACGACGTCGCCCT
The DNA here is from genome assembly GCA_963844155.1 of uncultured Solirubrobacteraceae bacterium. GTDB lineage: Bacteria > Actinomycetota > Thermoleophilia > Solirubrobacterales > Solirubrobacteraceae > Paraconexibacter. The sequence goes on from CAWJMY010000001.1 coordinate 552,762, forward strand.
TCTTGACCGTGCCCTGGGGGTTGGCCTGCTTGACGGTGGCGGTGATGACGTCCCCGACGAACGCGTAGCGGCGGCGGGAGCCGCCCTTCACGCGGATGCAGAGGATCTCACGGGCGCCCGTGTTGTCGGCGACCTTGAGCCTGGTCTCGTTCTGGATCACTTCGCACGCTCCATGACCTCGACGAGGCGCCAGCGCTTCGTGCGGGAGAGGGGACGCGCCTCGATGACCTTCACGAGGTCGCCGACGTTCGCGTCGTTCGCCTCGTCGTGCGCGTGGAGCTTCATCGACGAGCGGACGATCTTCTCGTACTTGCGGTGACGCCGGGCGGTGTCGATCCGCACGGTGATCGTCTTGTCCGCCTTGTCGGAGGTGACCGTGCCGAGGCGGACCTTCGCCGAGCCGGCGACCCGCTCACGCGGGGCGACGTCCGGGACGGGCTCGGCCGGGCGGTTGGCCTTGGCCTTCTCGCGCTCCTGCAGGCGCCGGCGCGAGCGCGCGGCGGCCTTGGCCTTGCGCACCTCCGTGCGGGCCTCGGGCGTGGATGGGCGGCGCTGCCCGCGCTTGGCACGGGAGGCGACCTTCCGCTCCTTCGGCGTCAGCGGGACGACCGGCTCGGCGACCTCGGGGGCCTCCGCGGCGGGCGTCTCTTCGACGTCAGGGGTGGGGGTTTCGTCTGCCATTTCGGGTTCTCTTCCTAGGCCTTCGTGGTGTCCAGGCCGCGCTGCTTGGCGATGGTGAGCGCGCGAGCGAGGTCCTTCTTCGTGGTGCCGAGCCCGGCCGTGTTCTCCAGCTCGCCCGTGGCGTGCTGGAACCGGAGGCCGAAGAGCTCGCGCCGCGTGTCCTTGATGTGGGTCGCGAGCGCCGTGTCGTCGAGCTCGTGGACGTCTGTGGCCTTCATCTCTAGATCTGGTCCTCTCGGCGGACGAACTTCGTGCGCACGGGCAGCTTGTGGGCCGCCAGCCGGATGGCCTCACGCGCGAGCGGCTCCGGCACGCCGGCCAGCTCGAACATGACGCGGCCGGGCTTGACGACCGCGACCCAGCCCTCCGGGTTGCCCTTGCCGGAACCCATGCGGGTCTCGGCGGGCTTCTTCGTGACGGGCTTGTCAGGGTAGACGTTGATCCACACCTTGCCGCCACGCTTGATCTTGCGGGTCATCGCGATGCGGGCGGCCTCGATCTGGCGGTTCGTCAGCCAGCCCGCGTCCAGGGACTTCAGGCCGTACTCGCCGAACTGGACCGTCGTCTGGCCGCGCGAGAACCCGGCCCGACGGCCACGGTGCTGCTTCCGGTGCTTGACGCGCTTCGGAGAGAGCATCTAGCGCCCACCTCCCCCCTGGTACCCGCCGCCCGGACGGCCGCCGCCGGCGCCACCGCGCCCGCCGCCGCCACCCTGGCCGCCACGGCCACCCGGGCCGCCCGTGCCGCCGCGACCGCCGCCGAAGCCGCCACCGCCGCCTGCGCCACGACCGCCGCCGGCGCCACCGCGCCCGCCGGGACCGCCCGGGCCGCCGCCCTGGCCCCCACGGCCGCGGCCGCGACCGTCGCGGCCGTCACGGCCACCCCGGTCGTCCGCGCGCTGCGGGGCGGGGGCGTCGAGCTCCGTGAGGTCCGCGCCGCTGAAGCCCTCGGGCATGATCTCGCCCTTGTTGATCCAGCACTTCACGCCGATGCGGCCGAAGGTCGTCTTGGCCTCGAAGAACCCGTAGTCGATGTCCGCGCGCATCGTGTGCAGCGGGACGCGACCGTCCGAGTAGGACTCCGTGCGGGCCATCTCCGCGCCGCCGAGGCGGCCGCCGACCTGGACCTTGCAGCCCTTGGCCCCGGAGCGCATCGCGCTCGTGAGCGCCCGCTTCATCGCGCGGCGGAACGCCACGCGGTTGACGAGCTGCTCCGCGATGGACTGCGCGACGAGCTTCGCGTCGAGCTCCGGGCGCTTGATCTCGAGGATGTTCACCTTCACGGACTTGTCCGTGATCTTGTGCAGGTCACGGCGGACCTGGTCGACCTCCGAGCCGGACTTGCCGATGACGATGCCCGGGCGCGCCGTGTGGATGTTGACCTCCACCTCGTTCGCGTCCTTGCGGATCGTGATGTCCGAGAGCCCCGCGTGCGCCAGGCGCCCGTGGATGTACTTGCGGATCTCGATGTCCTCGTAGAGGTAGTCCGCGAAGTGCTTCTCGTTGAACCAGTTCGACTTCCAGTCGTGGATGTACCCCACGCGCATGGACTCGGGATGGACTTTTTGTCCCATGTTCAGGACCCCTTCGGGGTGAGCTGGATCGTCAGGTGGCTGGTCCGCTTGCGGATCTTCGTCGCGCGGCCCATGGCACGCGGACGGAAGCGCTTGAGCGTCGGACCCTCGTCGGCGAAGACCGCGTGGATCTTCAGGTCGTCGCCGAGCAGCTCGTGGTTGTGCTCCGCGTTGGCCACGGCGGACTTCAGGAGCTTCTCCCAGTCCTCCGCGACGGCGCGGGGCGTGTGGGCCAGGATGGCCACGGCCTCGTCCACGGACTTGCCGCGGATGTGGTCGCAGACCAGCCGCGCCTTGCGGGCGGAGGTGCGGACGTACTTCGCGTGGGCGGAGACGACCGGGCCGTCGACGATCGGGCGGCCGTGCTTGTCGCGGGCGACCTTGCCCTTCGCCGTGCGGGCCGGGGTCTTCTCCTCGGCCTTGGCGGCCGCGGGCTCCTTCGCCGGCGCTTCGGCTTCTTGGGGGCCGCGGGCGCCTCGGCCACGGGGGCCTCGGTCGCCTCGACCTCGTCCGCGGTCGCGTCGTCGGCCTCGTCGGCCGCCTCGTCGACGAGCTCGGCGGGCGTGTCCGTCTCGACCGCGGGGGTCTCGGCGGCAGCGTCGGCCTCGGGCGCGTCGTCGACGGCGTCCGTCGCGTCGACGACCTCCACGTCCTGGGTCTCCGTGCGCTCGACGTCGGCCGCGGGGGCGTCCGGCGTCGCGGCGGGCTCGGCGACCTCGGGGGTCTCCACGGGGTCCTTGGGGTCCTGGTCGCTCATCAGCGGCGCTTCCCGGTGTCGGCGTGGCCGCGGTAGGTGCGCGTCGGCGCGAACTCGCCGAGCTTGTGGCCGACCATGGACTCGCTGACGAACACGGGGACGTGCTTGCGCCCGTCGTGCACGGCGATCGTGTGGCCGACCATCTCGGGGAAGATCGTGGACGCACGCGACCAGGTCTTCACCATCTTCTTCGTGTTGTCCGTGTTCTGCTGGTCGATGCGCGCCATGAGGCGCTCCTCGACCCACGGGCCCTTCTTGCTCGAGCGGCTCATGGTCTAGCGCTTGCCCTTCCCACGCCGGCGGCCGCGCACGATGTAGCGGTCGGAGGCCTTGTTCTTCTTGCGAGTGCGGTACCCGAGCGTCGGGACACCCCAGGGGGTGACCGGGTGACGGCCCGGGGTCGTGGAGCCCTCGCCACCACCGTGCGGGTGGTCGACGGGGTTCATGGCCGTGCCGCGCGTCTGCGGGCGGACGCCCATGTGGCGCTTGCGGCCGGCCTTGCCGATCTTCACGTTCTGGTGGTCCGCGTTGCCGATGACCCCGACGGTCGCGCGGCAGCCCTCGGGGACCAGGCGCATCTCGCCGGAGGGCAGGCGCAGCGTGGCCATGCCGTTGTCCTTGGCCATGAGCTGGATCGACGTGCCGGCGGAGCGGCCCATCTGCCCGCCACGGCCCGGCTGGAGCTCCACGTTGTGGATGACCGTGCCGATCGGCATGTGGGTCAGCGGCAGGCAGTTGCCGACCTGGATGTCCGCCCCGGGGCCCGAGGTCACCGTCATGCCGACCTGCAGCCGCGCCGGGGCGAGGATGTAGGCCTTCACGCCGTCGACGTAGTGCAGCAGCGCGATGTACGACGTCCGGTTGGGGTCGTACTCGATCGCGGCCACCTTGGCCGGGATGCCGTCGCGACGGCGCTTGAAGTCGATCTTGCGGTACAGCCGCTTGGCGCCGCCACCGCGGTGGCGGGCCGTCTTGCGGCCGTTGACGTTGCGACCGCCGGACTTCTTGAGGCCCTCGACGAGCGTCTTCTCAGGCGTCGTCTTCGTGATCTCGGCGAAGTCGGGGTAGCTGACGAAGCGCATGCCTGCGCTGGTCGGCTTGGGCTTCCTGATGGCCATGAGCTTCTACCCCTCGAGGCCCTGGAGGCCCTGGAAGATCGGGATGGAGTCGCCCGCGCGCACCTGGACGATCGCCTTCTTCCAGGAGCGCGTGCGCCCCTGGTAGAGCCCGCGCCGCTTGGGCTTGGACTTCACGGAGATCGTGCGGACCCCGACGACCTTGACCTCGAAGAGCTGCTCGATGGCCTGGCGGATCTGGGTCTTGTGCGCGTCGGGGTGGACGCGGAACGTGTACTTGTCGTTCGTCGCGAGGACGTAGGACTTCTCGCTGACGACGGGACGGATGATGACCTGGCTGGCGTCCATGACTAGGCCTCCTCGACCTGGGTCTTCGTGCCGTTGGCGCGAGCGGTGAGCTCGTCGATGGCCGACTGCGAGGCCAGGACGTTGCCCGCGCCGATGAGGTCGGCGACGCCGGTCCCCTCGGCGGGGATCACGCCGCGCACCTGCTTGAGGTTGCGGAAGGAGAGCGCCGCGTGGAGCTCGGCGTCCGTGAGGACGACGAGGACGGAGCCCTTCGCGCCCCAGTCGGCCACGAGCTTCGCGGCCGCCTTGGTCGACGGCGCGAGCCAGCCCGCGGCGTCGAAGACGGCGAGGGTGCCGCGCTCGGCGTGCACGGAGAGCGCGGAGCGGAACGCGAGCCGCTTCTCCTTGCGGTTGACCTTGAACGTGTAGGAGCGCGGCTGCGGCCCGAAGACCGTGCCGCCGCCCGTCCAGATCGGCGAACGGGAGGAGCCGGCGCGGGCGCGGCCCGTGCCCTTCTGGCGCCACGGCTTCGCGCCACCGCCGCGCACGTTGCCGCGCGTCTTGGTGGCGTGGGTGCCCTGGCGGCGGGCGTTGAGCTCCGCGCGGACCGACTCGTGGACGAGCGGGCCGTGGAAGGCGGTGCCGAACGCGACCTCGTCGAGGCGAACCTCTGAGTTCGTCGTGATGTTCTTCGCGCTAGGCATCCGTCCGGACCTCCACGACGCCGTTGCGGGAGCCCGGGACGGCGCCCCGCACGATCAGCAGGTTCTTCTCCGCGTCGACCTGCACGATGGTCAGGCCCTTCTGGGTGACGCGCTCGTTGCCCATCTGGCCGGGGCCGCGGATGCCCTTCATGACGCGGGCGGGCCACGCCGAGGCGCCGATGGAGCCGGGGGCGCGCACGTTGTGCGAGCCGTGCGACTTGGGCCCGGAGGCGAAGCCGTGGCGCTTGATCGTGCCCTGGAAGCCCTTGCCCTTGGACGTGCCGGCGACCTTGACCTTCTGGCCCGCCTCGAAGACGCCCACGGTGACCGTGTCGCCGATGCTGAAGCCGCCCTCGTCGCGGAACTCCACGAGGTGGCGGTTCGGGCCGGCGTCGGCCTTGCGCAGGTGGCCGAGCTCGGCCTTGGAGAGCTGCTTCTCCTTCGTGGCACCGAAGGCGAGCTGGACGGCGGTGTAGCCGTCCTTCTCCTCCGTGCGCACGCCGGTGACGGGGCAGGGGCCGGCCTCGAGCACGGTGACGCGCTCGACGCGCCCGTCCTCGAGGAACAGCTGCGTCATGCCCAGCTTCTTGGCGAGGATCCCGGGCATCAGCCGACCAGCTTGATCTCGATGTCGACGCCCGCCGGGAGGTGGTCGAGGCGCTGGAGCGAGTCGACGGTCTTCGGCGTGGGCTGCAGGATGTCGATGAGCCGCTTGTGGGTGCGGATCTCGAAGTGCTCCTGGGAGTCCTTGTCCTTGAAGACGGAGCGCAGGACGGCGTAGACGTTCTTCTCCGTGGGGAGCGGGACGGGACCGGAGACGGTCGCGCCCGTGCGGGTCGCGGTCTCGACGATCTCCTTCGCGGCCGACTCGATGGCCGAGTGGTCGTACGCCTTCAGGCGGATGCGGATCTTGCTCTGGGTGGCCGAGGCCATGGGGCGCTGCCTTCCGTCTCGAACTGCTGGTGTGTTGGTCCTGCTGGGGGCCTGACCCCCGGTCCTGCGGTGCGCGATCGTCGGGTGGGCCCTCCCGGGCCCGTCCCTCCCGCGCACCGGGGCGGGGCCTCGACGGCCCCACCCCGACACCGTCAGCTCTTCGCGACGGGTGCTGCGGTCCTGCGGTGGTGCGTGGTGCTAGGCGAGGACCTCGGTCACGACGCCGGAGCCGACGGTGCGGCCACCCTCGCGGATGGCGAAGCGGAGCTGCGCCTCCATGGCGATGGGCTGGATGAGCTCGATCTCCATCGTGACGTTGTCGCCCGGCATGACCATCTCGACACCCTCGGGGAGGTTGGCGACACCGGTCACGTCGGTGGTGCGGAAGTAGAACTGCGGACGGTAGCCCGTGAAGAACGGCGTGTGACGGCCGCCCTCCTCCTTCTTGAGGATGTAGACCTCGGCCTTGTACTTCGTGTGGGGCGTGATCGAGCCCGGCTTGCAGAGGACCTGCCCGCGCTCGATGTCCTCGCGCTTGGTGCCGCGCAGGAGGCAGCCGACGTTGTCGCCGGCCTGGCCCTGGTCGAGGATCTTGCGGAACATCTCGACGCCCGTGACCACGGAGGTGGTCGTCGCCTTGATGCCGACGATCTCGACGTTGTCGCCCGTGTTGACGACGCCCGTCTCGATGCGGCCCGTGGCGACCGTGCCGCGGCCCGTGATCGAGAAGACGTCCTCGACCGGCATGAGGAACGGCTTGTCGAGGTCACGCGTGGGCTCCGGGATGTAGGAGTCCAGCGCGTCCGCGAGGTCGTAGATGGCCTGCTTGTACTTCTCGTCGCCCTCGAGCGCACCCGTGGCCGAGCCCGTGATGAACGGGATGTCGTCACCCGGGTAGTCGTACTCCGAGAGGAGGTCGCGGACCTCGACCTCGACGAGCTCGAGGAGCTCCTCGTCGTCGACCATGTCGGCCTTGTTGAGGAACACGACGATGTACGGGACGCCGACCTGCTTGGCGAGCAGGATGTGCTCACGCGTCTGGGGCATGGGGCCGTCGGCCGCCGAGACCACGAGGATCGCGCCGTCCATCTGGGCCGCGCCCGTGATCATGTTCTTGACGTAGTCCGCGTGCCCGGGGCAGTCGACGTGGGCGTAGTGGCGCGCCTCGGTCTGGTACTCGACGTGGGACGTCGAGATCGTGATCCCGCGCTCCTTCTCCTCCGGCGCGTTGTCGATCTCGGCGAACGACCGCGCCTGACCACCCATCTTCTCCGCGAGGACGGTGGTGATGGCAGCGGTCAGGGTCGTCTTGCCGTGGTCGATGTGACCGATGGTCCCGACGTTGACGTGCGGCTTGTCCCGCTCGAACTTCTCCTTCGCCATCTGCTGTTGCTCCTCTAGGGGTGATCGTTGGTCGCCGGTCCTACGCGAACCAGCCGAAGCTATCGAAAGTCCTGTGTTCCTGCGGTCCGGCTGGGGAACGTGCTGCGGCGCGGACAGGCTGCTGGGCCACCGGGGCCGGAAACGAGAACGGGCCCTGGTCGGGGCCCGCACGAACGACCGGGGTCCTCCCCTGTCCTTCCGCGCTACGTGCCCGTGGTCTGCATCCTGTCGCAGTGGTTCGCTCTAGAGTCGCGCGGATGACCGCGGACACCTCCGGAACGACGCAGGACTATAGCACCCGTCCTCGTGCCGCCCGGAGCCCGGAGGACGGGCCCGGGGCCGCCGGTCGGGGCCTCGTCGCCCTCCGGCTCGCGCTGGCGCTCGCGGGCCTCGCGGGGGCCGTCCTGCTCGTCGCGTCCACCTGGGCGACGGTCGTCCAGATCAAGGTCCTGACCACGTCGGACCTGGTCGCCCAGGACACGGAGGTCTCCGGGTCGGACCTCCACGGGGTGGCGCTCGTCGTCGTCGCCCTCTTCGCCCTGCCCATGCTCGTGGGCGCGCTGCGCGGCGCGCGGCCGGCCCAGCTGGCCCTGGCGGCCACGGGGGTCCTGGCCCTCGCGCTCGTGGTCTTCCTCGACGTCCCCGAGCTCGACAACACGGGCCAGGTCGCGCAGTTCTACGAGGACGTGAGCGCCGGGGCCTCGACGGGCTTCTTCCTCGAGACGCTCGGGGGGATCCTCCTCCTGCTCTCGGGCGGGCTGCTCTGGGTCCTGGGCGCGGACGCCGTCGCCGCGCGGCTCACGGCGCTCGGCACGCAGGTCGGGGAGCGCTCCGACGCGGCTGCGCACCGCCGCGGGGACCGGCGCGCGCGCCGCCCGGGAGCGCGCGGCGGGCGCACGGGAGCGCGCGGCGGAGGCGAGGGAGCGCGCGGCCGGCGCGCGCGAGGAGCGCCTCGCGCGGCGCGGGGCCGTCGGGACGACCCCGGAGGGCGGGGCGACGGACCCCACGGAGGCCATGCCGGCCGCGCCGCGGGACGACGCACCGGCCTGATCCGCGCCGAGCGGCGCCGGCCGCTCAGAAGACGGTGGTGAAGGCCATGAGGCCGATGAGCCACGTGCCCGTCAGCGCCAGGAGCACGGCGAGCACCCGGCGCGGGACGCCGAACCCGTGCTCCTGCCCGTACCGCCACTGCTGCGTGGCGACGGCGGGACCCGCCGCGACGAGCGCGACGAACACCAGCATCTCGATCCAGACCATGCTCCGGCAAGCCTCCACGATCGGCGCGCGCGGCGCCACCCGAACGACGAGAGGCGCCCCATGGGCGCCTCTCGATCGTGCTGCGAAGGGTGTGCGAGCTACCAGCGGTAGTGCGCGAAGGCCTTGTTGGCCTGGGCCATGCGGTAGATGTCGTCCTTGCGCTTGTAGGCGCCGCCCTGCGAGTTGATCGCGTCCATGAGCTCGTTGGCGAGGCGCTGGGCCATCGTCTTCTCACGGCGCTGGCGGGCGAACTCGACGAGCCAGCGGACCGCGAGCGTCTTGGAGCGACGGGCCGGGACCTCGACGGGCACCTGGTAGGTCGCACCGCCGACGCGGCGCGAGCGGACCTCGAGGGCCGGCGTCAGCGCCTTGATGGCGAGGTCGAGCTGCTCGATCGGGTCCTTGCCGGTCTTCTCGGCGATGATCGCCAGCGCGTCGTAGACGATCTGCTCGGCGGTGGACTTCTTGCCGTGCAGCATCACCTTGTTGATGACCTGCTGGACCATGCGGGAGCGATGGACGGCGTCGGGCTCGACGACCCGGGTGGTTGCTGCTGCGCGACGGGGCATGGCTTTCCTTACTTCTTCTTGACGCCGTACTGGGAGCGGGCCTTCTTGCGGTCGCTCACGCCGGCGGCGTCGAGCGTGCCGCGGACGACCTTGTAGCGCACGCCCGGGAGGTCCTTGACGCGGCCGCCGCGGACGAGCACGACGGAGTGCTCCTGCAGGTTGTGACCCTCACCCGGGATGTAGGCCGTGACCTCGATGCCACCCGAGATGCGGACACGGGCGACCTTGCGCAGGGCGGAGTTCGGCTTCTTCGGCGTCGTGGTGTACACACGGGTGCACACGCCACGGCGCTGCGGGGCGGCCGTCTTCTTCTTGCGGCCCTTGCCGGACTTCAGGCCCGGGGTGAGGAGCTTCTTTCCCTTGGGCTTGCGGCCCTTGCGGATCAGCTGAGAGGTCGTAGGCATTCGGCGGGGAGCGTAGCAGTGGGCTCCGGCCGCCCGCCGCGCGGGTCGTCGCGCGGTTCCCGGGCTGCGTACCCGGGCCATGCCCGCCTTCCCCCCCGGCTTCTTCGACCGCCACGACCCGAGCCCCGACGCGGGCTTCTACGGGCCGCCCAGGCTGGTCACCCACATCGACGAGGGGGCGGTGGAGGCCGTCGGGGCCACCTACTCGGACCTCGGGGTCGACGGGGAGGTCCTCGACCTCATGTCCTCCTGGGTCTCGCACTTCGCCGCGCCGCCGCGCCGGCTGACCGTCCTGGGGATGAACCGGGCGGAGCTCGAGGCGAACCCCCTCGCCGCGGAGCGGGTGGTCGCGGACCTCAACGCCGATCCCGTCCTCCCCTTCGCGGACGGGGCGTTCGACGACGCGGTCTGCTGCGTCTCCGTCGACTACCTCACCCGTCCCGTGGAGGTCTTCACGGAGGTGGCGCGGGTCCTGCGCCCCGGGGGCCGGTTCGTCTGCACCTTCTCGAACCGCTGCTTCCCCACGAAGGCCGTGCGGGGGTGGCTCGTGGCCGAGGAGGAGGAGCGGCCCGCGATCGTCCAGGCGTACTTCGCGGCCAGCGGCGCGTTCGGCCCCGCCGAGGCCGTCCGGCGGCCCGAGGCGCGCCGCGATCCGCTCTGGGCCGTGTGGGCGACGCGGGCCTAGGGGCCCCCGCCGTCGACGTCGCCGCCGGCGACAGCGGGCGTGGAACCGTGGCGCAGGCCCGCACGTCGACGCCCGCGTTCAGCGCGAGCGACAGCGGGCGTGGAAGAGCGGGGCGCGGGCGCGCACCGGCGCGCCACCCGCACGTCCACGCCCGCTGGGCGCCCCGCCGACAGCCGGCGTCGAACGGAGGGCCGGGCCTGCAGGTCCACGCCCGCTGCCGGCCCTCAGGCCGGCGCGGCCGCCTGCGCGCGCCGTCGCAGCGCGGGCTTGTCGTGCTTGCCGACGGCGGTCAGGGGGATCGCGTCGACCACCTCCACGAGCTTCGGGGCGATGACGCTGCCCTTGCGCTCCTTGACCCAGGCGATGAGCTCGGCTCCCGAGGCCTCGCCGTCGAGCACGACGTAGGCCTTCACGGCCTCCCCCCACTTGGGGTCGGGGACCCCGATGACGCAGGCGTCGCGCACCGCGGGGTGGCCGAACAGGGACTGCTCGACCTCCTTGGGGTACACGTTGAAGCCGCCCGTGATGACCATGTCCTTCTTGCGGTCGACGATGAAGAGGAACCCGCGCTCGTCCTCCCGGGCGACGTCCCCCGTGTGCAGCCAGCCGTCGCGGATCGCCTCCGCGGTCTCCTCGGGCTTGCCCCAGTAGCCGAGCATGACGTGGGGGCCGCGGACGGCGATCTCCCCCGGCTCGCCGCGCGGGACGTCTCGCCCCGCGTCGTCGACGATCCGCACGTCCGCGATCGTCACGGGCCGCCCGCAGGAGGAGAGCCGGGAGGTGTCGCCGCTCGCCACGGCCTCCGCGTGCTCGGCGTGGGTCAGGACGGTGAGCTGGTTCGGCGCCTCCGTCTGCCCGTAGAGCTGGCAGAAGACGGGGCCGAAGCGGTCGATGCCCTGCTCGAGGCGCTCCCGGCCCATGGGCGCCGCGCCGTAGATGATCGTCCGCAGGGAGCTCGTGTCCGCCGCCGCCGTGGCGGGGTGGTCGAGCAGGACGTAGATCATCGTCGGCACCATCATGGTGCTCGTCACCCCGTGCTCCGCGATCGCGCCGAGGAGCTGCTCGGGGTCGAAGCCGCCGAGCACGAGGTTCGTGCCGCCCCGCAGCCAGACGGGCAGCGCGAAGGCGCCGCCCGCGTGGGTCAGGGGCGCGACGTGGGCGAAGACCTCCCGCTCCCCGAGCCCCATCTCGAGCGTCTCGGAGAGGAACGCCGCGAGGATCGTGCGGTGCGCGTGCGCGACGCCCTTCGGCCGACCGGTCGTGCCGCCCGTGTAGTAGATGGCGGCGAGGTCGTCCGGGGAGACGGCCGGCGCGTCGCCGGGGTCGCCGGACTGCTCCGCGCAGAGCGCGACGAGGTCCGCGCCGCCCGCGACGACGCCGTCGGGATCGACGCTCAGCCGGTGCTCGAGCCCGGGCGCCCGGGCGGCCGCGGCGCGCTGCGCGAACGTCGCGTCGTGGCAGAGCGCGCGGGCGCCCGAGTCCTCCAGGACGTACTGGTGGTCCTCTGCCGCCAGGCGCGCGTTGAGCGAGACCGCGGCCAGGCCGGCCCAGGTGATGCCGAACCACGCTTGCAGCACCTCGGGCCGGTCGGCCATGAGGATCGCGACGCGGTCGCCGCGCTCGAGCCCCAGCGCCAGGAGCGCGCGCCCGAGCCGCCGGGCGCCCGCGAAGAACTCCTCGTAGGTGAGCCGCCGCTCCTCGTGGATGACCGCGACGTCGGGCCCGTAGCGCAGCGCGCAGCGGTCCATCGTCTCCCCGAGCGTCCGTTCGAGCACGGGCCGATCCTCCCGCCGGGGCGTCCGCCGGGGGCATGGGCGGAGCTGCCAAGGCCCGGAGCGCCGGATGTCGGAAGCGCCCAACCACGCGGAGTTGGCAGCCAACCCGAGCCGCAGGTAGCTTCGCGCCATGGCGGCCAGCCTCCAACCGCGCCTCGGTCAGGTCTCCAAGCACGCGCAGGAGCTCGCCGCGACCGTCGACGTCGACGCGGCCGCCGAGCGGGTCACCCAGGAGATCATGGAGTCCGTCTGGAGCCACCACGACGACCCGGAGTTCGCGGCGGCCGTCGGCCTCAGCGTCCGGGGGAACATCGCGGCGATCTTCGACATCATGCTCCAGCGCGTCGAGCTCTCCGACGCCCGCCCGCAGCAGGCGCTCGCCTTCGCGGACCTCTCCGCGGAGCTCGGGGTGCCGGCCGCCGAGCTCGAGCGCGCCTACCGCATCGGGCAGGCCGCGATCTGGACGGAGTGGCTCGACCTGGCGACGACCCACGCCTCGGAGCGCGACCTCCCGCTCACGGAGTTCATCGACGCACCCTCGCGGGCCATCCTCGGCTACGTCGACCACATCATGGCCTCGGTCAACGAGCGCTACGAGCTGCGCCGGGGCGAGCAGCAGCAGACCCGGCGCCAGCTCCGGCGCCTCCTGGTCACCCAGTGCATCGAGGGGACCATCACCGAGGCCACGCGGGAGCTCGACGAGCAGCTGGGCTACACCCTCGCCGACACGCACCTGGCGGTGCTCGTCCACCCGGCGGACGGCACGCTCCCCGAGGCGGCGGTGCAGGGCCTGCGCGGCGCGGCGGACGCGCGCGGCACCCTCGTCCACCAGCACGGCCCGGGCTCCTGGGTCGTCTGGCTCGGGCGCCCCGCGGGCTACGCGCGCCCCCAGCTCTCCCGCCTGCGCCGCAGCCTGGCCGAGCGCCCCGGCGCCTTCGCCATCGGCGAGCCCGCGCAGGGGCTTCCCGGCCTGCGCCGCAGCCACCGCCAGGCCGTCGACACGGGCCGGGTGCAGCTCGCGCTGGGGCTGGCCGAGCACCCCTGCGTGTACGCCGCGGACGTCCGGCTCGAGGCGCTCCTGCTCGCCGACCCGCAGCGCGCGGCGCGCTTCGTCGCCGAGGAGCTCGGCCGCCTCGCGGGGCAGGACACGCTCGCCCTGCGCCTGCGCGAGACGCTCCTGGCCTGGCTGTCGACGAGCTCGCACGTGAGCGCCGCCGCGAGCCTCGGCGTGCACGAGAACACGATCCGCAACCGCATCCGCCAGGCGGAGGAGCTGCTCGACGCGCCGCTCTCGCTCCGGCGCACGGAGCTGCAGGTCGCGCTCCGGCTGGAGCGCGTCCTGCGCGCGGAGGCCGCCTCGGAGGAGTGAGGCGGCCCCCGGCTCGGTGGCTAGACCAGCGAGGCCGTCGCCGCCATGTCGACGTTGTAGGTCGAGCCCGAGGAGAACCGCGAGCGCTCCGAGGCGAGGAAGACCGCGAGGGTCGCGATCTCCGCCGGGGTCCCGAGCCTGCCGCCCTGCACGTGGCCGATGTAGTCGTCGAAGGAGAGCCCGAGGACCTCCTCGAGCTCGGCCTTGCGGTCGTTGACCATGTCCGTCTCGACCCAGCCCGGGCAGATCGCGTTCGCCCGCACGCCGTGGTCGCGCATCTCCATCGCGACGGTCTTCGTCAAGGAGACCACGCCGGCCTTCGCCACGCCGTAGCTGCCCGTGGCGGGGGCGCCGCCGAAGGCCTTGATCGAGGCGATGTTCACGATGGAGCCGCCGCCCGAGGCGGCCATCGCGGCCGCCGCGTGCTTCGTGCAGAGGAAGACGCCGTCGAGGTCGACGGAGAGCACGGCCCGCCAGTCCTCGAACGTCGTGGCGACGATGGGGCTGACGCGCGCGATGCCCGCGTTGCCGACCATGACGTCGAGGCCGCCGTGGGCCTCGACCGTCCCGGCCACGAGGGCCTCGACCTGCGCCTCGTCCGTCACGTCGCAGGTGACGGCGCGGGCGCCGCCGATCTCCGCCGCGGCGGCCTCCGCCCCCGGGCCGTCGATGTCCGCGAGGGTCACGCGGGCGCCCTCCGCGGCCATGGCCTGCGCGATGGCCAGCCCGATGCCGCGCGCGGCTCCGGTGACGATCGCGACCTTGTCATCCAGGATGGGGCTCATCACAGCACGCTCGCAGTCAGGGCGTTGTCGAGGACGTAGTGCGAGCCCGTGACGAACGAGCTCGCGTCCGAGGCCAGGAAGGCCACGGTCTCGGCGACCTCCTCGGCGGTGCCGAGGCGGGCCTGCTTCATGGCGACGACGTCGCCGAACTCCGACTGGGTCGCCGCCTCGAACGGGGCGACCAGGCGCTCGACCATCTGGGTGTCGATGAAGGCCGGGCAGACCGCGTTGACGCGGATCCCCGCCTCGCGGAGCTCCACCGCCGCGGTCTGCGTCATCCGCAGCACCGCGGCCTTCGAGGCGCAGTAGATCCCGAGCAGCGGCACGCCGCCCAGGCCGGCCACGGAGGACATGTTCACGATCGTCCCCCGCGTCGCCGCGAGGGCGGGCACGGCGTGCTTCATGCCGAGCCAGACCCCCTTGACGTTGATGGACATCAGCGCGTCGTACTCCTCCTCGCTGATCTCGTGCATGGGCTTGCCGATCTCGATGCCCGCGTTGTTCACGAGGACGTCGAGGCCGCCGAGGCGGTCGACCGTCGCGTCGATGGCGGCCTGGACGTCCCCGGAGGAGGTCACGTCGCAGCGCAGCCCCGTCGCCTTGTCGCCGAGCTCCTCGGCCGCCGCGACGACCGCGGCCTCGTCGATGTCGCAGAGCACGACCTCCGCGCCGCGCTGGACGAAGAGCGTCGCGACCGCGAGGCCGAGGCCCCGCGCGGCGCCCGTCACCAGGCAGCGCTTGCCCTCGAGGTCGAAGGAGAGGCCGCGCTCGGGCGCGGCCGGGTCGGTCGCGGTCATGCCGTCACCGCCGTGCGCGCCGGCGCGACCGCACCGATGGCGCCGGGGGCCGGGGCGAGCGCGACCGGGCCGACGTCGCCCGTCACCCGCGCCGGGCCGCTCAGCCCGAACGTCTGCAGGACGCTGTGGAGCTCG
Organism: uncultured Solirubrobacteraceae bacterium; assembly: GCA_963844155.1. Classification (GTDB taxonomy): domain Bacteria; phylum Actinomycetota; class Thermoleophilia; order Solirubrobacterales; family Solirubrobacteraceae; genus Paraconexibacter. The sequence continues at coordinate 567,933 of CAWJMY010000001.1, forward strand.
CGGTGGCCGAAGGCCTGGCAGCCCGAGGCGAACCCGACCCGGCGCGGCGTGCCGTGCACGAGGTGGTAGGCGGCGAAGGCCTGCAGGAGGCCCGTCTGCTTGTAGTTCGAGGCGCCGCGGATGACGACGTGCACCGAGCCGAGCGGGCCCGAGGCGTGCACGGAGTCCAGCGACCAGTTCGAGCGCTGGTTCTCCCGGGGCGGCATGCCGCCCTCCGTCGCGGAGGCCTGCGCCTCCAGGGCCGGCCCCTGCTCCTCCTTGGGCATCGCCGCGATCGCCTCGCACATCGCGACGACCCCGGCCATGATCTCCTGGTTCGCGACGCCGCCGAGCGCGCGGCAGGTCGCCACGCGCGGGTCGCGCTTGAACCAGACGGGGTGGGCGGTGCCGCCCCAGGCCAGCGCCTTCGCCGGGGTGTGCCACCCGGGGACGTTCACGTCGAAGCTCGCGTCGGGCGCCCACTGCACGTAGGCCTTGTCCTCGAGGTAGAAGTGGTCCGAGGCGAGCGTCGTGAAGATCGTCTGGGTCGAGGCCGTGGTCGGGAAGCCCTTCCACAGGACGAGGATGTCGAGCGTGTCGAGGCCCGGCGTCTCGAGCGCGATGTTCGCCGCGATCTCCCCCGTCGTGTACATCTGCGCGATGCCCGGGGAGAGCAGGAGCCCCGCCTCGGCGAACGCCGCGCCGTACTGCTCCTCGCACTCGAGCATCCAGCTCTGCTCACCGTTCGTGTCCGAGTAGTGGCAGCCCGCGGCGAGCGCGGCCTGCACGGCCTCGTGGCCGTACTTCGCGAACGGGCCCACCATGTTCAGGACGACCTGCGCGCCCGTGAAGAGCTCCGTGAGCGCCTCGACGTCGTGCTCGACGGCGGCGACCTCGTAGTCCGCGGTCTCGATGCCGGGGACGTTCCTGTCCATCACCTCCTGGACGCGCCCGGCATCACGGCCGGCGGCCACGAACCCCAGGCCGTGCTCGCGGAGGAACTCGCAGACGAGGCGGCCGGTGAACCCGCTGGCCCCGTAGACGACGACTGGCTTCGTTGTGCTCATGGCGCGACGCTACGCCCGTGCTCCGGGCGCGCCGATGGCGCATGGCGAGGGTGTGCGCGCGGCGCGCTGTCGGAACACACCAGCGGCTCCGACGGTGTGTCAGCGGGCCGGCTCAGCGCCCGTAGGGCGCGTCCTCGTCGACCTGCGGGACAGGACCCGTGCGGGGGGTCCCGGCCGCGGCCGTGCCCGGCGCGGGAAGGGGGTTGGCCCCGCGCGTGTCGAGCCCGGAGGAGGCCTTCTTGAGCAGGTCCTCGACCTCCTTGGGCAGCGTGGCCGGGAAGCTCGAGCGCGAGACGGGCAGGAGCACCCGGGCGACGTGGCCGACGCTGTCGACGGCGTCCGTGTTGGCCGCGTCGAGCGCGAACCACGTGGAGAGCTCGCGCGAGTAGGGCTCCATGTACCGCGAGAACGGCGCGACCTGGCGCAGGAAGGCCTCGTAGGGCGGCACGAAGCCCTCCGTCGCCTGCGCGAAGGGCCGCAGGCGCTGGAACGCGGGCCGGGCGGCCACGGAGAACGTCCGCAGGCGGCGCAGGGTCACGCGCGCGTCGGCCGCCGCGGGCCGGAGGTCGTTCACGGCGGGGACGAGGTCGTCGGCGGCCAGCCGCAGGTCGCGCATGACCGGGACGGCGCGCCCCGAGAAGCCCGTGAGCTTCGTCGCGGTCCGCTGCCCCTGGCGCAGGAACGGCGGGAGCGCGCGGAGGGTCGCCCGGAGGTCGTCGTCGCGGGCGGCGACCGCCTCGGCCTCCGCCTTGGAGGCCAGCGTCAGCGTGCGGATCGCCTCCTTGCGCTCCCCGAGCGCGCGGGCGACCGTCCCGAGGGAGTCCACGAGCCCGGCGACGTGGTTGCGCTGCTCGGCGAGCACCCGCGTGAGGTCGCTGCCGTCGTCCACGAGCGCCGTCGAGGACTCGAGCGTCGCGTTGAGGTCCCGCGCGCCGCTGCCGTCGAGGCCGCCGCCGATGCCCTTGACCGCCCGCTGCAGGTTCCGGCGCCGGGGGGCGTCGAGGATGGAGAAGACGTCGTCGTTCTGCGTCGCCTCCTGCTCGCGCGAGACCGGGAGGACGCCGCCCTCGGGGATCGCACCGGCGCCGGGGGTCCCCGGGTCGAGGTCGACGTAGTTCTCCTCCGCGATGCTCTTCGCGCGGACCAGGACCGTCGCGTCGCGGTAGATGGGCCCCTTGTCGCGCTCGAGGTCCAGCTTGAGCGCCGTGATGCGGCCCTTCTCCTTCAGGGCGGACACCTGCCCGATCTTCACGCCGGCCTGCCGCACGTCGGCGGCGTTGGCCAGGGCGATCGCGTCGCGGACGTCCGCCTCGACGTGGTAGCGCTCGCCGTCCGTCGGGAGCAGGTTCGTCCCGACCCGGGCCAGCAGGTAGCCCGCGGCGCCCAGGCAGGTGACGGCGAAGACCGAGAGGAGCAGGACGCGGAGCTTCGTGCGGCTCACTTGCGGGGTCCTCCGGGAGCGCAGCTGGGGGTCGCGGTCTGGTTCGGGTCGTTGACGCCCCCGCCGGCCGAGGCGGTCCCGACGACGGTCTGGCCGCGGAGGATGACCGTGTTGTCGTCGCTGAACTTCCCGAGGGAGATCGTGTTCTGGAAGAACTTCGCGATGGGCCGCTCGCAGGGCTGGACGAGCCTCGTGACCGTGTCGAGGCGCTTGGGCACCGGCGTCAAGGCGTCGAAGGAGGTCCGCAGGCCGCGGGCGGTCGGGCGCAGCGCGGCCAGCAGGCGCTGGAGCTGCGGCAGGGGCTTGCGCAGCGCCGCGAAGGAGGGCTGGGCCTTCTCGGAGAACCGGCCGAGCGCACGCATGCCGCTCGGCAGCGCCCGGGCCACGGGCTGCAGCTCGTCGAGTGCCGGGTCCAGCTCGTCCGTCGTCTGCCGGACGGTGGTGAAGGTCGAGGAGAGCTGGCGCATCGTGGGCGGCAGCTCGGCGACGAGCCGCTGCACCGCGCCCTCGGAGCGCCCGAGCTCGCCGAGGCTGGAGGCCCCGGCGGAGACCAGCCGCCGCAGCGCGCGGTCGCGGCTGCCGAGCTCCTGCGTCAGCAGGCGGAAGTTGTGGACCATGCGCGCGGTCTGGGTGCGGCGCACGGCGGTCTCCTGCGTCAGCCGGCGTGCCGCGCGCAGGAACGGGGTGAGCTCGACGAGCGCCTGGCGGAAGTCGTCGCCGTGCGGCCCGAGCCCGCGGCCGTACTCGTCGATGGTCTGCTCGAGCCGGACCCGGGTGCCCGCGTCGAAGACGTCGAGGACGCGGCCCACGTCGACGGCGACCCTCGTCCGCTCGGCGGGCAGCACCTCGTCCTCCCCGAGCTTGCCGGCGGCCCTCGTGCCCCGCGCCTCGATGTCGAGGTAGATGTCGTTGAGGGGCGTCTCGGGCCGCAGCCGCAGGCGGGCGTCCTTGTAGAGCGGCGCGCGGTCGGGGTCCATCGTGATCTGCACGATCGCCTTGCCGCCCTCGAGCGAGACGTCGGAGATGCGCCCGACGTCGATGCCCGCGAGGCGCACGCTCTGCTTCTTGGCCACGACGCCCGCGGCGTCGTCGACCTCGATGCGGGCCTGGTAGGTGTCGCTGAAGGGGAGCGCCACCCCGATGTTCTTCAGGATGATCCCCGTCGAGACGAGGGCGCCCACGACGAGCAGCGCCAGCCAGAGCGCGGGCCGCGAGGCGCGGCGCAGCTCGAGCTTCAGGCGCTCCCGGTCGAGGCCCTTGACCTCCTTGCCCACGCTCACTTGCCCGCCCCCCTCGGTGCGCCGAACCAGCCCCGGGCGAGCACGCCGCCGATGCGCTCGCACTGCCCGTCCTGGGCGGGGGTCGCGGTCATGCGGCAGCTCCGCGCGAAGCTCCCCTGCGCGGCGGTGATGACGCTGTTGCTGCCGCCGAGGGTCGAGAGGTGCAGGCGGAAGCCCTCCGCGTCGAACTCGGCGGCGCCCATGTCGAGCACGGAGAAGTGCGGCCCGATGGCCTCGTAGGTGCGCAGCCGCGTCTGCTCGTCGCGCCGGTCGAGGAACGGGATCGTCGAGCCGTTCAGGCGGTCGATCGTGGGCTCGAGGCCGCGGATGATCGGCGTGCCGGCCCGGGCCACCCGGCGGAGGTCCCCGAAGGTCGGCGCCGCGTCACGGAGCACGGGCCGCGCCTGGGTCAGGAGGCTCGCCGCCTCGCGGAGCGCGGGCTTGGCCTTGGCCACCGCCGGCGCGATCCGGCGCGCGCCGGGGCGCAGCGCGACCACGAGCGGGTCGAGGTGCCCGAGGGTCGTGCGCACGCGGCGCATCGTCACCTTCGTGGAGTCGAGGGTCGCGGGGGAGAGCTCGAGGAACTGGCCGAGCTCGTCGCGCCTGGCGGTCGTCGCCGCCAGGGTGCGGTTCGCGCCCGTGACCAGGCCCTGGAGCGCGCCGACGTCGGCGCCGAGCGCCTGCACGGTGGTCGCGGTCGCGGCGACGGCACGGCGCAGGTCGCCCGCCTGGCTGCCCCGGACCGGCTCGAGGCCGCGCTCGACCGTGCGGAGCTTCGGGAGGGCCTTGATCGCCTCGCCGGCCGCGCGCGGGCTGCCGAAGGCGTCGCCCAGGCCGCGGAAGGTGTCGCGCTGGGCCTGCTCCGTCCCGCCGTCGTAGATCCGGAGCACGTCGTCGAGCTCCGTCTGGCTCGAGGTGCGCGCCTTGGGCAGCACCGCGTCGCCGAGCTTCCCGGCGCCCGGGGAGCCCGGGTCGAGGTCGACGTACATGGAGCCGCCGAGCACGGTGCGCCAGCGGATCGCCGCCCGGGCGTCGCGGTGCACGACGAGGTCCTCGTCCGTGATGCGCAGGGTGACGCGGGAGGACCGGCGCGGGTCGGCACCGGCACCGACGGACTCGACGGTCCCGACCCCCACGCCCTGGACGCGGATCGGCGTGCGGTCGTTGACCTGGTTGACCGACGCGAAGTCCGCCTCGATCGCGTAGCCCGGCTTGCCGTTGAGCAGCGGGATGTTGTGGGTCAGCGCCGCGTTGACGACGAGGACCACGAGCACGAGCAGGATCGTGCCGACCAGCAGCGGGCGCTCGCGGACGTTCGCGGGCGCGGGGTCGAGGAAGTCCTTGATGCGGCTCACTTGAGGCGCTCCCCGGAGGCGACGCAGGGGGCGGGGTAGGCCGTGCGGCCCGCGGCGATCTTGCTGGCCTCGGGCCCGTCGGGCGAGAGGGCCTCCGCGTCGTCCTCCGGGACGCCGAGGACCCGGAAGGAGTTCTGGTTCGGGCCGAGGCCCTGCGAGGCGTCGAGGTCCGAGGTCGGGTCCGCGTTGGCCGGGACGCCGAAGCCGAGCGCGCTGCGCCAGTTGCGCGCCCAGGTCAGCACGTCGCACTGGCGCGGGCCGCCGAACTCGGAGAGGGGCCGGATCTGCGACTGCAGCGCGTTCCGCGTCGGCACGATCACCGGGTCGGTCGTGCGCAGCAGGGAGAGGGTCGGGGGCACGGAGCGGCTCACGGAGTCCAGGAGCGGGCGGGTGTCGTCGAGGGCGGGCGCCCCCTCGCGCAGCAGCGCGGTGGCCTCGCGGAAGGCGGCCGGGGCCGGGGCGGTCAGGCGGGTCAGGGCGCGGGCGAAGCCGGCGGTCTCGTCCAGCAGCGGCCGGCTGCGGTCGAGGCCCGTTCTGAGGTCCGTCAGGGCCGGGGGCGCGACCTCGAGGAGGTCCTGCAGCGTCCCGCGCTCGGCCGCGAAGGCCTCGAGCGCCTGCGCCTGCGGGCGGAAGCCGGCGGCGAGGGGCTCGCGCACCGGGTCGTAGGCGTCGGCGAGGCGCTCGAGCGAGGGGAAGAAGCGCTTCGCGGCCCCGCGGCGGGCGAGCACCGCGTCGGACACGGCGACGGCGTCGTCGAGGAACTCGGGGGTCTCGGGAAGGGTCGCGTTGATGCCCTGCCCCCGGCCGAGGAACCCCTTGCCGAGGCCGCCGACCGTCTTGCGCACGTTGCGGCGCGTGGGCGCGTCGAAGGTCGAGAGGAGCTCCGGGGTGTCGACGGAGGCCGAGGTCTGGCGGGCCGGGATGACGTCGCCCGAGGCGAGCGGCCGCCCTGCACGGCCCGGGGTGATCTCGACGTACTTCGCGCCGACGGGGTTCTTCAGGCGGATGCGCGCCGTGCTGTCCGAGAGGAGCTTCGTCGTCCCGGGCTGGAGCTGGAGCCGGAGCTTCGCGACCCCGTCCTCCGTGCGGATCCTCGAGACCTGTCCCACGCGGCGACCGGCCACGGAGACCGCGGAGAGCAGCCGCAGGTCGGCCGAGTCGCGGAACTCCGCCGTCACCTCGTAGTAGCTGACCGCCGGGACCCCGCGCGGGGCCACCGCGGCGAGGTAGGAGAGCAGGGCGAGGACCCCGACGGCGGCGGCCGCGGCGACGAGGATCGTGATGCGCGAGGGCCGGTGGCTCGCGCTGCGGTCGAAGCGGGGCTTCATGGCGCCAGGAGGAAGTCGAGGAGGTTCTCCGACGAGGAGCTCGGCGGGGTCTGCTTCGGGCCGACCCCGGCGCCGCCCAGCACGCCCGAGAGCACCTTCCCGGCCGTGCCGGCCAGGTCGGGCACGGCGGGGAGCGCGGGCAAGGCCGGGGTGCGGGCGTCGCCCTCGGGCGCCCGCCCCTGGGCCGGCGTGCTCCCCGCGGCAGGGCGGGCCGTGCGCCCGGCGCGGGGCTTGCGGGCCGCGCGGCGCCCGCCCTTCGCCGGCGTCTTGAGCAGCGCGCCGAAGACGTCGGAGCCCGCGGTCGCCCCGAAGCGGAAGATCTGGCTCGCCGCGTCGCGGCCCTGGGTGGAGCGCGCCCAGCCCTCCAGCACCCCGATCGTGTCCGGCGCCGCCTTGTCGAGGAGGTCCGTGAACGGGCCGAGCGCCTGCCGCGTGTAGGCCGTGAGGGTCGTCGCGAACGGCGCGAGGCGGCGGACGACCGGCGTGCCGCCGTCCGCGAGCTGCTGGAGGCGGGGCGCGACGCGGGCGACGGAGGCCAGCGCGGGCACCGCGTCGTCGGCGAAGGTCGGGAGCTCCCGCAGCGCGGTCGTCAGGCTCGGTGCCGCCTTGCGCAGCCCGCGCGAGGCCGGCGTGAGCGGCGCGGCCGCCCGCTGGAGGGAGACGAGCGTCGCCCGGGCGGACTGGAGCGTCGCGGGTGCCCGCTGCACCGTCTCGCGCAGGCCGGCCCGGCGGCTGGCGAGCGCGTCGAGCGTGTCGCCCGCCGCCGTGAGCATGCGCCCGAGCTGCCCGCGCTCGCGGGCCACGGCCGCGAGGTCGCGGTCCGAGCTCTCCACGAGGCGGCCGAGCGCCTCGTTGTCGCGCCCGAACTGGTCGAGCAGCTCGCCCGTGCGGGCCAGCCCGGGCGGCAGCGCCGCCAGGACCTTCCCGAGGTCCTCCCCGCGGCCGACGAGCGCGGTGCCCTGCTCGCGGAGGAAGGCCTGCAGGGCCGAGCGGGTGTCCACGTCGAGCGTGTCGACGACGTCGTCGACCCGGGTGGAGACCGCCGAGCGGCTCTCGGGGATCGTCGCGCCGTCCGGCGCCGGATCCTGCACGTCGCCCGGCGTGAGCTCGAGGTAGCGCTCGCCGAAGAAGCCGTCGGCCTGCACGAGCGCCTTCGCGTCGCGGCCCAGGGGTGCGGCGCCGGGCTCGAGGCGGATCTCCGCGACGGCGCGGTCCCGGTCGTCGAGCTCGAGCTTCGTCACGCGGCCCGAGGGCGCGCCGGCCAGGCGCACGTTCGAGCCCTTGCGCAGGCCGCCCGCGTCCGCGAGGACGACCCGGGCGCTGTACCGGGGGTCGCCGCCCCGGGTGAGCAGGAACGCGACGGCGGCGGCCGCGACGACGAGCAGGGCGACGGGGACGAGGCGGCGGCTCACTTGCCGGCTCCCTCGGGGTCCTTGGCCGGGTCGAGCGCGTCCGGGCCCGCACCGCACTGCGGGAGGAACTGCGGCTTGCCCGCGTTGAGCCCGGGCGGGCGCGGCATGGCGTAGCGCAGCCGTGACGTCCGCGTCACGTCGAGCGAGCTGTTCTTCGTCCCGGGCAGGATCGCCGGGACGGCCGTGAGGGGGAAGGTCCGGGCGTAGTGCCCCACGGCGTCGTAGTTCTTCGAGATGCCGGTCCAGGTGGTCAGGAAGCCCGCGATCTCCGGCGCGTAGGGCCGGATGCAGGAGACCATCGGCGCGAGGCTGCCGAGCGCCTTGCCGAGGCGGGGCATGACGGGGGTCGCCGTGTCGAAGAACGTGCGCAGGCTCGGCGCGGCGGCCGTGCCGGCGGCCAGCGCCGTGTTGGCCTGGGGCGCGACGGTGCGCAGGGCGGCCAGCGCCGTGCGGGTCGGCCGGGCGATGGCCCGCAGCGCGGGCGCGCCCGTCCGCAGGTCGGCCACGAGCCCGTCGAGCCCGTCGAGGGAGGTGTCGAGCCGCGCGAGGGTCGTGTTCGTCGCCCGGAACGTCCCGGGGGCCTTGGCCAGCGCGACCTGCTGGGCGCGCGTGTGCTGCGCGAGCTCGTCGAAGGTGCCGGCCGCGTTGGTCACCAGGCTGCGGAGGTCGCCCTCCCGGGCCGCCAGCGCGCTCACCGTGCGGTCACCCGCCGAGGCCAGCGTGCTCAGCCGCTCCTCGTCGGCGGAGAGCTCGCGCATGAGCGCCGTCGTCTCGTCGAGGCCGCCCGGCGCGGCGGCGAGGCCCTTGCGGAGCGCCCGCTCGCGGCCGTCGAAGGTGTCCCCGAGCTCGTCGATCGCCTTGCCCGCGTCGTCCTTCGTGCGCCCGCGGAAGATGCGGTAGGCCTGGTCGAGCTCGTAGGCCGTGTCGTTGCGCGGGCGCGGGAGGACGCCGTCCTCGGGGAGGTCCCCGGCGCCGGCGGGCCCCGGGAGCAGCTCCGTGTAGCGCCCGAGGTAGGCCGTGGTGCTGCCGCCGCGCGCGCGGGCCGTCGTGCCCTTGGGCAGCGGCCACACGTCCTCGTCGTCGATGCGCAGGTCCACCTGGGCGTAGCCGTCGACGAGCTCGACCTTCGTCAGCTCGCCCACCTTGCGGCCCGCGACGCGGACGTCCTGGCCCGGGGTCATCTGGATCGCGTCGTCGAAGCCCGCGCGCAGGACGTGGCCGTCGGAGCCGCCGAGGACGCCGGAGGTCGCGACGAGCACGACGACCAGCAGCACGCCCGCAGCGAGCAGGAGGGTGGCGGGACGGCGCACGGTCAGCCGCCGAAGGGGTAGTTGGCGCCGCGACTGAAGAACACCAGCGACCAGAACGCGCCGATGAGGTGGATGAGGATGAGGTTCACGATCATCGACCGTGCGACCGCGTCGCCCACGCCGACGGGTCCACCCCGGGTGTTCCAGCCGTAGTACATCCCGACGAGCGCGATCGAGAGCCCGATCGTCGTCGTCTTGACCATGGAGATGAGGTTGTCCACGAGGCCCTGGCTGGTCCAGTAGCCGTTGAAGTACCGCGAGCCCGTGAGCTCCCCGATCTGCAGGACGGACACGAGCCAGCCGCCCAGGAGCCCCGCGAGGATGCAGAGCATGTAGACGAGCGGGACGAAGATGATCACCGCGAGCAGCCGGGTCCCGATGATGTAGCGCATGGGGTCCATGCCGACGGACTCGAGCGCGTCGACCTCGTCCGAGATCCGCATGGAGCCGATCTCGGCCACGAGGCCGCAGCCGACCTTCGCCGCGAAGATGTAGCCGAACATGTAGGGGAAGAGCTCGCGGATGCCGCACGGCACCTCGAAGAAGCCCGTGAAGTCCGTGCCGCCGAGCGGCCGCGTGAGGTAGACGAAGAAGAGCGCGCACTCCCCGCCGATCAGCGCCACGAGCGCCGTGAGCACGAGCGTCGTGCCCGTGATGAGCAGCGCGACCTGGCGCAGCGCCTCCGCCGTGTACTTGAACGCCCCCGGCAGGGAGGCGAGCGCTCGCGCGGAGAAGGCCGCGATGCGGCCGGCCTCCGCGATCGGGCCCGAGCGCCTTCGGCGTCTCGGTGGGCTCCTTGCGGCTCTTGCGGACCGAGGCCATCAGCGGAGGGTCTGGACCTGCGGGAACAGGCTCAGGTAGGTCGAGTTGAACGCGAAGTTGAGGACCCAGACGAGGACGAAGGAGAGGACGACGGCCTGGTTGACCGCGCGGCCGACCCCGAGCGAGCCGCCCGAGGCGTTCATCCCCTTGAAGCAGCAGACGATGCCGACGATGAAGCCGACCGTGAGCGTCTTGACGAAGAAGATGAGGATGTCGATCGCGGCGTAGGAGTAGGCCGCGGCCTCCTTGAACGCCCCCGCGCTGCCGTCGTACTGCAGGTAGGCGATCTGGATCGCGAAGTACTCCGTGACGATCACGAGGATCCCGAGCGCCGGCATGAGCAGCGTGATCGCGAGGATCCGCGGGACGACCATCCGGCGGATCGCGTCGACGCCCATGACCTCCAGGGCGCTCAGCTCCTCGCGGATCCGGCGGGCGCCGAGGTCCGCGGTGATCGCCGTGCCGATGACGCCCGCGACGACCATGCCGGTCACCCAGACGGCCTGCTCGCGGATCGTCGCGGCACCGAGGATGGCGGCGACGCGGTTGATGTCCCCGAAGGGCTCGACGAGCGCCGTGCCCTGCAGGCCCGGCGCGCCGTAGCCGAAGCCGAAGGCGGAGACCGAGGCGGGGATGGAGGCGCGCTTGAACAGCAGCCAGGCCTGCTCGACGAACTCCTTGCGCCACACGTAGGGCGGCGTGACGAGCGCGCGCAGGGTCGCGAGGGTGAACAGGAGGAGGTCCCAGGCCAGGGAGGCGCCGCGGAGGAACGGGCCGTCCTGCCGCGGCAGCGGCGGCGGCTCGTTGACCTGCGCGATGAGGTCCTCGTGGCTGAGCTTGCCCTGCGGCTCGACGTACCCGGGTGGCTCCTGGAGGGCCATGCTCACTCCATCCCGAGCGGGCCGACCGCCGCGCCGGCCAGGAACTGGCGGACGAAGGGGTTCTCGGAGTTGAACATCTGGTCCGCGTCGCCGGACTCGACGATGCGGCCCTTCCAGAGCACGGCGATGTACTGCCCGAGGGCGCGGGCGGCCGCGATGTCGTGGGTGATGACGATGTAGGTCCCGCCGTGCTCGCGGTGGACCTTGAGGATGAGGTCGCAGAGCAGCGCGGTGCGGACGGGGTCCAGGCCGGAGTCGGGCTCGTCGAACATGACGATCTTCGGCTCCATGACGAGCGCGCGCGCGAAGCCCGCGCGCTTCTTCATGCCGCCCGAGAGCTCGGCGGGCATGCGGTGCATCGCGGGGGTCAGGCCGACCTCGTCGATGCGCTGCATGACGATCTCGCGGATCTCGGCCTCGGACTTGTTCGTCTGCTCCCGCAGGGGGAAGGCGACGTTGTCGTAGAGGTCCATGGACCCGAAGAGCGCGCCGTCCTGGAAGAGGATCCCGAAGTCCCGGCGCATCTCCAGCAGCTCGGAGCGCCGGCGCGCGGGCACGGAGCGCCCGTGGACGAGGATGTCGCCGTGGTCGGGGAACATCGAGCCCGATCAGGTGCTTGATGAGCACGCTCTTGCCCGTGCCCGACGGCCCGAGGATGACCGTGATCATCCCGTCGGGGATCCCGACGTCGAGGCCGTTGAGCACCCGGTTCTTGCCGAAGGACTTGTGGACGTCGATGCACTCGACGGACCAGAAGTCGCCCGGGGCCCGCTCCCGCACCCGCATCGCGCCCGAGTGGTGCTCGTACTCCGCGGCCTTGTCGAGCAGGTCGCGCTGGTGCTCGTCGAAGGCCTTGGAGCCCGGCTCGGGCTCGGCGAGCGCGGCGTGCTCGGCCTCGTGGCCCGCGGCGATGCGCGGGAGGATCGGGACGACCCGCAGGAACTTCCGCACGGGGCCCGAGGCCCGGACGCGGCCCTTCGCGATGGCCATGGGCAGCCGGAAGTCCTCCGACCAGAGCTGCTCGAGGTCGAAGCTCGCGATGCGCAGCTGGACCTCGGCGTCGTCCGTCCCGTCGTGGACCTCGATCGGGTTGCGGTCGAGGCGCAGGGTGATGCCGAGCTCGGGGGCCTCCGCGAGCGTGAAGGCGATCGCCGTCTCCGCGAGGCTGAGGCGCCGGCTGAGCTCCGCGTCGACGGCGGCGCGCTCGATGGTGTCGGCGAACTCCTCCAGCACCTCCGCGGAGCGGGCGTGGGCCCGGGAGTCCTCGGGGCGGTCGGCGAGCCAGGCGCCCCGGGCGCGGCGCTCGTCGCGGAAGGCGCGCGCGGCCTCGCCGCTCGCGGGGCGGTTCAGGACCTCGTCGCTCGCGTGCGGGTGCCAGCCCTCGCCGCGGCGCTCCTGCTCGGCCGCGAGGCGGTCGACGATCGAGCCGATGTAGGCGAACGTCGCCTCGTCGGCACGGCGGGCGACCTCCGCCCGGAGCTCCGCGTCGGGCTCGCGCTCGGCCAGCTCGAGGCCGACGACGGCGCGGAACATGGCGACGCCGTGCTGGTAGGCGGCGACCGTCGCCTCCCAGCCCGAGCCCCGGGCCTTGAGGAAGCGCGCGTAGTGCAGCGCCTGCTCCGGGGTGGCGTGCGCCGTGGGCGGGATGCCGGCACGGAGCATGCCGAGGATCTCCCGCATGTTCGACTCGCAGCTGGCCCGGGACGCCTCCAGCGCTTCGCGGTCCTCGACGCTGCCGAGGCGCGGCTCCTGCTCGTGCAGGTGACGGGCCATGGCGACGCCGAAGGGCTCGAGCACGTCCGTGAAGAGCGTCGCCAGGCCGCGCAGGACGACGTCCGCGCGTGACCGGTCATCGCCCTCCCCCGCCGGCTCCGCAGCCCACGTCATCGACCCCTCCGCCATGGCGCGACACTAGTTCCAGGCCCAATGCCGACGCGATGGTGGGTCCCCCCAAGCGCGGGGGTGGGACTTGGAGGACTTCGACGGGCTGTCAACGCGCCAAGCGCCGACGGCCCGGGGGCTACGCGGCCGCGACCGCCTCGGCGTCGTGCTTGCGGATCGCGGGCTTGTCGATCTTGCCCACGGGGTTCTTCGGGAGCTCGGGGAGCAGCTCGATCGCGACGGGCTGCTTGTAGCGCGCGAGCTCCTCCCGGCAGCGCTCGGCGAGCGCCTCCGGGGTCGTGTCCGCGCCGTCGCGCAGGACGACGTAGGCGACCACGACCTCACCCAGGCGCTCGTCGGGGCGGCCGATCACGGCCGCCTCGAGCACGCCCGGGTCGCCGTAGAGGACCGTCTCGATCTCCTTGGGGTAGATGTTCTCCCCGCCGCGGATGATCATGTCCTTGATGCGGTCGACGATCCGCAGGTAGCCGTCCTCGTCGAAGATCCCGACGTCGCCCGTGTGCAGCCAGCCCCCCACGACGGTCTTCGCCGTCTCCTCGGGCCGGTTGAGGTAGCCGCGCATGACCGTCGGGCCCTTGATGACGACCTCCCCGCGCTCCCCCGTCGGGACCGCGTTGCCCTCCGGGTCGACGCAGCGGACCTCCTGGCCGGCCATGGGCAGGCCGACCGTGCCCGGCTTGCGCACGCCGTCGTAGGGGTTGATCGCGGAGGCGCAGGTGCCCTCGGAGAGCCCGTAGCCCTCGACGAGCACGACCCCGAAGCGCTCCTCGATGCGCTGGATGAGCTCCGCGGGCATGGGCGCCGCGCCGCAGATGACCATCCGCAAGGAGCTCGTGTCCGCCGCGGCCGCCTCGGGCAGCGCGCTGAGCATCGCGTAGATCGCGGGGACCGCCGAGAAGTACGTCGGCTTGACCTCCTCGATCGTCCGCAGGAACGGCTCGGGGGCGAAGCGCGGCGCGAGCGTCACGCGCCCGTCGGCCAGCAGCGGCGTGATCGCGGAGACGACGATCGCGTTGACGTGGAAGAGCGGCAGGACGAGCAGGCTGTGGTCGTCCGGGCTGATGCCGCAGCTCTCCCCCGCGCTGCGGCACATCGCGTCGACGTTGCGGTGCTCGAGCACGACGCCCTTCGGCTTCCCGGTCGTCCCGCTCGTGTAGATGATCAGCGCCGCGTCCTCCTCGGCGACGTCGGCCGGGGCCTCCTCGTCCTCGGGCTCCGAGGCGAGCTCCGCGACGTCGACCACGGGGCGGTCGAGCTCGAGGCCCGCCTCGCCGACGACGACCCGGGCGTCGGCGTCGTCGACCTGGAACTGCACCTCGCCCCGGGTGAGCGCCGGGTTGACCGGGGTCATCGCCGCGCCCAGCCGCCAGGAGGCCCAGAGCAGGACGAGGAGCTCGATCCTGTTCGGGAGCACGACGGCGACGACGTCTCCCGGGCCGACGCCGTGGCGGCGCAGGAGCCCGGCGGCGCGGCGCACCTGCTCGAGGAACGTCGCGTTGTCGAGCTCCGTGTCGCGCGCGGGGTCGGCGATGCACGGCGCGTCGGGGGCGGCGCCGGCGCGCGCGTCGGGCAGCGCGCGGGCGGCGACGTCGAGCAGGGCGGGGGCGTCAGGCACGGACGGGCTCCTTCGTGGCGGGGGCGGAACCGGGGGCGGTCGGGTCGAGGCGGCGCAGCGCGGCCTGGGCGGCGTTCCACCCGCACATGCCGTGGGCGCCGGCGCCCGGCGGTGTCGCGGCCGAGCAGAGGTAGACGCCGTCGCGGCCCGTCGCGTAGGGGTCGAGCGCCGGGCGCGGGCGGAAGACGAGCTGCAGCACGTCGTTGGAGCCCGTCACGACGTCCCCGCCGACGTAGTTGCGGTTGTGGGCCTCCATGTCGGCGACGGAGCGCACGTGGCGGGCGAGGATGCGGTCGCGGAAGCCCGGGGCGAAGCGCTCGATCTGCTGCTCGATGATCGCGGTGGCGTCGCCGCTCCACCCCGAGGGGACGTGGGCGTAGGTGTAGAGCGGGTGGATCCCGTCCTTCGCGCGCGTCGGGTCGGCCACGGACTGCTGGCAGACCAGGACGTAGGGCCGGTCGGGCATGCGCCCGGCGCAGGTGTCGCGCTCGGCGGCCGCGACCTCCGCGAGGCTCCCGCCCACGTGGACCGTGCCCGCCAGGCGCGAGGGCTCGTGGCTCCAGGGCACGCCGCCCTCGACCGCGAACTCCACCTTGAAGGAGCCCGGGCCGTGCCGGTAGCGCTCGTAGAAGAAGCGCGACGCCCGCGGGAGCTTCGGCCCCATGAGCTTCGCCGCCGCCCGCGGGGCGAGGTCGAGCATGACGATGTCCGGGCTGTCGAGCTCGTCGAGCGACGTGACCTCGACCCCCGTCTCCAGCGTGCCGCCGTGCTGCTCGATGAGCGCGATGACGGCCCGCGAGATCGCCGCGGTGCCCCCTTCCGCGACGGGCCAGCCGTACTTGTGCGCGGCCGTGCCGAGCGTCACGCCGATCGCGGAGGAGACCGGGGAGGTGAAGGGGCGGAACGCGTGGGCGGCGACCCCGGCGAAGAGCGCCTGGCCCTCCGGCGTGCGGAAGTACCGGGCGAGGACGCCCGCCGGCATGCCGGACCAGAGGCCGAAGCGCGCGAGCGCTAGCGGGTGCGCCGGCACGTGCAGCACGGGCTGGAGGAAGTCCTCCGAGATCGCGTCGAAGCGGTCCGTCAGGCTGCCGAAGAGCCGGCGCCAGCGCTTGCCGTCCGGGCCGAGGTTCCGGGCGGTCTCCTCGACGGAGCGCCACGCGGCGGCACCCCTCCCGTCATCGAGCGGGTGGGAGTACTGGACCTCGGGCCAGACCCACTTCAGGCCGTGGGCCGCGAGGTCGAAGCGCCGCGAGAAGGGGGTGTCGATCGCCAGCGGGTGCGCGGCGGAGCACTCGTCGTGGATGAGGCCCGGCAGCGTGAGCTCCGAGCTGCGGGTCCCACCGCCGAGGGTGTCCGCGGCCTCGAGCACGCGGACCCGGACCCCCTCGGCGGCGAGGGTGAGGGCGGCGGCGAGCCCGTTGGGCCCGCTGCCGACCACCACCGCGCTGGTCACGCCACGACCTGGGGTGCTGCGGTCCCGTCGAGGGGGGTGCCGTCACCGTCGGGGGACGTGACCGTGCGGTCGTGCCCGCCGTGACGCCGGCGCTCGTAGCCCTCGGCCCGCCAGGTGACGTTGATCGGCATGGGGCCGTCCGGCAGCCAGGGCTGCAGGTCCGTCCCGTCGGCGACCACGTAGTCCCCGCGCTCGACGATGCCCAGGGCGGCGTCGACGACGTAGTACTCCTGCTTGCCGCTGAAGGCCGGCTCGGACTCGATCCAGACCACCATGAACTCGCCGGGCTCGAAGTGGCAGCGCTCCTGCAGCGCCGCGATCATCCGGTGGTCGTGGAAGTGCCCGTCACCGAAGTTGAACCCCGTGAGCGCGTTGCAGGAGAACTCCGCCTCGCGCAGCGTGTAGGTGTCGATGTCCGGCCCGAGCGTCCTCATCATGATCGAGTTCAGCGCGCGGCCCTGCGAGTGCATCGCGCGCCAGCCCAGGAGCTGGTGCAGGACGACCTCCGCGGCCTCCTCACCGTAGATCTCCGTGAGCTGGCCCTTCTGCAGGAGGCCGGGCTTCTTGACGTGCTCGTCGAGCTTGGCCTCCGCCCCGGGCGCGAACGCCCACATCGCGGTGGCCCAGTTGCCCGCGTACTGCCGCATGGAGGGCAGGAACGAGACGAGGTCGGGCCGCAGGTTGCCGAGCACGGGGAACACGAGCAGCGCGGCGACGAGCGCCACGAGCAGCCCGCCGTCGATCGCCCCGAGGTCGTAGCCCGCGGCCGGCAGCGCCCCGTCGTTCGGGAAGCCGAGGAAGAGGAACGCGGTGACGAACATGAACGTCGCGTTCCACTCGAGCGGGACCGCCAGGGGGAACGTCGAGATGATGAACAGGTGGAAGGAGCACATGACGATGACGGCGAGGACCGTCAGCGTGTGGTCGTGCGAGAACAGCAGCACGAGCGGCGTGGCGAACTCGACGAGGGAGCCGCCGACGTGGGCCAGCCCCGTCGCCTTCTTCGACGGGCGCAGGTCCTCGGGGAAGTCCTCGTAGTGGAGCATCTTCACCTTCTTCGAGGACAGCCACGGGGTGTTGGAGACCATGGGCGGGATGACGTTCGTGAAGTGCTTGCCGCCCTTGGGCCCCACCTTCGAGAACGCCGCGCCGAGCCAGACCATGACGATCATGACCTTCGCCGCGACGATCATGTCCACGAAGGGGAAGAACGCGAAGAAGACGAGCAGCGGGGCGTACTGCTCCGCCCGGGCGCCGAGGAACGAGATCTTGTCCCGCAGCCCGAGCAGCCCCAGGAGGACGAGCGCGACGAGGACCGGGACGACCTCGATGAGCCCCTCGCTCGCACCGGACGCCGTGACGTCGGCGTCGGCCGCGCCCGGCAGCGCGAGCGCGACGACGAGCGCGCCGATGAAGCCGAGGTAGAGCGCGACGTCGAGCGGGGTGCGGTAGGAGCCCTTCGAGCCCGGGACCTTGTCGGGCCACGGCGGCTGGCGGATGGTGCCCGTGCGCGCCCAGTAGGAGACGCCGCCGGTCATGGGCTTGAAGTGGCCGGCGAGCGGCCCCCAGGAGCCGGCCAGGCCGAGCCCCTCGAGCAGCATGGTCCAGACGATGAGCTTCTGCCAGAAGACGGGCTCGGAGAACCACGCGGAGGGCTCGGAGAGGCTCAGGTCGGAGGTCGCGGTGATGATCGTCGCGCCGATGAGGCCGTAGAGGACCAGGAGCTTGGCGACGTAGATCACCGCGGTGACCTTCGGCGCCCCGAAGCCGTACTCGGCCCAGTGCCGCGAGAGGACCTTCACCCGCTCGCGGTAGGGCGTCTCCATGAACGTGGCCGGGTCGACCGGCGGGAAGTCCCCTTCTTTGAATCCCATGCGCCGACCGTACGTCCGCCGCGGCGGCGCTGAACATGGTGTCCAGGGTGCGGCCGGGGCCGGATCGTTGTCGGGCCGCCACAGTCGCGCGGCGGCCCTGGCGCCTCAACGCCGCAGGACGAGCTTCGTCGCCGGCTCGAGCCACGCCCGGTCGGCGTCGTCCCAGGCGACGACCCGCGTGTCGAGCGCCAGGGGGTCGAAGCGCCCCGAGGCCGCGAGCTCGAGCACGGCGGGCAGGTGCAGGAGGGAGTCCGCCCGTCCGACCTGCAGCGTGATCCCCTTCGTGTAGAGCTCGAGCAGCGGCAGGGGCGTCAGGGGCGCGAAGTGGATGGCCACGGGCGTGCAGGTGCCGTAGTCGTCCGTGGAGCGCAGCGTGCAGAGCAGGCCGTCGGGGTCCCCCGTGTTCTCCACGGTGATGGCTGCGCGGGGGAAGCGCCGGGGCCACGGCCCGTCGTGGTGGGTGACGTCCGCCCCGAGGCGCTCGGCCTGGGCGCAGCGGCCCGGGTCCGCGTCGACGTAGCGCACGGTCCCCGCGCCGAGCGCGCGGGCCAGGGCGACGGCGTAGAGCCCGATGGACGCTCCGGCGCCGCCGACGACGAGCACGTCGGCGCCCGGCCGGGCCAGCAGCGGCGGGCCCACCGCCCGGTAGGCGTCGACGACGTTGTCCGGGAGGGTGCAGAGCGCCACGGGATCGAGGCCGTCGGGCGCCGCGCGCAGGAGGTGGTCCGCGGCGGGGACCACGAGCCGGTCGGCGACCGCACCGCCGTGGCCGCCGCCCGCGGCGCCGAAGCCCCAGGCGGCGCCCGCCGGCGCGCGGTGGGTGTGGCAGGCCGCGAAGCGCTGCTCGCGGCAGGCGACGCAGGCCCCGCAGGAGACCTGGAACGGCACCAGCACCCGATCGCCCGGGCGGTGGCCCGCCACCGCGTCACCCACCTCGAGGACCTCCGCCACGACCTCGTGGCCCACCGCGTAGGGCCCCGGGAAGACCCCGGCGCCCGCCATGACGGGGTCGAGGTCGCAGCGGGCGACGGCGAGCGGGTGCAGGACCGCGCCGGCCGCGTCCTCGAGGACGGGGTCGTCGGCCTCCTCCCAGGCGACGACCCCGGCCTCGCGGAAGACGAGGTGGCGCACTAGGCCGCCTGGCGTGCCGCGGCCGCCATGGCCGCGAACTCCTCGCGACCCAGCGCGTGGCCCGCGACGCCCCAGCCGCCCTCGGCCGCCTCCCGCAGGACCACCCAGGTGCGCGCGGCCTGCTCCGGGTCCCCCGCGGCCTCGGCGACGGCGGCGGTCGCGTCGGCCACCAGGCGGCGCTGCCCCTCGCGGTCCAGCGCCCCGGGCGGGGTGGTGACCGACACGCGGACGACGGCGGCCTCGGGTGCGGCGGCCGTGTGGACCGCCGTGGCGGGGAGCTCGTGCACCCAGGCCGCGGTGTTCGACGCCCAGGGCTCGGCCACCGGGGCGCCCTCGGCCCGCAGGACCGCGTGGGTGAGCGCCTCGGCGAGCGCGGCGTGGGTCGCGGTCGGCAGGAGCCCGGCGGGGGCGTGGACGTCGATCATGGGCATGCGGTGCTCCTTCGAGTCAGAGGTTGTGGAGTGCTCGCTCTGGAACGTACCAGAGCGCGCTCTCCACTACCATGGGGCCGTGCCCCGTCCCGATCGCCACCGCGCGCCGCTGCTGCAGGCGGCCGGGCTCCTCCTCCGCCGGCAGGGCTACGCCGCGACCGCGACGGGGGACGTCCTGCGCGAGGCGGGCGCGACGAACGGCTCGCTCTACCACCACTTCCCCGGCGGGAAGGAGGAGCTCGCCCGCGCGGCGCTCGACCAGGCGGCGACGGGCATCGACGGGGCGCTGCGGGCCGCGCTCGCGCACGCGCCGGACCTCGGCTCGGCGCTCACGGCGTGGGTCGACGCGCTCGTCGCGGGCCTCGAGGCCGACCCGCGCGACGGGTGCCCCGTGGCTCCGACGGCCATCGAGGCGGCCGCGGTCGGCGGGCCGCTGCAGGAGGCGGCGGCGGGCGCGTTCGCGCGCTGGACCGCGACGCTCGCCGAGGCGCTCGAGCCCACCCTCGGCGCGCGGGCGGCACCCGAGCGCGCCCGGGTGCTGCTCGCGACGATCGAGGGGGCGCTGCTGCTGGACCGCACCGCGGGCGGCACGGCGAACCTCCGCGCGGTGCGCGGCGTGCTGCCCGCCCTCGCCCGTGACCGAGAGGTGCCAGGCACCTCTCAGTCGGTCACGGCGCCTAGGCGGGGACGGCCGAGAGCGCGTCCTGCGGCCGGGTGAACTCGAGGTCCTGGTCGCGCGCGACGGGCTCGTAGGTCAGCCGGCCCGCGGCGACGTTCAGCCCGTCCATGAAGCCGAGGTCCGCACCGAGCGCCGCGTGCACGCCGTGGTCGGCGAGCTTGACGACGTAGGGCATCGTCGCGTTCGTCAAGGCGTACGTGCTCGTGATCGGCACCGCGCCCGGCATGTTCGCCACGCAGTAGTGGGTGATGCCGTCCACCTCGTAGGTCGGGTCCGTGTGGGTCGTGGCGCGGGAGGTCTCGAAGCAGCCGCCCTGGTCGATGGAGACGTCGACGAGCACGGCGTTCTTCTTCATGAGCCCGAGCTGCTTGCGGGTGATGACGTGCGGCGCCTTCGCGCCGTGCACGAGCACGGCGCCGATGACGAGGTCGACCTCCGGGAGGAGCTCCTCGACCGCGAGGGTGCTCGCGTAGACCGTCGAGGCGCGCGAGTTCAGGATGTGGTCCAGGTCGCGCAGCCGGTCGATGGAGCGGTCGAAGACGTAGGTCTCCGCGCCCATGCCGATGGCGACCTCCGCCGCGTTCTGGCCCACGACGCCACCGCCGATGACCATGACCTTGCCCGCCGCGACGCCGGGGACGCCGCCGAGGAGCAGCCCGCGACCGCCGAGGGGCTTCTCGAGCATGAAGGCGCCGGCCTGCGTCGCGATCTTGCCCGCGACCTCGCTCATCGGCGCCAGGAGCGGCAGGCGGCCGTTCTTGTCCGTGACGGTCTCGTAGGCGATGCAGGTCGCGCCGCTCTCGATGAGGCCCCGCGTGAGCTCCGGGTCCGGCGCGAGGTGCAGGTAGGTGAAGAGCGCCTGGCCCGGGCGCAGGCGCGCGACCTCGACGGGCTGCGGCTCCTTGACCTTGACGACCATCTCGGCCTCGGCCCAGAGCGCGTCCGCGTCGGGGACCATGCGCGCGCCCTGCGCGACGTACTGCTCGTCCTCGATGGCGGAGCCGACGCCCGCACCCTCCTGGACGAGCACCTCGTGGCCGTGCTCGACGAGCTCGCGCACGCCGGCGGGGGTCATGCCGACCCGGTACTCGTCCGTCTTGATCTCCGTGGGCACGCCGACGCGCATGGCTCTGGTCCTTGCTGGAAGTGGGGTTGCTGCGCCGATCGTGCCGCAGCGGTGTGGGTCCTGTCGACATCGGCCGCCGGATGGTGTGGGATCCACAGCCGTGGACGCCACGGACAACCGGATCGTCGACCTCCTCGTCCGGAACGGACGGGCCTCCTACGCGCAGCTCGGCGAGGAGGTCGGGCTCAGCCCGCACGCCGTCGCGGGGCGCGTGCGGCGCCTGGTCGACCGCGGCGTCATCACGGGCTTCACGGCGACCGTCGACCCCGAGCACCTCGGCCGCCGCCTCGACGCGCTGATCGACGTGCGCCTGCGCCCCGAGACGCTCCCCGAGGCCTTCGAGACGGCCGCCGCGAAGCTCCGCTCCGTGCGCGAGATCGCCTTCGTGACGGGCCGCTCGGACTACCAGGTGCGCGTGGCCTGCACGGACCCCGACGACCTCGACCAGACCGTGCGAGCGCTGCGCCAGCAGGGCGGCGCGGCGGCGACGGAGACGCGGATCGTCATGCGGGTGGCGTCGCTGCGGGCACCGGGTCCACCGCGACCTGGGTGAACGTGCTGCCGCGCGACTCGAGCTCGGGGAAGAGCGTCGCGTGGTGCAGCGCGCGCTCGGGCGGGTGCACGCCGGTCAGCGGGCCCATCCCCGCCGCGTCGAGCAGCACCCCGCGGGCCCAGAGCCGCACGACCGCCGCGGCGACGGACGCCGTCGCGACGATCCCGCCGCCCAGGCCCCACCGCTCGTGCGGCGGGGTCAGCGACGTGGCCAGCCGGCGCACCGCGGCGCCCTCGCGGATCCCGGTGACCTCCACGACCTGCGCGCTGGAGGTCTGCGGGCTCGGCGGCCGGATCGGCGGCGCCGGTGCGCCCTGGACGATCTGGCGCAGGCTCGTCTCGACCCGGGGCGCGAGCGAGAGGCGGAAGTCGACGTCGGCGGCCCCGAGGGAGGTGCCGAGCGTGAGGACCTCCGAGTGCAGCGTGTGCAGGGAGCCGCGCGGCCCGATGGGCTCCGGGAACGCGACCTCGCCGCCGTCGGCCAGCGGCGCGAGCGCCACGGGCGCCCCGTCGCGCAGCACCATGGGCGGCTCGGAGAGCTCGTCCATGAGCGTCCGCAGCGAGTAGGGCAGCGACACGCCGGGCGGCGGCTCGGCGTCGTGGCCGGCACTGGCGACCCGGATCGCGTGGACCTCGTCGAGCCCCTCGCAGGCCCATGCGGCCATGACGTTCGTGCGGCCCGGCCCGGCGCCGCACCCCAGGACGGCCAGCAGGCCGGCCTGCTCGAAGGCCGCGTGGAGCGCGAGCTGCTGCGCGGTGACGTGGTAGAGCCCGCCCAGGTCGAGGTAGCCGCAGCCCGCGGCCAGCGCGGCGTCCATCGCCGCGAGGTTCACCCGGTAGTCCGCGGCGTTGACGACGACGTCGATCCCCTCGAGGGCGAGCGTGAGCTGCTGGCGGTCGGCCGCGTCGACCGCGGCGATGTCCGCGCCCTGCGCCCGGGAGCGCTCCCGGTCGAGCTGGAGGAGGGTGGAGACCTCGGGGGACTCCTCCAGGTCGCGGACGATCGCGCGGCCCATGAGGCCCGCGGCCCCGAGGACGGCGACCCTCACCCCTGGCCGCCGAGCACGACCGGCCGGGCGCCGACCCCCGCGATGTCCCGCCCGCGCAGCGCGAGCCAGAACTCGATGCGGTCGCGCGCCGAGCCGAGGTCGCGGCCCGTGAGCTCCTCGACCTTCCGGATCCGGTAGCGCAGGGTGTGGCGGTGGCAGTAGAGCTTGCGGGCCGCGGCCTCCCACTGGCCGTTGGCCTCGATGAAGGCCTCGAGGGAGCGCATGAGCTCGCCACCGTAGTGGCCCTCGCCCTGCTCGATCGGCCCGAGCAGCGACTCGCAGAAGAGCCGGAGGGCGTCCGAGTCCTGGAGGGAGAGCAGCAGCTGGAAGGAGCCCAGGTCGCGGTAGGTCGCGACGGCGTGCGGTTTGCCGTTGCCGTTCGGCCGCACCTCGCCGCCCATCATCCGCGCCTCGAGCGCGCAGCGGGCCTCGTGGTAGGCCTCCCGCGCCTGGGCCAGGCCCACCGCGCGGCCGACGCCCGCCGCGGGTGCGGTGCCGAGGCTCTTGGCGACCCGGGCGTGCAGGCGCTCCGCGACCTCGAAGAGCTCCTCGTCGAGGTAGCCCGGCATGAGCGCCACGGCGGACTCGTGCGCCGTGGCCACGAGCGCGGAGACCGCCTCGTCGCGCAGGGCCCCGGCCAGCGCCTCCTCGAGGCCCTCGCGCTCCCGGCGACCCTCCGCGCGCAGGACCAGCGCGCTCAGCCGGCCGCCGAGCCCGAACGGCTCGAGGCGACGGGCGAGCTCGGGCCCGGCGACCTCGCCCGAGACGACCTCGGCCAGGACGTCGCCGGCCAGTCGGCGCTCCGTCGTGTCGGCCACCCGGCGGCGCAGGAGCTCCAGGGCGATCGCCGTGACGGCCTGGTGGAGGACGAGGCGGTCGAACTCCGTCAGCCCGCCGTCGTCCTTGATCGCCACGAGCCAGGCCTGCGGCAGGCTCTGGCGCTGGGCGTCGCCGACCGCGACCGGGAGGGCGAGCGCCTGGGCGGCGAGCTCCCCGGCGGCGGGGACGAAGCCCCGCGCGTCACCGCGACGCGAGCGCTCGTGCAGGTCGGCGGCGACCTCCGCGACGACCTCGTCGGGCACCTCCCGGCGGAACGCGTGGCGGGCGAGCGGCTCGCCCCGGGCGTCGAAGACCAGGGCGGTCCCGCCCACGAGGTTCGCGATGGCCTGGGCGACGGCGTCGAGGCCGCGCTCGGAGAGGACGATGCGCTGCAGGCGCTCCTGGGCGGCGATGGAGCGCTGCAGGACGGCGTACTGCTCGTTGACCAGCCGGGTGAAGGCCTTCTCGGTCACCGCGATGAACGGGACGTCGTAGGGGACCTCGAGCAGCGGGAAGGCCCGGTCCTCCGCCGCGCGGACCATCGCGGGCGGCACCCCGTCGTGGCCGAAGCCGATCCCCACGCCGAGGCCGGCCAGGCCGTGGTCGGCCAGCCGGTGGACGTAGGCCTTCTGCTGGGCCTGCGTGTCGAGCCCCATCCCCGTCGTGAGCAGCAGCTCGCCGCCCGACAGCCAGGGCGTCGGGTCGGGGAGCTCGGAGATGTGCACCCACCGCACGGGGGACTCCAGCGCGGCCTCGCCCGCGAGGACGCGGACGTCGAGGTCGCGCAGGAGGGTCCGGACGGTGAGGATGGGGACCGCCCGGCCCCTAGTTCAGCATCCGGCGCGAGGCCTCCTCGAGGACGGGGCGCAGGATGCCCTCGATCTCCTCGAAGTGCTCCGGGCCCGAGATGAGCGGCGGGGAGAGCTGGACGACCGGGTCGCCGCGGTCGTCCGCACGGCAGATCAGGCCGCGGCGGAAGAGCTCGCCCGAGAGGAAGCCGCGGAGCAGCGTCTCGGACTCGTCCTTGTCGAAGCTCAGCTGGGTGTCGCGGTCCTTCACGAGCTCGATGGCCTGGAAGTACCCCGCGCCGCGCACGTCGCCGACGATCGGGATGTCCCGCAGGGAGTCGAGCATCGCGCGGAAGTGCGGCTCGTTCTCCAGGACGTTCTCGTTGATGTGCTCCTCCTCGAAGACGTCGAGGTTCGCCATCGCGACCGCCGCGCACATGGGGTGGCCGCCCCAGGTGAAGCCGTGCATGAAGGCGTTGTTGCCCTGGAGGAACGGCTCCATGACCCGGTCGGAGGCGATGACCGCGCCCATGGGGGCGTAGGAGCTCGTCAGGCCCTTGGCCGTCGTGATCATGTCGGGCTGGTAGTCGAAGCGCTGGGCGCCGAAGTAGTGCCCGAGCCGGCCCCAGGAGCAGATGACCTCGTCCGAGATGAAGAGGACGTCGTGCTCGTCGCAGATCTCGCGCACGCGCTGGAAGTAGCCCTCGGGCGGCGTGAAGCAGCCCCCCGCGTTCTGCACGGGCTCCATGATCACCGCGGCGACGGTGTCCGGGCCCTCGAACTCGATGCGCTTGGCGACGGCCTCGGCGAGGTTCTCCGCGCCGTAGCCCGGGGGCAGCCGGTAGAGGTTCGTGTTCGGCACGTGGCAGCCGCCCGGCATGAGCGGCTCGTAGGCCTGGCGGAGGTTCGTGATGCCCGTGGCGGCCAGGGCCCCCATGGTCGTGCCGTGGTAGGCGACCTCGCGGGCGATGATCTTCGTCTTGTTCGGCTTGCCGTTGAGCTTGTGGAACTGCCGGGCGAGCTTGATGGCCGACTCGACGCTCTCCCCGCCGCCGCTCGTGAAGAAGACGCGGTTGAGGTCGCCGGGCGCGAGGCCCGCGATGCGCGCGGCGAGCTCGATGGCGCGCGGGTGGGCGTAGCTCCAGTTCGTGAAGAAGCCGAGCTCCTTGGCCTGGTCCGCACCGGCCTGGGCGACGTCCGCGCGGCCGTGGCCGATGTTCACGCAGAAGAGCGAGCTCAGGCCGTCGAAGTACTTCTTGCCGTGCTCGTCCCAGACGTAGCAGCCGTCCCCCTTGACGATGATGGGGATCTCGGCGCCGTCGGCGTAGGCGCCCATGCGCGAGAAGTGCATCCAGAGGTGGCGCTTGGCCAGCTCCTGGAGCTCGGACGGGGCGGTCTCTGAGGTGGGTGCGGCGGGGCTGGGCGTGGCGGGGCTCGCCATGGTTCCTCCTTGTCCGTTCCGTCGAACGGGTCTCCGAAGTGGACAACGCTACTGCGCCGCGAGCGTAGTGGCGAGGGCATGCGCCGATTCGGCGCGTCCCGCGCCGGTAGGTTCGCCCACATGGGCATGACCTTCGACCGCTCCGGCTCGGGTGAGCCGCTCGTCCTCGTCCACGGCGTCGGCTCGCGCTGGCAGGTGTGGGACGCCGTGCGGCCCGCGCTGGCCGCCCACCACGACGTCATCGCCGTCGACCTCCCCGGCTTCGGCGCCTCGCCGCCCGACGGGACGGTCCCGGCGATCCCCGCGCTCGCCGAGCGCCTCGAGGCGCTGTTCGCCGAGCTCGGGCTCGACCGCCCGCACGTGGCCGGCAACTCCATGGGCGGCGCGATCGCCCTCGAGCTCGCGCGCCGTGGGAGCGTCGCCAGCGCGACCGCGGTCTCCCCCGCGGGCTTCTGGACCCCGAAGGAGCGCGAGTGGTGCATCGGCTCGCTCGCGGCGACCGCGAAGCTCCTGCCCGCGCTGCGGCCCGCGCTGCCGACCCTCGCCGCGACGGGCGTCGGGCGGACCCTGCTCTTCGAGCAGCTCTCCTTCAAGCCCTGGAAGCTGACGCGGGACGAGGTCGTCGCGACCGTCGACGCGTTCCTGGGCTCCGCGTCGACTCCCGAGGCGCTCGAGCGCTTCCGCGAGTACACCTTCGGCACCCCGGGAGAGCTGCGCGGGGTGCCGCTCACGATCGCCTGGGGCGACCACGACCACCTCCTGCTCACCCGTCAGCGCGAGCGCGCGCGGCGGATGCTGCCCTGGGCGCGCCACGTGGAGCTCCCGGGCTGCGGCCACGTGCCGTTCGCGGACGACCCGGAGCTCCTGGCGACGGTCCTGCTCGCGGGGGCGCGGCGGGAGCCGCTGGTAGTCGGCTAGGCCGCGGCGGGCAGCGCGGCGCCGGGGACGCCCGGGGCGCCCTCGACGGAGGAGATGGGCGCCGGCATGAGCGCCGCGGCGGCGACGACCATGATGAAGGCGACCGCCTGGACGACGATGCCGAGGACGTCGCCGGCGAGCGGATCCCCGAAGACGATGATGCCGCCGGCGATGCACGAGATGTTCGCCGCGGTGCCCGTGATCGCGATGACGGAGACCGCCTCGCCGTCCTGCAGGCCCTTGGCCGAGGCGTAGAAGGCGACGACCGAGGCGGCGACGCAGACGACCAGCCAGGGGGAGACCAGGCCGAGGACCCCGGCGTCCGCGGTCAGGCCGGTGAGGGCCTTGATGGCCACGTCGGAGACGCCGAAGAGGACGCCGCTGGCCGCGCCGAGCATGATGCCGTGGTGCTCGTGGCCGCCGATCCCGGCCTTCGGGCCGAGGATGAGCAGGCCGCCGAGGCCGAAGAGGCCGGCCTCGAAGGCGACCATCGCCGCGACGGAGAAGGAGGAGTGCGCACCGTGCGCCTGCGGCATGGTCAGCACGAGGAGGACGAGGCCCGTCGCGGTGAGGGCGAGGCCCGCCCACTGCCGGCGGCCGACGGCCATCCCGAAGACGCGGTCGGCCATGACCGCGATGAGCACGACGCCGCCCGCGAGGACGACCTGCACGGTGCTCATGGGCGCCAGGGCCAGCGCGGCGACGTGGAAGACGAACGCGCTGGCGGCGACCGCCATGCCGATCGCGAACCACTTCTGCGAGAAGAGGGACTTGCCGGTGCGCAGGGGGTGGCGGACGTCGACGGGGCACGCCTCGCAGGCGCCCTTGTGCTTCAGGAAGAAGCCGAGGTTCGTGACGATCGCGCACAGCAGCGCGAGCAGGATGCCGAGTTCAAGGGTCATGGAGGAGGGGTGGTGCGACGGGGGCGGGAGCCGGGTGCCCGGGGCGTCTTGGCTCTCTCCTTGTCGGTCTGCCCTCCGCAGGGCTTGACCACTCCGATCGCTGCGACAACGGTAGCTGGATCGACCTAAAGGCAGGCTGAGCTCCGTCAGATGGCACGATGGCGGGCGTGATGGGGGCGAAACCCGAGCACTTGGGGCACATTCCGCTCCTGCTCGTCGACATCGACGGCGTCGTGTCGCTCTGGGGCTTCGCGCCCGAGGAGCGTCCAGCGGGCGCCTGGACGCTGGTGGACGGCATCGCGCACGCGCTCTCCGGGGAGGCCGCGGCGCGCCTCGCGGCGCTGCAGGACGTCTGCGAGCTCGTCTGGTGCAGTGGCTGGGAGGACCGGGCCGACGAGCACCTGCCCCACCTCGTGGGCCTCGGGCCCTTCCCCCACCTGAGCTTCGACCGGCCCGTGGCCGGCGCGCCGCCCGCGGCGCACTGGAAGCTCGCGGCGATCGACGCCTGGGCCGGCCCGGACCGCCCGGTCTGCTGGGTCGACGACGACCTCACACCGGCCTGCCACGCCTGGGCCGCCGCCCGGCCGGGCCCGACGCTCCTGGTGACGACGCTCCCCGCGGAGGGCTTCACGGAGGCGCAGGCGGCGCGCGTGCGCGCCTGGGCGCTCGCGCAGGGCTGAGGCGACGCGCGGGGCGGGTTGGGGCGGGTTCTTGCGGGACGGCGCGATCGCGGCCGGGCCGCCCTGACGCACCGTTCCGGCGGCTAGTGCTCCGTGTCGTCGGGGTCGAGCGGCGCGGGCTCGCCCGCGGCGACCCCCTGGTCCTCCGTCCCGGCCTCGTCGGGCACGGGCGCGTCGGGGGCGGCGGGGGTCTCGTCGGGGTCGGGCCGGTCGGCGGAGCGCTCCATGCCCCGGGCATGCCCGAGCGCCGCCCCCGCGGAACGCCCGCCGGAACCCCCGCGGAGCACCGCGAGAGGGCCGATGCGGGTCCCCACGCCCCAGATCGGCCCCCTCGCGCGCCTCCGCGGTTCCGCCGCGCGCGCCGGGGGTAGCGTCGGCGCCGTGTCGCGCGCCCGCTCGCTCCTCGACCGCGTCCTGCTGACGACGTGGCGCGCCCTCGCGGAGTTCGTCGAGGACCGCGGGCACCGCGACGCGGCGCAGATCGGGTTCTTCGCCGTCCTCTCGGCGATCCCGCTGGCCATGCTGCTCGTGGGCGCCTTCGGGGCGCTCTTCGACGAGGGCGACGTGCGCCAGCGGGTCATCACCACCGCGTTCGACGCGATCCCCGTGGCCGAGGAGGGCGAGCGCGGGCGGCTCGAACGCGCGGTCGGGGGCGCGCTGGACAACGCGGGCAGCGTCGGACCCGTCTCCGTGCTGCTGCTCGTCGCGGCGGCGTCCGGCGTCATGAGCGCCCTGCGCCACTCCATCAACGTCGCCTGGGACATCGAGGCCCGCCCGCCGCTGCTGCGGCGCAAGGCGCTCGACCTCGCGCTGGTCACCGGCGCGACGGTCCTGCTGGTCGCCTCGCTCTCGATCACCGCCACCCGCGGGGCCGCCGAGGCCGTCGACGACGAGCCCGCGGGCGGCGTCGTGCTCGGCGCGGTCCTCGACGGGATCTCCGAGGTGCTCCCCTTCGCGTTCGTCGCGGCGGTGCTGCTCTTCCTCTACCGCGTCCTGCCCATGCAGCGCCCGCGGGTCCGGGAGGTCTGGCCCGGCGCGGTCGTCGGCGCCCTCGGCCTCTTCGCGGTGAAGGCCGGCCTCGAGCTCTACTTCGAGCACCTCGCGGACTTCGGCGCGCTCTACGGCTCGCTCGGCGCGCTCATGGCGCTGCTGCTCTTCGTCTACGCCGCCGCCATCGTCGTCGTCTTCGGCGCGGAGTTCGCCTCGGAGTGGGCGCGCCTGCCCGGCGACGACGCCGAGGTCCGCGCCCGCGTCGCCGTGGGCCGCCGCCGCCTCAGGCGCCTGCGCGACCGTCGCTAGGCCGGGCCTGCTCCTCGTCGCCGGCGGTCTCGTCGGCCGCCCGCTCCTCGTCCTGCTGGAAGAACCCGAGCTCGTTGTGCTCCCCGCGATGCGGATCCTCCCCGGGCTTGGGGTCCGGGATGCCGGTCGGCACGTCGCGCTGCGTCTCGTCGCTCATGCCCCCCGGATGCCCCGGAACGAGCACGCCGCACCGCCCCCGCGGCGATGTGTGACCCCTGGGGAGTCGTGGTGACGCCCCAGGGGTCACGGACCGGGCTCCCCCGGACGCACCGAGGGCCCGCACGAAGCGGGCCCTCGGCAGCACCGCGATGCGGCCAGGCGCTACTTGTCGTCGCTCGGCACGTCGAGGTCCGCGAGCTCCTCGGCGAAGCCGGGGTCCGTCCCGCCGGCGCCGATCGACTCGAGCTCGGAGATGTCGCTCGACAGCGAGGAGCCGAAGCCCCCGAAGCCGTCACCCAGGCCGAGCTCGGACGCGATCTCGTCCGAGTCGAGCAGGCCGACCTCGTCCGCCATGCGCGGCAGCGGCTCGGAGGGCTCGATCTCGATGCGGCGGTAGCGCTTCAGGCCCGTCGCGGCCGGGATCAGCTTGCCGATGATCACGTTCTCCTTCAGGCCGTTGAGGGTGTCCTTCTTGCCCTCGAGCGCGGCGTCCGTGAGGACCTTCGTGGTCTCCTGGAACGACGCCGCCGACAGGAACGAGTCCGTGTTCAGCGAGGCCTTCGTGATGCCGAGGATGATCTCCTCGAACTGGGCCTGCTCGCCCTTGGCCTTCTTCGTGTCCGCGTTGACCTTCGCGAAGTCGTAGCGGTCCACGAACTGCCCCGGGAGGTAGCTCGTGTCGCCCTTCTGGTCGACCCGGACCTTCTTGAGCATCTGGCGCACGATCAGCTCGATGTGCTTGTCGTTGATGTCCACGCCCTGCGACTTGTAGACCTCCTGCACCTCGCGGACGAGGTAGCGCTCGGTCTCCGTCCGGCCGCGGAGCGCGAGGAGCTCGTGGGGGTACAGCGAGCCCTCGTTGAGCTGCCGGCCGGCCTCGATCTTCTCGCCGTTCTCGACGAAGAGCCGCGTGCGGCGCGGGAAGGGGTAGCGGTGCTCCTCCCCCGCGTCGTCCGTGACGCAGACCGTCAGCGCCTTGTCCGTCTCCTCGATCGTCGCGACGCCGTCCTGCTCGGAGATCTTCGCCAGGCCCTTGGGCTTGCGCGCCTCGAACAGCTCGACGACCCGCGGCAGGCCGTGCGTGATGTCCGCGCCGGCGACGCCGCCGGTGTGGAACGTGCGCATGGTCAGCTGGGTGCCGGGCTCGCCGATCGACTGCGCGGCGATGATGCCGACCGCGTCGCCGATCTGGGCGGTCTTGCCCGTCGCCATCGCCCGGCCGTAGCAGGCCTGGCAGACGCCGGTGACGGCCTTGCACTTCAGGGTCGAGCGGACCGGGACGCGCGGCACCCCGCCGGCCTCCACGGTTGCCGCGTAGGCCGCGGAGATGAGCTCGAGCTCCGGGCGGTCGATCTCCCCGCCCTTGACCACGAGCTTCTTGCCGCCGTCGGGGCCCTGGATGTCCTTCGCGGCGATGCGGCCGATCAGGTTGTCGTTGGGCTCGTCCGTGGCCTTGTTGCCCTGGAGCTTGAAGACCTCCATGTGGATGAGCTCGTCCGTCCCGCAGTCGGGCTCGCGGATGATGACGTCCTGCGCGACGTCGACCAGACGGCGGGTGAGGTACCCGGAGTCGGCCGTGCGCAGGGCGGTGTCCGCGAGGCCCTTGCGGGCACCGTGGGTCGAGGTGAAGTACTCGATCACGTCGAGGCCCTCCATGAAGTTCGCCTTCACGGGCCGCTCGATGATCTCGCCCTTCGGGTTGGCCATGAGGCCACGCATGCCCGCGAGCTGGCGGATCTGCTTGAACGAGCCACGGGCACCCGAGTCGGCCATCATGAAGATCGGGTTCAGCTGGTCGAAGTGCCGCTCCATCGCCTTGGCGACGACGTCCGTGCACTCGTTCCACTTGTCCACGACGGCCTCGTGGCGCTCCTCCTGCGTGATGAGGCCCATGTCGTAGTTGCCCGTGATCTCGGCGACCTGGTCCTCGAAGCCCTTGAGGATCTCGCCCTTCTCCGGCGGGATGACCACGTCGTTCTTCGAGATGGTGATGCCGGCCTTCGTCGAGTACTTGAACCCGAGGTCCTTGAACGCGTCGAGGACCTGCGAGATCGCGGACGCGCCGTAGGACTGCACGAGCGCGTCGACGAGCTTGACCGTGTCGCGCTTCTTCATCGACTGGTTGACGAAGGTGTACTTCGACGGGTCGAACTGCTCGCCCATCGCCTCCTCGATCGAGCGCTCGATCGTGTCGTTGTAGATGATGCGCCCGACCGTGGTCAGGGTGTGGCCGCCGACGGCGCCCTTCGGCCGGTACTCGGCCAGGTCGTGCAGGCCGATGCCCTTGAGCTCGTACTTCAGCTCGGCCTCCTGCGCGGTGCGGAAGACGTCGGGGCGCTTCTGGTCCGCGGGCCACTCGCCGTTGGCGAGCTTCGCCTGCAGGTCGGAGAGCTCCGCGGCCTCCGGGCCGTAGGTCAGGTAGTACGCGCCGAGCACCATGTCCTGCGACGGCACGGCCAGCGGGGCGCCGTGGGCCGGGGACAGGATGTTGTTGCTCGAGAGCATGAGGATGCGGGCCTCGGCCTGCGCCTCCGCGCTCAGGGGCAGGTGGACCGCCATCTGGTCGCCGTCGAAGTCCGCGTTGAACGCGGAGCAGACGAGCGGGTGGACCTGGATGGCCTTGCCCTCGACGAGCACGGGCTCGAAGGCCTGGATGCCCAGGCGGTGGAGCGTCGGCGCGCGGTTCAAGAGCACGGGGTGCTCGTGGATGACCTGCTCGAGGACGTCCCAGACCTGCGGGATCATCGAGTCGACCATCTTCTTCGCGGCCTTGATGTTCTGCGCGTCCTTGCGCTCGACGAGCTGGGCCATGATGAACGGCTTGAACAGCTCGAGGGCCATGAGCTTCGGCAGGCCGCACTGGTGCAGGCGCAGGCTCGGGCCGGCCACGATGACCGAACGCCCGGAGTAGTCCACGCGCTTGCCCAGGAGGTTCTGGCGGAAGCGGCCCTGCTTGCCCTTGAGCATGTCGCTCAGGGACTTGAGCGGGCGGTTGCCCGGGCCCGTGACGGGCCGGCCACGGCGGCCGTTGTCGAACAGCGCGTCGACGGCCTCCTGCAGCATCCGCTTCTCGTTGTTGACGATGATCTCGGGGGCGCCGAGGTCGAGGAGCCGCTTGAGGCGGTTGTTGCGGTTGATGACGCGGCGGTAGAGGTCGTTCAGGTCGGAGGTCGCGAAGCGGCCACCGTCGAGCTGGACCATCGGGCGCAGCTCCGGCGGGATGACCGGCACGGCCTCGAGGACCATCATCTCGGGCTTGTTGTTCGAGTTGAGGAACGCGCTGAGCACCTTGAGGCGCTTGACGGAGCGGGCCTGCTTCTGGCCCTTCCCGTTCTTCACGATGTCCTCGAGGTCGACCCGCTCGTGCTCCATGACGATGCCGGGGCGGTCCTGCGGGCGCACGTCGTCGCCGGGCTGGCGATCCGGGTCGACCTCGCGCGGGGTGGCGTCGCGGTCGTAGTCCGGGTTGTCGCGCAGCAGCTCGCGGATGTACTCCGCGCCCATGCCGCCCTCGAAGTACTCCCCGAAGCCGTACGGCGAGCCGAAGCGGTGCTTGAGCTCCCGGAAGAACGTCTCGTCCTGGATGATGAGCTTCGGCTTGAACTGGTCCTTCTCCACGGCCTTCTCGACGTAGGAGTCCAGGGGCCAGTCCTCGCCCTCGGCCGGCGGCTCGCCGGCGGGCTCGTCCGCGTTGGAGAAGAGCTTCCAGACGTCCTTGAGGCGCTCGCGGGCGTCCTCGTAGTAGGCCTGGGTGTCGTCGATGTCCGTGGCGAACGTCTTCTTCGTCTCGTTCTCGAGCTTCTTGCGCTCGTCGTCGGAGAGCTTCTTGACGTTGATGTCCAGCGACTCGGCCCAGAGGTGGTCCTCGTCGATGAAGTCCTTCTCGCCGCCGCCGGTCAGGTAGACCAGGCGGGCCTCACGGGAGGTGCGCAGCTCGCCGACGCGCTCGTTCTCCTCCGCGCGGAGGCGGTCGATCTCGCCCTGCATCTCCTCGCGGAGCTTCGGGATGTCGCGCCAGCGGGCCTCCTGGTCGACGGACGTCACGATGGACGCGGCGAAGTACAGGATCTTCTCGAGCTCCTTCGGCGCCATGTCCAGCAGGTAGCCGATGCGGCTCGGGACGCCCTTGAAGAACCAGATGTGGCTGACCGGGGCGGCCAGGTCGATGTGGCCCATGCGCTCACGGCGCACCTTGGACCGCGTGACCTCCACGCCGCAGCGCTCGCAGACGATGCCCTTGTAGCGGACGCGCTTGTACTTGCCGCAGTAGCACTCCCAGTCCTTCGTGGGACCGAAGATGCGCTCGCAGAAGAGGCCGTCCTTCTCCGGCTTCAGCGTGCGGTAGTTGATCGTCTCGGGCTTCGTGACCTCACCCGAGGACCACCCACGGATCTGCTTCGAGCTCGCAAGCCCGATCTCGATGGCGTCGAAGTTGTTGATGTCGATCATGTGGGGCTCCTACGCCTCGGTGCTCTCAGGGGTGGGGATCTCGATGTCGATCCCGGCGTCGATGTCCGTCGCCTCGTCGTCATCGACCTCGGCCGCGCTCGTTCCGTCTGAGGCGTCCGTGTCGTCGCTGCCCTCGACCGCCTCGTCGCTGGCCTCGGCATCCGGCCCGCCGGCGCGGACGCCGGAGAGGTCGATGCCGAGCTCTTCAGCGGCTCGGAGGAGGTCGTCGTCCTCGTCGCGCATCTCCGCGCGGGCGCCCTCCTCGGACACGACGTTCACGTCGAGGCCGAGGGACTGCATCTCCTTCAAGAGGACCTTGAAGGACTCGGGGATGCTCGGCTCGGCGATGTTCTCGCCCTTGACGATGGCCTCGTAGGCCTTCACGCGCCCGACGGTGTCGTCGGACTTGATCGTGAGCATCTCCTGGAGGGTGTACGCGGCGCCGTACGCCTCGAGCGCCCACACCTCCATCTCGCCGAAGCGCTGGCCGCCGAACTGCGCCTTGCCGCCCAGGGGCTGCTGGGTGACGAGGGAGTACGGGCCCGTCGAGCGCGCGTGGATCTTGTCGTCGACGAGGTGGTGCAGCTTCAGGATGTACATGTAGCCGACGGTCACCTGCTCCTCGAACGGCTCGCCCGTGCGCCCGTTGAAGAGCGTGAACTTGCCCGAGGCCTTCGTGCCCTCGCGGCGGCTCCATGTCGATGTCCATCTTGATGTGGAGCCGGTCGCCGTGGTGCTCCGTGTAGTGCTCCTGCCACTTCACGAGCGCGTCGTCGACGTCCGCCACGGAGGCGCCGTCGAAGACGGGCGTGGCCGTGTAGACCTTCGGCCGCCCGGTCAGGCGGTGCGGGATGTCCTTGTTGACCTCCCACGCCTCCGTGCCGTCGGGGAACCAGCCCTGGGCCGCGGCCCAGCCGAGGTGCGTCTCGAGGATCTGCCCCACGTTCATGCGCGAGGGCACGCCCAGGGGGTTGAGGATCACGTCGACGGGGGTGCCGTCCTCGAGGAACGGCATGTCCTCCGAGTCGACGATCTTCGAGATGACGCCCTTGTTGCCGTGGCGGCCGGCGAGCTTGTCGCCCTCGGAGATCTTGCGCTTCTTGGCGACGAAGACGCGGACGAGGTCGTTGACCCCGGGCGGCAGGTCGTCGCCGCCCTCGCGGGAGAAGGTCATGACGTCGATGACGACGCCCTCCTCGCCGTGGGGGACCTTCAGCGACGTGTCGCGGACCTCGCGCGCCTTCTCCTTGAAGATCGCGCGGATGAGCTTCTCCTCGGCCGTGAGCTCCGTCTCGCCCTTCGGCGTGACCTTGCCGACCAGGAGGTCGCCCGACTTGACCTCGGCGCCGATGCGGACGATGCCGCGGTCGTCGAGGTTGCGGAGCGACTCCTCCGAGCGGTTCGGGATGTCGCGGGTGATCTCCTCGTCGCCGAGCTTCGTCGTGCGGGCGTCGATCTCGTACTCCTCGATGTGGATCGAGGTGAGCTCGTCGTCCTTGACCAGGCGCTTGTTGAGGATGATCGCGTCCTCGAAGTTGTAGCCCTCCCAGGACATGAAGGCGACCATCATGTTCTTGCCCAGCGCCATCTCGCCGTGGTCCGTGGAGGAGCCGTCGGCGAGCACGTGGCCCTCCTCGACCTCCTCGCCCGTGCGCACCCGCGGCTTCTGGTGGATGAGCGTGCCCTGGTTCGAGCGGTCGAACTTCGAGAGGGGGTACTCGTGGCGCCCCTCGGAGCCCTCGATGACGATCTGGGTCGCGTCGACGAAGGTCACCGTGCCGGCGTGCTTGGCCAGCAGGACGTCGCCCGTGTCGAGCGCCGCGCGGCGCTCCATGCCCGTGCCGACGACCGGCGCGTCCGGGATGAGGAGCGGGACGGCCTGGCGCTGCATGTTCGAGCCCATGAGGGCGCGGTTCGCGTCGTCGTGCTCGAGGAACGGGATCATCGCCGTGGCGACGGACCAGATCTGCTCGGGCGAGATGTCCATGAGGTTGATCTGGTCGGCCGTCGCGTTGACGTAGGTGCCGGCCTGGGTCCGGCACACCGTCGTGTCCGGGACGATGAGGTTCCCGTCGTCGTCGATCGGCACGTCGGCCTGCGCGATGAGGAGCGGCTCCTCCTGCGTGGCGTCGTAGTGGACGATCTCGCCCGTGACCTTCCCGTCCTTGACGACCTTGTACGGCGTCGTGATGAAGCCGTGCTCGGAGACCTGCGCGTGGCTCGACAGGGAGCCGATCAGGCCGATGTTCGGACCCTCCGGCGTCTCGATCGGGCACATGCGGCCGTAGTGGGTCGGGTGGACGTCGCGGACCTCGATGGGCGCGCGCTCGCGGGTCAGGCCGCCCGCGCCGAGGGCGCTGAGGCGCCGGCGGTGCGTCAGGCCCGAGAGCGAGTTCGTCTGGTCCATGAACTGCGAGAGCTGCGAGGAGCCGAAGAACTCCTTCTGCGCGGCGACGACCGGGCGGATGTTCACGATCGTCTGCGGCGTGATCGTGTCCTCGTCCTCCGTCGTGAGGCGCTCGCGGACGACGCGCTCCATGCGGTAGAGGCCGATGCGGAAGGCCTCCTGGATGAGCTCGCCGACCGTGCGCAGGCGGCGGTTGCCGAAGTGCTCGTACTCGTCGAGGTGGTCCGCGACGGGCTCGCGGGCCATGGAGGCGGCCTCCGCGGCGTAGTCCTTGATCTCGACCTCGCCGTCCTCGGGGATCCCGAGGTGCTTCGGCAGGGCGACGAGCTCCTTCACGAGCGCGTGGATGTCGTCGTGGGTCAGGACGCGGGTCTCGAGGTCGATGTCGAGGCCGAGGCGCGCGTTGAGCTTGTAGCGCCCGACGCGCGTGAGGTCGTAGCGCTTGGGGTCGAAGAAGAGCTGGTTCATCAGCGCGAACGCGGCGTCGACCGACGGCGGCTCGCCCGGGCGCTGCTTCTTGAAGAGCTCGATGAGCGCGCCCTTCTTCGTCTTCGTCGCCTCGGGGTCGGACTCGACCGTGTTGCGGATGTAGAGGGAGCCGCCGAAGAGCTCGACGATCTCCGCGTCGAGGCGCGCGATGTCGTCCTCGGACTCCTCCACGCCGCCGTCGGTCTCCGGGTTGTAGGTCATGGCCCGCAGCAGGACGGTGACCGGCAGCTTGCGCTTGCGGTCGATGCGGACGAAGACCTTGCCCTTCTTGTCGATCTCGAGCTCGAGCCACGAGCCACGGGCCGGCATGAGGTTCGCGGTGAAGACCTGCTTCTCGCGGTCCTTCGGCTCCATGAGGTAGGCGCCCGGGGAGCGGACGAGCTGCGTCACGACGACGCGCTCCGTGCCGTTGATGATGAACGTGCCGCGCTCGGTCATCCACGGGAAGTCGCCCATGAAGACCGACTGCTCGCGGATCTCGCCCGTCTCGTGGTTGATGAAGGCGACCGTGACGGTCAGCGGGCGCGAGTAGGTGAGGTCCTTCTCGCGGCACTCCGCGATGGAGGCGGCCGGCTCGTCGAAGTGGAACTCGCCGAAGTTCACGGCGAGGTGCCCCGTGTAGTCCTCGATGGGGGAGATGTCGTCGATCGTCTCCCTCAAGCCGCCCTTCTCCGTGTCGACCAACCAGTCGAACGACTTCCGCTGGATGTCGATCAGGTTGGGGACGTCGAGGGACTTCGGCAGGCGCGCGAAGGTTCGGCGCGTGCGGGGGGCGTCAGCACGAGGCACAGCGGGCGACTCCTCTGGAGGGTCGAGTGGGGCGGGCGGGTGGTTCGAGGCACCGCGGTCCGGGAAGGGACGCGGATCAGCCAAGATAGCACGTGCGAGTGCTACCCCTTTCGGGGCGCGTCAGCGCTCACGGACCTCGCCCGGGGCACACCCCGTATGTGGCGGGGGACCCAGCGGTGGGCGACTGCGACTATCGGCCGACGAAGGCGGCAGTGTAGCGGCGGGGACGGCGACGCGCCAGGGGCGCACCCGCCGCCCGTGGCTCCTTCAGCGCACCCGACGCAGGAAGGGCACGACCGTCTTGAGGAAGTCGTTCTTCTCGGGGCGGGCCGTGAGCGGGTCCACGTGGGCGAAGGTCGCGCTGCGGTCGACGAGCTTCACATCCCGCTTCGGGACGCGGCCGAGCGCTGCGAGCTGCTTGGCCGCGCGCAGGACCCGGCCCTTGCCGAGGGCCGTCTCGAACGCGTAGATCGGGACGCGGACGTCGCGGCCGCGCGTCGTGCGCACCCCGAGCACCGCCTGGGCGGCGGTCCTCCGGCCACCGTTGACGGCCGAGCCGTCGAGGGTCAGGCGGCGCGGGTGGTACCACGCGGTGCCGTCCATCCCGGCGATGCCGGAGAAGGCCGCGGCCGCGCGCTCGACGGTCCCGAGCTCCCCGTTGACCCACGTGCGCAGGTCGCCGCTCGGGGAGAGCGAGCCGATGTGCTGCTGGACCAGGCGGAGGTTCTCCGGCCCGGTCTGGGTGTCGAGCGCCGTCCCGTAGGCCGCGCGGTTGTCGACGCGGTAGGGGGAGCGCAGGGACGCGGGCAGGAAGCGGAAGTCCTGCAGGCGGGAGGGCGAGGTCGGGTCCTTCAACGCGAGGGTCGAGCCCAGGACGTTGAAGACGCCCGCGCTCCAGGTCAGGCCGTTGCCGGCCAAGTCGAGGAACGGGTTCTCCTCGTCGAGCTTCGCCAGCTCGGCCTTGGCCGAGGCGGCGGTCGGGGTGGGCCGTGCCCTCGTCCCCGTCCCGCTCCCGCCGTCGATCAGCACGAGGCCGGCGAGGTCCTTCGCACCCGCCCGCCCCGCGAAGTCCCAGGTGGCGTAGGCGGTCGTCATGGTGGCGCCGAGGGAGTGGCCGCCGAGGACGACGCGCCGGCCGCCCTTGCGCGCGGCACGGACGACGACCCGCAGGTCCTCCATCGCCACGCGCATGCCCCAGCTGCGGGCGAAGCCGGTCTCCTCCGTCGTCTTGGGGACGAAGTGGGGCTGGACCGCGTCGTTCCCGATCCAGCCGAGGTAGTAGTCGAAGAGCTGCTGCGGCGTGGCGGTCCCCGCCTTGGCCCGGTCCGCGACGGACTGGTCCTCCAGGAGGTTCTCGCGGCGCTCGACGGACCAGACCTGCCAGCCCGGCAGGCGCTTGAGGAGGTCGTTCGCCACGAGGCGGAAGGACGGCGCGCCCGCGGAGGTCCCGGGCTCGAGCACGAGGACGCGCTTCGCGCTCGCGGGCCCCTGCTTGAGCACCTTGACCTTGTCGTACTGCGCCGGCGTGCCGGGCGCCTTGAAGCCCGGGAGGGTCACCACCTTGTCGGCGGCCCCGGCAGCAGGAGCGATCAGGAACAGCCCGAGGGCGAGGGGGAGCGCGCGGACCAGACGACGGGGGCGGGGCATGGCGCGACCGTAGCGGCCGCGCCGGGACGCCGGCCCGTCAGGTCACGCGGCCGAACCAGGCCAGGCCGAGGCCCGCGCCCGCGAGGAGGAAGAGCAGCGCGGCCCCCGCGAAGCCCGCGGTCACCTCGCGCTGCTCGGGCTCCTTGCCCAGCCGGGAGCCGAGGTCCGCGTAGGCGCTCTTGAGCGCGTCCGCCGAGGGGGCGTCGAACGCCTTGCCGCCCGAGATGTCCGCGATCTCGCGCAGGGCGTCGAGGTCGGGCGGGACGCTCAGCTGCTGCCCGTCCGGGGTGGTGATCGTGCCGTCGAGCGTGCCGAGGGCGACGGTGTAGACGGGGATCTGCGCCTTGCGGGCCTCCTGGGCGACGCCGGCGGGGTCGGCGCCCGAGGTCGCCTTCCCGTCCGAGAGCAGGACGATCGCGCCCGGGATGCGGTCGGCCTCCGAGCGGTTCTGGTTCTGCGCGTTCAGCGCCTTGAGGCCGGCCTCGATGCCGTCGCCCGTGGCGGTGCCGCCGCCCGCCTCGATGGTCCCGAGCGCGTCGCGCACCGCGGCGCGGTCGACCGTCGGGGTCTGCAGGACGGCGGAGCTGCTGGCGAAGGCGACGAGGCCGACGCGGATCTTCGCCGGGACCTGGCCGAGGAACGCGTCGGCGGCCTCGCGTGCGGCGGAGATGCGGTCGGGCTCGACGTCCGTGGCGGCCATGGAGCCCGAGGTGTCCGTCACGAGCATCACGGAGGCGCGCTCCCGCGGGACGGAGAACGTCGCCTCGGGGCGCGCGAGGGCCACGAGGAGCGAGAGGAGCGCCAGGCCGAGCAGCGCGGCCGGCACGTGACGACGCCAGCCCGGGGCCTCGGGGGCGACGCTGGCGAGCGTCGCGAGGCTCGCGAAGCGCAGCGCGTCGGCCTGCCGGCGGCGCTGGAGCGCGAGGTAGCCCGCGACCGCGAGCGGGATGAGGAGCAGGAGCAGCAGCCACCAGGGGGACTGGAAGCCGAAGGCGAGGACGGAGGTCATCGCAGCACCGCCCCGAGCGCGCCGAGCCAGTCGCCGTCCGTGCGGCAGATCGCGTGGCGCACGCCGCGCCGCTCGAGCGCCTTCGCGGTCGCCGCGTGCCGCGCCGCCGCGGCCTCGGCGAAGCCCTTGCGCAGCGCGGCGCTCCCCGTGTCCACCTGCAGGGTGCGGCCCGTCTCGGGGTCGCGGAGCCAGAGGACGCCGACGTCCGGGACGGCCTCGTCGCGCTGGTCGCGGACCTCGACGGCGATGACGTCGTGGCGGTGGCGCAGCGCGCCGAGCGGGCCGTCCCACACCTCCGGCGGGTCGAGGAAGTCCGAGACGACGACGACGAGCCCGTGGCCGCGGGCGAGCGCGTCCGCGCGGCGCAGCCCGTCCCCGAGGTCCCCGTGCGGGGCGTCCCCGTCGGTCGCGACGCCCTCGGCCAGGACCCGGCGCAGGTGCGTGAGCGCGCCGCGGCCGCCCCGGGGCGGGAGCACCCGCTCGACCGCCGCACCGCAGGTCACGAGCGCGAGGCGGTTGCCGCGGCGGGTGGCCAGGCGGCCCGCGACGGTCGCGACCCCCTCGGCCACGTCGGCCTTCAGCCGGTCCGCGGTCCCGAAGGCCATGGAGGCCGAGACGTCGAGGACGACCCAGGTGGTCAGCGCGCGCTCCGGGACGTGGACCCGGACGTGCGGGATGCCCGTGCGCGCGGTGGCGGCGGGGTCCATGGCGCGCACGTCGTCCCCGGGGACGTAGGGCCGCAGCTGCGCGAGCTCGACCCCCGCCCCCGCCCCGACGGCCAGGTGCTCGCCCGGGAGCGGCGCGGCCGTCCGGCGCCGGAGGCGCAGGTCGAGCGCGGCGAGGCGCTGCAGCGGCACGGGGCCGGGGCCCTGCCGGCCCTTCGGGGGACGCAGCGCCGGGGTCACCGGGAGATGCGGTCCCGCATGGGCTGGCTCGGCATCCGGACGGCCTCGAGGACCCGGGTGACGACGTCGTCGGCCGAGACGTCCTCCGCGAGCGCCTCGTAGCGCAGGACGATGCGGTGGCGCAGGACGTCGAGGGCGAGGTCGTGCACGTCCTGCGGGACGACGTGCCCGCGGCCGCGCAGGAGCGCGAGCGCCCGGGCGGCCTGCACGAGCCCGATGGGCCCGCGGGGCGAGGCGCCGAACTCGACGAGGCCCGCGAGCTCGGGGAGCCCGTGCGCCGCGGGGTTGCGGGTGGCGTCGGCCAGCGCGACGGCGTAGCGGATGATCGCGCCGTCGACGAAGACCTGCTCGGCCGCGGCGCGGTGCTGCAGGAGCTGCTCGGGCCGCAGGAGCTCGCGGACCGCGACCGCGCCGTCGAGGGAGCGGGCGACGACGGAGGCCTCGTCGTCCGGGGTCGGGTAGCCCACGACGAGCTTGAAGAGGAAGCGGTCCGTCTGGGCCTCGGGCAGGGGGTAGGTGCCCTCGGACTCGATGGGGTTCTGCGTGGCCAGGACGAGGTAGGGCTCCGGGGTCCGGAAGGTCTCGCCGCCGATCGTCACCTGGTGCTCCTGCATGACCTCGAGCAGCGCGGCCTGGACCTTCGCGGGCGCGCGGTTGATCTCGTCCGCGAGCAGGACGTTGCCGAAGACGGGGCCGAGCTCGATGTCGAAGCGACCCGTGTCCGGGCGGTAGACCCGGGTGCCGACGAGGTCGGAGGGCACGAGGTCCGGGGTGAACTGCACGCGGCGGAACGAGCCGCCGAGGACCTCGGCGACCGTCTTGACCGTGAGGGTCTTGGCCAGGCCGGGCACGCCCTCGAGCAGCACGTGGCCGCCCGTGAGCAGCGCGACGATCAGGCGCTCGAGCATCGCGTCCTGCCCGACGATGACGCGCTTGACCTCGAAGAGGGCTGCTTCGAGCTGCTCCCGGGCGCCGGCGGGCGCGCCCCCCGTCGTCTCGGCTTCCACGAGGCTCATGGTACGGCGGCGGGCCGGGTGCCGAGCCTCACGTCCTCCGTCGTGCGCTTGCCGCCGCGCAGGACCTCCACGCGCACGACGTCGCCCGGCTTGCGGTCCTCGAGCCCCGCCGCGACGTCGTCGGACTGCTGCACGGGCTGGCCGGCGATCGCCCACGATGACGTCGCGGGCCCGCAGCCCGGCGCGGTCGCCCGGCGCGCCCTTGACGACCTGCGCGATCAGTGCGCCGTCGCCCGTCGGGCGCTCCGTGGTCGAGACGCCGAGGTACGGGCGGGCGATCCTCCGGCCGGCCTTGAGGTCGGGCAGGACGTCGGCCACGGTGGTCGACGGGACCGCGAAGCCGATGCCCACGTTGCCGCCCGAGCCGCCGTTGGCCGAACCGCTGCCGCCCGTGAGGATCTGCGAGTTGACCCCGAGGACGCGGCCCTCCGCGTCGAGGAGCGGGCCGCCCGAGTTGCCCGGGTTGATCGGCGCGTCGGTCTGGATGGCCCCGGCGATGGAGAAGCCGTTGGGCGCCTCGATCTGCCGCCCCGTCGCGGAGATGATCCCCGCGGTCGCGGTGCGCTCGAGGCCGAAGGGGTTGCCGATCGCGAGCGCCGTGTCCCCCACGTTCACGTCGCCCGCCTTGGCCAGCGGGAGCGGCTGGACCCGCCCGCCCGCGGCCTCCGGGTCGATCTTCAGGACGGCGATGTCCGTGGAGGGGTCCGTGCCCCGGACCTCGGCGGGCACGGGGTCGTCGTCCTCGTCGAAGCGGACCGTGACGTCCTTGCTCGTGCCGACGACGTGCGCGTTCGTGACGATGGTGCCGTCGGCGTCGACGACGAAGCCGGAGCCCGTGGCGACGCCCTGGCCGTCGCGGGGGTCGGGGAACGGGGAGCGGGACCGCTCGAGGCCGCCGCCCTTCGCGCGGACCTCGACGACGGAGGTGCTCGTCTTCTCGTAGAGCGCGGCGAGGGAGCCGGCGGGGGCGGGCGTCGCACGGACGGGCGGGGCGGAGGCGACGGCGGGGCTGGCGGTGACGACCTGCATCGCGGGCTCGTCGTCGAACACGCCGCCGATCGCGAGCGCGCCGACGCACAGGGCGGCGCCGGTCACGCCGCCGGCGGCCGCCGGCAGGAAGCGGGACGTTGCGGACATGCCCGTAGGGAAGCCCCGGTCTCTCAAGCGCGCGTAAGCGCCGTGCGTTCGCCGGTAGGGTCGGCGCTGCGTGCCGCGTCGTCCCGCCCCCGCCCACCAGCCCGCGTTCCCGCTGCTGGCGCTCGGCGGGCGGCTCCAGACCCCGACGCGGCCGCTGCGCAGCGCGCTGCTGGCGATGCACCACCCGCTCGGCGCGTCGACGGGGTACATGGACTTCTCCCGGGGCGACTGGACCGGGATGGTCGAGCGGGCGGTGGAGGTCTCGACCTTCGCGGCGGAGCTCAGCGCGCTCGGGGAGGACGAGCTCCCCGGCCTCGTCGCGTTCCTCGAGGGCTCGCCGCGGCTCCCCTTCCACTACCTCTCGGTCCACGCACCGACGAAGCGCCGGCGGCGCCCGGAGCCCGAGCTCGTCGCGCTGCTGGACCGGCTGCCCGCCATCGTCGACTCCGTCGTCGTCCACCCGGACCAGATCACGGAGCCCGCGGCGTGGCTGCCCCTGGGCCGCCGGCTCGTCATCGAGAACATGGACCCGCGCAAGACGCTCGGCCAGCTCCCG
Source organism: uncultured Solirubrobacteraceae bacterium (assembly GCA_963844155.1). Classification (GTDB taxonomy): domain Bacteria; phylum Actinomycetota; class Thermoleophilia; order Solirubrobacterales; family Solirubrobacteraceae; genus Paraconexibacter. The sequence goes on from CAWJMY010000001.1 coordinate 612,030, forward strand.
GAGCACCTCGCGCCGCTCTTCGCCGCGCTGCCCGACGCGGGCTTCTGCCTCGACGTCGCGCACGCGGGCGCCGTCGAGGAGGACATGGACGTCGCCCACCGCCTGCTCGACGCCTTCGGCTCCCGGCTGCGGCAGCTCCACGTCTCCTCCTTGCGCGCCGGCCGCGGCCAGCACGTGTCCCTCTACCGCAAGGACGAGGCCCGCTACGCACGGGTGCTCGCCCGCTGCCCGGACGTCCCGTGGATCCTGGAAGCCCCGCCGCCCCGCCGCTGAGCGCGCTCGCGGCCGCCGGCCGCGTCGCCTTCCCGGCCCTCGACGCCGCGCGGGCGCGCACCGCCGCGCGCGCCGACGCCGCACGCGCGGCGCTCGCGGAGGTCCCGCGCGACCGCGACGTCGCCGTCGTGCTGCTCGGCTCCTGGGGGCGCGGGGAGCTCACGAGCGGCTCGGACGACGACGTGCTCGTCGTCACCACGGGCGAGCTGCGCGAGGGGCTGCGCCCGCGCATCGAGGAGCTCGCGCCCGCGTTCCCCGGCGGCGCCTCGGGGCGGCAGGGCACGTTCGACCACGTCGTGACGGTCGCCGAGCTCGCGACGATCGGCCTGGAGGCCGACTCGAACAAGGTCCTCACGCGGCGCATGCTCGTGCTGCTGGAGAGCGCGCCGCTGCTCGGGGCCGACGTCCACCGCGCGCGTCCTCGCCGCGCTCCTGGACGCCTACCTCGGCGGGGAGCGCCGCGACCGCCGCCCGCCGCGCTACCTGCTCAACGACGTCGTGCGCTACTGGCGGACGGTCGCCGTCGACTTCGAGGCCAAGGCGCGCTCGGGCGACGACGGGAAGTGGGCGCTGCGCCACGCGAAGCTCCGGACGTCGCCGCACGATGCTCTTCGCGGGCGGGCTGCTCCCGCTGCTCGAGTGCCACCACGTGACCGCCGACGACGCGCCGGCGCTCCTGCTCGGGGAGCTCCTGCAGCCCCCGACGGACCGGATCGCCGCGAGCTTCCTGCGCTACGACGCCGTCGACGCGGGCGTCCGCACGCTCGGCGCCTACGACCGCTTCCTCGCGCTGCTCGACGACCCGGAGCGGCGCGCGGCGCTCGAGACCCTCCCCCGCACCCGGGCGCGCGAGGACCCGACCTTCCAGGAGTGCCGCCGCCTCGGGCGCGAGATCCAGCAGGGCCTGGCGGCGCTGCTCTTCGAGCGCGAGCCGCTGCGGCGCCTCGTCCGGCAGTACGGGGTCTTCTGAGGGCATGCGCCGCGCGGCGGCGTGTGCTCGAATGGTCCCCATGAGCGGCATCGGAGCGCACACCGCCGCCGTCGGGGCCATCGCGCTGCTGCTCGCCGCGCCCGCCGCGGCGGGGGAGCGGTCGGCGCCCTGGGCGTTCGCGGGCATCGGCCCGTCGCAGCGGACGCTGCGGATCACCGTCGGGTTCGGGGGGTGCGACCGCCCGACCGTGCCGCTCGTGCACGAAGCGGCCGGGTCCGTCCGGATCACCGCCAGGGTGACGACCCCCGACGACACGGGCGTCGCGTGCCTGGCGGTCTACGGCTACGGCCCGCAGCTCGTCCGTCTCGCGCGGCCGCTCGCGGGCCGGCGCCTGCTCGGCGCCACGCCGACCGCTGCCGCGCGGCCGGCCGGCATCCCCCACGTCGTGGGCCTCGCGCCCGGGGACGCCGTGACGGTCCTGCGCCGCGCCGGCGCCTCCCCGCACATCACGCGCCGACGGGGCGTCGCCGGCCTCCGCCGCGTCCTGGCCCAGCGTGGTGCCCGGATCGTGGTCGGCGGGCGCTAACCCGCCTTCCTGAGCTCCACGGGGTCGTGGGCGCAGAAGACCTGCACCCCGGTCTGGGTCCGCGCGAGCTCCGCGAGGCGCTCGACGTTCGCCCGGCGCCGCGCCTCGTCGACGGAGTTCAGGCGGTGGTAGGTGCGCAGGGCGAGCGACGTCACGGGCGGCGTCGCGACCTCCTCGTGGCGGAGGTAGGCGTCTCCCGCGTAGAGGAGCCAGCCGTCGCCGTCGGCCACCGCGTAGCCCGCGTGGCCCGACGTGTGGCCGTGCAGGGGGAGCATCGCGATGTCCGCACCGACCGCGTCGAGGAGCCGCACCCGCTCGAAGCCGAACCACGCCTCGCCCCCCGTGGCGTCGTGCGGCTGCCACTTCGGGCCGTGCGCCCACTGCGCCTCCCGGTAGCGCAGCCGCGTGTCGCGGGTGATGCTCCGCGCCGCGGCGAGCTCCGTCGCGTGGAGGTGGACCTGCGCGTTCGGGAAGTCCCCCAGCCCGCCCGCGTGGTCGAGGTCGAGGTGGGTGACCAGGACGTGGCGCACGTCCGCGGGGTCGTGCCCGAGCGCCCGGACCCGGGCGACGGCCGTCTGCTCCGGGTCGAGCTTCGCGGCCAGGAGGCGGCGGGCCGGGCCGAGCCGCCCCGGGTCGCGCACGTCGCCCATGCCGTAGCCCGTGTCGACGAGCACGAGCCCGCCCGGCGCCTCGATCAGCAGGCAGTGGCAGACGAGGTGACCCGGGTCCTTGGCCACGAGCCCGAGGAGGGGCGCGGCGCGGGGGCACATCGTCCCGCAGTCGAGGTGGTGGATGACCATGGGCCGACCCTACGGGAGGGCCGCCGGAACGACGAAGGGCGCCCCGCAGGACGCCCTTCGCAGACTGCAGCCGGGGCGGCGAGCTACTTGAGCTCGACGGACCCGCCGGCCTCTTCGAGCTCGGCCTTGAGCTTCTCGGCCTCGTCGCGCTCGATGCCCTCCTTGATGGGGCCCGGAGCCGCGTCGACGAGCGCCTTGGCCTCCTTGAGGCCCAGGCCGGTCGCCGCACGGACGACCTTGATGACCTGGATCTTCTTGTCGCCGGAGGCGGTCAGGATGACGTCGGCCGTGGTCGACTCCTCCTCGGCCGGCGCGGCGTCGCCGCCACCGCCGCCGCCCGCGGCCGGGGCCGCGACGGCCGCCGCGGAGACGCCGAAGGTCTCCTCGAGGGCCTTGATGCGCTCGGAGAGCTCGAGCACGGAGATGCTCTTGAGCTCGTCGATCCAGTCTTCGGTGGTGGTAGCCATGTCCTAGTTCTCCTCGGGAGTGGGGGTTGCGGATGCGTCGTCGGCGCCTTCGGCCGGTGCGTCGCTGGTCGTCGGGGCCACGGGGGCCTCGGCGTCCTGGTCGTCAGCGGTGTCGGCAGCCGGAGCCGCGTCGTCCGTGGGTGCTTCGGCGGCAGGAGCCGCCTCGGCGGCGGGAGCGGCCGAAGCCGGATCCGCGTCAGCCGGGATCTCGCCCGACTGCTTCTTCTCGTTGATCTGCCCGAGCTGGATGGCCAGCCCGCCGATCAGCGCGTTCAGGGTCCTGGCGAGGCCGGAGATCGGCGACGCCACGATGCCCACGAGCTGCTGGTAGAGCACGTCGCGGGTGGGGAGCTTCGCGAGCGCGGTGATCTGCGCCGCGTCGATGGCCTCCCCGTTCAGCGTGCCGCCCTTGAAGGGCAGCAGGTCCGGCGCGGACTTCTGGAAGTCCGCGAGCGACTTCGCGGCCGCGGCCACGTCGCCCTTCACGAACGTCAGCGCCGTCGGGCCGCTCAGGAAGTCCTTGAGGGCAGCCTGGTCGGCCTTGTCGGCGGCGAGCACCGTCAGCGTGTTCTTCGTGACCCGGAAGGTCGACTCGGAACCCGCCAGCGAGGCGCGCAGCTCGGCGGCCTGGGGCACGGAGATCCCGCGGTAGTCCACCGCGAACACGGCTTCGGACTCGCTGATCTGGGCGGCGATCTCATCGATCACCGCGGCTTTCTCGTCTCGGTTCAACTGGCCTCCTTGTCGGGACTTCCGCCGCGCGCATCAGCGCGCAGTGCAGCCCGAGGTCTTCGGTGGCCTCGTAGGTGAGTGCTTACGCCGCAGCCGGCGTGGCGCTCTCCTCGAGGAGGTCCTTCGTCCGGGTGGGGTCGACCTTGACCCCGGGACCCATGGTGGACGCAAGCGTGATGGTGCGGATGTACTTGCCCTTCGCGGCCGACGGCTTGGCCTTGATGAGCTCGTCGATGACCGCGGCGTAGTTCTCGAGCAGCGCGCGGTCCTCGAAGTCGATCTTGCCGATCGTCAGGTGGACGATGGCGGTGCGGTCCGTGCGGTACTCGACCTTGCCGGCCTTGGACTCCGTGACCGCCTTCGTCACGTCCATGGTCACGGTGCCGACCTTCGGGTTCGGCATCTTGCCCTGCGGGCCGAGCACCCGGCCCAGGCGGCCGACGAGCGGCATGAGGTCGGGCGTCGCGATCGCGATGTCGAAGTCCGTGAAGCCCTCCTCGACGCGCTTGGCGAGGTCCTCGGCACCGACGACGTCGGCGCCCGCGGCCTCGGCCTCGGCGGCCTTCGGGCCCTGCGCGAAGACGGCGACCTTCACGTCCTTGCCCAGGCCGTTCGGCAGCGCGATCGTCCCGCGGAGCTGCTCGTCGGCGTGGCGGACGTTCAGGCCCGTGCGGACGTGGATCTCGACGGACTCGTTGAACGAGGCGCGCTTGAGCGACTTGATGAGCGCGAGCGCCTCGGCGGGCTCGTACTCGCGCTCGCGGTCGACGCGCTCGCGCGCCGTGATGAAGGACTTGCCGTGCTTGGCCATCGTGTTCTCCCTATCCCTCGACCGTGACGCCCATGGAGCGCGCGGTGCCGGCGATGATCTTCGCGGCCGCGTCCACGTCGTTCGCGTTGAGGTCGTTGAGCTTCTTCTCGGCGATCTCGCGGATCTGCGCGTCGGTGATCGTGCCGACCTTGTTCGTGTGGGGCTCCGCGGAGCCCTTCTCCAGCCCGATGGCCTGCTTGATGAGCACGGCCGCCGGCGGCGTCTTGGTGACGAAGGTGAACGAGCGGTCCTCGTAGACCGTGATCACGACGGGGATGACCGTGCCGGCATCGGCCTGGGTCTGCGCGTTGAACGCCTTGCAGAACTCCATGATGTTGATGCCGTGCTGACCCAGCGCGGGGCCGACCGGCGGTGCCGGGGTCGCCTGCCCGCCGAGGGACTGGAGCTTGATGGTGGTGAGGACCTTCTTGGCCATGGTGTGGCTTTCTTCCTAGATCTTCTTGACTTGGTCGAAGCCGACCTCGACCGGCGTCTCGCGGCCGAAGATTGACACAAGGACCTTGAGCTTGGCGGCGTCCTGGTTGATCTCGGAGATCTCCCCGGAGAAGTCCGACAGGGGCCCGGAGACCACCTTGACCGACTCGCCGATGTTGAACTGCGCCTTCGTGGGGAGCTTCGTCGCCGTCGCGTCGGCCCGGTGGAGCAGGCGGTCGACCTCGGGCTGGGTGAGCGGCACGGGCTCGTTCGAGGCCCCGACGAACCCCGTGACGCCCGGGGTGTTCTTGACCAGGGACCAGGACTCCTCGTTGAGCTCCATGTTCACGAGCACGTAGCCCGGCATGGTCCGCTTCTCCTTGGACTCCTTCTGGCCGTCCTTGATCTCGGTGACCGTCTCCGTGGGGACGACGATCTGGCGCAGGTGGCGCTTCTGCCCGAGGGAGGTCACGCGGTGCTCGATGTTCTGCTTGACCTTGTTCTCGTGCCCCGAGTAGGTGTTGACGACGTACCAGCGAAACATGGGGTCCTTGCTGCCTTAGAGGATGAAGTCGACGAGCTTCTTGGCCACGGCGTCCGCGAGGCCGAGGTAGGCCCCCGCGATCACCACGAAGCCGAGGACGACGGCCGTGGCCTGCCCGACCTGGCGCCGATCGGGCCACTGGACGCGCTGGAGCTCGGCCCACGAGGCCTTGAGGAACGACGGGAAGCGCGAGATCCGGCCCTTGGCCGGCGGCGCGGTGGCCGTCGTCCTGGCGGCGACGCCGGCCGGGACGGCCGCCTCGGCCTGCCGGGCGAGCTCCGCGTCGGCGGCCGGGTCGGCCACCTCGCCCTCCGCGCCGCTGACGATGCCCGCCTCGAACTCGTCGACCTGCCCCGAGGCGTGGTCGAGCTCCCCCGGGACGTTGTCCCGGTGGATCGGATCGAGGTCGTCGTCAGCCCGCTCGCGCGCCATCGCGGGCTACCGGGTCTCCCGGTGGCTCGTGTGCGCGCGGCACCACTTGCAGAACTTCCGGAGCGCGATGCGATCCGGGTTGTTCCGCTTGGACTTGTTCGTCTGGTAGTTGCGGCGCTTGCAGTCCTCGCACGCGAGGGTCACTGCGATGCGCACGTCTCCGCGGGCCATGTGGGCTCCCGGTCGGCGATGGGAAAAGGGACACCGACTCGCGTCGTCCGGCCAGGGTGAGGACCCCGCGGAGAGCGAATCGAATGCGGGATGGTAGCGCGTGGGCCCCGTCCGGGCCCGCTGCCAGGCGGCGCACGCGCGCGGACCCGCCGGCGCTCGACCCGCTCCGGGCGACACCCGGCGTCGACGTGCGGCCCGGCGCCACGGTTCCACGCCGGCTGTCGCAACCGCGCGGAGCGGGTGTGGAAGCGGGGGTCGGACGGCGACGCACGCTCCGCCCTCGGACGGCGACGCACGCGCCGCCCTCCGATCCACGCCGGCTGTCGCGCGTCGGAGCAGCGGGTGTGGAAGCGCAGCCCCGGCCTGCGGATCCACGCCCGCTGTGCGGGCGAGCGGGCGGCGGCGCCCAGCGTCGGCGACCAGCGCAACCTTCCCGGCGTGGCGTGCGTTCCTGGAGCGCCATGCACCGCACCCGCCTCCTCGCCGCCCTCGTGCTCACCCCGGCCTTCGCCGCCTCCACGCCCGGCCCGGCCCTCGCCGCGCCGCCCCAGGTCCTCACCGCCCCGGGGCGGCTGGCGGTCGCCGTTCCCCCGACCCGGGTCACGGACATCGACGCGGGCGGCGCCACGGCCGCGGTCCCGACGGGCGACGGCGGGGTGGTCGCGCTCGTCCCGAGCTCCTACGGCCGGGGCTTCTCGCTGGTCGCCCTCCGCCCGGACGGGCGGCCCGACCCCGCCTTCGGCACGGACGGCGTCGTGCGGCCCGTCGTTCCCGACGCGGAGCGCTTCGACCCAGGGCAGCTCCTGCGTGATCCGCAGGGCCGGCTGCTGGTCGTCGGCTCCCGCGGCGACGCCGGCCTGCAGGGTGCATCCCAGCTGACGGTGCTGCGCCTGACCGCGCAGGGCACCGTCGATCCGGGCTACGGCACCCGCGGGATCGCGACCGTCCCGGGGCAGCCCGGGAGCGGGGACGTGGCCCCCGACGGGAGCGTCGTCGTGGCCGTCGCGGGGTCGTCGCGCGACGCGCGGCAGTCCAGCTGGGAGGTCGTGCGCCTCGACCCGGCGGGCCGCCTCGACGCGGGCTTCGGCACGGGCGGGCGGGTGCGCGTCGACGCGCCGGGCGCCCGTGGCACGGACGCCCGGCTCCTCCCCGACGGACGCGTCGTGACCACGGCGGGCTCGAGCGCCGTCGCGACGGGCGGTCTGGCCACGCGGCTGCTGCCCGACGGTCGCGTCGACCCGACCTACCACGGCGGCACGCCTGCCCCGATCCCGTTCCCGCAGGCCATCGCGGTGCGCCCGGACGGGCGCCTCGACGTCCTCCAGGCCATCAGCGCGCCGCAGGTCGTCGTGCGGCTCACCCCCGCCGGGGAGCGCGACCCGACGTTCGGCTCCTCGGGGTCCGCGCCCGTCGACTCGTCCCTGGACTTCGGGCGGCTGCTCCCGCGGCCCGACGGCTCGGACCTCGTCTGGGCGGGCAACCCGCAGCCCGGCTTCGTGGCCGACCGCGACCTCGCGCTCCAGGAGGTGACCGCGACCGGCGTCACCCGGCCCCTGCGCGAGCTCTCGATCCCGTTCTTCGCCGGCCCGACCTCCTTCGGCAGCTTCGCCGCCTCGACCCCGCACGGCCTGCAGGCCGGCGCGCTGGTCCCGCGGGCCGACGGGCGGCTGCTCGTGCTGGGCGGCGCCCCCGTGCGCACCTACACGGGCGAGGGCGCGGGCTTCAGCACCGTGCCCGTGGCCGAGGCGCTCGTGCGCCCGGACGACACCCTGGACCCGGCGTTCGGCGGGCCCGTCGCCCGCGCGACGGTGCGCGTCGCGCTGGAGCCGCGGCGCGCGCGGACCGTCGCGCGCACGGGACTCCTCCGGGTCCGGGTGCGCGCCTCCGGCCCCGGCACCGCGCTCGTCCGGATCCGCGACGGGCGCCGTCGGATCGTCGTCGAGCAGCTCCTCGCCGTCGCGGGCGCGACGGAGACGCGCGTGACGCTCCGGCTCGGGCCCAAGGGCCGGAAGCTCGTCACGGGCCGCCGGATGCGCGTCGCCGTCGGCGCCCAGCTCGTGGACGTCGTCGGCGCCGGGGCGAACGCCGCGACGTTCGCGACGCTGCCCTAGGCGCGGGCGCTCGTGGTGGGGTCCAGGCGCGTCATGGAGACCGCGGCGTCGAGCTCGGCCGCCGCCGCGCCCCGGTAGACGCCCTTGATCGGCGGGACGTCCGCGTAGGAGCGGCCGTGGCCGATCTTCACGTGGGACTCCGTCGCCAGGACGCGGTTCGTCGGGTCCGCGCCGACCCAGACGGGCTCCCCGCGGCCGCCCGAGGCGGGCAGGAGCGCCTCGACCCACGCGTGGGTGTCGACTTCCACGGAGTCCGAGCCGCCGTCCTGGGGCGCCGCCCAGAGGTACCCGCTCACGTACCGGGCGGCGATGCCCTGGCGGCGCAGGAGGATGAGGGCGAGGTGGACGAAGTCCTGGCAGACGCCGGCGCCGGCCTCGATGAGGTCCTGGACCGTCGAGCCGACGTAGGTGACCCCGGCCTTGTACTCGAAGCGGTCCGGGATGAGCTCGCAGAGCAGCAGGAGCGTCGCCAGGGGCGAGGTCGCGCGGGCGACCGCGTCGAGGTCCGCGAGCAGCTCGTCGGGCGGCTCGGCCCCCGTCGGCATGAGGAACTCCCCCGCCGCCTCGAGGTAGGCCGGGGACTGCACGGCCTCCCAGCTGGCCTCCTCGGGGTAGGGCCGCTGCGAGGTCACGACCCGGGCGCGGACGTCGATCGTCATCGCCTCGTGGACCTTCGGGATCCCGAACTCGATGACCTCCGTCCCGTAGTAGTCCGTGTGGCGGTGCAGCCGGGTCTCGGGGTCGATGCGGACGTGGAAGTCGTCCACCCGCTGGGTGCTCGTCGTCGCCGGGCGGACCCGGAGGGCGTTGAGGTTGTCCGTGACGGGCGCGTCGTAGCGGTACTCCGTCAGGAAGCGGATCTGGAAGTTCATGCGTGGACCGCTCCGTGGTTCGTGCCGGCCCCGGCGAAGTAGCGCAGGGCGATGTCCCCGTCGACGAGCGCGAGCTCGCGCTGCACGGACTCGCAGACCGTCGAGAGGTCCCCGGCCAGGCCCTCGTCGGTCCGCGCGCGGAACTCGAGGTCCGCGCCCAGGCGGCTCAGGCGCAGGATGGGCTCGGAGGTCCGCGGGTTCGTGTCGGCCTTCTGCAGGACGTCGAGCGCGTAGTGCACGGAGGCGGCCACGGAGTCGGGGTAGTTCTGCTCGTAGAGGAGGAAGCGCCCGACGGGCAGGGCGTCCGGGGGCGCCTGCACCGCGCGGCGGAAGGCCTGGAAGCCGCCCACGGCCTGCAGCAGCGCGAGCGCCTGACCGTCGCGCACCGCGGTGACCTCCTCGTCGGGGCCCTGGTCCGCCCGGCCCGGAGGGAGCGCGACCCGGAGCATGCGCAGGACCATGTCCGCGGACTCCAGCCGGCCGCCCGCGCGGAGGAAGGCGCTCGCGTCGTCGCGCAGCATCGTGCGGCTCGTCAGGCCCCAGAAGAGCGCGGAGCGCTCCTTCACGTACTGGTAGACGGAGTAGGGGCCCGTGCGCAGCCGGGCGGAGAGGTCGCCCTCCAGGAGCGTGAGGTTCGTCGTGTTGATCGCCTCCCACATCTCCGCGGAGAGGACGTCGCGCACCGTGCGCGCGCCCTCGCGGGCCCGGGCCGTGCAGGCGATGACCGAGGCGGGGTTCTCCGGGTCGAGCGTCAGCGCCGCGAGGACGTCGTCGCGCCGGGGGCGGATGGGCTCCCCGCCCGCGGGGACGCCGCCCATGATCGCGAGGATGGACCCCCAGGAGAGCATCACGCCGTTCGGGTCGTCCGGCCGGCCCTGGAGGTCGGCCTGGAAGACGCCGTCGAGCATGCGGGCCGTGTGCTCCGCGCGAACGATGTTGCGGCCGAGCCAGAAGAGCTCGTGGGCGATGCGGGCGAGCATCAGCGCACCTCCTCGTCGACGACATGGGTGTACGCGGCCTGCTGCTGCTGCTGCTGCTGGTCGCTCCACCCGCCGTACTGCAGGTCGGGCAGCGAGGGCAGCTCCTGCGGGGTCGCGTGCGCGGGCTCGGCGCGGTCCGTGTCCTCCCCGTCCTCCAGGACCCAGGTGTCCTTCGAGCCGCCGCCCTGCGAGGAGTTCACGATCATGGAGCCCTCGCGCATCGCGACGCGGGTGAGGCCGCCCGGGACGATCTTGATCGTCTCGCCGAAGACCGCGAAGGGCCGCAGGTCCACGTGGCGCGGGGCGATGACCCCGTCGAGGCCCGTCGTGGGGACCGTCGAGAGCTTCACGACCTCCTGGGCGATCCACTTCCCGGGCTGCGCCTTGAGGACCTCCGCGAGCTCCTCGAGCTCGTCCGCGGGGGTGCTCGGCCCGATGAAGACGCCCTTGCCCCCCGACTCCGACGTCGGCTTGATGACGAGCTGGTCGAGCTTCGGGAGCACGTGCTCGAGCTGCTCCGGATCGCTGAGCAGGTAGGTCTTGACGTTGTCGAGGATGGGCTCCTCCCCGAGGTAGAACTTGATCATCTCCGGGACGTAGTGGTAGATCGCCTTGTCGTCGGCGACCCCCGTCCCGAAGGCGTTGGCGACCGCGACCGTGCCCGCGCGGTAGGCGCGGACGAGGCCCGGCACCCCCAGCAGGGACTCCGGCTTGAACTCGAGCGGGTCGACGTAGTCGTCGTCGAGGCGGCGGTAGACGGAGTGCACGCGCTGCAGGCCGCTCGTCGTGCGCATGTAGAGGACGTCGTCGCGGACGACGAGGTCCGACGCCTCCACGAGCTCCACGCCCATCTGGCGGGCGAGGAACGCGTGCTCGAAGTACGCGGAGTTCATGGGCCCCGGCGTCCAGACGACGACCGTCGCCTCCTCGTCCGTGGAGGGCGCGACGGCGCGCAGCGCGGCGAGCAGGAGCTGGGGGTAGTGGTCGACGGGCCGGACCCGGTAGCTCTGGAAGAGGCTCGGGACCAGGCGGGTCATCGCGACCCGGTTCTCCAGGACGTAGGAGATGCCCGACGGCGTGCGGACGTTGTCCTCCAGGACCTTCCAGGAGCCGTCGGCGTCCCGGACGAGGTCGCAGCCCGCGACGTGGGTGTAGACGCCGCCGGGCGGGCGGATGCCGTGCACGGCACGGGCGAAGTGGCTGCGGGAGACGATGAGGTTCCACGGCACGATGCCCGCGTGGACGATCTCGCGCCCGTGGTAGACGTCGTCGACGAAGTGGTTCAGGGCGCGGATGCGCTGCGCGAGGCCGCGCTTGATCTGCGTCCACTCCGCCCCGGGCATGATCCGCGGGACGAGGTCGAGCGGGAACGGGCGGTCCTTCACCGGGCCGTCCTCGCCCGTCGCGTCGAACGTGATCCCCTGCTGCATGAAGATCGCGTCGCGCCGGCGGCCCGCGGCCGCGAGCTGCTCCGGGCCCATCCGCGCGAGCTCGGCCACGAGCGGCCGGGCGTGCTCGTGCGGGACCCCGCCGGCGCCGAAGACCTCGTCGAAGTAGCCGGCGGGCGGGCGGTAGACGGTGGGCTCGTTGACGATCAGGGGCTCTGGCATGGGGGCGGGGCGATCCTCGCAGGGGACGGCGACCGGCCGCTCATACCCCCGGCCAAGCCGGACGAGGCATCGTTGTCCCGCCGGTCGGGGCCGCGCCGGGCCCGGCGGGCTACCGCACGAGCGCCAGGCGGTCCACGGGCCGCTCCCCGCGGCCGACCTTCGCGCAGGGCCGCCCGTCGACCCGGACGACGTCCGCGGTGAAGTCGTTCTGGCCCCGGATGAGCGAGGAGCCCACCCCGTAGGCGTCCACGGGGACCCCGGCCGCCTCGAAGGTCCGGATGCGCTCCGCGTCGAAGCCGCCCGAGACGACGATGCGGACCGCCTCGTGGCCCGCGGCGTCCAGCGCGTCCCGGACCGCGTGGACCAGGCGCGCGTTCACGCCGGTGAGCCGCTCGCCCTCCGCCGCCTCGACCCCCTGCAGGGCGACGTCCGTCATCGCCTCGGAGGTGTCCAGGCGCACGCCCCAGAGCTCCGGGCCGAGCGCGTCGGCGACGGCCAGCGCCGTGCGCACGGAGTCGTTCTCCCAGTCCACGAGGACCGTGACGTTCATCTCCGCCGCGTACCGGGCCGCGAAGGCGCGCGCCGCGGCCACCGTGTCCCCGCCGTAGGCCGCGATGAGCCCGTGGGGCACCGTGCCGATCCCGCGGCCGCCCCACCAGGAGGCCTGCGCGTCGGTCGAGACGCCGATCGCCCCGGCGACGTGCGCCGCCCACCCGTCGCCGGTCTGCACGAGCCAGTGGTCGTGGCGGGCGGGGAAGTACATGATCGGCTTGCCGCGCGCGGCCTCGACGACCTCCCGGACGTTGCGCATGACGAGCGTCCGGCGGGCCATGGGCCCGAGCAGGACCGTCTCGAGGTGGCAGAAGAGCCCGTAGTCGCCCGCGACCTGCAGGACCGGCTCACGCGGGGCGATCTCGTCCCCCTCGAAGAGCGCCCGGACCTCCAGCGCGCCCCGGCCGCCCTCCCAGCCCGCCGGCCCCTCGCGGCCCGCGCAGAGCTCGAGGATCGCGAGCGCCTCGTCGATCCCGCCCAGGACCGCGTCGCGCTTCTGGAAGACCTGCAGCACGACGTCGGGCCGGCGGCCCTCGGCCTCCAGGAGGCTCTTGGTCGAGGTGAAGTACGCGTCGGAGTAGTAGCCCGTGCGCAGCTTCTCGACGGGAAGGCGGAAGGTCTCGGGTGGCAGCCGCTCCATGGGGGCTGACCCTAGGGCGCGGGCTGCGCGTGGCGGGCGAGCCCCTCGCGGACGTCCGCGGGCAGCCCCGTGCGCTTGAACGTCGCGGGGTCGATCGCGACGTAGCGCAGGGTCGCCTCGACGAGCAGCTCCTCCCCGCGCCGGGCGCGGGTGCGCAGCACGGCCTCCGTGTCTGCGAGCTCCGTGACCGCGACCTCCAGGTCGAGCTCGTCGTCGAAGTGCCCCGGGCGGCGGAAGCGCAGCGCCGCGTCGGCGACCACGAGGTCGACCCCGCGCTCGACCAGGGCGGCGTAGGAGCCGAAGAGCTCCCGCCAGAGCTCCGTCATCGCGACGTCGCAGTAGGCGAGCCAGTTCGCGTTGAAGACGATGCCCTGGGCGTCGCACTCGGAGTAGCGGACGCGGAGGCGGTGGACGAAGGGCTCGGGCATGGGCTCCCGCATCCTCCCCCACGGGCCGCCACGTAGGCTGGCCCGACCGTGGCCGACGACGCCGACCTCACGATCGACCAGCTCGCGCAGCGCACGGGCATGACGGTCCGCAACCTCCGCGCCCACCAGTCCCGCGGCCTGCTGCCGCCCCCGGAGGTCCGTGCCCGGACGGGGTACTACGGGGCCGAGCACGTCGCCCGGGTCGAGCTCATCAAGGAGCTGCAGGCCGACGGGCTGCCCCTCGAGCTCATCAAGCGGATGGTCGACCAGGCCGCGGGCTCCACGGCCGAGCTCCTGCGCTTCACCCGCGGGGTGCGCGAGCCCTTCGGCGACGAGGAGCCCCAGGTCGTGGACGTCACCCAGCTCGCGGAGCTCTTCGGGCCCGACGCGGACCTCCTGGCCAAGGCGACGAAGCTCGGGATCATCCGGCCCGCTGGGCGAGGGGGGCTACGAGCTGGTCTCCCCGCGGCTGGCCGAGGCGGGGGCGGAGCTCACGGCGCTCGGGATCGACGCGGGACATGCGCTCGACGTCGTGGCCAAGCTCCGGCGGCTGACGGACTCCGCGGCCCGGACCTTCGTGGAGCTCTTCCTCGAGACGGTCTGGAAGCCCTTCGACCGCGCGGGCCGGCCCGACGAGCAGTGGCCCGAGGTCTACGAGGCGATGCAGCGGCTGCGCCCCCTGGCCGCCGACGCGGTGACCGCCGTCTTCCAGATCGCGATGAGCGACGCCGTGGAGAAGGCCTTCGGCCGCGAGATCGCCCGGAGCTCGGGGGGCGGCGGCAAGCGCGGCCGCGGTTGACGGCGTGTCGGGCGTCACAGTTGCATGTGCCATCGACTGATGTAGCATGCGCCCATGTCCACTCTTGGAGTCCTCGCCGCGGCCACCGAGGCCGCACCCGCCGGCGGCGCGGAGCTGAGCCAGGTCATCGGCGCCTCGGCCGTCGGCGGCCTGCTCACCGCGCTGCTGCTGGCCCTCGGCTGGGGCCACCGCACGGGCCGCACCCAGGTCCTGGCCAAGGTCGCCGCCTTCGCCGGCAAGCAGGCCGGCCTGCCCGGGTGGTCGGCGCTGCCCGCCCTCATCGCCGGCCAGGCCCTGCTCGTCGCCGCCTTCGGCATGTACTGGGACATCTCCCTGCACATCGACAACGGCCGCGACCCCGGTCCGCTGGCCAACCCCGCGCACTACTTCATCCTCTTCGGCCTCTTCGGCCTGTTCGCGGGCGGCTTCCTCGCCCTCGTCCTCCCCACGGAGACGCCCGGCCGGGCCGCCGTGAAGCTCACCCGCGACTGGCACGTGCCCGTCGGCGGGCTCGTCCTCATGGCCTGCGGCGCCTTCGCGCTGATCGGCTTCCCGCTCGACGACGTCTCCCACCGGCTCTTCGGCCAGGACGTGACCCTCTGGGGCCCGACCCACCTCATGCTCATCGGCGGCGCCGGGCTCAGCCTCTTCGGCATGCTCATGCTCCTGGCCGAGGGCCGCGAAGCGCGCGAGTCCGCCCAGGGCCGCACCACCCCCGAGCCCCGGCCCCGCGAGACCCGGGCCGAGAAGGTCGCCCGCCTGCTCATCGCGGGCCGGGTCGCCGGCGCCTGCGGCGGCCTGCTCATCGGCATGTCCGTCTACCAGGGCGAGTACGACTTCGGCGTCCCGCAGTTCCGCCTGCTCTTCCAGCCCCTGCTCATCGCGGTGGCCGCGGGCGTCGCGCTCACCGTCGCCCGCATGGTCCTCGGCCGGGGCGGCGCGCTCATGGCCGTCGCGTTCTTCCTGCTGATCCGGGGCGGCCTCGCGCTGCTCGTCGGCGGCGCGTTCGGCCACACGACCCCGCACTTCCCGCTCTACGTCGTCGAGGGCCTCGTGGTGGAGGCCGTCGCGCTGTGGCTCGGCACGGGCCGCGCGCTGCGCTTCGGCGCGGCGGCGGGCCTGGGGATCGGCACCCTCGGCGTCCTGGCCGAGCACGCGTGGTCCCACGTCTGGATGCCGCTGCCCTGGCCGGCGCACATGCTCCTGCCCGCGCTCGGCCTGGGCGCGGTCACCGGCGTCGGCGCCGGCGTGCTGGGCACCTACGCCGCGGGCGGGCTGCTGCGGCGCCCCGCGATCACGGCGTCGCCGGCCGTCCGGCGCTCCGGGCTGGCCGGGCTCGCGGCGATCGTCGTCGCGGTGGCCGTCCTCGCCCCGACCCACGCCCCCGACGACCTGCGCGCCGCGGTGACGCTCGCGCCCGCCGCGGGCCAGGCCGACCGCGTCGTCGCGACCGTGCGCTTCTCCGACCCCGACCAGGTGCGCGACGCGGACTGGCTGAGCTCCTTGGCCTGGCAGGGCCGAGAGAAGCTCCACAACCGGCCGCTGACGGAGGTCGCGCCGGGCGTCTACCGCTCGGAGCCCATGCCCGTCGGCGGCACGTGGAAGACGATGCTGCGCCTGCACCGCGGGGGCGTGCTGAGCGCCATGCCGGTCTTCCTGCCGGCCGATCCGGCGATCCCGGCGGCGGCGGTCCCGGCGAGCCCCCGCTTCGACCGCGCGTTCCTCCGCGACTCCGAGGTGCTCCAGCGTGAGCGCAAGACCGACGTGCCCGGCTGGCTGTGGGGTGCGGGCCTCATCGTGGTGGGCGGCTTCTTCGCGGCGCTGCTCGGCCTGCTCGGTTGGGCGTTCGCGCGGGTCGGCGGCTCCGGGGGCACGACGCCCCCCGCCGCCCCGGCCCGGCGTGCACCGGCACCGCGGCGCACGGTCGTGGGGGCGGGCGCATGATGCCGCTCGTCCTCGCGCACGCGGGCCACTGGCTCGAGGGGCTCGCGTTCGGGACCCCGGTCGTGGCGACCCCCGCCGCCATCGGGCTCTTCGTCCTGCGCGAGCGCCGCCGGGAGCGTCGCGAGGACCTCGCGGCGCTCGAGGCGCAGCTCTAGCCGACGAGCCAGATCGCCCCGTCGCGCAGCTCGACGGGGAACGTCTTCAAGTTCTTCGCCCCCGTCGTCTTCTGCACGGCACCCGCGAGGGGCTTGAAGGCGCCCTGCGGCCCGAGGACCATCGCGCCCGTCGAGACGTCGTAGCGGGCGCCGTGCCACGGGCACTCGAGGCACCCGTCCTCGACCTTGCCCTTGCCGAGCGGGGCGAAGAGGTGGCGGCAGCGGTTGGAGACCGCGAAGGGCACGCCGTCGGCGAGGCCCACCGCGAGCTTCCCCGCGGGCGTGTCGACGACGGTGACCTGGGTGGGGCCGAGCTCGTCGACGGCGACGAGGCGGGCGGACGTGGCGGTGGGCATGGCCACGACCCTACGGGTGCCCCGGGCCCCGGTCACGCAGCGGGGCGCGGCGCAGCTCGCCTACGCCTCGGCCACGAGCGTCGCGTGGGCCAGCAGCCGCGCGACGAGGTGGCCCACGGGCTCCGCGGAGCCCACCCCGCCCAGCACGCGGGCGGCCTGGAGGCCGAGGACCGTCGTCAGGAGGTCCGTGATGGTGGTCGCCGGATCGCCGAGCAGGCGCGGGTCGGCCGCCATCCGCGCCGCGCCGGCCTGGGCGTCCGCGGCGGCCATGGGGGCGCCCGCGAGGTTCCCGAGCTCGACGAGCAGCGCCGCGGCGCGCAGCCAGCCCTTGCGCTGCACCCCCTGGTCGCCCGAGAGCAGGCCGCCCGTGATGCGCGGCACCGCGGCGAGGGTCACGGCGCCGCCGAGGAGCGCCATCCGCGCCGCGGGCTCCTCCAGCGCGTCGGGGTCGAGGTCGCCGAAGACGTGGCGCAGGAGCGCGTCGAGCTCGAGCGCGTCGGCCTCCCGGGCCGCGCGCGCGACGCCGTCGAGCACCGCGAGCCCGTCCTCGAGGGAGACGTGGCGGGCGCCGACGCGCGTGAGGGTCCCCGCGACGAAGAGCTCCCCCATGCGCTGGTCGCGCGTGGCGGCGGGATCGGGGTCGCTCTGCTCGAGCAGGTGGCGCACGGCGCCCGTGCCCGGGTCCGCGAGCGCGACGTTCGCGACGCCGCCGAGCGCGCCCGTCACGACGCCGACGAAGGTCGCCACCGCGTCGGCGGCCTCCTCCGCGGCGATGCCCGTGAGCGCCGCGGCGAGCGCGTGGACCGCGGCCCGGTGCGGATCCTCGGCCTCCATGGCGCGCTCGAGGAGGTCCCCGCGGCTGACCCCGGCCGCCATGAGCAGCTGGGCGGCGGAGGCCGTGGCCTGCACCGCGGCGGTGTAGGAGGGCTCCCCGGCATCGCCGAGCGGACCGTCCTGGGCCTCGATGGGCGTGCGGGCCAGCGCCAGCAGCGCCTCGCGGCCGGGGTCGGCGTTCGGGGACATCAGGACATCAAAGCGCCCCAGGGTGGAGGATCCGCGCATGAGCTCTCCCGCCCCCGTCCTCTGGACCTTCCGTGCCTCGCCCTTCGCCGGGAAGGTCCGCGCCGCGTTCGCCGAGAAGGGCGTCGGGGTCGAGCTCGCGGAGATCCACCCCGCGAAGCGGCCGCAGCGCTTCCTGGCGCTGACCGCGCCGGGGCGCGTCCCGGTGCTCGAGCCGGGCGGCGGCGCGCCGCCCATCCGGGAGAGCTCGATCATCTGCGAGTGGCTCGAGGAGACCCACCCCGAGCCGCCGCTGTGGCCGGCGGACCCCGCGCTGCGGGCCTGGGCGCGCGGCCAGGCCAAGTGGATCGACGACGAGCTGCTCGCGAGCTTCTTCCTCGGGATGCGCAAGCTCGCGTTCGGCAAGGCACCCGGCGACCCGGAGGACGTCGTGGAGCGCCTGCACGGTCGGCTCGCACGGCGCTGGCCCGCGCTCGAGGCGGCGCTGACCGAGGTCGAGGGCCCCTGGCTCGGCGGGGAGCAGCTCACCTACGCGGACATCTCGGGGCTCCCGCTGGCGGTGCGGCTGCCGGAGTGGGCGCCGCACCTGGCCCCCGACGCGGACGCCTTCCCGCGGATCGCCGCCTGGCTGACGGCGCTGGCAGCGCGGCCGAGCGCCGCGGCGATCGACGCCGCCGGGGAGAAGGTCACGGACCCGGAGCAGCCCGGGTCCTAGCCCTCGCCGGCCTCGCCGTGGAGCTGCTCGAGCAGCTGCAGGGCGACGAGCTGCGCCGGCGTGCCCGCGACCTCCTCGGGGCCGAGCTCCTCGAGCTGCGGGTGGAACGCCGCGTGGATCGCGACGTCCTCCTCCCCCGCGTCCTCGAACACGAGCACCGCCCGGCCGCCGCCGTCCGCTGCCGGCGGGGCCTCGGCGTTCTCCGTGTCGGCGGTCGAGCGCACGGCGACCAGGACGTCCGTGGCCAGCTCCCGCCAGGTCGCCGCGGCCTGCTGGCGCTCGGCCTCGTCCATGGCGGCGAAGTGGTGGTGGTTGCGCCGGGCCAGCGCGGCCACGGCGGCGTCGAGGGCGACGTCGGTCAGGAGGAGATCGGGATCCACCCCCTCGACGCTAGCCGCCCCGGGCCCCGCGGGGCGCCACGGCCGAGAGCTGGGCCGCCCAGTACCAGGGCCCCGGCCCCTCGGGGGCGGCGGCGTGCCAGCGCTCGGCGATGCTCGGGTCGTCCCCGAGCCGCAGCGCCGCGATGGCGATCCCGACCGACTCGAGGTCGAGGGGCTCGGCGCGGTCGGCGGCCTCCGCGGCGTGCTGCGCGATGACCCGCTCGCGCCGGCCGGTCAGCAGGGCGGGGTCGATGCGGGCGGGCGCGCGCAGGAGCGCGCCGGCCAGCGCGCGCTCGAGCAGGCCGCGGCGCGCGGGGCGGCGCAGCCAGTCCCGCCGCCAGGCGCCGAGCTCCGCGGCCGGGAGCTCCCAGGGGCCGGTGGAGGCGAAGCGGACGTCGTCGGCGAGGAGCTCGCGCGTGAGGTCCCAGGCCATGTCGGGCAGCGGCGGGTGGCCCGTGAGGTCGAGCAGGAGCTCGTGGGCCAGCGCCCGCGGGGTGTCGCCCTCCCAGCCCCAGGCAGCGCCCTCGATGGGGTAGGGGTCGCCGGCCTCGGGGCGCGCCTCGACGCGCCGGCGCCGGGTCGCGGGGTCGATGAGCCCGTGGTAGCTGCCGCCGTCGTCCATCCCACCCCGGTCTACGCACGAGCCCGGCGGAGCGACGAGCGGCCCACTGCTGAACGGGGCCGTCTATGCTGAAACGAGTTCACCTTCGTCGTCCGACCCTCCCGGGAGCCCATCCGCATGACCGCCACCCAGACCGACGAGCGCCAGGACTTCGTCGGCGCCCTCCGCGACTTCTGCGCCCGCGAGTGCGGCACCCGTGAGCAGCGCGACCTGCTCACGGAGCACGGCAAGCACCAGCACTCGGACGAGCTCTACGCGAAGCTCGCGGAGCTCGGCTGGCTCGGGGTCGGGATCCCCGAGGCCTACGGCGGCTCGGGCAGCGGGATGGTCGACGCCTGCCTCTTCCTCGAGGAGACCGCGCGCGGCCTGGCCCCGACCGCCGGCTTCGGCACGACGCTCATCGTCGCGGGCGCCTACGAGCGCTTCGCCAGCGAGGAGCAGAAGGCCCGCGTGCTCGGCGGGATCGTCGACGGGCAGGTCGAGGCGATCGCGATGAGCGAGCCCGGCGCGGGCTCCGACGTCGGCGGCCTGACCTGCTTCGCCGCGCCCCAGGAGGGCGGCGGCTTCCTCATCAACGGGCAGAAGACGTGGATCTCCAACGCCCACCAGGCGCGCGGGATCCTGCTCATCGCGCGGACGAGCCGGGAGGGCTCGAAGCACGAGGGGCTGACGATGCTCGACGTCCCCGCGGGCACGCCCGGCATGGAGGTCCGCTCCATCGAGACGCTCGGCGGCGACGGAGACCAACGACGTGTTCTTCACGGACTGCTTCGTCCCGGCCGAGGCCGTCGTCGGCGTCGAGGGCCAGGCGTGGATGCAGCTCATGGCCGGGCTGAACGTCGAGCGGCTGATCATCGGGGCGATCGCGCTCGGCATGGCCCAGCGCGCGTTCGACGACGTGCTCGCCTACGTGAAGGAGCGCCAGCAGTTCGGGCGCCCGATCGGCTCCTTCCAGGCGCTCAAGCACCGCCTCGCCGACATGGCGACGGAGCTCGAGTGCGCGCGCCTGCTCGTCTACGACGTGGCCGGGAAGGTCGACGCGGACCCGAACCAGCTCCTCCCCCGCGAGGCGTCGATGGCGAAGCTCAAGGCGACGGAGGTGGCCAAGCACGTGTCGCTCGAGGGCATGCAGATGATGGGGGGCTACGGCCACGCGGTGGAGTACGACATGCAGGGCATCGTGCGCCAGGCGCTCGTCTCGACCGTCTACGGCGGAACCTCCGAGATCCAGCGCGAGATCGTCGCCAAGACCTTCGGGCTCTAGCTCCTGACTCAGGGCGCGGCGCATCTGTAGCGTCGCGCCATGGAGCTCGCGGGCAAGGTCTGCGTCGTCACGGGCGGCGCCTCCGGCATCGGCCGGGCGCTCGCGGAGCGCTTCGCCGAGGAGGGTGCCGCGGGCGTCGTGGTCGCCGACCTCGACGAGGTCGGCGCCCTGCGGGTCGCGGCGGAGGTCAACGCGCGGCACCCCGGCCGCGCCTGCGGGATCGCCTGCGACGTCGCGAGCGAGGCCGACAACGCGCACCTCGTCGACCGCGCGACCGCCGCCTTCGGCCCGGTCGACCTCTTCTGCGCGAACGCGGGGGTCGGGGTCGGGACGGACGAGCAGACGCCCGAAGCGCTGTGGGACCTCGCGCTCGACGTGAACGTCCGCGCCCACGTCCACGCCGCGCGGCTCCTGGTGCCCGAGTGGCTCGAGCGGGGCGAGGGCTGGTTCCTCTCGACGGCGAGCGCGGCCGGGCTGCTCACCCAGATCGGCTCGGCGCCCTACGCGGTCTCCAAGCACGCGGCCGTCGCGTTCGCCGAGTGGCTCTCGGTCACCTACGGGGAGCGGGGCATCGGCGTGAGCTGCCTCTGCCCCATGGGCGTGGACACCCGCATGCTCCACGGCTCGCAGACCGGCGGCGGCGTCGCGGAGGTCGCCGCACGGGCCGTGACGACCGCCGGCGCGGTGCTCACCCCCGAGGAGGTCGCGGGGGTCGTCGTGGAGGCGCTGCGCGGAGGAGCGCTTCCTCGTGCTCCCCCACCCGGAGGTCGCGACCTTCGCCCAGCGCCGCGCGCAGGACCACGACCGCTGGATCGCCGGCATGCGCCGGCTGCAGGCCCAGCTGGTCTAGAGGCGGGGCCGTGGGGCGCGCAGAGCCCTACAGGTCGATCTCCAGCACGCCGTCGGCCAGGCGCACGGGGTAGATCCCGAGCGGCGCCTTCGGCGGGCCGCCGAGGACGCGGCCCGTGCGCAGGTCGAAGGTCCCCATGTGACAGCCGCAGACGACCTTCCCGTCCTCGATCTGGCCGCCCTCGTAGGAGAGGTTGCACTGCTCGTGGGTGCAGAGGTCGTCGAAGGCGTGCAGCTCGCCGCCCTCCAGCGCGACCGCGAGCTGGCGGCCGTCGACCACGACGGGGACGCACTCCTCGTCCTCGGGCGGCTCGAAGCCCGTGATGCGGTGGGTCGTCATGCGGCGATCCTCCCTAGCCCCACACGTCGGGGCGGTAGCGGTCCTCGGGGCCCTCGAGCTGCTCCATGTGGGCCTCGGCCGCCTCGGGCGACAGGCCACCCGCGCGCTCGATGCAGGTGACGAACGCCGCGCGGACGTCGTCGCGCATCCGCTGGGAGCCGCAGACGTAGACGAAGCCCCCGTCCTGGAGCATGGACCAGCAGAGCTCGGCCTGGCCCGTGATGCGGTCCTGCACGTAGTCGCGGACGCCGGGGACCTCGCGGGACATCGCCACGTGGAGGTGCTCGAGCACGCCCTCCTCGACGAACATCGCGATCTCCTCCGGGACGACGATCGGCTGAAGCCGGCGGCGGGGACGGGTGAAAGGTGCCAGGCACCTTTCACCCACCGCACCTCAGGAGCCCTTGCGCTCCGCCTTGGCGGCGGCGGCCGCGTCCTTCAGGCGCTGCGCCTCGTCGGCGGCGGTGAGCGCCTCCTCCTTCTCGTCCAGCGCGGTGGCCTCGCGGTCGAGCTGCTCGAGGCGCTCGCGCTTCTCCTTCTCGGCGAGGACCTCCTTGCGCTCGCGCTCGGCCTTGTCGGCGGCCGCCTTGCGGTCCCGCTCGGCCTTCGCGGCGTTGGCCTTGTCCTTCTTCTTCTTCTCCTCGGCCTTGCGCTTGCGCTCCGCGGCGCGCTCATCGGCCTCCTGCTTCTCCTGCTCGACGCGCATCTGCTTCTGCGCGGCGTCCTGCTCGGCCGCGGTCGTGGCCTGGGTCGCCGCGCTGCGCAGCCCCTCGGCCTTGCGGCGCTCGTCCGTCGCGGTCTGCTTCGTGCGCGCCTCGGCGGCGAGCTGCTCGTCGCCCGTGACGCTCGCGGCCTTGGCCTTGACGGCGGCCTCCGCCTCGTCGACGGCCAGGCTGCGGTCGCGGCCCGCGAGCTTCAGGGCCGTGTCGATGGGCAGGCGCGCCGCCTTGACGTACGTGCTGACGACGACGCGCGGGATGGTGGTGAAGATGCTCATGAGGTCTCCTCGGGATCGATGGCGTTGGCGCGGGCCTCGGCGCGGCGCGCCTCGTCCTCCAGGCGCGCGGCGTCCTGCTCGCGGGCCGTGCGCTCCTCGTCGGCGGCCTGCTCGGCGGCACGGGCCTGCTCGTCGGTCCTGCGCTGCTGCGCCGCGGCCCCCACCTGCTCGGAGGCGGCCTGCTGCTCCGCGCGCTTCTCGGCCTCGGCGCGCTCGCGCTCGGCCTGCTCCTCGCGCTCCTTCGTCTCGAGCTCCGTGCGGAGCTGCTCGCGCTCGATCTCGGCTTGGCTGCGCTCCTCGGCGAGCTTCGTCGCCTCGTCGGCGCGCTCCGCGTCGCCCGCCTCGCGGGCGGCGTCCTTCTCGGCGTCGACGGAGGCCTGCTGCAGGCGTCCCTCGCGCGCGAGGGTGTCATCGCCGGTCAGCGAGCCGGCGGCTTCCTTCGCCTTGCCGGCGAGCTTGCCGAGCACGCCCCCGGCGGGGTTCTCAGGTCGGTCTGGGTTGGTCACCCTGACGCTCTACCCGCCCGTGGGGGTCTCATGCGACCTCTGTGCCGCGGTTCACAGACGGCGTCAACGTCGCAGGGCAACCTCGGCACGCAGCCCGCCCTCGGGCGCGGAGGCGAGCACGAGCGCCCCGCCGTGGAGCGCGGCCTGCTGCGCGGCGATCGCGAGCCCCAGCCCCGTCCCGGGCGAGCGCGGATCCCAGCCCCGGCGGAAGGGCTCGAGCATCGCGGCGCGGTCGGCCTCGGGGATCCCGGGCCCGTCGTCGTCGACCCGCAGGACGAGCCGCTCCCCGGCCGCGTGCAGGCCCACCCGGACGCGGCCGTCGGGCCGGCCGTGGAGCGCCGCGTTCTCCAGGAGGTTGTCGAGCATGAGCCGCAGGCCCCCCGCCCAGCCCTCGACCGTCGCCTCGCCCACGTCCTCCTCGAGGGTCCACGCCACCTGCGGGTGGCGGCGGCGGGCGGCGCCCAGCGCGGCGTCGACGAGGTCGGCGAGCTCCACGCGCTCACGCGGCAGCGCGTCGGCGGCCTCCCCCCGGGCCAGCGCGGTCAGCCCGTCGAGCAGGTGGACGATGCGCTCCTGCTCCGCGGCGACCTCCGCGAGCACCGCATCGCGCTCGGTCACCGGGAGCTCGGGGTTGCGGCGCAGGGTGTCGACGTTCGCCCGCAGCCCCGTCAGGGGCGTGCGCAGCTCGTGGCCCGCGTCGGCGGCGAAGCGCTTCGTGGCCTCGAGCGCACGTTGGAGCGCGGCCGTGGAGGCGCCGAGGCGCTCGAGCATCTCGTTGAGGGTCGCGCCGAGCGCGCGGACCTCGTCCGGGCCGCCCACCGTGGGCAGGCTCCCGGCCGGTGCGCCCGACGCGCCGACGCGGGCGGCGGAGTCCCGCAGCGCGGCCAGCGGGCGGACCGCCAGGCTCGTGAGCGCGTAGGCCGCGGCCGCGGTGAGCGCCAGGGCGAGGAGGCCGAGCCCGAGGACCAGGCGGCGGATCTCCGCGACGCGCTCGTCCACCTCCGCGAGGCTCTGGAGGAGCTGCAGGCGCACGGGGCCCAGGCGGCTCGGGCCCGCGACCGTCAAGGAGCGCCAGGAGTGCCCGTCGATCTCGAGGGTCCGCAGCCCGGGCTCCGCGGGGACCCCCGGCGCGCCGGGCGGCACGTCGCCGCGCTGCTGCACGACCTCGTCACCCACGGCGACCTGCACGAAGGTCCCCGAGCCCGCGAGGAGCGGCTCGGGCCCCCGGCGTCGCGGGCCGCCGCCGAACGGCCGGCCCCGGGGGCCGCCGGGGCCGCCCGTGACGCTCGCGGCGCGCTCGCGCAGGTCGCCGTCCACCGCGCCGCGGCCGTCCCGCGCGACCGCCGCCAGCAGGACGGCGTTGACCAGGAGCAGCGCGAGGGTCGTCGCGAGCACGGCGCCGAGGGTCACCCGCGCGCGCAGGCTCCCCGGCAGCTTCACGGCCGCAGCACCCAGCCGACCCCGCGCACCGTGTGCAGCGTGCGGGGCTCGCCCCCGGCCTCGAGCTTCCGGCGCAGGTACCCCACGAAGACGTCGACGACGTTCGTCTCCACGTCCGTCGTGTAGCCCCAGACGAGGTTCAGCAGCTGCTCGCGTGAGAGGACCCGCCCGGGGTGGCGGGCGAAGGTGCCGAGCAGCTCGAACTCCCGGCGGGTGAGGCCGAGCTCGCGGCCGCCGCGCGTGGCGACGTGGCGCGGGGCGTCGACCACGAGGTCCCCCAGCACGAGCGTCTGCCCGGGGCCCGCGCCCCGCCGCCGCAGGAGCGCGTGGAGGCGGGCGAAGAGCTCCTCGAGCGCGAAGGGCTTGACGAGGTAGTCGTCCGCCCCGGCCTGCAGGCCGGCCACGCGGTCCTCCACGTCGTCGCGCGCCGAGAGGATGCAGACGGGGACGTCCACGCCGCGCGCCCGCAGGCGCTTGAGGACCGTCACGCCGTCGAGGTCGGGCATCGTCACGTCGAGGACGATGACCGCGGGGGGCAGGCGGGCGACGGCCTCGAGCGCCGCGACGCCGCCCGCGGCCGTCTCCACGGCGAAGCCCTCGAGGCGCAGCGCGCGCTCGAGGGACTCGCGGATCGAGGCCTCGTCGTCCACGACGAGGACCCGGGGGTCGCGGCCGATCATGCCCCCCGCACGACTAGGGCCGGCCGCGGCGGCCGCGCGGCAGGTACTGCTTCGCGACCTCCTCGACCTTCGCCTGGGGCACGCCGAGCTTCGCGGCCAGCTGCCCGGTGAGCGCGGAGAAGCGCGCGGCGTGCTCCTGCCGCTCCGCGGCGCGGAAGGCCTTCAGGCCGGCGGTGACCTTCGCCTCGTCGACCCCGAGCGCCGTCGCGAGCTTCGCGGCGTCGAGGCCGCGCGGGCCGCCGCCGTGGTGGCCCCGGCCGCCCGGACCCGGGCCGACCTTCCCGAGCGCGGCGGTGAGCTTCGCCTCCGTGACCCCGAGCTCCTTGGCCAGCGCGGCGAGGAACGCGTCACGGTCGGCCTGCGAGCCGCGGGCCGCGCGGCGCTCGGGGCGGACCGCCTGGAAGGCCGCGCGGACCTTCGCGGCGCTGAGGCCGAGCTCCTGGGCCAGCGCGTCGAACCGCTCGCCCTTCCGCGGGCCCGGACCGGGCCGCTGGGCCTCGAGGGCCTGCTCGACCTTCGCCTGGTCGACCCCCGTGCTCTTGGCGAGCGCGGCGGCGAGGTCGTTCCGGCGGTCCTCGCGCTGGTCGCGGAGCGCCGGGCGCAGCTCCTGCAGCGCCGTGCGCAGCTTCGCCTCCGTGACCCCGAGGGCCGTCGCGGCCTCGGCGAGGACGGGGCCGAACGCGCGCGGGCCGCCGCCGCGGTGGTGGCGGCCGGGCCGCCCGTTCGGGCCCGTGGTGCCGGACGCGGCGACGGGCTGGGCGCGCGCGGCCTTCGTCGCGGCGCCGGCCGTGCCGTCGGCGGACTGGCTGCCCACGGCGTAGGCCAGGGAGCCCACGGCGACGGCGCCCGCGGTGAGCAGGAGCTTGGGTGAGGGGACGGATCGGATCATGCGGTCAGGGTGGCCCGGCTCCTTGTGGGCACCCTAAGTGCCGCGGGCGGGGCGTGCTCGCCGGGTGGTCCGGCTGACATCGCCGGTCAAGATCGGGGGCCCCCGGGTCGATCTCCTCGGGTGCATGAGCCCAGCACCGAAGAAGCCCGCCGCCAAGCGCGCCGCCCGTGCCTGCCGGTGGACCGTCCGGAAGGTGAAGGTCCGCGGGAAGGTCCGCAAGAAGAAGGTCAAGGTCTGCCCGCCGCCCAAGGCCCCGAAGAAGAAGGGGGTCGTCCCCGCACCCGCACGGCCGATCACCGTCGGGCAAGTCGCGCCCCTCCCGGCCGTCGTCGCGCCGCCGACGCCACCGCCGCCGGTGAGCGCGCCCGTCGCGATCCTGGAGGTGCCCGCGTCGCGACGCCACGCCGAACGGCTCCTGTGGCGCGCCGGGTTCGGGCCGGCGCCGGGCCAGGCCGAGGCCCTGGCCCGTCGCGACTTGGGCGACGTCGTCGCCGAGCTGACGCGGCCCGCGGGGCCGGCGACGCTGGTGGGTCCCGAGCCGCGGGACGACAAGGGGCTGCCGCTGGCCCCGGCCGACGCCCGCGGGCACGACCA
Source organism: uncultured Solirubrobacteraceae bacterium (assembly GCA_963844155.1). Lineage (GTDB taxonomy): Bacteria > Actinomycetota > Thermoleophilia > Solirubrobacterales > Solirubrobacteraceae > Paraconexibacter. The sequence continues at coordinate 638,955 of CAWJMY010000001.1, forward strand.
CCTCGCGTGGCTCGACCGCATGGTGCGCAGCTCCCAGCCGCTCGTGGAGCGCATGGCGCTCATCTGGCACGACTGGTTCGCGACCTCGAACGACGGCGTCGGCCAGCAGCAGCTGCTCCTCGACCAGGTCCAGATGTTCCGCGAGAAGGGCCTCGGGACGTTCGACGACCTGCTCACGGCCGTCACGCGGGATCCCGCGATGCTCGTGTGGCTCAACGGGGTGGCCAGCACGAAGGGCAACCCCAACGAGAACTACGCCCGCGAGCTCATGGAGCTCTTCACGCTCGGCGCGGACCGCGACGCCTACGAGGAGTCCGACGTCCGGGAGATGGCCCGGGCGCTCACGGGCTTCACGGCCGACCGCGTGCCCGCCGGGGGCCTGACGAACTTCCGGTACGAGCCCGGCCGGCACGACGCGGGCTCCAAGACGATCTTCGGCCAGACGGGCACGTTCGACTGGACGGACGCGGTGCGCTTGTGCGTCACCCACCCGATGCACGCCTCGTTCTTCTGCACGAAGCTCTGGAGCTGCTTCGTGCCGACGGCGCCCGACGAGGCGACGCTCGCCCGCCTCCAGGGCCTCTACGTCTCCTCCGGGCGCGAGATCCGCCCCGTCGTCGAGGCGATCCTCCAGCACCCGGACCTCCTCGAGGGGCCCGAGATGGTCGTGCCGCCCGTCGTGTGGACCGCGGGGCTCCTGCGCGCCGTCGGCCGCGGCGTCGACACGACGACCTGGATCTCGCTCGGGCGGCTCGCGGGCCAGCAGCTCTTCTACCCGCCGGACGTCTCGGGGTGGGACGACACGCGGTGGCTCGACACCTGCACGCTCCGAGGCCGCTGGCAGCTGGCGAACACCGCCTTGAAGCCCAGGGTCGAGACGTCCACCACCGCCGCGCCCTACGACGCGAACGAGGACGCCGAGGGGGCCGTCGCGCGGGCGCTCGCGTTCCTCGGCGGCCCCGCGATCTCCCCCGAGACGCGGCGCGTCATCACCGACTTCGCGGCCTCCTGCGTTCCTCCCCTGGCCTCGACCAGCCAACGCAGCGCCCACCGCGCCATGCGCCAGAACGCCCTGCGCATGCTCATCGCCACGTCCCCCGACCGACAGGTCAGCTGATCTCCTTGACCGACGCTCGCGCCTGCCGCGACTTCAACCGCTCCGAGCTGCTCCGCGCCACCGCGGCGCGGGCGGGGCGCGGCCTCCCGTCCATCGAGCCCGGCATGCCGGCGCCGGCCGGGACCGGCCTGGACCGCCGCCAGTTCGTGCTGCGCTCCGCCGGGCGTCGCCCTCTCGGTCTACGGCGCCTCGAAGCTCGGCGTCCAGCAGTTCGAGGAGGGCGTCGCGCAGGCCGCGGGCCCGAGCGGCGCCCCGGTCATCGTCAACGTCTTCCTCCCCGGGGGCGCCGACTCGCTCTCGGTCCTCGCGCCCGTGGGGGACGCGCAGTACAAGGTGCTGCGCCCCAAGCTCGCGCTGGCCGAGGGGACCGGCGTGACGTTCGCGGAGGACCCGCGCCTCATGTGGCACCCGTCCGCCGCGGGCCTGGCGACGCTGCACGCCGAGGGCAAGGTCTCCGTCCTGCCGGCGGTGGGCTACGACCACCCGAACCAGTCGCACTTCACCAGCCGCCACTTCTGGGAGGTCGGCGCCCTCGACGTGCACGAGCCGACCGGGTGGATGGGGCGCTACCTCGACGCCGTCGGCGATCCCGACAACCCCCTGCAGGGGCTCACCCTCGACGGCGACCTCTCCCCGTCGCTGGCGACGCTGCGCGTTCCGGTGGCGGCCATCGCCAAGCCCTCGGACTACTCGTTCGGGGCGACCTCCGTCGGGCAGCCGATCAGCGCGCCCATGATGGAGGCCTTCGGGCGGCTCGGCGGCGTGCCCGGCGGCTCGGATGCCGTGCAGCGCGCCCGCGCGGTGGCCCGCCAGGCCGACGCCGCGCGGCGCAGCCTCGGCGCGTTCGTGACCGCCGACGGCAAGCCGGGCTACACGAGCCCGGTCCCCTACCCGACCGCCGGCGGGGAGCTCCCCGTGCGGCTCGCGACGCTCGCGGCCATGCTCGCCGCGGGGCTGCCGATCCGCTGCGTCAGCGTGCGCGGCGTGGGCAGCTACGACACCCACTCCGACCAGGCGGCCGGCCTGACCTCGCGGCTCAAGCAGACCGTCGACGCCCTGCTCGCCTTCCAGCGCGACCTCGAGGCACGGGGCCTGGCCGACCGGGTCCTCATCCAGCTCTGGTCCGAGTTCGGGCGCCGCCCGAAGGAGAACGTCTCCGGGACCGACCACGGCGCCGCGGGCTGCGCGTTCGTGATCGGCACCCGGGCCGCCGGCAAGATGGTCGGGGAGTTCCCCGGCCTGGCGAAGCTCGACGCGCGCGGGAACCTGCGGGCGACCTCGGACTTCCGGGGCATGTACTGCTCCTTGCTCGAGCAGTGGATGGGCGTCGACGCCGACGCAGGTCATCCCGGACGCCCGCAAGTTCGAGCGGCCGGTGCTGGTCGCGTGATGCGGGCGAGGGCGCTGGTCCTGCTCGCAGGCCTGGGGCTGTGGAGCGGCGTCGCCGCCCAGGAGGCGGCGGGGCGCACGAGCAAGCCCGCCGCCAAGCGCACGACCGTCCGCTGCCGGGTGGTTCCCGCCTCCCGGCATGCGCGCCGTCACAAGGTCTGCGTCCGGGTCAAGCCCAAGCCGAAGACCACCGCCCGGCCGCCCGCGAGGGTCCCGTCGCCCCCGCCCGCGAGGGTCCCGACTCCCCCGCCCACGGCGGGCACGACCGCCATGCCGCCCGCGCCCGCAGCACCCCCGGCCCTGCCGCCCGTCGCGCCGGCCGCGCCCGCACCGTCCGCGCCGACGGCCCCCGTCCCGTCGCGGCTGCAGGCCACCACGCGGGAGTTCTCCATCCGCTTGTCGCGGGCCCGGGTCCCGGCCGGCCCGCTCATCCTGCAGCTCGTCAACGCGGGCGAGGACGAGCACGACCTGCACGTCCGACCCGCCTCCGGTGGCCCCGACGCCCTCGCGCTCGACCTCACGGATCCCTTCGGCGGGACGCGCGAGGCCTCCCAGGTGCTCGGCGCCGGCGACTACGTCCTCTACTGCTCGCTGCCCGGGCACGAGGAGGCCGGGATGCGCGCACCGCTCGAGGTCCGGTGAGCCGGGCGCCTAGGTCCCGAGCCCCGGACCCGTGACGCGCCGCGTGCCCGCCGGGGTCCGGACGTAGACCTGCCAGGCGTAGAGCGCGTGGAAGCTCCGGGGGTCGGCCTCCATCCGCCGGGCGAAGCGCAGGACGGCTGACACGTACGCCGTCGAGTGGTTGTAGGCGAAGACCGCGCGCCGCAGCCCGCCGGGCGCCCCGGCGGCCCTGAGGTAGTTCGCGGCGCCCAGGATGGCGTCGGCCGGGTCCTCGATGTCCCCGCCCAGGCCGTAGCGCCGCCAGGTCGCCGGGCAGGAACTGCATGGGCCCGCGGGCACCGGCCTCGCTGGCCGAGCGCACCCGCCCGAACGCGGACTCGACGAGGTTGATCGCCGCCAGGACCTCCCCGGGGACGCCGAAGCGGCGCTCGGCCGCGGCGTAGGCCGCGCGGAGCTCGGCGGCCGGCGGGGCCGGCACCGTCCGCACCGCAGGGATCCGCGCGGCCGGGGCACGCGGGATCGCGGCCAGGGCGCGGCGGGCGAGGACGACGTCACGCGCCTCCCCGCGCACGTCCGCGGGCAGGCGGGCGACGACGCGGTCCGCCCGCCCGGGGTCCTCGGCCAGGCGACGGTGCAAGCGCTGCTGGTGGAGCGCGAGGAGCGTCACGGCGGTCGGGGGCGCGGCGCGGTCCCCGCCCCGCGCCGTCCAGAGGGCGATCGCGGCGCGCAGGCGGCGGGTCGTCCGCGTGAGCGCCGCGGCCAGGCCGGCCTCCGTGCGCGGGAGGGGCGCGCGCGGCCCGGGCAGCGCGGCGGGAAGGGGAGCCGGGGTCGCCGCGGGGGCGCTCGCGCCACGGGGCGGCGCGGGGTCCTGGCCCGCGAGCGCGATGGCCGCCGCGCCCGCCGTCCCCAGGAGGACGAGCAGGAGGGCGAGGAGCGCGGTCCGGGGCACCGCCGGCCTCAGCCGCCGAGCGCGCGCCGCTCGACGTCCGTGAGCTCGCGCGACGTGCGCGCGGCGGGGTCCCAGCACACGAGGACCGCCGTGCTGCGCGCCGCGACCTCTCCCGCGCGGAGGACCTCGCTGTCCACGACGATCTTCTTGCGCCCGAGCTCCACGACGCGCGAGACGACTCGGACCTCCTCGTGGTCCCGGCGGACCTCCTTGAGGTAGTCGAGCTCGACCCGGGCCAGGACGAAGGCCGTGTGCGCCCCGGCGGTCATGATGAGGTCGCTGCGGCCCTCCTCCAGCAGCTCGTGGTACACGGCCTGGTTCAAGTGGCCGAGCATGTCCATGTCCCGCCACCGCAGCCCGATGGTGACCGTGCTCTCCGCGAACGCCATGGCGCCGGACAATAGGCTCGCCGCCATGCTCGAGGTCACGCCCTCCCACCGCGGCGGCACCGGCACGCCGCTCGTCCTGCTCCACGGGTTCACGGACACGTGGCGGGCGTGGACGGGCGTCCTCCCCGAGCTCGAGCGCCACCACGACGTCTACGCCCCGACCCTCCCGGGCCACGCGGGAGCCGACGCGCTGCAGGGCGAGCTCAGCTGGGAGGGGCTGCTCGACCGCCTCGAGCAGCTCATCGACGACCAGGGGTTCCACGGGACCGTGCACCTCGCGGGCAACTCGCTCGGGGGCTGGCTCGCCCTGGAGCTCGCGGTCCGCGGGCGCGCGCGCAGCGTCGTCGCCCTCTGCCCCGGCGGCGGCTGGGAGCACGGCTCGAAGGAGGGGGCGCGCGTCGCGCGGTACTTCAAGCGGACGGGCCGGCTGCTCGGGCTCGCCGCGGGCCGTGCCGACGCGCTGGCCGCGCGGCCCGGGCTGCGGCGCCTGGCCCTGCGCGACGTCGTCGCCGACCCCGCGCGGGTCCCGCCGGCCCAGGCCGCCCACATGATCCGCTCCGCCGCGGCGTGCGCCATGCGCGAGGACATGGTCGCCCTCACCCTCGAGGAGCACTTCGGCGACCTCGGCCCGATCGACTGCCCCGTGCGGGTCGCCTGGGGGACGGAGGACCGCCTGCTCCCCCCGGCGCGCTACGCGAGCCGCCTGCGCACGCTCCTGCCCCGGGCGGAGTTCACGGAGCTCCCGGGGCTCGGTCACCTGCCGATGTGGGACGACCCCGCGGCGGTCGTGCGCACGATCCGCGAGGTCACGGGCGCGGCGGACGCGGCACGCGCACAGACCCCCTCCTGACGGTCCGGCCCCGCCGGTAGGCTCGCCCGGGTGAGCACCACCCTGAGCGCCCCGAGCTTCGAGCGGGAGATCGAGTCCCACCGCCGAGCGCTGACCGGCTACTGCTACCGGCTGCTCGGCTCGGGGGCCGACGCGGAGGACGCCGTGCAGGAGACGATGGTGCGGGCGTGGCGCGCCGCGGACCGCCTCCAGGAGCGCGCGGCGCTCAAGGGGTGGCTGCACCGCATCGCCAGCAACGTGTGCTTCGACATGCTCGACGGCGCCAAGCGCCGCGCGATGCCCATGGACCTCGGGCCGGCGTCGGCCGCGGACGCCGCGCTCGGCACCCCGGGCGACGCCTGGGTCACCCCCATCGCCGACCACCGCGTCCTGGGGCCGGACGCGGACCCCGCCGCGATCGCCGACGCGCGCGAGACCCTGCGCCTGGCGTTCGTCGCCGCGCTGCAGCACCTGCCGCCGCGCCAGCGCGCCGTCCTCGTGCTGCGCGAGGTGCTGCGCTGGCAGGCGACGGAGGTCGCGGAGCTCCTCGAGACGAGCGTCGCCTCCGTGAACTCCGCCCTGCAGCGGGCGCGCGCGACCCTGGCGGAGCTCGACCTCGACGCGAGCGGCGTCGGGGCGCCCAGCTCCGAGGAGCACGAGCTGCTCGACCGCTACGTCGCGTGCTTCGAGCGCTACGACGTCGCCGCGCTCGTCCAGCTCCTGCGCGAGGACGCGAGCTTCTCCATGCCGCCCTACCCCCTGTGGGTGCAGGGCCGCCAGGCCGTCCACGACTTCATGCTCGGCACCGGGGCGAAGTGCGAGGGCTCCCGGCTCGTGCGGACCGCCGCGAACGGCGGCCCGGCGGTCGGGCTCTACAACGCGGCGCCCGAGGGCGGGCACGTCCCCTGGGCCGTCGTGGTGCTCGAGGTCTCAGGAGGTCAGATCGCCGGGCTCCACCACTTCATCGGCCCCGAGCACTTCGCCGCCTTCGGGCTGCCCGCCCGGCTCGAGCCGCAGGACCCCGCCTAGGCCCACGAGCTCCAAGAGCTCCGCGAGCTCGCGGCAGGCGCCGCGGAGCAGGACCGCCCCGCCGGTGCGCGCGGCGCGGAGCTGCAGGCGCGCGAGCGCGCCGACGAGCGCGAGGTCCGCGTCGGCCGGTGCGATCCGGCCGACCTCCACCTCCGTCCCGTCGCCCGCGACGAGGACGACGGTCGTCGGCTGCGCTCCCGCTCCGTGCACGCCCTCCTCCTCGTCAGGGGTCTCCTGTCAGGACGGCCTGCGGGCACGGAAGTCATCGCGGCGGTTCGACATGGCGTCGAAACGCGCACGGCGGGGCAGGCTGGCTGCACACCGATCGGAGGAGCGCGCATGCCCAAGGACAACGAGGAGTTCAACAAGGAGAACGAGGACGCGCGGGAGGAGATGCGCGCCTTCGAGGACCAGGACGAGGTCCCCGGGGACCTGAACGAGTGGCCCGGCGGGCGCGCGAAGACGATGACCTTCGGCTCGGAGTCCGACGAGCCCTACGGCGAGGGGCCGACCGCGAAGCTCGGGCCGCCGTCGGTCGAGCACCACGAGGACGGCTCGGTCACCGTCGGCGGCGAGCCCGTCGACAACCCCGAGGACTACAAGGGCGAGCCGATCGAGGACCCGCGCAAGACGGCGATCCCCGGGCGCCCGGACCCCTCGCCCGGCACCTGATCGTCGGCCTCCGCCGCGTCGGCCATCGGGGCCGGCGTGGCCGAGGCGGCCGACGCGGAGGCGGGCGCGGCGGAGGCGGGGGCGGGCGCCCAGCCCGGGCCGTGCGCGACGTAGCCCAGGCGGTCGCGCCACGAGCTCGCCGCGCGCACGTCGCGCCACAGGGCGCCGAACTCCCCGAAGGCGACCCGGGCCGGGTTGTGGGTCGTGATGTTCGTCGTCAGCCCGTAGCGGACGCGCTCGCCCTCGGGCTCGAAGGTCCCGAAGAGGCGGTCCCAGACGATGAGGATCCCCGCGTAGTTCTTGTCGAGGTACTGCTCCTGCGAGCCGTGGTGGACGCGGTGGTGGCTCGGGGTGTTGAGGACGAGCTCGACCGGCCGCGGGAGCTTGTCGATCGCCTCCGTGTGCAGCCCGAACTGGAACAGGAGGTTCCACGTCATCGCCAGGAGGACCATCCAGGGCGGGAAGAAGAGCGCCGACGGCGCCCAGAAGAGCGTGGCGGAGAACGGGGTCCAGTCCTGGCGCAGCGCCGTGGAGAGGTTGTAGTGCTGGCTGGAGTGGTGGACGACGTGGGTCGCCCAGAAGAGGCGCACCCGGTGGTGGCCGCGGTGGTAGCAGTAGAAGGCGAGGTCGTCGGCGAAGAAGAGGAGCACCCAGGTCCACCACGCCCCCGTGGGGAGCTTGAGCGGGCTCGCGAGGTGGATCGCCGCGTAGATCGCGACCATCACGACCTTCCAGCCCGCGCCGATGACCAGGTGCCCGAGCCCCATGGTCATGCTCGTGGTCGAGTCCCTCCGGTCGTAGCCGATCGCCCGCCGCTCCTCGTCGGCCTCGTGCGCGGCATGGCGCAGCGCGAGCAGCTCCACCCCGATGAAGAGGACGAAGAAGGGGATGGCGGCGATCAGCAGACGGTCCACGCAACTGGTTGTACCAGTCGGTCGGAGGGCCCGTCAAGAGCGGCGGTCCGCGCCTCGCGGCCGTCGAGGGCGCCGGCCCGCGCCTCGTGGCCGTCGAGTTGTCGGTTGATCCCGCATGGCGGGATCAACCGACGACTCGACGTGGGCGTGGGCGTGGGCGGTGGCGGTGGCGGGGCGGGCGCGGGTCAGCCGAAGGCGCGCGCGTCGGGCTCGAGGAGCGCGCGGGCCGCGGCGCCCGCGCGCTCGGGGTCCCCCGCCGCCAGGGCCGCGCCGAGCTCGCGAACCGCCGGCGCGTCATGCGCGCGCGTGACGGCGGCGACGTCAGGGTGGGCGTCGAGCGCGCCGACCAGCGAGGTCAGCGCGAGCTGGTAGGCGACGTTGCGCGCCCCCGCGACGACCAGGAGCCAGAGCGCCGCGTACGCCTCATCCACCTTGGCGGCCGCCGCCGCGCTGAACGCCGGTTCAGCGCCACCGGTCGGCGGTGCATCGCTGAACGTCGGTTCAGCGCCAACGGTTGGCGGTGAACCGACGTTCAGCTTCCCGCCAGCGCCCGCGGCGGCGCCCGCGCTCGCGCCCACGCCTGCGCTCGCGCCCGCGCCCGCGCCCGCGGCAGCTTCGATGGCGGCCGCGGCGCGCTCCGCGGCTTCGGCCAGCGCGGCGCGCTCGGCGGCGCCCGCCCGCGCCGCGCAGCGGCGGGCGGCGTCGACGCCGATGCTCTCGCGCATCTCGAGCACCGCCCGCGCGAGCTCGGGCGGCGGGCCGTCGGGGGAGGCGACGAGGTCGAGGAGCACCTCGAGCCCCGCGCTCACCCGCCAGTCCTGCACCCGGGTCGCCCCGCCCTGCGTGATCCGCACGAGCCCCGCCTGCTCGAGGCGCTTGAGCGCCTCGCGCACCGCGTGGCGGTTGACCCCGAGCTCCTCGGCCAGCGCCCGCTCGGAGGGGACCGCCTCCCCGGGCGCGAGGCGCCCCTCGAGCACGTCCGCGCGGAGCCGGGCGTGGACGAGGTCGGAGCGGCGGCCGGCGGGCGGTCGGCGCTCGGGCTCCGTCATGACGGCGAGTCTACGAGCGCGGGGGCGCCACCCACTCGACGTAGCCCGTGCCCGCGACGGCGCGGCCGCGGTGCTCGCCCTCCCACGCGAAGCTCCCGACCCACCCCGCACCGAGGCCGTAGGTCCAGTCGCCGAGCGCCCGGCACGCGAGCGTCGTGCGCCGCGCACCGGCGTCGTCGCGCACGGTCCAGCTCCAGCGCTGCGGCATCCGCATCGTGCGGCCGTCGGGCGTCACGAGGGGCTCCGGGCGCTCCTCGGCCACGTCGAGGGTCACGTCGCGGAGCATGGTCCCCGGGTCGCGCAGCCCGCGCTCCCACGCACCCTCGTGCACGTGGGTGCCGAACCGCGGCCCCGCCACCGTGAGCAGGAGCTGGTCCTCCTCCCCCACGTTCAGCACCTGGTAGGTGAAGGCGCGGATCGGCGCCTTCGCCCACCCCGGCAGGGAGGACCGGCAGCGACGGAGTGGGGCCCGGCGCCGCGCGCGTACTCCCAGGTGCCGAGCGTGTCGACCGCGACGTCCCCGATGCTCCCGCGCACCCGCGCGAGGAGCGAGAGGTGGTCGTAGAGGCCGGGGATGCGGCTGAACCACGAGACGTGGTCGGTCACCTCGAGCTCGAGGTCGACGGGCACCGCGCCGGGCCGTCGCACCCGCACGTGCGGCGGCAGCCCCTCGAGCACGAGGTCCTCCTCGCCGAAGGCCAGCCTGGTGCCGTCGGGGGCGAGCGCGCAGTCCCCCGCCATGGAGTAGGCCGCGAAGCCGCCGTCGGTGGCGGTGCCCGAGACGACGTAGGCCGTGTCGCGGGGCGTGGTGCGGATCCACGGGTCGTTGTCGAAGGCCGCCACCCCCGTGGTGCCGAGGATGGCCATGACCCCGAAGCGCCGGTGGGGTTCGGGGAGCCCCGGGACCATCACGCCGTAGTGCACCCAGGAGGAGCGGCGCTCCCCCACGCGCGGGGTGAAGGCCGGCGCGTCGCGCAGCGGGACGCCGTTGCGGGCGTCCGTGCGGTTGAGGGCGGCGGAGAGCCGGCGGGCGAGCGGACGCATGGCCCGCGCACCCTACGGCCGCGCGCTCAGGCGGCGGCGGAGGCGATGCGGCGCTCGAGGTGCGCGGCCGCCGCGCCCGCGAGCTCCGAGACGAGCTCGACCTGCTCGCGGTCCCAGCTCCGCGGGGCATGGTCGATGACGCACAGCGTGCCGAGCACGAGGCCGTCCGCCGTCGCCAGCGGGATGCCGAGGTAGGCGACCACGCCGAGGTCGCGGACCGCGAGGTTGTTCCGCAGGTCGGGGTGGCGCCGGGCGTCCTCGACGACCAGGGGCGCGCGGCGGACGACCGCGTGCCGGCAGAAGGAGTGCGACAGCGGCGTCTGCTTGCTGGTGCCCCACGGCTCGGGCAGGCCGAGGGCGCAGGCGAAGAGCTGGCGCTCGTGGTCGACGAGGGAGACCAGCGCGACCGGCGCACGCACCGCGCGACGCGCCGCCCCGGCGATGCCGTCGAGCACGGGGTCGCGTGCACCCTGCATGAGCCCCGTGGCCTCGAGCGCCGCCAGGCGGCCGACCTCCGCGAGCACCGGGTCGGGCGCCTCGGGCGCGAGGAGCTCGCGCAGCCCGCCGCGCGCCACGGCCTCGACGTCGCGCACGGCGTCCACGTCCCCGCGGGCGCCCATCAGCGCGGCGGCCCGCAGCAGCGCGGCGTCCCGGACGAACTGCGCCGCCGAGATCCCCTGCACCCCCGCCTCGTGGTCGACGAGCTTCCAGAGGTCGTCGCTGAAGCGGACGGTGGTGGCGCGCATGCCCATGCGGCCACCCTACACCCGAGCGCCATCGGATCCGCCACCGCACAGGCGGTAGGCGCACATCGGATGGCACGTTGCCGTCCGTCAGGTGGTAGAACCGATGCATGCGCGACGTCTCCATGTTCCTCCGACCCGGCGCCGCGAGCGACGCCGAGCTCATGCGCAGCGACCTCGACGAGGCGTTCGCCGAGGTGGTCCGTCGCCACGGCGGCAAGGTGCTGCGGGCGGCCCGCCGTGTCGCCGGGGACGCCGCCGACGACGTCGCCCAGGCCGCCTTCCTCTCCGCCTGGCAGGCCCGGCGCGGCTTCGACCCGGCGCGCGGGACCCTCTCCACCTGGCTCTGCCGGATCGCCCACAACCGCGGGCTCGACCTCCTGCGGGTGGAGCAGCGCCACGGCCACCTCGGCTGGGTCGACGCCGCGGAGTCCGTCCCCTGCCCGAGCGAGCTGCCCTCGGACGCCGCCACCCGCCTGGAGGACGCGGCGAACGTGCGCCGCGCCATGCAGTCCCTCTCCGACGAGCAGCGCACCGCCCTGACCCTGGCCTACTTCGGCGGGATGACCCAGGTCGAGATCCAGGAGCGCACCGCGGTGCCGCTCGGCACGGTGAAGGGCCGGCTGCGCCTCGGGCTCCACCGGCTCCGCGCGGAGCTCGACGGCGTCGAGGCCGCGCGCGCGGCCTAGCGCCGCCGACCTGCCACGCTGCCGGCGTGGACGACGCCGGCACCGAGCGCGCCCGCCGCGCCGTGGCCGTGGTCTTCGCCGCGAGCGGCCTGACCTTCGCCTCCTGGGCCTCGCGCACCCCGGCGATCCGCGACGCGCTCGGGCTCAGCCCCGCCGGGCTCGGCGGGCTGATCGTCGCGGTGTCGATCGGGGCGCTCCTCGCGCTGCCCGCCTCGGGTGGCGTCGTCGAACGGGTCGGCCCCGCCCGGGCGGTCCTCGGGGCGGGCCTGCTCGCCGCCTTCGGGATGGCCGTCGCGGCGCTCGGCCTGGCCACGGGGAGCGTCGCGGTGAGCGCCCCGGGCTTCGCGCTGCTCGGCATGGGCGCGGGGACGTGGGACGTCGCGATGAACGTCGAGGGCGCCGCGGTCGAGCGGCGGCTCGGCCGCGTCCTCATGCCGAAGCTCCACGCGGCCTTCAGCCTCGGGACGGTCCTGGGCGCCGGCCTCGGCGCGGCGTGCGCGGCGCTCGGGGTCGGCGTCGCCGCCCAGCTCCTGGGCACCTCGGCCGCCGCCGCGCTCACCCTCCTGGTGGCGGTCCGGCGGTTCCTGCCGGTGCCGCCGCCCGAACCCGGCGCCGCCCGCGCGTCCGTGGCCCGCGGGTGGCGCGAGCGGCGCACGCTGCTGCTCGGGCTCATGGTGCTCGCCTTCGCCCTCGGCGAGGGGATCGCGAACGACTGGCTCGCGGTCGCGCAGGTCGACGGCCACGACGCGAGCGACACCGTCGGGGCACTGACCTTCGGGACCTTCGTCGCCGCCATGACGCTCGCGCGGCTGCTGGCGGGCGGCCCGCTCGAGCGCTTCGGCCGCGTCCCGGTCCTCCGTGGCCTGGCGCTCGTGGTGACCGCCGGGTCGCTCCTGGTCGCGCTCGGGCCCGGCACGCCGTGGGCCGTCGCGGGCGCGGTCGTCTGGGGCGTCGGGGCCTCCCTGGGCTTCCCCGTCGGGCTGAGCGCCGCCGCGGACGAGGAGGCCATGGCCGCCGTGCGCGTCTCCGTCGTCTCCTCCATCGGCTACGGCGCGTTCCTCGGCGGGCCCGCGCTCGTCGGCGGCCTCGCGGACGCGTTCGGCATCCTCCACGCGCTGCTGGTGGTCCCCGCGGCGATGGGCGTCGCGCTCGTTGCGGCCGGCGCGGCCCGGCCCCTGCGGGCCTAGGAGCCGGGGAGCTCCGACAGGCGCGCCCGGCGGCTGCGCGCGAGCCCGGGCGGGAGCCCGCCGCCCGTCGCCAGCCAGGAGCCCGCGAGGACCAGCAGGAGCCCCGCGACCGCGGCGGCCCCGGGCCGCTCCCCGAGGAGCGCGACGCCCAGCACGACCGCCACGACGGGGTTGACGTAGGTGATGACGGAGGCGCGGCTCGGGCCGATCCGGGTGATGAGCGCGAAGAAGAGCACGAAGGCCAGCGCGGAGCAGATCGTGCCGAGCACGAGGATGCTCGCGACCGCGTTCGTCGTCGGCGCCGCCTCGGGCGCCGTGAGGGCCGCGACGGGCAGCAGGAGCGCCGCGGCGATGCCGAGCGACGCGCAGATGGGGCCGAGCGGGTCGAGGTCGGCGAGCTTGCGCCGGATGATCAGCGGGCCCGCCGCGTAGCCCACCGTGGCGACCAGGACGGCCGCCGCGCCCGCGAGCTCCCGCGGCTCGCCCGCCACGTCGAGACCGAGGAGCGCGACGACGCCCGCGAAGCCGACGAAGAGCCCCACCAGCCGTGTGCCGCGAGGGCGCTCGTCGGGCTCGATGCGGGCGAGGACGACCGCGATGACGAGCGGCAGGGAGGCGACGAGGATCGCCGCCAAGGAGGAGGCGACGCGCTGCTCGCCCCAGGCGATGAGCGGGAACGGGAGCGCGATCTCCAGCACGGTGTAGGCGGTGACCCAGCGCCACCGCGCGCCCAGGCCGCGCAGCGCGCCCCGGCGCAGCGCGAGCGGCAGGAGGACCACGAAGCCCAGCGCGCAGCGCGAGCAGGCGACGACCCCGGGGGAGAGCCCCTCGTCGACCGCGACGCGGATGAAGAAGTACGGGACGCCCCAGACGACGGAGACGGCGGCGAAGAGGAGCCAGGTGCGGCGGTCCATGGCGAGCTCGGGCATGCGCGCACTCCAGCAGGAACGTAGGGTCTGGGGCCATGGAGCGCACCCCGGCCTGATGTTCGACACCGTCCTGGTCGCCAATCGCGGGGAGATCGCGGTCCGGGTCATCACGACGCTGCAGCGCCTGGGGGTGCGGGCCGTCGCGGTCCACTCCGACGCCGACGCCGACGCGCCCCACGTGCGCCTCGCGGACGAGGCGATCCGCATCGGCCCGGCGCCCTCCGCGGACTCCTACCTCTCGATCCCGGCCCTCCTCGAGGCCGCCGCGCTCACGGGCGCGGACGCGATCCACCCGGGCTACGGCTTCCTCAGCGAGAACGCGGCCTTCGCCCGCGCCTGCGCCGAGGCGGGCGTGACGTTCATCGGTCCGCCACCCGAGGCGATGGAGGCGCTCGGGGACAAGGTCAGCGCGAAGGAGGCGGCCGCCGCGGCGGGGGTCCCGACGCTGCCGGGCCTGCAGCGGCCGGGGCTGACCGACGAGGAGATCCTCGCGTTCGCCGACGGGGACGACGTCCTGCCGCTCATGGTCAAGGCGGCCGCGGGCGGCGGCGGCCGCGGGATGCGCGTCGTCGAGGAGCGCGACGCGCTTCCGGATGCGATCGCCGCCGCGCGGCGCGAGGCGCTCGCGGGCTTCGGCGACGACACGCTGCTGGTCGAGCGCTACGTCCCGCGCTCCCGCCACGTGGAGGTGCAGGTGCTCGCGGACGCGCACGGGAACGTCGTGCACCTCGGGGAGCGCGAGTGCTCCTTGCAGCGCCGCCACCAGAAGGTCGTGGAGGAGTCCCCCTCCCCCGTGGTCACGCCGGAGGTCCGTGAGGCGATGGGCAGCGCGGCGGTGTCGCTGTTCCGCGCCGCGGGGTACGTCGGCGCGGGGACCTGCGAGTTCCTCGTGCCCTACGCGGACCCGGGCTCGTTCTTCTTCCTCGAGGTCAACGCGCGGCTGCAGGTGGAGCACCCGGTCACGGAGCTCGTCACGGGCCTCGACCTCGTCGAGCAGCAGCTGCTCGTCGCCGCGGGACGGCCCCTGGGCTTCGACCAGGCCGGCGTGCGCCTCACGGGCCACGCGATCGAGGTGCGCGTCTGCGCGGAGGACGCACGCTCGGGCTTCCTGCCCGCCACGGGCACGGTCGGCGCCTACGCCGAGCCCGAGCACGCCGGCGTGCGCACGGACTCGGGCATCCGCGCGGGCTCGGAGGTCACGGCGCTCTACGACTCCCTCCTGGCGAAGGTCATCGCGCTACGGACCCGACCGCGAGAGCGCGATGGACAAGCTCTCGGGCGGGCTGGCCGAGCTGCGGATCCTCGGGGTCACGACGAACACGGGGTTCCTGCGCCGCCTCGTCGACGAGCCGCAGGTGCGCGCGGGGGACATGGACACGGGGCTCATCGGCCGCGGCCTGGCGCCCGTCGAGCCGCCCGCGGAGGAGGCCGAGGCGGCGCTCGTCGCGGCCGCGCTCGTGGAGCTCGAGCGCCTCGAGGCGCGCGGCGCCGGCGGCGACCCGTGGGACGCGCTGGTCGGCTGGCGGCTCGACGGGCCGGGCCCGGTCGACGTGCCGCTGCTGCCCGCGGGCACGAAGGAGCCCGTGGCGCTGACGGTCACCGGCGGCACCCGTGCCGCCGTCGTGCGCTGGGACGGGCGCGAGGTCCACGCCACGGTGCAGCGGCTCGGGCCCGACCGGGTCGCGGTGCGCGCCGACGGGCGCCGGCGGGTCTGGACCCACGCGGACGTCGGGGGGCAGCGCTGGGTCGCCGCGGGCGCCGACGCGTTCGCCTTCACGGTGGTCGAGCCCGCGGTGCAGGCCGGGGACAAGGCGGCCGAGGGGACCCTCGAGGCGCCCATGCCCGGGACGGTCCTCGCGGTGCGCGCGGCGGAGGGCGACGAGGTCACCGAGGGGCAGGTGCTCGTGGTGATCGAGTCGATGAAGATGGAGCTCTCGGTGACGGCGCCCGTGGCGTCGACGGTGGGGGTCGTGCACGTGAGCGAGGGGGACAGCGTGAAGCAGGGGCAGGCCGTCGTGGAGCTCGTGGGGGCCGAGGCGTGAGCGTCGTGCTCGGGACGTCCGCCGACCCCGCGTCGGAGGCCTACGCGGCGAACCAGGCCGCGCACGCGGCGCTCGCGGAGGACCTCCACGCGGAGCTCGCGCGCGTCCGCGCGGGGGGTGGCGAGAAGGCCGTCGCGAAGCACCTCGCGCGGGGGAAGCTCCTGCCGCGCGACCGCGTCGCGAAGCTCCTCGACCGCGGCTCGCCGTTCCTCGAGCTCTCCCCCCTGGCCGCGCACGGCATGTACGACGGGGACGCGCCGGGCGCCGGGATCATCACGGGCA
The DNA here is from genome assembly GCA_963844155.1 of uncultured Solirubrobacteraceae bacterium. Classification (GTDB taxonomy): domain Bacteria; phylum Actinomycetota; class Thermoleophilia; order Solirubrobacterales; family Solirubrobacteraceae; genus Paraconexibacter. Next base: position 654,829 of record CAWJMY010000001.1, read on the forward strand.
TCGGGCGGGTGCAGGGCCGCGAGGTCATGGTCATCTGCAACGACGCGACCGTGAAGGGCGGGACGTACTACCCCGTCACGACGAAGAAGCACTCGCGCGCGCAGGAGATCGCGCTGCAGAACCGGCTGCCGGTCGTCTACCTCGTCGACTCGGGCGGCGCGTTCCTGCCCTTGCAGGACGAGATCTTCCCCGACGTCCGCGGCTTCGGGCAGAGCTTCTACAACCAGGCGAACCTCTCCGCGGAGGGGATCCCGCAGATCGCCGCCGTGCTCGGCTCGTGCACGGCGGGCGGGGCCTACGTCCCCGCGATGTGCGACGAGTCGATCATCGTCAAGGAGCAGGGGACGATCTTCCTCGGCGGCCCGCCGCTCGTGAAGGCGGCGACGGGCGAGGAGGTCTCCGCGGAGGACCTCGGCGGCGGGCGGATGCACACCCACGTCTCGGGGGTCGCCGACCACCTCGCGCAGGACGACGAGGACGCCCTGGCGATCGCGCGCTCCATCCTGGCCACGACGCCCTCGAAGGGCCCGTGCCCGTGGGAGCGCGTGGCGCCCGAGCCGCCCGCGGTCGACCCCGCGGGCCTCACCGGCGCCGTCCCGACGGACCTGCGGACGCCCTACGACGCGCGGGAGATCATCGCCCGCCTCGTCGACGGCTCGCGCTTCCACGAGTTCAAGGCGAACTACGGCGCGACGCTCGTGACGGGCTTCGCGCACCTCCACGGCCACCAGGTCGGGATCGTCGCGAACAACGGGGTGCTCTTCTCGGAGTCGGCGATGAAGGGCGCGCACTTCGTCGAGCTCTGCGACCAGCGCGGGATCCCGCTCGTCTTCCTGCAGAACATCACGGGCTTCATGGTCGGCCGGGAGGCCGAGGAGGGCGGGATCGCCAAGCACGGCGCGAAGATGGTCGCGGCGGTGTCCGTCGCGCGCGTGCCGCGGCTCACGGTCGTCGTCGGCGGCTCCTTCGGCGCGGGCAACTACGCCATGAGCGGCCGGGCGTACTTCCCGCGCTTCATGTGGATGTGGCCCAACGCGCGCATCTCGGTCATGGGCGGGGAGCAGGCCGCGACCGTCCTCTCCATGGTCGGCCGCGAGACCGACCCGGAGAAGGTCGAGGCGAACAAGGAGGCGGTGCGGGCGCAGTACGACCACCAGGGCCATCCCTACTACGCCAGCGCGCGGCTCTGGGACGACGGGGTCATCGAGCCCGGGGCGACCCGCGACGTGCTCGGCCTCGCGCTCTCGGCCTGCGCGAACGCGCCGCTCGGGCCGCGGCGCAAGCCCGTCTTCCGGATGTAGATGGCCCGCCGACGTCGTTCCACGTTCTCGGGCTCCTCGCGCGCGGGCTCGCCGCTGCTGCTGCCCTCGGCGCGGGGCCGGCGCGGACGGCGCAGCTCCTTCAGCGGCGGCGGGTACGGCAGCGGGGGCGGCTACGGCGGTGGCGGGCGGCGGCGTCGCGGGCCCGGGCTCGGCGGGCTCGGGGCGCTCCTGCTGCTCGCGGCGGTCGTGGCCGGCGGCTGGTTCGCGGTGGCGGCGCTCCGCGGCCCGGGCGGCGAGGAGGAGCGCGCCGCGGCGGCCCAGCGCTTCGCACGGGCCTGGGCGGCGCGCGACCGCGCGGCGATGTGGCGGGCGCTGGACCCCGCGACGCGCCGGGCGCGGCCCGAGGCGGCGTTCGCGCGCTCCTACGCGCGGGTGGAGCGGACCGCGGGTGTGCGGCAGGTCCGGGTCGGGCGGCCCGGGACGGAGCGCGACGGGCGCATCCGTGTGCCCGTGGCGGTGCGCACCGCGCGCTTCGGCACCCTGCGCGGCGCGGTCGCGCTGCCCGTGCGGGGCGAGGGCGCCGGGGCGGGGGTCGTGTGGGACGGCAGCCTGCGCCTCCCGGGCCTCCGGCCGGGCGAGGCGGTGACGGTGCGGCGGGGGGCGACCCCGACGCGCGGCGTGCTGCGCGCCGCGGGGGGCTCACGCCTGGCCGACGACCCGCTCGGCGCCTCCATCGCGGGCAAGCCGGCGCGGGGCGGGACGCCGGCGACGGGCCTGGAGCGCGTGCACGACGCGCGGCTCGGCGGCGCGCCGTCGGCGCGGCTGCGCTTCGGCACCCGGACGATCCGCAGCGTGAAGGGGATCCGCCCGCGCTCCGTGCAGACGACGATCGAGCTCGGGCTGCAGCGGCGGGCGAACGCGGCGCTGGGCAGCCGCCTCGGCGGGGTCGCCGTCATCCGGCCGCGCGACGGGGCCATCCGGGCGCTGGCCGGCATCGCGGTCTCCGCGCCGCAGCCCCCGGGCTCGACGTTCAAGATCATCACGCTGGCGACGGCGCTCGAGGAGGGGATCGCCACCCCGTCCTCGAGCTACCCCGTGCGGCAGTTCGCCGTCCTCTCGGGGACGCGGCTGCGCAACGCGAGCGACGAGTCCTGCGGCGGGGCGCTGGCCACGGCCTTCGCGGAGTCCTGCAACTCCGTCTTCGCGCCGCTCGGGGCCAGGCTCGGGGCCAAGCGGCTCGTCCGCGCGGCGGAGGACTTCGGCTTCAACGAGGAGCTGCCGCGGATCCCGGCGCTCAAGCAGAGCACGATCGCGCGCGACCTGAAGGACGCCCTGGCGGTCGGCGCGAGCGCGATCGGGCAGGAGCGCGACCTCGCGACCCCGCTGGTCATGGCGAACGTCGCGGCGACGATCGCCGCGGGCGGCCGCCGCACCCTGCCGCGGCTCACGACGGTCGACCCCGTCAAGCGCAAGCGCGTCGTCCCCCGGCGGGTCGCGGAGCAGGTGCGGGCGATGATGGAGGGCGTCGTGCGCTCGGGCACGGGCCGCGCGGCGGCACTCCCCGGCGTGCAGGTCGCGGGCAAGACGGGCACGGCGGAGCTGCGGCCGACCGCGGGCGGGCCGTCGGACCCCTCGAACACGGACGCCTGGTTCGTCGCCTTCGCGCCCGCCGCGGCGCCGCGGGTGGCGGTCGCCGTGCTGCTCGTGGGCGCCGGGCAGGGCGGGGCGTCGGCCGCCCCCGTGGCGCGGGAGGTCCTGCGGGCCGCGCTCGGCTGAGCGCGCATCCGCCCCACGCCACGGCAGGTGCAGGAACGGCGGAGGAGCGCGAGAGGGCCGATCCGGGCCGCACGCACCCACATCGGCCCCCTCGTGCGACCCCGCCGGACCACCGGCGGCGCGAGAGGGCCGATCCGGGCCGCACGCACCCACATCGGCCCCCTCGCGTCGCTCCGTCGGACGGATGGGCGCGAGCTAGGACGTCGGAGCGCCCCGCGCTGGGGTGAACGGCGGCGTTCCGGTAGGAAGGGGCCATGAGCGACCACCCGCCCGCCCGCGTCGAACGGCGCGACGGCGTCCTGATCATCACCTTCGACCGGCCCGAGGTCCGCAACGCCGTCGACCTCGAGGCGTCGCGGATCGTCGGCGCGGCGATGGACGAGCTCGACGCGGACGACGCGCTGCGGGTCGGCGTCGTCACGGGCGCGGGCGGCTTCTTCTCCGCGGGCATGGACCTCAAGGCCTTCGCCCGCGGGGAGTTCCCGGCCGTGCCGGTCCGGGGCTTCGCGGGGATGACGCAGCAGGCCTCGGTCAAGCCGCTGATCGCCGCGGTCGAGGGGCCGGCGCTGGCGGGCGGCTTCGAGATCGCGGTCGCCTGCGACCTCATCGTCGCCGGGGAGAGCGCGACCTTCGGCCTGCCCGAGGTGCGCCGCGGCCTGGTCGCCGTCGCGGGCGCGCTGCGCCAGCTCCCCCGCCGCGTGCCGGGCGCGGTCGCGAAGGAGATGGCGCTCACGGGCACGCCGATCAGCGCGCAGCGCGCCTACGAGGTCGGGCTGCTCTCCCGCGTCGTGCCGGACGGGACCGCGCTGGAGGCGGCGCTCGAGCTCGCGGCGACGATCGCCGCGCAGGCGCCGCTCGCCGTGAAGGCGACGAAGCACGTGCTCGACGAGCAGGCGGCCTGGGACGGCGACGAGTTCTGGGCCCGGCAGGGCGAGGTCGCCGGCCCCGTGATCATCTCCCGCGACGCCCGGGAGGGCGCGAAGGCGTTCGCGGAGAAGCGGGCGCCCGTGTGGGAGGCGCGATGAACCCGCTCGCCGCCGCGAGGGTGCTCGTCGACGCCGGGATCCTGACCCCGCGGGTCGACCGCCTCGCGCACAAGGCGCTCGCCCTGCGCGCCTTCGGGCCGACGCCCGCGGGCGGCTTCGTCGCCGCCGCGCGCTCGTTCCCCGACCGGACCTACGTCATCGACGAGGAGGGCTCGCTGACGTTCGGCGAGGTCGACCGGCGGACGAACGCGATCGTCGACGGCCTCGTCGCGGCCGGCCTCGGGCCGGGCGACCCCGTCGGGGTGCTCTGCCGCAACGGCCGCGCGTTCGTCGAGGCCGTGCTCGCCTGCTCGAAGCTCGGGGCGACCGTCCTCTTCCTCAACACGGACTTCGCCGGGCCGCAGCTCAGCGACACGCTCGCGCGCGAGGGCGCGCGGGGCCTCGTCTCCGACGGGGAGTTCGACCGGCTGCTCGCCGAGGACGAGCTCGCCGGCCGGCGCTGGGTCGGCTTCCCCGACGGGCCGACCGCCACCCCGACCCTTGCGGAGCTCGTCGCCACGCGCTCGCCCGCCCCGCGGCCCGCGCCGCCCGGGACGGGCCGGCTCGTCATCCTCACCTCGGGGACGACGGGCGTGCCGAAGGGTGCGTCGCGGACGGGCGCGCCGCTGCTGGCGATCGTCGGGATCCTCGACCGGCTGCCGTTCCGCGCGGGGCAGGTGCACCACATCGTCACCCCCATGTTCCACGGCTGGGGCCTGCTGCACTGGACGCTCGGGCTGAGCCTGCCGACGACGATCGTCCTGCGGCGGCGCTTCGACCCCGAGGAGACGCTGCGGGTCATCGCGGAGCACGGGGTGCACTCCGCGCCCATGGTCCCGACGATGCTCCAGCGGATCATGCAGCTGCCGGAGGAGGTCCGGGCCCGGCACGACACGAGCTCCCTGGAGGCCATCCCGCTCTCGGGCTCGGCGCTCCCGGGCGAGCTCGCGGTCCGGGCCATGGACGCGTTCGGGGACGTCGCCTACAACTTCTACGGCTCGACGGAGACGGGCTGGGCGACGATCGCCGACCCGCAGCAGCTCCGTGCCGCCCCGGGCACCGCGGGGACGCCGCCGCTCGGCACGGACCTCGTGCTGCTCGACGAGCAGGACCGGGAGGTCGCCCCGGGCGGCACCGGCCGCATCTTCGTCTCCTCCCGGCTGCGCATGGAGGGCTACACGGACGCGGAGCTGCGCAAGGCGGTCGTCGACGGGCGGATGTCGACGGGGGACGTGGGCCACCTCGACGCGGAGGGTCGCCTCTTCGTCGACGGGCGCGACGACGACATGATCGTCTCGGGCGGCGAGAACGTCTTCCCCCGTGAGGTCGAGGACCTCCTGGCCGACCACCCCGACGTCGTCGAGGCGGCGGTCGTCGGCGTGCCCGATCCGGAGTTCGGCCAGCGGCTGCAGGCGTTCGTCGTGCTCGCCGAGGGCGCGGCGGCCGACCCGGATGCGCTGCGGGCGCACGTGCGGGCGAACCTCGCGCGCTACAAGGTGCCGCGCGAGGTCGTGCTCATGGACGGCCTGCCGCGCAACCCGACGGGCAAGGTCCTCAAGCGGGAGCTGCGCGCGCCGGGCTGAGCGGGCCCGGCGCCTCGGGGCCGGCTACGGGTCGAGGACGCCGCGCTCGACGCCGACGACCACGGCCTCGACGGCCTGGCGCTTGGCGGCGTCGGGCAGCGTGGAGAGCGGACCGTCGAGCAGGAGGCCGGCGAGCCCGTGCACCGCCGACCAGGCCGTCAGGCGCGCCTGCTCCAAGCGCTCGGCGCGGAGCAGACCGGCGTCGACGAGCCCGTCGAGCGTCCGGCTCATGAGCTCCGCCGGGTCCAGCCCCGAGGCGCCGCGGGCGGGGGCCCGGGCGGGCCCCTCGGGCGGGTGGTGGCTGAAGGCCAGGCGGAACAGGCCCGGTTCGTCCAGCGCGAACCCGACGTAGGCGCGCCCTACCGCGCGCAGGCGCTCGCGCGGGTCGTCGACACCGTCCTGCGCGCGCTCGATGGCCCGGGCGAGGTGCCCGAGCGCCCCCGCCGCGACCGCGACGAGCAGGGAGCTCCGGTCGTCGAAGTGCCGGTAGGCCGCCGCGTGCGACACCCCGGCGCGGCGGGCGGCTTCGCGCACGACCACGGCGTCCGGCCCGCCCGCGCGGGCCAGGGCGGTTCCCGCCTCGACGAGGGCGTTCAGCAGGTCCCCGTGGTGGTAGCTCGACCGCGACGGCACCCGTCGATGTTGACAGGTGTCACTTCTTGGGGCACCATGCCGGATGTGACCAACGCAAACATCACGCCCACGTCGACCCCCGGTCTCGGAGACCGCGCTCGAGCGCAACGCCGCTGCGGCCGCGGCGGGCGCGCACCGGGGCGCGACCGTCATGCCGGCCCTGCGGCTCTTCGTCGTGGCCTGCATCGACCCGCGCTGCGATCCGGCGCACGTCATGGGGCTCGCCCCCGGGGACGCCTTCGTCGCCCGCACCGCCGGCGGTCGCGTCACGCCGGAAGTGGTGAGCGACGTCGCCTTCATCGCCCGGCTGGCCGCGCTGGCGGTCCCGGACGGTCCGCTGTTCGAGGTCGCCGTCGTCCACCACACCCAGTGCGGCACCGCCGCGCTGGCGGTCGACGACCTCCGCGCCGCGCACGCCGCCGAGGTGGGCCTGGACGACGCCGTCCTCGCCGCGCGCGCCGTCACCGACCCGCACGCGACCGCCACGGCCGACGCGGCGCTCCTGCGTGGGGTCCTCTCGCCGCGGTGCACGGTGACCCCGCTCGTCCACGACGTCGAGACGGGGTTGGTGTCCAGGACGTCGGGCTAGCCGCTCAGGCGGGCTCGACCCGGACGGACCACCGCTCCCGGAGCGCGGCGACGTGCTCCGGGAGCGTCGGCTCCCAGGCGGCCCAGAGCTCCGCCCAGGTGAGCGCGTGGAGCCGCGGGCGCGCGTCGCCCACGCGCTCGCGCAGCTCGGCGAGCTCCGCGCGGTGGGCCGCGACCTCCGGGTGGTCGTCGGCGTTCTCGGGCTCCCAGGCGAGGTAGGTGAGCTCGCCGGCCCCGCGGAGGCTGAGCGCGTGGCGGACGAGCTGCCCCGCGTCGAGGTGGCGCGGCGCCCACGCGCCGGCGAGGAGGTCCGCGAAGGTCGCCCGCCAGCCGCCCCCGAGCGCCGCGAGCATCGCGGGCCGGTGGTAGGCCGGCTTCCACGGGCGCGGCGTGGCGGCGGCCAGGTGCTCCGTGAGCTTCGCCTCGATCCCGACGAGGCCGGTCGGGCCGTCGAGCGCCACGTCGAGGTTCGGGGAGCCGCCGCCGTGGGGGATCGCGAGGCGCTCCTCGAGGCGGACGGCCTCGAACGGCCCCGTGACGCCCGGGATCACGAGCTCGCCGGGCCGGGCCTGCCAGGCCGCGAAGGCGGCGCAGACCAGCGCGCTCGAGGACCACGCGGCGTGGGCCGGGACCGCGCCGGCGGCGGTCGGCCGCAGCTCGCCCTTCGCCCGCGCCGCGAGCTCGCCGTGGGCCCAGGTGACGTCGGCGGGGGCCAGCGTCGGCACGAGCGCGTCGGGCCAGGCGAGCGCGTGCTCGCCGTCGGGATGGAGCCCCTCCTCGCCCGCGAGCTCCCGCAGCCGCGCCGCGAGCGCCTCGCGGCTGCGCCTGCGCAAGTCCGTCACACGCCGGGACGCTACCGCCGTGCGCCTACCCTCGGCGGCGATGCCTGCCGCTCCCGCCACCGCGCCCGCCGACCAGCGGCTGCGGCGTGGCGAGGACGGCTACCGGCGGCTCTCCGTCGCCATGTTCGCCGCGGGGCTGGCGACCTTCGCCTTGCTCTACACGACCCAGCCGCTGCTGCCGCTGCTCTCCGAGGAGCTCCACGTCAGCGCCGCGACCTCGAGCCTCACGCTCGCGGCGACGAGCCTCGGCGTCGCCGTGGCGCTCCTGCCCGCGGGGTGGCTCTCGGACGCCTGGGGCCGCACCCGGGTGATGAAGCTCTCCCTCCTGGGCTCGGCGACCCTCTCGCTCCTGGCGGCCGCGGCACCGAGCTTCCCCGTGCTGCTCGTGCTGCGCGCGCTGCAGGGCGTCGCCCTGGCCGGCCTGCCCGCCGTCGCGATGGCCTACCTCGTCGAGGAGGTGCACCCCGAGTCGCTCGGCGCGTCCATCGGCCTCTACATCGGCGGGAACGCGATCGGCGGCATGGCGGGCCGCATGGTGGGTGGTGCGGTCGCCGACGTCGGCGGCTGGCGCCTGAGCCTCCTGGCCGTCGGCGCCTGCAGCCTCGCCTGCACCGCGGTCTTCCTGCGCCGCGCGCCCGCCTCGCGCTACTTCGTCCGCAAGGAGTTCCACGTCCGCGCGACGCTCACGAGCCTGCGCGAGCACCTCCGCGACTTCGGCCAGCTGCGCCTCGACGCCATGGGCGCCCTGCTCATGGGGACCTTCGTCGCGGTCTTCAACGGCCTGAGCTTCCGCCTGGCCGCCCCGCCCTACGACCTCGGGGAGACCGCCGTGGCCGCCGTCTTCCTCGTCTACCCGCTCGGCTCGCTCTCCTCCGCGGTCGCCGGGCGCCTGGCCGACCGCATCGGCCGCCGCGCGGTCCTGCCCGCGGGCGTGCTCATCGCGCTGGTGGGGATCGCGATCACGCTGCTCGAGCCGCTCGGCTTCGTCGTCCTGGGCATCGCCGTGCTCACCGTCGGCTTCTTCGCCGCGCACTCCGTCGCCTCGAGCTGGGTCGGGCGCCGCGCGGTCCACGCGCCCGCGCAGGCCTCGGCGCTCTACCTGCTCTCGTACTACCTCGGCGGCTCCATCGCGGGCCCCGCCGGCGGCGCCGCGTGGGAGTCGGGGCGCTGGGACGAGGTCGCGCTGCTCGCGGCCGTGCTCCTCGGTGTCGGCCTCGTCGTCTCCCTGCGCCTGCGGGTCACCCCGCCCCTGCGCCGCGCGGCCGAGTACGAGCCGCCCGTGCCCCTCTAGGGACGGTCGTAGGATCCCCCGCGATGCCGGAGCCGGAGCACGCCCTCACCCGCAAGCGGTTCGGCGACCTCTTCGCCGACCTGCCGGCGGGGGTCGCCGTGGTCACGACGCGCGGGCCGCAGGGTCCGATGGGCCTGGTCGTGACCTCGCTCGGGCCCTACACGGCCGAGCCGCCCTCCGTGCTCGTCTCCGTCGCGCACACCTCGCGCAGCTACGACCCGCTGATCGCCGCGGAGCACTTCGGCGTCCACGTGCTGCGGCGGGGCCAGGACGCGGTCGCGGAGGCCTTCGCGGGCAAGGGCGACGACAAGTTCGCCGGCCTGGGGTGGGACTGGGACGGCGACGTCCCCCGGCTCGCGGGCTGCCTGGCCTACCTGCGCTGCCGCAACTCCAAGTCGTTCAGCCACCTCGACCACGACGTGCTCATCGGGATCATCGAGCACGCGGAGCACCCGGGCGACGCGGAGCCCATGCTCTACCTGCGGCGCACGTTCGCCTGGCGCGTCTCGGCCTGAGCGCGTAGCATCCGCGATGCATGGAGGTCCATGCACTTCAACGGGAAGCGGGGCTGCACGTGTCCGAAGTTGCCGTTCTGGGTGTCGCCGGCGCCGGGTTCATGGGCTCGGGGATCGCGGAGTCCGCCGCGGTCGCCGGCAAGCACGTGATCCTCTGGGAGCCCGAGCAGGCGCCCCTGGACCGCTCCCGCGCGAAGCTCGAGGCCTCCGTGGCGAAGGCCGTCGCACGGGGCAAGCTCGAGGACGGCGACGCCGTGCTCTCCCGCCTGGCCTACACGACCCAGCTCGACGGCCTGCGCGCCGCCGACGCCGTCTGCGAGGCGATCCTCGAGGACCCGCGGGTCAAGGGCAAGCTCTTCAAGGACCTCGACGCGCTGCTGCCCGACGCGCAGTTCCTGGCCTCGAACACCTCCTCGATCCCCATCGCGGAGATCGCCGCCTGGACCCAGCGCCCCGAGCGCGTCCTCGGCCTGCACTTCTTCTCCCCCGTCCCGGTCATGTCGCTCGTGGAGGTCGTCAACGCGGTCGACACCTCCGAGGAGGTCGTCGGCGTGGCCTGCGACTTCGCGGCCTCCATCGGCAAGCACACGATCCGCACGAAGGACCGCTCGGGCTTCATCGTGAACATGCTCCTGGTCCCCTACCTCATGTCCGCGATCCGGATGTACGAGGACGGCTTCGCCTCCGCGGAGGACATCGACGAGGGGATGAAGCGCGGCTGCGGGCACCCCATGGGCCCGCTCACGCTCTGCGACTTCATCGGCCTGGACGTCATGTACGCGATCGGCGAGTCGCTCTACGAGGAGTTCAAGCGCGCGGACTTCGCGCCGCCCCCGCTGCTCAAGCGCCTCGTCGTCTCGGGCCACCACGGACGCAAGAGCGGCCGCGGCTTCTACGACTACGCCCAGGAGTCCGCGGCGGCGTAGGCGCGCTCAGTCGGCGAAGTCGCCGGCGGCCCGCCGGAAGTGCTCGAGCGTGTCGACCAGGAGGTCGAGCTCCGCGCGCTCGAGCGGCGCGGTACCGAAGCGGATCGCGTTGAGGTCGCCCGTCGCGGCCTCCGCCACCTCCCGCCCGCGCGCCGTGATCGTCGCGAGGGTCGTCCGGCGATCCGTCGGGTGCGGCGCGCGCGCCACCAGGCCGAGTCCCTCGAGGCCGTCGACGAGCGAGGTCACGCTCGTCTGGTGGACCTGCAGCCGCGTGCCCATCTTCCCGAGCGGCAGCGAGCCCTCGCGGGAGTAGAAGAGCAGCGTGAGCGCCTCGTAGCGGGGGAAGGTCAGGCCGTGCGGCTCGAGCGCCGCGTTGAGCCGCGCGAGGACGATCTGGTGCGCCCGCATGATGGAGGTGACCGCCGCCATGGGCGGGGCCGTCGCGGGGCCCCAGTGCTTGCGCCACTGCCGCGCCGCCTCGCGGATCGGGTCGAAGGAGAGCGGCGCCATGCGCCGCCCACCCTAGGCGCCCGGCGGCGCCGCGGCCCCGTCGGCGACGCGCCGCAGCCGCCGTGGGCCGGCGGCCTCGACGCGCTCGAGCACCCCGCGGCCCACGAGGTCGGCGGCGACGTAGCGCGCGGCGTTCGTCATCCGCCCGGAGGGGAACGCGGGGTGGCTGCCGAGCGCCTCCTGCACCGCGGCGACCACCTCCTTGAGCAGCACGTCCGCGCCCGCCGCGTCGACCGTCGCGAGGACGCGGGCGGCGACCAGCTCGTACTGCTCGGCGTCGTAGGTCCAGCCGAGCGGTCGTCCGTCGGCGCCGAGCATCGGGACGCGCTCCGGGCTCATGGGCACTCCTACGCGAGCGCGCGGACGCCGGATCGCCGCGCGTGCCGGGCCGGGCGGCTCCGCGCGCCGAGCAGGGAGCACACTGGGCGCCATGAGCGCGAGCACCACCCCGGCCGCGGAGCTCGCGGCGCTCCTCGGCGCCGACGCGGTCCGCCCGCCGACGCGCGAGGAGCGCACGGACGGCGAGGGGCGCGCGCTGCGCGCGGCCACGCTCGTCCTGCCGGCCGACGCCGAGCAGGTGGCCGGCGTCGTCGCCTGGTGCGCGGCGCGCGGGCAGCTCCTGCGGGTGCGCGGCGGCGGGACGGGCTGGGACGGGCCCGCGGCACCGGCGGAGGAGGTCGTCCTGCTCGACCTGCGGCGGCTCGATGCGGTGCGGGTCGACCCGCTGCGGCGCCTCGCGTGGTGCGGCGCCGGGGCGCGCCTGGCGACCGTCGCGCGGCGCGCGCGCGAGGCGGGGCTGCGGCTGGGGATCGACCCGGGAGCCGCGGAGGACGCGACGGTCGGCGGCTGCCTGGCCACGGACGCGCGCGGCCCGCACGGCCTGCGCTTCGGGACGATGCGCGACGTGGTCGCCGGCGTCGAGGCGGTGCTCGGCACGGGCGAGCTGGTGCGCGAGGCAGGCGCGATCCGCCGCGGGCCCGCCGGGCTCGGCCTCGCCGCGCTCCTGGCCGGCAGTGGCGGCGCGCTCGGCGTCGTGACCGGGGCCTGGCTGCGCCTGGCGCCCGCGCCACCGTCGGAGCTCGCGGTCTGCGCCGCGTTCCGCGACGCGCCCGCGGGCCAGGAGGGGCTCGAGGTGCTCCTGGCGACGGGCGTCGACCTCGCCGCGCTCGACGGCTTCGACGCCGGGACGGTGTGGGCCGTGGGCGGCTCGTTCCCCGGCGGCCTCCCGCACGGCGCGGGCTACCTGCTCGTCGCGGGGATCGACACGGGCGCGGAGGACGCGGAGGACGCCGCCGCCGCCCTCGAGGAGGTGGGCGGCACGGTCCTGCGGCCGTCCGCCGCGGACCTCTGGCGCTGGCGGGCGCCGGTCCCCCTCGGGGTGGCGACCGCGCGCGGCGGCCTGCGCGGCGCCTGGCTGGGCGTCCCGGGCGCGCGGCTGGCCGAGGCGACGGACGCGGTCGTCGCCCACGGCGCCGCGCACGGTCTGCAGGCCTGCTCCTGGGGCCATGTCGCCGAGGGCCTGCTGCGGGTCGGGCTGCTCGTGGACCCGGCCGATCCGCAGGACGCCGCCCGGGCCGACGCGGCGCTCGCCGCGCTCCCGGAGCTCGCGGCCCAGGTCGGCGGGAGCGTCGGCCCGCCGCGGGCGCTCGCGCCTGCTCGGGCCGCGCTGGAGGCGGTGCTCGACCCGGCCGGCGTCTTGAGCTGAAGCCGCCGGTGCTGGACGGATGTACGAGTGCTGACACGCCAGAAGCGGACGCCTGGCCGAGCACGGTAGAAGACGCCCGCGGCACCCGGGCGACCAGGTGCCGACGGTCCCCAGATCCCAAGTGCAAGGAGCGCAGATGCGCAAGCTCGTGCTGTCCGCCGTCGTCGCCGCAGGGGCCTTCGGGGCCCTCGCCTCCCCTGCCGGTGCCGCGCCCTCCGGGTCGCTGTGCGGCTCGATCCACGTCAGCGTGAACGGCTCGGACGTCGTCAACCAGGCCATGTGCCAGGTGCTCCCCCCGCAGTGACCCGCCGGGCGCGGCCGCTCCTCACCGAGGGGCGGCCGCGCCCGTCAGTCGTGCTCGGCGAGGAACGCGGCGACGAGGCCGCGGAAGCGCTCCGGCGCCTCGACGTGCGTGCAGGTGGCTCGTGCCCTCGACGAGCTCCCAGCGCGCGTCGCGCAGGCCGTCGACGAGCGGCTGCACCACCGCCGGGGTCGCCTCGTCGTGCTCCCCGGAGACGACGAGCGCCGGGACGCGACCTCCGCCAGCCGCGGCGGTGACGTCGAAGTCCTTGATCGCCCCGATGACGTGGAACTCCGAGGGGCCGTTCATCGTGTGGTAGACGGTCGGGTCCTCGGCCAGGCGCGCGAAGGCCCGCTGCACTTCGGGCGGGTTCGGCACCACCCTGCAGACGTGCCGGTCGTAGAAGACCTGCATCGCCTCCTCGTACGCCGGGTCGTCCGTCGTCCCGGCGTCCTCGTGCTCGATCAGCGTGGCCTGCACGTCGGGCGGGAGCTCCTCCCGCAGCCGGTTGGCCTCCGCGAGCCACAGGGGAATGCTCGCGGGGGAGTTCGCGATGACCAGGGAGCGCAGGCCCGCGGGCTGCTCGAGCGCGTGGAGCAGCGCCAGCATGCCGCCCCAGCTCTGGCCGAGCACGTGGTAGCGCCCGGCGATCCCGAGCTCCCCCAGGACCACGGCGAGCTCGCGGACGAAGAGCTCCTCGGTCCACATCCCCGGGTCGGCGTCCGGCAGGTGGTCCGAGTCGCCGCAGCCGAGCTGGTCGTAGAAGACGACCGCGCGCCCCGTCTCGGCGTGGAGCGCGGCCAGCGAGACCAGGTAGTCGTGCGGCACCCCGGGCCCACCATGCAGGACCACGAGCGGCGCCGGCCCGCCCGCGTCCCCCGGCAGCTCCCCGTCGACCCGGAACCACGTCCGGTGCCCCTCCCAGAGGACGTGACCCGTGCGGGTCGGCTCGGGGATGGCGGCAGCGTCGGCGGTCATGGGCGGATGGTGCCCGACCGCGGCGCCGAGGATGCGGCGAGGGGCGGGCGGATGGGTGCTTTCGCCGCTCCTATGTCAAGGAAGTGGCGGTGAGGAGCGCCGGCGGGTGGTCTTGGATGGGGTCGTTGAGCAGGTGCCAGATGCGGCGGACGAGGTGGCGCTTGAGGCAGCGGATCGCTTCCTTGTTGGCTCTTGCCTTCGGCTCGTTTGCGCTCGACGTAGGCCTTGCTTTCGGGGTGGCAGCGGGCTCGGGTGACGGCGACGCGGTGGATGGCAGCGTTGATCTGGCGGTTGCCGCCGCGGTCGAGGCGGTGGCGTTGGGTCTTGCCCGAGCTGGCTGGGATCGGTGCGATGCCGCTGGCGCGGGCGAGCTTGGCGTCGGTTGCGAAGCGGTCGGCGCCGGCGATCTCGCCGATCAGCTTGGCGGCCGTCAGCGCCCCGAAGCCGGGCTCGTCGAGCAGCTGCGGGGCGGCCTGGGCGACGAGCTCGGCGATCTCGGCCTCGAGATCCTTGGCGGTGCGTGTGAGGTCGCGGATCTGCCGCAGCTCCTCGCGCGCGATGCGAACGCGCGCGGTCTGCTCAACGCGGGCCAGGCGGCGAGCCAGCCGGTCAGTCCATAGGTGAGATCAGCGCGCTCTTCGGGAAGCGCTGCTCGGGCCAGATGTCGTGGAGATGCCAGAGACGTCGTTATTGCAGCGCGGTCCGCATCCGGACGATGCGATCGCGGTGATCGGTCAGCAGCCGCAGATCGAGCTCAACGCCCGCCAGGCGCGCTTCGGGCAGCGCGTCGATGCCCTCCCGGATCGCCGCTCGAGCGACCGCGATCGCGTCGATCAGGTCGGACTTCCCGCGCTCGCGGCTGCCGCGTCGCTCACCGGCCATCAGCTTCGTCGAGACCCGAACGACGCGCTCGCCGTGCGCGATGAGAAACCGCTCGAACGAGCCCGAGACGTGCCGGCAATCCTCAAGCGCCCAGACTCGTTCGGCACCGAGCTCTCGCGCCCAAGCCAGCGCCGAATCGAAGCCCGCCTCGCCGACTCTGATAGTGCGATCTCGCGAGCAGCTCGCCGGTTCCTGAAGCAACTGCAGCCAGCGTGTGCGACGCCTTGTGCAGGTCAGCACCGAGCCAGATCATCTCTCTCTCCATCTCCTCTTCTTCGAGTGGATGGACCTCCAGCGGACGCGCCTTGCTTGGGGCCGAAGCCACGCTCCTATCAAGTCACGCCGGACGTCCCCGACCAGCGACGAGCGACACAGCGAAAGCCAGTCAGACCCAACGGCCGACAGGCTGAAAGAGAGTCAGCTCACCGCCGGCCGGAGCCTCACTTCGAGGCCGGACGTCACAGCCCCAATCAGAACAGCAAGGCTGAAAGCGCACCAAGGTCGGCGGCCCTCGAGCGTCTCATCAGACGAGGGGTGCACTTTCACCGCTTAACCTGTGGCCGAAGGTGCCGAACGGAGATGCCGTCGCGGAACCTGTCTCGCTCGGGACTTAAGGTGCTCCTTGGTGGCTTGATTCTTAAAGCGCTCCTAGGCTTGCTGGTCGAGCGCACGTTTCGAGTCAAGCTCCGCTCACGATTGGTCGGTGCTCAGCTTCCCGTCCCTCCCCAAGGCGGAGAAGTGAGCGCCCTTAAGTCGCCTCTGAGGAAGGGCCGGCACGGCTCGGCAGCGCTGCAGGGCCTCGTCCTCACGACGATGGGTGTGGGCCTAGCAGTTCTGCTTCTCGGGTCGTCGCCGGCTCCATCGCGACTCGATCGCCCGTCAATTGCCTTCATTGCCCCAGATCCGGGGTTGCCAGGTCGTAGCTTCTTCGCGTCGACGCTCGTCCGTCCCGACGCTTGCGGCCAGAGGACAAAGGTCTCGCTCGCGGTGGCAGGCTCGGCCGAGTATTGGGCCGATCACTCTGAACCGAGCGTCAAGCCGCGCTTTGAGTTCCGGCTTCCAATCAGTGTGCGCAATGTCTCAGTAGAGCTACGGCCGGTCGAGTCGTTTCTCGACCTGCCAGACCCCTATCTCAAGGCCCGAGATCCGGACCGGCTTCGGTTCAGCGTGGACCAGTCTGCGTCAGCGGGCGGAGAGCGATTCGTCCGCGTCCGTGGAGCGGTGACGAAGTGGAGCAACCAAGAGAGACGCCATCGAGATCTCCTTCGAAGACGACTGGACCAGCCGTCGTTCCGTCGGAACCTGCTTTCTCCGGCTCCCAGAGCTGTTCGGAACATCCAACGCAGCCAACCTCACAGGATCTCTAGGCGACGCTCTCCTCCGGCGAGAAGTATCGCGCATTTCTCGTGCTGTCGAGAAGGGGGGCCCTTTGCCCTCTGTCACTTTCCTGGATCCCCGGTCGGCGAGCACGTGAGCGCGGCGAAGACGGTGGTTCAGTCCTTTGTCGGCGCCGGGTGAAAACTGGTCCACCTGCGCCGGATGAAAAGTGGGCCACCTTGCGGTGAGCGGGGTGGCCACGGAGCCTGAGCTCGTTTGCGCGGAGCGAGCTCGGGAGGACCAGGGTGGTCGGGGTGGAGCAGTGGGCGGAGATCCGTCGCATGCACTTCGTGATGGAGCTCTCGAAGCGAGAGATCCACAGGCGGACGGGGCTGCACAGGGACACGATCAAGCGGGCGTTGGAGAGCGATGCGCCGCCGGTCTACAAGCGCGAGCCGAAGGGCTCGAAGCTCGATCAGTTCAAGCCGGAGATCCACCGGTTGCTCGGCGAGGACTGCCGGTTGCCGGGCCAGCGGATCCGGGAGCTGCTCGAGCCGCTGGGTTGCAGCGCGAGCAAGACGATCGTCGACGACTACTTGCGGGAGGTTCGGCCGTTGTTCGCACCGCCGGCGAGGACGTTCCAGCGGACCGTCTACCGGCCGGGGGAGCTTTGCCAGTTCGACGTCTGGCAGCCACGGAATGAGATCCCGGTCGGTCACGGCCAGACCCGCCAGGGCTGGGTTGTCGTTGCGTGCCTGGGCTACTCGCGGGCCGGCGCCGGGGCGCTGATCTTCTCGAAGCGCACGCCGGATCTGCTGGCTGGGATCCGGCGCTGCCTCTGGCAGCTGGGGGCGCTGCCGGGCACGCTGGTCTGGGATCGGCAGGCCGGGATCCACGGCCACGGCGGCCGACCGTCGGAGGAGTTCGCGGCGTTCTGCGGGCAGCTGAAGGTCGGTTGGCGGTTCTGCGAGCCCGCCGACCCGCAAGCGAAAGGGGCGGTTGAGCGGCTGCAGGGCTACGCGGAGACGAACTTCGAACCCGGGCGCCGATTCGCGAACGAGCTCGACTTCCAGGACCAGCTCGACGCCTGGTTCGAGAAGGTCAACGCCCGCACCCACAAGACGCTGCGGGCGCGGCCGGTCGACCGGCTCCGCGTTGAGCACGAGGTCATGGCGGCGTTGCCGGCGGCGGCGCCGGACACGAACGAGCGCTGGGTCACCAGGGTCCCGCCGGACCCGTTCCTGCGCTTCGACACCTGCGACTACAGCCTCGACCCCCGGCTGGTTGGTCGCCGCGTCGAGGTCCGGATCGGTGAGCGCGAGGTCACGGCGGTGGCGCTGGACACGGGCGAGATCGCCTGCCGCCACACCCGCTCGTTCGCCCGGCACCGCCAGATCCTCGACCTCGAGCACGCCCGGGCGCTGCGCGCCGGCCGCGAAGGCGGCCGAACCGGCCGTTGAGGTTCGCCCGCTCTCGCGCTACGACCAGCTGATCGCATGAGCGGCCCGACGAGCGAGCTCGTGCACCTGTTCCGCGCGCTGAAAGCGCCGGCCGCGGCGAGGGCGCTGCCGAAGCTCGCCGAGCGAGCCCGGGCGGAGGAGTGGACCTACGAGCAGTTCGCCGCCGCGCTGCTGAAGACCGAGACCGACTCGCGCGAGAGCCACGGCGGGCAAGCCCGAATCAAGGCCGCGAGGTTTCCTTCGCGCAAGACGCTCGAGGAGTTCGACTTCGCTTTCCAGACGAGCCTGCAAGCGCGAGACCGTCCTGCACCTCGGGCAGCTCGACTTCCTCGCCGGCAAGGAGAACGTCGTCCTGCTCGGCCCGCCCGGCACCGGCAAGACGCACCTCTCGATCAGCCTCGGGATCCGGGCCTGCCTGGCCGGCCACCGCGTCGCGTTCAAGACCGCCACCGAATGGGTCGCGCTCCTGGCCGACGCCCAACGCCAGGGCCGCCTCGATGCCGAACTCGACCGGCTGCAGCGGATCCCGCTTCTGATCGTCGACGAGGTCGGCTACATCCCGTTCGACCCGCAGGCCGCCAACCTCATGTTCATGCTCGTCTCGCGCCGCTACGAGCGCGCCTCGCTGATCGTCACCAGCAACAAGCCGTTCTCGCGCTTGGGGCGAGATCTTCGGCGACGAAGTCACCGCCGCGGCGATGATCGACCGGCTCGTTCACCACGCCGAGATCCTCGCCCTCAAAGGCGACTCCTACCGCCTCAAGGACCGCGACCTCGACCGCCGCGCCCCCTCGGATTGAACGCGCGCGGCGAGCGCCGCTCCGGCTCGCCCTACGGGCTCACCTCCGCAACGCCCACCGCGGCACCCACGGGGGGTCAGTTTTCCCCGGCGCTCCGCTCACGAGGTGGCCCACTTTTGACCCGGCGAAAGTGGCACACATTTCAACCGGCCTTGACATCCTTCGTCAACGAACTAGTGCCTGAGGCTTCGCGCCGCTCACCGGACGGTGAGTCGCGTGGCGATCCGCTCTGGCGGTGCGCCTTCGTGAGCCCCGGCAGTCGCTGCCACGGCATCGCGGAAAGGGGGACGCAGCCCGGGCGGACAGTGGCGGATGAAGTCCGCACTAAGAACGGGAATGCCGTCTCACTTCGTCGCTACCGCGCTGTCTCCCAAACGTCTACGTGCGCGGCGACAGCGGTGCTCGAAGGCGCAGCTGCTCGCCCGTTGCGCGATCTGCTCCTAGTAGTGGTCGGCGCCGTGGTTTCCGTCGGGATTGCTCTGCTTTTGCAGCCCCCTTTTGAGCAGTATGCGCTTGCAAAGATTGCGGCCCTTTCGGTGCTCGTCGGGATCGCATTCTCGGCCTGGAGAACATCCTTCAGTCTTTCTGTCACGGACTACTTCAAGGCGGCTTCTTTTGCGACGCTCACCGCCTGCGTCTTCGGATCAGTCGGATACGCGCTTGACCGACGATCCAAGCGTCGGTCGAGCATGCGGCGATAAGGACGCCCGGGCCGCGAACTGATGCTCCAGGCTTCGCACTGCGCTACCTCCTGAGGTGCTTACGCTTCATGCGCCACGCCAACCAGGCCGGTGCGTCCGGGGGGGGCAACGGTGGCCGCGTACCCCCTTCGGTTGAGGCTGACCTCGTCCAGCCCGCAAAGGGCGCCTTCGAAGTGGGCGGACTGCTGTGAAAGGAGGGCCTCCCTGAGACGCTCCGAGTGTCATCCACGCAGCGACCCGAGGAGGCCCGTTCGCAATGTTGCATGCCGGCTTGGATCTCAGTCGGAAGAAGCTCGACGTCTGTCTGTTGAGCGATGCCGGAGAGATCGTCGACGAGTTCGCCGTCCCGCCCGATGCCGACGGCCTGGCGGGGCTGGTCCGCCGGGTCGGGCCGGCGCCGCCGCAGGCGGTGATCGAGTCGATGACCGGCGCCCGGTTCGTGCACGACCGGCTCGAGGAGCTCGGCTGGGACGTGCGGATCGCCGACGCCGCGAAGGTCAAGGGCATCGGCTCGCTGGCGGCCAAGACCGACCAGATCGACGCCCGCGTGCTGGCGATCCTGTCCCAGCGCGACCTGGTCCCGGAGATCTGGCTGCCGACGCCTCGAGATCCGCCAGGAGCGCGAGCTCGCGCGCTTCCGGCTGCACCTGGTCAAGCACCGCTCGATGCTCAAGCACCGCGTCCACGCGACGCTGATCTCGTTCGGCAAGCCGTGCCCGGTCACCGACCTGTTCGGGGTCGCCGGCCGCAACATGCTCGCCGACCTGCAGGTCCCCGAGCCGTGGCGCTCGACGCTCGAGGCGAGCGTTGTGGCGATCGATCACCTCGAGGCGCAGATCGCCGATTGCAACAAGCAGCTGCGCGCGATGCGCCCCGACCACAAGTACGTCCCGAGACGCTGATGACCGCGCCCGGGCATCGGCTGGGTGCTCGGCTTCACGATCGCCGCCGAGATCGGCGAGATCGAGCGCTTCGCCACCGCCGACAAGCTCGTCGGCTACACCGGCCTGTGCCCACGCGTCATCCAGTCCGGAGACTCTGACCGCCGCGGCCCGCTGACCAAGACCGGCCCGAAGTTCCTGCGCTGGGCGATGCTCGAAGCGACCATGCACGCCCTGCGCCACCAGGCCTACTCCGAGCGCTACCAGCGCACCAAGCGCCGCCTGGGCAAGCAGCGCGGCGCGAAGGTCGCCCAGATCGACATCGCCCGACGGCTCACCAAGAGCCTCTGGCACATGCTCACCTACAACCAGCCCTTCCCCCACAGACCGCTGCCGGAGGCGCCGCTTTTCGTCTGGCCGCATAGACGGCCCTTTTGGACTTGCGCCCACGCAGCCGACCTCCCACACCGCCTGGTCCTCCCGCCGAGGAGGCGATAGAGACATGAGCGTCGCTCCCACCCGAACCCGCACCGACCCGGCAAGGCCGCCGGCACCACCACCAACGCCTATTGACAGCGCCAGCACTTTCATAGAGACGAGAAGCGCCACGCTGCGGCGCTGGTTCCGCCGGCTCGAAGCAGCGGCCGTTCCGCGGTCGCTGTTGAGCGCCGACTAGGGCGACGTGGCGGGACGGGCGCCGGCAGCGGCGTCGTGTAGGCGTTCGGCGACGAGGTGGCACAGGCTCTGGGTGGTCGCGTCGTCGAGGGGGTGGGTGATCGCGCCTTCGAGCGCGAACGTCGCGGCGGCGATCTCCGCGTCGCGCCTTTCGGCCTGGTGGGCGCCTGGAAGCTGCGCCTCGAAGACGCCTTCGAACGCCGCGTGGAAGGAGCGATGCCACGTGCTGATCACGTCCGAGGTCGCCTGGCGGTCGTGCACCGTGGCCACGAGGTGCTTGACGGGCCGCAGCCGCTCGACGAGCCAGAGCAGCTGATCCGCCAGCGGCTGCTCGCCGACCGCCGTCCGGTGTTCCTGCAGCAGCGCCTGGAGGTAGGCGTCGGCAACGGCGACGAGCAGCTGGTCCTTGTCGTCGAAGTACCAGTAGAGCGTGTTCGCCGTGACGCCCGCGAGCTTGGCGATGCGGCTCATCGACGCGGCCTCGTAGCCGTCCTGGACGAACAGCTGCCCGGCGGCGGTGAGGAGCTCCTCGCGCCGCTGCTCCTTCGGGACCGGGCGGCGATTGGCAGGCACAAGCCCATCTTGACAGGCGTTCAAGACGATGCCAACCTCCGTCTTGTCCACCGTTCAAGACAGGAGCAGGCATGACCGCCACCGACCAGCCCGAGCGCCAGATCGTCCACTTCACCTCCGGCAGCGATCGCTGCCACTCCTGGCTGTACCTCCCGACGGGCGCCGCAGTCGGGTCGAACGCGCCGGTGATCGTGATGGCCCACGGGCTCGGGGCGATCAAGCAGCTCCGCCTGGCCGCCTTCGCCCAGCGCTTCCAGGCCGCCGGGTACGCCTGCCTCGTCTTCGACTACCGCCACTTCGGTGACAGCGAAGGCCAGCCGCGCGAGCTGCTCAGCATCCGGCGTCAGCGCGAGGACTGGCGCGCGGCGGTCGCGTTCGCGCGATCGCTGCCGCAGGTCGACGCCTCGCGTGTGGTGCTGTGGGGCACGTCCTTCGCCGGCGGGCACGCCATCGCGACCGCCGCCGTCGACCACCAGGTGGTCGCTGCCATCGCCCAGTGCCCGTTCACCGACGGCCCCGCCTCCGTCATGCAGATCGCGCCCAAGGAGTCAGCTCGGCTGATCCTCGCGGGCGCCAAGGACCGCCTGGCGCAGGCGACCGGCCGCGCCCCGGTCCGGGTGAAGGTCGCCGCGCGACCCGGCGAGCTCGGGTTGATGAACGACGCCGACGCCGTGGACAAGGTCATCGCCCTGCTGGAGGCCTCCGGACTGACCGAAGCCGAGTACCGCAACGAGGTCCCGGCCCGCATCGCCCTGGAGATCTCCTTCGACGCCCCCGGCCGCAAGGCCGCCAAGATCCAGTGCCCGATCCTCTTCTGCGTCTGCGACGACGACACCGTCGCGCCCGCCAAGGCCACCCTCCGACACGCAGCCAAGGCCCCCCGCGGAGAGGTCATCCGCTATCCCGCCGGCCACTTCGACATCTACCTCGGCGACAACTTCGAGCGCGTCATCACCGACCAGCTCGCGTTCCTCCGCAGACACGTTCCGACTGAGGGCTGAAGTCGCCGACACTTCGCCCACAACCGCCCCGCCTCCAATGACCGCTTAGGACGAGCAGGGGCGGTGCGCTAGAGGGAGATCGACTGCTGACGCCGCGCTCTGCCCTGACAGGCGGGGTCAAGGCCGTCGCACCGCCTGCCGAGCCGCGGGAACATGCTTCGCTCCCTTCTTCGGCTCTCGCTCGACCCTCACAGCTCTTCTCCTGGTCCCGTCCCTCGCGTCGGCCGCCGACGTCTACGAGGGCTACAAGCGGATCGGCGAGCTCAAGCGGGCGATACGACGTCAAGCTCGGCTACTCCCGGGTCGGCTACACGAAGCCCGGGTCGGGCGGCCGCTGGGACATCTACGAGGGGTACTCACGCGTCGGCTACGCGAAGCGCGGCAGCGGCGGCCGGTGGGACGTCTACAGCGGCTACACCAGAGTCGGCTACGTCTCGTCCAGCGGCGGCCGGTGGCAGGTGTACCAGGGCTACTCCAAGGTGGGCTACGTCAGCGGCGGGACCGGCGGTGCGGCTGGCGGAGCCGCCCTGCTGCTCCTCGTTGGCTGAGCACACGACCGGGGCCGTGCTCCGCGACCGGTCATGGCGGGCTCCGCGCTCGAGCGCTGGGCGCTCGGATTGGGGACGTGCGGTCGCCCGCGGCACCGCGTGCGGGTGTGCCTTCTCCGCGCGACGCGGCGTGCTGCCCGCCGACGTCGCGACGACGGCGAGGGCGCAAGCACCCGAACCGGCCACGACCAGGACCCACCAGGCGAGGTGGCTTGCCTCGGCCAGGGCCGTCGAACCGGGGGCGAGGCGGGCGTTGACGAGTGCTCCGGTGATGGCGACCCCCGCGGTCTGCCCGACCTGACGTGAGGTGGTCGCGACCGCGGCGGCCACGCCGGCCTGGTCGCGCGGCATGCCGGAGACGGCGGCGGTGGTGATCGGGGCGTTGATGAAGCCGAAGCCGGTCCCGAAGGTGGCGAAGGCGACCAGCAGCCAGGCCGTCGGCGTGGTCGCGTCGAGCTGGGTCAGCATGAGGCAGCCGAGGGTCAGGCCGAGCACGCCGGCGCGGAGGGGCACGCGCGAGCCGTGGCGGCCGACGATCCGGCCGGAGACCGGGGAGACGAGCGCGATCATCGCGGCCATCGGCATCGTCAGCAGGCCGGCGTGGAGTGGGGAGAGCCCGCGCTCCTGCTGCAGGTGGAGCGTGACGAGCAGCAGGAAGCCGCCGAAGGTCGCGAACGCCAGCACGCTGAGCGCGATCGACGCGGAGAAGGGGCGGGAGCGGAAGAACCCCAGCTCGAGCAGCGGCTCCGCCCGCCGCGGTTCGACGACGAGGAGGCCGAGGAGCGCGGCAACGGCGGCGGCCGCCGCCCCCAGGACGAGCGGTGCCGTCAGGCCGCGGTCGGGGGCCTCGATGACGGCGAAGGTCGACGTGGCGAGCAAGGTGATGACGAGGGCCTGTCCGACCGGATCGAACCGGCGGGCGATCGCCGCCTTGGACTCGGGCACGAAGCGCAGCGTCAGCAGGACCGCGGCGACGCCGATGGGGACGTTGAGCCAGAAGACGGCGCGCCACCCGGCGGCGGTGACCAGCGCGCCCCCGAGGACCGGCCCGAGGGCCACGGAGAGCCCGAACGTCGCGCCCCAGACGCCGACGGCTTGCGCACGCTCCCGTGGCTCCCGGAAGACGTCGGTGATGATCGCCATCGCGACCGGGTTCATCATGGAGCCGCCGATGGCCTGGGCGATCCGCGCGCCGATCAGGACCTCGACCGTCGGGGCGAAGCTGCAGGCGACGGAGGCCGTCGTGAAGAGCGACAGGCCCGTGACGAACGTCCGGCGGCGGCCGAAGCGGTCGGCCAGCGACCCCGAGAGCAGCAGGAAGCTCGCGAGGACCATCGTGTAGGAGCCGAGCGTCCACTGCAGGCCCGAGATGCCGGTCCCCAGGTCGTCCTGGATCGACGGGAGCGCGATGTTCAGCGCCGTGATGTCGAGCCCCACGAGGAACAGGCTCGTGGCGCAGATCGCCAGCACCCCGGCCTTGCGCCGGGGGCCGAGGGTCGGCGGCGGCGTCATGCCACGGGCTCGTCGAGCAGCGTGCGCCAGACGCCCGCGGCGAGGGGGAGCGCCGTCCAGAGGAGCATGGCCGTCGCCGCCTGCGCCCACTGCGTGGACGTCATCGCCTCCTGGTGCATGGGCGCGTAGGCACGGCCCGTGTCGAGCCAGGGGGCGGCGTCCGAGAACGGCTCGAGCGAGAGCAGGATCGCCCACGCGGTGGGCAGCGCGTAGAGCACGACGAGTGCCGGCGCCGAGGCGCGCAGGAGCATCCCGAAGGCGACCGGGGTCAGCATCCCGGCGACCAGGTAGACCGTCGTCTGCCCGACGAGGGCGCCGGCACCGGCGAACGCGTCGTCCCCGGGGCCGGCGACGAGCACCCCGGCGGTGACGGCGACGACGACGACGAGGAGTGCCCCCGCCGCGAGCACGACGGCGGTGAGGACTTTCGCGGCGATGACCCGGGCGCGGTCGGGGACGAGCGCGAAGGTGATGAGGCCGGTGCGCTGGGACCACTCGGTGGTGACCAGCAGGACGCCGGCGACCGGGAGCAGGATCCCCGCCGGGAGGATCGCGAGGTCCAGCACGGCGGCGAAGGTGTGGTCGGCGGTGGTGCCGGTGGCGAGGCGGACGAGGACGACGGCGACGGTCAGCACCGCGACGGCGACGAGGAGCGCGGAGCCCGCGCGGGTGTCGGCGCTCTTGCGGAGCTCGACGAGGACGAGGCGGCCGAGGCCGGGTCGCGTGTGGGCTGCGCGACGGTCGACGGGCCGGGGCGCGGTCAGGGAGGTGGTGCTCATGATGCGTGGGCCTCCATCGGCTCGGGGGTGGTGGTCAGCTCGAAGAAGAGCCGCTCGAGGCCGGCGGCCGCGGCCGCGCGCTCCAGGTCGGCGGCGCGGACGGCGGCAGGTTGCGCGCCGAGCAGCTCGGCAGGAGTGCCCTGCGCCCGGACCCGGCCGCCGCCGAGGATCACCATGCGGTCGGCGACCGCCTCGACCTCGGCGAGCAGGTGCGAGGAGAGCAGCACGGTGCCCCCGCGATCGGCGAAGCCGCGGAGGAGGCCGCGCATCCAGCGCATGCCCTCGGGGTCGAGGCCGTTCGCGGGCTCGTCGAGGATGAGGACCTCGGGGTCGCCGAGCAGCGCGTGGGCCAGGCCGAGGCGCTGGCGCATCCCGAGGGAGTACTGGCCGACGCGCTTGCGGCCGGCGTCCTCGTCGAGCCCGACGCGCGAGAGCAGCGCGTCGACGCGGTCGGTCGGCACGCCCATGGTCTGCGCCGAGACGGCGAGGGCCTCGCGCCCCCGGCGCCCGCCGTGCTGGGCGGCGGCGTCGAGCAGGAGGCCGACCCGACGCCCGGGGTTCGGCAGGGCGCGGTAGTCGACCCCGAGGATGCGCGCCGTGCCGGAGTCGGGCCGGGTCAGCCCGACGAGCATCCGCATCGTCGTCGA
Source organism: uncultured Solirubrobacteraceae bacterium (assembly GCA_963844155.1). Classification (GTDB taxonomy): domain Bacteria; phylum Actinomycetota; class Thermoleophilia; order Solirubrobacterales; family Solirubrobacteraceae; genus Paraconexibacter. The sequence continues at coordinate 680,540 of CAWJMY010000001.1, forward strand.
CTTGCCGGCGCCGTTGGGTCCGAGGAACCCCGTGATGGTCCCGGGCTCGCAGCGGAACGAGATCCCGGAGGCCACGTCGCGTCCTGCGAGCCGTTTGGTCAGGTCGAGGGCTTCGATCATGGGCCCAGCCTGCTCCGCGCCGGCCCACGCTCACAGCCCCCACGGGCTGAGGCCGCCGGTCCCGGAGACGGAGGCGGACCCCGACTTCCGTAGGGGGGCACGGCCCGCCCCCTCCCGTACGCTCGCCGCAGGCCATGGGACGCGCGAGGAGCACCAGGCACGGTCACGAGGACATCGGTGCTTCGCACTGGGGGCTGCCCGCGGTCGTCCTCGATGCGCCCGACGACGTCCGCGGGCGACGCGACCGGCTGGTCGACGCGGTCGTCCTCCTCTTCGCGCTCGTCGTCGGGGCGGCGACGATGCAGGATGCCTGGGCGGAGCACCCGCCGTGGCTGCGGGTCGTCGCGATCGTCGTCGGCCTCGCCTCGTGCGCCGCCCTGCGCTGGCGCCGCTCCCATCCCGCGGAGCTCGGGATCGCCCTCGGGATCCTCGCCCTGGGGATCCTCCCGGTCTCCGGGGCGTTCACCGCGGCGGCGTTCAACGCGGCCATCCGGGCGCCGGCCCGGGCGGTGGCCACCATCGCCGGGCTCACGGTCCTGTGGGCGGTCGTCAACCCGCTCCTCTACCCGCCCGACATCGCCTACGCCCTGGACGCCGGAGCGAGCCTGCTGGTGGGCGGGACGCTCTTCGGCTGGGGGCTCTACGTCCGCGCCCGCCGGGAGCTCGTCCGCTCCCTGCGCGCGCAGGCCGACCGTGCCGGCGACCACGCGCGCGAGGCCGAACGCCGGCGCATCGCCCGCGAGATGCACGACGTCCTCGGCCACCGCCTGTCGCTCGTCTCGGTCCACGCGGGCGCGCTCGAGTTCCGGCCCGACGCCTCCACGGAGGAGATCGAGCACGCGGCCGGTGTCATCCGGGAGAGCGCCCGGGCGGCGCTCGACGAGCTCCGGACCGTCATCGGCGTCCTCCGCGAGGACGGCACGCAGCACTCGACCGCCCCGCCCCAGCCGACGATCGCGGACGTGGCCGTCCTCGTCGACGAGGCACGGGCCGCCGGGATGCGCCTCCAGGCGAAGCTCGCCCTCGGGGACGGGTCGGTTCCCGACGTCGCCGGGCGCACGACGTACCGCATCGTCCAGGAGGGGCTGACGAACGCCCGCAAGCACGCGCCGGGCGCGCAGGTGACCCTCCACGTCCACGTGCACGACACGTGGATCCTCGTCGAGGTCCGCAGCCTCGCGCCGGTCGGTGTCGGGCCGCGGGAGCCCGTCGACCCCGGGCGCGGGACGGGCCTCATCGGCCTGGCCGAGCGCGTGTCCTTGACCGGCGGGGGCCTCGAGCACGGTGTGGACGACGCCGGCACGTTCGTCCTGCGGGGGAAGGTGCCGCGGTGATCCGCGTCCTCCTCGTCGACGACGACGCGCTGGTCCGCTCCGGCCTGCGGATGATGCTCGCCGGCGCCAGCACGCTCGAGGTGGTCGCCGAGGCCGCCGACGGGCGCGACGTCCTGCCGGCCGTCGACCGCCACCGACCCGACGTGGTCCTCATGGACATCCGCATGCCGCAGGTCGACGGCATCGAGGCCACGCGGCTGCTGATGGCGCAGCCCCACCCGCCCGCCGTCCTCGTGCTGACGACCTTCGACGCCGACGAGCTCGTCCTGCGCGCCCTGCAGGCCGGCGCCGCGGGGTTCCTGCTCAAGGACACGGCGCCCCCGGACATCATCCGCGCGATCGAGCACGTCCACGCCGGCGACGCGATGCTCTCCCCGACGGTCACCCGCCGGCTCATCGCCATGGTCGCCGGCGACACCGACGCCGGGACGCGCGTCGACCGGGCCCGCGCACGACTCGCCACCCTCAGCCCGCGCGAGACGGACGTCGCCCGAGCCGTCGGCCAGGGCCTCGGCAACGCGGACATCGCTGCGCAGCTGCACCTCTCGATCCCGACGGTCAAGGGCCACGTCTCCCACCTGCTCGACAAGCTCGACGTCGACAACCGCGTGCAGATCGCCCTCCTCGTCCAGCGCGCCGGCGAGGCCTGAGCGCCGCGGCGCACCTCGTGCCCACGGGGCCCCCGCGCCGGGGTAGCCTCGGCCGATGAGCTCGCTCGTGCTGGTCGGGGCCCTCGGGACGTGACCGTCAAGCGCATGGACAACGTCGGCATCGTGGTCGACGACCTGTCGGCGGCGATCGCCTTCTTCGTGGAGCTGGGCCTCGAGCTCGAGGGCCGGGCGACGGTCGAGGGGGAGTGGGCCGGGCGCGTGACCGGCTTGGGCGACCAGCAGGTCGAGATCGCCATGATGCGGACGCCCGACGGCCGCAGTCGCCTCGAGCTCTCGCAGTTCCACAGGCCGCCCTTGGTCGCCGACCACCGACGCGCTCCGGTGAACGCCGCGGGCTACCTGCGCGTGATGTTCACGGTCGTCGACCTCGACGAGACGCTCGCCCGGCTCCTCGCGCAGGGTGCGGAGCTCGTGAGCAGCGACGTCGTCCAGTACGAGGACGTGTACCGGCTCTGCTACATCCGTGGGCCGGGAGGGCTCCTCGTCGGGCTCGCCCAGGAGCTCCGCTGAGCGTCGGCCGACCGCACCACGCGCAGGGCCGCGTGGACGACGGCCGTTGCGGGAACCCCGACCCCGATGTCGCCCTCGCTCGCCCAGGCCCCGGACGTCGTCGTGCTCGGCGGCGGCGGGATCCTCGGCGAGGCCTGGATGACCGGGCTGCTGGCCGGCCTGCGCGACGCCGCGGGCGTCGACGTCCGCGAGGCGCGGGCCTTCGTGGGCACGAGCGCGGGGTCGATCGTCGCCGCCTCGCTCGCCGCGGGCCGGGCGCCGCGACCCCCGGGGGGTCGTGACCGCGGCGGCCGCACGGCGGCGGGCCGCGAGCCCGACCCCTCGGCGCGGAGCAGCGCCGGCGTGCGCCTGCCCACCGCGCTGACCCGCGCGAGCGGCGCCTTCGGGGCCCTCGCCGCGCCCGTCGGCCTGGCGCTGCACGCGCCGGTGGGCGCCCGCGCGCGGGCGGTCGGTCTCGGCCGGATCCCCGCCGGCGGCCGGAGGCTCGACGACCTCCGCGCGTCCGTCGACGCCTGGGGCCCCTCGTTCGACGGACGCCTGCGCGTCTGCGCCGTCGACCGGGCCAACGGCAAGCGCGTCGTCTTCGGCAGCCGGGGCGCACCCGACGCTCCCGTGTCCGCCGCGGTCGCCGCCTCGTGCTCGATCCCCGGCGTCTTCGCCCCCGTGCGGATCGGCGGACGCGACTACGTCGACGGCGGCGCCTGGTCCCCCGTGAACCTCGACGCGGCTCCCGCGCGTCGGGGCGACCACGTGCTCGTCCTGGAGCCCACGGCGGTCCTGCTGCGCGGCGTGCTGCGCGCCGCCGCGCGGGTGGAGGCGCTCGCGCTCCGCCGCCGCGGCGCCACGGTGACGCTCGTCGCGCCCGACGCCGGGGCCGCGCCGCTCATGCCGCGGCTCATGGACCCCGACCGCGGCGGCAGGGTCCTCGCCGCGGGCTACGCGCAGGGGCTGGCGCTCGGCGCCTGAGCGCCTCGCATCGCACACCGCGCCCGGCGCGTCAGCGCGAGGGGTCGACCATCGTCATGCCGGGGGTGCCGGGGCCGTCCATGGCCCGAAGTGCCGCGGGCGCCTCCGCGAGGCCGATGCGGCGCGTCACGAGCTCCTCCGGGCGCAGCCGGCCCGCCGCCAGCAGGGCCAGCAGCTCCGGGTAGGCGTGCGCCGCCATCCCGTGCGAGCCCCGCAGGACGAGCTCGCGCGCGATCACGACGTCCATCGGCACGCGCGGGCGCTCGGGGAGCAACCCGACCTGCACGTGCCGGCCCTGCGTGCGCAGCCCGAGCACGGACGCGACGCACGCGGCCTCGGCGCCGGCCGTGTCCAGGCCGAGGTCGACACCGCCGTCGGTCAGCGCGATGAGGTCGACCCCGACGTCGTGCGCCGACGCGGCGCCGAGCCCCAGCGCCAGCTCACGCGCCCCGGCCGACGCGTCGACCGCGATGACGTGCGCGCCCGCGGCGACGGCGAGCATCACCGCCGAGAGCCCCAGGCCGCCGCAGCCGTGGATCGCGACCGTCTCGCCGGCGCGGAGCGCACCGACCTGGAGGACGGCGCGGTAGGCCGTGGCGAAGCGGCAGCCGAGCGCGGCGACCGCCTCCGACGCGAGCTCGTCCGGGACCGGCACGAGGTTCACGTCGGCGTGCTCGATCCGGACGCGCTCCGCCCACGAGCCGTGGTCCGTGAAGCCGGGCTGCCGCTGGTGGTCGCACACCTGCTGAGCGCCGCGCGCGCACTGCCGGCAGGTGCCGCACGCGCAGACGAACGGCACCGCGACCCGCTCGCCGCCGCGCCAGCGCGTGACCCGGGCGCCGACCGCCACGACCGTCCCCGCCAGCTCGTGGCCGGGCACGTGCGGGAAGGCGGTGATGGCGCTGTCGTGCCCGCGCCAGCCGTGCCAGTCGCTGCGGCAGAGCCCGGTCGCGTCGACCCGCAGCACGACCCCGTCGGGGGAGGGCTCGGGGTCCGGGAGCTCGACGACCTCCGGGTCGGCGCCGAACGCCGCGTAGGCCACCGCGCGCATCAGCGGGGCCCTCGGGCTCGGTCTCTGGCTGCCTCCACCCGAGCAGGCTCGCAGGTCGCTTCTCCGAGGGGCCTTGGCACCCTCGTCGCGTCGGTGTGCTCCCGAAGCCCTGCATGACAGGCATTGGAGAGCACACCGGCAGGTCCCGAGTGATCGACGGCCGTCAGAGCAGCGACAGCACGGCTTCGTCGAGCGCCTGCCGGTCGACGCCGTCCTCGGCGGTCCACCCCGTCGCGGACCAGGAGGTCGACAGGAGCGTCTTGACGGCCCGGCGGTCGAGGCTCACGGCCCGAACCTCCGGGACGCCGACTGCTCCGCCGAGGACCGCTCGAGGCGCGTCGCCGCCAGCTGGTGGATTTGCCTAGGACGCATCGCTGAACGTCCAGGCGCCGTCGGGCGAGGCGCGCGTGGCCTGCTGGCCGGCGGTCAGGCGGGCCACCGCGTCGAGCAGCGTCGGATCGCCCTCGAGGTGGTGGTGCAGGTGCTCGAGCTTGCCGTCGTCCCCGGCGTCCGTCGTCCCGATCAGCTGCCACGGCACGCGCTCGTCGTCGTCGCACACGACGCGCAGGACGGGTTCGCTGCGGTCGGCCACCTGCGGGGTCTCGATCGCCGTCGCGCCCGTGAGCCAGTGGTGCATCCACACGGCGCGCGGATCCTCGCGCATGACGACGTCGCCGACCCGGAAGACGAACTGGAGATCCCCGTGCGCCCGGGCTTGATCCGCGGTGAGGTCCGGCCCTCCCTGGGGCACGGCCTCGAACGGCTCGTCGACGAGGCCGAAGGCGTAGCCGACCTCCTGGACGAAGACGCGCCAGTGGAAGCTCGCGCCGCCCGGGTTGCCCACACCGATCCCGACGGTCATGCGGCCCTCCTTCGGCGCCTCGTCGTCCTCGGCGGTCCAGCCCAGCGCGTAGGAGGCGAGCTCTCCGTGCGGACCGACGAACTCGCCGAAGGCCCGCCGCTCGACGCCGCCACCGGCCGAAGGTGCGACCGTGAGCTCCCCCGGGATCACGCGAGGCGGCCCGGGCGCCTCGTCGGCAGCGTTCCCACGGCGGCGAAGGAGACCCATGCCGTGAAGCATCGCCGATCCCGCCGCGGCGGCGGGATCGCCGTCCCGACGACGACCTCAGAGGGGGCAGACCTCGTCGCCGGAGCGGATGACGCCCGCGGCGACGACGTCCGCCCGCAGGCCACCGCGGTGCACCAGCGGGCGCAGGACCGGACGGTCCCCGCTGAGGCGCTGCAGGTGCGCGCACGGCTCGCAACGGCGGCGCCCGACCAGGACCGCGCCACCCACGCGGAACTCGCGACCGATGAGCGCGTCGAGGTCGACACCTCGCGTCACCACGTTGCGCCGGGCGACCCCGGCCGGGATGTCGAGCTCCTCGAGGTCCTCGGCGGCGACGAGCGTCACCTCCATCCCCGGGCGCTCGGTCCCGCCCATGGACCCGGTGCCCGCCCAGTACCGGTCGCCCTCGAGGCCGCGGCCCGGGACCGCCGGCGCGGCCTCCACGGCGCGGCCCGGTCCGGTCGGCTCGGCGAACAGGAGCACCTCCTCGACGCGGCCCACCGTGGGCTCGCGGACCGTCGGCGGTGCCCAGGCGGCCAGGTCCAGGGGCACGGCGATCCAGCCGGCGACCACGTCGGAGGCGGGGCCACCCTCGGGGTCGTCGATCGTGTCGCTGTCCGGGGCGCCGAACCGCACGACGAAGCGCCCGTCGGCCAAGCGCGCGAGCCACGGGCCCCCGAAGCCGAAGGACGACGCGTCGGGCACGGGCACGAGCGTCAGGCCCCGGCGGCCGAGCCACGCGCTCGTCCAGGCGATCGGGTCGACGCCGGTGTCGGGCGGGGGGACCTCGTGCGGCGCGCACCCCAGGAGCTGGGCGACGCACCGCGGCAGCGAGGTCCCGGGCGACATGGCGCGGAGTCTGGCACCTCGCGTCGGCCCCGTCGGGTCGCGGCGCAGGACCCCGAGCGCGCCTCAGCCGGGCAGCGGGCCGTCGCCGTTGACCGCCCACTGCGCCGCGAAGGCCCGGCGGTAGGCCTCCCGCGCCTGGCCGCGCGCGACGTAGGCCGCGAGGCCCGGGTGCTCGTCGAGCAGGCCCGAGGAGCCCAGCCGGAGCAGGACGGACACCATGAGGAGGTCCCCCGCGCTGAAGGCCCCGTCGAGCCACTCGGCGTCGCCGAGGTGCGCGGCGAGCCGGCCGAGCCGGTCGCGGACCGGGGCCTCGACCAGCGGCAGGCGCTCCGCCGCCCAGGGCCGGTCGGCTTCGAAGACCCGCGCGGTGGTGAGCTCGAGGATCGGCGGCTCGACCGTGCTGAGCGCCGCGAAGAGCCACGCGACCGCACGGGCTCGCGCGGCGGCGTCGCCGGGCAGCAGGCCCGGGTGGCGCTCGGCGAGGTGGAGGACGATCGCGCCCGTCTCGAAGAGGGTGACCTCCTCGTCCTCGTAGGTCGGGATGAGGCCGAAGGGGTGCACGCGCAGGTGCTCGGGCTGCTGCTTGGCCGCGAAGGAGAGCAGCCGGACCTCGTAGGGGACGCCGACCTCCTCGAGCGCCCAGCGGACGCGGGTGTCGCGCGCGAGGCCCCGGCCGCCGTCGGGGGAGCGCTCGAAGGCGGTGATGACGACGCCCATCGCCCGGCCCCTACGCCTCGGGGATGTCCCGTCCGAACGACTCGAGCGTGACCGCCTCGGGCTCCGGGCCGCCGCGCTTGCCCGCGTCGAGCGCGCCGTTGTCGAGCACGAGGGTCTCCATGGCCGCGGGCCTACCCCGCGACGCCGGGGGTCAGACGTGGGGCGCTGGAGCGGCGATGATGGGCCCATGCGGATCGCGGAGCTGTGGCGCTACCCGGTGAAGTCCATGGGCGGGGAGCGCCTCGACGCGGTCGACGTCGACGCCCGCGGCGTGCACGCCGACCGGCTGTGGGCGGTCCGGGACCTCGAGCTCGGCGCCGTCACGACCGCGCGGCGCCTGCCCGTGCTCATGGGGTGCTCCGCGCGCTGGGCCGCCGCGCCGCCGGCCGACGCCGGGCCGGGCGTCCCCGCGGACGTGGTCGTGACGTTCCCCGACGGCCGGGAGCGCTCCAGCAGCGACCCCGAGGTGCACGAGCTGCTCTCCGCGCTCACGGGTCGCCGCGTGGAGCTCGTGCCGCTGCCGGCGCTGACCGACCGCGCCGCCTACCGCGGCCCCCTGGCCACCCAGCGCGACGTCCGCCGCCAGTTCGACATCCCGGACGACGAGCCGCTCCCGGACCTCACGATGTTCCCCGTGCGCAAGCTCGCCGAGCTCGCCCGCTACGCGACGCCCGTCGGGACCTTCGCGGACGCCTACCCCATCCACGTGCTCACCCGCGCGAGCCTCGCCGCGCTGGCGCGAGCGACGCGCCCGGGGCCTCGTTCGACCCGCGGCGCTTCCGCCCGTCGCTCCTGCTCGACACGGACGACGCGCCGGGCCTCGTGGAGAACGGCTGGCTCGGTGGGAGCCTGCACACCGGCACCGCGATCCTGCGCCCGGAGATCCCGACCATCCGCTGCTCCATGCCGGCCCGCGCGCAGCCCGGGCTCGCCGCCGACCCGGACGTCGTGCGGACCGTCCGCCGCACCGCGGAGGGCTGCCTCGGCATCTACGCGGAGGTCGAGCGGGGCGGTCGCCTCGCGGTGGGCGACGAGGTCACCTTCGTTCCGGCCGCCGCGCCCACACCGCTGCGGGCCGCCGCCGACCGCCTGCGCGGCGCGGGGCGCCGTGGGGTGGTCCGGGCGTCGGGCGCGCTGATGCCGAAGGGGCGCTGAGCCGGGGTGACCTGGGAGGAGCTGACCAGCCTGATGACCGACCCGGAGCTCCCGGTCAGGAAGCTCTACGGAGCCCGGGGGACGGTGGTCATCACGGTCGCGGATGCGGTCGACCTCGCCGTGGAGCGCTTCGGGGTGCCGCGGGACAGGGCTCGGGGCGAGCTGAACGAGTGGGTGCTGCGGGAGGGCGGCCTCCGCGTCAAGTCCGTCGACGTCAACGTCCCCGGCCGCCTCTGGGCCCGGCTCCGGGGCCGGCCTCGCCCACCACGGGTCGAGAAGTACCAGCTGCCCCGCGAGCTGGTCCGCCCGGGGGTCAGCCCGGGCTCGTGAGGAAGGCGACCAGCGCGTCGGCGACCGCCCCGGGGTCGTCCGCCGTCGGGATGTGGCCGGCACCCGGCACGCGGACGAGCCGCACGCCGGGGAGCTCGGCGGCGTAGCGCTCGGCGTAGGAGACGGGCTGGAACGCGTCGTCCTCACCCCACACCAGGAGCGTGGGCAGCGCGCGCTCGCGCAGGCGGTCCGTGAGCTCGAGCGTGAAGCGCGCGTCGGCCGCGCCGGCCAGCGCGGTCCAGGAGCGCACGCGGTCCTCCTCCTGCCACGGCGCCAGCCAGGCCTCGCGCTCCTCGGCCTCGAGGGGGTGGGCGATGGCGCCCTCCAGGCTCTTGCGCCGCGCGGCGAGGACCTCCTCGACCGTGACGCCCTCGGCGACCGCGGGGTCGCGGAAGCGCTCGACGGCGGGAACGGGCCAGGAGTCGAACAGGACGGAGTTCATGAGCACGAGCCGCTCGACCCGCGGGTCGTGGGCGGCGAGGTGCTGGGCCACGGCGCCACCGATGTCGTGGCCCATGACCGTGAGGGGGCCGTCGAGCCCGCGCGCCCGCAGGAAGGCCTGCGCCTGCTCGGCCAGCGCAGGGACCGCGGCCTCGTCGCCGCGCAGCCGCCCGGCGGAGCAGCCGAAGCCGGCGAAGTCGAGGGCCAGCGCCTCGTGGCCCGCAGCGGCCAGGGCGGGCAAGACGGGCTCCCACACGCGGCTCCAGAACGTCCCGTGGAGCAGCAGCAGCGGCGGGCCCTCGCCGGCGACCAGGGCGCTGAGCGCGACACCGCCCACGTCCGTGGTCACGCGGCGGGTCGCGGGTCGAGCGCTTCCGAGGAGGTCCATCCCCGCGCCCTACCCGCGCGCGCCCGCCCGCCGCCACGTCGCCAGGTACGCCGCCGCGGAGTCGAACAGCACCCCGAGCGCCTCGGGCCCGCGGGGCTGCGCGGCGACCTGGGCCAGGAGGTCCGGCACGAGCCCGTAGTGGGCCACCCCGTCCGCGTTGACGTCGAAGGTCCGGGTGCCCGTCCGCTGGCGGGTGAAGAGGACGCGCCCGTCGAAGGAGCGGAACGGGTACTGCAGCGGGGCCAGCGCGGGGTCGGGCGCGGGGAGGTCCGCGAAGCCGCCCGTGTCCGAGCCCAGGGCGACCCCGACCGGCCCGCGGACCTGGTCGGCGCGGAGCGCGAGCACGCTCTTGGGCAGCTCGGCGGCGCCGCCGGAGAGGCGCGCGGTGGCGAAGCCGCCGAGGGCGTAGAGCCGCTTGAGCTCCGCGTGGGTCCACAGCCCGCCCGTGCCCGTGTGGCTCGAGACGATCGGGACGCCGCGCCGCTCCGCGAGCTGCAGCACGGCGTCGCGCGCGCCCTCGGAGAGGTGGTCGGCCTCCACGAGGACGTGCGCGTCCATGAGCTTCCCGACCGCGTAGGCGCCGAGCGGGGTCAGGCCCTCCTGGTTGCAGGTCCGCCCGGCGCCCTCGACCTGCTCCTCGCCCTGCTCGGGATCCGGGCACGGCCCCGTCCGGAACGGCGCGCCGGTCTGCTCGACCTGCATGGCCGCGATGAACTGGCCCTTGGCGCCACCCTCCAGCGCCGCGCCGCCGAGCGCGTTGTCGACCCAGTGCGAGACGAAGATGGTCCTGACGCCGAGGCGCACGTAGCGCGCGATCGCGCGGTCGATGCCGGCCCGGTCGCAGTTCGGGCGCCCGCCGCGCTGCGAGCAGCCGAGGGGATCGGAGGACTCGATGCCGATCGCGACCGCGAGCTTGCCCGCCCGGATGGCCCGCGCCGCCTCCCGGGGGCCCTCGACGAGGCGGAAGAAGCCGCGCCCGGCCCCGCCGTACTGCGCGTCGACGTAGCGCTCCATCCCCCGCAGGTCCGCGATCTGGGCCTCGACGGTCGCCGTCTCGTCGCAGGAGTGGGAGCGCCGGGGCTCGAGGTTGCAGAGCGGCTCGTCCTCGACGGTCTGCGCGACGGCGAACCGCATCCCGCCGAGCCAGGCGCGCTGCAGCCAGCGCCAGTAGAGCTGCTGGTGGGTGAGCGTCCCCGCGCTCGGCCAGCCCGCGAAGCCCGGCCAGCCGCCCGTGTCGTGCGTGCCGACGGGCGCGCCCGAGCGCAGGAGGTTGCCCGTCACGTCGAGCGAGCCGTCCGGCCCGTGCACGTCGGCGTCACGGCCGAGCGCCTCCGTGATCCCGTAGCGGTCGTAGGGCGCGCCCGAGACGACGAGCCCGCCCGCGCGGCCGTTCGCGGTCGGGTGGAAGTGGACGTCCGCCCACCCGCGCAGGCTCCCCGTGGCCGGGATCCCGCGCGCGCCGAGCTGCGCCTCGGGGTAGCGCTTGCAGCCCCCGGCGCGCTTCGCGTGCAGGATGCCGCCGGCCAGCAGCGGCGCGCCCGTCCGCACGGAGCGCACGGCGAGCAGCCCGCGCGGGAGTCCGGGTGACGCGCCACTCCGCGTCCGGGCCGGGGGCGTCGGCGCCCGCGAGGCTCCCGTCGGGGCGCAGCAGCAGGAAGGTCCCGGGGCCCGTCGCCTTGAGGAAGACCGTCGTGCGCTGCCCCTTGCCCGAGAGCGTGAGGCAGTGCCCCGCGAGCGGCACGGGCCGGGCGGCGGCCGCCATCGGCGGGGCTGCGAGCGCGAGGCCGGCGGCGAGGAGCAGGACGACGCACCGGATCACGGGGCGGAAGCTACCGGGAGCAGGTGCGCCCGGCGCCGGGGACCCGTGACCCCTCAGGAGACGATGCGACTCCCCAGGGGTCACACGTCGCTCGAGGGGAGCAGGTGCGCCCGGCGGACCACGCCGTGGACCTCGTCGCCGACCTCGGGATGGGCACCCGGGCCGGCTTCGCCGCTCCAGCGCGCGGTGCGCACCCGGGCGCGCCCGCCCTCCACCGCGACCGCACGTGCGATGCCGCGCAGCGCGCCCGGCGGCCCCGGGCCGCCGCCGACCTCCACATCCCAGGGGAAGAGCCCGACCTCGACGGGCCCCTCCGCGGCGAGCGGCACCACCCCGCCCTCCTCGAGCGCCACGTCCTCCCCGCGCCCCGTCCCGGCCAGCACGAGCCCGCCACCGAAGGCGACGACGAACGCGTCCGCGGGGGCGGCGAGGAGCTCCGCCGGCGTCCCGAGCTGGCGCAGGCGCCCGTCGACCAGCACCGCCACGCGGTCCGCGAGCGCGGCGGCGTCCCCGGCGTCGTGGGTCACCAGGAGCGTCGGCAGGCCGAGGGCCCGGAGCTCGTCGGCGAGCTCGTCGCGCACCACCCGCCGGGTGTGCGCGTCGAGCGCCGCGAGCGGCTCGTCGAGCAGGAGCACGTCGGGCCGGCGCGCGAGCGCGCGCGCGAGCGCGACGCGCTGGCGCTCCCCGCCCGAGAGCTCCCCGGGCCGCTCCCCCGCCAGGCCGGCGATGCCGAACCGCTCGAGCAGCCCCGCCACCTCCTCGCGGGTCCCGCCGCCGAACGCGACGTTCTGCGCCACGGTGAGGTGCCCGAAGAGCCCGTGGTGCTGGGGCACGTAGCCCACGGAGCGCCGCTCGGGCGGCAGGTCGACCCCCGTCGCGCGGTCCAGCCACGTCGCCCCACCGCAGCGGATCGCCCCCGCGTCCGGCCGCGTGAGCCCCGCGACGCACCGCAGCACCGTCGTCTTGCCCGCCCCGGAGGGCCCGGCGAGCGCGACGACCTCCGCGCCCAGCGCGAGGGTCAGCTCGACGCGGAAGGGGCGAAGCGCGTGCGCGAGGTCGAGCTCGAGGGACGCCATGACCCCAGCAGCTTGTAGGAGAGCAGGACCCCGGCGCTGAGCGCCACGAGGAGCACGCCGAGCGCGAGCGCGACGTCGAGGTCCACGTCGAGCTGCCCGTAGACCTCGAGCGGCAGCGTCCCCGTCCGCCCCTGCACGTTGCCCGCGAAGACGATGGTCGCGCCGAACTCCCCGATCCCGCGCGCGAACGCGAGCACCCAGCCCGCGACGAGCCCCTGGAGCGCGAGCGGCATGACGATCCGCCAGAAGGTCCGGGTGCGCGAGGCGCCCAGCGTGCGGGCGACGTCCACGACGTCCCCGGGGACCGCCTCGAACGCCGCGATGGCGCCGCGCAGGTAGAACGGCGCGGCGACGAACGCCACCGCGAGCACGACCGCCCAGGGCCCGAAGGGGAGCACGATCCCGGCGTCGGCCAGCGGCGCGCCGAGCGCCCCGCGCGGCCCGAGCGCGCTGAGCAGGGCGATCCCCGCGACGGCCGGCGGCAGGACGAGCGGGAGCTCGCAGGCGGTGATCACGAGCGCGCGCCCGCGGAAGCGGCGCGTGGCCAGCAGCCACGCCGCGGGCGTCCCGAGCGCGAGCACGAGGACGTTCGCCGCGAGGTTCGTCCGGGCGGTGACCGCGAGCGCGTCGCGGACCGCCCGGCGCCCGAGGAGGTCGGGGAGCTCCGTGAGCTTCGCCTCGACCAGCAGGGCGACGAGCGGGCCGACGAGGAACGCGAGGACGACGCCGAGGGCGAGCGCCGTCCACGCGCGCCTCATCCGCGGGGCGGCAGCCCGAAGCCCGCGCGCTTCAGGATCCCGCGCCCGCGGGAGCTGCGCAGCGGCCGCCAGGACGGCGGCGGCGCCGCGCCGGTCCACGCCGGGGCGGCGCACGAGGCAGCCCTGGTAGCGGACGGGCGGCTGGGCGTAGCGCGGGAGGCCGAGCGCGTCGACGCGCCCGCGCTGCGTCCGCGCGTCCGTGACGTAGACGAAGCCGGCGTCGGCGCCGCCGAAGGCGACCTGGGAGAGCACCTGCCCGACGTTGGACTGCTGGGAGACGCGGTTCGCGCGCAGCACGCGCGAGAGCCCGAGGCGCGCGAGCAGCCTGCGGGTGTAGTCGCCCACGGGCACGCCGGGGTTGCCGATGGAGAGCCGCAGGCCGCCACGCCGCAGGCCGTAGACGGACTTGACGCGGGCGGGATCGCCGTTCGGCACGATGAGCGTCAGCCGGTTGGTCGCGAAGGTCACGGGGCGCTCGCAGCGGCCCGAGCGGTACAGCGCCTGGGCCTCCTTGGGCTGGGCGGAGAGGAAGAGGTCCGCGGGCGCGCCGCGCTCGATCTGGAGCTGCAGGGTGTTCGAGCCGCCGAAGGAGTAGCGGACGTCGCGCTTGACCTCGGGCATGACCGTCGTCAGCGACGTGGCGGCGTAGACGGTGACGGCGCTGGCCCCGGCGGGGAACGCGAGCGCGGCGAGGACGACGAGCAGGGGCAGCAGGCGGGTCACGAGGTGGGGTCCTCCAGGTAGGTGTCCAGCAGCGCGCCCGCCGCCTCCAGGTCGACGGGCGCCGGCAGGCCGCCGAGGGCCGCTCGCCGGCCATGGCGGTCAGGAGCGCCGCGTGGCCGTGGGCGACCGCGAGCAGGCGGCCGAGCAGCAGGCGGGTGCCGGGGTCCGTCGCGTAGGCCACTCCGTTGAGGAAGACGCCGACGACCGCGGCCTCGAGCCGGCGGGCGACCGCGAGGGCGTCCGCGCGGGAGCGCAGGGCCACGAGCCGGGTGAAGCCGTCGAGGGGGACGGCGTCGTCCGGGCCCAGCGCGGCGTTCAGGCGCACGACGGTGTCGCGCTGGCGGTCGTGGGCGGCGGAGAGGAGCGCGCGCTCCCGGCGGCCGAACGCCCCGCGGAGCTGCCGCGCGTCGCCGTAGACCCGGGCCAGCACGCCCGCGGCCGCGGCGCCGAAGGCCAGGAACGCGACGTCGTCGCCCTGCGGGACGGCGGGCTGCGGCGCGGCGCGCGCGGCGGTCGGGAGGAGCAGCGCGCCGGTGGAGGCGGCCCCGGCGGCGAGCACCTCGCGGCGGGTGGTGCGTACGCTGTGCCTGGGCATGGTCCGCCATCCAAGCACACTGCTCGCCGGGCTCGCCACCCTCGCCCTGCTCCCGGGGTGCGGGGACGCGGCGCCCCCGTCGTCCGCGCCCGCGGCCACCCCGCCCGCCGCGCGGCTGACCACCGCGGGCGACCGGATCGTCCTGCGCGGGGACGTGGCCCCCGACAGCTTCGGCCCGCTCGAGCTTCGCGGGGCCTACCGCGTCCGCTTCCGCCAGCGCGGCACGGGCGTCGACTTCGGGGCGGAGGTGCCGTTCACCGCCCACCTCGAGCAGGCGCGCGGCGCGGGCGCGCCGCGGGTCCTCCCCCTCTTCGAGCGGGCCGCCGCGACGGGGGCGACGGAGGTCACGGCGCGGGGGCGCTGGCAGCTCGTGGTCGACTTCGGCGACTCGCCCTTCGAGGTGGAGCTCAGCCCGCGGGGCTGACCGCGACGCTGGGCCGAGGGTCGCCGAGCGCGGCCCGGGGGTCGTTCCGGGTGGTGCAAGCGACGCCGTGGTCAGGGGAACGCCGAGGGGCCGCCGAGGTGGGTGCATCGCGGGTAGCGTCCCGCCCCGTGCTCGCCGTGCTCCGCATCCCGGGCGTCCTGCGGGCCTTCCTGAGCTCGTGCGTCGCGCAGCTGCCCATGGGCGCGCTCGGCCTGCTGCTCGTGCTCCACACGCGCGACGTCACGGGGGACTACGCCGCGGGCGGCCTGGTCGCGGGCGCGGCCGCCCTGGCGCTGGCGATCTCGAACCCCGTGCTCGCGCGCATCGCCGACCGGCGCGGCCAGCTCGGGGTGCTGCGCCTCGGCGTGCCGCTCAGCGCGGCGGCCATCGCGGGCCAGGCGGCGCTCGCCGACGGCGCGCCGCTCGGGGCCCGCGTCGCGCTCGCGCTCGTCGCGGGCGGCGCCCAGCCCCCCATCGGGGCCTACCGCCGCAGGCTGTGGAACGCCTTGGTGCCCGACGACGGCGACGCCCGGCATCGCATCTACGCGACGGAGGGGGTCCTGCTCGAGGTCACCTACCTCCTCGGCCCCGTGGTGATCGTCGGCGGGGTCGGCAGCTGGTCGCCCCGCGCGGGGCTCGTCGTCTGCGCCGCGGCGCTCGCCCTGGGCGGGACGGCCTTCGCGCGGCACCCCGCCGTCCGCGCGCTCGCGGGCGAGGCGGGCCCCGTGGAGCGCGACCTCGTCGGGGCGCTGCGCGCGCCGGGCGTGCGGGTGACGACGCTGACCTTCCTCACGCTCGGGCTGACGGTGGGCGCGGTGGAGGTCGGCATCCCGGCCGCGCTCGAGGAGATGGGCAACCGCGGGCTCACCGGACCGCTGCTCGGCCTCTGGGGCGTCGGCTCGATCCTGGGCGCCCTGGTCATCTCCCGGACCGGCGCACCCGCGCGCCCCGTCCGCGGCCTCGGCCTGCTCGTCGCGGCCTGGGGCGCGCTCCACGCGGCGCTCGCCCTGGCCGGCGTCCCGGCCGCCCTGGCGCTCGGCCTGCTGGTGGCCGGGGCCACCATCGCGCCGACCTTCACGGTCCTCAACGGGCTCCTGGACGTCATCGCGCTGCCCGGGGACGCTCACGGAGGCCTCCACCTGGACGACCACCGGGATGACGCTCGGGATCGCCGCGGGCGGGGCGCTCGCGGGGCACCTGGCCGACGCCGTCTCGCCCGCCGCGGCGCTCGCGCTCAGCCTCGCCGGGGTGCTCGGCGCCGGCGTCGTCCTGCTCGGGCGGCGGGCGCTGCGGCCCCGCCTCGCCGCCTGACGGCCGCCCGCCGTAGGCTCGGCCCATGAGCCGTCCCGGAGCGACGCCGCCCCCGCGCATGACCATCGGGGAGGCCGCGCAGGCGCTCGGGGTCAGCATCGACACGCTTCGGCGCTGGGACCGCGCGGGCAAGCTCACCTTCGAGCGCGAGGGCAGTCGGCGGACGATCGAGGCGGCAGCGGTCGCCGCCATGCTGCGCGAGCGCGCGGGCACGGGCCGCTCGAGCGCGCGCAACCGCCTGGCCGGGGTCGTGCTCTCCGTCAAGCGCGACGGCGTCATGGCCCAGGTCGAGCTCGCCTGCGGGCCGTTCCGGGTCGTCTCGCTCATGTCCCGCGAGGCCGCGGACGACCTGGGCCTGGAGCCCGGCGCGCGCGCCGAGGCCGTGGTGAAGGCGACGACCGTCGTGGTCGAGACGCCGGGCTGAGCGGCTCAGCCCGGCTCGGAGACCACGAGGCGCAGCGCGCCGTCGAAGCTCGACCGCCCACGCAGGTGGCCGTGCTCCGCCTCCCAGCTGCCGTCCTCGAGCGCGCGGGCGAGCCCGGCGACCATCCGCTCCTCGGCACCCGGGGGCAGGAGCGCCCACATGGACTGCGCCGCACGGACCGCGGGGTCGAGCATCCGCTCCGGGCGGTTCCAGAACGCCTCGAAGAAGCCGTCCGTGCAGTCCGCGGGCGTCGGGATCTCCTCGACGCGCGTGACCCCGCCGAGGGCGGCCGCGACCTCCTCGAGCGGCGGGAAGCGCGGGCGCTCGATGACCAGGCCCTCCGCGAAGTGCTCCTGCTGCCAGGCGGGGAGGCCAGCGAGGTCGAAGGTGAAGACGACCACGGGCCCGCGCGCGACCCGGCGCAGCTCCCGCAGCCCCGCCGCGGCCGGCTCCCAGTGGTGGATGGTCACGCAGGCCATCGCGGCGTCGACGCTGTCGTCGTCGAGCGGGAGCGCCTCGGCGCGCGCGGCGATGGCGGGCGCGGCGCCCGGCGGCCGCTGCCCGCGCATGGTCGCGCTGGGCTCCACCGCGAGCACCCAGCGGTCCGTCGGCTCGTACGAGCCGCCGCCCGCCCCGACGTTCACGACGGTCCGCGCATCCCCGAGCGCGGCGTGGATGCGGGCGGCGATCCGGGGGTCGGCCCGGCGGTGCGCGGCGTAGGTGCGCCCGTGCTCCTCGTAGTCGACCCGCGGCGTGCTCACCCCCGCGCGCCCAGCCCGCGCAGCACCTCGATCAGCGCCTGGGTCCCGTCCTGCCCGCGGCCCTGCGCCTGCGCCGCGCGGTAGAGCTGCTCGGCGAGCGCGAGGCCCGGGAGCGGGAGCTGCATGCGCCGCGCCTCGTCGAGGGCGATGCCGAGGTCCTTGAGGAAGTGGTCGACCTTGAAGCCCGGCGCGAGGTCGCCCCGGACGATGCGCGGCGCGAGGTTCGCCAGACCCCACGAGCCGGCCGCACCGCCGCCGATGACGCCGAGCACCTGCTCCACGTCGAGGCCCGCGCGCGCCGCGTAGGTCAGGCCCTCGCACATCGCGACCATGCTCGAGGCGATGACGACCTGGTTGGTCATCTTCGTGTGCTGCCCGCTGCCCGCCGGCCCGAGCAGCTCGACGGTCCCGCCCATGACCTCCAGCAGCGGCCGCGCGCGCGCGAACGCCTCGGGCTCCCCGCCGACCATGATCACCAGGCGCGCCTCGCGCGCGCCGACGTCCCCGCCGGACACGGGCGCGTCGAGCGCCGCGACCCCGCGCGCCGCGGCGGCCTCGGCCACCTCGACGGCCAGGGAGGGCTCGCTCGTGGTCATGTCGACGAGCAGGCTCCCCTCCCGCGCGCCCTCCAGGGCGCCGTCCGGGCCGAGCAGCACTGCGCGGACGTCGGCGGGGTAGCCGACCATGGAGAAGACGACGTCGGCCTCGCGCGCCGCCTCGGCGGGCGTCGCCGCCCAGCGCGCGCCGGCGTCCACGAGCTCCCGCGCGCTCTCCTCCCGCCGGCTCGAGACCACGAGGCGGTGCCCCGCGGCCATGAGGTGCCCGGCCATGGGGCGCCCCATGATGCCGGCGCCGATCCAGGCCACGTCCAAGGAGTCGCTCACGGGCGGGAGCTTCGCAGGCGCGCGTCCGGGGGGGTTCCGGCCGAGGTGGCCGCGGATCCGGGTCACGGGGGCCGGAACCCCCCGCGCTGCGGTGGCCCCGGCGCCGCGCCCCTACGCCGCCGCGCGCTCCGCGGGGCGGTCGGGCGCCAGGCGGAGCTCCTCCGCCGGGCCGAGCGCGCGCAGGAGCGGGCCCGTCATGAGCGTCGTGAGCAGCGCGACCACCGCGAGCTCGGAGTAGAGGCCCGCGTCGATGAGCCCGTTGGTCAGCGCGACCTCCAGGACGATGAGCTCCACGAGCCCGCGGGTGTTCAGCAGCACCGCGACCGCCGCCGCCCCACGCGGGCGCATGCCCGTCGCCAGCGCCGGCAGCCCGGCGCCCAGGAGCTTCCCGCCCGCCGCGCAGGCCAGGAGCCCCAGGATCGTCGGGACGCTCGAGCCGCCCAGGCCACCCAGGTCGAAGCCGAGCCCGGGGACGAGGAAGAAGACCGGGAGCAGGACGCCGCGCACGAGCGGACCGAGCGCCTCCTCGAGCGGCGCACGGAGCCCGGGCAGGGCGGAGCGCGGGACCGCCACGCCGAACGCCAGCGCCCCGAGCGCGGCGTGCAGGCCCGTGAGCTGCGTGAGCGCCGCGCAGCCCAGCAGGCCCGCGGCGAGGAGCCCGAGCGCGACGGGGTCGCGGACGCCCCCCGTGGCCAAGCGCGCACCGAGCGGCCCCGCGAGCGCGGGTCGCACCACGAGCGCCAGCAGCGCCCCGAGGCCGAGGAGGCCCGCGAGCGCGACCAGCGCGCCGCCGACCGAGGCGCTCGCGACCGCGAGGCAGGCCGCGAGCAGGAGCCAGGCGGCGGCGTCCTGCAGGGAGGCCGAGGCGAGCGCGAGCTGCCCGACGGGCGTGCGCGTGAGGCGGCGCTCGTCGAGGATCCGGGCCAGGACGGGGAGCGCGGAGACGCTCAGGGCGGTTCCCACGAAGAGCGCGAAGGGCAGCGTCCCGACGCCGTCGGGCGCCCGGCCGTCGAGGAGCACCAGCGCCGCGAGGACCCCGAGCGCGAAGGGCAGCCCGAGGCTCCCCGCCGTCACCGCCGCGAGCCGCCGCCCGCCCCGGCGCACGGAGGGCAGGTCGACGTCCAGCCCCATGAGGAAGAGGAAGAGCACGAGGCCGAGCCCGCCGACGGCGCTCAGCGCGTCGCGCACCTCGGGCGGGAAGAGCCAGTCCGACGCGCCCCCCGCGACCGCTCCGAGGGCGACGGGCCCCAGCAGGATCCCCGCGAGCACCTGCGCGAGGACCGCGGGCTGGCCGAGCCGGCGCAGCCCGGGCGCGAGCAGCTGCGTCAGGACGACCACGAGGGCGACGCCGAGCAGCGTGCGCCCGAGGAGCGCGTCGGGGGTGAGGGTGGCCGAGGCCATCGCAGGACTACGGGCCCGGGACGCCGCGGGACGGGCGGCGGGCCGGCGGGCGAACACGGAGCTCGCACCGATGAGTTCCCGCCGCGACCGCCGTCTTGGGGGCATGACCGACACCACGCAGACCCCCACCACCGTCACGAACCTCGGCGTCGCGATGTTCACCGTCGCCGACCAGGACGCCGCGCTCGCCTTCTACACGGAGAAGCTCGGCTTCGAGCTGCGCGCGGACGTGCCCTTCGGCGAGCAGGGCGACATGCGCTGGCTCGAGGTCGCCCCGCCCGGCTCGACCGCGCGCCTCGCGCTCAACCCCCCGATGGGCGCCACCCCCGGCGGCGGCGGCATCGGCGTCGAGACCACGGACGTCCTCGGGGAGCACGCCCGGCTGACGGCCGTCGGCGGCATCGACCTCGACCCGGAGCCCATGCGGACCCCGGGGGCGCCGCTCATGTTCATGCTCCGCGACCCCGACGGGAACGTCGTGGTGGTCGTGGAGGCCGTGCGGAGCTGACCGGCCGACCCACCCGCGGGACGCCGGCGCTCCAGCGGAGCGCCGGCGTGCCGACTACCCCGGCATGGAGCGCATCTCGCCTCCCCAGCCGGCGGTCGTGCTGGCGCGCGCCCGGCGCCTCGCGACGGCGCTCGTCGCCGCGACGGCGGTCGTCGTCTTCGTGGGCGGCTGGGTGCTGGGCGAGGACGCACTGAAGAACCTCGTACCGGGCACGGTCGTGATGAAGGCCCCGACGGCGCTCGGGCTGCTCTGGCTTGCCGTCGGCCTCGCGCTCCTCGGGCGGCGGCCGGGGCTCCGGCGGGTGGCGCAGGGCTTCGGCGCGGCGGCGGCGCTCCTCGGGACCGTCGTCGGCCTCGAGTACGTCACGGGCCGCACCTGGTGGGTCGACGAGGGCCTGTTCCGTGACGACGTCGGGCACCGCCTGGGCGTCGCGCACCCGGGCCGCTTCGCCCCGACGACGGCCCTCTGCCTCGTCCTCGTCGGCGCCGTGATCGTCCTCCTCGGGCGCCGGCGGCGCACCTCGCCACGGCTCGTGGAGCACCTCGTGCTCCCGGTCATCGCGATCTCCGGCATCACCCTGGTCGGCTACCTCTACTCCATCCCGACCTTCTACGGCCCCGCGTCCGCGGCGAAGATGGCGCTGGTGACCGGGCTCTGCTTCCTCGCCCTCGGGTTCGCGGCGGTCGCCACCGTCCCCGGCAGCCGCCTCGTGGTCCTGGCCGCCGCCGACGACCCCGGCGCGTTGCTCATCCGGCGCCTGCTGCCCGTCGCGATCGGGGTCCCGTTGGGCCTCGGCTGGCTGCGGCTGCAGGCCGTGGAGTCGGGGGTGTTCGGCGACCGGGTCGGCACCTGGTGGCTGGCCGCCGTCACAGCGCTCGGCCTCGCCCTCGTCGTCCTGCGGATCGCCGCGCGCCTGAGCGCCGCGGCCGCCGTGCAGCGCCGCCTCGAGGCGGAGCTCGTGCACCTCGCCGACCACGACGTCCTGACGGGGCTGTGCAGCCGCCGGCGCTTCGACGACGAGCTCGCCCGGCACCTCGCGCGCGCGGACCGCTCCCCGCGCGTCGCCACGGTGGTGAGCCTCGACCTGGACCGGCTCAAGGTCGTCAACGACACGCTCGGTCACGAGGCGGGAGACCGGCTGCTCGAGGGCGTCGGGCGCGCGATCGCCGGCAGGATCCGGGCCGGCGACCTCGCGGGACGGCTCGGTGGCGACGAGTTCGCGCTGCTGCTGGAGGACACGGACGTGGCCGACGCGCTCGTGCTGGCCGAGGACCTCCGGGCCCGCATCGCCGGCAACCGGCCGGGCGGCGACCTGGCCGGCACGTGGTCGACCGTGAGCATCGGGATCGCGCGGGTGACCGACGACGCCCGCACGACGATGGCGCTCGCCGACGACGCGATGTACCGCGCCAAGCGCGCGGGCGGGAACCGGGTCGAGGTCGCCTCGCCGGCCCCCCTCCCGGCCTAGGCCCCGGCGAGGACCGGCCGCGATGGCCGCGGGTGCGAGGTGACCTCCGCGCTGACCGGAACCGTTCCATCCAGGCGCCCGTCGGCGAACACCGACGAGACCCGTCCTTGCCCGTCCAGAACGCCGGTGACGCACGCCGAGGTTGGCGAGTTCCGCGGGCGGCGGCGGGCGGGCGTCAGACCACGGCCGCACGGCGGTTCGGCAGGGCCCCGAGGGGCAGGAGGGGTGCACCCACCCCGTCCTCCCAGACCCAAAGGAACCCCCACATGCTGCTCATCCTCGCCATCGTCCTGCTCGTGATCGCCATCGCCGGCGGCACCATCGTGCACCCGCTGCTCTTCGCGCTGGCCATCGTCGCGCTCGTGCTGTTCTTCAGCCACAGCCGCGCGGGCGTCGGTCGGACGCGGATCTGATCCCGCCCCACCACCCAACCTCGTCGGGGGTCGCGCGTCCTGATCCACGTGACCCCCACGTTGTGGAGTGACACCCCGGCTCCACTCCGGGGGGCGGATGGCCGATGATCACCGGATCGCGGCCGTCCGCTCACCCACCCCCGCCCGGCGGCTGGTCCCCAGCCGCCTGCGCAGCGTCTCCGACGACGAGCTGGTGGCCCGCGTCCGCAGGGGGGACGCCTCGGCCTTCGAGGCCGTCTACGACCGCTACCACCTCGCCCTCCTCGGCTTCTGCCGCCACATGCTCGGCTCCCGCCAGGAGGCCGAGGACGCCCTCCAGCACGTCTTCATCGCCGCCCACCGGACCCTCCAGGAGGACGCCCGGCCGCTGCAGCTCAAGCCCTGGCTCTACGCCGTGGCCCGCAACCGCTGCACCTCCGTCCTGCGCGCCCGCCGCGACGAGGCCGGCTTCGAGGACACCATCGCCCCCGGCGCCACCGACGGGCTCGCGCTCGCGGAGGAGGTCGAGCGCCGCGCGGACCTCCGGGCCCTGCTCTCGGACGTCGCCGCCCTGCCGGAGGAGCAGCGCGCGGCGCTCGTGCTCTCCGAGCTCGGGGACCTCACCCACGAGGAGATCGGGGTGACGCTCGGCGTCCGCAAGGAGAAGGTCAAGGCGCTCGTCTTCCAGGCGCGCGAGTCGCTCCTGGGCTCGAAGCACGCGCGGGACGTGGACTGCTCCGAGATCCGCGAGCAGCTCGGGACCCTGCGCGGTGGCGCGCTCCGGCGCACCCCGATCGCCCGGCACGTCGCGGGGTGCCCCGGGTGCGCGGCCTACAAGGAGGACGTGCGCCGGCAGCGCGCGGCGCTCGGGATGGTCCTGCCCGTCGTCCCGGCCCTGGCCCTCAAGGAGCAGGTGCTCACCGCCGCGCTCGGCGCGGCGGGCACCGGCGCCGCGGGAGCCGCTGGAGCTGCGGGCCTCGGCGCGGCCGGCGGCGGTGCGGGTGCGGCGGCGGCCGGCGGCGCGGCCGTGGGCGGGGCGGCGAAGGTCCTCGCCGTCGTGGCGATCACGGGCAGCGCCGTCGGCGGCGGGATCGCGCTGCGCGGGGACCCCGCACCCGCGGCGCGCTCCGCGAAGCCCCTGCCGACGCAGCAGGTCGCCGCCGTGCGCGCGCGTGGGCCCGCGCGCAAGCCGACGGGCTACCTCTCCCCGAGCATCCCGCGGCGCGCGCCGTCGCCCACGTCGACGCCCGCGACCCCCGCCGCGGTGCAGAGGCTGCTCGCGGGGGGCGACGACGATCCCCGGGGCACGGCCGGCACGGCGAAGCGGCCCGGGGCCAAGGGCTCCGTTCGCCCCGCGTCGACCGGGCGAAAGCCGGCCGGGGGAACGACGGCCGTCGCGAGCGCCTCCGCTCCGGCGGGCCCGACGGCACGAGCAGGGAACGAGGACGCAGGGAGCGGGGCGCAGGCCGCTGGTGCCGGGACGACGGGCCGCGAGGACGCGAAGGCGGCCGAGCGGGCCCGGCGCAAGGCCATGAAGGCCGAGGCGAAGGCGCGGCGTGAGGCCGCCAAGGCCGCGGCGAAGGCACGGCGTGACGCCGCGAAGGTCGCGCGGGCGCAGCGCAAGCGTGCGGCTGCCGCGGCGCGCGAGGCGGCGAAGGGCCGGAAGGCCGCGAAGGCGCGGAAGGCCGCGAAGGACCGGAAGGCGGCGGAGGACCGGGAAGCGGCGAAGGCACGCAAGGCCGCGGGCGACCGGGAAGCCGCGCGCGAACGCCGGCGAGCGGCGAAGGCGCAGCCGAGCGCCGGGGCGACCGCCGGGGCCCGCAAGGGCCGGAGCACGCCGACCACGACGAAGCCCGCGAAGGACGGCGGGAAGCGCGGCGGGCTCGAAGGACCGGCTGCCCGCAGCCCGGGGCGGCGGCAAGGGGCCTGGCTGAGGCCCGCGGCCGGCTTCGGCGCACGTTCGCGCCGAACTCCCCAACCTCACGCGCGGCCGGCGCGTTGGAGGCGCATGTACCCGGTCCGCACGTCGCTCGTCCTGGCCGACGACAGCCCCGTCTACCGCTCCGGCCTCCTGCGCAGCATCCTGCAGGAGACGCGGTTGGAGCTCCTCTCCGTCGTCGAGGACGGGGACGCCGCGCTCGAGGCCATCGCGAACCTCCGCCCGGACGTCGCGCTGCTCGACGTCCGCATGCCGGGCCGCTCCGGCCTCGAGGTGTGCGAGGCCCTGGCCGTCGACGGCGCCATCCCCCGCACCCGTGTCGTGCTCATGAGCGCCCATGCGGACGCCCAGCTCGCCACGCAGGCACGGCAGGCCGGGGTCGCGACCGTCCTCAGCAAGGCCCTCCCGCGCAGGGACATCCTCGACGCGGTGCTCGTGGCCGCCTCCTTGCCGAGCGTGCGCTGCGCCTGACCTGACCGCCACCTGAACACCGTGAGCGCACACGCGCCGGGGCCCCCGGAGGCGGTTGCGAAGCACGGGGCCGCGGGGTAGTGCTGCGGCCATGCACCGACTCCTCTCGACGCACCGGCCGCCGCCCGCGGCCCTCGCGCTCCTCCTGGTCTCCGCGGCCTGCTTCGCCGTGGCGGGCTTCGAGCACGCCCGCCTGTTCCACCGCGGGTACGCCGAGGTGGAGGTCGTCGGGCCGCTCTTCTGGCTCAACGGCCTCGGGACGCTCGTCGTCCTCCTGCTGCTCGTCTTCGACTACGTCGGGCTCTACGTCGTGGGGTCGCTGGCCATCTCGCTCGGCTCCATCGTCTCCATCCTCATCTCGCACAACGGGGAGTTCTTCGGCTTCGCCGAGGGCGGCTGGGACGGCGACGCGACGCTCATCATCGCCACGGAGGCCGCGAGCGTCGTGCTCGTCCTCGCGGCGCTCGCCCTGGGTGCCCTGCGCGGCGCCGACGCGGCCCGAACGACCCGCGCGGACGGGAGCGTGGCGGCATGAAGCCCGTGCGCCTCGGCCTGGCCGGCCTCGTCGTCATCGTCTTCGTGCTCGCCCTGACGGGCCTCGGGATGGGCGACGCCCCCAAGAACGACCCCGCGCCCACGGGCGCCGCGCTCACCGCCTCGAAGGAGGCGATCGCGTCCGGCGACGCCGACGTCCAGGCGGGCAAGGAGGAGTTCGAGGAGCACCACTGCGACTCGTGCCACGCCATCGCCGCGACGGGCGCGAAGGGTCAGCTCGGCCCGCGGATGGACGCGCAGGGCGACACCCTCGAGGAGATCGAGGAGAACATCGCCGAGCCGCGCAAGGACATCGCGGAGGGCTACGAGGAGAACCTCATGCCGACGGACTACAAGGAGGAGCTCGGCTCGAAGGGCATCGAGGAGGTCGCGAAGTTCATCAAGGCCGCCTCGACCACCGGGGAGAAGGGCGGCGGGGACGGCGACGAGGGCTGAGGCCCGGTAGCGTCGCCCCCGGCGGCGCGCCCGAGCCGGTCACGCCGGGCGTGACCTCTCCGGGGGAGCCCCGGGGGCACAGCAGGACCACCGCAGGGCACCGCGTGCCGACCGCCGTGCCACGTCACGGGCCGCGGCACGCACGACGAGGGAGCCGTCGGGCGCGCCGCCACCCCCGCCCTGGGAGCATCGGCCCATGACCGGCGGGAGCGACGGCGCGGTGGCGGAGGCGGTCGCCTCCGCGTTCCTCGCCGGGCCGTGGGCCGAGGAGCCCATGGTCCGCCGCGCGGCCCAGGCGCTCGCGCCGCGGCCCCGCTGGCTGCGCCCGGTCGCCCGCCGGGTGCTCGCGCTCCACCACCGCCCGCCGCACGACGCGCCGCGGGAGCTCGCGGCGCTCGTCGCCCTGCTGGTGGCCGAGGGGCGTGGCGCGGTGCCCTCGCCCCGCGTCGTGCGCCGGTTCACCGCGACGACCGCGATGGGCCGCCGCCGCTTCGGCGTCCCGGGGATCGCGGACGCGGGTGCCCTGGCCGAGCGCTTCGAGCTCGACGCGGGCCAGCTGCTCTGGCTCGCCGACCCCCGCGGCCTCGAGCGCAGCGCGCGGGCGGAGCGCCTGCGCAACTACCGCTACCACCTCGTCCCGCGCCCGGGCGGGCCGCCGCGCCTGGTCGAGGCACCGAAGCCACGGCTGAAGGAGGTGCAGCGCGCACTCCTGCGTGACGTCCTGGCCCACGTCCCGGTGCACCCCGCCGCGCACGGCTTCGTCCCCGGGCGCTCCGTGCGCTCCCACGCCGCGCTGCACACGGGCCGGCGCGTCGTCCTCGGGCTCGACCTCCGGGACTTCTTCGCCGGGATCGCCGCCGGCCGGGTGTTCGGGACCTTCCGCGCCTGCGGCTACCCCGAGGAGGTCGCCCACCTCCTGACGGCGCTCTGCACGAACCGCGTCCCCCACGCGGTCTGGGCCGCCGCGCCGCCACCGCCACCGGCCGCGGTGCACGCCCACGCGCTGCTCGGCCGGCGGCTCGCGGCGCCGCACCTGCCGCAGGGCGCACCGACCTCCCCCGCGCTGGCGAACCTCGCGGCCCACCGCCTCGACCGGCGCCTGAGCGGGCTCGCGTCGCGCTTCGGCGCGACCTACTCGCGCTACGCGGACGACCTCACGTTCTCCGGCGACGCGGAGCTCGCGCGCAGCGCGGAGCACTTCCGGGCGCACGCGGAGGCCATCGTCCGCGACGAGGGCTTCCTCGTGCACCCCGGCAAGCGCCGCCTGACCACGCGCGCGGGCGCCCAGCGCGTCTGCGGCGTCTCGGTCAACGCCCACCCGAACCTCCCGCGGGCGGAGTGGGATGCGCTGCGCGCGCAGCTGCACCGCCTGCGCCTCGACGGCCCGCCCGCGCCGGGCGAGCACCCGGGGCCGGACCTCCGCGCGCACCTCCTCGGGCGCATCGCCTGGGCCGGCCACCTCGACCCGGCGCGCGGCGCGAAGCTCCGCCGGGCCTTCGACGAGGTCCCGTGGCGCGCTTGAGCTCGGCTTCAGGGGCGTCCGGCACCATCCCGGCCTCGAGGGAAGTACCCCCCGCCGGACGTCGTCAGCACGGTGCCGCCATCGGCACCCGGCCCCGGGACCGCTCAGCACGAGCGGCTGGCCAAACCTCTGTGATCACCCACCGGAGGTCCCATGTCCAGCTGGCCCTTGCTCCTCGTGCTCATCCTCGTCCTGGTCCTCGTCGACCTGGTCGTCATCGGCCGCCGTGGCGGCGTCATGTCCGGCCGCGGCGCGGTCATGGCCACCCTCCTCTGGATCGGCATCGCGCTGCTCTTCGGCGTCGCCCTCCTCGTCGGCGGCGAGTCCGGCCAGGGCTCCGCGTACTTCGCGGGCTACCTCGTGGAGAAGACGCTCTCGCTCGACAACGTCTTCGTCTTCCTGCTCGTCTTCGGCGCGCTCGGCGTGCCCGAGGCCGACCGGCACCGCCTGCTGAGCTTCGGCATCGTCCTGGCGCTGGCGCTGCGGGCCGGCGCGATCTTCGCGGGCGCCGCGCTGCTCGAGTCCTTCGGCTGGGTCTCCTTCGTCTTCGCCGCGCTGCTGGCCTGGACGGCGTTCGGGATGCTCCGCCACCGCCACGACCACGACGGGGAGTCGAAGCTCGTCGACGGGCTCCTGCGGCGATTGCCGCTGAAGGGCGCGGCCGCGGCGCTCGTGGCCTTCGCGCTGGTCGACCTCATCTTCGCGGTCGACTCCGTGCCGGCGATCCTCGCGATCACGGACGACACCTACGTCGTCTTCGCGGCCAACGCGTTCGCGCTCCTCGGCCTGCGGCCGCTGTTCTTCGTCGTCGAGGACCTCGTGCGCAAGCTCCCGGAGCTCAAGACGGCGCTGGCCCTCGTGCTCGTCTTCATCGCGATCAAGCTCGTGCTCGGCGAGCTCGTCGCGAAGGTCGGGCCGGAGGTCTCGCTCCCGGTCGTCGCGCTGATCCTCGGCGGCGGCGTGGTCGCCTCGCTGCGCAAGCGCCCCGGGGCGCTCACCGCCGACGCGCCGGACGCGGGGCGTCGCGGCGCGGAGGTGTGACCCCCGGGGAGGCGCATCGTCTCCCCAGGGGTCGCACGTCGTGGGCTACGGCCTCGCGGGCCGCGCCGGGCGGTTGGCCTCGAAGGCCTTGCGCACCGCGGAGGCGTCCTTGCCGAGCGCCTTGGCGACCGCGGCGTACATGTCCGCCTCGCGGGCGGCGTGCCCGGCCTCGTGCGCCTTGCTCGCCGCATCGAGGGCGGCCTGCGCCTTCTCCGTGCTCACGTCGAGCCCCTTCGCGAGCGCCGCGGCGAGCGCGGAGTCGTCGCGGCCCGGGCCACGCCGACCCTCGGGGCGGTTGGCGTCGAGGACGGCCTGCACGTCGGCGGTGGAGGCACCGAGCGCCTTGGCGATCGCCGCGGCGTCGTCCCCGCGGCGGTCGCCGGGGGTGCCGGTCGGGCGGGCGGCGTCGAGCGCGGCCCGCAGCTTCGCGGTGCTGACGCCGAGGTCCTTCGCGACGGCGGCGAGGTCCGCCCGCATGCCGCCGTGGCCGCCCGGGCCGCCGTGGCCGCGGCCGCCGGCCGGGCGCGTCTCGACGGAGGTGACGGTGAAGTCCTTGTCGACCTTCACCTCGACCTCCGAGCCGTCCGCCTTGCGGATGTGGCTCTCGTAGACGCCGCCGTCGTCCGTCTCCGTGCGGATGACGGTGCCGGGGACCTTCGCGAGGGCGGCGGCCTCCACCCGCTCCTTCGTCGAGCCGGTGAGGGCGGTCTCGCCCGCACCACGGGCCGGGCGCTGCTTGGCGGTGGACGTCGTGGAGGAGCCGGAGTCGGCGGCTCCGGCGATCGCGGCGCCGGAGAAGCCGGCGGCGGCGGTGGCCGCGAGGATCGCGGTGAGCTTCGGGGACAGGTTGGGCATGGTGGGGCGGGCCTTTCGGTTCGAGGGGTGCTGGGTGGTGGACGGAGCTTCGGCGGCGCCCCTGGGACCGGCCGCGGGATCCGCTGGGGATTCGCTGAGCATCCGCGCGCCCCGCTGGGAGCGCCCGCGTAGTGACGCGGGAGTGACGGGCACGCGGTGAGCCTGGCCGCTCCACCCACAACAGGAGGTGCAACCAGATGGGACCCAGCACGAAGGTCCGCACGGGGCTCGTGGCCGGCCTGGCCGGGCTCGCGGCCGTCGTCGGCGGCGTCTCGATCGCCTCGGCGACCGACACGACGCCCGCGGCGCAGAGCTCCCCGGCGGCGGTCCAGGGAGCCGCCCCGGCGGCCATCGCCGACGAGGTGCAGCCCGCGGCGCAGGCCCCCGCCCGGGGCGACTGCCCCAAGGACGGGCAGGGGGGCGCCGCGGCGCAACCCGATGCCACGACGCCGGCGCCGGCCACCCCGGCGCCGCAGCTCTGAGGCGGGGGCCGGGCCGCCCCCCGGGGCGGTCCGGCCCTGCCCGGCACCCGCGCCGCGACGCGCTGCGGGGGCTCGTCGGCGCCCGCTCATGCGCGCTCCATACCTCGTTCTCGCGCTGGACAACCTGTCGATCCGGGCCACTCACCACTTCTGGGGAGGGGGTGGACGAACGATCGGTGGCGCGCCTCCCGCAGCCCCCTACCTTGCGCCCCATGCCGCAGCTGCTCACCCGCGCCGAGTCCCCCTCCCTGGCGCTGGCCGGCCCCGCGACGCTGCCCGCCCGCCCGGCCGTCGCAGCCCCGGCGCGGCCGGACCGCGAGGCCGTCGCCCGAGCCGCCAAGCGCGGCTTCGACCTCGTCGGCGCCGCCCTCCTCCTGGGGCTGCTGGTGCCGGTGCTGCTCCTCATCGCCGTCGCGGTCCGCGCGTCCTCCCCCGGGCCGGTCCTCTACCGCCAGCGGCGCATCGGCGCGGGCGGCGTGAGCTTCGACATCCTCAAGTTCCGCTCCATGCGCTGCGCTGCCGCGGGGCAGCTCGCCCTCACCGCCGGGAGCGCCCCCGGCGGGGTCGAGGGGCTCGACCGCCGGACCGCGGTCGGCGCCTTCCTGCGCCGCACCTCCCTCGACGAGCTGCCCCAGCTGTGGAACGTCGTCGTGGGCGAGATGAGCCTCGTCGGCCCCCGGCCCGAGCGCCCCGCCTTCGTCGAGCTCTTCGCCGACGAGGTGCCGGGCTACGCCGACCGCCACGCCGTGCGCGGCGGCATCACGGGCCTCGCGCAGGTGCGCGGCCTGCGCGGCCAGACCTCCATCGCGGAGCGCGCGCTCGCCGACCAGGAGTACGTGCGCACCTGGGGGCTGCTGCTCGACCTGCGCATCCTCCTGCGCACGGTCCTCTGCCTGCGCCACGACACGGAGCAGCCGCGGCGCTAGGCCCGTGCTCGCCTAGGGTGCGGGCATGGGTTCCGTCACCTCCTCCCGCACCGGCGACGGGGTCGCCACCCTCGAGCTCGCCGGCGCGATCGACCTGGACTGGGCGCGCGCGCTGCGCGACCACGCGGTCGCCCTGCAGGGCGAGGCGGACGTGCGGGTCGTGCTCCTGGCCGCGGAGGGCAAGCTCTTCTGCCCCGGCGGCGACCTGCGCTGGATGGCCGCGCAGCCCGACGCCCGCGCGGCGTTGGCCGAGCTCGCCGGGACGCTGCACGAGGGGCTCGTCGCGCTCGCCGCGGTCCCGGCCCCCGTCGTCGCGCGCGTGCAGGGCCCGGCCGCGGGCGCGGGCTTCTCGCTCGTCATGGCCGCGGACCTCGCGCTCGCCGGCGCGTCGGCCTCCTTCACGATGGCCTACACGGGGG
The DNA here is from genome assembly GCA_963844155.1 of uncultured Solirubrobacteraceae bacterium. Classification (GTDB taxonomy): domain Bacteria; phylum Actinomycetota; class Thermoleophilia; order Solirubrobacterales; family Solirubrobacteraceae; genus Paraconexibacter. Next base: position 711,330 of record CAWJMY010000001.1, read on the forward strand.
TCGGCCTCTCCCCGGACGGCGGCTCCTCGTGGCTGCTGCCCCGGCTGGTCGGGCGCCGCCGCGCGGCGGACATCATCCTCACGAACCGCCGGGTCGGCGCGGAGGAGGCCGAGCGGATCGGCCTGGTGAGCCGCACGGTCCCCGACGAGGAGCTCGCCGCCGCCACGGACGAGCTCGTGGCCCAGCTCGCGGCGGGCCCGACGGGCTCCTACGCCGCGGCCAAGCGGCTGCTCGACGCGTCCTGGGGCGCGACCCCCGAGGAGGCCATGGCCGCCGAGGCCGCCTCGATCGCCGAGCTCGCCGCGGGCCCGCTCGGCCAGGAGGGCATCGCCGCCTTCCTCGAGAAGCGCCGGCCGGACTTCCGCACCGCGGCGGGCTGAGCGCCGGGAGCGTCGCCGCCACGCGCGCGGTCACCGACGGCGTCCTCGCGGATCCGGTTCCGCGCCGCCCCACGTCTCCCGGGCGGCGTCGAAGCGCTCCCAGTCGACGAGCCCCGAGCGGCGCACCGGCCTGGCGGGCGGCACCCGGGCGACCTCGAGCGCGACCGCGGCCACGGGTGCGGTGAGCACCGCCGAGGAAGAGCGCCGCGAGGAGGCGCCCGTCCCCGAGCAGCCCGGCGGCCATGAGGACCATCGCGGCGGCGGCGACCAGGACGAGGGCGCACATGGGGTCGTCCCAGGCCAGCCTGCGGCGGGTGCGCCAGCCGAGGGCGCCCAGGACCAGGCCGGCGGCGAGGGTGCCGGGGAGCACTCCCGGATCGTCGCAGACCGCGCGCGAGCCGGGCGCAGGATCGACGTTCGGGTGATCGCCCGTGGGGGAACGTGCGAACACCCCCCGAGATCCCCGACCAGGAGGACCCACGATGAGCACAGAAGCGGGACCCCCGGCGACCGGCGGCGAGGTCGACGCGGAGACGGCGGCGCGGCTCGCCCGCAACGAGGCCGCCTTCCGGCAGGTCAACGAGGCGCTGGAAGCCGGCGCCCGCGGCGACGACGCGGTCTTCGTCTGCGAGTGCGCCACCCTGGGCTGCAACGCGACGGTGCGCCTCTCCCTGGCCGAGTACGAGGCGCTGCGGACGGACTTCGTCCGCTTCCTCGTGCTCCCGGGCCACCAGGACGTCGTCGACCGCGTCGTGGAGGACCACGGGAGCTACCTCGTCGTGGAGAAGGTCGGCCACGCGGTCCCGGTCGCCCGGGCCACCGATCCTCGTGCCGGCAGCCGGTGAGCGTCCCCGACCTCCGCACCCGTCCGCCCGACCAGCGCTGCCTGGTCGACGTCGTCCTGCCGGCCACGTCCGGCTCGGTCCCCGTCCTGCGCCACCTCGTGACCGCGCTCGCCGTCGCGGCGGGCGCCGGGAAGGAGACGACGGCGGTCATCGCGCTCTGCACGACGGAGGCCGTGACGAACGCCGTCCTGCACGCCTACCCCGAGGCGACGGAGGAGCCCCAGGTGCGCGTCACCGCCGACGCCTCGGAGGGGACCTTCGAGGTCGTCGTGACCGACCACGGCCAGGGGATGCTGGCCCGGCCCTCGAACGCCGGCGGGCTCGGCCAGGGGCTGAAGATCATCGCCCGCTGCGCGGCCCGCTTCGGGGTCGACGAGCTCCCCGAGGGCGGCACCGCGGTCTGGATGCGCTTCGTGCTCTGACGCGCCCCGTCAGACCATCGTGAGGACCATCCGGAAGCGCGCGTCGCCGGCCATCATCTTGTCGTAGGCCGCCTGGGCCTCGGCGAGCGGCATGGTCTCGATCGTCGGCCGCACGCCCGTGAGCGCGGAGAAGCGCAGGGTGTCCTCCGAGTCCTGCGACGTCCCCGACGCGTGGCCCTGGACGGCGGTCGAGCCCGGGATGAGCGCGAAGGGCGGGACCTGCATGGGGTCGGCGGAGGCGCCGACGACGACGAGCTGGCCCCGGGGCTTGAGGCCGGGGAGCGGGGAGGTCATCGCCTCCGCCGCGGTGATCGTCACGAGCACGACCTGGGCGCCGCCGAGCTTCGAGAGCTCCTCGCCGACGTCCGAGGCCGTGGAGTCGATGTAGTGGTGGGCGCCGAGCTCCTTCGCCAGCGGCCCCTTCTCCTCGCCACGGGCGATGGCGACGACCTCGAAGCCCATCTTCGCCGCGTACTGGATGCCGAGGTGGCCGAGGCCGCCGACGCCGAGGATCGCCACGAGGTCGCCGGGCCGGGCGACGGACTCGCGCAGGGCGTTGAAGGTCGTGATGCCCGCGCAGAGCAGCGGCGCGGCGTCGACCGCGGAGAGGTCGTCCGGGATGCGGGCCAGCGCCTCGGCCGGGGCGACCATGTGCTCCGCGTAGCCGCCGTCGTAGGCGATGCCGGCGACCCGTCCGTTCTCGCAGGAGATGAAGTCGCCGCGCCGGCAGGGCTCGCAGACGAAGCAGCAGCCGCCGAACCAGCCGACCCCGACGCGGTCGCCGACGGCCCAGCCCGTCACGCCCTCGCCCAGGGCGTCGACCTCTCCCGCGACCTCGTGGCCCGGCGCGCGGGGGAAGTCGTTGCCCATGGCGCCCATGACCGTCAGGGAGTCCGAGTGGCACACGCCGCACGCGTGGACGCGCACGCGGACCTCGCCGGGGCCGGGCTCCGGGACGTCGACGTCGACGAGCTCGAAGGGGGCGTCGGCCGCGGGAACGCGGGCCATCTTCATCTTGGCGGGGGTGCTCGGGGATGCGCTCATGCCCCCACCCTCCCCCATCGGCGTCCCGCGCACCCCGTCGTGGCGCGACGCCGTGCCCCGGGCGCGGCTCAGTCCGTGCGGAAGATCCGCCCGAGGGAGCCCGGGCGACGGCGGACCTGACCCAGCACCTGCCCCGCGATGTGCGGGCGGATCCCCTTGGGCGGGACCCGCGCGTCGAGCGCGCGGAGGAAGTCCCCGCCCAGGCCGAGCGGGCGGATGCGGTCGCGGGTGAGGTCCGCGAGGTCCGCGCGGCGCAGGAGCTCGGCCTCGGGCCCGCGCGCCCACTGCGCGCGGCGCGCGTGGTGCTGCTCGACGGCCTCGCCCGCGCGCGTGGCGCGCTCCGCGGGCCACGCGTGCCGCGCCGCGAGCTCCTCCGCGAGCACCCGCCCGTCCGTGACGTAGGCCTCGCCGGGCTCGGGGTCGGCGACGTAGAGGCCGAGGTCGTGGAGGAGCGCGGCGACGAGCAGCAGCTCCCGGTCCAGGGCGAGCCCGCGGCGCCGCCCGGCTTCCTCGGCGATGAGGAAGACCCGCAGGCCGTGGCGCTCCATCGGGCCGCCCGAGGCTCCCGTCAGGCGGCGGAGCACCCCGAGCGCGTCCCGCTCGGCCGCCGTGCCGGCGAGCGCGTCGGCGGCGTCGCGGGTGGTCGTGGCGGCGGCGGCGCTCATGGGCGGGCGATCCTACGTGGGGACCCGGTACCGCCGCTTGGGCACCGCGGCGCCGGGCTCGACCGCGTGGCGCTCGAAGACGCCACCGCAGGCCTCGATGGTCCGGGCGCTCGCGACGTTCGGTTCGTCGCAGGTGACCAGCGCCTGGGCCACGCCCGCGGCCCGGGCGACCCCGAGCGCCCGGCGGAGGATCTCCGTCGCGTGGCCCCGGCCCCGGTCGGCGGGCCGCACGCCGTAGCCGATGTGACCGCCGACCTCCGCCAGGTAGGGGGTGAGCTCGTGGCGCACGGAGACGCGGCCGACGATCCGCCCGCCCACGTCGGCGACCAGGAACGTGGCGGGCACCCGGCCCGGCGCGAGCCCGCGGCCGTGGCGCATCTCCTCCAGGCGCCGGACGTACGCGGACCAGGGCTCCCCGGGCCGCTCGTCGAGCAGGAACTCGAAGGAGTCCGCGGCGAGCTCCGCGTGGGCGGCGCGGGCCTCGACCTCGTCGTCGTCGGTGAGCGGCCGCAGGCGCAAGGACGGGTCGCCGGCCATGCGCGGAGCCTCGCACGGCGCTACAACCCGGGGGGTGCTGACCCTCGGCCTCGGCCTCGCCGCCTCGCTCGTCTGGGGGACCGCGGACTTCCTCGGCGGCTTGAGCGCGCGCCGAGGCTCCCTCTGGGCGGTCGTGGTCGTGGCGCAGCTCGGCGGCCTCGCGCTCGCGGCGACGGTCTTCCTGCTCGCCGCCGGGAGCGCCCCGGGCGCCGGGGCGCTCGGGGCCGCCGCGGGCGCGGGCGTGGCCGGGGCGGTGGCGATCGCCGCCTTCTACCGCGCCCTGGCCGTCGGGACCATGGGTGTCGTGGCCCCCGTCGCCGCCACGGGCGCGGTGGTCCCCTTCGTCGTCGGCGTGCTCGGCGGGGAGCGCCCCTCCGCCCTGCAGCTCGCGGGCGCCGTCCTGGCCACCGCGGGCGTCGTGCTCGCGGCGCGCGGGCCGGGCGACGGCACGGGGGCCCGGGGCGGGCGCACCGCCCTGGCGCTCGCGGGTGTTGCCGCGCTCGGCTTCGGGCTGCTCTTCGTCGGCCTCGAGCGGGCGGGGGACGAGGACCCCTACTGGGCGATCCTGGTCGCGCGGGCCACCGCGGCGATCCTCGTCCTCGGCGCCGCCGGCCTCGCCCGCTCCCGGGTGACCTTCCCCCGCGGAGCCCCGGCCCTCGGGCTCCTCGCGCTGGTCGGCGTGCTCGACACGGGGGCGAACGTCCTCTTCGTCCTGGCGGCGCGCGAGGGCCTGCTCAGCGTCGTGAGCGTCCTGGGCTCCCTCTACCCCGCGGTCACCGTCGTGCTCGCGCGGGTCGGGCTGCAGGAGCGGCTGCTCCGGGTGCAGGCCGCCGGGGTCGTGCTGACCCTCGGCGGCGTCGCGGCGATCGCGGCGGGCTAGCCCTGGGAGGGGTCGATCCCCCGCACGGCCGCCTGGGCCGCCGCGACCCGCGCGACGGGCACCCGGTAGGGCGAGCAGGAGACGTAGTCGATGCCCGAGTGGTGGAAGAAGTCGATGGAGTCCGGGTCGCCGCCGTGCTCCCCGCAGACCCCGAGCTTCAGGTCGCCCTTCGCCTTGCGGCCGAGCCAGGCGCCCATGCGCAGCATCTGCCCGACCCCGGGCGCGTCGATCGTCTCGAACGGGGAGCGGTCGAGGATCTTCGTCTCGATGTAGCGCCCGAGGATCTTCCCCTCGATGTCGTCCCGGGAGAACCCGAGCGCGGTCTGGGTCAGGTCGTTCGTCCCGAAGGAGAAGAAGTCCGCGAACTCCGCGATGGCGTCGGCCTGGAAGCAGGCCCGCGGCAGCTCGATCATCGTGCCGACGAGGAAGTCCTCGCCCGACGGTGAGGCCCGCTTCCTCGCCGCTCTGGACGACCAGCCCGCGCATGAGCTCGAGCTCGCGCTCGTAGTCCACCAGGGGGATCATCACCTCGAGGTGCGGCGCGACCCCCGAGCGCTCCCGGACGGCGGCCGCCGCGGCGAAGATCGCGTCGGCCTGCATCCGGTAGATCTCCGGGTAGAGGATCCCGAGGCGCACCCCGCGGGTGCCCAGCATGGGGTTCGTCTCCTCGAGCGCCTTCACGCGCTCCCAGCGTCTTCTCGAGGGCGGCGAGGTCGTCGGAGACCTCGATGCGCGCGCGCTCCACCTGCTTCTCGACGTCGGCCTTGTCCGGGAGGAACTCGTGCAGGGGCGGGTCGAGCAGGCGGATCGTGACGGGCAGGCCGGCCATGGCCTCGAAGAGCCCCTCGAAGTCCTCCTGCTGCAGGGGCCGCAGCGCCTCGAGGCAGCGCTGCCGGGTCTCGAGGTCGTCCGCGAGGATGACGTCGGCCATGAGGGGCTGGCGGTCGCCGAGGAACATGTGCTCCGTCCGGCACAGGCCGATGCCCTGGGCGCCGAAGCCCCGCGCCTTCTCGGCGTCCTCGGGCGAGTCCGCGTTGGCCCGCACGCCGAGCTGGCGCGCCGCGTCGGCCCACTCGAGCACCCGCAGGAACTGCTCGGAGACCTCGGGCTCGACGACGGGGACCTCCTCGACCGTGATGGAGCCCGTGGAGCCGTCGATGGCGATGTGGTCGCCCTCGTGCAGGACCGTGTCGCCGACCCGGACCTCGCGGGCGCGCAGGTCGATGTCGAGGTCCGAGGCGCCCGTGACCGCCGGGCGGCCCATCCCGCGCGCGACGAGCGCCGCGTGGGAGGCCTTCCCGCCCTCGGAGGTGAGGATCCCCTTCGCGGCGTGGAAGCCCGCGACGTCCTCGGCCTCCGTGAAGGGCCGGACGAGCACGACGTCGCGGCCGTCGGCCTCCGCGGCCACGGCCTCGTCGGCGGTGAAGACGATCGCGCCCTGCGCGGCCCCGGGCGAGGCCGCGACGCCCCGGGCCAGCACGGCGTACTCCGAGGCGGGGTCGAACGTCGGGTGCAGCAGCGCGTCCAGGCCCTCCGCGTCGATCGTCAGCAGCGCCGCGCGCGGGTCCATCAGGCCCTCGGCGACCGCGTCGACCGCGAAGCGCACCGCGGCCTGCGCGGGCCGCTTCGCGTTGCGGGTCTGGAGCATGTAGAGCTGCCCCTCCTCCACGGTGAACTCCACGTCCTGCATGTCGCCGTAGTGGCCCTCGAGGCGGCGCAGGACCCCCATGAGCTCCGCGTGGACCTCGGGCAGCCAGCCCTCGAGCTCCGCGATGTCGCGGGTGTTGCGGACGCCGGAGACGACGTCCTCCCCCTGGGCGTTCGGGAGGAAGTCGCCGCTCGGCTCGGGCGCGCCCGTGACCTCGTCGCGCGAGAACGCGACCCCGGAGCCGCTCGTGTCGCCCTTGTTGCCGAAGACCATCTGCTGGACGTTGACCGCCGTCCCCCAGTCGTCCGGGATGCGGTTGATGCGCCGGTAGTGCACGGCACGGTCCCCGGTCCAGGAGTCGAACACCGCGCGGATCGCGCCGTCGAGCTGCTCGCGCGGGTCCTGCGGGAACGGCTCGCCCGTCTCCTCCGTGTAGAGCGCCTTGAACGCCTCGACGAGCTCCTGCAGCGCCGCGACGTCGAGCTCCGTGTCGTCCTGCACGCCGCGGGCGGACTTCGCGTCGGCGATCGCCTGCTCGATGCGCTCGCCCGGCACGCCCTTGACGACGTTGCCGTACATCTGCACGAAGCGCCGGTAGGAGTCCCAGGCGAAGCGCTCGTTCTCCGTCTTGGCGCGCCAGGCCCTGCACGGACTCGTCGTTGAGGCCGAGGTTCAGGACCGTGTCGAGCATCCCGGGCATGGACTCGCGCGCGCCGGAGCGCACGGAGACGAGCAGGGGGTCCTCCGCGTCGCCGAGCCGCTTGCCCGCCGCCTCCTCGAGCGCCGCCAGCGAGGCGGCCAGCTGCTCCTCGAGGCCCTCGGGGAAGTCCTTCGCCTCCATGTAGGCGACGCAGGCCTCCGTCGTGATCGTGAAGCCGGCCGGGACCTTGTCCGCCCCGAGGATGCGCGTCATCTCCGCGACGTTCGCCCCCTTCCCGCCGAGGAGGTCGCGCATGTCGCGCCCGCCCTCCGCGAAGCCGTAGGTCCATTGGGTGCGTGCCGCGACGTCCGTCATCTCCGGCACTCCTACCCGCTCAGCCCGGAACTGGTGCCGTCGCCGTGCTCCGCGGGTCGATGAGGATCTTCGCGTGGGCCTCGGGGTCCCCGAGCGCCGCGAAGGCCGCTTCCACGCCGTCCAGCCCGACGGTCCCCGTGATGAGCGGCCGCGGGTCGACCTCCCCCTCCGCGAGCTGGTGCAGCGTGTCACGGAACTCGAGCGGGGTGTAGCCGATGACGAAGCGCAGGTCGAGCTCCTTGTTGATCGCCATGGCCGGGGTGAAGCGATCCTCCCCGACGCAGACGCCGACCACCACGACCCGGGAGAAGAGCGGCGCGCCGTCGATGATCGACTCGATGACGCCGGGCATGCCCACGCACTCGAAGATGACGGGGGCCTTCGGCTTCGCGCCGAGGCGCTCGGCCAGGCGCCACACGTGCCACCAGTCCACGGGCAGGCGCCCGAGCTTCTCCCGGGTCCCGACCGCGAGCTCGAGCGCCGCCGGGATGTCGTCGAGGTGCCCGTGGCCCTTGGCCGCGGCCCAGGGCGTGCCGACCGCGGGGTCCACCACGACGTCGGCCCCGCAGCGGGTCGCCAGCGCGCGGCGCCCCGGCGAGAAGTCGCTGGCGATGACCGTCCGCACCCCCTGCGCCTTGAGCATGAGGATCACCCCGAGCCCCACGGGCCCGCAGCCCACGACGATCGCCACCTGCTTCTTGGCGACCTCGCCGCGGCGGACCGCGTGGTGGGCCACGGCCATGGGCTCCGTGAGGGCGGCGACGTCGAGCCCGAGCCCGTTCGGGACCGGGAGCACGAGCGACTCCTCCGCGAGCACCTGCTCCGCGTAGGCGCCGGGCGCGTGGAGGGAGAGCCCCGTGCCGTCGACCCCCTGCGGCCCGCGCAGCAGCGGGAAGGCCACGACGGGCGTGCCGTCGGGGACCTTCGCCTTGCCGCCCGGGCCGTGCTCGACGACCTCCCCGGAGAACTCGTGCCCGAAGACCAGCGCGTCGCTCGAGCGCCCGAGGCGGGTGTAGCCGGCCTTCGCCGTGAGGTCGGCCCAGTCGTCGATGCCGTGGCGCGCGTGGAGGTCCGAGCCGCAGATGCCGCAGCGGTGGACGCGCAGGCGGACCTGGCCACGACCAGGGTCCGGGTCGGGCTGGTCGGCGACCTCGAGCTCGGCGTGGCGGCAGACGACGGCCCTCATGCGACGGTGGCCGGATCAGGCGTGCGGAGCATGGCGCGAGCCTGCCACATCGTTGGTTTCTGACGCCACGGCCTTTTGGCGCATGGACGCTCGTGGAGGCATCTCGCCATTCGCATACTTCGCAAAGTGTCGCGTAGCCGCTCTCACATCGGGGCCCCACGCGCAGTCGGTCTCCACGCACTCGGCGGGGTCGAGGCGCGGCTCGTCGAACTGGGTTCCGCAGCGCTGGGGGAGACCTCCATCCTCTTCTTCGACGAGGACCAGCGCATCGTCGCGGTCCACGGCGACCCCGCCGCGCCGCTCGGCTGGCCCGAGGTCGGCGCGGTGGGCTCCCACGTGGTCGACGCCCTGCCGACGGCGCTCCGCGAGACCCTCGCACCGCTCTTCGAGCAGACGCTCCGGGGCGCGACCCCGGTCGCCCGGCTGCCGGGCCCCGACGGGACCACGATGTACGAGACGGCCTTCCTCCCCGTTCGCGACGCCGACACGACGATCGGAGGCACCGCCGTCACGCGCCGGATCCGTCCCCCGGGCGCGTCCGCCGGCGCGCGCAGCTACGAACTGGCCTTCCACGCCACGAGGCTCTGCCTCGCCCTCGTCACGCCGAACGCGGTCGGGCCGCGCGTTCTCACCGAGGTCAACGGGGCGTTGGCCGACCTCTTCGGGTACACGCCGGAGGAGATGGTCGGGATGGAGACGACGCAGCTCACCCACCCCGCCGACCGCGCGCGCGGCGCCGAGGCAGCCCGGGTCCTGGCGGCCCGCGAGCTCCCGGTGATCGACATGGAGCGGCGTCTGCTGCGCAAGGACGGCAGCACGTTCTGGGGCAGCGTGCAGGCGTCGCTGCTGGCCGAGGAGGGCAAGCCGCCCCATGCCGTCATCGCGCACGTCCTGACCATCGACGACCGCAAGCGCACCGAGATGGCGCTCCAGAAGGCACGCGACGCGCTCCTGGAGTCCCAGCGCCACGCGGACGTCGGCAGCTTCGAGGTCACCGCGGACCGGGTCCTGCTCCTCTCGGAGCAGCTCGGCCGGATGCTCGGGGTGGACCCGGTCGCCGAGCCCCCGCGCCTGGAGGACGTCGTGGAGCGCGTGCACCCGGAAGATCGCGACCGCGTCCGGGACCTCCTGCGGCGGCCCGACCGCCGGGGTGCCCTCGAGCTGCGCTACCAACGCGCGGACGGTCGCGATGCCTGGCTCGAGGTCGTCACCGCGCCGGCGCCGACCGCCCGGGGAGGCGCCGACGCGATGCGTGGCACGATCCGCGAGATCACGGTCCAACGCGACCTCCAGGACGCGCTCGCCGTGGCCGAGCGCGTCCGTCGGGCGTTCGAGGTCTCCCCGGTCGCCCAGGTCGTGCTCGACTGCGACGACGGCCTGCGGGTCGCCCACACCAACGCGGCGGCAGCGCAGCTGCTGGGCTGCACCCAGGACGAGCTCGCCGGCGTTCCGCTGCACGCGCGCTTCCCCGGGGGCACGCTCCCAGCGCAGCTCGCCCTCCGGCTGTCGGCCGACGACGGCGGGTCCGCCGGCCTCCTGCAGCTGCTGCGGAACGACGGGTCACTCGTCGCCGCGATCGTGGAGGTTCGACGGATGCCCTCCGCCGAGCGCGGGCAGGGGTCGCTGCTGCTCGTCCTGCACACCCCCGGGGCGCGTCGATGCACGAGCCCACCGGACGAGACCCCGGAGCTCACGGAGCGGGAGCTCGAGGTCCTGCAGCACGTGGCCGACGGCCGCGCGGGTGGGGAGATCGCCGACGTCCTGCACGTGAGCGCGGAGACGGTGAAGACCCACCTGCGCCGCATCTACTCGAAGCTCGGCGTCAGCGACCGGGCGGCAGCGGTGGCCACCGCGATGCGGACCGGCCTCATCTCCTGATCCGGGGTACCCAGTTCTCGGCGCGACGACGTCATGCCGGGGCAGGTTCCCCTCCCCGGGGGATGGAGGGCGAGCGGCGACGCGCCGATCCTCCTCATGCCGCGTCGGTCGCCCACGACCACCGCGCATCCCACCCGACGCGAATCGAGCCCAGTGCACGCACCGCCAGCCGTCCACCCCGGCCCCTCGCCGGGCGCCCCGCCGTCCCCGGGCATCGCCTGGGCACCGGCCGAAGCCGTCCGCCTGCTCGACTGCGCGCTCGACGCGATCGTGGGCTGCGCCCCCGACGGGACCATCCGCTTCTTCAACACCGCAGCGGAGCGTCTCTACGGCCGGGCGCGCGTCGAGGTCCTCGGCGCGCCGCTCGCGCTCCTGTTCGACCCGGCCCAGGGCGGCGCCGACACCGCCGCGGCACGCCACGTCCTCGGGGGCGGTGGCGTCCCGCACCGCGAGTCGGTGCACGCCCACGCCGACGGCTCCCCCATCGAGGTGTCCGTCACCTTCTCCCCCCTCCCGGGCGCCGACGGCGGCGTCGGAGGCTGCTCGCTCGTGGTCCGGGACGTCGCCGCGCGCCGGCTCGTCGAGCGTGAGCTCGCGCGGACCAGGCAGCTGCTGGAGGAGCATGCCGTGGAGCTCACGCGATCCAACGCCGACCTCGAGCAGTTCGCCTACGTCGCCTCGCACGACCTCTCCGAGCCCCTGCGGACGATCACCGGCATGCTCTCCCTGCTCGAGCAGGAGACGGCCGGGCGGCTCGCCCCGGACGCCCTGGACTACATCCGGCGGGCCGTGTCCGGCGCCGAGCGGATGCGCAGGCTGATCGACGACCTCCTGCGCTTCGGTCGGGTGGGGCGCGCCGTGCCCGCTCGCGAGCCCGTGGAGCTCGAGGCGGTCCTCGCCGCGGCGGTCGAGAGCCTGGGCGCGGCCGTCCGCCCGGCTTGCACGGTCGTGGCGACGACGCCGCTGCCCGTGGTCACGGGTGACCGCGACGCCCTGCGGCAGGTGCTCGAGAACCTCATCTCGAACGGCTTGAAGTTCGGCTCCGGCCCCGGTCCACGGGTCGAGGTGAGCGCACGGCGCGGGCAAGGCGCCTGGGAGATCACCGTCGCCGACGACGGGATCGGCATCCCGCCACGGCACGCGACCCGGGTCTTCGAGGTCTTCAAGCGCCTGCACACCCGCGACGCCTACGAGGGCACGGGCATCGGACTGGCCATCGTCCAGCGCCTCGTCGAGCGCGGTGGGGGACGCGCCTGGGTCGAGGCGCACGACGGCCCGGGGGCCCGCCTGACCTTCAGCGTGCCCGACGACCAGCCCACGGAGGCGGCGACGTGCACTCGGTGACGCCGGCCCACATCCTGCTCGTCGAGGACAACGAGGACGAGGTCCTGCTCACCCGGAAGGCGCTGGAGCATGCGCGGTTCATGAACACCCTGTCCGTCGCACGCGACGGCGAGGAGGCCCTGCAGTACCTCCGCGGCGAGCTCGAGCACGAGACCCCTCGACCCGACCTCGTCCTGCTCGACCTGAACCTCCCGAAGAAGGACGGCCGCGAGGTGCTCGAGGAGATCAAGGGGGATCCGACCCTGCGACAGATCCCGGTCGTCGTCCTGACCACGTCGGCCGAGGAGCGGGACATCATCCGCGCCTACGACGCCCACGTGAACGCCTACGTCACCAAGCCCCTGCAGTTCGAGGAGTTCGTCAGCGCCGTGCACTCCATCGAGGCCTTCTGGTTCGCGGTGGTCAAGCTCCCCGGAACGCCCGGGGAGGAGGGCTGAGATGGCCACCCAGGTGCTGGCACCGACGCTCGAGCTGCTGCTCGTCGAGGACAACGAGGACGACGCGCTGCTGCTCCGTCGGCGGCTGGACCCGCGGGCGTTCGCCTGCACGCACGTCTCGACCCTGGAGGAGGCGGTGCACGTCCTCGCCTCGGGAGCTCCGATCGGCTGCGTGCTGCTGGATCTCTCGCTCCCCGACGCCGACGGCATGGAGGGCCTCGAGCGCCTCCAGGAGGTGGCGCCGGGGGTCCCGGTGGTCGTCCTGACGGGGAACGCGGACGAGGCCGTCGGGCTGACCGCCATGGGGATGGGGGCCCAGGACTACCTCGTCAAGGGCGTCGGCGACGACGATGCCGTGCCGCGCGCCGTGCGCTACAGCGTCGAGCGGAGCCGCACCGAGGCGGCACTGGAGGAGGTCCATGCGCGCTTCCAGCAGGCCTTCGAGGACGGCCCCCTCGGGATCGTGCTGGTCACCCGCGACCATCACGAGACGCGGGTCATCGAGGCCAACGCCCACATGGAGGAGATCCTCGGACAGCCCGCCGGGCAGCTCGTCGGGCGCCGGTTCGAGGAGTTCACCCACTGGCAGGACCGCACGGTGCAGGCCGATGCCGTCGCCACGGTCTTCGACGGCCGACGGCTCCGGCATCGTGGGGAGTGGCGCCTCCTGCGACAGGACGGGAGCGTCGTGTGGTGCCGCGTCTCGGGCTCGGCGATCCACGACGCGTCCGGCAGACCGCTCTACGGCATCTTCCTCCTCGACGACGTCACGGACCACAAGCTCCAGCGCGAGGCGCTGCACGAGGCGCACGTCGCGCTCGACGCCGCCGTCCTCGGGATCGTCCTGATCGATCGCAGCGGTCGCTGCCGGACCGCCAACCGGTTCTACGCGCGGGCGACGGGCTACCCGCAGGACGAGCTGCTCGGCCTGCCCTGGACCGTCACGGTGCACCGGGACGACCGCGAGCGCGTGGCTGCCGCGATGGCCGAGGCGGCCGAAGGAGGGCCGGTCGCCGTCGAGGTGCGTGGGCTGCGCAAGGACGGCTCCTCCTTCGACCAGGAGATCGTCGTGGCCCCGAACCGGAGCAGTGACGGTGGGCTCGCCGGTCTCTTCTTCTTCATGCGCGACGTCTCCGAGAGGCGTAGCGCACAACGGGCGCTCGAGGAGAGCGAGGTCCGCTTCCGGCGCATCATCGAGACGGCGAACGACGGTGTCTGGGTCGTGGGCGCAGACGACGTGACGACGTTCGTCAACCCTCGCATGGCCGAGCTGCTGGGGCACACGCCACACCAGATGGTCGGCCGGCCCTTCTCGGACTTCCTCGGCGCCGGCGAGCAGAGGCGCACGATCGCGGAGCTGCACCACCAGTTCGGCACGGACGGCAAGCCGGACGTCGGCTTCCACCGCGCCGACGGCTCGACGCTCTGGGCCATGGTCTCGACCGCACCGATGCGTGGCGCCGACGGGGGCACGCTCGCGATGGTCAGCGACACCACGGAGCGCAAGCTCGCGGAAGAGCAGGTGGCCCGCCTGGTCCTCTACGACGGCTGACCGGGCTGCCGAATCGCGCGCTCCTGGACGACCGGCTGGGCCACGCACTGCGCTCGGCGGAGCGGAGGGACGGCCTCGTCGGCGTGATGTTCCTGGACCTCGACGGGTTCAAGACCGTCAACGACGGCTTCGGGCACAGCATCGGCGACGAGCTGCTGCGCGCGGTGGTGCCCCGCCTGCAGGCCGCCGTGCGCAACGGGGACACCGTGGGGCGCTTCGGCGGGGATGAGTTCATCGTGGTCTTCGAGGACCTCGACGACGTGGACACCGCCGTGCGGGTCGCCCAGCGCATCCTCCTGGCGCTCGGGAAGCCGTTCGACCTCTCCGTCGGGGGCGTCACGACCTCCGCGAGCATCGGGCTCAGCCTCTCGCGGTCGAGCGGGACGGAGGCCGAAGCCCTCCTCCGCGACGCGGACACCGCGATGTACCGCGCCAAGAAGGCCGGCGGCGGCAGGGTCGAGATCTTCGACGCGGCCATGCGCGGCGACCTGGTGGCGGAGCTCTCGCTCGAGCAGGACCTGCGCCGCGCCCTGGGCACGGAGCAGCTCAGCCTGCACTTCCAGCCCAAGCTGACCCTCCCCGACGAGCGCATCACGGGCTTCGAGGCGCTGCTGCGCTGGAACCACCCGACGCGGGGCATGGTGCCCCCTGCGGACTTCATCCGCATCGCGGAGCACTCGAGCCTCATCGTGGACCTCGGGTCGTGGGTCCTGCGCGAGGCCTGCCGGCAAGTTCGGCGCTGGGGCGACCGACCCTGGGCCCACGTGGCCGTGAACGTCTCGGCCAGGGAGATCGACCAGCCCGGCTTCGTCGATCGGGTCCGCGGAGTCCTCGAGGAGACGGGCGTGGCGGCGGAGCGCATCGAGCTCGAGATCACGGAGACCGTCCTCTTCCACCAGGACCCGGCCGTCACGGCCACGGCCCTCGGCCGGCTGCGGGAGCTCGGCGTCCGTGTCGTCCTCGACGACTTCGGGAAGGGCTACTCGTCGCTGAGCTACCTCGAGCGCTTCCCCCTCGCGGGGCTGAAGCTCGATCGCATGTTCATCTCGGGCTTCACCCCGGCCGACCCGACCGAGCGACCGATCATCGAGGCCGTGGTCGCCATGGCGCACGCCCTCGGGCTGACGCTCGTCGGGGAGGGCGTCGAGACCGTCGACCAGGGCTTGCTGCTCGCCGGGCTCGGCTGCGACCAGGCGCAGGGCTGGCTCTTCGGCCGGGCGATGCCGGCGGGCGAGGTCGAGTCGTGGGTCGCACCGCGGCAGAAACGCCTCGGGACGGCCGTGGAGTCCGTGGCGACACAGCCCCCTCCGGAGCGTTGACCCTCGGCGAGGCCGCAGCCGCCCTCGGGGTCTCCACGAGCACGCTGCAGCGCTGGGCCGATGACGGTCGCGTGGCGGTGCAGCACACGGAGGGCAGCCACCGGCGCTTCGCCGTCGCCGACCTCAAGGGCCTGACCCCGACGCTCTCGCGCCCCCGCCTGCTCGTCAGCAAAGCCCCGAACCGGCGGTCCCGTGCCTGGCGGACGCGCTGGACGCCCACGGGAAGCGCATCGTCGACGGGGTCGTCAGCCACCTCTACGAGCGTCCGTCGGGCGGCTGGTTCTCCTCGGACCGCGCCCGATGCCCCGTCGCGCGCTGGCTGGCCGCGCTGACGTCATCCTGCCGCGACGGCGAGTGGGGCCCCACACGCAGGAGACCGCCACGCTCGTCGCACGGCGGAGGTGGGCGGGGCCTCGCTGCTCGATTGCTCCCTCTTCCTCGAACGGTTCGCGGCCACGATCCTGCCGGTCCTCAAGGGGATCCGGCATCTCCCAGGCCGAGGCGGTGGATGCACGTCGCGCGCTCGCGCTGGTCGGGCAAGTGGTCCTGGAGGATCGATGACCCGACCGTCCGCGCAGGTCGGGGCGAGCCAGGAGCAGGCCCTGCAGGTCGCCGCACAGCGCTACCTCCGGGCCATACTGGACAGCGATCGCGCCACGACGAAGGAGGTGGTCGAGGAGGCACTGCAGGCCGGCGTGCCGTGACCACCGTCTCCGAGGCGGTCCTCGGACACGCCATGCAGGACGTCGGTCGCGTGGGCGACCCAGGAGCTGGGCATCGCCGACGAGCACATGGCCAGCGAGATCACCGCCGCCGTCATCGTCGAGGTGGACCCTCCCGGCCGGGCTCTGCCGCACACGGCACCCCTGGCCGTCGTCGCCTGCGTCGCCCCGGAGCGCCACACCCTCGGGGCGCAAGCACTCCAGGCACTGCTCGCCTCGCAGGAGTGGCGCGTCGCCTTCCTCGGTGCGGAGACGCCCGTCGGGTTCCTGGTGGACTTCGTCGCGTTCCGCGCGCCGAAGGTGGTCCTGCTCTCCGTCAAGAGCCCGGAAGCCGTCCCAGCCGCGCGCTCACCGCGACCCAACGCCTGGAGGCGCTCCACAGCCGCCGCTCGCGGTGCTGCGGCGAGGCCGCGGTCCGGCGCGGCGTCGAGCGCGGCTCGGGATGCCTTCGACCTCGTCACGGACGACATGGTCGAGGCGTCGGGCTGGCTGGCCGAACGTCGCGACGCCTGGCCCGGAGCCCGTGCGTCGCCGCGGGCCGCTCCCGCCGGGTAGTGGAGCAGGCCCGTACGGCGGCAGTCCTGCAGCGCGTGGTAGGCGATGGGAGGTTGGCGGCGATGGGCGCCGGTGGCGGCCGCGAACCGTGCGGGGCGGCCCGGAGGGCGCCGAACCCCTGGCGGGCTCGCCGAACCTCCCGGAGGGTACGGCGAGCGGCCGCTGGATCCGAGCCAGGGAAGATGAGCATCCCGAACACCACCGCCCCGGATCGATCGAGGGCAGCCCGGGTCCCGCGCGGGTGCTCGTCGTCGCCGCCCACGACATCTTCGCCATGGCGCTCTCCACGCGGACTCGGCCGCGATCCTGCGCTTCGAGCTCGTGGCCTTCGCCCGCAGCCTGTCCGCCGCCCTCGACGAGCTGGCCCCGGCGACGCGGACCTCGTCGTCGTCGGCCTGCACCACCTCCGACAGGGGGCTGGAAGGCGGTCGCCCGTGCCCGCACTGGCGCAGGATCCGGGTGTCCGCGTCGTCGCGATCTCGGGCCAGGCCGAGATCGAGAACGCGGTTGTCGAGCTGGAGTGGGGATGCCTGCGGCTCAGTCCAAATGAACGCCCTGGCCGGCCGCGCGCGAGGCGCTGCTCCAGGCGCTGTCGCGTCGCCCGGGGAACGACGGCCCCCCGCGTGAGGTCGCAGCGTCCACGGCGACGCCGCACCCGACGCCCGACGCGGCGGCAGGGGAGCGCGACGAGCTCGAGCGCGCCGCGCTGCGCCGGGTCGTCGAAGGCAGGCTGCTCGACGTGGAGTGGCAACCCGTCGCGGACCTGGGCACGGGCCGGATCGTGGCGGCGGAGGCGCTCTGCGCTTCGCGACGCCACGCTCGGAGAACCGCCGCCTGGTTCCGGGCGGCGGAGCGCCTCGGCCTCGCGGCCGAGCTCGAGCTCTGCGCCGCGCAAATCGCAGTGGCCTGCGTCGACGCGCTGCCCGAGGACGTGCTCATGTCGATCAACGCCGCACCCGCGACGCTGCTCAACCCACGCTTCGACGCCGTGATCGCGCCGGTCCTGCCCCGCCTCGTGATCGAGATGATCGAGCGCGCGCCCGTCGAGGACTCCACGACGCTGGCCGCGCGCCTGGTGGAGTGGCGCGGCGAGGGCGGGCGGCTCGCCATCGACGACACGGGGGCGGGCGTCGCCTCGCTGCGCCACATCCTCGAGCTCAACCCGGACTTCATCAAGCTCGACCGTGTCCTCATCGACACCATCGATCGTGATCACCGGCGGCGGGCGCTCGTGGCCGCGGCGTGGCCTTCGCCCGGAGATCGAGCCGGCGTGATCGCGGAGGGGGTCGGACGGAGGCCGAGTCGAGGCGCTCCGCGCTCGGCGTGCCCTTCGGCCAGGCTGGCTGCTCGCCCGTCCGCAGCCCCTGGAGCGGGGCGACTTCGTCAAGGCGGTGGCGTTTCCCCTGACGGCGCGACCCGGCGCCCCCAAAGCGCTCGGAAGCGGCCACCGCGCCGCCCCGCAGCTTCCTCGATCGCGTGATGGGGTGCGCGACGCGGCGGACCACGTCGTCGCCGTGGTGTCGGCGACGCTCCGACGCGGCGGTCCGCGGCGCATTCCTCGACACGTCGCGCGCCCGCTGGCGGGTCATCAGCTCCGGGGGTCCGGGTGCACTGGGTGCGGCGCGCAGCGTCCCGCTGGACCAGGCGCCCTGCCCGCGCGTGGCCACGGGCGAGCTGCCGGTCCTCGGCGACGGGGTGGCGGCGGATCCGGTCGCAGCGACACTCGGGCTCCTCCGCGCCGCCGCCGCCCAGAGCTACGCGTGCGGCATCGTCGAGCTGGCGTCGGGCGTTCCGGCACTCAGCCTGCTCGTCACGGCGCCGACTCCCGGCGCCCTGACCGCTCCGGAGCACGACCTGGTCAGTGCTGGCGCCCGGGTCCTGGTCGCGGCCCTCCGTCGCGAGACGGCGGGCTCGGCGAAGGAGGACATCGCCGAACGCCTGAGGACGGTCGCGACCGTCGACCCCGTCTCCATGGTGCTGCGCGGCCGCGCGTGGCAGACGGAGGTGCAGGAGACCCTCCGGCGCCGGGTCCCGACCTCCGGTCCCAGCATGCTGGTGGTGCTGCGACTGGAGGGACTCGAAGGGATCCGCCGCCTCCACGGTGCGATGAAAGCCGACCTGCTGCTGCGCAACTGCGCGCGCACGATCCGTGACGCGTCGCAGCCGACCGACCTGGTCGGCCGCCTCGACGACGACCACTTCGCGGTCCTGCTGACGGGGTGGGCGACGGATGCCGCGCTCGCGGGGGTGACCTCGGCGATCACGCGGGGTGTCGCGAGATCGGCAGCATCCACGACTGCGGCCTCACGGCGAGCGTCCGAGCGCACGCCATCGGCGGCGAGGGCTGGCGCGCAACGCTCGACGCGGTGGTGGACGGTCGTGGAGCTGAGCACGCCGATGGCGGGGAGGTCCTGACGAGGGTCCTGCGAGAGCGGGAGCCCGACCTTGACGACCACGTCCGCAGCGTCGCCGCGCTCGTTGTGCCGGGTGTGGTGGACTTGCCGCCATGGCCCTGCGCTTCCAAAGCAGTCGCGGACCCGTGGGCACCGGATCCTGGCGCGTCGACGGTCTGGCCGTTGCCTCCCGACCCCGCATGATTGCCCCATGAGCCCCTGCCGCCCCCACCGTCGCGCCGGGCCCTGATGCGGCTCCGTGGCGCGGCGCAGGCGTCGTCCCGGCTCGCGGAGCTGGGCGTCGCCGGGGTCGAGCGGCTCTCGCTTGTGGTGTTCGACCGCGACCTGCGCATCGTCGCGGTGCAGGGAGCAGCGGCCGAGCGCCACGGCCATCCCGCGGAGCGCATCATCGGCCGTCGGGTCCCCGACGTCCTGCCCGCGCCGGTCTGGGCCCGCTGGCCCCGCTGTACGAGCGCGCCCTCGACGGCGCCACGCTCGTCGTGCGGCTGCCGACCGCGGACGGAAGCGCCGTCTTCGAGACCTCCTTCCAACCCGTCCTGGACGACGAGGAGGTCATCGGGGGGACCGCGACCTCCTTCGACGTCACCGCCACGGTCGCGGCGGAGGAGCGCCTGCGCCGCTCCGAGCATGACTTCCGCCTGCTCGCCGAGCGCTCGACGGACATGATCACGCGGACCACGCCAGATGGCACCGTGCTCTACGTCTCGCCCGCCGCCCGGATCGTCCTCGGGCTCGAACCGGCCACGTTCACCCACCAGGACGCCTGGTGGGCGCTCGTCGACGCCCGGGACCGCCCCAGGTTGGAGGCGGTCTGGCCCGGCTGGTGACCGAGCAGCCGGCCACCTGGGCCGAGTACCGCGTCCGGCGCCCGGACGGCACGTCGGCCTGGCTGCAGTCGGACCTGCGGGTGGTGCGGACGCCCGTGACGGGCCGCGTCATCGAGGTCCACGGCTCCTCCCGCGACGTGAGCGCCCGCAAGGCCGGCGAGACGTCCGAGCGCCGTGCCGTCGAGCGCTTCGAGCAGTCCTTCGTCGAGGCGCCCGTGGGGATGCTCCTCGTCGCCGACGGCCAGATCCTGCGCGCCAACCGGGCCATCGCCGCGCTGGTGGGCGTGGAGACCGAGGCGCTCGTCGGCCGGCGCCCGCGGGAGTTCGTCCATGCGGACGACCGCGAGCTCGTCCCCCCGGCCACGGCGGTCAACGGGCAGGAGCTGCGCATGGTCGCGCCGGACGGCCGCACCCTGCGCCTGCGCCTGCAGACCTCCGACCTCCCCGCCGAGGGGCAGCGGCTGACCCTCGTCCACGCGCTCGACGTGACGGACCGCCACGACGCGATGCGCGAGCTCGACGCGACGCGCCGCCTCTTCGAGACGACGTTCCAGCACGCGCCGACGGGCTACCTGGTGGCGGAGTCCGCGGGCGACGACCCGACGGTCCTGCGGTGCAACGAGGCGTTCGCACGGATGGTGGGTGCGGCGCCGGGAGACGTCGTCGGGCGCGGCGCCCGTGGCTTCGTCCACCCCGACGACGCGCTGCCGGGCCGGCGGATGTTCACCGACGTCCGCGCCGGGCGCCCGGCCGCCACCGAGCTGCGGCTGTGCCACCGGGACGGCTCAGCGGTGTGGGCGCGGGTGGAGCCCGTCGCGCTGACGGGCCCCACCGGGGAGCCCCTGCTGCTCCTGCAGGTCCAGGACATCACGGAGCGCAAGCGCTTCGAGGGGCAGCTGCGTCACCTCGCCGACGTCGATGCGCTCACGGGCCTGTGCAGCCGCAGCCGCTTCGAGAGCGAGCTCGAGCGCGAGGTGTCGCTCGTGGTCGCCGCCTCGGCGGGCAGGCCTGCCTGCTGCTGCTCGACCTGGACGGCTTCAAGGACGTCAACGACGCCTTCGGGCACTCCGTCGGCGACGAGCTGCTCGCCCGCGTCGGCGCGGCCCTCCGCCGGAAGCTGCGCCCCAGCGACCTCGTCGCCCGGCTCGGCGGGGACGAGTTCGCCGTGGTGCTGCGCGGGACGGACCTCGAGACGGGGCGCGGCCTGGCGGCCGTGCTGGTCGAGGCGGTGCGCGAGGAGGGTCGCGTGGTCCGCGACGGACGCCACGCCGAAGTCACCGCCTCGGTCGGGCTGACCACCCTCGGCGGGCACGGGGACCGCGACGCGGAGGGGCTGCTGGTCGAGGCGGACATCGCGATGTACGAGGCCAAGGACGCGGGCAAGGACGCCGTGGTCGCCTACGAGCACGGTGACCGTCGCCGCGAGGAGGTCAGCTCGCGCGCGGGGCTGACGGGCCGCCTGCGGCGGGCGCTGCTCGAGGACGCACTTCGTGCTGCACGCGCAGCCCGTGATCGCGCTCCAGGACGCGGCGCGCGGCCGCGAGGCCTACGAGCTGCTCCTGCGCCTGCGGTCAGAGGACGGGACGCTGCTGCGCCCCGACGCGTTCCTGCAGCACGCCGAGCGGCAGGGCAGGTGGTCGACATCGACCGCTGGGTGCTGCGCCGCGCGGTCGACGCGCTGCACGACGCGGGCCTCGCGGGCCGGGACCTCTCCCTCGCGGTGAACTTCTCCGCCCGCACGGTGCAGGACCCGCGGATCGTGGAGGACCTCTCCCGGCTGCTGGCCGAGCAGCCGATCCCCGAGGGCTCGCTGACCATCGAGGTCACCGAGACCGCGGCGATCACCGACGTGGCCCGCGCCGTCGCGCTGGCCCGCCGGCTGCGCGACCTCGGATGCAAGCTCGCCCTGGACGACTTCGGCGCCGGCTTCGCGAGCTTCTACTACCTCAAGCACCTCGTCTTCGACTTCCTGAAGGTCGACGGCGAGTTCATCGACCGCCTGCCGAGCTCCGCGACCGACCAGCTCGTGGTCCGCGCCGTGGTCGACATCGCTCGCGGGCTCGGCGCGCAGGTGATCGCGAGCGGGTGGCCGACGACGCGACCGTGAAGCTGCTGACGGAGCTGGGAGTCGACTACGGCCAGGGGTACCACCTGGGCCGTCCGCGCACCTGCCCGCGCGTGCGCCGGGCGTGGCATGACGGGCGCCGGGTAGTCACGAGCCCGTGGCCGCGGGCCAGCAGCAGGCGGAGGACCGCTCGCCGACGTGGACGCTCCCGGCCACGTCGCGCAGCGTCGCGCAGCTGCGTGCCGCTGCCCGCACCTTCTGCGAGGAGCACGGCGCGGACGTCGAGACGGTGCACCTCGCGATGCTCGCGGTCACCGAGGCGGCGACCAACGCGGTGGTGCACGCCTTCGTCGACCGGGAGCCGGGCCGGGTGGGCCTGCGCTGCGAGGCCGCGCAAGGCGAGCTGGTCTTCGAGGTGCACGACGACGGCCGCGGGATGCAGCCGCGCTCGGACTCCCCCGGCCTCGGCATGGGCCTGCCCACCATGGGCAAGGTCGCCGCCCGGATGGACGTGCGCAGCGGCCCGGGGGGCGCGGGCACCGCGGTGCGCATGGTCTTCCGCGCGCCCGGGGTCACGGGGGACGGCGTCGTCCCGCGAGACGAGGCCGAAAGCCGGCTGCTGGTGGCCGCGAGCGCGCTCGCGGGCTCCGCCGCCTGGCCGCAGGAGGGCTTCGAGCGGCTCTGCCACCTCGTGCTCGGGCCGTTCGCGGACGTGGCCTGCGTCGACGTGGCCGAGCACGGGAGCCTCCGGCGCCTGGCCGCCGCCGTGTCCGGGGACGACCAGCTCGGTGCACGACTGCAGGGCGCCGCGCCACCCCTGCCGCCGGGGACGGCGACGTGGGCGGCGCTGCGGGGCGGCGGACCGCAGCTCGTGGTCCACGACCCGAGCGTGCCGCGCTCCCCGACCGGGACCGGGCACCTGCTCGGCCTGGGCTGGTGGCTCGCGGTCCCCCCTCGTGGACGCCTCGGGCGACGTGCTCGCCTGCTGGGGGATGGGCGGACGCGGGGCACGGCCGGTGCCCGACGCCGCCACCCTCGCGCTCATGGCCGAGGCGGGTGCCCGCGCGGCAGGCGGCCTGGCCAATGCCAACGTCCTGAACGGCATGCAGGCGACCCGGCGGCGGCTCGAGCAGGTGCTGGCGGCGCTCGGCGAGGCCGTCAGCGTCACGGATCCCGAGGGGCGCTTCGCCTACGCCAACGAGGCGGCCGCCCGGCTCTTCGGCGCCAACAGCCCCGCCGAGCTGCTCACCCGGCCGTCCGGGAGCTGGCTCGAGCGCTTCACGGCCACCGACGAGCACGGCCGCCCGCTCTCCCCGGACGAGCTGCCGAGCCGGAAGCTGCACCGGGGGGAGCCCGCCGCGCCCCTGCTGACCCGGAGCGTCGAGCGTGCGACGGGCCGCACGCAGTGGTTGCGCACGACCTCCCGGCGGCTCGACGACCCCGACGGACCCCTGGTGGTGAACATCGTCGAGGACGTGACCCAGGCCGTCCAGGGCGAGCACCGGCGACAGACGGCGTTCGACGTGGGCGTCCTGCTCGACGCGACCGGGGCTGGGACGGACGTGCTGCAGCGGGTCGCGGAGCGCCTCGCCCCGGGCTGGCCGACGGGTGCGCCCTCGACGTGCTCGATCCCGCCGGCGCGCTGCGCCGGGTGGCCCTGGCCCACCCCGACCGGAGCAGCTCGCGCGCTTGGCGCGCCTGGAGGCGGGGTGGCCGGCGTCGGGGGCCTCGCCCAGGCTCGCGGTGCTCGGCAGCGGCGCGCCGCTCGTCGTCACCCCCATCACCCCCGCGGTGCTGCGGGCCCACGCCCGGGACCCTGCCCACCTCGAGCTCCTGCGGGCGATCGCCCCCCGCGCGATGGTGGTCGTGGCGCTGCGCGCCGCGGGCCGCGCCGTCGGGCTGCTCACCCTGTGCCACGACGCCTCGAGGGCCGCTCTTCGCCCCGGCGGCCCTGGACG
Source organism: uncultured Solirubrobacteraceae bacterium (assembly GCA_963844155.1). Lineage (GTDB taxonomy): Bacteria > Actinomycetota > Thermoleophilia > Solirubrobacterales > Solirubrobacteraceae > Paraconexibacter. The sequence continues at coordinate 735,023 of CAWJMY010000001.1, forward strand.
GCGCTGCGAACCGGGCCGCCGGATCGCATGGCCGTGGCCCTGGCCCCCGACCACTGGGCGCACCGGCGAGGCCCGGTCTGACGCGCGCGTCCCCCCAACCGGGGTACTCACCAGGCGAAGAGGACGTGTCCGTCCGCCGGGGGTTCCCCCGGAGAGGGGATAGCGGCAGCGTGCCACGATGCCGATGGTCGGGTACACCGTGCGATGCGCCGCGAGCGTGTCGCCTCAGACGGAATCGAGCCCGACGTTGCCCCACACCGCGCCGCCCTTCCCCAGCACGCACGCCTGCCCGCCCGCCGACCGCACCGCCCCGGACCCTGACGGCGCCGCGTGGGCAGCACTCCACGCCCACGCCCGGGACGCCTCCGAGCGTGCGCCGCTCGCCCACCTGGTCGTCGAACACACGGGCACGAGAGCCGGGTCACGGACGCCGACTCCCGGGCGCACCAGCTGCTCGGCCGTCCTGACGGCGCGCTCGTCGGCCGCTGCCTCGAAGAGCTCGCGCACTGGCAGGACCGTCGTGTGCAGACCGACGTCCTGCACGAGATACTCGCGCAGGCGCCCCGTCACGGGGAGTGGCGCCTGGTGCGGGGCGACGGGAGCGTCGTCTGGTGCCGGGTGTCCGGCTGCGCCGTCCCCGACGCGCCCGAGGCGCCGCGCGCCGTCCTCGTCCTCGACGACGTCACGGAGCACAAGCGCCAGGAGGAGGCGCTCGCGCGGCGCACGCCGCCCTCGACGCGGCCGTGGTCGGCATCGTCCAAGTCGACCTGTCCGGGATCAGCCGGACCGCGAACCAGTACGCCGCACGAGCCACGGGCCATGCCCAGGCCGACCTCGTCGGCCTGCCGTGGACGGCCATCGTGCATCCCGACGACCACGCGGCTCTGGAGCGCGGCCTGGCCGAGGCCACCGGGGACGAGCCCGCGTCGGTCGAGGTCCGGGGCCTGCGCGCCGACGGGTCCTGGTTCGACGAGACGGTGGTCGTCAGCCCCAGCCACGGGGGCGACGGCGCGCTCACGGGGCACTTCCTCTTCTTCCGTGACGTCTCCGAACGGCGCAGCACGCAGCGGGCGCTCGAGGCGGGCAAGGCCCGCTACCAGCCACTGGTCGAGACCGCCGACGACCGACGCGGCGGCGCCGCGTTCTTGCTCGTCTCGGAGGAGCTCGCCGACACGCGAGCTGCGACGGCCTGCGCCCAGCGCATCCCGGCCGCACTCCGCGAGCCGTTCGCGCTCCCCGTCGGGACCGTGGGGGTCACGGCGAGCGTCGGCATCGCGGTCGCCGACGCGGACGGCACACGGGCCGAGGAGCTCTTCGCGCCGGCCATGCGCGGGGACTTCCGGGAGGAGCTCTCGCTGGAGCAGGACCTGCGCCACGCCGTGCGCAGCGGGGCGCTCGACCTCCACTTCCAGCCCAAGCTCACCCTGCCCGACGAGCGCGTCGTCGGCTTCGAGGCGCTCGTCCGCTGGGACCACCCGTCGCGGGGACCCGTGCCCGCGACGGCGTTCATCGCGATCGCGGAGCGCTCGGACCTCATCGTCCCCCTGGGCCGCTGGGTCCTGACCGAAGCGTGCCGGCAGGTGCGGCGGTGGGGCGACCACGAATGGGCCCGCGTGGCGGTCAACGTCTCCGCCCGGGAGCTCGAGCAGACCGGCTTCGTGGAGCGGGTGGCCGAGATCCTCGACGAGACGGGCGCGCCCGCGGAGCGGATCGAGCTGGAGATCACCGAGACCCTCCTGTTCCGCGAGGACCCTGCCGAGACGGCGACCACCCTCCAGCGCCTGGCGGACCTCGGCGTGCGGGTCGTCCTCGACGACTTCGGAACCGGGTTCTCGTCCCTCAGCCACCTCGCCCGCTTCCCGCTGGCCGGGCTGAAGCTCGATCGGCTCTTCGTGTCGGGGTGCACCTCGGCCGACGGCACCGAGCGACCCATCGTCGAGGCGGTGACGGCCATGGCCCAGGCGCTGGGGCTGACGCTGGTCGGAGAGGGGGTGGAGACCGTCGAGCAGGGCCTCCTGCTCGCCTCGTTGGGGTGCGACCAGGTCCAGGGCCACCTGTTCAGCCCGCCGATGCCCGCGGATGCGGTCGAGTCCTGGATCGCTGCACGCCCCAAGCAGCTCTTCGCCGTCGCGTCGCCCATCGCGCCGGGCACCGCGGCCGGGTGGATCGGGCTCGGCGAGGCTGCGACCGCGCTCGGGGTGTCGGCGAGCACCCTGCGGCGCTGGACGGACGAGGGCCGCATCACGGTCCAGCGGACCCAGGGCGGCCACCGCCGCTTCCACGTCGCCGACCTCAAGCGCCTCGGGCCGGCCGCGAGCCGCCCGCGTCTGAACCTCTGCGGCGCGCCCGCCGGGACGACGCCGCGGCTGGCGGCCGTGCTCGAGGTGCACGGGCCACAGATCGTCGAGCGGGTGGTGGGCCGGATGTACGACGGCCCGACGCGCGGCTGGTTCGCCGACGACCGCGCGCGGGGGGCCGTCGCGCGCTGGCTCGGAGCCCTGGCCGCGGCCTGCCGTACCCCGGACTTCGAGGCGGCACGTCGGGACACGGTGGCCCTGGTCCGGACGGCCGAGGTCGGTGGGGCGTCGCTGCTCGAGTGCGAGACCTTCGTGAGCCGCATCGGTGCAACGACGCTCCAGGTGCTCCAGCTCGACGCGGGCGCGGACAGGGAGGAGCTCCAGGACGCACAGCGCGTCATGGCGACCGTGCGCCACGCGCTGCTCGAAGGACGATGAGTCGATCGACCCCGTCTGCGACGGCGTCACCCGGGCGACGGGCTGGCTGCAGGGTCGCGTGGTGACCCGACGCCGGGCATGACGACGTCGGCGAAGGTCGCGACCACCGCCGGATCGAAGTGCGATCCGCTGCACCGCACGAGCTCGTCGAGCGCCTCGGACTCCGTGATCGCCGGGCGGTAGGGCCGCGGGGAGGTCATCGCGTGGAAGGCGACGCAGACCGAGATGACGCGGGCGCTGCGCGGGATCTGCTCGCCTGAGAGCCCATCGGGGTACCCGTCCCGTCGTAGCGCTCGTAGCAGGACCGGATGATGGCGGCCGCGCGGACCAGGCTCGGGGCAGCACCGACGATCCGCTGCGCCAGCAGGGGGTGCTCGCGGATCCGGGAGCGCTCGGCGGCGGTGAGCGGCCCGTCGGTGCCGAGCCCGACCAGGCCGACGTCCTGCAGCTCCGCAGCGCGGATGAGCTGCTCGAGCTCCCCGCGCTCGAAGTGCATCCGCCGGGCGATCGCGACGGCGTTGGCGACCACCGCCGTCCGCCGGATGGCGCAGCCCTGCTCCGCGCGCTCCGTCAGCAGCTGGAGCAGCACATCTCGCACCTGGGCCTCGGGCGAACGGTGGTGGCCCGCGGCTCGCGCGGCCAGCCGCCGGAACGCCAGCCGCAGCGCCTCGGCGCCGTCCCCGGGCTCCCCGGGAAGCGCCACGCGCGCTTGCAGCATGGTCTCGCAGTAGCCGGGCAGTCGCTCGCGCAGCGCTGCCTCCAGCCGGGTCCCGACCGCCCCCTCCAGCACCCAGGGCCGGGCGAGGACGGCGATGGCACCCTCGCCCACCAAGTACCCCTGACCGCCGAGCTCGCCGGCGATGCGCCGGACGGCCGCGCCGAGGGCTGGACCGGCGTCGGGACCCAGGACCCACAGGGGCATCGCCACGGGCTGGAAGGCACCGAGGCTGACGACGTCGAGCACGCGGGGCCCGGGCCCCGGCTCGTCGAGGGCGCCGACGAGCTCGCCCGCGCCCGGGAGGCCGGTGGAGCACGTGATGGCGGTGGGGTGATGGGGCATGGGTGTCCGATCGGCCTGGCGAGGGGCGTGCGTAGGGTCCTGATGACCCTCGGGAGGTTGGCCGTCGGTCCCGCAGACGGTGGGGGCACCTGACGACTTGCCCGGAAGGCGCTGGGACGGCCGGGGGACCACCCGACCGCCCTACGCCCGCACCGTCTCGCGCGCGGGACCGCCCCGGCCGAGCTCGAGGCCCACGTCGCGCGGCAAGTCGACCGGGAGGTCGTCGACCGCCCACTCCCACCCCCCGGCCGCACCCGGAGCGGCGCCGAGCCGGACAGCTCGGGCGTCGCGGCGAGGACGGCGTCGGCGCGGAACGGCGACCAGCGCGCCCGTGGCGAGCACTGCCGCAAGGACCGCGAGGCCGGCCGGCGGGCCCAGGCGGCGCAACGGCCCGGCCGGCGGAGCGACGCCCGTGAGACGCCGCAGCTCCGCGAGATCGCCCGCACCGAAGCTGACGGGCTGCTGGACCCGGATCGCAGGCGCGCCCGACGGCGTGATCGTGCCCGTGACCCAGTAGGTGCCGGGAACCGGCGGGGTGCCCCGCCACGACACGGCGTGGGTCGCCCCCGTGCCGGGCAGGATGCCGGCAAGCTGAGCGCGGTGGTGGCCGAACCAGCGGCCGTCGCCCGCGATCCTCAGGTCGACGGCGGTCCTGCCGACGAGCAGGTTGCCCGTGTTCCGCAGGCCCACGTCGACCCGGCTGCCCGTGACGTCGGCCGCGAAGGAGACCTTGCCGAGGGCCAGCCGCCGGACCGCCCGACCCGGGAGGATGACGTGGACCGGGAGGGCCACGCGGGTCAGCCGACGTACGGGCACGCCCGACGCCGGCGCAGAAGGGGCCGGGACGGTTCGCCGCAGCGTGCGGCGGTCCACGCCGACGACTCCGGCGTAGTGCGAGCCGGGGGTGGCGTCCCCCGGGACGCGGAGGGTGAGGTGGACGGTCCGCGCGGCGCCACCGGGCAGGCGCACGTCCCGCGTGGGGAGGTCGAGCCACCGCCCGGGTCCCCGCGGCGCCGCAGTCCGGAAGAGGGGACCGCCGCGACGCGCGGTGACGACGTCGGCCGCCTGCAGGCGCACCACCAGCGGGCGGCTCGTGCGGCTGCGCACGCGGACGGTGACGTGCACTGTTCGCCCCGGGCCGGCGGCGACCACGGGGTACCAGGCCCCTTGCGCTCCGGTGAGCACGAAGGGTGGGCGGGGCAGGGCCGTCGCCGGCGTCGCGGCGGCGCCGCAGAGGACCGCGACGGCGGTGGCCGCCGCGCAGCAGCACGCGGGCGTGCGCATCGGGCGGGTCAGAGCCCCGGGGACAACGTCGTCGTGATCGTGGTGACGTGGATCGCGCCCTCATCCGCGCCGGCCCCGGGTCGAGACGGCCGCGGGGGCGAGACCTCGACCAGGACGTCCCAAAGGACCCCAGAGCTCGAACCCACGCTCCCCGTGACGACTTGCCCCCGCCCCGCGCCCGCCTGCGCCACCCCGGCCCAGGGCAGGATCAGGGCGGCGGCGAGAGCCGATGCCTGCTTCGTGCGACGCCTCATGTCCTCCGGCTTCGGCGACCCATGGGGACGCGGTGAGCGCCTGGTGCATTCGAGCGGCTCGTGGCAGCTTCGGGACAGGTCGTGACGCCCGGGGAGCGCTTCGGAGCGCCGAGGGGCCTCACGCTCGCCCAGGATGCGTCGAGCGGGCGGACCCTCGCGGAGGAGGACGTGGAGGTCGCGGCGGACCGGCCGCCGCATCGGCCTGGCCGTCGCCCTCGCCTCGCCGCGCGCGACCCCCGAGGCGGCGCCCGCTCAGCCGTCGCGGCGGCGCGAGAGGTCCAGGGCGATGATCGCGCCGGAGGTCGCCGAGGCGATCACGGCGGTCCGCAGGGGCAGCTCGCCGCGCCGGTGCCCCCACCACCACGCGGCCTGGTCGAGGAGCTGGACGGGGAGGAAGGCGTCGCGGGCGGTCGCGTCCCCGCGTGCGGCCAGGGCGCTGATGGCCGCGGTCCGCACGGCCATGAGCCGCCAGCCGAGCACGGCCGCCCCGGAGACGTCGGCGCGCGGGATGCCGAAGAGGCCGAGCAGGGGGGCGGGGGCGAACGCGGCGCCGGTCGCGACCGTCGCCCCGATCGCCGCCATGGCGGTCGTGCGGCGGTCGGGGGTCGCTCGGGCGGGGCGGGGCATGCGGGCTCCTCGGCGTCAGGGTGGGGGCGGGCGGGCCGAACCTACCGGTGCCCGAACCGGGCGGGCTGGACCCGCGGGGCCGCAGCGGCGACGATGGCGGGCGTGCCCGGCCACCTGCTCGTCCGCCGTCCCTCCCCGCGCCTGGCGGAGGGCGAGGTGACCCACCTCGAGCGCAGTCCCGTCGACCCGGGACTCGCGCTGGAGCAGTGGGAGGGCTACGTGGCGGCGTTCCGCGCGCGCGGGTGGACCGTCACGGAGGCCGAGCCGGTCGACGAGCACCCAGACGGCGTCTTCATCGAGGACACGGTGGTCGTCTTCGGGGACCTCGCGGTGCTGACGAGCCCGGGTGCGGCGTCCCGGGTGGGCGAGGTCGCCTCGACGGAGCGCGCGCTCCGGGGGCTCGTCGCGCAGGGCCTCGAGCTCGAGGTCGCCCGCATCGCGCCGCCGGGCCACCTGGACGGCGGCGACGTGCTGAAGGTCGGCCGCACGGCCTACGTCGGCCAGGGCTCGCGGACGGACGCCGCGGGCATCTCCCAGCTCGCGGAGCTGCTCGAGCCCCGGGGCTGGACGGTCACCCCCGTCCCCGTCGCGAAGGTGCTCCACCTGAAGTCCGGCGTGACCGCCCTGCCCGACGGCACGGTCATCGGCTGGGAGCCCAACGTGGACGACCCCGGGGCCTACCCGCGCTTCCTCGGGGTCCCCGAGGAGCACGGCACCGCCGTCGTGGACCTCGGGGACGGCGCGGTGGTCATGTCCGACGACGCGCCCGGGACGGCCGAGCTGCTCGCCGCCCGCGGCCTCGGGGTCGAGCGGGTCCCGATCAGCGAGTTCGAGAAGCTCGAGGGCTGCGTGACCTGCCTCTCCGTGCGGCTGCGCTGAGGCTCAGGAGCCCGAGCGCTTGCTCCGGCCGGGCAGGCGCTCGACGAGGCGGCCGAGCGGCACGACGGCGACGCTGAGCTGCTGCGCGGAGTCCTGCAAGGAGCCGACGCTCCCGCTCAGGTCGTCGAGGGCGGGCTCGAGGCGGCCGAGCTGCCGGCCGAGGCCGGGGAGGTCGCGGGTGGACTCCGCGAGCTGCTCGAGCGAGCTGGCGACCGCCGCGAGCCGCTCGAGCGCGTCGGCGACCGCGGCCAGCCGCTGGAGGGACTCCCCGAGCGTCCCGAGGGTGCGCAGCGTCTCCTCCAGCGCGCCGAGGCGCTGCAGCGTCTCGTCGAGCTCGGCCAGGCGCGCGAGCGTGACGGAGAGGTCCGAGAGCTGCGCGAGGGGCCCGTCCTCGGCCACGAGCCGCTCGACGCCGCCGTCGGGCGCGAGCAGGCGGTCGACGGTCCCGTCCTCCTCGAGGACGCGGCTGAGCATCCCCGTCGGGTCGACGAGCCGCTCGATCGTCCCGCCCGGGGCGAGCATCCGCTCGACCAGTCCGCCCTCGGCGAAGAGCCGCTCGAGGATCCCGTCCTCCTCCAGGACGCGGTCGAGCAGCCCGCGATCGGCCGTCAGGCGGTCCAGCGGCCCGTCCTCGGCCAGGAGCCGGTCGAGCGGGCCGCCCTCGAAGAGCAGCCGGTCGATGACGCCGTCGTCGGCCAGGAGCCGGTCGAGCGCCCCGCCGTCCCCCGTGAGCCGGTCGACGACCCCCTCGTCCGCGAGGAGCCGGTCGAGCGGCCCGCCGGCCGCGAGCGCCCGGCCGAGCGGCCGGTCGTCGCTGGTCAGCTGCGCGAGCTGCTCGATGCGGGCGAGCGGGCCGTGCGGGTCGCCGAGCCGCGCGAGCTTGTCGAGGGCGCCGTCCTCGGCCAGGAGCAGCTCGAGGCGCTCGTGGTAGCCGCCCGGGCGCCGGATCGGGCCCTGGGGCGCGACGACGTCGCGGACGCCGAGGACGAGCTCGGCGCCGGCGATCGCGACGCGGGCGGGCAGCAGGGCGAGGCTCAGGAGTCCCATCGCGTCGCAGTCTCCCCGTTCGGCCCGGGCCGCGCCACGGGCCCGCCGTACGCTGGGCCGAGCGCCGTGGAGCTCCTGACCGCCAGCCACCCCGAGGACCCCGCGCTCGACATGGCCCTCACCCACGCGCTGCTCCGCGGCGTCGCGGCCGGCCGTGCGCCGGACACCGCGCGGGTCTTCCTCCCCGGGCCGTCCATGTCGTTCGGCCGCCTCGACGTCCGCCGCCCCGGCTTCGGGCGCGCCGCCGCCGCGGCCGCCGCGCTCGGCTGGGAGCCCGTCGTCCGGCTCGGGGGCGGCCACGTCGCGGCCTACGACGCGGGCTCGGTCGTCGTGGAGCTCGTCACCGCGACCCCGCCCGGGAGCGTCGGCATCCAGGAGCGCTTCGCGTCGGGGACCGCGCTCCTGGTCGGCGCGCTGGCCGACTGCGGCGTCGACCCGGAGGTCGGCGAGCTCCCGGGCGAGTACTGCCCCGGGCGCTGGAGCATCCACCTGCGCGGCGGCCCGAAGGTCGCGGGCGCCGCGCAGCGGGTCGTCCGCGGCGCGGCGCTCTTCACCGCGGTGGTCGTCGTGGAGGGCGGCCCGCGCATCCGGGAGGCGCTCGTCGCGGTGCAGGACGCGCTCGGCGTCGCCTGGGATCCCGCGACGGCCGGCGCGGCGGAGGACGGCGCTCCCGGCCTGCGCGCGGCCGCCGTCGCAGCCGCGCTCGTCCGTCGTCTCGACGCGCCGCCCGCCGAGCCCTCCCCGACGCTCCTGGCGGCCGCGCGCGAGCTCCGCGCGGAGCACCTCGCCCACGCCGCCTGACCGGCCCAGGGTCCCCTCCGCGGCGCGGCGGGGTCAGGCGCCGGCCGGCGCGAGCAGCCGGTCGACGACCCGGCGCGCGCGGTCGAACGCGGCCGGGTCCCGGAGGAGCCGCGAGGCCCAGTTCGCGCCCATGACCGCGGCGTTGAGCTCGAAGGCGAGCTGCCGTGGATCCGTTCCCGCGGGCAGCGCGCCGGCCTCGCGCGCGGCCTTCGCCTCCCGGCCGAGGACCCCGAGCCAGCCCGCCATCGTCGCCGCGACGGCGTCGCGCACCGCGCCGGGGCGGTCGTCGAACTCGAGCGAAGCGGCGGTGAGGAAGCAGCCGCCGGGGAACGTGCCGCGCTCGAGGTGGGCGAGCCAGGCGTCGCACAGCGCGCGCAGACGCGGCAGCCCGGGCGCGGCGCCGGCGGCGGGCGCCCACACCTCCTCGGTGAAGATCGCCACGGCGGCCTCGAGCGCCGCGAGCTGCAGCTGCTCCTTCGTGCCGAAGTGGCGGATGAGCCCGCTCTTGCTCATGCCGACGCCGTCGGCGAGGCGGCCGATCGTCAGGCCCTCGAGCCCGTCGGTCGACGCGCTCTGCACGGCGACGTCGAGGATCGCCGCCCGGGTGCGCTCCGTGTCCTCCTGCGTGCGACGAGCCATGGCCCGTCACTTTACAGAACGAACGATCGTGCTCTATGTTGCGCCGCATGAACGCGCGCCTCCTCGGCTGGTCCGGCCTGCAGCTCGACGCGGACGGCCACCGCCTCCTCATCGACCCCTTCGCCGATCCCGGGCCCTTCGGCCCCTTCCTGCACGGCCCGAGGCCGGAGCTCCTGACGCCCGAGGGCCCGGTCGACGCCGCGCTGCTCACCCACCTGCACCGCGACCACGCCGACGCCCCGACCCTCGCCGCCGTGCTCGCGCCCGGCGCGCCGGTCCTCGCGCCGGCCTTCGCCGAGGGCCCCGGGCACGAGGGCATCGCCGGGCCCGAGGCCGAGCTCGCCGCCGCCGGGATCACCCCGCGGCGCATGGCTCCCGGCGACACGCACGAGGTCGGCCCGTTCACCGTGACCGCGGTGGACGCCGTGGACGGCACGGGCGACCCGCAGGTCTCCTGGGTCGTGGAAGCCGGCGGCACCCGCATCCTGCACGGCGGCGACACGCTGTGGCACGGCGCGTGGTGGCGCATCGCCCGGGAGCACGGGCCCTTCGCCGCCGCGTTCCTCCCGGCCAACGGCGCCCGGCTCGCGTTCCCGTGGATGACGCCCGCCGCGGACGTCCCTGCCTGCCTGACCCCGGAGCAGGCCGTCGCGGCGGCCCGCGCGCTCGGCGCGGCGGAGCTCGTCGCCCTGCACCACGGTGTGCTCGAGCACCGCCAGGCCTACCGGCCGGTCCCCGACGTCCCGGCCGCGCTCGCCGCGGCCGCGGCGCCCTACGACTACCCCGCCCGCGCCGGCCTGGCCGGGGAGGAGCTGCGCTGGTGAGCGCTCAGGCCCCGAGGTGCGCGGTGCCGAACGAGCGCGTGCGCACGACGGGCTCGCCCGCGGCGTCCGAGGCCGCGAGGTCCACCTCCGCGACGACGGCCCAGTCGCGGTTGCCCTCCGGGTCCTCGACGACCTGCCGGGCCACCCAGACGCGGGCCCCGGGCTCCGCGTCCGCGGGCGCCTCGTCGACGAGCAGGAGCTCCGGGCCGCGCGCGTCGGCCCCGGTCCCGATGCGGTCGTGCTCGCTCCAGTAGGCCGCGAGGGCGTCCTCCCACGCGTCCGCGGTCATCACGGGGCGCACGGGCGGGTCGCTCAGCGCGCCCGCGGCGGCCTCGAGCGCGGCGAGCTCCTCCACCCGGTCGCCCGCGGCGAGCAGCACCCGCTGGAACATCGCGTTGCGGACCATGACCCGGAAGGCGCGCGCGTTGGCCGTGATGGGCCGCGGCGGCGGCGCGGGCGCGCCGGCGGCCAGGAGCTCCGCGGTCCGCGCGACGGCCTCGGGGTCCGTGAGGGCCTCCCACTCGTCGAGCAGGCTCGAGTCCGTCTGGCGGACGGTCTCGCCCAGCCACTCGACGAGGTCGTCGAGCTCGGGGGTCTTGACCTCGTCGGGGACGGTCTGGCGCAGGGCGCGGTAGGCGTTGGAGAGGTAGCGCAGGACCAGGCCCTCCGAGCGCGCGAGGCCGTAGTGGGCGACGAACTCCGTGAAGCTGCGGCCCCACTCGTGCATGTCGCGCACGACGGACTTCGGCGAGAGGTCCGACTCGCGGACCCACGGGTGGGTCTCGCGGTAGGCGGTCAGCGCCGTGAGCAGCCCGTCCGCGAGCGGCCGGGGGTAGGTGACCTCCTCGAGCAGCTCCATGCGCTCCTCGTACTCGATGCCCTCGGCCTTCATCTCGGCGACGGCCTCGCCGCGCGCCTTGTTCGCCTGGGCCATGAGGACGGGGAACGGGTCGTCGAGGATCGCCTCGACGACCGAGACGACGTCGAGCGTGAAGGTCTCCTCGTGCGGGTCGAGGAGCTTGAACGCGACCTGCGCGAAGGAGGCGAGCGGCTGGTTGAGCGCGAAGTCGGCCTGCAGCGCCTCGGCCAGGCGCAGGGTGCGCCCGTCGCGGTCGGGCTCGGGCAGCCACTCCAGGACGCCCGCCTGCACGAGCTCGTCCCCGAGCGCCTGGGCCTGCTCGGAGAGCCGGCGGCGCCCGCGCTCGTCCTCGTGGTTCTCCTCCATGAGCGCCCGCATCGCCTCGACGGGATCCCGGGGCTGGTGGACGACGTTCAGGACCATCGCGTGGTCCACGCGCATCTTCGAGACGAGGGGCTCGGGCACCGCGTCGCGCAAGCGCTCGAACGTCTCCTCCGTCCAGCTCACCGCGCCCTCGACGGGCTTCTTGCCCTGGACCTTGCGGCGCTTCTTCGGGTCGTCCCCCGCCTTCTCGAGCGCCCGCGCCCGCTCGATCGCGTGCTCGGGCGCCTGCACGACGACGTGCCCGGAGGTGTCGAAGCCCGCGCGCCCCGCCCGGCCGGCGATCTGGTGGAACTCCCGCGCCTTGAGCAGCCGGTGGCGGGTGCCGTCGTACTTCGCGAGGCTCGTGAAGACGACGGTGCGGATCGGGACGTTGATGCCGACCCCGAGCGTGTCGGTCCCGCAGATGACCTTCAGCAGCCCCGTCTGCGCGAGCTGCTCGACCAGCCGCCGGTAGCGCGGGAGCATCCCCGCGTGGTGGACGCCGATCCCGCCGCGCACGAGCTTCGAGAGCACGCGCCCGAAGCCCGAGGTGAAGCGGAACGCCCCGATCTCGTCCGCGATGGCGTCCCGTTCCTCGCGGGTGCAGAGCTTCGCGGAGAGCAGGGACTGCGCGCGCTCCAGCGCCGAGGCCTGGGTGAAGTGCACGACGTAGATCGGCGCCTGGTCCGTGGCCACGAGCTCCTCGAGCTGCTCGTGCAGCGGGGTGAGCGACCAGGACCAGCTCAGCGGGACGGGCCGCTCGGCGTCGTCGACGACGGCGGTCGCGCGGCCCGTGCGCTCCGTGAGGTCCTCCGCGATCCGCGCGACGTCCCCGAGGGTCGCGGACATGAGCAGGAACTGCGCGTCGGGGAGCGCGAGGAGCGGCACCTGCCAGGCCCAGCCGCGCTGGCCGTCGGCGTAGAAGTGGAACTCGTCCATGACGACCTGCCCCACGTCGGCGCCGGCGCCCTCGCGCAGGGCGATGTTCGCCAGGACCTCCGCCGTGCAGCAGATGATCGGGGCCTCCGGGTTCACGGAGGCGTCGCCCGTGAGCATCCCGACGTTCGCCGCCCCGAACGTCGCGCAGAGGGCGAAGAACTTCTCGGAGACGAGCGCCTTGATCGGCGCGGTGTAGAACGTCGTCAGGCCCTGGGCCAGCGCGGCGAAGTGCGCCGCGACCGCCACCATGGACTTGCCCGAGCCGGTCGGGGTCGCGAGCACGACGTTCGCGCCGTCGAAGAGCTCGATCGCGGCCTCCTCCTGGTGGGGGTAGAGCGCGAGGCCCTCCCCCTCCGCCCACGCGGTGAAGGCGTCGAGCAGCGCGTCGGGGGTGGGCTCGTCGGGGAGCGCGTCGAGCAGGGTCATCGGCTCCGAGGGACGCTAGTGCGCCCGCCGGGCCCCGCGGTCACGGGGCCCGGCGCCGGAGCGCTACTTCACCGTCACGGCGTAGACCGCCGCGCGGCCCACGCCCTCGACCACGACGCGGTAGGTGCCCTTCTTGCCGCGGGCGTCGCGCAGCACCGCGGTCCCCGAGCCGCTCAGCGTCTTGGAGGCCACGGTCCGGGCGCCCTTCTTGAGCGACACCTTCAGCCCCTTCACGTTGAGCGCCGTGATCGCGACCGGCACCCCGGCCCTGCGGAGCTCCGCGAGCGTGACCCGCCGGACGACCGCGACGCCGAGGCGCGGGGTCTTGTCGGCCACGGGCGGCGGCGCCGGGGTCGTGGTGGTCGTGGTCACGGTGCTCGTCTTGACCGGCAGCGTGCTGGGCGTCTTGCCGTTCAGCAGGCTGAAGATGTCCGTCTCGTCGTTCGTCCCGACGACGTTCGCGGCCTGCGGGCCCGAGGCCCAGAGCGGCACCTGGGCACCCGTGTGGGTCTGGGAGCCGGCCGTCGTCTGCTTGTTGTCCGGCGTCGCCGTGCTGTTGAGCGTGCCGTCCCCCGTGTCCGCCGTCCCGTAGGCGACGCGGATCGGGGCGTTGTCGACCGTGCTGAGCGTCGCGAAGCTCGTCGTGGCCGGCAGGTCCGCGTCGGCGTAGGTCATCTGGGAGGAGTGCGCGTGGTCGGCGGTGACGATCACGAGCGTGTCCGGGTTGGCCGCTTGGAAGGCGAGCGCCCGGCCGACCGCGTCGTCGAAGGCGACGGTCTCGCCGATCTGCCCGCAGACGTCGGCCGCGTGGTCGCGCTTGTCGATCGAGGCGCCCTCGACCTGGAGCGTGAAGCCCTTCGGGTTCCCCTTGAGCAGGTCGATCGCCTTCTGGGTCATGTCGGCCAGGGAGGGCTGGCCCGCCGGGCGGTTGCCCGTCACGCACTTGGAGCCGTCCGTCGGGTCGCCGCCCTGGACGGCCGTGTCGATGGGCGCGTTGCCCGGGTTGGCCAGGTACGCCTTCGTGCGGGCGTAGAGCGGCTTGTACTCCTGGGTCATGTTGCCGCCCGAGAAGAGCCCGAGCACCTTCTTGCCGCCGAGCGCCGTGATGCCGTCGAGGCCCGCCTTGTCCGTCACGTACTGGTAGCCCTTCGTCTTGGCGTAGTCCACGACGTTCGTCGTGCCGCCGGCGGCCAGGGGCTGCTCGTAGCGGTTGCGCCCGCCGCCGAGGACGACGTCGAAGCCCTCGTCGGCCTGCTGCTCGGCGATGGAGCCGAGCCCGCCGGGCTTGGCCTCGGTCGGGCAGGTCGTCCGGGTGTCGGCCGGGCCCTGGCAGGCGCGCTGGGAGATGTGCGAGCTCGGCGCGGCGGGCGTGGCGTCGGTGATCTCCGCCGTGGAGACGTTGCCCGTGGCGCGCCCCGCGTCGCGGGCGAGCTCCATGTAGGTCTTGTAGTCCGCGTTGGGCCCGGGGACGTTGCTCGCGGAGGACGGGCCCTGGGAGAGGCGGCCGTCCTGGGTGCGCTTGCCCGTCGACCAGGCCGTGGCCGTCGGGGCGGAGTCGCCGACGTAGTTCGGCGGGTACGGCGCGCCGGGCGCGGGCTTGAGGACGTAGTGGATCGAGCTGCCGCGGAAGGTGAGCTTGTCCATGTTCAGGCGGCCCGCGGCGCCCTTGGCGTAGTAGCGCGCGAGGGTCACCTCGCTGTCGCCCATGCCGTCCCCGACCAGCAGGATGACGTTCTTCGGCTTGGCCGGATCGATCTTGGCGGCCAGGGCGGCCGACTGGTCGTCGTTGCCGGCGGCGCCGACGGCGACGCCCGTGGCGGCGAGCGTGCCGCCGACGGCGAGGAGCGCGAGCGCTCCGTTCCTGCTGAGGGTCATGGGGTCTCCAGGGGGGTTGGCGGTGCGCGGCGATCCTGCACCGCGAGGCGCCGGGCGATGTGAACGGACGGTCAGCGGCCTGTGACCAGGCCGTGAAGCCTCAGGGCGGCGGCGGGGGCAGGAGCGAGCGCAGGAGGCGGCCGCCCGCCAGGTAGCGCGCGAGCCGGCCGGGGGCGAGCCGCTCGACGGGGATGACGCCCTTGGCGATCTGCTGCTCCCCGATCTCGTCCTCCGTGATGACCACGCTGCGCGGATCGCCCTCGGTGGGGCGGCCGAAGCGCGCCTCCATCCGCCGGATCGCCCCGTAGAGCTGCCCCTTGTAGCGGGGGGACGTGCAGATGAGGAGCTTCAGGCCGGCCGGGGCATCCTGGCCGGCCACGACGCCGACGCCGAGGGTCGTGGAGCGGCCGAGCTGGAGGACCGTCTCGGCCGCCGCGTCGCCGAGGCAGGCCTGGACGGCGCCGGGTGAGGTCGCCTGGATGACGTTGTCGGTGGGCGCGGCGTCGGTCAGGAGCCGCCGCAGCGCGGCCGGGCCGCCGCGCACCTCGCGCGGGGCCCC
The DNA here is from genome assembly GCA_963844155.1 of uncultured Solirubrobacteraceae bacterium. Taxonomy (GTDB): domain Bacteria; phylum Actinomycetota; class Thermoleophilia; order Solirubrobacterales; family Solirubrobacteraceae; genus Paraconexibacter. The sequence continues at coordinate 750,194 of CAWJMY010000001.1, forward strand.
CGGGGCCGTGCCGCGCACGACCGTCGCGCCCCCGACGCGCACGGCGACCGTCCGCGGGCCCGGCGAAGGGCCACGCAGGACCGCCCGGGTCACGGCGCGGGCCTCGCCGGCGGGGAGGAGCGCCGCGAGCGCCTCGGCGTCGACGTAGCCCAGGCGCCTCCGGGCGGCGGGCCCGTCGGCGATCGTGGCCAGGAGGCCGGCCGCCCGTGGCGCGGGCGCCTGGCGGGTGAGCTCCTGCGCCACCGGGCGGGCCCCGGTGACCGGCTCCTCGGCGGGGCCCTTCCCGCCGCAGGCCGCGAGGCCCGCCGCCGCCGCGAGGGCCAGCCCGGCGCCCGCGGCCCGTCGCCCGCTGCTCATCCCGCCTGCTCGAGGACCTGCGGCACCGCGGCCAGCTGCAGGGGCTGGCCGCACTTCCAGCAGAACGCGGCGCCGCGGGAGTGGTCCGCGCCGCACGAGCGGCAGTGGCCCGCGACGCCGTCCTGCGCCGCGGCCAGGAGCCGCTCGGCCTCGCCGAGCTCCGCGTCGACCTCCTGCAGGACGGCCGCACGGCGCACCAGGACGTCAAGACGGAAGTGGTCCCGGATCGCCATCTCGTAGGTCAGGCCGCCGAGGTCCCAGGTCAGCTCGGCGACCCGCTCGGCGAGCTCGTCGCGGCGGCGGCGCAGCTCGGGCAGCTCCGCGGCCATCAGCCGATCTCCTCGAAGGAGCCGCCGCCGGCCGCGGGCTTGTTGTCCTTCTTGGGGGGCTTGCCGCCGACGGCGATCTTCTTGCCGAGCTTGTCCGCGGCCTTCACCGCGGCCGCCCCCGTGAGCTTGTCGAGGTTCTTGACGGCGGAGTTCGTCGCTCGCGTCGGCTCCTTCGAGCTCGACGTCGCCTTGGAGGAGGAGGAGTCCTTCGAGGAGGAGCCGCTCGAGGCGTCATCCGAGGCGCTGGCGTCCTCCGCGGGGTCCGGGGTCGTCGGGGTCGCGGCCACGGGCGCCGCCGCGCCGCCCTCCAGCCGGATGACCTGGGTCGCGGGGGCGGCGGCGGCCTGCGGCGCGTCGCCGCCGAGCCCCGCGCCGATGAGGACGCCGACCACGAGGGTGAGCAGCAGGACCGCGACGCCCGCCAGGACGCCTGCGTTCGCCCGGAGGCGGTCCCCCAGGGTCGGGGGCCCGGCGGGGAGGAAGCCCGCTCCACGCGGCATGGGCGCGCCGTAGGGCACGAGGGTCGCCTCCCCGGGCTTGAGCGCGTCGAGGAAGGGCAGCCGCGCGTCGGCGCCGCGGGCGCCGCAGGTCAGGCAGTAGCGCTGGTCGGCGGCCATGGGGCTGCCGCAGGAGGCGCAGGTCATGGGGTCGTGGCTCCTTCGGGGGTGAAGGTCGTGGGAACGGGAAGCGTCTCGAGCTCGCCGCCGCGGGGGTCCTTGCCGGCGAGGAGGATGCGGAAGACGACGGGCTTGGGCGTCGGGTCGGGGTTCAGGCGGTCGATGAGCGCGCGGCCGACCGCGATGATCTTGCCGCCCTTGCGCACGACGCCGTAGATCGGGAGGTTGATCTGCGGGATCTTCGAGCGGTTGCGGACGACCCCCTTGATGAAGGTGCCGGACTCGTCCGTCTCGAGCTGCTCGCCCTCGAGCGTGATCCGCGGGACGGGCCCGGCCGGGGCCGGGGCCTTCGCCTTGCCGACCTTCACCACCGCCCTGCGGCCCGCCGAGCCGAGGACCTGGTCGTTGACCCAGATGGCCTTGCCGCCCTTGGGCAGGTAGGCCAGCTGCTGCAAGGAGGGCTGCAGCCCGTCGAGGTCGTTCTTGTAGGTCGAGGTGCCCTTGGCGTCGAGGACGTCGACCTGGATCGGAACGGCGACCTGGTCTGCGGTGGCAGATGCTCTTCAGCTCGACGTAGAGCGCGGTGGTGTCCGCGCCCCGGATGAGCTTCTTGTGGAGCACCTCGACGTCCGGGTTGGCCGCGCCCGCGGTGATGCTCTTGGTGACGGCGGCCTTCGCGCCCGTCTTGGCCAGGCGCGCGCTCGTGGTCTGCGAGCTCTCGCAGGCGCCGAGCGCCACGGGTGCCGCGAGGGCGAGGGTGAGCGCCGCGCGCCGCACGTCAGCCGAACGCCCCGCGCACGTAGTCGCGCGTGCGCTGCGCACGCGGGCGCCTCGAAGACCTGCTCCGTCGGCCCGTACTCGACGAGGTCGCCGAGGTACATGAAGGCGACGTGGTCGCCGACGCGATGGGCCTGCTGGAGGTTGTGGGTGACGATGACGACCGCGAGGTCCTGGCGCAGCTCGCCGATGAGCTGCTCGATGACCTCCGTCGAGCGCGGGTCCAGCGCGGAGCAGGGCTCGTCCATGAGCAGCACCTCGGGGCGCGTGGCGATCGCGCGGGCGATGCACAGCCGCTGCTGCTGGCCGCCCGAGAGGCGCAGGGCGGGGCGGTCGAGGTCGTCCTTGACCTCGTCGTAGAGGCCCGCGCGCTGCAGCGCGTCGACCACGTGCGGCTCGACGACCTTCTTGCCCGGCCGCTTCGTCGCCTGCTCGCGCAGGGCGTAGGCGACGTTGTCGAAGATCGACATGGGGAACGGGTTGGGCTGCTGGAAGACCATCGAGACGCGGCGGCGCAGCGCGGTGACCTCGAGCTCGTCGACGTCCTGCCCGTCGAGCAGGATCCGGCCCTCGCGGGTCGCGGTCGGGGTGAGCTCCGTCAGCCGGTTGAGCGTGCGCAGCAGCGTCGTCTTGCCGCAGCCCGACGGGCCGATGAGCGCGAGGACCTCCCCCGCGCGGATGTCGAGCGAGACCGCCTTGACCGCGGGCTTGCCCGCGTAGGCGACCGTGAGCTCGTCGAGGACCATGCGCTCCTGGCCCGGCTCGTGGTGCACCGCGACGCGGTCCGCCCGCGTCGTCGCGTCGCCCGCGGGCGACGATGGTCGGCGGCTGGTCGAGCAGGATCCGCCGGACGGGGGGCGGCAGGTCGCGCGGATCGGGCTGGGCCGGCGCGTCGCGCTGGGTCGGGAGGTCGGTCACGGGTTCCACGGGGGCCTCCTCAGGCACCGAGCCGCTGCCCGTCGGCGCTCGTGCTCGAGCCGCGGCGGGCGATCAGGTCGACGGTGAAGTTCAGGACGATGACGATGAGCAGCAGCACGAAGGCCGCCGCGTAGGCCTTCTGCGGGGCGTTGCCCTCGCCGGCCGGCGAGTTGTTGTAGACGTAGGAGGTGAGCGTCGAGCCCGTCCCCTTGAGGACGTTCGCGCCGGGGACGCCGCCCTCGGGCTCGAGCTGCAGGGTCGCGCCGAGCAGGACGATGACGATCGCGGTGTCGCCCGCGATGCGGCCCATCCCGAGCGCGGCGCCCGTGGAGATGTTCGAGCGGACGCTCGGCAGCAGGACGCGGCGGATCGTGGCGATCTTCGTCTTGCCCAGGCCGTAGGAGGCCTCGCGGACGTGGCCCGGGACCTGCTGCAGGCCCTCGCGGGTGGCGCCGAAGACCAGCGGGAGCGCGATGAAGCACATCATCAGCGCCGGCGTTGACGAACGAGCGGCCGAAGACGCCGCCCGCGTCGGAGCGGAAGGAGAGCAGGGCGAAGAGGTCGTGCTGGAAGAGCGCGAGGCCGAAGATCGCGATGACGATCGACGGGGTGCCCGCGATCGACCTCGATCGCCGACTCGACGATCCGCGCCAGCCAGCGTGGGCGCCCGTACTCGACGAGCCAGAGCGCGGAGATGACCGCCAGCGGCGTGGCCACCACGATGCCGATGACCGTCAGCAGCACCGTGCCGACGATCGGGTCGAGGAACCCGCCCGAGCCGTCCTGCTTGAGGCTGGCCACGGGCGAGGAGGTGATGAGGTCCAGGTTGAGGTAGCGGATGCCCTGGACGGCCATGTAGAGCACGATCGTCGCGGCGACGGCGCAGAGCAGCAGCCCCGCCGCCCAGCAGGCCACGAAGGCGACCTGGTCGGTCAGGCGCCAGCCGCGCACGGACTCCTTGACGGGCTTGCGCGGCTTGGGGCGGCGTCGCGCTCCCGGCGCGGGTGGGCAGCGGCGCGATGGCCATCAGGCACGCACCCCGTAGCGCTTCATGGGCTGCTTGGCCAGGTAGCCGCCGACGGAGAGCATGAAGCTCGAGACCAGCAGGACCAGGGCGAAGGCGTAGACGCTCGAGCGGACCGCGGGCGCGTTGAGCGACTCGACGTTCTCGGCGATCGTCGCCGCCGAGCGGCCGCAGCGGCTCGAAGAAGAACGAGAAGCCGTCGAGCGGGTTGGGCTTGAAGCCCCGCGAGCCCGAGACCATCGAGAGCATGATCGCCTCGCCGAGCGCGCGGGCCGTCGCCAGGACGGCCGCGGCGATGATCGCGGGCCGGCAGGCGCGGACGGAGATCGTCCACATCGCGCGCCAGCGGTTGACCCCGAGCGCGACGGCGCCCTCGCGCCAGCCCTTGGGGACCGCGTAGAGCGCGTCGGTGATGATCGCGATCATGATCGGCGTGATCATCAGCGTGAGGATCACGCGTCGCGACCATGACGTCCGTGCCCCGTGAGCTGCACGACGTACTGGACGTCCGTCTTGCGCTGCTCGGAGATGAGGTTGTCCGCGACGAACTTCGCGACGACGAGGATGCCGAGCAGCCCGTAGATCACCGACGGGACGGCGGCCAGGAGCCGCACGACCGGGACGATCACGCGCCGCAGGCGCGGCGGCGCAGAACTCGACGATGAAGATGGAGGCGAGGAGCGGCGAACGTCGTGGCCAGCAGGACCGCGAACCCCGTCGTCAGCGACCGTCGCGTAGACGAGCGGCCAGGCGTGGATGCGGTAGTCGTCGCCCGTCGGCTTCAGGCCCGTGTTGACCTGGCGGGCGAGGTCGCGGTCGACGTCACCGCCGCCCGGCAGCAGCCAGCCGACGACGTGGTTGTGCTGGAGCGTCGGCCAGCGCCTCCGAGGTGACGAAGATCGCGATGAGCACGACGACGAGGCACAGGCCGACGGCCACCGCGCCGAGCGAACGCTCGGCGCGGCGGTCCGACCACGGCTCCCTGAGGGAGTCCAGGCGGGACATCTAGGAGAGCGGGACCCAGCCCTTGGCGATGACGCGCTGCGCCCGCGACGCGGTCTGCACCCACTTGATGAACTTCGCCACGCCGCCCCGCGGGTTGCCGCGGGTGACCATGTAGAAGGAGCGCACGCCGCCGTACTGGCCGGACTTCGCGTTGGCCAGGGTGCAGCCGACGCCCTGGTAGGCCGTCGGGTTGAGCCCGGCCGTGAAGTCGAACGACATGTAGCCGATGGCGTTCTTGTCGTCCTTGATCGTCTGCTGGACCAGGCCGTTGGAGGCCTTGGCCGCCGCGGTCGAGGAGGTCTTCTTCGAGCCCATGAAGATCTTGTCGAAGGCGTCCTGGGTGCCCGACGCGGGCGTGCGGGTGACGATGTCGATCGGGCCGGAGACCGTCGAGCCCGGGACGTCCTGCCAGTTGCGCACGGCGCCCGAGAAGATCGCCTGGACCTGGTCCTGGGTGAGGTTCTGGATCCGGTTGGCCGCGTTGGTGAGATGCAGAGCGCGTCCTTGGCGATCTTGTTGAAGACCACGCCGGAGTCCGAGGACTTCGGGTCGCGCGAGGAGTTGCCGATGGAGACCTTGCCCTGCGCGACGTCGGAGACGCCGACGTCCGAGCCGCCCTGGGCGAGCTTGAACTTGAGCTTGCCCTTGAGCCTGCGGTCCTTCAGGTAGGCCTTGGCGAGCTGGCCGTAGAGCGGCGCGACCGAGGTGGAGCCGCTGGCGGTGATGACGGGGACGGCCGAGGCGCTGGCCGGGATGCCGGCCGCGAGGACCGCCGCGGTGGTCAGGCCCAGGCCGAGGCGGCGGGAACGGGACATGTGGGAGTGCTCCTTGGGTTGCATGGAGCGGCCACTCTGGGGCCTGCGCCGCCGCCCGCCGTGAACCAGCTGTGACGCACCTGTGACCAACGTGTGAAGGATGTTTGGGCGCAGGGCTGATCACCGCGCGTTGACACGGAGGGGCGCGCGAGGCGCCATGGTCTCGCGCGATGGACGCGTTCCCGACCCACCGCTGCCCCGAGTGCGCCGCCCCCGTCGACGCGGTCCAGCGCTACTGCCTGGCCTGCGGCGGCCGCTGCGCGGAGCGCCGGCTGGAGCCCCTCGCGTTCACCCGCGGCGGGCAGTCCGACGGCGCTCCGGCGCCGGGGGCGGCCCCGGCGCTGTCCCTGCCCGGCCCGCGCCTGGCCGCGCTCGCCGCCCTCGGCGTGCTCGGGCTCGGGACCCTCCTCGGCGCCTGGGCGGGCCCGGACGCCCCGTCCGCCCGTGCGGCGGTGGGCAAGCGCATCGTCCTCCTGGGCGCACCGCCGGCGCCCACCGTTCCTCCGGTGCGCGCTGCGGCCGGGAGCGCCGACACCGGGGCGGACGTCGCGGAAGAGGACGTCCCCGCCGCGGAGCTCCCCGAGGCCCCCGCCCCGGACCTCGGCGCGGAGCTCCCCGCCGCCGTGCCCTTCGTGGAGGAGCCGGCGACCCCGGCGCCCGCCGACCCCGCGCCCGGCGAGGGGGACACGCCGCTCACGGAGCCGGACGCGCCCGCCTCCTCCCTCCCCGAGGTCAAGCACGTCTGGGTGCTCTCCCTCTCGGGGCACGGCAACGCGGATGCCTTCGGCCCGACCGCGCCCGACCCGTACTTCCGCGAGGAGCTCGCCCGGCAGGGCGTCCTGCTCAACAACGTCCACGCGGTCTCCCCCGGCTCCCTGGGCAGCGGGCTCGCACTCCTGGCCGGTGCCCCGCCCCGCCCCGCGACGGACGCGGACTGCCCCGACCTCGCGCAGGGCTGCACGGTCCCGGCCGCCGACGGCACGCTGCTCGAGCAGCTCGACGGCACGGGCCGCGCCTGGAAGGCCTACGTGGAGCCGGCTCCGGGGGGCACCGCGGGGTCGTGCACGCCGGCCCCCGGCCCCGTCGCGGCGCGGAACCCCGTGGCGTTCCTCGAGGGGGTCACGAAGGATCCCGCGTGCGCGAGCCACGTCGTCGGGACCGACGCGCTGGCAGCCGACCTCGCCGATCCCGAGCGCACGCCCGCGTTCTCCCTCGTGGTCCCGAACGCCTGCCACGACGGCCGCGACGCGCCCTGCGCGCCGGGCGCCCCCGGCGGGCCTGCCGGCCGCCGCCGAGGCCACCCGGGCGACCCTCGACGCCATCCGCGGCTCCAAGGCCTACGCCGACGGCGGCCTGGTGGTCGTCCTCTTCGACCACGGCGCGCCGGGGGACACCAGCGCGCGCAAGGGCGCCCCGAAGGGGCAGGGCGGCGGCGCGGTCGGTGCGGTGCTCCTCTCCCCGTTCGTGACCCCGGGCCACCAGGTCGCGGCGGCCTACGACCAGTACTCCGTGCTCAAGACCGTCGAGCAGCTCTTCGGCCTGCCGGCGCTCGGCGGGGCCACGGAGCGCGGGGTGAAGGCCTTCGGACCGAAGGTCTTCGACGCCGCGCCGAAACCCGCGGGCTGACGTCGTCACAACCTGATCACGGCGTCGCAACGCCTCGGTCACATGGCTCAGGACCCCAGCGCGGACGATGCCGCGGCTGAGCCGCCCGCCCCGGGCGGCTCGAGAACCCCCATGGAGATCAGATGAACTTCCCCACGCCGGCATCGGGTCGGCGCCTTCCCATCGCCCTGTTCGTGCTGGCGGCGCTCGCCATCCTCGCGATCGGGCTCGGCCGCTCGAGCTCCGCGCCCGCCGCCACGAACCCGAACAACTACGACTGCCGCGGCGGGATCGAGAAGGGCGAGGTCGACGCCGAGACCGGCGAGACGGAGGTCCGCTACATCTTCGCCTGCAACGGCCCGATCACGGGCTTCCAGGTGCAGCCGCAGATCGAGGCCACGGGCTACGACACGGAGGTCTTCGGGCAGGACGCCGTGACCAAGCAGGTCGACGGCGCCAACGACGCGTTCTCCTGCAACGGGGACATCCCGGGCTACGGGATCAACTGCGTCGGCAAGTACAAGGGCGGCTACGACCGCGTCGAGGGCAAGTTCACGATCGACGGCGACATCTGCACCGAGCCCCGGGTCGACCCGCTCCTGACCGTGACCTACGCGACGACGAACGCCGCGGGCGCCGTCGTCCAGTCCATCTCGGGGCCCTACGACCTCGGGCGCCCGCGCAAGTCGGGCTGCAAGGCCACGAAGTTCTCGGGCAAGACCCGGATCCCGCGCGAGACGTCCGAGGACGCCTCGAACGTCGACGTGGGCTGACGTGCGGCGGCGGCCGGCGCCCTGGTGCGTCGGCCGCCGCTCCGCGGTGCCACGACCAGGTGATCGCGTGCTCTGCCAAGGTGATCGCGTGCTGCTGGAGGCCGGATGAGGGTCGGGATCAACGGCTTCGGGCGGGTCGGGCGCCTGGCGCTGCGCGCCGCCTGGGCGCGCCCGGATCTCGAGGTCGTGCACGTGAACGAGCTGCGGGCCGACGCGGCGACCTCCGCGCACCTGCTGACCTTCGACTCCGTCCACGGCCGCTGGCCGCACGACAGCCGCGCGCACGAGGACGGGCTGGCGATCGACGACCACGTGCTCGGTCACACCTCCCACGCCGCTCCGGGCGACGTGCCCTGGGCGGCAGCGGACGTGGACGTCGTGCTCGAGTGCACGGGGGCCTTCCGGACGATGGAGGCGCTCACGCCGTACTTCGGGGCCGGCGTGCGCAAGGTCGCCGTGGCCGCGCCCGTGAAGGACCCCGCGGCGCTCAACGTCGTCATGGGCGTCAACGACGAGGCGTACGACCCGGCGGTCCACGACGTCGTCACCGCCGCGTCCTGCACGACGAACTGCCTGGCGCCCGTCGTCGGGGTGCTCCACGCGGCGCTCGGGATCGCCCGGGGCTCGATCACGACGCTGCACGACCTCACGAACACGCAGACCGTCGTCGACGCGCCGCACGCGGACCTCCGGCGGGCGCGCGCGTCGAGCGTGTCGCTCATCCCGACCTCCACGGGCTCGGCGACGGCGATCGGCCTCATCTTCCCCGAGCTCGAGGGCAAGCTCGACGGCCTCGCGGTCCGGGTGCCGCTGCTCAACGCGTCGCTGACGGACTGCACGTTCGAGGTCGAGCGGGCCACGAGCGTCGAGGAGGTCAACGGCCTGCTGCGCGCCGCGGCCGAGGGGCCGCTCGCCGGGATCCTGGGCTACGAGGAGCTCCCGCTGGTCTCCGTGGACTACCGGGGCGACCCGCGCTCGGGGGTCGTCGACGCGCTCTCGACCCGGGTGACCGACCGAACCCAGGTGAAGGTCCTGGCCTGGTACGACAACGAGTGGGGCTACGCGAACCGCCTGGTCGAGCTCGCCGCGAAGGTCGGCGCGGCGCGGGTGAGCGCGCCGACGCACGCGCGGGCGACCTGCGCAACTACGCGATCGTCACGGGCGCCTACTGGGCCGACACGGTCGCCGACGGGGCGAGCCGCATGCTCGTCCTCTACTTCTTCTACGAGCGCGGCTACACCCCGCTCGAGGTCGCCTCCCTGTTCCTCTTCTACGAGGTCTTCGGGGTCGTCACGAACCTCGTCGGCGGCTTCGTCGCCGCGCGCTTCGGCCTGAAGTCGACGCTCGTGGGCGGGCTGACGATCCAGCTCGTGGCGCTGCTCTCGCTCGCCCTGGCCCCGGACGCGCTGCTGGTCGTGCCGTACGTCATGGCCTCCCAGGCGCTCTCGGGCATCGCGAAGGACCTCACGAAGATGAGCTCCAAGAGCGCCGTGAAGCTCGTCGCACCGGCCGGCGACGAGGGCGCGCTCTACAGGTGGGTCACGGTGCTCACGGGCTCGAAGAACGCCCTGAAGGGCGTCGGCTTCTTCCTCGGGGCGGCAGGCCTGGCCGCCATCGGCTTCTCGGCGACGCTGCTCGTCCTGACGGGGCTGGTCGGCGCGGCGCTGGTCGTCGTCCTGACCGCGATGCGCGGGGTCCTCGGGACGCCGGACGCGAAGGCGAAGTTCCGTCAGGTGCTCTCGAGCACCCCGGCGATCAACCTGCTCGCGGGCGCCCGGCTCTTCCTCTTCGCCTCCCGTGACGTCTGGTTCGTCGTCGGCCTCCCGGTGTTCCTGCGCGCGGAGCTCGGCTGGAGCTTCTGGCAGGCCGGCGGCTTCCTCGCGGTGTGGGTCATCGGCTACGGCGCGGTCCAGGCCTCCGCCCCGCGGTGGGTCGGCGCGCCGGACGGCGGCACCGCGGCGCGGCTCGCCTTCGCGCTCGCGCTGTGGCCCGCGCTCATCGCGCTCGCCCTGGGCGCCGGGGTGTCCGGGTCCGTCGCGATCGTCGGCGGCATCCTCGCCTTCGGCGTCGTCTTCGCGCTGAACTCCGCGGTCCACAGCTACCTCATCCTCGCCTACGCCGCCGGGGACAAGGTCGCGATGGAGGTGGGCCTGTACTACGGGGCGAACGCGGGTGGGCGGCTTGCGGGGACGGTCCTCTCCGGCCTCCTGTACCAGTGGCAGGGGCTCGAGGCGTGCCTGTGGGCGAGCTCGGCCTGCGTCCTGGCCGCGGGCGCGCTCTCGCGGGCCCTGCCCCGCACGCCGCAGCCCGCGCCGCCGGTCGCGGTGGGCGCTCGAGCGGTTCACGAGCTCCCGGCCCTGGGAGCGGGCCGGGAACCGTGAGGAGGTGCCGCCACGCCAGGTGGTGCTCACGGGCGGGCGGCGCGCGGGCTCAGGGCGCAGGGGCCAGGAGCGCCACGACGTCCTGCGCACAGCCCGCCGCCAGCGTCCAGCCCGAGCCGCCGTGCCCGTAGTCCACGACGAGCCGCCCGCGGGGGTGCGGCAGCTCCTCGAGGCGCACTGCCGCCCGCCCCGGTCGCAGCCCGGCGCGCGCGGCGAGGACCGGCGCCCCCGCGAGCTCCGGCAGCAGCGCCGTGCAGCGCGCGACGACGTCCGCGACCTCCTCCGGGGTCGGCTCGGGCCGCTCGTCCCCCGCGTCCGCGCGCCCGCCGAGCAGCGCGGTCCCGTCCGCGCGCGGGAGCACGTAGGTCGGTTGGGCGCCGCGGTCGTCGAGCAGCGCCGGCAGGCGCTCCGCACGGGGCAGCCCGACGTGCACGACGACGCCACGGATCGCCTCGACCTCGGGGTCGCCCAGCAGCTCGCGGGCCGCGAGGCCCGGGCAGGCGACGACGACGGGTGCGGCCCCGAAGGCCTCGTCGATGCGGGCGAGCCGGCGCTGCTCGAAGCGCACGCCGGCGGCGCCGAGGCCGGCCCGCAGCCACGCCAGGTGGCGCGCCGTGTCCACGTGCGGGACGCGGAGCCGCCGCGCCGCAGCGACCCCGCGCGGGCGCTCCGGCGCCGTGGCGGCGCGGCCCGCGCCCGCGGGCGCGTCCGCCTCCCAGGGGTGCGGGACGGCGTCGTCGTCCACGGCGAGGAGCACGTCGACCATCCGCACTCCCGCGCCGGGCTCGGAGGCCGCGAGCGCCCCGTAGGCGTCGTAGCCCACGCGGGCCCAGCGCGCGACCTCGCGCGGCGGGCCGGCACGGAACGGCGACCACAGCCCGCCCGCCACCGCGGACACCGTCCCGGCCGAGGGCCCCGCCTCGAGCACGACGACCCGGTGCCCCGCGGCCGCGAGCGCCGCAGCCGCGTGCAGGCCGACGATCCCCGAGCCGACGACGGCCACCTCGGCGGTGCGGTGGGCTGGGGGCACGCCCGCACTCTGCCGGACCCCCCGGCGGTTCCCCCGCCCGGCGCGGGACGCGACCGCCCCGACCCGCGCCCGTTGGCTCGCGGGGCTCAGCCCGTGAACGGCACGCGCTCGAAGCGGAACGCCGCCGGGTCCTTGCGGTCGACGTGCAGCTTCAAGTAGTCCTCGGCGTTGCTCGAGCCGTCGACCGTGATCCGCTGGAGGTTCGGGACGCCCTGCGAGATCCCGTAGATGCGGTTGTTGACCGCGGCGGGGTCGGCGAGCGGGCGGTCGGCCTCGTAGGCGTGGGAGTCCCCGTTCAGCAGGAGCACCGGCCCGCCGAAGGCCCGGGCGCGGTCGGCCAGGCGCCGGACGAAGGCGGTGAACCCCTCGTAGGCCGCGGGAGTGCCCTTGATCTCCGGATCCCACATGTCGGCCTGGATCCCGAGCACGACGGCGCGGCTGCGGTCCGCCGCCGCCGCGTCGAAGATCCGGTCGAGCCAGGCGAGGTTCGCCGCACGACGGGTGCGCACCTCGTCGGCCTGCGCGGCCCTGAGACCGGGGGTCTCGGCGTCGCCGAACCAGGGCAGGCCGTCGTCGTCGGAGCCCACGACGTGCAGCAGCCCGAACTGCGCGCCCGCGGTGCTCCAGCGCACGTTCTCCACCAGGGTGGGCTGCGTCTCGACGGCGCGCGGGTCCTTGCCGAGCGTGCGGCCCCGGCGCGGGAAGAAGATGCGCCGCACCTCGTCGAGGCGGGACGGGCCCCGGGTCCCGAGCGGCGCGGCGTCCGCGCCCGTGACGGCGGGGCCGGCGGGCTGGTAGCCGCCGTTGGTCGCGCGGTGGCAGTCCGTCCACTCGTTGTCGCCCGGGGTGTAGGCCAGCGGGTCCTCGAAGCGGTCGAACTGCCTGCGGATCCCCTCGAAGTACGAGGTGTCGCACCGCGAGGAGCCGTTCTTGATGTCGCCGAGGTGGAGCACCATCCGCACGGAGGGGTCCGCGTTGATCTGGTCGACCTGCGCCGGGAACCGGGCGATGCGCTCGGTCCCGTAGGGGATGTCGCCGATGACCGCGATGTCGATGGCCTTCGTCGAGGGGTCGTCGGGCCGGTCCGGGCCGTTGCCGTGGCCGTTGCCGGCCCAGGCGAGGGTGGTGGGCGCGAGGACGGCGAGGGTCGCGGCCGCGGTGAGGGTGCTGCGCTTCATGGTGCTCCCTTGGGGTGGAGGACGGAGCGCGATCGTCCCCGCGCGGCCCCGGGAGGATGTGAAGCGGCGGTCAGCGGCCTGTGACGGAGCCGTGAAGCCCTCGAAGAGGGTGCGCCCGACCGCCCGGCTCCCCCGCCGATCCCCCGACCGGGCGATCCCGCTTGGCGCATCGGCGCTCGACCGATGGGTGGACCCCCCTGTCTCGGGAGCCGACCGATCGGCCGTGGCCATCGGCGGAGCCGTCTGCGACCGTTCGGCCCGTGTCCGCCCTCCTCGAGTCCCCCCGACAGCTCGACGTCCTCCCGGAGCCGCGCCCGCAGGCGCCGGCCCTGCTCCCCGTGCCCGAGCCGATGCCCGACCCCGTGGACGTCCGTGGCCTCTGGGTGCTCGTGGGCGCCGGGGTGGTGGCCTGGGGCTTCGGCGTGTGGGTCGCGGTCAACGCGCTGCTCTGAGCGCGCCGGCCGCCGCCGCGCTTCAGCGCTGGATCGCCTTCACCGTCGTCAGCTCGACCATCCCCCACGGCCCGTACTCGCGGCCGTGGCCGGACTGCTTCACGCCGCCGAACGGCGCCAGGGGGTTGAACGTCGCGCCGTTGACCTCCACCTGCCCCGTCCGGATCCGGCGCGCCACGCTCAGCGCGCGCTCCTCCGAGGCCGACCACACGCCGCCCGCCAGGCCGTAGTCCGAGTCGTTGGCGATCTCGACGGCCTCCTCCTCGGAGTCGTAGGGGATGAGCACCAGGACGGGCCCGAAGATCTCCTCCTGGGCGATCGTCATGTCCCGGGTGACGTCGGAGAAGACCGTCGGGGCGACGTAGAAGCCGCGCTCGTGCGGCGCCTCGGTCCCACCCGTGACGATCCGCGCGCCCTCCGCGACCCCCTGGTCGATGTACGCGCGCACGCGGTCGCGCTGCACCTCGGAGGCCAGCGGGCCGAGGTGCGTCTCCAGGGCCATGGGGTCCCCGACGACGAAGTGCGCCGCGGCCGCCGCGGCGATCGCCTCGACCTCGGCCAGCCGCTCGCGCGGCACGAGCATCCGGGTCAGCGCGCTGCACGTCTGGCCCGAGTTCAGGAAGCACTTCTGCAGCCCGTCGGGCACGGCCTGCATGAGGTCCGCGTCGTCGAGCAGGACGTTCGCGCTCTTGCCTCCGAGCTCGAGCGCGACGGGCTTGACCCGTGCCGCGGCGACCTCGCTGACCCGCCGGCCCGCGCGGGTGCTGCCGGTGAACGAGACCATGTCGACGCCCGGGTGGGCGGCGAGCGCCTCGCCGACGACGGGCCCGACGCCCGTCACGAGGTTGAAGACGCCCGCGGGCAGGCCGACGTCCTGCATGACCTCCGCGAGGAAGAACGCGTTGAGCGGGGTCACCTCGCTGGGCTTGACGACGACGGTGCAGCCCACGGCCAGCGCCGCCGCGACCTTCGCCGCGATCTGGTGCAGGGGGTAGTTCCACGGCGTGATGCAGCCCACGACGCCGATGGGCTCGCGGACCACGAGGGAGTTGCCGAGCTCCTGCTCCCACGGCACCTCCTCGACGAGGGCGGGCGCCGCGCCGAAGGTCGCCAGCGGGAGGCCGACCTGGATCTGCCGCGAGAGCGCGATCGGCATGCCGAGCTCCGTCGTGATGAGCGCCGCGAGCTCGTCGGCGCGGGCGTCGATGCCCGCGGCGATCGCGGAGAGGAAGCCCTGGCGGACCTCGAGCGGGGTCGCGGCCCACGCGGGGAACGCGGCGCGCGCGGCGGCCACCGCGCGGTCCACGTCCTCCACCGTCCCGGCCGGGATCGCGGCGATCACCTCCTCCGTGGCGGGGTTGACGACCTCGATGCGCTCCGTGCCCGAGGACGCCACCCAGGCGCCCCCGATCAGGAGCTCGTCGGTGGAGCTGGCGAGGGTGCTCATGCGGGGACCTCCTGGCGCTGGACGCCGGCGTGGTGGGCGATGGCCTCCGCGGTGCGGTGGGCGAGGGCCATGATCGAGATCATCGGGTTCGTGCCGCTGGCGGTCGGGAACGCGCTGGCGTCCCCGATCCAGACGCCCTTCGTGTCGTGGAGCTCGCCCCGGGCGTCCGCGACGTTCTCCGCCGGGTCGGCCCCCATGCGGCAGGAGCCCATCTGGTGCGCGGTGAAGAGCGTGAGCCCGCCCGCCCGCAGCGGCATCCGCTGCACACGGCGGATGAACGCGTCGACGTCGTCGCCCGTCCGCCAGACCGGGGCGTTCTGCCCGAGGAAGGTGAGCTCGCTCGCCCCCGCCGCGACCTGGAGCTTCGCGAGCGCGGCGATCGCGCGGTGGAGCGTCGCGACGTCCACGGGGTCCGTCACGGCGTAGTGGACCTGCGCCTGCCCGGCGTCGTCGAGCGTGATCGTCCCCTCGCCGTGGTCGCGGATGCGCCCGAGGAAGACCCCCGTGCGGTCCGCGAGCGAGAGCCAGCGCTTGTGGTCGGCGCCGCTGCGCCACGGGGTCGCCGAGCCGATGAGCCCGGGCGCGTACTGCGTCCCCTCGATGCGGAAGCCGTAGCCCTCGGCCTCGTGGCCCTCCTCGAACTCGTCGACGAGGAACGCGTGCGGCGCGCCGCGCCAGGCCTTGAGGTCCTCCGCGTAGATGCCCGCGGAGGCGATCGTCGGGTGCAGGCGCAGGTGCCGGCCGACGTGCTCGCCCCCGATGCCCGAGCGCAGCAGCAGCGCGGGCGACTCGAGCGAGCCCGCCGCGACGACGACCTGCGGCGCGCGGACGACGACCCGCGCGGTGCGCCCCGACACGCGATCGCGCCAGGTGCCCTCGATCCCCTCCGCGACGCCGCCGTCGGCGACGACGCGCTCCACGAAGGTGTCCGGCACGAGCTTCGCCCCCGCGTCGAACGCGTCCTGCAGGTAGGTGTTCAGCGTCGAGCGCTTCGCCCCCGACTGGTCGCCGAAGCCGAGGTAGCCCGCGCTCTCGACGTCGTAGCGCTCCGGGTCGACGTTGCGCGCGGCGACGCTCGCGTGCCAGCCCAGCGCGTCCGCGCCGGCCTGCATCCGCTCCTGCGTTCCGTTGCGGTCGCTGCACGCCTCGGTCACCCCGAGCCGCTCCCAGACCGCGTCGAGGTGGCGCTCGAAGTCCGTCCCGACGTCCTCCAGGCCGGCCGCGGCCCACTCGTCGCGGACCCAGGAGCGCGTGCGCAGGCAGTTCGTCCAGTTGACCGTCGTGCCGCCCCCGAGCGTCGAGCCGGCGAGCATCGTGATGTTCAGGTCCGCGGACTGCTGCGGGCCGCCGCGCCAGTAGGCCTGCTGGTAGGCCGGGAGCTCGAGCTGGGAGAAGTCGGCCTCGGTGAGGTACGGACCGGCCTCGACCACGACCACCCGCAGGCCCTGCTGCGCGAGCTCGCCCGCGATGACCCCGCCGCCCGCGCCGCTGCCGACGAGCACGACGTCGGCCTCGAGCTCGAGCAGGTCGCCCTCGGGCACGGTCGGGGTGATGCGCTCCTGGCGCGGGGGCGGCGCGCCGTGCGGGCCCGGGTAGCCGAACGCGCTCCAGTTCGGGTTCTGGCCCGTCTGCGGATCCGGCAGCCCGTAGTTGAGCAGGAGGACCATGGAGACCAGGCCCCCGATGCCGGCCGCGGCGGCCGCGCCACCCGTCAGCGCGATGTTCCGCATCGCCTGCTCCCGGCTGGCCTGGCTCTTGCCCTCCAGCTGCATGCCGGCGATCGCCTCGAGCAGCTGCCCCATGCCCTCGCGAGGCTCGGGCGGCAGGCCGAGGAGCATCTGCTCCGCCGCGACGTCGACGCCGATCGCGGTCGCGCTGCGCGCCCAGAGCCCGTGCGGGTCGGGCTCGTGGTGGATGCTCGGGACGACGGTGTCGCAGACGACGCGCAAGGCCGCGCGCTGCGCTTCGGGCAGCTGGCTCTCCATGGGCCGAGCCTCCCACACCAGCGAGGAAGCGGGTGCCGGTCGCGTCGCAGGCTGACGCTCCGCGCCTCGCCGGAGGCGGGCGGTTCGCCGTGACCTCGGCCTCCGTCTAGGCTCGGCCGGTGACGGCGCGGGAGCGGTACGACGCGATGGTGCGCCGCCGCATCGGGAGTGAGCTGAAGCAGCATGGGTTCCGGCGGCTGCGCAACCGCTTCGCCCGCTGGACCGGCACCGGCTGGCAGATCATCGACTTCCAGGCCAGCGACTTCGGCGATCGCGACGACGTCCGCTTCACCGTCAACCTGGCGACGGCCGTCGACGGCCTGCGCAGGCGATCCGCGTGGGACGAGCGACGGCCGCCGACGGAGAGCAACGCCCACCTGCGTGACCGGCTGGGCTTCCTCGTCGACGGCCGAGACGTGTGGTGGACCCTCGACCGCTCAACGGACGCCGAGACGCTGGCGGACGAGCTCCTCGTGCTCCTGCTCGAGCACGCGCTGCCGTGGCTCGAGGCGCGCTCGAGCCTGGAGGACGTGCTGCAGCTCGCCACGAGCCGGCCCGAAGCCCTCGGCTGGCCCGACCTGCGCGGTCTGCCGAAGCTGCTCGAGGACGCGGGGCACGGGGCTGCAGCCGCCGCGGTCGAGCGTGAAGCTTCCCGGCGGGAGTCATGAGGCGGATGCGTCACTCAAGGGATGCAGGTCCGCGCGTCCTTCTGGCCGACGCGACCGTGGCGTCCACGCGCATCACCGGGGCGCCCTCGGTGCGATCGCTTCGGGGCGGAGGAGCGCGGCGCAGGCTGACGGGACGGCGCCGGGGTCCTCAGGGAGCGGTCGAGGCGGGCGGGTGCTCCGTCTGCCCGGTGTCGTCGTGCTCGGCCGGGGTCGCGGACTGGTTCTGGTCGGTGACCTCGCTCTCGCTGACGCCCGCCGCCACGTCGGCCGCGATCTTCGGGAGCTCCTCCGGCGGCACGTGGGGCTCCTGCTCGAGCGGGACGAGCGGCACTTCGTCCTCGCGGCGGGGAGCCGACGCCGGGGTGAAGGCCTGCGGCTCGCGCTCGGTCATGGACTCGTTCTCGTCGCTGGGCATGCCCTTGACGCTAGGTGGTCGCCCCGAGCGCCCCTCCGGGGTCACGACCGATGAGGACGAGGGCCTGGAAGGGTCCCTGGGACATGACGATGGTGATCACCGAGATGTCCGTGTCCCTCGACGGCTACGTCGCCGGGCCCGACGGCGACTTCAGCTGGGGGATGCCGGACGAGGAGCTGCACCGGTTCCACAACGACCAGGTGCGGCCGCTGGGCGCCCACGTGCTCGGCCGGCGGTTGTACGAGACCATGAGCTACTGGGAGACCGCCGACGACCCCGATCCGGTGTCACGGGACTTCGCGGCGATCTGGAAGGCCCTGCCCAAGGTCGTGGTCTCCCGGACGCTGACGGACGTCGAGGGGACGAGCACCCGGCTCGCGACCCGCGACCTCGCCACGGAGATCGAAGCGCTGAAGGCCGAGGTCGACGGCGACATCGCGATCGGCGGACCGACGCTCGCGGCCGAGGCGATCCGTCTCGGGCTGGTCGACGAGCACCGGGTGTTCCTGCACCCCGTCGCGATCGGCGGCGGCACGCCGTACTTCCCCCAAGGCCACCGCGTCGACCTCGAGCTGCTCGAGACCCGGACCTTCGAGGGCCCGCAGGTCGTCTACCTCCGCTACGGCCGGCGGCGGTCCAGGTAGCGGACGGCTAGTCCCGCAGAGGCGGCGATCAAGAGGCAGCCGCCGAGGGTCAGAGAGCTGACGATTTGCGCGTGCTCAGTCCGGAGCGCGGAGCGGCGAGTTGCACTCGAGGCACTGCTCGCCGCGCGAGAGCAGCAGCCCGGCGGCCGGCGCCGTCCAGACGTGGGCGCACCGCGCGCACGGGAGGTCCACGGGAGATGCCTGCCTGACGTCGGGCAGGTCGCCCAGGCCCCGCTGGTTGACGGCCTCGCCGCTCGCGACGTGGCACCAGCCGTTCAGGCCGCCGGACCCGTCGATGTACATCCGGAGCTTCGAGCCGACGACCACCTCCGTGTCGCCGCCGCGGCGCCACGCCGCGTGGATGGCCCCGCCGGACTCCTCGATCCAGAGCTGCCGCGGCCGCACGGCGATGGCCGTGCCCGAGTCGACCCGGGCGTTGGCGGGGTTGCGGAGCGGATCGCTGGCGGACGGGTGCGACATCGAGGCTCCCGCCCCGTACCCGCTGTCCGCGCGCGCAGAATCGCAGCGCCTCCGCGTTCCGCGCGCAGTTGTCCGATTGCGGACGCCACGCGCCCACGACCGTCACGGATCGGCCAGCACCGCGTGCTGCACCCACGCGAAGAGCCGCCGGGCCTGCTGCGCCTCGGCCTCCGCACCACCCCCCTCCGGCGGCAGGGCGGCGACGACCGCCGCGCCGACCGCCTGCACGGCCGTCGCGCGCTCGAGCACGGTCGTCCCGGCGCGCCGCGCCGCATCCAGGAGCTCTGCGGTCGCCCGCTGCAAGTGGGGGAGGTCGCCGGCCGCGCAGCCCGTCGCGAGCTCCTCGACCCACCGGCAGAGCGCCGTCCGGCCCTCCCGGGAGACGAACCACCCCGGCTCGGCGTAGACCCGGTCGAGCGCGGTGCGCACGATGGCGCCGGAGGCACCACGGAGTGCGGCAGCCGTCCGGGGCAGCGCGACGTCCGGCGGCGGGGGCCGGCGGACCTTCCCGCGCGGGGTCAGCTCGCTCCGCAGGTGCTCCACCGCATCGGGGGTGAAGCGCCGGTGCCCGCCACGGGTCCGCACGGAGGGCAGCCGCCCACCGTCGCTCAACCGCCGCAGGGTGCTGTGGGACACGTTCAGCGACGCGGCGACCTCGGCCATGCCGAGCTGCCGCTCGCCCTGCGCGGCGGCCGCCGCCGCAGGCAGCCCGGGCCAGGACCGGGCCTGGCGCTCGAGCTGCCGGCTGACGACGTGCTCCGGGACGGGGCGGGCCAGCAGGAACCCCTGGGCGGCGTGGCAGCCGAGGCCCCGCACGCGCTGGAGCTGCTCCGCCGTCTCGATGCCCTGGGCCACCATCACGACGCCCACCGTGCGCCCCACGTCGACGATCGCGCGCAGGAACGCGAGCACCTCGGGGTCCTCGTCGGCGGGCAGGAACGACGGGTCGATCTTCACGGCGTGGACGGGCAGGCGCCGGAGCGCCCCGAACGACCAGCCGCCCTCCCCGTAGTCGTCGAGGGAGAGCCCGGTGCCGAGCGCCCGGAGGTGGGTCAGCGCGACGGCCGCCGGGACCGACGTGTCCGGCAACGACGAGCGCGTGACCTCGAGCACGAGGCTCCGCGGTGGCAGCCCGCTGCGCTCCAGGGCGTCCTCGACCTCGGCGACGAAGCCCGGGTCGGCGAGCTGCCGCGAGGAGACGTTCACCCCGACCACGAGCTGGTCGTCCCCGCACAGGCGCTGCCACGCCGCGAGCTGTCGACAGGCCGCGCGGAGCACGCGGACGCCGAGCGGCACGATCAGGCCGCTCGCCTCCCCCACCTCCAGGAACTCCGCCGGGAGGAGCTCGCCGCGCTCGGGGTGCCGCCAGCGCACCAGCGCCTCCACCCCTCTGAGCTGCCCGTCGCCGAGGTCGACGATGGGCTGGTAGTGCAGGGCGAACTCGTCGTGCTGCAGCGCGCTGCGGAGCTCCGCCTCGAGCTCGGCGCGCCGGGGTGGGTCGCGGACCACGGTCCTGCTCATCGCGGCGCGCCGCCGAGCACGTCGAGGCGCTCGCGCGTCAGCGCACGAGTCCCGCCGCCGCCTCGACCGCCAGCATGGACCACACCCAGACGTCGACGGTCCAGAGCAGCAGGAGCAGCCAGGCGTCCGGACGACGCCCGGTCACGAGCGCTCCTCGCAGGCGTCCCCGTCGCTGGCGTCCCCCCGGGGCATGCGTCGGAGATCGCCCCCCGCGCAGCTTCCCTTGAGCGCTCTGGCAGCTTCACGCGGTTCCCGGGAGGTTTCCGGCCCAGCGCTCCACGGGCGCCGGTCGCCCGTAGAACCAGCCCTGCGCGAACGGCACGCCCAGCTCGGCCAGCCGCCGGGCCGTCGCCTCGTCCTCCACGCCCTCGGCCACCACGGCGATGTCGAGCTCGCTCGCGAAGGAGAGGATGGCCCGCACGACGCTCTCGCTCGACGGCGTGTCGATCAGGTCGCTGACGAACTGGCGGTCGATCTTGATGACGTCCGCGGGCACGTCCTTGATCCGCGCGAAGGAGTTGTAGCCCGCCCCGAAGTCGTCGAGGGCCACATGGCACCCGATCCTCCGCAGGTGGGCGGCGAAGGCGGCGGCTCGATCGCGATCCTCGATCAGGGCGGTCTCCGTGAGCTCGACGGTCAGCTTCGCGGGATCGGCTCCCGTGCGCTCGATCGTGCGGCGCATGGCGATGAGCAGGTCGACGTCCCCCACGGAGCGCGCCGAGAGGTTGAAGTGCACGGCCTGCCCCGTCGCCGCCAGCCGCACGGCCTGGTCGGTCACCCAGAAGTCGATCTCCGTGATGAGGCCCTGGCGCTCCGCGCGGGGCAGGAAGTCCCCTGGCGGGACCAGCGAGCCGTCGGCGTCCCGCAGCCGGATGAGGAGCTCCACGTCGACGACCTTCCCCGTGGCCACGGAGACGATGGGCTGCGCGTGGAGCTCGAACCGGTCGGCCGCGAGCGCCTCGCGGAGCCGCTGCGCCCAGCGCAGGTCCTCCGCCGCCTCGCGCAGCCGCTCCTCCTCCGCCCGGCGCTGGGTGACGTCCCGGAACACCACCACCCGGCTGCCCTCCGTGTGCTCGGCCTCGGGCAGGGCCACGGCGGTCCCGATGCTCGACAGCGAGCTGGCCGTCCAGTCGACCGCCAGCGGCGGGCCGCCCGCGGGCAGGAACGTCGCCTCCCCGGACGCGTCCCCCGCGCCCGGGTCGAGCAGCGCCGACGACCCCTCGGGCTCGTCCTCGGCGTAGAGCGCGCGCGCGACCGGCATCCCGAGCAGCTGCTGCCCGTGGCCCAGGAGCCCCTTCGCCGCGCGGTTGGCGAAGGTGACCACCCCGGCGGCGTCGAAGACGAGCAGGCCGTCGGCGATGCTCTCCGTCAAGAGGTGCAGGTAGTCCCGGGCGGCCTCGAGGTCGCGCTCGTTCCGCCGGCGCTCGCTGAGGTCGATCATCGTCCCGATGAAGCCGTCGGGCCGGCCCTCGTCGTCGCGGAGCAGGATGTTCGTCACGGCGCTGGGGAACCGGCGCCCGTCGCGCGCGATGCTCACGACCTCCCAGTCCACCCGGCCCTCGGCTTCCAGGCGCTCGACGACCGCGGGCAGGTCGGCCGACGCGGGGTCGAGGATCCCCAGCGCGTCGATGTCGCGCCCGTGGACCTCCTCCGCCGACCAGCCCAGCGCCGCCTCGCACGCGGCGTTCCAGAAGCAGACGCGATGCTCGGCGTCGACGGCGAAGACAGGCAGGGCGACGAGCCCGAGCAGCTCGGCCCGGAAGGCGGCGGTCTGCTCCGCGCGGCGGCGGTCCGTGACGTCCTGGTGGCGGACGATGACCTTCGGGTCCTCGGCCGTCCCGAAGCGGGCGGCCCGGACCGTGAACCAGCGGTCGCGGCCCGGCGCGCGGCACGGGTAGTCGAGCTCGAGCTCGACGGCTTCGCCCGCGAGCATCGCCCGGAGGGTCGCCCCGACGCGGTCGGAGTAGGGGTTGCCGGCGTCCGCGGCGCAGACGTCGAGGTAGTTCGCGCCGACCCCCGTGCCCGCCGGGTCGCCCCCGTTCTCCCGGGCGAACCGCCGCCACGCCTCGTTCGTCGCGAGGATGCGGCCGTCGTGGTCGAGGACGGCGATGTGCTTCGACAAGCCGTCCCACGACGCCTCCCACAGGTTGTCCGCGGCGAGCGCCGCCGTGGCGGGCTCCGGGTCCTTGACGGTCTCGAGCGCCTCGGCGAGCTCCACGCCGTAGGCCCGCGTCGTGTTGCGGCCTCCCCCCTTGGCGGCCTGGAGCGCTCGCCCGGCCCGCCGCAGGAGCGCGGCGCGGTCGAGGCCCGGCTCCCACGTGCTGACCCCGACGGAGACCGTCACGGCAGGGAGCCCCTCGGGGGTGCCGTGCGCGACGGCCGCGCGCAGGCGCTCGGCGACCTGCACCGCCGTCGCGCCGTCGCACTGGTCCAGGAGGACCGCGAAGGTGTCGCCGCTCGCGCGCGCCGGGAGGTCCCCCGGCCGGCTGTGCTCGCGCAGCAGCCCCGCGAGCGCGCGCAGGGTCGCGTCGCCGGCCTCCTGCCCGGCGTGGGCGTTGACCGCGGAGAAGTCGTCGACGTCGACGAGCGCGAGGGCGACGCAGCCCCGGCCCCGGCCCGCCGCGGCGATCCGGCGGTCGAGCTCCGTGAGCAGCGTCCGCCGGTTGGCGAGCTCCGTCAGCGGGTCCGCCGTGGCCTGCCGCGTGAGCTCCGAGCGGGCCCGCGCGTTCTCGACCGCGAGCGCGGCGAGGTCGGCGAACTCGCACAGGCAGTCCTCCGTCGTCGCGGCACCGGGTCGCGGAGTCGTCCAGGCGACGCCCAACGCGCCCCACAGCTCACCGCCCAGGTGCACGGGGACCAGCACCGCCGCGTGCAGGCCACGACGGGTGAAGTGCTCCGTCGGGTGCTGCTCGACCACGACGGAGCCCCCACGGTCGCGGAGCTGCGCGAGCTCCGCGCCCGGGTGGAGCGCCAGCCGGTGGCCCGTCAGCGGCCAGCCCCGACCCGCCGGGGCGGTGGTGGCGACCACCTCGCAGCCCGCGTCGACGAAGCGGACGAGCCACGCGGCCGAGGCCTCCGCCAGGCGCGTGCTCTGGTCGCAGATGAGGTCGAAGACGAGCTCGGGCTCGGCCTGGACGGCCACGGCGGCCGCGACGGTCCTGATGCCCTCGTGCACCGCGGCCAGGCGTGACGCCTCCCCCTCGGAGGCCTTCAGCGCGGTCACGTCGTGGAAGAACACCGCCAGGCCCGCGCCCTGCGGGACGACCTGGAGGTCGAACCAGCGCCCCGACGGCTCGAAGCGCTCCGTGAGGCGGACGGGCGTGCCCTCCTCGAGCGCTCGCGTGCACGCGGCGTCGAAGGGCCCGTCCGCGGCGCCGGGGACCAGGTCCGACAGCTCCCGCCCGGCGGCGACCTCGGCGGGGCTGCCGAGGAGCGGCTCCGCGGCACCGTTGGCGAACACGACACGCCGCTCCCGGTCGAGGGCCAGGAACCCGTGCGGCGACGCGCCGAGGAGGCTCTCGGCGGTGACGCCGGACCGGGTGAGGGCAGAGGTCGGGGGCTGGCCACGCGCCATCGGCCCTCGCATCCGTACCCGACCGGGGCGGAGCGCTACGCAGGACGAGACCCAGCGGACGTCGACGGTGTTCGTTGTCGAACTGGCGCGCCGCCGCTCGACGGCGCTCCGCTGGGGCCTCAGGCGTAGAGCGCCTCGATCGCCGCCGCGTGCTTCTCGGCGATCGGGCGGCGCTTGACCTTCATCGTCGGCGTGAGCTCGTCACCGCCCGGGAGCCACTCGTCGCCGAGCAGCGTCCAGCGCTTGACCTGCTCCACGCGCGCGAGGCGCTCGTTGGCCGCCGCGACCGCCGTGCCGACCAGCTCGAGCACCTCGGGGTCGGCCGCGAGCTCGGCGGCGCCCGCGTCCGGACGCCCCTGCTCGACGGCCCACGCCGCCGCCGCGTCAGGGTCGAGGACGAGCAGCGCGACGTTGTACGGGCGCCGGTCGCCGACGCAGACCGCCTGCCCGATGAGCGGGTGCGCGGCCTTGAGCTGCGCCTCGACCTTCACGGGCGACATGTTCTTGCCCGCGGCGTTGATGATGAGCTCCTTCTTGCGGTCGACGATCGTCACGTAGCCGTCGGCGTCGAGCGTCGCGACGTCTCCCGTCAGCAGCCATCCGTCCTCCGTGAGGGTCCCCGCGGTCGCCTCGGGCTGGCCGCGGTAGCCGCGCATGACCGTGCCGCCGCGCACGAGGAGCTCCCCGTCGTCGGCCAGGCGCACCTCGACGCCCGGGATCGCCGTGCCGACCGAGCCGAAGCGGATCGCCCCGGGCGGGTTGATCGTCGCGCAGCACGAGAGCTCGCTCATGCCCCAGAGCTCGAGGATCGGCAGGCCGAGCGCGGCGAACCACTCGAGCAGCCCGGGCGGCGAGGGCGCGGCGCCGACGACGATCCAGCGGGCCTGGTCCAGCCCGAGCCGCGCCCGCAGCGCCCCGGCCGCCTCCGGGCCGAGCTGCGCCGGGTCGACGGGCCCGCCGGCGCCCGCCTCGATCGCGGCGCGGAGCTTCTCCCACACGCGCGGGACCGCACCCCAGACCGTCGGGCGGGTCTCGACGAGGGCTTGGGAGAGCTGGGCCTGGTCGGGGACGGAGGTGACCTGCATGCCCCGGACCATCGGGGTGTAGTGGCTCGACCAGCGGTCCGCGATGTGCGCGTGGGGCAGGAAGGAGACCGTCCGGTCGCCCGGCGCGAGCGGGAGCACGGCGCTGACGCCGCGCAGCTCGGCCAGGACGTTCGCGTGGGTGAGCTCCACGCCCTTCGACGGCCCCGTGGTGCCCGAGGTGTAGATGAGGGTGAGGACGTCCTCGCCGTCGACGGCGCGCCAGGCGGCGTCGAAGTCGAAGTCCTCGGGCTCCTCCAGCGCGGCGAGCTCGAGGCAGCCGGGCGCCTCGCCGTCCAGGACGACGACGTGCTCGACGGCCGTGCCCTCAGCGGCCGCCTGGACGCGCTCGGCGAAGCGGGCCTCGCAGACCACGACGCGGTTGCCGGCGTTCGCGAAGAGGTGGCGCACGTCGTCCGGCGGCAGCGTGAGGTAGACGGAGAACGGGGTGGCCCCGAGGTGCATCGCGGCGGTGTCGACGACGTGGAACTCCGGTCGGTTGGCGACCATGAGCGCGACGGCGTCGCCCCGCGCGACCCCGAGGCCCGCCAGGGCGCCGGCGACGGCGCGGACGCGATCGCCGTACTCGCCCCAGGTCAGCCCCTGCTCCTCCCCGACCAGCCGCAACGCGGGGGCGTCGGCGTGCGCGGTCGTCGTGCGCTGGAAGAGCTCGCAGAGCGTGGCGACGCCCGCGAGGGGGTCGGGGTCGGCGGCGGCGTCGGGGGCGGGCACGCCAGCGAGCCTCCCAGGGGCCGCGGGCCCCGCGCAAGTCGGCGCGGCCCGGGTGTGGGACCGTGCACCATGGACTACGAGACCATCCTGTACGCCGTCGAGGGGCCGATCGCGACGCTCACGCTCAACCGCCCCGAGCGCTTGAACACGATCGTGCCGCCCATGCCCGACGAGGTCGAGGCGGCGGTGCACGCGGCGGTGGCCGATCCCGCGGTGAAGGTCATCGTCCTGCGCGGTGCCGGGCGCTCCTTCTGCGCGGGCTACGACTTCGGCGGCGGCTTCGAGCACTGGGGCGACGCGATGACCACGGACGGGGCGTGGGATCCCGGCAAGGACTTCGTCATGGCCACCGCGCCCTCGCTCTCCCCGACCCAGAAGCTCCTGAGCGTCTGGCGCTCACCCAAGCCCGTGATCGCCCAGGTCCACGGCTGGTGCGTCGGCGGCGGCAGCGACTTCGCGCTCTCCGCCGACCTGGTGATCGCGAGCGAGGACGCGCAGTTCGGCACGCCCTACTCGCGCATGTGGGGCGCGCCGCTGTCGGGCATGTGGCTCTACCGGCTCGGGCTGACGAAGGCCAAGGAGCACGCGCTGACGGGCCGGCCGCTCTCGGGCCGGGAGGCCGCCGACGTCGAGCTCGTCAACGAGGCGGTCCCGTTCGCGGAGCTCGAGGCGACCGTCCTGCGCCGGGCGGAGGAGCTCGCGTCGATCCCGTCCTCCCAGCTCGCGGCGATGAAGCTCGCGGTCAACCACGCCTACGAGACCATGGGGATCGCCTCCGTGCAGCGGCTCGGGCCGATCCTCGACGGGCTCATGCGCAACACCCCGGACGCCCTGCGCTTCATCGCCCGGGCGGAGGCCGAGGGCGTGCGGGCGGTGATCACGGAGCGTGACGCCCCGTTCGGCGACTACAGCCAGGGGCCGGCCGACCGGCAGCCCGACCCCGCGAACGTCATCGTGCCCTGACGCGCGGCGCGGGCTCCGACAGGCCGCGTCAGGGCAGCCGCCAGTCCACGGGCTCCGCGCCCTGGGCGACCAGGAGCTCGTTCACGCGGCTGAACGGCCGGGAGCCGAAGAAGCCGTTGCGGGCCGAGAGCGGGCTCGGGTGCGCGGACTCGACCGCGGGGACGTCGCCGAGCAGGGGCTTGAGCTGGCGTGCGTTGCGCCCCCAGAGCAGCGCGACGAGCGGTCCGCCCCGCGCGGCGAGCGCGCGGATGGCCTGCTCCGTGACGGGCTCCCAGCCCTTGCCCTGGTGGCTGTTGGGCTCCCCGGGCGCGACGGTGAGCGAGCGGTTGAGCAGGCAGACGCCCTGCGCCGCCCACGGGGTGAGGTCGCCCGTGGCCGGTGCCGGGAAGTCGAGGTCCTCCTGGTACTCCTGGAAGATGTTGCGCAGGCTGGCCGGGATGGGGCGCGTGTCGGGGGCGACCGAGAAGGAGAGGCCGACCGCGTGCCCCGGCGTCGGGTAGGGGTCCTGGCCCACGAGCAGCACGCGGACGCCGGCGAACGGCTGCTGGAAGGCGCGCAGCACGTGCTCCCCCGCCGGCAGGTGGCCGCGCCCCGCCGCCTGCTCCGCGCGCAGGAACTCCCCCATGGCGGCGACGTGCTCGGCCACGGGTGCGAGGGCCTCCGCCCAGCCGGGCTCCACGACGTCTGCGAGCGGGCGGCCGGGCATCCCGCGAGCCTAGGGCCGCCGGGCGCATGCGCACTCCGGGCCCCGGGCGGGGCGGTGGCATCCTGGGGCCGTGAGCGTCGACGCCCCCGCCCACGGCCGTTCGCGGGCCGAGCGCCTGCAGCACGCGCTGGACCGCGACGGCGAGCGCTGCGTCTGGTGCCGCTGCCCGCTGACGCCCCGCTTCGCGCGCCCGACGCTCGAGCACGTCGTGCCCAAGGCGAAGGGCGGGCCGGCCTGGCCGGAGAACGAGGTCGCGGCCTGCTCGCGCTGCAACCGCACCCGGGGCCACCTCGCGCCCGACGTCTGGCTGCGCGTGTGCGAGCAGGAGCGCGGGCTGCAGCCCGACCGCGCCGCCGTCGTCCGTGCGCTCCGGCGCCTCGACGCCGCGATCGCCGAGCGCGGCGGCCAGCGTCGCGCACGGCCCTACGTCGCCCAGCAGCTCCGGCGCCTCGACGCGGCGTAGCACCCAGGCAACGCCCAGCTCCTTCCGAGCGGGCGCCGAGGAACCCGGGGCACGGTGGGAGGCGTTCCCCCTACCCCACCCGAAGGAGCACCATGTCGCACCTCCGTACGAAGCTCGCCACCACCGCCGCGGTCCTCGCCGCCAGCATCGGCGGCGTCACCATCGCCAACGCCGCGACCACCGGCAGCACCGGGGCCACCGGCTCCACCGCCGCCCCGTCCGCCGCCCAGGTCGCGCCCGGGCCGCACACCGTCGGCGGCAAGGCCGAGGAGGCCCTGGCCGGCACCACGGCGGCGAAGGTCCGGGCCGCCGCGCTCGCGAAGGTCCCCGGCACGGTCGACCGGGTCGAGACGAACGTCGACGGCTCCGCCCCCTACGAGGCGCACATCACGAAGGCCGACGGCACCCAGGTCGAGGTCCAGGTCGCGCAGGACTTCAGCGTCGCGGCGGTCAACGCCATGCCCGGCCACCCCTAGGCGATCGGACGGGGCGCCCGCGCTCAGTGCTGTCCCCCTCTCGCCAGGCGAGAACAGGACAGCACGCAGCGCGGGCCGCCTCGGGCCTTGTCGAGCCCGAGCGCCTCGACGGCGGGCAGGGCGCGAACCTCCCGCCGTCTGGCGCGTCCGGCACACTCGGCGGCGATGCCCCGCACACGGATCCACAACCTCTCCATCTCCCTGGACGGCTTCGCCACGGGCGAGGGGCAGCGCGCCGACGCGCCGATGGGACACGCCGGCAGGCGGCTCCACGGCTGGATGTTCGGCACGCGCTTCGGGGCGGCGATCGTCGGGGCGCCCGGGGGCGGCGACGGCGCAGACGAGGCGCTCGCGCGCCAGCACGAGCCGGGGATCGGCGCGGAGATCATGGGCGCGAACAAGTTCGGCCCACCCGGCTGGCAGGACGATCCGGACTGGACGGGCTGGTGGGGGCCGAACCCGCCGTTCCACACGCCGGCCTTCGTCCTGACCCACCGGCCGCGCGGGCCCCTCGAGATGGAGGGCGGCACGACGTTCCACTTCCTGGACGCCGCGCCGGCGGAGGCCCTCCGGGTGGCGCAGGAGGCGGCGGGGGACCTGGACGTGCGCATCGGCGGCGGCCCGACCGTCGCCCGGGACTTCCTCGCGGCGGGGCTCGTCGACCACCTCCACGTCGTCCAGGTGCCCATCGTGCTGGGCCGCGGCGTGCGGCTCTGGGACGGCTTGGAGGGGCTGGAGGAGCAGTACGACGTCGAGGCCGTGACCACCCCGAGCGGCGTCACCCACCTCACGTTCAGCCGCCGGAGCTGAAGCCGCGGGCCGCCCCGACCGCCGTCCGGCCCGGCGGCGTCACGGGCCCCGGTACCTTGCCCGCATGAGCACCTCGACCGCCGCCCCGTCCTCGCTGATCGCGCGCCGCGACCTCCAGTTCCTCCTGCACGAGTGGCTCGGCATCGAGGCGCTCACCCGGCGCCCGGCCTTCGCGGACCAGGCGCGGGAGCAGTACGACGAGGTCCTCGCGCTCGCGGAGCGCCTCGCCGCGGAGCGCTTCGCGCCGCACAACCGCGCGGCCGACGAGCAGGAGCCGCACGTCGGCGCCGGACGGCAAGGTCGTCCTGGTCGACGGGGTCGGCGAGGCGCTCGCGGCGTTCTACGAGTCGGGGCTCGGCGGCGCCGGGATGGCCGAGGACGTCGGCGGCATGGGGCTCCCGTCGGTCGTCACCACCGCGGCCTTCAGCTTCTTCCAGGCGGCCAACCCCGGGACGGCGGCCTACGCGATGCTCACGCAGGCCGCGGCGAACCTGCTCGCCGCCCACGGCTCCCCCGAGCAGGTCGAGCAGTGGGTCACGCCCATGGTCGAGGGCCGGTACTTCGGGACGATGTGCCTCTCGGAGACGCAGGCGGGCAGCTCCTTGGCCGACATCACGACGCGCGCCGAGCCGCAGGGCGACGGGACCTACCGCGTCACGGGATCGAAGATGTGGATCTCGGGCGGGGAGCACGAGCTCGCCGAGAACATCGTCCACCTCGTGCTGGCGAAGGTGCCGGGCGGCCCCGCGGGCGTGAAGGGGATCTCGCTGGTCCTCGTCCCGCGCTTCCTGCCCGACGGCTCGGACAACGGCGTGGTCCTCGCGGGCCTGAACCACAAGATGGGCTACCGCGGGACGGTCAACACCGTCCTCTCCTTCGAGGGGGCGACGGGGTGGGTCGTCGGCGAGGAGCACCGGGGCCTCGCCTACATGTTCCACATGATGAACGAGGCCCGGGTCGGCGTCGGGCTCGGCGCGACGGCCATGGGCTACACGGGCTACCTCAAGGCGCTGAAGTACGCGCGGGAGCGCCCGCAGGGCCGGCCGCTCGGCGCGAAGGACCCCGCCGCGCCCCAGGTGCCGATCGTCGAGCACGCCGACGTGAAGCGGATGCTGCTCGCGCAGAAGAGCTACGTCGAGGGCGCGCTCGGGCTCATCCTGCTCTGCGCGAAGCTCGTCGACGACGAGCAGACGCTCGAGGACGAGGCCGAGCGGGCGCAGGCGCACCTGCTGCTCGAGCTCCTGACCCCCATCGCGAAGTCGTGGCCGTCGCAGTGGTGCCTGGAGGCGAACTCGCTCGCGATCCAGGTCCACGGGGGCTACGGCTACGCGCGGGAGTACGACGTGGAGCAGCACTACCGCGACAACCGCCTGAACCCCATCCACGAGGGGACCCACGGCGTCCAGGCGCTCGACCTCCTCGGGCGCAAGGTGACGATGCAGGGCGGGGCGGCGCTCGGCCGCCTGCACGAGGTCGTCGGGCGCGACGGTCGAGCGCGCGCGGGACGTCGGGCGGCGAGGCGGCGGTGCTCGGCGAGCAGCTCGCCGCGGCGCTGCAGCGGCTGCTCGAGACCACGGGGCTCCTCTGGGCCGACGGCCGGCGGGCGCGGAGGTCGCGCTGGCCAACGCGACGACCTACCTCGAAGCGGCCGGCCACGTCGTCGTCGCCTGGGTGTGGCTCGAGCAGTTCCTCGCCGCCGGGACGAGCACGGGCGCCTTCTACGACGGCAAGCGCGCCGCCGCCACGTGGTTCTTCCGCTACGAGCTCCCGCAAGACGGGGCCGCAGTTCGACCTGCTCGCCGCCCGGGACCGCACGACGCTCGACATGCAGGACGCCTGGTTCGACGGGACGGAGGGCTGACCGCGCGGCGGCTGCAAGCGCGGGATGATCGCCCGCACGTGCACGTCCCCAAGCCACTGCTGCTCCTCGCGCTCGTCGTCCTCGGCGCGGCTGGGCTGTGGGTCGCCCGCACGGAGCTGCACGGCTACGCGGCGCTCGAACCCGGCAGCGGGCGCTCCGGCGCCGAGGTCTCGGGGTCGAGCCCGCGACGGCTCGCGGAGGCAGGCGACGTCTCCGAGCTCACCGTCTCGTGCCGCCCCGGCCAGCGCTTCACGCTGTTCTTCGCCGTCGCGACCAGCGAGCGGCACGCGCGGACGGTCGAGCTCGTGGGCTTCCGCACCTTCCCGGGTGCGACCCGCGGCCTCGCGACCACGAGCGTCCGGCCCACGAACCCGATGGACGGCAGCCCTGCGGGGCCCTTCCGGCCGCAGCGCCTCGCGCCGGGGGAGAACCGGGAGTACCGGCTGGACGGGGTGGTGCGCTCGTGCGCCACCCGCGCCCTCGAGCGCGCCGACGCGGACCACGGGACCTCCGCCGTCATCGACGGGGTCGACGCGCGCGTCCGCGTCGGCTGGGTCGAGCACGTCGAGACCATCCCGCTGCCGCGCGCGCTCCGGATCCTGGGCTGACGAGCCGCGGCGGGCTAGCGTCTCGGGGGTGAGCACCGTCAGCGCAGCACCCGGCCGCGGGCTGTCCCCGGACCAGCGCGAGATCCTCGCGACCGTCGACGCCTACGCGCGCAAGACGTTCCACCCGCTCCAGCAGCGGATGGACGACGAGGAGTGGTGGCCGCCGCAGGTCTTCCCCGACCTCGGCGAGCAGGGCTTCCTCGGGGTGAACGTCCCGACCGCGCTCGGCGGCGCGGGCGCGGACTTCGTCAGCGAGTGCCTCGTCGTCCAGGCCATCTCGCGCTGGAACCCGGCGATCGGGCTCTCCTACGCGGCCCACGAGAACCTCTGCCTCGACAACGTCGTCGCGAACGCGAGCGAGGAGCTCAGCGCGCGCTACGTGCCCGGCCTCTGCGACGGCACGCTCGTCGGCGCGCTCGGGCTGACGGAGCCCGGCGCGGGCTCCGACGCGCTCGGCGGCATGCGGACCACCGCGGTCCGCGACGGCGATGACTTCGTCCTGACGGGCAACAAGCTCTACATCACGAACGGCACGATCGCCGACGTCGTGCTGACCTACGCCAAGACGACGCCCGACGCCGGCCCGCGGGGCATCAGCGCCTTCCTCGTCGACACGAGCACCCCGGGCTTCCGCGTCGCGCAGAAGCTGACGAAGATGGGCCTGCGCGGCAGCCAGACCGCGGAGCTCGTCTACGACGAGGTCCGCGTGCCGGCCGCGAACCTCATCGGCGAGGTCGACCGCGGCACGGCGGTCGTCATGAACGGCCTGGACCGCGAGCGCGTCGTCATCGCCTTCAACGCGCTCGGGATCGCAGAGCGCGCGCTCGAGGTCTCCGTCGCCTTCGCCCAGGACCGCCGCCAGTTCGGCCGGCCCATCGGGGAGAACCAGCTCATCGCGGGCCAGATCGCGGACATGTACGTCGAGCTCGAGGCGCTGCGCTCCCTCTGCCTCGACGTCGCCTTCGAGGTCCAGGAGACCGCGCACGGCCAGGCCGCCCAGCAGGTCGCGACCCGCTCGGCCGCGGCCATCCTGCTCGCGGGCCGCACCCTCAACGCGATCACGGACCGCGGCGTGCAGATCCACGGCGGGGGCGGCTACATCTGGGAGACGGAGATCAACCGGCTCTACCGGACGGCGAAGCTCTACGAGATCGGCGCGGGCACGAACGAGATCCGCCAGTCGATCATCGGCTCGAACCTCCTCGGCCTGCGGGCGCGCTGAGGGGCCGCCGAGCGGCCCACCGCCGTCCCGCCTCAGGCGCCGTCGGCCGGCGGCCAGGGCGACGGCGCGGGGAGGAACGTCCGCGGCCCGTAGGCCTCCTCCGACGAGCCGGTCTCCTCGGTGACCGACGCCCCGTGCCGCGCCGCCACGGGGTCGACGACGTAGCGCGTGCCGTCGTCCGGGAGCCGGTTGCCGAAGCAGAAGAGCACGGTCGGCGTGCTTCCAGCGCCGACGAGGATGTGCTCCGTCCCGGGCGGGCAGTGGAAGAAGTCCCACCGGCGCAGGGTCCGCTCCTCGCCCTCTACGACCAGGAGGCACTCGCCCTCGAGGACGAGGAAGCCCTCCTGGTTGTCCTCGCGGTGGTAGAGCCCCGTCGTCTCGCCGGGCGGGAGGACGTGGAGCCCCGAGCCGATCTGGTTCGGGACACCGTCGGCCTCGAACATGACCCAGGTGCCGCCGCCCGGGATCGTCGACCAGGCCGCGTCGCGGGCGTTGAGCACGAACCACCCGGGCCCCTGGGCGACGAGCCCCGCCTCCGTCGCGACGAGCTCCGCCTCCTCCATCAGCGGCCCTTCTTCGTGCAGGTCCGGAAGACCCGGGTCTGCTGCAGCGGCCGGCCCCGCGCGGTGCGGCCCGCGACGCGGACGACCGTCCGGCCGAGGGGCCGCTTGCGCAGGTCGATCCGCGCCGTGAGCCGGCCGCCGCGGCGGACCGTCGCGGCGCGCTTGCCCGCGTAGGTGACCCGGGCGGAGCGCATGGCCCGCGGGAGGCGGATCGTGATGACCCGCCGGCTCTGGCAGCTGCGCGCCGAGGCGGGCAGGACGAGCTGCCCGTCGCACGCCGCGCCCCGGCCGATGGTCCCCGTGAGCGGGAGGTCGCGGGAGGAGGAGCCGACCTGCACGCCGTAGCAGCCGGGCTGCACCTTCCAGCCCTTCGCCCCCACGTCCCAGTAGGAGAACGCGCGCTCGTCGAGCCCGAACGTCACGCGCCGGCTCTGGCCCGGGGCGAGCTGCACCCGGGTGTAGCCCTTCAGGGCGCGTGGCGGCTGCTGCACCGTCG
Source organism: uncultured Solirubrobacteraceae bacterium (assembly GCA_963844155.1). Taxonomy (GTDB): domain Bacteria; phylum Actinomycetota; class Thermoleophilia; order Solirubrobacterales; family Solirubrobacteraceae; genus Paraconexibacter. The sequence continues at coordinate 784,171 of CAWJMY010000001.1, forward strand.
CCGAGACGTCCGGGAGCGCGAGGTAGAGCTGCGGCACCGCGGTCCCCGCACGGCTCCCCGTGTTCTTCACGACGGCGCTCACGGTCGCGGCGGCGCCGGGCTCGAGGCGCAGGCCGGAGAAGGCGAAGCTCGTGTAGGAGAGGCCGTGGCCGAACGCCCACCGGGGCGCGACCTTCCGCTCGTCGTAGTGGCGGTAGCCGACCAGCACCCCCTCGGAGTGCTCGGCGACGAAGCCCTCGCCGGGGTACTGCTTCGGGTTGCCCGCCGTCGGCCAGTCGCCGTCCTTCGCCGGGAAGCTCACGGGCAGCCGCCCGCCCGGGTCGACGTCCCCGAAGAGCACGCGGGCCAGCGCCGGCCCGCCGTCCTGCCCGGGGTACCAGGCCTCGACCACCGCCTTGACCTTGTCGTGCCACGGCGTGAGGACCGGCCCGCCCGTCTCCATCACGACGGTCGTGTTCGCGTTGGCGGCGGCGACCGCCTCCACGACGGCGTCGTAGTCCGGCTTCGTGGCGGTGCCGCCGCCCTGGGCGGCCGGGTCCGCGGCGGAGCACTGCAGGCGCAGGCAGGGCTTGTCCGAGCCCTCCGTCGCGAAGTCCTCGACGAAGAGCAGGGCCGCGTCGGCGCCCTTCGCCGCAGCCGCGGCGGCCGCCGCGTCCGTCCCGGGGTCGTAGCGGACGGTGACGCCGGCACCCGCCCGCGCCTTGATCGCGTCGAGCGGCGCCTTGAAGTCGAACGGCACGACGTTCGACGAGCCGCCGCCGCCCTTCGTCCGGGTCGCGGCCTCACCGATGACCGCGAGCGTCTGGAGCTTCCCGGGGTCGAGCGGGAGCGCCTTGCCCTCGTTGCGCAGCAGCACGACCCCCTGCTCCTCCGCGCGCTGGGCCAGCGCAGCGTGCGCCGGCTTGTCGATGAGGGCGTCGTCGGGGGTGAACGCCGCACGGTCGAAGAGGCCGAAGCGGAACATCGTGCGCAGGGTCGCCGAGACCCGCGCGTCGATCGTCCGCTCCGAGACGTCGCCCGACGCGAGCGCCGCCCGGAGCAGGGCGGGCTGGTAGAGCGCGGGTGCGGGCATCTCGATGTCCGTGCCGGCGTTGATCGCCTTCGCGGTGTCCTTGAGCGCGAAGCCGTAGTCCGAGACCACGAGGCCCGGGAAGCCCCAGTCGTCGCGCAGCACCTCCTGGAGCAGGTGCTTGCTCTGGCAGGCGTAGTCGCCGTTCAGCGACCCGTAGGCGCACATGACGGCGCCGACCTTCGCGTCCTTGACCGCCGCCTCGAATGCCGGGAAGTAGATCTCCCGCAGGGTCCGCTCGTCGATGCGCGCGTCGACGAGGAAGCGGCTGCCGTTGCCGCCGGTCAAGGGCGGCGCGCCCTGCTCCCCCTCCTGGGAGTTCGGCGCGAAGTGCTTCACGTTGGCGATGATGCCCTGGCGCTGCACGCCCTCGATGAAGCCCGCGGCGGTGCGGGCCGCCAGGAGCGGGTCCTCCCCGTAGGTCTCGAAGGTCCGGCCGGCCAGCGGCGTGCGCATGATGTCGACCGTCGGCGCGTGCAGGAGGTCGTTGCCCTTGTGCTTGACCTCGTCGCCGATGGCCGCGCCCACCTCGCCGGCCAGTCCCGGGTCGAAGGACGACGCCACCGCGAGGGGCCCGGGCATCGCCGTCGCCTTGCCCTCCCGCGGGCCGAAGGGCCCGTCGGAGTGGTACATGACGGGCACGCCGAGCCGGTCGATGCCGTTGCTCGTCCCCGTCGCCGGCACGCCCGTGACGACCCCGCTCGGGTCGTCGCCCGCCAGGAGCTGGAACTTCTCGTCCAGCGTCATCTGCGCCAGCACGAGCGCCGTGCGCTGCTCGGGCGACTTCGTCGTGTCGCACCACGGGCGCGCGGCGGGCTGCCCGCAGCGTCCGGCCGCGCTCGCCGGCGCGGCGGCCGCGACCCCACCGGCGATGACGGCGACGGCGGCCACCAGCCCTCGTCTCCACGACCTGCACCCAGCGACGTCGGGCAACGGACCCCCTCCTCCTGCTCGGACGGAACGAGCCCGAACGTACCGCCCGGCGATGAGTCCGGGCGAGCCGACCGGTCTGACTGCCATGGCCGAACGCAAGGTGGTCCTCAAGATGGTGCTGTCCCTCGACGGGTTCGCCACGAGCCCCGACGGGACCCACGAGTGGATGTTCGAGTGGTTCGGGGAGGACTCGGGCAGCTGGAACCAGCGCGCGCTCGACGGGGCGGGCGTCCACGTCATGGGGCGGCGCAGCTACGAGATCATGGGCCCGCACTGGACCGCGTCGGAGGGGCCGATCGCGACCGCGATGAACCAGGGGCCGAAGGCCGTGTTCTCCACGACGCTCCAGCGGGCGGACTGGGGGCCGGTCGAGGTCTTCGCCGACGTCGCGGCGGGCATCGCCGAGCTCAAGGGCCGCGACCAGGAGGGCACGGTGCTGGCGCACGGCGGCCCGGGCTTCGCCCAGGCGCTCACCCGGCTCGGCCTCGTCGACGAGTACGAGCTCACGACGGTCCCGATCGCGATCGGTGCGGGCCGCAGCCCCTTCGCCGAGCTCGGCGCCCACCTGAAGCTCGAGGTGGTCGAGGAGGAGCGCTTCCGCAGCGGGGCCTTGGCGCAGCGCCTGGTCCCCCGGAGCTGAGCTCAGCCGAAGACGGGGAAGCGCCGACGGCGCGCGAGGGTGTCCATCCCGCGCTGGATGCTCGCGCGGACCTCCTCGTAGGCCGCGTCGACGTACGCGTCGTCCCCCGCCCGCTCCGGGTCGTGGTCGAGCTCGATCGCGGGCTGGAACGCCGTGCGGATCTTCGTCGGCAGCGGGAGCTCGGGCAGGGCCGCGGGCGCGATGCCCCAGGGGGCGCTCAGCGCCATGGGGAAGACCTTCAGGCGCGCGACCTTGTCGAGCTGCAGCGCCTTGGCCAGGCCGCGGCCGCGGAAGAGGACCGGCATGGAGTCCGGCCCGCCGACCGTCGCCACGGGGACGATGGGGACCCCGGCGTTGATCGCCAGGCGGATGAAGCCCTTGCGGCCGCCGAGGATCGCCTTGTCGCGCTCCGTCCACGGGCGCAGGGAGTCGACCTCGCCGCCGGGCCACAGCGCGACGTCGCGCCCGGCCGCGAGCGCCGCGGAGATCGCGTCGGCCGACGCGGGCAGGACCCCCATGCTGCGGAAGTACGTCCCGATCCCCGGCGCGGCCATGAGCGCGTCGTGCGCCGTGCCGTGCAGCACCCGCTCGGCACCGAAGCGCCGCCACCACTGGATCCCGACGGTCCACGCGTCCCAGACGAACGGCGCGCCCGAGTGGATGCCGACGAGGAGCACGGGCGCCTTCGGGATGTGCTCCCACCCCTCGATCTCCATCCGGAACCAGTAGTCCATCAGGGGGTTCCAGAAGTACTTCTGCGCCTCCATGAGCTTCGCGTTCTGGGTGTCGAGCGACCACTCCCCCGCCCGGTCGGCGACCCACCCGGCCACGCCGTCGGCCTCCTCGCGGCGGGCCTCGGCCTTCTCGCGCGCCGCCTCGGCGTAGCGCTCCGCCTGCTCCTCACGCGGCGGGGCCGCCCCCTCCTTGGCCGGCGCGGCCCTGCCGCCCTTCGCCTTCGCCTTCGCGCGTCCACCGGTCGCTGCCTTCGTCGCCATGTCGCATCCCTACCCCCGCGCGTCGCGTCCGGATCCCCTGTGCCTGAGGGGCGAGCCGGCCGCGGCCGTTCCCCGGCCACGGCACGGCCGCCGCGGGCCCCGGCGGTCAACCCGGCGTCCGCGTCCCCACGGCGAGGAGGTACTCGAGCTCGAAGTGCCCGTCCACGAACCACTCCTCGCAGAACGCGGCGAGGGTGGTGTCGAACTCCTCCACGCGCCCCGTGCGCTCCGCGTTGGCGCGCGCCGCGATCGTCGGGCCGTAGCGTGCCTTGAAGTGCTCGCCGAAGCCCTGCGCCTCCCGGAACGCCGTCACCGCGAGGACCTCCCGCTCGGGCGTGCCGAAGGCGACCCGGTCGCCGAAGAGCTCCGCGAGGTGGGCGGGATCGCCCCAGCGCGGGGGCGGCGTCGCGCCGGCGGGCGGGGGTGGCGCGAACGGCCCGATCGCCTTCAGCAGCGCGCCGACCATCCCCTCCGGCGTCCAGCTCAGCAACCCCAGGATGCCCCCCGGGCGGCACACCCGCACGAGCTCGTCGGCGACGAGCTGGTGCCGCGGGGCGAACATGCAGCCGATCGAGGACATGACGACGTCGAAGGCCCCTTCCGTGAACGGCAGCGCCTCCGCGTCGGCGACGGCCCACTCGAGCGTCAGCCCCGCCGCGGTGGCCCGGGCGCGGCCGGCCTCCAGCGAGCTCCGGGGTCAGGTCGCTGGCGGTGACTTCGGCGCCCAGCTGCGCCGCGGGCAGCGACGCGTTGCCCGTGCCCGCCGCGACGTCGAGCACGCGCATCCCCGGCCCGATCCCGGTTGCCGCGACCAGCCGAGGTCCGAGCGGCAGCAGGAACGTCTCCACCATCGAGGGGTAGTCGCCCGACGCCCACATCGTGCGGTGCTTGGCCTTCAGTGCTGCGTCTGTCGGGTCCAGCTCGGTCAGGGTCATGCGGTGCTCCTCGGGGTTGGTGGGGCGACCGCAGCCGGGCTCGGCGCGCGTCGAAGGACTCTGAGGCGCGCAACGGCGTCGCCCACATGGGCGGCGTAGCGCCCGACGGCTTCGCGCACGCGCGGCTCGCCGCGGCGTGGTCGCCGAGCCCGGCAGCAGGTTCAGCCGGCTGCGCCCGATCCACGCGCCGAGCTCCGGGTCGCCCGACCACCGCCGCTGCGCCCGCCAGGTGCTCGCGGTCATCCGCGGCCAGTCGGCGATGTCCGACGGGTAGGGGTTGGGTGGGCAGAGCCGGTTCTTGGCGCCGTCGTCGTCGTCACGCGCCTCGAGGACGCCGACGAGCGCCGCGTTGAACGTCGGGGAGTTGTGGCGGACCTGCTGCAGGACGATCCGCCCGGGCGCGAAGACCGGCCGGGCGGGGGCGGCGCGCAGCCCGCAGGCCGTGCAGTCGACGTGGACGACCGCCGGGCCCGCCGTGACCTCGCCGCGCTCGAGCACGATCCGGTCGGCCTCGATCCGCCGCACATGGCCCAAGCGCACGACGTCCTCGATGGTCCGCAGCGCGGCGGCCTCGGGCGCGCTCAGCATCATGCCCCGGTACATCGTGGCCGGGACGGAGGGGTCGAGGCGCAGGAGCCGGCCCGCGTCCTCCAGGAGCTCGACGAGCTCCTGGGGGCTCGCGGCGCGCGCGCCGGCCTGGGCGTCCGTGGCGATCCCGCGCATGGTCGCGCCGACCTGCGCGAGCGGCTGGAACTCCCCGCGATCCTGGAACCACGGCTCGCGCGGGCGCACCCAGCGGATGCGGTCGGCGGGCACGTCGTGGGTCAGGAGCCACGTGCACGCGTCCACGGCCGTCTTCCCCGCCCCGAGGACCGTGTAGGTGCTGTCGGCGCCGGCCACGTCGGGCAGGGCGTTGATCGGCACGACGACGGCGCCCGGGTCGACGGGGAAGGATGGCTCGTGCGTCGCCGGCACCGACGCCTCGAGGTAGCGGGCGTCGACGACCCTGCGCCGGACGCGCAGTCGCGTCGTGGTCCCGTGGACCGTGTCGCGGAGCAGCTCGGCACCGTCTTCGCCGCCCACGTGCTCGTGCCCGGTGAGGATCCGCACGCGCCCCGTGGCAGCGAGGCGCGCGGCCACCCCGTCGAAGTAGGCCACCACCTCGGGGCCCGTCGCGCGCTCGTAGTAGCCCGCGTTCTCGCCCTCGACGTCCACGCGGTCGGCCCCGAGCGGGGCGCCTTCGACGCCGTAGTAGGCCGACGGGGTGTGCAGGCGCACGAAGGGGTAGGCGTCGCGCCAGTGCCCGCCGACGCCGAGCCGCCGGTCGACCAGGGTGACCTCCACGTCCGCCGCGGTGACGAGCGCGTCCGCGAACGCGAGCCCGCTCGCCCCCGCCCCGATGACCATGTAGTCCGTCTGTGCCACAGCACTCCCGGCGGTTGGCATAGCACGAGCGTTCTCTTCGTGTCGGCGACAATAGCACGACCGTGCTCTTCTATGCTGTCGCTCGTGGCGATCTCGCAGGAGGCGCAGACGAAGGGCGAGCGGACGCGCTCGGCGATCCTCGACGAAGCGGCGCGGCTGGCGACCGTCGTCGGCCTCGACGGGCTGTCCGTCGGCGGCCTGGCGCAGGCCATCGGGATGAGCAAGAGCGGGGTCTACGCCCACTTCGGGTCCAAGCACGAGCTCCAGCTCTCCACGATCGAGAGCGCACGCGTGACGTTCACCGAGGAGGTGCTGCGTCCCGCGCTCGGAGCGCCGAAGGGGATCTCGCGCCTGCTCGCCGCCTGCGAGGAGTTCCTCTCCCACGTCGAGCGGGGCGTCTTCCCCGGGGGCTGCTTCTTCTCCGCCGCGGCCGTCGACGTCGCCTCGTGGCCCGGCCCGGTGCGCGACGCGATCGCAGGGCAGCGCACGGCCTGGCTCGTGGTGCTCGAGCGCCTCGCGCGCGAGGCGCAGGGGCTCGGCGAGCTCGACGCGGGCGAGGATCCCGCCCAGCTCGCCTTCGAGCTCCAGGCCGTGCTCGCTGCTGCGAACACCTCGTGGGTCCTGCAGGGCGACGCGGCGGTCTTCGACCGCGCCCGCCGCGCCGTGCAGCGGCGCGCGGGCCCTGCCGCTCAGGCGCGGTAGCGGAGGGCGGCGGACGGCGCGGCCGCCGAGGACCTCCGGGAGCGGTCGTCCCGGGGGCACGTGCCCGGGACGCCGGTGGCGCGGGCCGTCCGCCAGGGCGGGGCACGCTCAGACCGCGTCGTCCTCCAGCACGTGCAGGAGGGCGGCGGCGGGCGGCCCGAGGTCCTGCGCACCGCGGTGGGCGAGGATGACCTCGTGGACGAGGCCGGCGTCCCCGAGCTCGATCGCGGCGATGGGCTGCGAGGAGGCCGCGGCGTCGCCCGCGGGCATGATGGCGAAGCCGAGCCCCGCGGCGGCGAGGCTCGCCATCCGGCCGAGCTGACCGACCTCGTAGTCCGGGGTGCGGCGGCCGTCCTCGAGCGCGTCGAGGCGGCGGCGGATGACGGCCTCGGGCGGGAACGCGATGTACGGCTCCCCCGCGAGGTCCGCGAGCCGCAGGCGCCGCCGCCCCGCGAGCCGGTGCGAGGTGGGCAGGACCGCGACGAGGTGCTCGCGGGCGACGGAGCGCACGGTGAGGCCCGCGAGCTCGCCGGGGTCGATGGGGGTGATGAGCGCGAGGTCGAGCTCCCCGGAGAGGAGGCTCGCGGTGATGGGCGCGGAGAGGTCCTCGCGCAGGACCACCTCGACTCCGGGCGCCTGCCGCCGGAACGCCGCGAGCTTGCGCGCCAGGGGGAAGGCGCCGCTCGCCCGGCCGACGCCGATCGTCACCCGGCCGGACTGCAGCCCCTTGAGCGCGTCGACCTCCGCCTGCGCGGCATCGACCTCCGCGAGCACCCGGCGCGCACGGGCCACGAGCCGCTCCCCGGCGTCCGTCAGCCGGACGTGGTGCGGCGTGCGGTCGACCAGGCGCACGCCGAGCCGCGTCTCCAGGCGGCGGAGCTGCTGGCTCAGCGCGGGCTGGGCGAGGTGCAGGCGCTGCGCGGCCCGGGTGAAGTGCTGCTCGTCGGCGATCGCGACCAGCGCTTTGAGCTCACGAAGCTCCACCGCGCGCATGATGCCACGTGTGCATGGACTCCATGTCGAACATGTACTTCCGTTCGGCCGGCGTCCGGATCACACTGCCCCGCATGAAGACCCCCAAGCCCGCCCAGCGCAAGCACCCCTTCGCCTCCGACCTGGCCGCGATCAAGGACACGAACTCCTAGGACCCGGCACCGGGGGCGGCGGCGTCCGCGAGGCGCTTGCGGAACGTCACGTCGTCGTCCCCGTCGGCCCAGCGGTCCCGGATCCTCGCCTCCTCCTCGTAGCCGAGGCGGGGGTAGAACGCCCGGGCGCCGGCGAACTCCTCCGTCGAGGAGGTCCGCACGAGCAGAAGGCGCTGGCCGTCTTGGACGAGACGCTCCTCGACCGCGCGCATCAGCGCGCCCCCGAGCCCCGTGCGCTGCTGGTCGGCCCGCACCGCGAGCAGCGTGAGGTCCCAGGCCCGGTCCGTCGCCTCCTCGGGGCGGGCCAGGGCCACCGCGGCCGGCGTGCCCGCCGCGCCCTCGGCGACGAGGACGACGGCCCCGCCCTCGATCGACGCCGTGAACAGCTCCTCCAGGAAGGACTCCGAGCCGCTCGGGAAGAGCCCGGAGGAGACCGCGACGGGACCGAGGTGCGGGACGTCGGAGGGCCGTGCGTCGCGAAGCAGCATGGGCACTAGGTCCGTCGCCGGGGGGCAGCGTTACGGCGCCGCGTGGGCAGCTGCGCGGACCCAGGGTGCAACATCCCGGACGTTCACCGGACGATCACCCCCATGTCGTCCCCGCTGCCCCGGCCGTGACCCGCACGCTGACCCTCGGCGATCGCTCCGTCGCCGACCTCTCCGGCTACGTCGACGGGGAGCTGGGCGCCCTGCGGCGCCTGCGCCTGACGCTCCACCTGCGCCGCTGCGAGCCCTGCCGGCGCTACGTCGCCCAGCTGCGGCTCGTCGCCCAGCTCGGGCAGGAGCTCGGGGTCAGCTCGCGCTCCGCCAGCGGGTGAAGACCTCGAAGAGCTCGGCCTGCAGCTCGGGGCTCACGTCCGCCTCGCGCAGCTCCCCCGCCAGGCCGAGCGTCGTGCGCAGCTGCTGGAGGTAGAGCGAGCAGGGATCGCACTCGCCGAGGTGCTCCTCCAGGCGCGTGCGGTCGTCCGGCGGGAGCGCGTCCTCGAGGTAGTCCGTCACGCGCTCGACGAACTCCTGGCAGGGCATCTCCGGGAGGGTGTCGGTGGGCCGGGTCATGAGAGGTGCTCCTCGAGCGCGCTCCGGACGACGGAGCGCGCACGGTGCAGGAGTACCCGTTGGTTGGCGGAGCTCACCTCGAGCACCTCGCAGACCTCCTCCGCCGGCCAGCCCTCGAGGTCGCGCATGGTGATGACCATGCGCTGGGTGGGCGGCAGCCCCTCGATCGCCTCGCGGACGAGCCGGAGCGTCTCCGCGTGGGCGAGCGCGTCCTCGGGGGAGGTGTCCCAGCGGCGCGGCGGCGCCGCCCAGTGGTGGGGCCAGCGGTCGTGGTCGGCGGGCAGGAAGCGCTCGGGATCGACCGCCGAGAAGCCCTCGGAGAGCTCGCGCGCGGCCAGGGTGGCGAAGGGGACCGTGCGGCTCTCCCCGGCTCCCCGCGTCTGCGCCCGGTTCGTGAGGATCCGGAAGACCCAGGTGCGCATGGAGGAGCGCCCCTCGAAGCGGTCGAGCCCCTTGAGGACCCCGAGCCACGTCTCCTGGACGACCTCCTCGGCGACGGCCTGGCTGGAGACGTAGCTGCGGGCCACGCGCAGGAGCGCCGGCGTGTGCTCCGCGACGAGCTCGGCGAAGGCGGCCTCGTCGCCCTTGCGCAGGCGCTCGAGGAGGCGGCGCTCGGCGGCCGTGGTGTCGTGCTCGGCGAGGCTCACGGCGCGGCGGATGGTAGGCGGCGGGCGGGGCCGGCGCCAGGGGCTCGCTCCTGCGGGGCGATCCGCGGGTCAGCCCAGGACCTCGAGGAGCACCGCGACCACCTCGGGGTCGAACTGCGTGCCCGCGTGCCGCGCGAGCTCGGCCTTGGCCCGCTGCGGCTCGAGCGCGAGGCGGTACGGCCGGTCGCTGGTCATGGCGTGGTAGGCGTCGCAGGCCAGGGCGATGCGGGCCGCGAGCGGGATGGCCTCGGCCCGCAGGCCGTCCGGGTAGCCCCCGCCGTCCCAGCGCTCGTGCTCGCTGCGGACCGCCTTCGCGACCGCCGCGAGCTCCGGCACGGTCGCGATGATCGCCTCGCTCGCGACGGGGTGCTGGCGCATGATCGCCCACTGCCCGTCGTCGAGCGGGCCGTCGCAGTGGAGGATCTCGTCGGGGATGCTCAGCTTGCCGACGTCGTGGAGCAGCGCGACGTCCTCGACGTGCGTGACGGCCTGCGGGTCGAGGCCGAGCCTGCGCCCGACCGTGCCGGCCAGGCGGACCACCGCGTCGGCGTGGCTTCCCGTGTACTTGTCGCGCGCCGACACGGCGGCCGCCAGCGCGCGCACGCCCGCGTCCCGGGTCGAGCGACGCCGCGCCTCGTCGTCCTGGCGGCGACGTTCGATGTCGGCCGCCGCGATGCGCGCGGCGAGGTGCAGGACCGCCAGGTCCCGCGGGCCGAGGTCCTCGCGGACGTCGTGGCTCGCGCAGCACAGCGTCCCGAACTGCTCGCCGCCCGACAGGGTCAGCGGCACGGAGGCGAAGGCCCCGACGCCCGCCGCCTCGGTGACGGGCATCGGCCCGGTGAGCTCGTGGCCGCGCACGTCGTTGATGACGTTGGCGATGCGCCCGGCGAGGACGTGCTGGCAGTAGGTGTCGTCGATCGGGATGACGCTGTCATCGCCGATGCCGAACGAGGCGCCGTCCCCACGGACCCGGAGGAACACCTGCTCCTCGTCGGTCATGCGCGCCACGTAGCTCACCTGGGTCCCGAGCAGCTCGTTGACCGCGTCGAGGACGACGTCGAGCTGGGGCGCCTGGGCGAGCCGGCTGAGCAGCGTCACGTCGTCGAGCAGCGCCGGCCGGCTGCGCCTGGCCGTCGCGGCCGACGCGCCGGCGACGACGGTGCGGTCGCCCCCGGCGTCCTTCGCCGCGTAGAGCGCCCGGTCGACGACGCGCGTCAGGGCGTCGGCGGACATCCCGGGCGACCACGCGCCGACCCCCGCGGAGACCGTCACGCCGAGCTCGAGCTCCGCGACGGCGGCCCGCATGCGCTCGGCGGCCGTCAGGGCGGAGGCCAGGGTCCCGCCGGGGAGGACGAGCGCGAGCTCGTCGCCCCCGAGGCGTGCGAGCTGCTCTCCCGCCCGGCACTGCTGCGCGAGGCACGCGCTGACGGCGACGAGCACCGCGTCGCCCGCCGCGTGCCCTTCGCGGTCGTTGACGGCCTTGAAGCGGTCGAGGTCCAGGAGTGCGAGGGCGAGCCGCTCGTCCTCGCCGGAGGCCGCCAGCGCGACGTGCTCCTCGAGGTCGTCGTCGAAGGCCCGGCGGTTGGCCAGGCCGGTCAGGGCATCGGTGCGGGCCATCCGGCGCAGCTCCACCTCGCGCATCGTCATGGCCCCGAGCTCCTCGAGCAGCCCGACGTCCTCCTGCGTCCAGGAGTGCGGCTCGGTGTCGACGACGCAGATCGTGCCCAGCGGGAGCCCCCGGTCCGTGCGCAGCGGGACCCCGAGGTAGGCGCGCACCCCGAGCCCCGTGATGGGGTGCGTCGCGAAGGTCGCGTCGAGGGCGACGTCGTCGACGACGATCGGCTCGTCACCCTGCACCACGAGCGCGCACGCCGAGAAGCACACGTCGAGCGTCCGGACCGGCGGCTGCAGGCCCACGGCGCTCTTGAACGTCTGGGTCGAGGCGTCGAGGAAGCTGATGTAGGCGCCGGCGGATCCGGCCACGCGCAGCGCCCAGCGCGCGAGGCGGTCGAAGGAGGCCTCGGGCCGCGCGTCCGGCAGCCCCAGCTCACGCAGCGCCTCGAGGCGTGCGGGGTGGTGGAGCTCGTAGGGCATGCCGGGGTCATCGGCAGCAGGCGACGGGGGCGAGAGGCGCGCTGGACGGATGCCCGTGGCCCCTTGCGCCGCCCTGGCTCACTCCTGCGGGGCGAGGAGGTCGTCCACGTCGGGGGCCGGCGCGGCACCGCCGCCCGCGGGGGCCTGGCTGGCCGGGACCCCGGTCACGAGCGGCTCGTCGACGGTCGTCTCCCGCACGGCGGTCAGGTAGCCCACGAGCAGGGTGGCGGCCGCGGCGGCGAGGTAGGTCCCGCGCAGCGCCAGGCGGAGCTCGGGCTTGCGGCGCGCGAGGCGGGCGGTGAGCGTGCCGACCACGAGGAACCACACGACCACGGCGCCGATCGCGGTCCAGAACCCCGGGGCGACGAGCGCGCCCCAGAGCCAGCTGCCCGCCGCGAGCAGCGCGAGGACCGCGAGGGCCGCGGCGAGGTTGCGGGCGACGAGCCTCACGAGCGGCGCAGGTCGGCGCGGGCCAGCGTCTGGGTGAAGGGCACGCACCAGAAGACGACGGACTGGTACTTGCGCAGGTCCACGGAGGCGGGGATCTTGTACTGCTGGTTGCCGCGGGAGCCCTTGAGCGCCCCGAGGTCGCGGCGGTCGCGGGGGATCCGACCGTCACCACGCACGCCCTTGGGGACCAGCCACACGCGGACGCGCGGGCCGGGGGAGATCCGGAAGCTGCGGAGGGTCAGCACGCGGCGCCCGCTGCCCAGCGCGACGACGGCGGCGCGTCCGGAGGCCGAGTGCCCGACGGGTTCGACGCGCCCGTTGAGCACCTCGACGTCGCGCGCCATCGCGGCCGGGGCGGCTGCCGCGAGGGTCACGAGCAGGCCGGTCAGGACGAGGAGCAGGGTGCGGGTCATGCTCCCTTGGTCCGCCGGCGGGCGAGGACGTGACACGGGGACCCCGCGTAACGGCCGGCGCCGCGTCCGGACTCACCGGACCATGCGATCCACGGAGTACGACGTCGTCGTCATCGGTGCCGGCCCGGGCGGGGAGGTCGCCGCCGGGCGCCTCGGCGACGCCGGCCTCTCCGTCGCGATCGTGGAGGAGCACCTCGTCGGCGGGGAGTGCTCCTTCTACGGCTGCATGCCCTCGAAGGCGCTGCTGCGCCCGGCGCAGGCCGTCGCCGAGACGCGCCGGGTGGCCGGGGCGCGGCAGGCCGTCACGGGTCCCGTGGACGTCGCGGCGGTGCTGCAGCGGCGCGACCAGATGATCCACGACCTCGACGACGCCCACCAGGTGCCGTGGCTGGCGGCACACGGGATCACCCTGCACCGGGGCCGCGGCCGGATCGTCGGGGAGCGGCGGGTGCAGGTCGGCGAGGACGAGGTGCTCGTCGCCCGGCGCGGGGTCATCGTCGCGACGGGGAGCCTCGCCGCGCTGCCGCCGGTCCCGGGCCTCGCGGCGGCCGAGCCGTGGACGAACCGCCAGGCCACGACCGCCCACGCGGTCCCCGAGGCGCTGCTCGTCCTCGGCGGCGGGGTCATCGGCGCGGAGATGGCGCAGGCCTACCGCTCCCTCGGCAGCCACGTCGTGCTCGTCGAGCCGGGCCCGCGGCTCATCGGCCGGGAGGAGCCGTTCGCCGCCGAGCAGGTCGAGGCCGCGCTGCGCCGCGACGGCGTCGACGTGCGCCTCGGGGTCGGCGCGGTGCTCGTCGACCGCGTGGGGGGCACCGTCCGCATGGAGCTCACGGACGGGACGGCGGTCGAGGGCGACGAGCTGCTCGTCGCCGCCGGGCGCACGCCCGTGCTCGCGGGGCTCGGCCTCGAGAGCGTCGGGCTGGGAGCCGACGGGCCGCTCGGGACCGACGTCCACCTGCGGGTCGCGGGGGCCGAGGAGTGGCTCTACGCCGTGGGCGACGTCAACGGCCGCGCGCTGCTCACCCACCAGGGCAAGTACCAGGGCCGCATCGCCGCCGACCACCTGCTCGGCCGCTTCAACACCTCCATCGTCTACGGCGGCCCGCTCTCCCCGCGGGTGGTCTTCACGGAGCCGCAGGTCGCCGCCGTCGGCCACACGCTCGCCTCCGCCCTGGGTGCGGGGATCGACGCGCGCGCCGTCGACGCGGACATGAACGGGACGGCCGGCGCCTCCTTCCACGGGCGCGGGGAGCCCGGCACGGCGCGGATCGTCGTCGACGAGAACCGCCGGGTCCTGGTCGGGGCGACGTTCACGGGTGCGGACGTCGCGGACTTCGTCCACGCTGCGACGATCGCGATCGTGGGTGACGTCGCCATCGACCGGCTCTGGCACGCCGTCCCGAGCTTCCCGACCCGCAGCGAGGTGTGGCTCAAGCTCCTCGAGGCCTACGGGCTGTGAGCCGGTGATGCCCGAGCTCGGCTTCGGGAACCTCCTGGGCGTCGCCGCGATCGCCTTCCTCGCGCCGCTCGCGCTCGCGCTGGTCCCGCGCGTGCCGGTGCCGGCCGTCGTGCTCGAGCTCGTGCTCGGGATCGTCGCGGGCCCCCAGGTGCTCGGCCTGCTCGAGGTCGACGACCCCGTCGCGGTGCTCAGCCTGCTCGGCCTGGCCGCGCTGCTCTTCCTCGCCGGGCTGGAGATCGACGCGCGGGAGCTGCGCGGGCCCGGGCTGCGCGTCGCCGCCGCGGCCTTCGCGGTGTCGCTCGCGCTGGCGGGCGTGGTCGGGGCGGCGCTGCAGGCGGCCGGGGTCGTGAAGGACGCGGTGTTCCTCGCGATCGTGCTGAGCGCGACCTCCCTGGGGGTCGTCGTGCCGGTGCTCAAGGACGCGGGGGTGGTGCAGCGACCGCTCGGGCAGCTCGTGATCATCGGCGCGTCCATCGCCGACGTGGCCACCATCGTCCTGCTCTCGGTGCTCTTCAGCACGGAGAGCGGCTCGGCCACCGCGCAGGTCGTGCTGCTCGGCGGCCTCTTCGCGCTGGCGGCCCTGACCGCCGTCACCGTGCGGCTGGCGGGCCGCTCCATGCGGCTCGGCGACGCGCTCGGCCGGCTCACGGGGACCACGGCGGAGATCCGCGTGCGCGGCGCGGTGCTGCTGCTCGTCGCCTTCGTCGCGCTCGCGCAGGAGACCGGGCTCGAGGTCATCCTCGGCGCGTTCGTCGCGGGCCTCGTGCTCGGCACGATCGACCCCGACGGCGCGATGCGGCGGCCCGCGTTCCGCGCGAAGCTCCAGGCCGTCGGCTTCGGCCTGCTCATCCCCGTCTTCTTCGTCGCCAGCGGCCTGCGCTACGACCTCGACGCGCTCCTGGCCGACGCGGGCGCGCTGCTGAAGGTGCCGCTGTTCCTGGCGGCGCTGCTCCTCGTCCGCGGGCTGCCGGCGCTCCTCCTGCGCGGGCAGCTCGAGCCCGGGCAGTGGCGGGTCGCGGGGCTGCTCTCGGCCACGACGCTGCCCTTCGTCGTCGCCTCGACGCAGATCGGGCTCGAGCTCGAGCTGCTGACGCCGGCGACCGCGGCGGCGCTCGTCGCGGCGGGCCTGCTCAGCGTGATGCTGCTGCCGGCGACGGCGCTCGTGCTGCTGCGCCGTAACACCGCGGCCGCCCCGCGGACAGCGGGGGGATGAGCGCTCCCGAGCCCGTCGACCTCGACTTCAGCGAGCTGCGGGTGATGGCGATCAACTGCACCCTCAAGCCCTCCCCCGAGCCGTCGAACACCGCCGCGCTGATGGAGAACGCGCTGGCGATCATGGCCGCGCACGGCGTCGCAGTGGACCGGGTCCGCGCGGTCGACCACGTGCTCGCGCCCGGGGTGCAGCTGGACATGACGCAGCACGGCGCCGCGCGCGACGACTGGCCCGGGCTGCAGGAGCGGGTGCTCGCCGCGGACATCCTCCTGCTCGGCACGCCGATCTGGCTCGGGGCCAAGAGCAGCGTCTGCACCCAGGTCATCGAGCGGCTCTACGGGTGGAGCGGCGAGCTCAACGCCAAGGGGCAGTGGACGTACTACGGGCGCGTCGGCGGCGTGGTCGTGACGGGCAACGAGGACGGGATCAAGCACGTCGCGATGGAGACGCTGTACTCCCTGCAGCACCTGGGCTACGTCATCCCACCGCAGGCCGACTGCGGGTGGATCGGCGAGGCGGGCCCCGGGCCCTCCTACGCCGACGCGGGCAGCGGCGGCCGCGAGAACGAGTTCACGCGACGCAACACCGCGTTCATGGCCTGGAACCTCATGCACGTCGCGCGGATGCTCAAGCGCGCCGGGGGCCTGCCCGCCCACGGCAACCAGCGCGCGGCGTGGGATGCGGGCGCCCGCTTCGACCACCCGAACCCCGAGTACCGCTGAGGGCGTAACGCGCGGCGCCGTGGGGGGACTCGACGAGGGACCCCAATGCAGCCGAGAGACCCCATGAGCCAGCCCTTCCGCCTGATCGTCATCGCCAACCGCACGTGCCCGTGCCCCGGCCTGGCCGACGAGGTCGCCGGTGTCCTCGCCGACCGCCCGGGCGAGGTCCTCGTGGTCGCCCCCGCGCTGAACACCCGCCTGCGCCACCTCATGAACGACGACGCGCGCGCCATCACGCAGGCGCGCGCCCGGCTGCACCTCGCGGTGGCGCTGCTGAACGACGCGGGGATCACGGGGCGGGGCGAGGTCGGCGACGCCGACCCGCTCAACGCCATCGCCGACGCCCACGCGACCTTCGGCGCCCATGCCGTCCTCATCTCGACCTGGCCCGCGGGGATGAGCCACTGGCTCGAGCGCGACCTCCTCGTCCGCGCCCGCGAGCAGGTGCGCATCCCGGTGCACCACGTCGTCTCGCGCTACGACGCCCCGATCGCCACGGCGGCGGCCTGAGCGTGGGAGCCGTCCCGGAGGTCGGGGAGCGCTTCCCCGACCTCGAGCTGCCCGACCACGCCGGCCACCCGCGGCTGCTGAGCGCGCTGGCCGGCGGGGACCCGACGGTCCTGCACTGCTACCGGGGCTGGTGGTGCCCGAAGGAGCAGGCGTTCCTGCGGCGCCTGGTCGCCTTCCAGGACGAGGTGGAGGTCGCCTACGCGAACGTCGTGTCGCTCTCGGTCGACCCGCCGCCCGTGAGCGCCGCCTTCCGCGCCGGCCTCGGCGCGCGCTGGACGTTCCTCGCCGACCCGGAGCGCGCGCACACCGACGCGCTGGGCCTGCGGGAGACGACGGACACGACGAACGACCCCTACCTGCCGACGGTCTTCGTCCTGCACCCGGACCTCACGATCCAGGCCCGCTACGACGGCTACTGGTACTGGGGGCGCCCGGGCCTCGAGGAGCTCCGCGCCGACCTGCGCGCGGTCACCGCCGCCATCCGCTCCGACTTCGTCCCCCCGCGCCCATGAGCGCCGTCGCCTGGATCGCGCGCTGCGCGGAGGTGCCGGCCGGCGCGGAGCTCTCCGCGACGCTGCACGACGGGACGGAGCCGGCCGGCGTGCTCGTCGCCTGGCGGCAGGACGCGCGGCCGGCGGGCGTCGACGCGCGCCGGGTCGACCGCCGCCTGCTCGACCCCGACGGCGAGGCCGGCGTGCTCTCGCTCGTGCTCCCGGACGAGGACCGGCTCGTCGCCTTCGACGACCTCGCGGTCCAGCACGCCCGCCGCCGCGTCCTGGCCGAGCGGCCCGCGGACGCGCTCTCGACCCTGCTGATCGACGACCGCCGCTTCGCGGGCGCGGTGACCGTGCGCCGCGGCCCCGACGCGGAGCGCGACCTCCGCGACGACCCGTTCGCCCGCATCGCGCCGGCGACGGTCCTCGCGCTCGGCCCGGGCCTCATCGGCCGCGTGCCCGCGCCGACCGGGCCGACGATCGAGCGCCACGGCTCCGCGCAGCCCTGGCCGTGGGACCGCTTCCCGGAGGTCACGTCATGAGGGTGCTGCCGAAGGAGCCGCCGCCGGGTCCGAGCGATCCGACGTTCTGGCAGTCGCCGGTCCGCGGGCCGTGGATGACCGCGGCGTTGGGCTCGTTGCTGCTGCCGTTCGTGGTGCTGGTGGGGTTCACGGGCTTCATGAGCCACGCCGCCTACAACCCGAACCTCGGGATGAACCAGGTCGTCCCGCGCGACGGGGACCTGGACCTGCTCTTGTTCGATTGGCCGACGGGGCCGAGTTGGCTCTACGCGCTCAACCAGGGCCTGCACACCGTGGTCGGGATCATGGTCGTGCCGCTGATCTTCGCCAAGCTCTGGTCGGTCTTCCCCAAGCTCTTCGCCTGGCCCCCGATCGCCAGCCCCGCCCAGGCGCTGGAGCGCATCTCCTTGCTGCTGCTGGTGGGCGGGGCGGGGTTCATGTGGGCCACGGGGTTGACGAACTCGCAGTACTTCTACCCCTGGCACTTCAACTTCGTCGTCGCGCACTACTACGGGGCGTGGGTGTTCCTCGGCGCCCTGTTCGTCCATGTCGCGACGAAGTTCACGACGATCCGCCACGCCTACGCCGAACGCGGCGTCCTCAAGCCCTTGATGGACGACGTCGCCCACACCGAGCCCGAACCCCACGTCCCCGGCGGCCTGGCCCCCGAAGTCCCCGAAGCACCCACCATCTCCCGGCGCGGCGTCCTGGGCCTGGTCGGCGCGAGCTCCGCGTCGCTGTTCCTGGCGACCGCGGGGCAGTCGGTCGGCGGGCCGCTGCGCTCCATCGCGATCCTGGCCCCGCGCGGGCGCTCGACGTTCCCCGACGGGGACTTCCCCATCAACAAGACCGCCTCGCTCGCGGCGATCACCCCCGAGATGGTCGGCCCCGGCTACCGCCTGCGCGTCGGGGACCGCGAGCTCACGCTCGAGGAGCTCCGCGGCGATGACCCAGAGCACGCAGAAGCTCCCGATCGCCTGCGTCGAGGGGTGGTCCGTGCGCCGCACCTGGACCGGCGTGCCGCTCCGCGACCTCGCCGCCCTGGCCGGCGTCGGCGCCGGCCAGGGCCTGCAGGTCATCTCCTTGCAGCCCCGGGGCGCGTTCCGCCAGACCACCCTGTCCCACGACCAGGTCATGGACGACGACGCGCTCCTGGCCCTGCAGGTCGAGGGGAAGGACCTCTCCATGGACCACGGCTACCCCGCCCGCATCATCGTCCCCGCGCTGCCCGGGGTGCACAACACGAAGTGGGTCACCGAGCTGAAGGTCGTGCGCACGTGATCTCCCTGTGGAAGCGCGCCTACGGCGAGTCCCCGCTGCACCTGCTCGGCCAGCTCGTCGCCTTCGCCATCGCGATCTACGCCTTCAAGCAGATCATCGACGTCACCAGCACGGACAACCTCAACCTCGCGATCTGGTTCGTCGCGGGCGCGCTCCTGCACGACATCCTCTTCGTGCCGATCTACCTCGTGCTCGACCTCCTCATGCGGCTCGGGGTGCAGGACCACGCGATGCGCGATCTCCGGGTGATCAACCACGTCCGCGTCCCCGTCGCGATCTCCGGCGTGCTGCTCCTCACGACGTTCTCGCTCATCCTGGGCAAGAACCGGGGGACCTTCGCCCGGACCGCCGGTGTCCAGCAGCCGGACTTCCTCGCCCGCTGGGCGCTCATCACCGCCGGGGTCTTCCTCCTCTCCGCCCTGGTCTACGTCGCGCGGATGCGCGTCGCCGCGGGGCGCCGGGCCGGCGCGCCCGCCGCCGTGGGCACGTAGTGCACGCGCGGCGGGCGGGCCGCCTCCTGCTCCTCCCCGCGCTCGTCGCGCTGGCGGGCTGCGGTGGTGGGTCGGCGCCGGGCCCACCCGACCCCGCGAACCCGCGGGAGCCCGAGGCGCGCGCGGCGCTAACGCTCGTCCCGGAGCGCCCGCCGCCCGTGCGCCCCGGGCCCGCCCGGTCGCACACGCCGTGGCCGGCCTTCGGCCACGACGCGCGGCACTCGGGCTCGGCCCCCGTCCGCGGGCCGCAGGACGGGCACGTCCGCTGGAGGCGGGAGCTCGAGGGCGCCGTGGTCCCCGGTCCCGTCCTCGCCGCGGACGGGACGGTGTACGCCGCGAGCAACGCGGGCGTCCTCCACGCGCTCGACCCCGCGACGGGCCGCGATCGCTGGCGCTTCGACGGCGGCGGCCCGTACGGCCTCGACCTCTCGACCTCCCCGCTCGTCCTGCCCGACGGGCGCGTGCTCTGGCCCGGGCCGCGGAACAGCCTCTTCGCCCTCGACCGCCGCGGGCGGCTCCTGTGGCGGGTGCGCTTCGAGCACTTCGTCCTCTCCCCCGCCCTGGGCCCCGACGGCACGGTCTACGTCGCCGACATGGGCGGCGGCCTCCGGGCCCTCGACGTCCGCGGGCGCCGTCCGCGCACCCGGTGGTCGATCTCGCTGGGCGCCGGGCCGTCGTACGCGAACCCCACGGTCGCGCCCGACGGCACCGTGTACGGCGCCAGCGACCACGAGGTCGTCGCCGTGCGCCCCGACGGGCGCGAGCGCTGGCGCTTCCGGGTCGGCGCGCTCGTCGAGACGACCCCCGCCGTCGCCCCGGACGGCACCGTCGTGGTCGGGACGAACGACGCCTTCCAGTACGGCGTGCGCCCCGACGGGACCGAGCGCTGGCGCACCCCGCGCCGCAGCCTCACGTACTCCTCCGTGGCGATCACGGCCGCCGGCGTCGCGTACTTCGGCGACCACCGCGGGGCCCTCGACGTCCTGGACGCCGCGAGCGGCACGGTGCTCGCCCGCCACGTCGGCCAGGCGCGCACGCGGGCGCGCGGGGACGTCGGGATCTGGACCGCGCCCGCCGTCGACCGGGAGGGCAGCGTCTACTTCGGCACCCGGGTCGGGCACGTCTACGGCTTCACCGCCGCCGGCCGCCGCCTCTTCGACCTCCGCACGGGCGGCACGGTGGACTCGAACCCCGCACTGGGCGGCGACGGGACCCTCTACGTCGGCTCGGAGGACGGCCGGCTCTACGCCATCGGCTGACGGCCGGTGGTCGCTTGGAGGCGCTGGCTGCCGACGAAGAGGGCGTGGCGATCACGACCGGCGTCCTTCGCGCTGTACATCGCCAGGTCCGCGGCGGCGAGGAGCCGTTCCGCAACGAGCTCGACACCGGCCTCGAGGACCACCAGGCCGACCGACGCGGTGACGCGGTGATGGCGCTCTGCGGCGAGCTGCGCGTCGCCCTCGCGGACTGCGGCGACGAGCCGACGGGCGACCTCCTCCGCCTCGTCCCGGCCGGCCTCCGGGAGCAGGACGGCGAACTCGTCGCCGCCGAGGCGCGCGACGGTGTCGGTCTCGCGAAGCGTCGACCGCACGACGGTCGCGACGCTGACGATCAGCTCGTCACCGGCACCGTGCCCGAGCGTGTCGTTGACCGTCTTGAAGTCGTCGACGTCGAGCAGCAGCAGTGCGCCACGCACGCCGTAGCGCCTGCATCGCGCGAGGTGGTCGTCGAGGTCGGCTCCGAAGCGACGGCGGTTGACGAGCCCGGTCAGCGGATCGTGGTCGGCCATGTGACGCAGCCTGTCCTCGAAGCGGCGGCGCTCCGTGATGTCGACGAACTGGGAGAGGAGGTGCCGTGGCTCCCCGTCGGCGCCGCGCAGGACCGTGCTGGAGATCGAAACCCAGATGGAGCGACCCGAAGCATGGACGTAGCGCTCCTCGGCGCGGAAGACCTGCACGGAGCCGTCCAAGAGGCCCTCCAGGCCGTCCTCCCCTTCCCGCAGGTCGTCGGGATGGGTCAGGTCGGCCAGGCATGTCCCTTGTAGGCGTGCGCGCTCGAAGCCCGTGATGTCGCACAGCGCCGCGTTGACCTGCTCGAGCTTGCCGTCGAGGGCGACCAGCGCGACCCCGATCGGCGCCTGCTCGAAGGCCTGGCGGAAGCGCTGCTCGGCCAGCGCGAGCGCCTGCTCGGCGAGGTGCTGCTCGTGGACGTCGAGCATCGTGGCCAGGTGACCGACGGGTCGCCCCTCGGGGCCGGGCTCGGGCTTGGCCCGGACGAAGAGCCACCGCGCCGCGCCGCCGCCGGGCGGCACCACGCGGAAGCGCGCCTCGAAGGTGCCTCCGGCGGCAGCCGCCGAGCGCCACCCGGCGACGATGCGCTCCCGGTCGGCGTCGTGCATGGGCGCCGACCAGTCGACGTCCTCGTGGGCTTGGTCGGGGGCGAGGTGCAGGAGCTCGCGCAAGCGGCCGTTGACGTAGGTGCAGCGGCCTTCGGTGTCGAGACGCAGGATGCCGGCGGGCACCGCGCCGGTGATGGACCGCAACTGCTGCTCTGAAGCCCGCAGCGCGTCCTCGTTCGCCCGGCTCTCGGTCACGT
Organism: uncultured Solirubrobacteraceae bacterium; assembly: GCA_963844155.1. Classification (GTDB taxonomy): domain Bacteria; phylum Actinomycetota; class Thermoleophilia; order Solirubrobacterales; family Solirubrobacteraceae; genus Paraconexibacter. The sequence goes on from CAWJMY010000001.1 coordinate 805,960, forward strand.
CGATGCCCGTGCCGACGATGTGCGTCACGGAGCCGTCCGGCGCGGTCAAGGCCGTGCTCCGCCACTCGATCAGCCGGGTCTCGCCGCGGATCGTGCGCCAGTTGTTGATGAACCTGTGCGGGAAGTCCCCGGCCACGATGTCCCCGAACGCAGCGCGTACCGTGTCGACCTCGTCCTCCGGGAGCACGACGTCCCAGAACGAGCGGCCGACGACATCCTGCGCGCGCCGGCCGGTGACGCGCTCGCAGGCGCGGTTGAAGGTCGCGACGCGGCCCTCGCGGTCGAGGACGATGACCAGGGTGTCGGCCGTCTCCACGACCGCTGACACGAAGGCGTGCTGCTCGGCGAGCGCGCGCTGGGCGAGGTGCTGCTCGGTCACGTCGTTGACCTGGGCCAGGACATGGAGCGGTCGACCGTCCTCGTCCCGCAGGAGGGTGATCTGCGCCACCACCCAGGCCGTGTCACCCGTGGCGCGCACGATCCGGTGGGTGATCGCGACCGAGCCCTCGTCGTCGACCGCCGCGAAGTGCTCCTGCACCTCCGCCAGGTCATCGGGGTGAACGAAGCTGAACGGCGGCGCGGAGGCGAGCTCGTCCGCGCTCAGGCCGGTGATCGTCGAGATGGCCGCGTTCGAGCGCGAGAAGGTCCCGTCGGGCGCCACCATGACCATGCCGATGGGCGCGGCGTCGAACGCGATGCGGAACCGCTCGTCGGCCGCCCGGCGGGCGCGCTCCTCGCGCAGATGTGACGTCAGGTCCTGCATCGCCACCACGGCGCCCAGCTGGCGGCCGTCGGCGTCCGTGATGGGCCGGCCGGACACCGACAGCGTGCGAGGCTCGTGCTCCGGGCGGTGCACGACCATGTGGTGCTCCGCGAGGCGTTCTCCGGCGAAGGCCCGGGCCAGGGGGATGCGATCGGCAGCCAGCGGGGTGCGGCCGTCGGCCTCGAGCAGGTCGTACCGCTGCGCCCACTCCTCCGCACCGACGGCGTCGACATCCACGCCGTGCAGCTCGCGCGCTGCACGGTTGAACAGCGACAGGTTGCCGTCCGCGTCGCAGGCGACCACGGCCGTGTCGATCGTCTCCAGCACCGCCTGGGTGAACTCACGCTCGTGCGCGAGCGCGCGCTGCGTGGCCTTGCGCCCCGCGATGTCACGCGCGAAGGCGTTGAAGAGGACACGGCCCCCGCGCTCGACGCAGCCGATCGTCAACTCGATCTCCAGCGCGCCGCCGTCCCGGTGGCGGGCCGGGAGCTCGAGCGGCGCGCCGAGCACCTCCGACGTCCCGGTCCTCAAGTACCGCATCAGCCCCGCGTCGTGCGCGTGGGCCAGCTCCTCGGGAACGATGAGCTCGGACACCGTCTTGCCGAGCGCCTCGGCCTCCGCCCACCCGAAGAGCCGCACCGCCGCCGGGTTCCAGCCCTGGACCACGCCCGCGGCGTCCATGGCGATGAACGCATCGGGCGCCTCGTGGAGCACGGACGCCAGCTGGCGACGGGCCTCCTCCAGGGCGGTGCGTGCGCGGCGGGCCTCGAGGTGTGCCATCGCAGCACGTCCGAGGGACCGCAGCTGCGCGACCTGGGTCTCGCTCAGGCGCCGCGGGCGCCGGTCGATGACGCACAGCGTCCCGAGCGGCTGCCGGTCCTCACCCACCAGCGGGACGCCCGCGTAGAAGCGGATCCCAGGGTCGTCGAGGACCAGTCGATTGCTCGAGAAGCGCTCGTCGGCCGTCGCGTCCTCGACGATGAACGGCTCGTCGGGCCGGGCGATCGCGTGAGCGCAGAACGCGACGTCGCGTCCCGTCCCGGTGACGTCCAGGCCGACCCGCGCGGCGAAGTCCTGGTGCTCGGCGCCGAGCAGCGTGACGAGGGCGATCGGCGCGTCGCAGATCTGCGCAGCCAAGGCCACCAGCTCGTCGAGCGCCGCATCGCCCAGGTCCGGCCCCGGCGCGTACTCCGCCAGGACGGACAGCCGCAGCGCTTCGTCCTTGGGTGGGCTCGCCGACGACACCACCCGGGTCATCGGCGACGCCGCAGGGCGCTTGAGCAGACCCCCGTGACGAGCATCCGACCAGCGCCCTCCGGGAGGACCTGCACCTCCGTCGGGTCGAAGGTCGCGTGCTCGCGTGCCGAGCCTTGCCCTCCTACGCCTGAGCCGCGACGGACCCGCGGCGCTCAGGTCCCGTCGAGCAGCCAGCCGCGCACGCCCGCGGGCGGCAGGGCCTTGGCGAAGAGGTGGCCCTGGGCGCGCACGCCGCCGAGGGTCTCGAGCCGCCGGCGCTGCGGCTCGGTCTCCACCCCCTCGCAGACGACTTCGAGGTGGAGCGCCGCGCCGAGGTCGAGGATCGCGGTGATCAGCGAGGCGTCGCCCGTGCCGTCGCGGCCGAGCGCCTCGACGAAGGACCGGTCGATCTTCAGCCCGTCGATGGGCAGCGCGGTCAGCCGGCTCAAGGAGCTGAAGCCCGTCCCGAAGTCGTCGACGAGGATCGTCACCCCGAGCGCCCGCAGCCCCTCGAGGACCTCGTGGGTGCGCGTGTCGCGATCCATGAAGAGGCTCTCGGTCACCTCGAGGCGCAGGGCGCCGGGCTCGCCCTCGAGGTCGTGCTCCTCGAGCAGGCCGGCGACCAGGCCGACCAGGTCCGGGGAGCCGAGCTGGGAGCCCGAGACGTTCACGGTCACGTGCATCCGCGCCGCGGCCGGGGTCGTGCGCCGCAGGTCGCTGAGCGCGGCGCAGGCCTGGCGCAGCACCTCGGCGCCCAGCTCGTCCATCAGCCCGCTCTGCTGCGCGACCCCGAGGAACGCCGCCGGGGGCAGCAGCCCGCGCTCGCGGTGCTGCCAGCGCACGAGCGCCTCCAGCCCGACGGGACGGCCGTCGGAGAGGTCGACGATGGGCTGCAGGTGGCAGCGCAGCTGGCCGCCGGTGATCGCGTCGCGCAGCTCGTTGCTGATCCGCAGCCGCTGGACGGCCTGCTCGCGCATCCGGGGGTCGAAGACGACGTGGCCGCCCCGGGCCCCGGCCTTGGCCGCGTACATCGCCGCGTCGGCGTCGCCGAGGACCTGCTCGGCCGACGCGTCCTCGGGCGCGAGGACGAGGCCGATGCTCGCTCGCACCCACTGCCGGTGGCCGCCGACGACGAACGGCTGGTTCATCGCCTCGACGATCCGGCCCGCGACCGCCTCCCCGACGTCGAGCGTCCCGGCCCCGGGGCAGAGGACGACGAACTCGTCACCCCCGATGCGGGCCACGGTGTCGAGGTCCCGGACGCGCGTACTCGAGGCGGCCCGCCACGGCCTGCAGGAGCTGGTCGCCCGCGTGGTGGCCGAGCCCGTCGTTGACGAGCTTGAAGTCGTCGAGGTCCAGGAAGAGCACCGCCGGCGCCGGGAGGCCGCGGCGCGTGCCCCGCAGTGCGGCGCGGAGGCGGTCCGCGAGCAGGGTGCGGTTCGGCAGGCCGGTGAGCGGGTCGTGGAGCGCGCGGTGCTCGGCCGCCTGCACGTCGCGGTAGCGGAGCTCCGCGGTCCAGAGGACCCCGGCCACGGCCTGCACGGCCCCGACCTCGAAGGCGTTGTAGCGCGCGGAGCCCGCGCGGTGGACGGTCAGGACCCCGTGCGGCTCGGCGGCGTCGCCGACGGGAACGGCCAGCGACGCCGTCTCGGTCGCGGCGCACGCCGCCGCGGCCCCGACCGGCGCGCCCACCTCCTGCACCGCCGGCTCGTGGGCGAAGGCGGCGACGGCCCGCGCGGCGTCGCGTGCCACCTGCTCGGTGGAGGGCGGGTCGCCCGCCCCGGCGCCCGCCGTCGTGATGAGGCGGGTGCCCTCCGTGACCGTCACGAGGTCCGCGGGCAGCAGCTCGGCCAGGCCCTTGGCCGCGAGGCCGTGGAGCTCCGTGGTCTCCAGGCCCCGCAGCGCCTGCTCGCTGAGACGGGCGGTGAGGGCCTGGAGGTCGTTCTGGGACCGCTCGCGACGCCGCATGCGCCGCAGCTCCTCGTCGGCCGCCCGGCGTTCGAAGGCCGTGACCAGGACGATGCGCACACGCTCCTCCACGGCGTCCTGGGTCGCGTAGAGGACGACGGGGAGCCGTGCCCCGTCCACGGCGACCACGTCGAGGGCGACCTCCGCCACGGCGCCCCGGGCGGCCAGGATCGGCTTGCAGTGCGTCTCGAAGAAGAACCGCCCGCCCACCGTCAGCAGCCGGTTGAAGCGGAGCCCGGCGAGCTCCTGCGGGGCACGGCCGAGCAAGGACCCGCAGGCCGTGTTGGCCCACAGCACCTCGCCCGCGAGGCTGGTCTCGAGCAGCGGGACGGGCGCCTGGTCGGCCGTGGGCGCCAGCCAGGCGCCCGGGTCGACGGCCGGTCCGGGCACGCTCAGAGGCCGGCCAGGAACGTCGTGAGCGCGTCCCGTGTCTCGTCGGGCGCGCTGAGGTGCGGGCAGTGCCCCGTGGCGTCCATCTGGACGAAGGTGCCGGCGGGCAGGCGACCGGCCATCCACGCGCCGACCTCCTCGGGCACGATCGGGTCGTCGGCGCACTGCAGCACGAGCGTCGGAGCGCCGACGGACGGCAGGAGGTGCCGGATGTCCGTCAGGAAGCTCACCCGGGCCCAGCGCGAGGCGATGTCCGGATCGGTCCCGCAGAAGATCTCGTCGAGCTCGCGGCCGAGCTCGGGCCGCTCCGGCACGTTCATGATCACGGGCGCCATCTGGCTCGACCAGCCCAGGAAGTTCACCTCGATGGTGGCCAGGAGCTCCTCGACGTCCTGCGAGGTCAGCCCGCCCACGTAGCCCGTCTCGGGCTCGTCGACGTACCGGGCCGAGGGGTTGATGAGCGCCAGCGCGCTGAAGCGCTCGGGTGCCCGCAGGTGGGCGACGAGCCCCGCGGCAGCGCCGACGGAGTGGCCGACGAGCACCGCGTCCTGGAGGTCGAGGGCTTCCGCCACTTCCACGAGGTCGTCCGCGTAGCCCTCGAGCCGGCTGTGGCGCTCGATGTCGTAGGCGCCGAGGTCCGAGCGGCCGCCGCCGACCTGGTCGAGCAGGACGACGCGGTGCTCCGCCTCGAACGACGGCGCGATGTGCCGCCACATGCGCTGGTCGCAGGCGAACCCGTGCACGAAGACCAGCGCGCGCCCGTCCGCGCGGCCGGACACCTGGACGTTGTTGCGGGCCAGGACGTCGGCGGAGGGCAGGGCGATGGCCATGCACGTGCATTCGGCCCCGCCCGAGCAGGACCCGCCCGGAGCGGACGGATGTCCGAGCGGCCGGGGCCGGAGCGCGCGTCCTAGCGGGGCGGCGGCCCGGCGTCCGGCGTGACCAGCCGCGTCTCGTAGGCCACGACGACGGCCTGCACGCGGTCGCGGAGGCCGAGCTTGCCGAGCAGGTGCGCCATGTGGGTGCGGATCGTGTTCTCCCCCAGGACGAGCTCGCCGGCGATCTCGGCGTTCGAGAGCCCCCGGGCCGCGAGCCGCAGGACGTCGAGCTCGCGCCCGGTCAGGTCCGCGAGGGCGGCGGGCACGGCCTCGGGCTCGGGCCGGGCCGCGAGGGCGAAGCGCTCGATGAGGCGCCGGGTGATCGACGGCGCGATGAGCGCGTCGCCGGCCGCCGCGACGCGCACCGCGTCGAGGAGGCGGTCCGCGGGCGTGTCCTTCAGGAGGAAGCCGCTGGCCCCGATCCGCAGCGCCTCGTAGACGTACTGGTCGCGGTCGAAGGTCGTGAGCATCAGCACCGCCGTGTGCAGCTCGGGGTCGGCGAGGATGCGCTCCGCGGCCTGCAGCCCGTCGAGCTCGGGCATGCGGATGTCCATCAGGACGACGTCCGGGCGCCGGCGCGTGACCACGTCGACGGCGGCACGGCCGTCCGGGGCCTCGCCGACCACGCGGATGTCGGGCTCGGCGTCGAGGATCACCCGGAAGCCCGAGCGCAGGAGCCGCTCGTCGTCCACGACCACGACGGTGATCGCGCGCTGCGGTCCGGGCTCCGGCTCCGGGGCGGCGGTGCGCGTCCCCTCCCGCCAGGGGATGCCCCACGTCGTGACGCGCTCGGCGACGTCGCGCAGCCGGAGCGCTCCGAGCGCCTCCGCCCCTCCGGCGACGGGCGACCCCGCGACCCGGCAGACGAGGTCGGAGGCGAGGACCTCCCCGGCGCCCGCCATCTGGCACAGCCGGCTCGCGACGACCACCGGGGTGCCGTGCAGGTCGGCGCCCTCGCCCTGCGGCTCGCCCGCGTCGAGCCCGATGCCCAGGACGGGCTCCCCCGTGAGCCCGGCGGTCCGGCGCTGCAGCGCGACCGCGCAGTGCACGGCGGCGCCCGCGCTGGCGAAGCGGTGCACCAGCCCGGAGTCCGTCGTCCGGACCTCGTGGCCGCCGTGCTCGGCCACCACCTCGCGCGTCAGCGCGAAGACGGTGCCGCGGCCGGCGTCGTCGCGGCGCTGGAGCGCTCCGGCCGCCGTCCCGCTGAGCTCGGCGACCAGGATCGTGGCGAACGGCCCGCTCATCGACGGTGATCATCGCCGCTGCGCGCCCCCGCGTCGCTCATCCCCCCGGACGAGGTCCGCGGCCGACGTTCGTCCGCGGTGGTGAGGACGGCTCGGCGCCGTGCCCCGAAGCTGCGACCCATGCCGTCCCCACTCGAGGAGAAGCCCATGCCCACCGCGCTCGAGGAGCGCCCGCCCTGGTCGTCGGCCCGGAGTGCTGCGAAGCTCCACCGACCCCACCAAGAGGACGGGACCATCACCGCCACGAAGCCCGCACGGACCCGCTCGCGCATCGGCCGGCTCGACATCGCGATCACCGTCGTGCTCAGCGCGCTCGGGCTCGCCCTGATGGTCTCCAACGTGTCGGACACCGGATCCGACGGCCCCGGGGACGTGTCGATCCTCGCGGTCCCGGCGTTCCTCGCGGTCACGCTGCCGCTGCTCTGGCGCTCCGTCGCGCCCCTCCGTGCGCTCGGGGTCGTCGCCGCCGCCCTCGTCGTGCACGGGGTCGCCTTCGGCTCGCTCGTGCGCTGCGGGGTCGCGTTCCCCACCCTGGCGCTGCTCGGCTTCGCCGCCGCGGCGCGGCTCGACGCCGGCGAGAGCCGCACGGCGCTCGCCGTCGGGCTCGCGGCGGCGCTGGTCGTCGGCGCCTTCGAGTTCCTCGGCTTCGGCGTGGTGAGCGCCGGGATCCCGCTCCTGCTCCTGGCCTGGGGCTTCGGCCGCGTGGCCCGGTCCCGTGGGCGCCTGGCCCAGGAGCTGCGCGCCCGCAACGCGGAGCTCCAGCGCACCCGCGACGAGCGGGCGCGCATGGAGGTCGCGAACGACCGCGCGCAGCTCTCGAGCGAGCTCGACGAGCTGCTGCAGCATCGTCTGCACGAGCTCGCGGAGCTCGCGGAGCGGGGCCCGGGGAGCGTCGCCGACGGCTCCGCCCGCGCCCTGCTGGTCGACATCGAGCGCGGGAGCCGCGAGACCCTCGACCACATGCGCACCATCGTCGGCGTCCTGCGCAGCGACGACCGGGACACCGTGACCCCGCAGCCCTCGCTGACCTCCTTGGACGCGCTGCTCGTGCGCTCACGCGGCGGGGACGCGGAGCTGGTCGTCGACGGGGACCCGCGGGTGCTGCCCGCCGGGGTGGAGCTGACGGCCTACCGCGTCGTGGAGCACCTGCTCGACACGCTCGACGACGCCCCGGGCGTCCGGGTCGGCGTCCACTTCGCCCCCGACGCGCTCGAGGTCTCCGTCGAGGGCCCGGCGCGCAAGCACGGCGAGGTGGGCGTCGCCCTGGAGCGGGCGCGTGCACGGGTCGAGTCCCAGCGCGGCTCGCTGCGCACGAGCACCCGGGGCGGCCGTGCGACGACGGTGGCGGCGCTGCCGCTCGGCGCCTGAGATGACCGGGCGGCGGGGGCTGGCGGCAGCCGCCGCCGCCACCCTCGCGGCGCTGCTCGCCCGCTGGGCGGGCGGTGAGCTGCTCGCCTGCCTCGGCGCCGCGGTGCTCGGCGGCGCCGCCCCCTTGCACGCCGTGCACCCCCGCGCGGCCGCTGCCCTCCTGCTGGCCGGGACGGCGCTCGGGCTGGCCGACCCCTCCGCGGGCGGCTTCGCCCCGCTGGTGCTGGGCTTCAACGCCTACGGCGTCGGCCGCTGCTCGGGCGGGCCGTTGCGCCTCGCGTCCGCGGCCGTCCTGGTCTGCGGCGCCGTCGCCCGGGTGCACGCGGAGGACTTCGTCCCGTGCCTCTTCCTCGTCTTCGCGCCGCTCCTCGCGGGCTGGACGCTCGGGGACCGCGACCTCGTCGCCCGGCAGCTCACCGAGCGCGGCCTCGAGCTCGAAGCCGAGCGCGACGTCTACGCGGAGCTCTCCGTGCGCTACGAGCGCGCGCGCATCGCCGCGGAGCTGCACGACATCGTCGCGCACGCGATCGCCGTGATGGTCGTGCAGGCCGGAGCGGGCCAGCGGCTGGCCCGGGCGGATCCCGAGGGGACCCAGGAGGCGTTCGCGGCGATCGCGGACGCGGCCCGGCACGCGGAGGCGGACATGGCGCAGCTCACCGCGCTGCTGACCGACCCGGGCGACCACACCCCCGACGCGGAGCTCGCGCTGGTCCGCGAGCTCGTCGCCCGGGCCGCGGCCACGGGACTGGACGTCACCCTCCGGCTGACGGGCGATCGCGGCCTCCTCGCGCCCGACACCGCCCGCAGCACCTACCTCGTGGTCCGCGAGGGCTTGACGAACGCGCTGCGCCACGCCGCCGGGGCCCCCGTGCGGGTCGGCGTGCACGGGCGACGTGACGCCCTCGTCGTCGACGTGGTCAACGGCCCCGCTCCGCCGTCGCCCCCGCGGGCGGACACTGGGAGCGGCCTGGGGCTCCAGGGGCTGCGCGAACGCCTGGACGCCGCGGGCGCGCGCCTGGACGCGGGGCCGACCGGCGACGGTGGCTGGGCCCTGCGGGTCGCGCTGCCGCGACGGGCGCCAGCCGGGTCATCCCCGAGGATGAGCGGCGTTCACCCTGGCGGATGAGGCCGCCGCGGACCGGCGGCGAGATGGTGCTCGCCATGGTCCTCCCCCCGTTCCGCGCCCTCCACGTCGCCCCGCTGACCGTCCTCGCGGGCCTCGCCCTGCTGCCGGCCGGCGCGCAGGCGGCGACGAAGACCGTGTTCATGGGCGCTCCGCCGAAGGTCGCGGGAGCGCTCGAGAAGCGCTCCGTCGAGAGCCTGGACTACTTCCCCCGGCGCACGACGATCCGCACCGGCAGCAGGGTCCGGTTCGTCGTGACCGGCTTCCACACGCTCGAGCTCGCCCGCGCCGGGAGGCCACCCGGCGACGACGGCCCGAGCGGTCCGAAGGTCTCGGGCGCGCTGGACGCCGCCGGCGAGCCCTTCTGGTTCAACGGGCAGGCCGCCGGCAGCGGCGGCCCGGGCGGCCCGCCCCCGCCCCCCGCCTTCGGCAAGTCCTTCACCCTCCCGTCGCGCAAGGGCTTCAGCAGCGGCTTCCCCTTCGCCGACCGCCCCAAGCCGATCACGATCAGGTTCGCGAAGGCCGGCACGTACCGGTTCCTCTGCACGATCCACCCCGGGATGACGACGAGGGTCAAGGTGGTCGGCCCGGCCGGCAGGGTGCCGTCGGCCAAGCAGGACGCACGGGCGCTCGCCGCTCAGGTGCGGTCCGCCGAGCGGGCGGCGAGTCGTCTCCCCCGAACCCCCGTGCCCGCCGACACCGTGTCGATGGGCGCCGAGGAAGGCGGGACCCACTTCTTCGGGTTCGTGCCGCGGAAGCTCCACGTGGCGCCCGGCACGACGGTCACGTTCAGGATGCCGACGGCGGCACGCGAGACCCACACCGCGACCTTCGGGCCCGGCGACCCGGAGACGGAGCCGAACTCCTACCTCGGGAAGCTCGCGGCGTCCGTGCCCTCTCCGAACACGGACCCGGCGGCGATCTTCCCGAGCCAGGCCCCGGGCACCCTCGCCTCCTACGGCCCCACGCTGCACGGCAACGGGTTCTGGAACACCGGCTTCCTCGGCGGCGCCCCCGGGCCCCCGGCCGGGAGGACGGGCAAGCTGCGGTTCGACACCCCCGGCACCTGGACCTACTCCTGCCTCCTGCACCCCTTCATGCGCGGGGAGGTCGAGGTCGGCTGACGCTCGGACGTCACTTCTTCCAGTCGGTCGACCAGGAGCTGCGGCCCCAGCTCGACCGCGTGGTCGAGACGGCGCCGCTCGCGGTCAGGGAGCACGTGCAGCCCCAGCTCGAGCGAGCCCATCCGGCGGTCAGGGGCGCCCTGGCGACGCTCCAGCTCGACCGGCTGGCGACCGGGCTGGCCGCGGGCATCCTCATCGACGCGACGGTCATCCGCTCCCTCCTGGTCCCCGCGACCGTCTCGCTGTTCGGGCGCTGGAACTGGGTGCTGCCGACCGGCGCGGCGCGGGTCCTCCGCGTCGAGCCGTCCCTCCCGCCGCGCACGCCGGCGCCCGCGCCCGCCTGAGCGGCGGGGGCGACCGTGGCGCGTCGGTGCGTCAGCCCTCGACCACCAGGTGCAGCTCGACGGCGAAGGGGTAGCCGTCCGGGGCATCGCGCGGGGTCGAGAGCCGCACGGGCTGCTCGCTGTCGGCCTTGCTGCGCCAGGCGTGACGGACCTCGCCGCCCAGGGTCCGGTCCCCCTGCAGCGCGTCCTCGATGCCGTCGACCAGGCGCACGGCCTCCCGCGCGACCCCGAGCTCCGCCCACGTCGCCGACGACCCGTCACGGGACCACTCGCCCTTGAAGTAGAGCTGCACCCGAGCCCGCCACCTGACCGGAGCGCTGACGGGGTCGCCGGACCAGTCGGGCATCGGCCCCCACTGCCACGGCGCGCGGGACACCTGGATCGCCAGCTTCACGTCCCCGACCGGCCCGACCAACCGGACCTCCCGCACGAGACCGCGACGGATGGCTTGCTCGACCTCGGACGGCTCCATGGCGGGACATCCTGTCGTGCCGCGCGTCGGGGGCGGTGCGCGAGGTGCGCACCATGCTGCCTCCGGTCAGGCAGCTAGCTAGACCTAGCTAGATCCCCTACGCTGGCTGCCATGACCCAGATCGGGATGCACGAGGCGAAGACCCGCCTGTCGCAGCTGGTCGAGCGCGCCGAAGCCGGTGAGGACATCGTGATCTCCCGGCACGGGAAGCCGGTCGCCCGGCTCGTCCCGGTGACCCGCACGTCGTCGATGTCGGCCGTTCGCGGCGCGTTGAAGGGGCGGATCGTCATGGCCGAGGACTTCGACGAGGTGCCGGAGGATCTCCGCGAGGCGTTCGGGATCGGGTGAAGGTCCTGCTCGACACCCACGCCGCGTTGTGGTGGGTGGCCGACGACCAGCGCCTCGGAGCACGGGCGGCGGCGCTGATCGAGGATCCAGGGAACCAGGTGCTGCTCAGCGCCGTCGTCGTGTGGGAGATCGCGATCAAGCGCGCACTCGGCAAGCTCCGCGCACCGGCCGAGGTGGCCTCGCTCCTCCTGGCGGGTGGCGCCGTCGGCCTGCCCGTCGCCCTCGACCACGCCGCGGCGGTCGAGCACCTGCCGAGCCACCACGCCGACCCGTTCGACCGTCTGCTCATCGCGCAGGCGACGATCGAGGACGCGACGCTGCTCACCGACGACCGCGTCGTGGCGAGCTACGACATCGCCACGGCCTGGTAGCCCGAAGCCCACCGCGAGCAGGCCGACGTGGAAGGCGCGCGCCTCCTCCTCGCAGCCGGGCGGGGCGGCGAGCTGCACGTGGTCGAGCGCGAGGCGGGGGGAGCGCGTCAGGACCGGTCGATGCGCGAGACCGTGATGTCGACGATCCGGTGCGTGCGCGGGCCGATGGTGAAGATCGTCACGTGGCCGCCGGGCCGCAGGACGCCGCGGGTGCAGCTCCGGTGCCCGCCGTAGGTGCCGCACCGCACCCGCAAGCCCCGTCGCAGCGCGCGCTCCGTCGAGCCGACTCCGACACCCGAGCTCAGGCGCTCGGCCTTCGACCGCGTGGTGACGACGGTCACCGACGAGCCGGTGACCGTCGCCGTCAGGCCGGGCCACATGAGCTGGGACCGAGGCTGCCCGTCGCTCGCGCTCGGGAGGGCGGAGACCTGCGGCTGCCCCCGCACGGCGATGGCCCGGGACTGGGACATGCCGAGCGACACCCCGCCGATGCCGACGCCCGGCACGACCTTCGCACCGGCTCTCGCGGGGAGGAGCAGGGCGCAGGCGAGGACGAGGACGGCGACGGCGCGGGGCATCGGGGCAGCCTCCCGCGCCGGCCGATGCGGCAGCGCGCCGCCGCGCTGCGCCCCCATCACGCGTGCACGAGCGCGCCCGGCCCGAGCTCGTGGCTGTCGGCCACCCCGGCGATGGCGAGGGTGATGTCGAACTCCGCGAGGAGCGTGCGGAGCACGTGCTTGACCCCCGCCTCCCCGCCGAGCGCCAGGCCGTGCACGTACGGCCGGCCGAGGAGCACGGCCTCCGCCCCCAGGGCGAGGGCGCGGTAGACGTCGGTGCCGGTCCGGACGCCCGCGCCGAACAAGACGGTCGTCTTGGCGCCGACGGCGTCCGCGATCCGCGGCAGGACGTCGATCGTCCCGAGTGCGGAGCTGCCGCGGCGCCCCCGCTCGTTCGACACGACGATGCCCTCGACGCCCTGACGGACCGCCTCCCGCGCGTCGGCGACGGACTGCATGCCGCCGAGGATGATCGGCCCGTCCCACGCCTTGCGGATCGCGGCCAGCGGGGCCCAGCTTCCGCCGGGCTGCGGCGGCGAGAGCACGAGGTGGGTGCACCCCGCGAGTCGCGCCCGTCCGAGCAGCGCGGTGTCCGGGCCGTCCGCGCCGGGCCAGTCGACGCCGAACCACCGCGAGCCCGACGGTGCAGCGGCCGCGACGCCCTCGACCGGCACGCTCGCCTGCGCCGCGTGGACGTAGGTGAGGCCCACGTCCGCGGCGGCGCGGGCGGTCGCCGACTCCCCGTCGGGATGGGCCAGGGCCTGACGCCCGACCGGCCCGAGGATGACCGGCGCCGGCATCTTGACCCCGAGCACCGTGGCGGTGAGGTCGCGCTGGGCGCGGTCGATGAGCATGCGGGGCACGATGCGCCACCCGTGGAGCGCCCGGGCGTTCACGCGCGCCGCGGCCGGACCACCTGCCCACTCGAGCAGGCTCCGGCGCGCATCCTCGCCGAGGACCTTCGCCGCGACGTCCTCGAGGTCGCTCAGGTTCGTCGTGAAGATCGGCTTGACCCCGGCGCCCATGCCGGCGATGTAGATCTCCGACTGGTAGGTGACGGGCGCCGTGCCCGGCCCGGCCGGCAGCGGCGACTTGACCGGCAGCGGGGCGGCCTGAGCGGGGGCGGGGCGGCCCGCCACCAGGGCGGTCGGCGCGAGGACGGTGGCGGCGACAGCCGTGCCGGCCACCTCGAGGAACTGGCGACGGGTGCTCTCGGACATGGTCAGCGCTCGCGGATCAGGGAGGAACGGGACAAGGAGTGGTGGCTGCGACGGCCGGCCCTGCGGACCTCCGCCTCGAGGTCGGCGACGAGGTTGCGCATGACGGTGCGCGTGCCCGCCTGGCCCCCCAGCGCGAGGCCGTAGAGGTACGGCCGGCCGATGAGCACCGCGTCGGCGCCGAGCGCGAGCGCCTTGAACGCGTCGCGCCCCGTGCGGATCCCGGAGTCGAAGAGCACGGGCATCTTGCCCCCGACGACCTTCACGATCGGCCGCAGCGCGTCGAGCGCCGCGATCGCCCCGTCGACCTGACGACCACCGTGGTTCGAGACGACGATGCCGTCGATCCCCTCGTCGAGCGCCATCTTCGCGTCGAGCGGGCTCTGGATGCCCTTGAGCAGGATGGGCCCGTCCCAGTTCGCGCGGATCAGCGGCAGGCGCTTCCAGCTCAGGCCGGGGTTCTGGAAGACGCCGGCGAAGGCGACGCCGGCCGGCAGCGGCGCGACGTCCGCGGGGGCGACCAGCTTGCGCTTGAAGACCGGGTCGCTCGTGTAGTTCGCGATGCCCTTGTTCTCGAGGAAGGGCGAGTAGCCGCGGTCGAGGTCGAGCGGCCGCCACCCGAGCAGCGTCGTGTCGAGCGTGATGACCAGGTGGGAGTAGCCGGCCGCCTTCGCGCGGCGCAGGAAGGACACGGTGAGCTCGTCGTCCGTCGGCCAGTAGAGCTGGTACCAGCGCGAGCCGCTGCCGTTGGCCTTCGCGACCTCCTCCATGGGGTACGCGCCCTGCGTCGAGTGCAGGTAGGTGAGCCCGAGCTCGGCCGCCGCGCGGGCGCTCGCGAGATCGCCCTCCGGGTGCGCCAGGGTCTGCACCCCGACGGGCGCGAAGAGGACCGGAGCCGGCATGCGCGTGCCCAGGATGGTCGTCGAGAGGTCGACCTTCCTCGGCTTCGGGCCCTTGCGCCGCTTGGGCGTCCAGCGCCGGAACGCCGCGGCGTTGGCGCGCGTCGTGTCCGCGTCCCCCGCGCCGGCCAGGATGTAGGCGAGGGCCTCGGGATCCAGGACCTTCTTCGCCTGCGCCTCGAGCTGGGAGAGGTCACGGGGGATGGTCGCTCCGCTTGCCGGCATGTCGGGAGTGTCGCACCGATCCGAGCAGCACGAGACGTCGCGCAAGCCTTCGCGCGCGGCGCTCACCCGCGCCCCTCCGCCTTCCACGCCGGGCCCACCATGGCGTGGGACTTCTCGACCGAGCTCGGCTTCCCGCCGTACTTCGACCAGCCGTTCTACGTCGGCTTCAGCGTTGCGGGCTACGAGCTGGCGCTCGATCCGAACGCCTCGGTGACCGACGGCGCCGTGACCTACTGGGGTGTCCGGGACTGCGACGCGGGCCTCGCGTGGCTGCTCGCAGGTGGCGCGACGGAGCGCACAGCCGTCACCGACGTCGGCGACGGGATCCGCGTGGCGACCGTCGAGGACTCCTCGGGCGGCGTCGTCGGGATCATCGAGAACCCGCACTTCGAGCTCCCGACGGACCCGGGACCGACCGGACCCGGCCGCTGAGCCGCGCCGACTCCAGGCACGTGCCGCAGCAAGACGAGGCCGACCCACCGTCGAGGGAGTCAACCGGACGAGCTCGTCTGTGCTCCCCGCGTCCGACACTGCGGTTCGTGCGCGTCGGACGAAGAGGCTGCTTCGCGGGGGCGAGGTCGCCTTCGAGGTCGCCGCGCCCCGGGGTCACCACGGCGCGAGCCAAGGAGCTGCGCGAGGTGCGCGCGGAGGGTGCTGCAGGCGAACCGTGACATGCTGGCCGTGCTGCGGGAGCGCCCCGCACCGTCGACGGAACGCCGCGACGGCGAGGTCATCACCCTCCGGCTCGAGCTCGCGCGTCCCACCGCGCCGGGATGAACGCAGTCCACGAGAGGACGACCATGCAGAACCCCAGGGATCCGCAACGCGGCGCAGGCATGGAGGTCGCAGAAGCCGCCACGAGCCACGAGGACGCGACTGCAGGTGACTTCGCGGTCATCCTGCCGGCCACCCGGGAGGCCACCGTCGTCGTCGTCGGTCGCGCCTTCGCGGAGGACGGGAGGGCGGAGCGCGTGGCAGCGCTCGTCATCGAGACGGTCACGTCCTTCGCCCGGTACTCGAGCGACCCGCACGAGCTCCTGACGCTGGCGAACGCCGCGGTGCTCGCCGACGACCCGGCCTCGGCCACCGGCGCGACCGCGACGTGCGCCGCCTACGACCCCCGCTCCCGCGGGCTGCGCTGGGCCTCGGCGGGGCTTCCGCCCCGGTCCGTCCATGACGGCCGGCGCCTCACCGCAGACTCCGGATCGGCGCACCTCGGCGTCTCGGGGGCCCCGGTGCTGCTCACCGGTGTGCAGCACCTGGACGCCGGGACGGGCCTGCTCCTCGCCTCTGGCGACCTCGGTGGGACGCATCCGAGTTCGGACGAGACGCGGGTCTTGGCGAGCGTCCGGGCGCTCCGGGCCGGTCCGGCCCTCGGCCTCGCCCACGGGATCGCCCAGGCCGTGACCGGCGAGGCCCGCGTGGCCGGTGCCACGCTCCGCGTCATCGTGCTCCGAGGCGTCGACGCGGTACCGGCGCCGTCGCCGGGCGCCGCCCGGCGCGAGCGCCAGCTGGCCGCGGGGGGCGCCTTCTCCTGAGCCCCCGGTGAGGACGAAGCCCCCCTCCCCACGTGGTGGGTCGCAGACATCACCTCGGATCTAGGTGGCGACCTTGCGCCACTCCACGCGCCGCATCGGAGCCGCGAGGCATTCGAAGTTGTCGAGCATGATCAGGTACTCACCCCCGTCGACGTCGATGCCGACGATCTTCCCGAACCGCCCGAGCTTCGAGCTGGAGCGGTGGTAGTCCTGGAAGTTCACCGTCACCTCGCAGGCCCTCGGAAGAGGATGATCGGCTTCGGCGACCTTCACGAACGTGCCGTCCGGGACCGACGGCGGCTCCATTGCGCTGCTCGCGAGAGCGTGGTCGTCGACCGGCGGCTGCGCCGCATTGCCGGACGCGCCTGCGGTGGTCGCAGCGCCGCGGCGGGCAGCCATGAACGCCTGTCCGCCTTCCGCGCCGGCCGCCCGGCCGTCGAGATCAGCGCTCGAAGGGGAATGGGTCATGTCCTCATGATGGCGGTCGAGAGCGCCGGTGCCATCCGTGGCCCGTGCGGTTCCGGTGCGCTCCCGGGCAAGCCGTCCAAGCTCAGCCTGCGGCGGAACAGCAAGGGCCAGCTCACGATCACCTGGAGGGGAACCGCAGGCGCGGCACGCCAGCTCCTCCAAGTGCAGATCGCCGACGGCCGCCAGTTCAGCCTCACGACCAAGAAGCGCGCGTACCGGGTCTCCGGCGTCGCGAGAACCGAGCGGGTCACGGCCACCGTGCGGGGGCTGACGAAGGACGGGCGACTCGGTCCGAAGCTCACGCGGAGCCGCGGAAGGCGCTGAGAGGGAGGGCGCTGCGGCTGCACCGGGCCGCAGCCCCTCAGGCCGCCACACCGGCTCTCCAGCGAGCACCCGCGTGCACGTCATCCCGAGCACCGTCGCAGGGAGCCACGAAGTCCCCGATCGTGATCCTCCGCAACTCCGGGTCCCGCAGCTGGGGAGTTCAGCGGGACGTCGCAGCCAAGTCCCGAGAGCCCTCCATCGGACTCGAACCGATGACCCCTTCCTTACCATTCAGCCCTAGGGCCCTGGGAGGCGAGGTGGGTCGACGTTCCGTGTCGCGTCGAATGCAATCGAGTGCAGGGACTTCGCCGCAGAGCCGAAGGCTCCGGGGCGTGTTCATGACGCGAGTGTACCGGCGCGGACAGGGGTTCCGGGCCCCACCGGGCCCAACGCCGCGCGCTGCACCGCTCCACACGATGGCCGGGGCAGGTGGGGAAGCCGCAGGCGATGTGGGCGGCAGCCGGTGACGCTTCGTCGTGACGCGGCCCTCGTCACCGCGCTGCCGGGGTCACGCTGCACGCCGGACACGCCGTCCATCGGCATGTCCCGCGGGGGTATTGCAGTCTGCTTCCCATGGACTGTCGGCGCTTGCTCAAGCAGGGTTCCGGCTTCCTTGACCGCACGTCGCTCGCGTTGAAGCCGGAACCCTCGGAGTGCGCCCCCAGGCGAGCGTCGCTCAGCGGCCTGCGTCCCGCAGGAGCGCCCGGGCAGCGGCGCGCCCCGGGGCGCCGGCGATGCCGCCGACGGGGGCGGTCCCGGCGCCGCTGACGTAGAGCCCACCGACCCCGGGGACGCGGTGGCCGGCCAGGGCGGCGGTCGGGCGCAGCAGCGCGAGTTGGTCGAGGGTCACGTCGAGGTAGAGCGGGTGGGCCCCGGGCCAGCGCAGCTGGCGTTCCATGTGCTCCGGGGTCTGGACGGCCAGGCCGACGATGGAGTCGCGGAACCCTGGGGCCCGGCGTTCGACCTGGTCGAGGAGGTCCTCCGTGAAGCGCTCGGCGTTGGCGTCCCAACCGCCCTCGACGCGGTAGGGCGCCGCTGGGCAGGCCAGGTAGACCGTGTGGTGGCCGGCCGGCGCGAGCGTGGGGTCGATGGCCGAGGTGGTGAACGCGTAGGCCGCGGCCGGCCGCGAGGGCAGCAGGCCGGCGTCGGCGGAGGCGAACGAGCTCCGGAGGTCGTCGAGGGTGTCGACGTAGCTCTGCAGTCCGTTCCAGTCCCCCGGGCGCGCGCCCTCGTAGGGCGGCAGGCGCGTGGTGGCGACGTGGACGAGCGCTTGCACGGAGTTCGCCGAGTGCACGGAGCGCAGGTCCGCGCCGGCCCGGCCGCCCAGCGGCGGGTCGAGGAGGTCGAGCAGCGCGACCCGCGGGTCCAGCGCGGTGACCACCGCATCGGCCTCCAAACGCTCCCCCGAGGCGAGGTGCACTGCGCGGACCCGGCCCGCCCGGGTCTCCAAGCGCTGCACCTCGGCATCGCAGCGCACGTCCCCGCCGGAGAAGGCCAGCCGGGCCACCAGGGCGTCGACGAGCCCCTGGCTGCCGCCCATCGCATGCCACTGGCCGTAGAGGTGGTAGGCCGCCTGCCAGAGGCCGAAGAACGCGCCGCCGGCCTGCAGCGGGTTGGCGCCCGCGTGCGAGGCGAACGCGGCGACCGGGGCCCGGGTCAGGTCCGACCCGAGGTTAGCCAGCAGCACCCGCTCGTAGGAGCCCAGAAGCTCGCCGGCCAGGCCAAGGCCGCGGCGGCGCACGAGCCGGGCAATCCCCGGGGCGTTGCGGACCAGCCGCCCGAGGGCGCGCCGGTCGATGCCGCCGCCCTGCAGCCCGACCGTCGCCGCGGCCACCAGCGGCAGCGCGTCCTCCATGAACGCGCCGTAGCGCTCGGCCTCCTCGCGGTCGGTCTCGGCGATGGAGGCCACGGTCCGCTCGACGGAGCGGTGGAAGCGCACCCGCCGCCCGTCGGCGAAGACGGCGACGGCGAACGGGTCCATCTCGCGGTACTCGAGCCCCGCCTCGGCGAGCCGCAGCTCGCGCGGGATCGAGGTCATGTTGATGATGTTGTGCGCGACCGCGTGCGTGTCGAAGCGGTGGCCCGGCACGGTCTCGTCCGTGCGCGACCCGCCCCCCGGCTTGGAGGACTGCTCGAGCACCTCCACGTCGTGGCCGGCCTGCGCCAGGTAGCAGGCGCACGTCAGGCCGTTGTGGCCGGCGCCGACGACGATGATCCTCATGCTGACGCCATGGAACTAGCCCTCGGCGCCCGCTGCGTCCCAGCGCTTGAGCGCGGGCAGCGGGTCGATCGGCCTGCCTCCGGACTGCCAGCCGCCCGTCCACAGCTCGAAGTGCAGGTGGCAGCCCGTCGCACGGCCGGTCTGACCCACGCGACCCAGAGGCTGCCCCGCGGCGACCGCGTCGCCCCTGGCCACCCCGGCCGGGGCCTGGAGGTGCATGTACGCCTGGCTCGTGCCGTCCGGCGCGTCGACGACGACGTAGTTGCCCGCCCGCTCCTGGAACGTGGCGAGGCGCACCGTGCCGGCACGGGCCGCGACCAGCGGCGTGCCGCAGGCCGCGAAGACGTCCTGGCCCTGGTGGCCGCGACCGCCGCCGAAGCGGTTCGTCCCCGACCCGTACTCGTGCTTGCCACGGACGGGGAACACGCCACCGTCGTCGGCCGCCGTCGCGGGCGGGGACGCCGAGGCCGCCGACGTGCGGGGAGCGGTCAGCACCCTCAGCCGCGGCCCCGTGACCCTGGCGGTCGCGGTGCGCACCTGGATGCGGCCGCTGTGGGCGGTGCGGGGCACGGCGACGATGACCCGGTGCGAGCTGCGCTCCCGGGGGCGGACGCTCCGGTCGTCGCGAGCGCCCGGCCCACCGAGGAAGGTGACGGCGCGCGTGGCAGCGAGCCCCTCGCCGCTGAGCCGCAGCACCTGCCCACGGGGACAGCTCGCGCTGGCCCCCGTCCCGCACTTGAGCGCCGAGACGTCGGGGCCGTCCGACGTGGCGCCCCCGGCGTTCGGGGAGGCCAGGGCCACCCCAGGTGCCGCCAGCGCGAGCAGGGCAGCGAGGGTCAGGACGGGACGAACAGGACCAGCGACGGCGTGGGGCATCGGCACCTCGGGATCTGTGGACGCCTACGGGGTCAGCTGACGGGCTCGCGCGACAGATCTCGCGCTACCGCTCGAATCGAGCGGATTCGCCCCACCTTCTCGGGTCCCCCGCCTCCCACGGCACCGGGCCACGGGAACTCGGCAGTACTGCGCCCAGGAGGCTAGCCGCCCGCGCCGCCGCGGCGCCGTGGCCGGGGTTCACCGCGGGCCGTCGGGCGGCGCTCGAGCCGGACCCGGGCGCGGTCGGGCGGGGGGGCGGGACCCGGCCCGCCGCGCGCGCCGGTCGCGTTGAATGGTTCGGATGAAGACCCCAATCCGCCCAGTCTCCCGTCAGGCCCGCCTGACCCACGCCGTGATCCTGGGGCTCGGTGCGCTCGCGCTCCAGGTGCTCATCGGTGCCGACGGGGCGCCGCTGCGCTTCTACTGGCTGCCCGGGTCCATCGGCGTGATCTACCTCGTGGCCGCGCTCAGCGGCGGACGACAGGGGAGCTTCTGGGCGACCGCGCTGGTCCTCCTCGGCTGGGGCGCCGTCGTCGTGTGGCTCGGGGAGGTCCGGCCGGACGTCGAAACGGGCGGCGCCTACGCGTTCGGCATCGGCCTCGGGGTCACGCTAGCGGCGATCGCCGCCCGGCTCGGCTGCCGGGTCGACCCGCTGGCCGCCGGCGTCACCGCTCTGGCCGCCGGCGCGGTCTTCATGCTCTCTGGCCGCGTCGACGCCTTCGCGGACGCCTCCTGGTTCGCGCTGGCCCTGGCGCTCGTGGCCCTGACGAACCTCGCCCTCGCGGTGCGCGCGCCCTCCCGGCCCGAGCTGGCCGGCCCGAGCCCGGCCGGCTGAGCGCCCCGGCCGTGGCGTCGCTCACGCTGCTGTTCGTGCTCATGGGGCTCGTCGCCGGCCGCCGGATCCCGCGTCGACGGCCTCCAGCCAGGAGCTCGTGAGGGGTTCCGCCGGCCCGGGCGGCTCCCCGTTCAGCGTCGCATGTCCTGGCGCAGGCGGAAGCCGCCTCGGTCCACCTTGACGGTCTCGGGCCGGCCGTCGCTGCAGGGCTCCACCGTCTCGGCGAAGCGCGGCAGCGAGAACGAGGAGGGCTCACCGGGGTGGATCGTGAAGGCGTACTGGCGTCCGGTGAGCACCATGCCGGAGGCGGTGCGGCCCCTGGTCACCGTGCCCGTCACGCGAGCGACCCCGTCCGCGATCCGCAGGCAGGTGACGGTGCCCTTGAAGCGCGAGACGCCGTTCGGGTCGTTGCGGTGGACGAAGGAGACCCGGCCGTCCGATGTGCCGGTGGGGGTGGTCGTCGCCTTGAGCTTCAACCGTCGGACGTCGTCGGGCAGGCGGCTGATGGCGGTACCCGAGAGGCG
Organism: uncultured Solirubrobacteraceae bacterium; assembly: GCA_963844155.1. Lineage (GTDB taxonomy): Bacteria > Actinomycetota > Thermoleophilia > Solirubrobacterales > Solirubrobacteraceae > Paraconexibacter. Next base: position 827,273 of record CAWJMY010000001.1, read on the forward strand.
CTGCTGCTGGGCGGGCTTGGCCACGGCGACAGCCGGCGCCAGGAGCGCAGTGACGGCGAGCGCGACAACGCCGCGGCGGGCCGGGGCGGAGCGGGAGGTGGACGACGGACGACGGGTGGTCATCGTGGTGCCGTGCCCCCGGGCCCGATGCGTGGAACCTCGAAGGGGCGGGTGGCCTGCGCTCGAAGGGCGGCGGGACTTCGCCACGGCATGTGTGCGCGTTCACGCGTCCTCGCCGCAGGCGCGGTGCTCGCCCCTCTCCACCACCGTATAGTTGTTCTCTGGTACGGTGATGACCGTGAGCCTTCCATCTCCCATTCCCGTCGAGCTCGCCGAGCTCATCGCTCAGCGCCTTCGCGTCATCGGCGACCCGACCCGCATCCGGCTGCTCGACCTCCTACGCACCGGCGAGCAGACCGTGGGGCAGCTGACCCACGAGTTGCAGACCAGCCAGCAGAACGCGTCCAAGCACCTTGGCGTGCTCCACCAGGCGGGCATCGTCTCGCGCCGCAAGCAGGGCACGACCGTCCTCTACGCCATCGCGGACACGACGGTCCTCGAACTCTGCGAGCAGATCTGCGGCGGCCTGCACGCGCAGCTGGCCGAGCTCGACGCGCTCCTGCGCGGCGGACGTCGAGGTGGCCCGATGAGCGCTCGAAGCCGCAGCTGCCCGGCCGTAGGCGTCAACCAAGGGCTGTTCGTCGCCCTCGGCGACTGCCCCATGTCGCTCGTCCTGACCCGTGCCTTCCACCTCCAGCGAGGAGCAACCCGATGATCCCCGTCGACGCCCCCACCAAGATCGGCGAGCCCACCGCCTCCGCCGACCGCCCCACGTCGCGCCCGCTCGGCCCCGTGGGCCGCCTCGGGCACTGGGCCGCAACCCATCGCCGCGTCATCTTCGGCGCCTGGGCCGTCCTCGTCCTCGCGCTCGGGGTCTTCGCCCCGAGGGTCGAGCACGCCCTCTCCGGCGCCGGGTGGCAGGCCTCGAGCTCGGAGTCGGTGAAGGTGCGCACGCTGGTGGACCGCGAGTTCGGCGGACTGAGCTCCTCGTCGCTGCAGGTGGTCCTCCACAGCGACACCGAGACGGCCGATTCCCCGCAGTTCAAGGAGCGGGTCACGAGGGTGACCGGCGTCCTGAAGGCCGATGACCGCGTCTCGCAGGTGGTCCCCCCGACGCCCGGCATGACCATCAGCAAGGACGGCCGGACCGCGATCGTGACCGCCGGCGCCGCCGAGAACCCCAACGAGATGGTGCGGGCCGCCGATGACCTCAAGGACGAGGTGCGCGCGCTCGGCGACGGGAAGATCCAGATCGCGATGACCGGAGCCTCCGGGCTGTGGTCGGACTTCAACGTCGCCAACCGGGACGCGATGATGAAGTCCGAGCTGATCTCCTGGCCCGTGACGCTCGGGATCCTCGTGCTCGCCTTCGGCTCGCTGGCCGCCGCCGGGCTGCCCCTGCTGCTGACGATCCTCGGCCTGGCGGCCTCCGCCGGCTCGCTCTACCTGGTCACGCAGCTCATGGACGTGTCGATCTGGGCGATGAACTTCGCGCTCATGTTCGCCCTGGCGCTGGGCATCGACTACGCGTTGTTCGTCGTCATGCGCTTCCGCGCCGCGATGTCCGACCACCCCGAGGACATCCCCCACGCCGTGGGCAAGACGATGGACACCGCGGGCAAGGCCGTGCTCTTCAGCGGCCTGACGGTCCTGATCTCGCTGAGCGCGGTCATGCTCGTCGACAGCCCCGCCTTCCGCTCCATGGCCCTCGGGATCATGCTCAGCGTCATCTTCATCCTCGGCGCGACGCTCACGCTGCTGCCCGCGGTGCTCAGCCGCATGGGACCCGGCGTCGACCGCTTCGCGCTGCCCTGGTCCAAGACGACCCAGCACCGCTCGCCGCGCTTCGCGGCCTGGGGACGGCGCCTGTGGGCGAAGCCCTGGCTGCCCGGCCTCGGCGCCCTGGCGATCCTGGTGGCCCTGGCCATCCCGACGTTCTCGCTGCAGACCGGCATGCCCTCGATCAAGGTCGTCCCCAAGGGCGACTCCTCGCGCGTCGGCTACGGGCTCGTCCAGGACGCCTTCGGCCCGGGCGGCCCCGGCGCGCTGCAGGTGACCGCCCCGGCCCGCGACGCCGCGGCGACGACCGCCGCACTCAAGGGCGATCCCGGCATCGCGCAGGTCACCCCGCCGCGCCCGGGTGCGTCCGGCGACGTGGTCCTGCTGCAGGCCGTCCCCAAGGTCGATCCGTCCGATCCGGAGCTCGGGTCGACCATCGCGCGCCTACGGAGCACGATGCCGACCGGCGCGCAGGTGGGAGGCACCGCCGCGGAGAACTACGACCTCGAGCAGGAGCTCTCCGCCAAGACGCCGCTCGTGATCGGCGTCGTCATGGCCCTCGGCTTCCTGCTGCTGCTCATCGCCCTGCAGGCCCCGTTGGTCGCGCTGATCGGAACGGTGACCAACCTGCTCGCCACGGGTGCCGCCTTCGGCGTGGCGAAGTGGGTCTTCCAGGACGGCACCGGCTCGGGCCTGCTGGGCTTCGAGCCGCAGGGGTTCCTCGACGCCTGGGGGCCGGTGTTCTTCTTCGCGATGATCTTCGCGATCTCCATGGACTACACCGTGTTCCTGCTCTCCGCGGCCCGGGAGCAGTGGGACGCCAGCCACGACCCCGAGGAGGCGATGGTCGGCGGCCTGGCACACTCGGGCCGGGTGATCTTCGCCGCGGCCGCCGTCATGGTCGCCGTCTTCTTCACCTTCGCGCTCTCGGGGCCGCTGCCCCCGAAGGAGATGGGGATCATCCTCGGCGTCGCCGTGCTGCTGGACGCCTTCCTGGTCCGCCTGCTGCTGGTCCCGGTCCTGCTGCGCCTGACGGGCGCGAAGGCCTGGTGGCTGCCGCGATGGCTGGACCGGATCCTGCCCGACGTCCGCTTCGGGCACTGAGATGAACCGAGACGAGGAGCGACAGATGAGCGATCCCCACGACACCACCCCGTCCTGCCCGCAGATCGACGTCGAGGCGGCCCGGGCCGGCGCCGAGGCCGGGGACGCGACGCTCGTCGACGTCCGCGGCGCAGACGAGTACGCGGGCGGCCATCCGGCCGGTGCCCGCAACCTCCCGCTCGACCGGTTGCCCGAGGCCCTCGACGACCTGCCCGCGGGCCCGATCACGTTCACGTGCGGAAGCGGCCGCCGCAGCCAGAAGGCGGCCGATCTGGCGGTGCAGGCCGGGCGGACCGACGTCGCGAACATGGCCGGCGGCTTCGAGGCCTGGCAGGACGCCGGGCTTCCCGTCCAGCCCGATCCCGGACCCACACCCGACGCCTCGGAGCCCGCATGATCTTCCGTCAGATCACCCACGACGACCTCGGCTGCGCCTCCTACCTCATCGGCGACGAGAAGGCGGGCGTTGCGGCGGTCGTCGATCCGCGCTTCGAGATCGAGGAGTACCTCGACCTCGCGCGCTACATGGGCGTGGCGATCGAGCACATCCTCGAGACCCACAACCACGCCGACCACGTCTCGGGCCACGGCCGCCTGGCCGCCGCCACCGGCGCGGCCATCCACATCCACCACCTCGCCGAGCCCGTCTACGCCCACGAGCCCCTCGAGGACGGCGACGAGATCGCCGTCGGTGCCCTGACGATCCGGGCGATCCACACCCCCGGCCACCGCCCCGAGCACACGGCCTTCGCGCTCATCGACACCAAGCGCAGCCCGGAGCCCTGGGCGGTCCTGACAGGCGACACGCTGTTCGTCAACGACGTCGCCCGCCCGGATCTCGCCATCGAGAAGGCCGAGGGCGCCCGGGGGATCTTCCACTCGCTCCAGGACAAGCTGCTGGTCCTCGGGCCGGAGGTGGAGGTCTGGCCCGGGCACCTCGGGGGCTCGATGTGCGGCGGGCCGGGGATGGACATGAAGGTCTCCTCGACCATCGGCTACGAGCGGCGCTCGAACCCGACGCTCGCGATCACCGACGAGGCCGAGTTCGTCGAGCAGGCGCTGGCCAAGCTCGGGCCCCAGCCCCCGAACTTCCAGGCGATCGTCGAGCTCAACCAGGGGCCGCTGGTGACCGAGGGCGTGCAGCTGCAGCCGCTCACGCCACGCCAGGTCGAGGAGCAGCGCACCCAGGGGGCGCTCATCGTCGACGTGCGGACCGACCTGCAGTTCGACGACGCACACATCCCGGGGGCCATCTGCGCACCGATGCACCGCGCCGGCTTCGGCTCCAAGCTGGCGTGGCTCGCCGATCGCGAGCAGAAGATCGTGCTCGTCGGCCGCGACAACGAGGACGGCCTCCACGCGGGCAAGCTCGCGCTCGCCGTGGGGATCCGCAAGCTCGGCGGGTACCTGCACGGCGGGATGACCGCGTGGCGCCAGGAGAAGCGGCCCGTCGGCCGCATCGAGCGCGTCCCGCTCGAGGAGCTCGAGGCGCGCTGGGACGCCACCCCGGACCTGCAGATCCTCGACGTCCGCGACGCCGGCGAGTACGACGCCGGCCACATCCCGGGCTCGACGCTGAAGACCTGGCACGACATCACCGACCTGCCCGACGCCCTCGACCCGGCCAAGCCGATCGCCGTGATGTGCGGCTCGGGGCAGCGCGCCGCGACGGCGGCGAGCCTCGTCGTCCGCCACGGCGGGCAGGAGGTCTTGCACATCACGGACGGAGGCGTCCCGAAGTGGGGGCGCCTGGGGCACGAGCTCGAGCGCTCCGAGCAGCCCTCCCAGACCGCCACGTAGGAGCGGTCCGATGGTCGGTGAAGCGTCGGACTGCCTGCGTCGGCGGGTCGCGTGATCCTCCTCGCGATCCCGTTCGGGCTGCTGATCGGCCTCATCGTGGGGAGCGTCGGCGGCGGGGGCGCGATCCTCGCGCTCCCGGTCCTGGTCTACGTCCTGGGCGAGCCCGTCAGCCCCGCGTCGACCGCGTCCCTGATCGTCGTCGCGCTCGCGGCGTCCGTGGGTGCCGGCGCGCAGGCCCGCAACCACAACGTCTGCGTGCGTCTCGCGGTCACTTTCTCGGTGCCCGCCGCGGCAGGCTCGCTGCTCGGCACGATCGCCAACCGGCAGGTGAGCGGACCCGCGCTCATCCTCGCCTTCGTGCCGGTGATGGCGCTCGCCGCCGTCGCGACCTGGCAGCGTGCCGGGGCGGACGCCGGGGAGGAGCGTGCGTGTCCGACGGTCCCGACCTCGAAGCTCCTCGTCGCAGGAACGCTGGTGGGCGCGCTCACGGGATTCTTCGGGGTCGGCGGCGGCTTCGTCATCGTGCCGGTCTTGACGCTCTGGTTCGGCATGAGCTTCCGGCGCGCGGTCGGCACGTCGCTGATCATCATCACCCTCACGGGGCTCGCTGCGCTGGGAAGCCACGTCGTCACGGGAACCACGCTCGACCTCCCGGTCACCGCCACCCTGGCAGGAGCGACCATGTTCGGCGCCCTCGCAGGGAGCCTCGTGGGCGCGCGGCTGCCCCAGAAGGCCCTCGGCCAGGGCTTCGCGCTCGTCGTCGGAGCCGTCGCCCTCTTCCTGCTCGTCGACACCCTCGCCTTCCACGGCCCCCCGGGAGGCTGAGGACACCTGGAGGTCGAGGCGGCCGATCAGCGTCTCCGCCTCGACGGGCTCCCGGCGGCGGTGCTCGCGCATGACGTGTGCGTACGTCTTCAGCGACTCGTTGGGTGAGTGGCCGAGCTGGTCGGCAATCTCCACGACGGAGCTGCGCTGTTCGCGGATGAGCAGCGAGACGAAGGAGTGACGCAGGTCGTAGGGCCGCGGCGTCCCGAACCCGAGCTGCTTCGTGACGCGGTGGAAGTGGCGGTTGCGCCAGTTGTTCCAGTCGTCGGTCTGCCACCAGGTGCCGTCGCTGCGCGGGAAGAGCGGGGCGACGGGACCGTCGATGTCCTCGTGCGCGAACCACCACGCCAGGTCCTGTGCGAGTGGTGCGAGGAGGTCCACGGTGCGGTAGATGCGTCCGGTCTTCGATCCCTTGAGCCGCCCGCGGGACACGGCCTGTTCGCCTGGAGCAGGAACATCGACTCGCGCACGCTCGAGGGGCCGACGCCCTCGGCGGCCATCGAGGCGCGCCACTGTGCGACGGCGCGCGGGGTGATCTCGCCCATGGGGACGTCGCCGAAGCGCGGCTCGACGCGCCGGTGCCACCAGTAGGAGTAGGCCTCGACGGTCCCCTCCTCCAGGCGCTCCTTCGCGTCCGCGAGCGATACGGGGAAGAAGTCGCCGAGCGTGCCCGAGCCGTCGGCCTGGCCGGGGCGCTGCGCGGCGGCCTCGACGACCATCTGCGCCCGCAGGAGCTCGGCCTCGGGCCGCGACGCGCACGTGACGCGCCGGCAGACCCCTTGGGCGTCGTAGAAGCGCACGCCGACGTACTCGCGGACCGTCCCGTCCTTGAGCTCGTGGCGGCGCACATCGACGCGCGGCTCGCGCGCATCACCCCGAGGCATCCGCGACCTCCTCGAAGGCGAACAGCCACGCGTCGAGGTCGGCGGGCCGGATGCGGATCGCGCCGCGCGAGCCGCGACTGGCGCGGACACGACCGGCACGCAGTGCTCCGCTGTCGACCGCGCGGCGTATGGTCCGCTCGCAACAGCGGACGCGGCGCGCGGCTTCGGCGATGGTTAGGAACTCGCCGGCCGGGTCGGCCAGGAGGTCCAGCTGGTGGACGTCGTGCTCGGGCAGCATGTGCCCGACCACTGACCTCACGTCGGGCGGATCCCCGAGAACGGAGGAGCCGCTTAGGCCCGCGTGGACTGCTCTGAACTGGGCAGGACCGGGCTTCCGGGCCCAAAACGGGCCCAAAATCGACGGTCGCGCGGTCCTGCGGGAGTCGAGAAGTGCGGCGTTTGCAGCGAAGTCCCGAGAGCCCTCCATCGGACTCGAACCGATGACCCCTTCCTTACCATGGAAGTGCTCTACCAACTGAGCTAGGAGGGCTGGTTGGCGGCAGTCTAGAGGTTGGGTGGTTCGGTCGCGTGGTCGTGTGGTCGAACGGACGGACGGACGTACGACGTGAACGCTGGGCCGGCGGGTAGCCCTCCGACCATGCACCCCGACGAAGCGCCCCAGCAGCAAGTAGAACGACCAGTCGAGGACGTCGCGCGGCACCTGTTCCGCGCCGACGTCCGTGTCGTGGAGGTCCGGAGGTCCGGGCAGGAGGCCGAGCCGACGACGGTCCAGGTCGCCGCTCCCCGCGACGCTCCGACGCGCTAGCGGAAGTGGCCGACCGCCGGCGCGGGCGAGGCCGCTGCCATGCGCTCCGCGTCACGACCGCGCGGGCGCCGGCCGCGCGCACCCCGACGGTCGGGGGGTCCTGCTCGACACGGTGTCGAGCGCGCGCGATGGTCGGGGGATGGACCACCTGGACGACGTCGCCCGTTTCTTCGCCGACGACCCCGCGGCCCTGGTCGCCGCGTCGTTGGCCTGCCCGCTCTGCCTGAGCACGCGGACCGTCGCCCGGCTGGTCATCGAGCCCGAGGACTCCGCAGTGCAGTGCTCCTGCGCCGCGTGCGAGCGGGCGTGGCGGGTCGGGGTCGACCCGGCGCAGGTCATGCGCCTCGTGCTCCACCCGCCGACCTCTGACGAGACGGGGCTGCACCTCCTGCCCGTGCGCACGGCCCACGCGCCCTGGTCGGCCTGAGCGCCCGCGTCAGCCCGCGGCCAGTCCCGCGACGCGCTGGGCGATCGCGGGCGCCTGGTCCTCCTGCAGGAAGTGCTTGGCCGGCAGGCGGTGGACTGCCTCGAGCCCCGCGGCGCGCCGCACGGCCTCCCCGTGCTCGTCGACCTTCAGCGCCGGGTCCGCCGCGCCCCAGACGACCTGCACGGGGTAGGGCACGTCGCGGAGGACGGAGCGGTAGAGGTCGCGCTTCTCCCGGGTGCGCTCGAAGCCGCGCATGATCTGCAGGAACGCCGCGCCGCCGTCCTCGCGCTTGAGCAGCGCGACGTACGCGGCGAGCTCCTCCCCGGGCACCGCGCCCATGTCCGCGACGCCCTGCGCGCGCATGAGCAGCCGGAAGGCCGGGCCGTTCAGGCTGCGCAGGTAGAGCTCGCCGATGCCGCGGCGCGCAAAGGGCTCCATCACCCACGGGCGCCGGAACGTGTCGACGTCGACCATCGTGTTCAGCACGGTCAACGAGCGGACGCGCTTGCGCTGCGCGGCGGCGAGCTCGAAGCCGACGGGGCCGCCGATGTCGTGGACGACGAGGTGGTAGCGGTCGAGGCCGAGCGCGTCGACGGCGGCGGCGCAGCAGCGCCCGAGGCCCGTCCAGGTGTAGTCGAAGCCCACGGGCCGGGCCGCGAGCCCGAGGCCCGGCAGGTCGAAGGCGACCCCGCGCAGCCCGCGGCGCGCGAGCTCGGCCAGGACCTTGCGGTACAGGAACGAGGAGGTCGGCACCCCGTGGACGCAGACCACCGGCGCACCGTCCCGGCCTCGCGGACGAAGCTCTGCACCCCCGCCGCGGTGAAGGTCCGCCCGGCGGCCCGGTGCTCCTCGACGACACGCTCGACGCTCATGCCGGGAACGGTCGCAGGAGCCGGGCCACGAGCGCCTCGACCCCGGCCGGGTCGACGACGTGGACCTCGCCGACGCGGGTCGAGACCTCCACGCCGAGCCAGGACTCCCGCGGGCGCCGGAAGGCGACCGCGAGTGCCACCGGCTTCGCGCAGCGGGCGAGCGCGGGATGCGACGCGAGACGGGCGGCGAGGGGGAGCGGCGAGGGCGGCTCCCCTCGCGTCCAGAGGCGCAGCGGGCCGACCGAGCGCCAGGCGTTCGCCGCCCCGAGCTCGACGTGGTCGGGCTCGCACGGCGGGCCGCCGGCGAGGCGGGCGAGCGCGACTCGGGATCGGGCGGGTCCTCCGCGCCGAGTGCGGCGACTGCATCCTCGAAGGCCCCGGCATCGCCGCCCCGCCGCGCGCCGGCGAAGACGACGGGGTGCCCGAGCCACTCGAACTCCACGGCGACGTCCGCGTCAGCGGGCCCGGCGTCGCGGACGAGCGCGCGGCCCTCCTGCGGCCCGGCCGGGACGGCAATCGCCCGGGAGCGCTCCCACGCGCCGTCGGCCGCGGCCTGCAGCACCCGGTCGCGCCCGGCCGGGGACCACCCGTCGAGCAGGACGTCGGCGACGTGGTCGAGCAGCGCGGCGATCCGCCGATGCTACGCCGCGGCCCGCGCCATCCCGGGCCGCCGCTTCCAGCGGGGCAGCGGCGTCTTGCCCCAGCGGGCGACCCGCGCGTAGTCCATGAGCGCGCCGAAGTAGTCCGCGAGCGGCGGGATCGGCGGCGCGAGCGCGGCGCCCGCGCCCGGGTCGAAGACCGACTTCACCCGGAAGTACGGGAGGAAGACGGCGGCCGTCTGCTCCGCGTCGGGGTCGTCGCCGAGCGGGACGAACGGGGGCGACGCCTTGCCGAACGCGGCCGCCGCCATGCCGGAGAGCGCCGCGCAGGTCGGCGCGGCCTCGCCCGCGACGACGTGGAACGTCCCGGTCTCCCGCCGCGCGCCGGAGAGTCGAGGAGCGCGTCGGCCACCGCGTCGACCGGGACGACGTCGACGCGCCCGGCCGGGTCGGCGGCGACGCTCGGCAGGAGTCCGCGCGCGAAACCCTGCAGCGGCCAGTAGATGACGTTGAACGCGGGCGTCCAGCCCGTGCGGCTGTCCCCGACGACGATGCTCGGGCGCAGGACGGCGGCGGGCAGCCCGCTCGCGCGGACGAGGGCCTCGGCCTCGAGCTTCGTCTGCTCGTAGGTGTTCCGCGGGCGCCTGACCGACGTCGCCCTCGTGCTCGCGTGCGATGCCCGCGCGGTCGCCGGCGACGTAGGCGGTGGTGACGTGCACGACCTGCGGAGCCCCGGGCGCGGGCGGCGAGCTCGAGCACCCCACGGGTCCCCTCGACGTTGATGCGCCGCGCCTCTTCGAGCGGGAGCGCGAAGCTCACGGAGGCCGCGCAGTGCACGACGGTCTCGACCTCCGCGGCGAGCGCCTCCGCGGTGGCGGCCGCCAGGCCGAGCCCGGGCGCTCGAGGTCCGCGGCGACCGCGCGGACGCGGCCCGCGGGCGGCGGCGCCCGGCGGGTAGAGGGTCGCGAGCACACCGTCGAGGCGCTCGTTCGCCGCCGCGTCGTCCTGCGCCCGGATCAGCGCGACGACCTCCCGGTCCGTGCGGTCGAGGAGCCGCACGAGCAGCTCCATGCCGAGGAAGCCCGTGGCGCCGGTGAGCAGGATCAGCGCGCGCGCCTCCGCGACGACGGGACGCCGGCGCGGCGCCGATCGCGTGGAAGCCGCCGTCCACGTGGACGATCTCGCCCGTGATGGCCCGCGAGCCGGGCCCGAGGAGGAAGAGCACCGTCTCCGCGACGGGTCCGGGGTCGCTCGTGTCCCACCCGAGCGGCGCCTGCGCGCGCCACGCGTCGGCGAGCCCGTCGAAGCCCGGGATGCCGCCCGCCGCGAGCGTCTCGAGCGGGCCCGCGGCGACGAGGTTCACCCGGACGCCGCGCGGGCCGACATCGCGCGCGACGTAGCGGGACACGCTCTCGAGCGCGGCCTTGGCCACCCCCATCCAGTCGTAGACGGGCCAGGCGAGCGTCGCGTCGAAGTCGAGCCCGACGACCGCCGGATGCTCGCCCTGCTCGAGGAGCGGGAGCAGCGCGCCCGTGAGCGCCTTGAGCGAGAAGGCGCTCGTCGTGAACGCCTGCTGCGCGCTCGCGACGGGCGTCTCCATGAAGCCGCCGCCGAGCGCGTCGGCCGGGGCGAAGGCGATCGCGTGCAGCACGCCGTCGAGCGCGCCCCAGCGCTGAGCGACCTCGAATGCGAGCGCTTCAAGGTCCTCCGGCGGTTCACGTCGAGCTCGAGCACGTCGACGGGCTGCGGCAGCTGCGCCGCGGCGCGCTCCGTCATGCGCCGCGCGCGGCCGAAGCCCGTGAGCACGACATCCGCGCCGGCCTCCTGGGCCTGCCGCGCGACCTCCCACGCGATCGAGTGCCTGTTGACCACGCCGGTGATCAGGAGCTTGCGTCCGTTCATGTGCCTGTCCTCCAGAGGACGTCGACCTTCGCGCGGCAGCAGAGCTCGCCACCGCCGTTGTTGATCCGCCACGCGAGCGTCACGAGCCCCGCGTCGTCGCCGACCGACCGCAGTGCGTCGACGCGACCCTCGACCCGCAGGACGTCCCCGAAGAGCACGGCGCGCTTGAACGTGACCTCCTTCAGGGATCGCAGCGCCATGACGCGCTCCGGGTCGAAGGGGACGAGCCCCGCCGCGAGCGAGACGACGAGCATCCCGTGGGCGATCTGCTCGCCGAAGGCGCTTCCCGCGGCCCAGGCGGCGTCCGTGTGCTGCGGGTGGTGGTCGCCGGTCAGCGCCGCGAAGGCGAGCACCTCCGCCTCCGTGACGACGTGCTCCGCCGTGGAGAACCCGAGGCCCTGCTCGAGCGCCTCGAACGGGGCGCTCCACCCGAGCGTCGCGACGCTCACAGCGGCATGTTCCGGTTGGGGCGAGGACCCGGCGCGTGGCCGGCGAGGGTGCCGAGCGCCCGGGCGAGCCGCTCGCGTGTGCCGCTCGGCGGGACCACCTCGTCGATGACGCCCGCGGCCGCGCTCGCGGCGGCGGTGAGGTGCTCCGCGGCGTAGGTGTCCGCGAAGAGGTCGCGGGCACGCGCGGGGTCCGCGGCCGCCGCGATCTCGCGGCGGTGCACGAGGTCCACGGCCTGCTTCGGCCCCATGACGCCCATCTGCGCGCGCGGCCAGGCGAGGACGAGGTCCGCGCCGAGGTCGCGGGAGTTCATCGCGATGAACGCGCCGCCGTAGCCCTTGCGCAGCACGACCGTCAGGCGCGGGACCCGTGCGGCGGCGAAGGCGTGCACGAGCTTCGCGCCGTGGCGGATCACGCCGAGCTCCTCCTGGCCCGTGCCCGGCAGGAACCCCGGGGTGTCGACCAGCACGACGAGCGGGACGCCGAAGAGGTCGCACGTCTGGACGAACGTCGCGGCCTTCGCGGCGGAGTCCGCGTCGAGCACCCCGCCGATCCACCTGGGCTGGTTCGCGACGATCCCGACCGCGTGGCCGTCGAGCCGCGCCCAGCCCGTGACGATGTTCCGGGCCCACTTCGGGTTGAGCTCGAGCATGCGGCCGCCATCGACCAGGCCGCGCACGACGTGGCGCACGTCGTAGACCTTCCGCTGGTCGTCGGGCACCGCGGCGTCGACCGCGCCCTCCGGCGGCGGGACGGTCGGCCAGCGCTTGGGCGCCTCGCCCGCGTGCTGCGGGAGGTAGTCGAGGAGGTCGCGGACGACCCAGGCCGCGTCGAGGTCGTCCTCGGCGACGAGCTGCGCGACGCCGTTGCGCTCGTGCACGGCGGGGCCGCCGAGGCCCGCGAGCGTCACGTCCTCCCCCATGACCTCCTTCACGATGCCGGGGCCCGTGAGGAACATGGAGGCCTGCTTCGTCATGACGACGACGTCCGTGAGCGCGGGGGCGTACGACCCGCCGCCGGCGCTCGCGCCGCAGACGACGCTGATCTGCGGGACGACGCCGCTCAGCGCGACGTGGTGGCGGAAGATGCGCCCGTAGCCGCTGAGCGCGCTCACGCCCTCCTGCAGCCGCGCGCCCGCGCTCTCGACGAAGCCGACGACCGGGATGCGGCCGCGACCCGCGAGCTCGAGCACGCGGCAGATCGTGTCCGCGTGCACCTCGCCGAGGGAGCCGCCCATGTAGCTCGGGTCCTGCGCGTAGGCGGCGATCGGCCGGCCGTCGACGGCGCCAGTGGCGCCGATGACGCCGTCGCCGCCGATGGCCTTCGCGCCCATGCGGCCCGAGATGACCTCACCGCGGATGAGCTGCAGCGAGCCGGGGTCGCAGAGCGCCTCGAGGCGCTCGAGCGCGGAGAGCTTCTCCTGCGCGGGCGGGGAGCGAGAGCGAGGCTCATGCGACCTCGAGGCAGAGCGCGACGTTGTGGCCGCCGAAGCCGAAGGAGTTCGAGATGCCGACGGCGGGGCCCTTCTCGGCGATGGCGAGCGGCCGCGCGCGGCCCGGGACGTAGTCGAGGTCGAGCCCCTCCTCCGCCTCCGCCCAGCCGAGGGTCGGGCGGCGCGACGCGGTCGCGGAGCGCGAGGACGGTCGCGACCGCCTCGACCGCACCCGCCGCCCCGAGCAGGTGGCCGATCGCGGACTTCGTGCTCGAGACGGGGACGTCCGCCGCGCGCTCCCCGAGCGCGAGCTTGATCGCCATGGTCTCCGCGCGGTCGTTCAGCGGCGTGCGTCGTGCCGTGCGCGTTGACGTAGTCCACGTCGATCGCCGTGTAGCCCGCGTCTCTCAACGCGAGCGTGATGGCGCGGGCGCCGCCGCGCCCCTCCGCGTCCGGGGCGGTGAGGTGGTGCGCGTCGCCCGTCGTGCCGTAGCCCGCGAGCACCCCGAGGATGCGGGCGCCGCGCGCGAGCGCGAGCTCCTCGTCCTCCAGGACCAAGACGCCGGCACCCTCGCCCATGACGAAGCCGTCGCGGCGCGCGTCGAACGGACGTGAGACGCCTGTCGGCGAGAGCGCGCTCATCTGCGCGAACGCGGCCCGGGCGAGCGGGGTCAGGGACGCCTCGGAGCCGCCCGTGACCACCGCGTCGGCGTCCCCGCACTGCACCATGCGCAGCGCGGTCCCGATCGCGTGGGCGCCTGCCGCGCAGGCCGACACGATCCCGAAGACCGGGCCGCGGAGGTCGTGCCGCAGGGAGAGCGAGGCCGCGCCCGCGTTGCTCATCATGAGCGGCACGGAGAGCGGCGGGACGGACTGCGGGCCGTCGGCGGTCAGGCGGTCCTGGCCGTGGGTCAGCGTCTCGATCCCGCCGATGCCCGTGCCCATCACGCAGCCGATCCGGTCCGGGTCGTAGGGCAGCTCGTCGGCCCAGCCCGCGGAGGCCAGCGCCTCGTCGGCCGCGACGATCCCGAGCTGGGAGAAGCGGTCGGCGCGGCGGGCCTCCTTCTTGGAGAGGTGCTCGGAGACGACGAAGTCGCGGCACGCGCCCTCCCCGTCCTCGAGCCCCGACGCGCCGGCGGTCCAGCGCTCGTGCAGGGTGCGGGCGCCCACGCCGAGCGGGGTGACGGCACCCATGCCGGTGATGACGACCCGCCGCATGCTCAGGCCGCCCGCTCGACGATGAGGTCGACGCAGTCGCCGACGGTCTTGAGGCGCTCCGCGTCGGAGCCCTTGAGCGCCACGCCGTACTTCTCCTCGGCGATCTGGGAGAGCTCCGCGAGGTCGAGCGAGTCGATGTCGAGGCTCTCGAGCGTCGCGTCGCGGGTGATGTCGGCGGGCTCGGCGCCGAAGCTCTCGAGGGCCTCGGTCACGGTGGCCTCGACGTCGGTGGTGGTGATGGTGGACATGTGGTGCTCCTTCGTTGTGGGGGTGGTCAGCGCCCATGCCGCCGTCGACGAACAGCGTCGAGCCGGTGACGTAGGAGGCGCGGTCGGAGGCGAGGAAGGCGATGGCGTCGGCGACCTCCTCGGGGCGGCCGGGGCGCCGTGCGGGCACGCCCTCCAGCAGCTCGCGCGGGGAGGTCGGCCGTCATGGCGGTGTCGATGAAGCCGGGGGCGACCGCGTTGACGGTCACGCTGCGGCGGGCGACCTCGACGGCGACGGTCTTCGTCATGCCGATGAGGCCCGCCTTGGCGGCGGCGTAGTTCGCCTGGCCGCCGTTGGCGCGCGGGCCGACGACGGAGGCGACGTTCACGACGCGCCCGTAGCGGGCGCGGACCGCGCGCTTGACGACGGCGCGGGTGAGGCGGAAGGCGGCGGTGAGGTTCGTCGCTATGACGAGGTCCCACTCCTCGTCGGTGAGCTGCACCGCGAGGCCGTCGCGCGCGGACGCCCGCGTTGTTCACGAGGCCGAGCGAGCGGGCCGAGCTCCGCGGCCTCGGCGACGAGGCGGTCGGCGGCGCCGGGCGCCGTGAGGTCCGCGGCGAGCGCGACGGCGCGGCCGCCCGCCTCCTCGATCGCGGCGACGACGCTCCCGGCGCCGTCGGCGTTCCCGCCGTAGGCGACGGCGACCTGCCAGCCGTCGGCGGCCAGCGCGCGGGCGGTCGCGGCGCCGATGCCGGCGCCCGCTCCCGTGACGAGGATCGTCGCGTCCGTCGGGCGCAGGCCCGCGGCGGCCTTGGCCGGTGCTGCTTCGGAGGTCGCCATGCTCAGCTCCCGTAGTGCAGGACGGAGGCGCCCCAGGCGAGGCCGGCGCCGAAGGCGGTCAGGAGCACGTGGCCCTGCGCGGGGACGCGGCCGGCCAGCGCGGCGCGGTGCAGCGCGAGCGGGATCGTCGCCGCGGAGGTGTTCCCGCGGTCGGCGATGTCGTCGACGACCAGGGCCGGGTCGAGCCCGAGGCGCTCGGTCAGCGCGGTGGTGATCCGCGCGTTGGCCTGGTGGGGGACGACGAGGGCGAGGTCCGCGACCCCGAGCCCCTCCCGGTCGAGCACCTCGCGGCTGACCTCGGCCATCCGCGCCACCGCGTGCTGGAAGATCTCCCAGCCGTCCATGCGGATGATCCCGTCCTCGCGCGCGGCGACGAGGAAGCTCCCCTGCGCGCCGTCCGAGCCCATGACCGTCGCGCCGAGCCGGCCCGCGCCGCCGCGGGTGAGGACCGCAGCGCCGGCGCCGTCGCCGAAGAGCGCGGCGGGGCCCTTGTCGGTCGGGTCGATGTTCCGGCTCACGGCGTCGGCGCCGACGACGAGCACGCGCTCGGCGCGGCCGCTCTCGATGAGCGCGGCGCCCTGGGCGAGGACGGCGAGGAAGCCCGAGCAGGCGATGCAGACGTCCCACGCCATGACGGGCCCCGCGCCGAGGAGCGCGGCGACCAGCGGCGCGGCCTGGGGGTAGACCTCGTCGGCGGTGGAGGTCGCGACGAGGATCGCGTCGAGCGCGGGCGCGGTGAGCCCGGCCTGGTCGAGCGCCTCGGCGCCCGCCGCGGCGCAGAGCGCGTCGAGGCGCTCGCCCGCGGCGAGGTGGCGGCGCGTGCGATCCCCGTGCGCTTGACGATCCACTCCGGCGACGTGCCCGAGCGCGCGCCGACGTCGGCGTTCGTGACGACGCGCTCGGGCACCGCGCCGCCGAGGCCGGCGATCCCCGCCGTGCGCGTGGGGAGCCGGGCCACCCGGCTCGGCGGGAGGTCCGGGGCGAACTCAAGCGACATCCGCGGCCTCCAGGAGCGTCGAAGCCGAGGCGGCGCCGACGTCGGGGGCAATGCGCCGGGCGAGCTTGCGCAGCACCTGGCCCGGCCCGGCGTCGAGGACGGCGTCCGCCCCCGCGGCGACGAGCGCCTGCATCGTGCGGCGCCACTGCACGGGGCGCACGAGCGCCTCGGCGAGCTCCCGCGCCGGGTCCGTGAACGGCGCGGCCGAGGCGCAGGAGAAGACGGGGACGCGCGGTCGGGCGGAACGTCACGTCGACCAGCGCGGCGCGGAACGGCGGCGACCGCGGCGGCCATCTGCGGGGAGTGGAACGCGCCCGCGACGTCGAGCGCCATCGCGCGCAGGCCGTCGGCGCGGGCGGCGGCGGCGACTGCCGCGAGGTCGTCCGGCGCACCGCTCAGCACGACTTGCCCGGGGGCGTTGTCGTTGGCGACGCTCACGCCGTGGCGCGCGGCGAGCTTCGCCGCCTGCGCCGGGGTGCCGCCGAGGAGCGCGAGCATCGTCCCGCCGCCGCTGGCCGCGCCGGCCTCGGCCATGAGCGCGCCGCGGAGGACGACGAGCGCGAGCGCCGCGTGGTCGTCGAGCGCGCCGGCTGCGGTGAGCGCCGTGAGCTCCCCGAGCGAGTGGCCGCGAGAAGGCGACGGGGTCCACGTGGCCGCGCAGGCGCTCCCAGCCGGCGAGGGAGGCGCAGAAGATCGCGGGCTGGGCGAAGCGCGTGGACTCCTCGACGCGCTCGAAGGGGTCGCAGCCGACGAGCTCCGTCGCGGCCTCGAGCAGGTCGGGCCGCGCGGCGGCGACGAGGTCGCGCATCCCGTCGACCTGGGAGCCCTGACCCGGGAAGACGACCGCGGTGGCGCTGGAGGAGAGCACGCACCGACCCTCCATCGCACCACCCTCCCCGCTCTACGCCGCCCCGCCGATCGGGGGGTGCGCGACGCACGGGTCGGGGGGATCGCCCGGCCCGCCCGGGTCCCACCCGGGGGGTTCCGGCCTCCGTGAACGGCTCCGGCGGTCACAGCGGCCGGACCCCCCGAGCCGCCGTCGCGCGCGGCGCAGGCTGCGACGCCGTCACGCAGCGGGCGTCGGATGGTGGCTCAGGGCTGCGATCCGACGCCGGCTGTCGCGGGCAGCGCCAGCGGGCGTGGAGGTGCGGGGCGGGCACGGCGACGGCGGCGGGCGACCCGCGATCCCACGCCCGCTGCGGGCCGCGCGAGCAGCGGGCGTGGGAGTGCCGCGCCAAGCCGCCGTTCCACGCCCGCTGTGGCGCTCGGGGCGAACGCTCAGCTGAGGAGCCCGAGCCGCTGGGCGCGCTGCACGGCCTCGGCCCGGTTGCGGACCTCGAGCTTGCGGTAGACGCGCGCTCGTGTGCTCCTTGACCGTGTGCGGGGAGAGGTGGAGCTGCGCGGCGATCTCGCGGTTCGTGGCCCCCGTCGCGATGCCCGTGAGCACGTCCTGCTCGCGCTCGGAGAGCCCGGGACCGGCGGGCGCGACGACGTCGCCCTCGTCGAACACCGTCATGCCGAGGCCGACCATCCGGACCGCCCGCGCGATGTCGGCCGCGGGCCAGTCCTTCGGGACGAAGCCGTGCGCACCGCAGGCCCGGGCGGTCGGCGGGGAGATGCGGCCCGCGCCCGAGATGAGCAGCACGCGCACGCCCGGCCGCTCCACGTGCAGGCGCTCGCAGATGTCCGGACCCGATTCGTCGCCGACGAAGAGGTCCACGAGCGCGATGTGCGGCTCGTGGCGGCGGGCCAGGGCGAACGCCTCGGCCGACGTGCGCGCGGAGAGCGTCCGCTCCACCCACGGGAGCTCGCCGAGCATGAGCCGGAACCCCCAGTGGACCACGTCGTGGTCGTCCACGACGAGCACCCGGAAGCTCATGGCGCCCCCTCGAGGTGGACCACGAGCCGGACGAGCCACGTCCCCGCCGCCTGGCAGACCGAACTCGACGATCCCGCCGAGGTTCAGCGCCTCGAGCGCCGCGAGCCGCAGCCCCATCCCGGCCGCGGGCTTCGCCGCCGCGCCCGGCGCCGCGTTCTCCACCTCGAGCACGAGGGTCGCGTCGCGGCGCTGCACCCGGACGGTGACGGGCGCGCCGTCGGCGTGCTTGCGGACGTTGCGGATGGCCTCGGTCAGGACGGACTGCGCGAGCGCCTCGGCCTCCGGGGGCACCGCGGCGACCGCGCCCTCGACCGTGATCCGGAGGTCCGGGTGCTCCTCCTGCAGGCGCTCGAGCTCGGCCGCGAGCGTCGTGCCGGTCGGTCGCGACGGCCGTCCGAGCGGGCGCTGGAGCGCCGTGCGCAGCTCCCCCAGCGCGGCGTTGAGCTCGCGCACGCAGCGCTCCCGTGCCTCCCCCTCCAGCGGCGCCGCGGAGCCCAGCGCGAGCGAGAGCCCGAAGAGGCGCTGCACGACGGACTCGTGGAGGTCGCGGGCCAGCGCGATGCGCTCCTCGAGCTGCCGGGCGCGCTCGCGCGTGCGGGTCGCGGTCCGCGCCGAGATCGTCAGCGCGAGCGTCTTGCCGAGCGTCCAGAGGAGGTCGCGGCGGCCGTCGTCGAGCTCCTCGGCGCCCGGGTCGACGAGCAGCACGCCGAGCCAGCGGTTCGCGGTCGCGATGGGGACGCACACGAGCGAGCGGCCCTCCACGAGGTCGACGAACTCGTCCGACACCCACTGCCCGGCCCTGCCCGTGGCCTGCACGACGCGGTCCTCGGCCAGCGCCTCACGCGCGACGGGCGCGAGCTCGAGGGAGACGTGGCGCCCCTCGAGCCGCTCGAGCGGGACCCCGTGCGCGCCCACCGCGCGGACGCGGCGGCGGGCGTCGTCGTAGAGCACGATGAGCGCGCGGTCCATCTCGGCCACCCGGCAGAGCGCCTCGGCCAGCCGGTTGAAGTCGTCGTCGCCGGCCCCGTCGGCGTCCGCACGCAGCAGGACGTCGACGAAGAGCTCGAGGGCCGGCGCGATGGCCGAGTCGGGGCGCACCCGGCCATCCTGCCCGACCCGCCCGCACCCGCGGGAGGTGCGACCCCCGGTCGGGGGGTCGCACCCCCCGTCCTCGTGAAAGCGTCTACGCGCCAAGGACGACGGTCGACCGAGATCTCCGGGGGCACACTGCAACACGTGGACATGACCCTCACGAAGCTCACCCTCATCGGTGCACTCTCCTCCCTCGCCCTCGCCGTCCCGGCCGGCGCCGGCACGCGGTCCTCGTCCGACCCGGACCACGACGGCCTCTCGACCGCCGTCGAGCAGAAGGCCGGCCTGAACCCCCGCTCGGCCGACAGCGACCACGACTGCGTGCCCGACGGCGCGGAGGACCTCGACCGCGACGGCGTCGACAACGACAACGAGGTGGCCGAGGGCACCTCGCTGACCAGGGCCGACACGGACCGCGACGGCGTTCGCGACGGCGCGGAGGACGCCGACCGCGACCACCTCAGCAACAAGCGCGAGGACGAGTTCGGCGAGGACCCGACGGTGAAGGACACGGACCACGACGGCATCGGCGACGCCCGCGAGGACGACGACCGTGACGGCCGCGCCAACGCGGTCGACACGCGGGACGACGACGGAGAGGCCGACGAGGACGACGAGCGCAGCTGCGCGGCCGTGGGCGACCGCGACCGGGTCACCCGCGGCGAGGACCCCCGCGACGACGACACGGCGGCCGACGACGACGACGACGCGGCCGAGCACGCCGGCGGCGACGACGACTGAGCTGCGGCGCGCGGGCGAGGCACGACGATGATCGCCCGCGCGCTGCTGCGCTCCCAACCCGACGCCCGTCTGCTCGAGCTCGCCGCCGCGGGCTCCGACCAGGCGTTCGCGGCGCTCGTGACGCGCCATCGCCGGCTGCTCGAGGCGGTCGCGCGCCGCGCGCTGCTGCCCTCCGCCGCGGCGGAGGACGCCGTGCAGAACGCCCTGCTGGCGGCCTGGGAGGCGCTTCAGCGCGGCGTGGAGGTCCGCGATCCGGTCGCCTGGCTCGCCGGCATCACCCGCAACCACGCGCTGCAGGCGCGGCGCGGCTCGGGCTACGGCTTCGCGGAGCTCCACGAGGCGCTCGCGGGTGGGGAGCTCCCCGAGGAGGAGCTGCTGCGCCGCACGGAGATCCGCGAGGCCCTCGCCGGCCTCGCCGCCCTGCCGGAGCGCCAGCGCGACGCGCTCCTGCGCACGGCGGTCGACGGCGCGAGCCACGAGCAGGCGGCGCTGGCGATGGAGACGGACGTCGGCGCGATCCGCAACCTCGTCTTCCGCGCCCGGACCACCCTGCGCACGTCCATGGGCGCGCTCGTGCCGGGCCCCGCGCTGCTCTGGGCGGCGCGGGCGACGCTCGGCTCGGGTGGCGCGGACAGCGCGGTCGCGGGCGCGGTGACCGCCGGCGGCACGGCGCTCGGGCTCAAGGCGGCGACCGCCGTCGTGGCCCTGGGGACGATCGGCGCCGTGGGCGGGACGACGCTGGCCCGCCCGGAGCGCGACCCCGTGCGCGCCGTGGCCGCACCGCCTCGCGCGCGGCCCGCGCCCGCGCCCGCTCCCGGTCCCGTGGTCCTCCCCGTCCCGTCGCCGGTCGGCGGCTCGCCGAGCCCGAGCGCGACGCGCCCGGCGCGCAGCCCACGGTCGGCGCGCGTCGTCGCGATTCGAGACGCCGGGGTGTCCCGCCCCGCGCGACGAGGACGCGCCGAGGAGGACGACGGCGCTGATCGGCAGCACGCGGAGGACGAGGCGCCCCGCGTCGCCGACCGGGCCCGGGAGGCCGGAGACGACGCCGTCGAGGCGCCGCGAACGCCGGCACCGGACGGCTCGCGCCGGCACGGGACGGACGACGACGCCTCCTCGTCCCCGGCGGCCCCGGCGCCGTCCCCCGCAGGGGAGGATGCGATCCCCGAGGTGGACGAGCCCGACGCCGACGGCTGACGCGCCCTACGGCTGCGCGACCACGGGCCCCGTCCCCGCGCCGCTCTCCCCGATCGCGACGCCGATCCGGTCGAGGTGGTCCGGGGTGAGCTCGACCTCGCCCGCGCGCAGCCAGCCGTCGACCTGCTCGGGGGAGCGCGCGCCGACGATCGCGCCGCTCACGCCCTCCTGGTGCAGCGTCCAGGCGATCGCGAGCTCGGCCATGGAGCAGCCGAGCTCCTCGGCCATGGGGGTCAGGCGCGCGACGAGGTCGAGGTTCTGCTCGAAGGCGGGCGACTTGTAGACGTCGCTCTTGCGGCGCCAGTCGTCGGGGGCGAGGGCGTCGCGGCGCGCCTCGTCCCAGCGGCCCGTGAGGATCCCGGCCTGCATGGGCGAGTAGACGATGGAGCCCGTGCCGTGCTCCGCGCACCAGTGCATGGTGGCGTCGAGGATCGACCGGTTGATGAGCGAGAGCGGCGGCTGGAGCGTGTCGACGTGGCCGATGGGCTCGATGCGCTCGAGGTGCTCGGCCTGGTGGTTCGAGATCCCGATGAAGCGGACCTTGCCCGCGTCGCGCAGGCCGACCATCGTCGTCCACGCCTCCTCGAGCGTCGTCCCGTCGACCGGGGGCTGGTGGAGCTGGTAGAGGTCGATGACGTCCGTGCCCAGGCGGCGCAGGGAGTCCTCGACCTCCTTCGTGATCTGGGAGGCGTCGCGCTTCACGCCGTCCATCGGGTCGCCGCCCTCCTCCCAGGTCATCCCGCACTTCGTGAACACGAGCGGCCGGTCGGCCTCGGGGAGCTCGCGGACCGCGCGGCCGACGACCTCCTCGCCGTGGCCGAGCCCGTAGGCCGGCGCCGTGTCGACCCAGGTGATCCCCTGCTCGACGGCGTGGTGGATCGTGCGGACGCTCTCCTCGTCGTCCTGCGGGCCCCAGCCGAAGGCCCAGGGACCACCGATCGCCCAGGCGCCGAGGCCGACGCGGGTGATCTCGAGGCCCGTGGAGCCGAGGGGGACGGTGCTCAACGACGTGGTGGGGGGCATGGGGCTCCCCTACCCACCCGCGACCGCGCCCGACGCGCCAGCTCAGGGCCGCGGCTGCCGGGAGGCCATGAAGCCGCAGGTCGGGCACGGCCTCGACGCCGCGGGCCGCGCAGGTCCGCGTAGACGGCCTCGGCCAGCCGGGTGCCGAGTCCCTGCCCGCCGAGCGCCGGGTCGACCTGCGCGTAGGGGAGCACGACGCGGCCGTCGGGCAGCGCGCGGTAGTCCGCCCAGCCCCGCACCGCGCCGTCGACCCGGAGCTCGTACCGGCTGCGCTCGGGCACGTCCACCACCTCGGTTGCCATGGTGCGCAGCCTAGGCTCAAGGGCGATGAGCGACCACGTCCCGGGTGCGCACGGCCAGAGCATCAACCCCGCGCTGGAAGGCGTCCGCTTCTGCCCCCGCTGCGGGAAGGAGGCGACCGTCGCGTTCCCGCGCTCCATCTCCTGCCCGCACTGCGGCTACGGCGCCTACTACAACCCCAAGCCCGTCGCCTGCACGATCCCGCGGACGGCCGACGGGCGGGTGCTGCTCCTGCGCCGCGGCTTCGACCCGGGCAAGGGCCTGTGGACGTTCCCGGGCGGCTTCGTCGACCTCGGGGAGTCCACGGAGCAGGCCGCGATCCGCGAGACGGACGAGGAGCTGCGCATCGGCGTGGAGCTCGGTCGCCTGGTCGGCGTCTACTCCCGGCCGGACGACCGCGTGGTGCTCGTCGTCTACGAGGCGCGGGCGCTCGGGGAGCCCGAGACCACCCCGGAGGCGACGGAGGTCCGGGCGTTCGCCCCGGCCGACGTCCCCTACGACGAGCTGGCCTTCTGGAGCACGGAAGCCGCGCTCCGGGACCTGCTCGGCGCCTAGGCGCGGCGCGCCGCGGCGCGGGTGCAGCGCACGATGCGGCGGCTCTTCGCGGCCGTGGCGCGGCGGGCGCGGGCGGCCGTGGCGCAGGTCGTGCGACGGACGGCCGGCTTGCGGGCCGCCGGCGCCTTGGCCGCGGCGGGGGCCGGAGCCGGCGCGGCCGCCTCCTCGCGGGCGCCGTAGTCCGCGACGTAGGTCGCGCCGGCGCGGGTGCCGGTCGGCGTGGCGTCGACGACGCCGATGCCGACCTCCTCGTACGCACCGTTGAGGATGTTCGCGCGGTGGCCCGGGCTGGCCATCCAGGCGGCGACGGTCGCACGCGGGGTGCTGAGGCTGCCCTCGCCCCAGGCGATGTTCTCGCCGATGGTCGTCCAGTCCGTGTAGGCCGTGAGGCGCGAGGCGAGCCGCGAGCCGTCCGGGGCGACGTGGGAGAAGAAGTGCTCGGCGGCGAGGCGCCCGGCGAAGGCCTGCGCGGGGGCCTCCAGCGTGCCCTCGGAGCGGAGCGCGCCGAGGCCCTCCGCGGCACGCTCGACGTTCGTCAGGCAGACGACGGCGGTGCGGACCTCCGCGGCGTTGGCGCCCGTCGGCACGACGTCGGCGGACGGGCAGTCCGCGAAGGCGGAGGGCGCGAGCACGAGCAGCGCGGTGACGGAGGTGAGGAGCGAACGACGGAGGCGGGGCACACAGCCGCCATCGACCCCGTCCACCCCGCCGCAGAGAAGTCGGGTCCCGTTCTGGACGTCCGTCCGAGTGCACCCGCACGCCAGGACTGGACGTTCGGTGGCCTACTCGAGCAGCCCCCGGCGCATGGACTCCGCGACGGCGGCGGCGCGGTCGGACACGCCGAGCTTCTCGTAGAGCGACTTCAGGTGGGTCTTGACCGTCGACTGCGAGAGGTGGAGCTGCTTGCCGATGTCCGGCGCGGAGTGGCCGTTCGCGGTCAGCACGAGGATCTCGTGCTCGCGCGGGAGTCAGCGCGGGCCGCTCGTCGCGCTCCCGGATCTGGATCTCGGAGGCCAGCCCGGCCTGGACCTCGGCGCTGAGGACGACCTCGCCGCGGGCGACCGCCGCGACCGCGTCGCAGATGCGCTCCCGCGAGGACTCCTTGGAGAGGTACGCGCCGGCGCCCGAGGCGACCGCGCGGTAGACCGTCTCGGAGTCGACGTGGGCCGAGAGCAGCACGACGCGGGTCGGGATCCCGTCGCGCTTGATCGCGTGCAGGACCTCCGAGCCCTGCAGGCCCGGCATCTGGACGTCCAGGACGGCGACGTCGGGCAGGAGCGCCTTGATCGTCTCGAGCGCCTGGCGGCCGTCCTCGGCCTCGCCGATGAGCTCGAACTCGGGCCGCGCCTTGATCGCGCGCGCCACCCCTTCGCGGTACACGGGGTGGTCGTCCGCGACGAACACGCGGACGCGCGGTGCCTTGGCTTCACTCATGCGCTTCCCCCTCTCCTCCCGGCCCGCGGCCGGGATCGGCCCGGGGCGCGCCTACTCTACCCCGCGCCCCACCCGGATCGCCTCGGCGCAGATGTCGCGACGCGAGGACGCCTTGGAGAGGTAGGCGTCGGCCCCGACCTCCTTCGCGCGGGCGACCGCGGCCTCGTCGACGTAGGCCGAGAGCAGCATGAGGCGCGTCGTGGACGCGGGCTCGGCCGAGCGGACGCGCTCGCAGACCTCGAGGCCGTCGAGGCCGGGCATGCGGACGTCGAGGAGCGCGACGTCGGGCTGGAGGTCGATGATCGCCGCGAGCGCCGCGGCACCGCCGTCGACCTCACCGATCAGGTCGAGCTCCGCATGGGCGCGGATCGCCCGCGCCATCCCGGCCCGGTAGGCGTCGCTGTCGTCCGCGATGACCACGCGCAAGGGGGTCTCCTCCATTGGGTGCGGCCATCGTCCGCCCGCGCCCGGACGGGCACATCACCCGGCGGGTCCGCCTCCGGGCGAGGCACCCTCCCCCGATCGGCGCGGGCGTCCCCGCGGCCGCCGATCAGCCGATCTTGAGGAGATCGACGACGAAGACGAGGGTCTCGCCGCCCTTGATCGACGGGGGCGAGCCCTCGGCGCCGTAGCCCAGGTCGGGCGGGATGACGAGCTCGCGGCGGCCGCCCGGCTTCATGCCGACGATCCCCTGGTCCCAGCCCTGGATGACCGCACCCTGGCCCAGGCTGAAGGGGAACGCGTTCTCCGGCGTCTTCCAGGAGGCGTCGAACTCCTTGCCCGTCGAGTAGGAGACGCCGACGTAGCGCACGGTCAGCGCGTCCCCGCTCTTGACGGCGGTGCCCTTGCCGACCACGAGGTCCTTGACCACGAGCTTGTCCCCCGGCTTGCCCGAGGGCTTCGGGATCCCGGGCTTCTTGTCGAGGTCCGTCGCGTTGGCGACGGGCTCGACGGCCTTGCCGGCGAACTCCTCGGCGGCGTCGCGGGCGGGCGCCTCGGCGGGCGTGGACGTGGAGGAGGCGGCGGCCGGGGTCGTCTCGGAGCCGTCCGGGATCCCCGAGTCCTGGAGGTCGTCGCCGCAGCCCGCGACGGCGAGCGAGAGGGCGGCGAGCGCGGCGATGGGCAGGTGGCGACGGCGGTGCATGGCGCCGGATGGTGGCAGGAGCGCCGCCGCGATGCCCCGATGGACGTGCTTCCACTGGTCGGGTGCGCTTGGATGGGGCCGTGGACCCCGCGAGCCCCACCGCCCGCGCCGCGCGCCTCGTCGACGAGGCCGGCCGCCGCTCGCGCTCGGGCGTCCGGGAGCGCTCGGACCGGCTGCGGGTGCTCCTGCCCGCGGTGCTGCAGACCGC
The DNA here is from genome assembly GCA_963844155.1 of uncultured Solirubrobacteraceae bacterium. Taxonomy (GTDB): domain Bacteria; phylum Actinomycetota; class Thermoleophilia; order Solirubrobacterales; family Solirubrobacteraceae; genus Paraconexibacter. The sequence goes on from CAWJMY010000001.1 coordinate 853,002, forward strand.
CCTGGCGACCGCCGGGGGCTGGCTCGTCGCGACGGAGGTCGTCGGGCACCAGGCGCCGTTCCTGGCCCCCGTCGCCGCGATCATCGTCCTCGGGCAGGCCTACGGGCAGCGGGCGCGCCGCGCGATCGAGATCGCCCTCGGCGTCTCGGTCGGCGTGGTCATCGCGGAGCTCGTCCTCCTCGGCCTCGGGACGGGCGCCGCGCAGATCGGGCTCGTCGTGGCCCTGGCGATGGTGGCGGTGATCCTGCTCGGCGGCGGGCGGCTGGTCATCACCCAGGCCGCGGTCTCCGCCGCGCTCATCGCGACGGTCAAGGCGCCCTCGGGCGTGGACCTCTCCCGGGCGATCGACGCGCTGGTCGGCGGCGGCGTCGCGCTCGCGGTCGGGCTCGTGCTCTTCCCGATCGACCCCGTGCGGCTCGTGCGCCGCCACCGGACCCCGCTGCTCGAGGAGCTCGCGACGGTCCTCGACGAGGTCCACGGCGCGCTCGCGGCCGCCGACCACGACCTCGCCGCCGACGCGCTCGGCCGCGCCCGCGGGCTCGACGGCCTCGTCGCGCGCTTCGGCGAGGCCGTCGACGTGGGGATCGAGGTCGGCCGGGGCTCCCCCCTCCGCCGGCGGACGCTCACCGGTCTGCGCCGCAACGCCACGGCCGCGACGGAGCTCGACCTGGCCTGCCGCAACGTCCGGGTCCTCGCCCGGGGCGCGATCCGCGCGGCCGACCTCCACGCGCACCTGCCCGAGCAGGTCGTCGACGCGGTCGGCGAGCTCGCCGCCGCCGTCCGGGTCCTGGGCCCGGCGCTGGACGACCCCGCGCAGGCGGCCCCGGCGCAGGAGCTCGTCCTCCGCGCCGCCGGCCGCGCCTCGCTCGCGCTCGAGCTCACGGCGAACCTCTCCTCGACGGTCCTCGTCGGCCAGGTCCGCGCGACGGCCGCGGACCTCCTCGGCGCCCTCGGGGTCGAGCCGACCGCGGCCGCGCCGCTCATCCGGGAGGCCGCGCAGCGCGCCGCGCGTGCGTGAGAGGTGCCTGGCACCTTTCACCCACGGGCCCGCGATCGGCGCTGGTTAGCATCGCCCGATGGCCACCTGCACGCACCTGGACACCGTCGAGCTCACCGAGGCGCCGGGCGAGGTGGCCGGCTGCGAGGAGTGCCTGAAGACCGGGAGCAGCTGGGTGCACCTGCGCCTGTGCCAGCAGTGCGGGAAGGTCGGCTGCTGCGACGACTCGCCGAACCAGCACGCCTCGAAGCACTTCGCCGAGGCGGGCCACCCGATCATCCGCTCGATCGAGCCGGGTGAGGACTGGTCCTGGTGCTTCGTCGACGAGGTCGCCTTCCGGCTGTCGAGCGGCGCATGAGCACCCAGCAGCCCCCGCGCCGCCCCGTCCTGCTCGCCGTCGACGACGACCCGGGGGTCGGCCGCGCGGTGCAGCGCGACCTGCGCCGGCGCTACGGCGGCAAGTACCAGGTGGTCGGCGCGGACTCGGGCGCGGGCGCGCTCGAGGTCCTCAACCAGCTCAAGCTCCGGGGCCAGGAGGTCGCCCTCCTGCTGAGCGACCAGCGCATGCCCGGCATGGAGGGCGTGGACTTCCTCGAGCAGGCGATCGAGCTCACCCCCGTGGCCAAGCGCGTGCTCCTCACGGCCTACGCGGACACCCAGGCGGCGATCAAGGCGATCAACGACGTCTCGCTCGACCACTACCTCAACAAGCCGTGGGACCCGCCCGAGGAGCACCTCTACCCCGTCCTGGACGAGCTCCTCGACGCCTGGGAGGCCGACGTCGCCGCGGCCGACCAGCTGCGCGGCGTGCGCGTCGTGGGCCACCGCTTCTCCCCCGAGTCCCACGCGATCCGCGACTTCCTCGCCCGCAACCTCGTGGCCTACCACTGGCTCGACGCGGAGCGCGACCCCGAGGCCCAGCGCCTGCTGACCGCCGCGGGGAGCGACGACACCCGGCTGCCGACCGTCGTCTTCGAGGACGGCTCGTTCCTCGAGGTCCCCACGACGCTCCAGGTGGCCGAGCGCGTCGGCCTGCAGACCCACGCCCAGGGCGACTTCTACGACCTGGTCATCGTCGGCGGCGGGCCCGCCGGGCTGGCCGCGGCGGTCTACGGCGCCTCGGAGGGCCTGGGCACGGTGCTCGTCGAGCGCGAGGCGCCGGGCGGCCAGGCCGGGCAGAGCTCGCGCATCGAGAACTACCTCGGCTTCCCCACGGGGGTCAGCGGTGCGGACCTCACGGGGCGCGCCTCGACCCAGGCGCAGCGGCTCGGCGCGGAGGTCCTCACGGTCCGCGAGGTCGCGACGCTCGAGGCGCGCGGCCCCGCCCGCGTCGTCGTCATGGCCGACGGCTCGGAGCTCAGCGCCCACGCCGTGATCATCTCCACGGGCGTCTCCTGGCGGAAGCTCGACGTCCCGGGCGCGGCGGAGCTCGCGGGCCGCGGCGTCTACTACGGCGCGGCGCGCTCGGAGGCCGTGGCCTGCTCGAACGAGGAGGTCTTCGTCGTCGGCGGGGCGAACTCCGCGGGCCAGGCCGCCGTGCACCTCGCGGGCTACGCCGCGAAGGTCACGATCCTCTACCGCGGCGACGACCTCGGGAAGTCCATGTCGCAGTACCTCATCGACCAGCTCGAGCGGCTGCCGAACGTCGAGGTGCGCCTCGGGACGCAGGTCACGGAGATCCACGGCGGGGAGTCCGTCGAGGCGATCACGCTCAACGGGACGGAGCGCGTCGCGGGCTCCTCGCTCTTCATCTTCATCGGCGCCCAGCCCCGCACGGACTGGCTCGACGGCGTCGTCGCGCGCGACCCGCGCGGCTTCGTCCTCGCGGGCAGCGACGTGAAGGCGGCGGCCGTCCTCGGCGGCGCCGGCGCGCCGCCCTGGCCCCTGCAGCGCGAGCCCTACCTGCTGGAGACCTCGCTTCCCGGGCGTCTTCGTCGCGGGTGACGTCCGCCACCAGTCGCTCAAGCGCGTGGCCAGCGCGGTCGGCGACGGCTCCATGAGCGTCCAGTTCGTCCACCAGTACCTCGGGGAGCTCTGAGGGCCGGTGAGCGCCGTGGCCCCGCCCGTCGAGGAGGTCCTCGCGGTCCTCGACCTCATGCCGATGTTCGCGGCGGTCGAGCGGACGGCGCTCACCCGGTTCGCCGCGGCGGGGGAGCCGTGCACGTACCCGGCCGGGGTCGAGCTCTGGCAGGTCGGCGCGACCCCCGAGTGGCTGCAGGTCCTCGTCGACGGCAGGGTCGAGTGGTCGCGCGAGATGGGCGGGGAGCGCGTCGTCGTCGGCGTCCACAAGGCCGTCACGTACTTCGGCGCGATCTCCGCCCTCTCCCGGATGCCGGCGAAGGTCAGCGCGCTCACGCTCGAGCCCTGCCGCGTCCTGCGCTTCCCCACGGAGGCCTTCCGGCAGCTCTGCGTGGACGACTACGACCTCCTCGCGCGCATGGTGCGCCTCACGGGCGAGGTCGTCGCCACGAACGAGGGCGCGATGCGGGAGCGCGAGCGCCTGGCCTCCATCGGGACGCTCGCGGCGGGCCTCGCGCACGAGATCAACAACCCGGCCTCCGCGGCGCTCTCGCAGGTCGCGACGCTGCGCAGCGCGCTGGGCGTCGCGGAGACGCCGGCGCCCACGGGCGCCCCGCCGGCGGACCCCATCGCCCGCGCGGACCGCGAGGAGGAGCTCGGCTCCTGGCTCTCGGCGGCCGGGGTCGCGAACCCGTGGGACGTCGCCGCGGCGCTCACCGACGCGGGCGCCGACGTCGCCTGGTGCGAAGCGCTCGGCCCGGAGGCGATCGTGCCCGCCGCGCGGGCGCTCGGGGCGCGGACGCTCCTCGACGAGCTCGACGGCGCGCTCGGCCGCATCGTCCGGCTGACCTCGACGATGCGCGACTACGCGAACCTCGACCGCGCGCCGGAGCAGGACATCGAGGTCGTCGACGGCATCCGCGCCGCGGCGCTCGTCGTCGGCATCGAGGCGGAGGTCGTGGTGCAGGACGGCGTCCCGCGGATCGCGGCCTTCCCCGGCGAGCTCTCCCAGCTCTGGACGGAGCTCCTGCGCAACGCGGCGCAGGCGAGCCCGGGCGCGGTCGAGGTCTGGGTGAAGCCCGCGCGGGACGGCGGCGCCGTCCACGTCCACCTCGCGGACCGCGGGCCGGGCATCCCCGACGAGCACCTCGCGCGCGTCTGGGATCCCTTCTTCACGACGAAGGCGGGCGCCGCGGGCCTCGGGCTGGACCTCGCGCGGCGGGTGGTCGAGGGCCACGCGGGCCGCATCCTGCTCGGGGAGCGCGAGGGCGGCGGGACCGTCGTCACCGTGGAGCTCCCGGCGTGAGCCTCCTGGAGGACCTCAAGGCGCAGCCGCTGCTCGCCGAGGTCGGGGAGGAGCGCCTGGCCGCGCTCGCCGGGCAGGTCGAGGAGCGGACGCTCGCCCCGGGCGAGGTCCTCTTCGGGGAGGGCGAGGCGCTCGACGCGTTCGTCCTGCTCGTCGAGGGGAAGCTCTCGACCGCAGCCAAGCTCGAGGGGGCGCAGCTCGACGCGGGCTTCGAGCACGAGGCGCCGACGTACCTCGGGGCGATCCAGCTGCTGAGCGAGGGGCTGCAGACGGGGACGGCGCGGGCGGTCGGGCCGGCGCGGGTCCTGCGCCTGGGGGTCGAGCACTTCTTCGAGCTCCTGCGCTGCGAGCCGCGGGTCGCCCGGACGATCTTCGCCCGCTTCGCCCCGGTCTTCTCGAAGCTCGAGGGGCAGCGCGCGGGGCAGGAGAAGCTCGTCGCGCTCGGCGGGCTGGCGGCCGGACTGGCCCACGAGCTGAACAACCCGGCGGCGAGCGCGGCCCGGGGCGCGGCGGCGCTCGGCGAGGCGCTCGCGGAGCTCGAGGACGCGCCGCGCGCGCTGGCCGAGGCCGGCGTGGCACCCGAGGCGCTCGCGGCGGCGCGGGCCGCGCTGGACGGCGCGATCGCGGTCGACGCGGGCGAGGACGCGCTCGACGCCGCGGACCGCGAGGACGCGCTGGGCGCCTGGCTCGACGAGCACGGGGTGCCCGGCGCCTGGGACGCGGCGGCGACCCTCGCGGAGGCGGGGCTCCCCGTCGAGCTCGTCGCCCCGGTCGTCGAGGGCCTCGAGCCGGGCGCGGCGGCGGCGCTGCTGGGCTGGCTGGCCGCGGCGGCGCAGGCGCGGGCGGGGGTCGCGGGGGTCCGGTCGGACGCGGCGCGCATCACGGAGCTCGTCCAGGCGGTGAAGGACTACTCGCGGCTGGACCGCGCGCCCGAGGAGGACGTGGACGTCAAGCACGCGCTCGAGAGCACGCTGAAGATGCTCGGGCACCGGCTCAAGGAGGGCAGCGTGCGGGTCGTGCGGGAGTACGACCCCGAGCTGCCGCGCGTCCCCGCGCGGGCCTCGGAGCTCAACCAGGTGTTCACGAACCTCGTGGTCAACGCGCTGGACGCGATCGACCGCGACGGGACGCTCACCCTGCGCACGCGGCGCGACGGCGACGCGGCGATCGTCGAGGTCGTCGACTCGGGCCCCGGGGTCCCGGAGGACGTGCGGCGCCGCATCTTCGAGCCCTTCTTCACGACGAAGGCCGTCGGGGTCGGGACGGGCCTCGGGCTCGACATCTCCCACCGGATCGTCCACGGCCACGGGGGCTCGCTCGTCCTCTGCGACGGGACGGGCCCGACGACGTTCCGGGTGCGCCTGCCGGTCCGTGACTGAGAGGTGCCAGGCACCTCTCAGTCACGGCGGCGCCGTCGAGCCGCGTTCCACGAGCGTCACGGGGTGCACGAGGCGGCGGGTGCGGGCCGAGGGGTCGGCCATGCGCTCGGCCAGGAGCTCGAAGGCGGTCGCGCCCAGGAGCCGCGCGTCGGCCCGCATCGTCGTCAGCGGGGGGTCGAGGACCGTCGCGTGCGGGAGGTCGTCGAAGCCGACGACGCTCAGGTCCTCCGGGATCCGCAGGCCGCGCGAGCGTGCCGCGAGGTAGGCGCCCCCGGCGAGGACGTCGTCGTCGCAGACCAGGGCGGTCGGGGGCTCCGGGGCGTCGAGGAGCGCGAGCGCCGCGGTCGCGCCCGCGGCGAAGGAGATCTTCGTGGCCGCGACGTGCTCCGTCGCGGCCAGGCCCGCGGCCTCCAGCGCGTCCTGCCGCCCCTTGGCGCGCAGGACGAAGGTCTGCTCCGCCGGCGCGTCGGCGGCGAGGTGCCCGATGCGCCGGTGGCCGAGGTCGAGGAGGTGCTGGGTCGCTGCGCGCGCGCCCGCGCGGCTGTCGAGGCGGACGGAGGAGTAGCCCCGGGCCTCCGTCTCGAGCAGGACGATCGGCTCGCCGCGGTCGCGCTCGCGCTGCGGCGGCGAGCCGGCGAAGAGGAGGAAGCCGTCGACGGTGCCCGCGCCGCGGAGCCCCTGCACCGTCGCGTGCGCCCAGGTGTCCGCGTTCTCCGAGTCGACGAGCGCGACCGCGAAGCCGGCGGTCGCCGCCGCGCGGCCCGCACCCCGGAGCATCTGGCTGAAGAAGGGGTTCGTGACGTCGGGGACCGCGAGGCACACGGCGCCCGCGGCGCCCGTCTTGAGCGAGCGCGCGACGGCGTTCGGGCGGTAGCCGATCTCGCGGGCCGCGGCGCGCACGGCCTCGGCGGTCCGGGGGGAGACGCGGCCCGCGCCCTTGCCCGAGAAGACGAGGGAGACGGTCGACTGCGAGACGCCCGCGGCCCGGGCGACGTCGGTGGAGGTGGGGCGCGGGATGGGCGGATTGCACCACGTCGTGCGCCCCGGCCTTGCGGATGCCGTCGTCATTCGTATGATGTTCATACGTATGACGCTTCTTCGCCTTCCCCTCCTCCTCCTCGCCGGGGCCCTGCTCGGGACCTCCGGGACGCCCGACGCCCCGCCCGCGGGGCCCGTCCCCGCCGCCGCGACCGCCGTCGTCGTGCAGACCGCGTGCGCCGGCGGCGCCGCGCCCTCGAGCGCCGTCCCCGCGGCCGCCCGGCGCCTCGCTGCCCGGGGCGCCGCGCTCGCCGTGGTCTGCGACGCCTCGAGCGCCACCGCGGCGGTCGTCCGCGCGGCGGCCGGCCACCGCGCCGTCGTCGGCGCCGGCCCCGACGTGCGCGCCGCGCTCGCCCTCGCCGCCGCGGACCACCCGCGGGTGCGCTTCGCGGAGCTCCGCGGGGGCTGACGGCGCTCAGGCGGCGATGAGGCAGACGCCCGCGACCGCCGCCACGACGCCCGCGGCCTGCACGCGGGAGACGCGCTCGCCGAGCACGCCGATCGCCAGCCCGACCGTCACGAGCGGCGCGAGGGAGCCGCAGACGGCGATGAGGCTCAGCTGCCCCCGCTCCGTGGCCAGGATGTAGAGGAGCGTCCCGCTGAGCAGGAGCCCGCCGGGGACCACGAGCGAGAGGCGGTCCAGGCGCGTCGTCGGGGCGAAGCCCTCCGGGTGCGCGAAGGTCTGCCCGCGGGCGACGATGAGCGCGACGAAGAGCAGGACGATGGTCGAGCGCTGGACGCTGAGCGCCCAGAAGAGCCCACCGTCCTCCGAGGCGGTCGGCAGCGCGGCGAGCAGCACGCCGAGGCCGAGCGCGGAGACGAAGGCGAAGAAGACGCAGCGCGGGAGGTTCCAGTGGGCCTCGCTGACGGCGTCGCCGCCGCGCCGCGCGGCGAGCATCGCGCCGCCGATGGCCAGGACGATGCCCGTGACCTTCAGGGCGCCGAGCGCATCGCCGCCGAGGACACCCACGATGACGGGGAGCACCGCGCTCGTGGCGCCCACGGGCGCGGCGACGCTCAGCGGGCCGAAGCGCACGGCCTCGTAGAAGCCGGCCAGGCCGGCGGCGTTGCCGAAGCCGGCGAGCGCGGCGAAGCCGACGGCCCGGAGCGGCGGCCACGGCTCCCCGGAGACCGCGAGGCCCACGAAGGAGCCGAGGAGGGCGGCGAGCTGCCCCACGAGCAGGACCGTCGCGAAGGCGTGGCGGCGCGTGAGGACCGGGGCCAGGAAGTTCGCGATGCCGTAGGCCACGGAGGTGTAGAGGGCGAGGGCGATCGCGAGCACGGCAACGCCAGCCTGGCAGGATCGCGCTGCCGTTGCACGCGCAACCACTCTGGTAACGTTTCGTAAGCGGCCATGGCGACAGCACCCCTCCCCGACCCGATGGCTCTCCAGCTGCACGCTGCGCCCCGCGCCGCGGCAGCTCGTGCTCGGCGTGGGCGCGCTGGCGGCGCTCCTGGCGCTCGCCCTCCTCACGGGCTCGCCGTTCGCGACCCTCACCGCGGCGCTCGACCGCGCGGCGGACGCCGACCCGCTGCTCGGCGCGCTCGGCGTCCTGGCCGAGGCGGGCTCGTTCGCGGGCTACGTCGCGCTCACGTGGTTCGTCGTGGGCCGCGAGGTGCCGCGGGTCACCCCCGCCGTCTCCGCGCAGATCACCCTGGCCGGGACGGCCGTCAACCGCCTGCTGCCCACGGGCGGGCTCGGCGGCATCGGCCTCACGCTGTGGGCCCTGCGCCGCGCGGGGCTCTCGACGACCCGCGCGAGCAGCACCCTGCTGACCTTCCTCGTCCTGCTCTACGCCGTGTTCCTCGCGGCGCTCGCCCTCGCGGGCCTCGGCGCGCTCGGCGGCGCGGCCGGCGACGCGCCCGCCTGGACGGGCTACGGCCCCGCCGCCTTCGGCGTGGCGGCGCTCGCGGTCGGCGCCGCGCTCGGGCTGCTGGGTCCCGAGCGGTTGGCGCGCCTCGGGCGCGGTCCGGTCGGCGCGGGCGGGCCGGGCGCCGCGATCGGCGCCCCGGCGCCGCAGGCGCGCTCCGCCGAGGCGGCCGCTTCGGCCGCGTGGCTCACCCGCGCGGCGCCGGTGACGCGGCTCCGCCGCGGCGCGGTCGCGCTCAGCGCGAGCATCCGCGCCGCCGTCTCGCTCGTGCGCTCCGCCGACCCCCGCCTCGCGGGCGCGCTGGCCTGGTGGGGCTTCGACCTCGCGGTCCTCGCCGCGGCGTTCGCCGCGCTCGGCGACGCGCCGGCCGTCGGCGTCATCGCCCTGGGCTACTTCGCCGGCATCGTCGCCAACACGGTCCCCGTCCCCGGCGCGGTCACGGGCGGGATGACGGGCGTGCTGCTCCTCTGCGGCGTCCCGGCCGACCTCGCGCTCCCGGCGGTCCTGGCCTACCGCGCGATCTCCTTGTGGATCCCCGTGCCGCTCGGTGCCGCGGCGCTCGTCGGGCTGCAGCACAGCGTGCGCGATTGGGCCGGCGAGGACGCGGGCCCGCGCCGCCGCACCCTCCGCCGCCGCCTGACGCTTCAGCAGCCGTTGCACTTGCGTCGGCCATGCGAGCGCAACTGCAACGGTCGCACTTGCGCAGCCGCCCGGCGGCGCCGCTCAGGCCGCGGCGAGGCGGCGGACGCCGGCGAGGAGGCGCTCGACCTCGTCGAGCGACGTGTAGTGCGCGCAGCCCGCGCGCACCGCGCCCGCGTCGCCCAGGCCGAGGTGCTCCGCGAGGTGGATCGCGTAGAACGAGCCCGCGCCGACCGCGACGCGGTCCTCCTCGGCGAGCGCCTCGGCGACCTCGGCCGGGGTGCGGCCTGCGACCGTGAAGAGCACCGTGGGCGTGCGGCGGACGGGCGTCCCGACGAGCTCGACCCCGTCGATGGCCTGCAGGCCGCCGACGAGCGCCTCGCGCAGCCAGTCCTCGTGCTCCGTGATCGCCGCCCAGCCCGTCTCGCGGACGTAGTCGGCGGCGGCACCGGCGGCGGCGAGCAGCTCGAAGGGCTGCGTGCCCTGGTCCCAGCGGTCCGCGCCCTGGTCCGTCGAGGCGCGGAGCTTGTCCAGCGGCAGCTCCGCCAGGAGCTCGGGGGAGCTGCAGAGGACGCCGAGGTGCGGCCCGAACCACTTGTAGGCCGAGCAGGCGAGCGCGTCGCAGCCGAGCGCCGCCAGGTCGAGCGGGACGTGCGGCGCGGCGTGCACCGCGTCGACGTAGGTGCGCGCGCCGTAGCGCCCTGCGAGCTCGACGAGCGCGGGGATGTCCGTGAGCGAGCCGACGACGTTGCTCGCCGCGGTGAAGGCGACCCAGCGCGTCCGGTCGCACATCTGCGCCTCGACGAGCTCCGGGGTGAGCGCGAGCGTCCCGGGCTCCGGGTCGGCGTAGCGGACCGACGCGCCCGCCCGCTCCGCCGCGACCTCCCACGGCCGGACGTTCGCGTCGTGGTCGAGGCGGGTGACGACGACCTGGTCGCCGGGCTCGAGCATCCGCCCGACCCCCGCCGCGAAGCGGAACGTGAGCGCGCTCATCGACGGCCCGAACACCACGCCCTCGGGATCCGCGCCGAAGAGCCCGGCGACCGACGCCCGTGCGCCGTCGGTCACCGCGCGGGTCCGCCGCGAGGCGGGGAACGGCCCGCCGTAGTTCGCGAAGGCGCCGCTCGTCAGGTAGTCCGTGGTCGCAGCGATCGCGGCGTCGACGGGCTGCGTCCCGCCAGGGGCGTCGAAGCGGGCCCAGCCGTCGGAGAGGCCGGGGAAGCGGTCGCGGTTGAGGCCCATCGGCGCATGGTCCCAGAACGCGAGGAGCCCGCTCGCGGCGGGCTCCGGAAGCGCTGATGGCGGGACCAGGATTCGAACCTGGGAACTCGGAGAGGCCGCGTTTACAGCGCGGTGCGTTTGACCACTTCGCTATCCCGCCGGGGTCGCGGAGGGTAGCGAAACGGTCGCGGCGGCGACTGCGAGGGGTGGGCCGGCGTCGACCTCGAACTCCGCGTACTTGGGCCCTCCGAGCGTGACCGCCGTCGTCGCCTCGACGCTCGCCGACGGGATGCGCCAACGGCGCCCGTCGACGGCGACGACGAAGAGCTCGTCGCAGCGCCCGGGTGAGAAGTACTTCGCGATGCCACTCCACGAGCGATTGCCGCCGCTCGTGCAGATGGCGACCTGCCAGCGACCCCTCGAGCGACTTCCGCTCGTCTTCACCTGCACCCGGATGAGCCGCTCGCCGTCGTCCGCCACGAAGTCGTAGTCCGGACTGCGCCCTGTCGGGATGAGCACGACGTGGCCGTGCAGCTCGTACCAGCACCGCGCACTTGCCTCTCCGAGGTCGCCCTGCTCGAGGTTGTTCATGAGACGAACCTACGTTCGCTTCCGGACGCGATGACGGCGCCGCTGTCTCCAAACCGGGGAGCTGCCGCGGCCCTCTCGTGCTCGGCGGGACAGCGGGCGTGGAAGTGCGGCTCCCGCCCGCGGTTCCACGCCCGCTGTGCGCGCCTCACGCTGCCGGCGTGCAATCGCAGGACGGCCGCTCGACGGGCGAGCGCGACGGGCGAGCGCGACGGACGGGCGCGGCGGGCGAGCGCGACGGGCGGGCGGGCGAGCGGGCGGGCGGAAGGACAGGCCGGCAGCGCGGCCGCGCGACCCTCCGTTCCACGCCCGCTCCCGCGCAGCGGCACAGCGGGCGTGAAGGTGCGGCCCGGAGCCGCGCTTCCACGCCGGCTGGACGCGACGACGCCGCCGCCGTCTCCGAACGGGAGACCGCGGCGGCGTCGAGCGCGCGGCGACCCTACGAGGCGTCGCGGAGCCGCTGCGCCTCGGGCAGCGACTCGAGCTTCTTGAGCGTGTGGTTCTCGATCTGGCGGATCCGCTCGCGCGTCACGTTGAACGCGCGGCCGACCTCCTCCAGGGTGCGCGGGCGGCCGCCCGAGAGGCCGAAGCGCATCTCGATGACCTCGCGCTCGCGCTGCGGCAGGGCCGCCAGCGCGCGGTGGACGTTCTCCTTGCGGAGGTTGTCCGAGGCCATGTCGAACGGCGAGATCGCGTTCTGGTCCTCGACGAAGTCGCCGAGCTCGGACTCCTCCTCCTCGCCGATGGGCTTCTCCAGCGAGATGGGCTGCTGGCTCATCCGCAGGATGTCGCGGACCTCGCGCTCCGTGACCTCGAGCTCCTTCGCGATCTCCTCCGGGGAGGGCTCACGGCCGAGCGACTGCACGAGCTGGCGCTCGACGTGCACGACCTTGTTGAGCTTCTCGACCATGTGCACCGGGATGCGGATCGTGCGGCCCTTGTCCGCGATCGCGCGGGTGACGGCCTGGCGGATCCACCAGGTGGCGTAGGTCGAGAACTTGTAGCCCCGGCGGTAGTCGAACTTCTCGACGGCGCGGATGAGGCCGAGCGAGCCCTCCTGGATGAGGTCCAGGAACGTCAGGCCGCGCCCGAGGTAGCCCTTGGCGATGGAGACGACGAGGCGCAGGTTGGCCTCGACCATCTGCTGCTTGGCGTCCATGTCCCCGCGCTCGATGCGCTTGGCCAGGGAGACCTCCTGCTCGGCCGTCAGGAGCGAGACGCGCCCGATGGACCGCAGGTACAGCCGCAGGGAGTCCAGCGACGGCTCGACCGTCAGGTCGATCTCGGGCTTCTTGGGCCCGCCCTCCGTCGGCTGGCGCCGCGCCTGCGCGGCGTTCTCGACCTTCTCGTTCTCCGACGTGGCCAGCTTCCCGTTGGCCCCGACCACCTCGATGCCGTGCTCGACGAAGTAGGCGTGCAGCTCCCCGAGCTGCTCCTTGCTGACCTCCACCTCCTCCAGCGCGGTGGCGACCTGCTCGAACGTCAGGACCCCCTTCTCCTGCCCCTCTGCGATCAGCGGCTTGAGCTCCTCCATCTCCGTGATGGGTGCCTCGTCCGCCAGCAGCACTTCTGTCTTCGTGCTCAACCCCGGTCCTTCTTCAGGCTTTTCGGATCCCGACCGGGCTCTCCTCGTGCCGGTGCGGGCTCCCTCTCTCCAGCTTCCCTCTGCCTTCTCGACCTGTCGCGACCGGGGTCGCAGGTGGCTCAGCACTCGTTCCCCATCGGTGAGGGGCTGCAGCCAGGGGCGGAGTGATACCACACGGCCCGCGGGTTGCCGAGGAACCCTCGACACCGTGTCCGCGCTGGAACTACTCCGCCGCGGCCAGCGCGACGCAGTCCGCGAGGACGCCGCGCAGGGGGTCGAGCTCGCGCGCGACGAGCGCGTACTCCGCCGTGCGCTCGAAGACCCGCCGCGGGAGGTCGCCATCGAGGCCGGGGCTCTTGCGGCCCGCGAGCACCAGGAGGCGGTAGCGGGTGCCGCGCAGCAGGACGACCGTGTCGTCGCCGAGCCGGCGCCGCCCGACCTCGCGCACCGCGCCCGCGGCGACGTCCGAGCGCCCGAGCGACCCGAAGTCCCCCTCGCTGCGCAGGAGCCCCGCCTGCCCGTCGAGCACGCACTCGCGCAGCCGGCCGGGCACGGGGTCGCGGGTGGAGCCGACCGCGACCACGAGCGCGACGACCACGGAGGCGACGGCGAGGACGACCGCGCCGAAGGCCCACTTCACTCAGGCCACGGCCTTCGCGGCGTCGTGGTCGCGCAGCTGCCGGCGCAGCCCGACGAAGTAGTCGACCCCCGAGGCGAGGGTGACCGCGACGGTCGCGTAGACGAGGAGGTCCAGCCAGAGGGGGGAGCCGTCCACCGCGATGAGCAGGAAGACGCAGAGCACCTGGACGCAGGTCTTGACCTTCCCCCACATCGCCGCGCTCACGACGACCCCCTGCTGCGAGGCGGCCATCCGCGACGCGGTGACGGCGAACTCCCGGCCGAGGATGACCACCGCGACCCAGGCCTCGACCCGGTCGAGCGAGACGAGCGCGATGAGCGCCGCGAGGATCAGGAGCTTGTCCGCGATGGGGTCCATGAGCTTCCCGAACGTCGAGATCGCGTCCTGGCGGCGGGCGAGGTACCCGTCGGCGTAGTCCGTCACGGAGGCGAGGGCGAAGATCCCCGCGGCGGCGACGTCGCCGTGGCGCGTCTCCTGCAGCAGCGCCGCGACGAGCACGGGCACCAGGAGGATCCGCAGCACGGTCAGGACGTTGGGCGCGTTCTGCGACGTCACGGCCGAGGTGAGGATGTCAGGAGTCATGCGGGAGGACGCTTGCCCGGTTCGCGGCCCGCGTGACCCCGATGCTCGCAGCTACGACCAGCCCGATCGCCACGAGCTCGCGGGCGCCGAGGGCCTGGCCGAGCACGAGGAAGCCCGCCAGGGCGGCCACCCCGGGCTCGAGGGACATGAGCACCCCGAAGACGTTCGCGGGCATCCGGCGCAGCGCCTCGAACTCCAGGGAGTAGGGGATGACGGAGCTCAGCAGGCCCACCCCCGCCGCCAGGACGAGCAGCTCGGGGCGCAGGAGGTCGCTCCCGCCGCCGACCACCCCGGGCACGAGCGGCACGAGCGCGGCGACCACCATCGCCAGCGCGAGCCCGCGACCGCCCTCGAAGCTCGGGCCCGCCCGCTGCGAGAGCAGGATGTACGCGGCCCAGAAGCCCCCGGCGACGAGGATGAGCACGAGGCCGAGCGGGTCGATCGAGCCGCCGCCCGGGTCCGCGAGCAGGACGATCCCGACCGCCGCGAGCGCCGCCCAGGCGAGGTCCGCGCGCCGCCGCGAGGTCGCCGACCGCCACCCCGAGCGGCCCGACGAACTCGATCGTCACCGCGACGCCGAGCGGCAGCCGGTCCAGCGCGAGGTAGAAGGTGAGGTTCATCCCGCCGAGCACGAGGCCGAAGAGCCCGGCCAGGCGCAGCTCCGCCCGCCCGTAGGCCCGCGGGTCCGGCCGCCAGAGCGCGACGAGGATCGCCGCGGCGAACAGGAGGCGCAGGAGCGTCGTGCCGCTCGGGCCGAGGTCGTCGAACAGCGTCGTGGCCAGCGCCGCCCCGAACTGCACGGAGCCGATCCCCGTGAGCACGAGGGCCACGGGCGGCACGCGGTCCGTCGGGAGGGGGCGGGGCTCCGGCACGCGCCACATCCAAGCGCCCGGCCCGACGTCGTACCGTCGAGGGCATGGACACGCGCACCCTCGGGCCCCAGGGCCCCACCGTCTCCGCCCTCGGCCTCGGCTGCATGGGCATGTCGGACTTCTACGGCGGCCGCGACGAGGCCGAGGCGCTCCGGACGCTCGACCGCGCCGTCGAGCTCGGCGTCACCTTCTGGGACACGGCCGACATGTACGGCCCGTTCACGAACGAGGAGCTCGTCGGCCGCTCCCTGGAGGGCCGGCGCGACCAGGTGTTCCTCGCCACGAAGTTCGGGATCCAGCGCGACCCGGACGACCCGACCAAGCGCGGCATCAACGGCTCCCCGGACTACGTGCGCGCGGCCTGCGACGCCTCGCTCAAGCGCCTCGGGACCGACCACATCGACCTCTACTACCAGCACCGCGTGGACCCCTCGACCCCCATCGAGGAGACCGTGGGCGCGATGGCGGAGCTCGTCGCCGCGGGCAAGGTCCGCCACCTCGGGCTCTCCGAGGCGAGCGCCGCGACGATCCGCCGCGCCCACGCCGTCCACCCCATCACCGCCGTGCAGTCCGAGTACTCCCTCTGGTCGCGCGACATCGAGGACGAGGTCGATCCCGACCCTCACGGAGCTCGGCATCGGCCTCGTGCCCTACTCCCCGCTCGGCCGCGGCTTCCTCTCGGGGGAGATCCGCTCGCTCGACGACCTCGACCCGGACGACTTCCGCCGGCACTCCCCGCGCTTCTCGGGGGAGAACTTCGAGAAGAACCTCGCCGTCGTCGACGCCGTCAAGGCCCTCGCGGACGAGAAGGAGGTCACCCCCTCGCAGCTCGCGCTGGCCTGGGTCCTGGCCCGGGGTGAGCACGTCGCGCCCATCCCCGGCACCAAGCGCGTGCGCTACCTCGAGGAGAACGCGGCGGCGGCCGCCGTGACCCTCTCCCCGGAGGACCTCGAGCGCATCGCCGCGGCCCTGCCCGAGCCCGCGGGCGACCGCTACGACGCCGGCGGGATGCGGACGATCAACGGCTGAGCGGGGCGCCGCGCACGAGGTCGGGGGGCGGAGGTGGCAGGATGCCGCGATGGCCGCACCCCGACCCGACCTCCCAGACGCGATCCAGGCCTGCCTGTTCGACATGGACGGCGTCCTGACGCGGACCGCCACGGTGCACGCGAAGGCCTGGGCGGAGGCCTTCGACGCGCTGCTCCAGCGCCAGGCCGACGCGGGGGGTCCCGCGTTCGTCCCCTTCGACCCCGCGGCGGACTACACGGCGCACGTCGACGGCAAGCCCCGCGCGGACGGCGTCCGGGACTTCCTGGCCTCCCGCGGCATCACGCTGCCCGAGGGCACCCCGGACGACCCGCCGAGCGCCGAAACCGTCAACGGGGTCGGCAACGCGAAGAACTCAAAGCTCCTCGAGGTGCTCGAGCGCGACGGCGTGGAGACCTTCGAGGGCTCCGTGCGGTTCCTGCACGCGGCGCGCGACGCCGGGCTGCGCACGGCGGTGGTCTCCTCGAGCGCGAACACCGTCGCGGCGCTCACCGCCGCCGGGCTCCTCGACCTCATGGAGGAGCGGGTGGACGGCACGACGATCGCCAGCGAGGGCATCAAGGGCAAGCCCGCGCCCGACACGTTCCTGCTGGCCGCGGAGCGGCTCGGGCTGCAGCCCGGGCAGTGCGCGGTCTTCGAGGACGCCCTGGCCGGCGTCGCCGCGGGCCGGGCGGGCGGCTTCGGCCTCGTGGTCGGCGTGGACCGCGCCGGGCAGCGCGACGCGCTCCTGCGCGACGGCGCGGACCTCGTCGTCGACGACCTCGCGGAGCTCCTCCCGTGACCCGCGCGGCCGGCTCCGGCGGCGTGGCGAACGTCCCCTGGCCCGTCGAGCCGTGGGCGATCCGCGAGCCCGCGCTCGACCTCGACCAGCTCGCCCGCAGCGAGTCGGTGTTCGCGCTCTCCAACGGCCACCTCGGTCTGCGCGGCAACCTCGACGAGGGGGAGCCGCGCGGCATCAGCGGCACCTACGTCAACGGCCTCTACGAGTCCTTCACGCTCGAGTACGGCGAGTCGGGCTACGGGTTCGCGGAGGACGGCCAGACCGTCGTCAACGCCCAGGACGGCAAGGTCATCCACCTCATGCTCGAGGACGAGCCCGTGGACGTCCTGCGCGGCGAGGTGCTCTCCCACGAGCGCCTGCTCGACTTCCGGACCGGCACGCTGGACCGGCAGATGCACTACCGCTCGACCTACGGGCGCGAGGTGAAGATCAAGACGCGGCGCCTGGTCTCCTTCACCCAGCGCTCCGTCGCGGCGATCGAGTACGAGATCGAGGCCGTCGACAAGCCGATGCGCATCGCGATCCAGTCGAACATGGTCGCGAACCTCCCGGCGCAGGAGGGCAAGAAGGACCCGCGCAAGGGCAAGGACCTCGGGGACGTGCTCGTGGGCCAGTTCGCCCGCGGGTTCGAGCTGCGGGCCGTGCTCGCGCACACGACGAAGAGCTCCCACCTGACCTGCGCCGCGGGCATGGAGCACGTCATCTGCTCCGCCGAGCCCGACGACCTCCACACGGCGGTCTACGTCGAGCAGGACATCGGCCGGGTGACGCTCTCCTGCCAGCTCAAGCCGGGCAAGCCGTTCCGCTTCGTGAAGTTCATGGCCTACCACTGGAGCTCGCGGCAGTCCGCGCTCTTCCTGCGCGACCAGGTGACCGCGAGCCTCGCGAACGCCGTCGCGGAGGGCTGGGACGGCCTGCTGGCCGACCAGCGCGCGTTCCTCGACGCCTTCTGGGAGAAGGCCGACGTGACGATCGAGGGCGACCCCGCGGTGCAGCAGGCGCTGCGCTTCTCGCTCTTCCACCTCCTGCAGGCCGGCGCGCGCATCGAGGGCCGCGCGATCCCCGCCAAGGGCCTGACGGGCGCGGGCTACGACGGCCACGCGTTCTGGGACACGGAGACCTTCGTGCTCCCCCTGCTGACCTACCTCATGCCGGACGTCGTGCGCCACGCGCTCGTCTGGCGCCACTCCATCCTGCCCCTCGCCCAGGAGCGCGCGAAGCTCCTCGGCTTCTCGGGCGCGACGATGCCCTGGCGGACCATCGCCGGCGAGGAGTGCTCGGGCTACTGGCCCGCGGGCTCGGCCGCCCTGCACATCAACGGCGACGTGGCCGACGCGGTGCGCCGCTACATCGACGCGACGGAGGACGACGCCTTCGCGCTGGCCGAGGGCGGCGAGCTCCTGGTGGAGACCGCGCGGCTGTGGATCAGCGCGGGCTGGACGGACTACGCCGGGATCTTCCGCATCGACGGCGTGACGGGGCCCGACGAGTACTCCGCCCTCGTGGACAACAACGTCTTCACGAACCTCGGCGCCCAGGCGAACCTGCGCGCCGCGGCCGACACCGTCGCGCGGCTCCCCGAGCTGGCCAAGCGCCACGGGGTCACCCGGCAGGAGGTCGCGTCCTGGCGGGCGGCGGCCGACGCGATGTACCTGCCCTACGACGAGCGCACGGGGGTGCACCCGCAGGACCAGTCGTTCCTCGACCACGACCCGTGGGACTTCGAGGCCATGCACGGACGAGGACTACCCGCTCCTGCTGAACTACCCCTACTTCCAGCTCTACCGGCGCCAGGTCATCAAGCAGGCCGACCTCGTGCTCGCGCTGCACCTGCACGGGGACCAGTTCTCCGCGGAGCAGAAGCGGCGGGACTTCGAGTACTACGAGGGCCTGACGGTCCGCGACTCCTCGCTCTCGGCCTGCACCCAGAGCATCGTCGCCGCGGAGGTCGGGCACCTCGACCTCGCCCACGACTACCTGCGCGAGGCGGCGTTCGTCGACCTCCACGACCTGCACCACAACACGGGGGACGGGCTGCACATCGCGTCCCTGGCCGGCGCGGTCCTGGCGGTCACGAACGGCTTCGGCGGGATGCGCGACTACGGGGGGCAGATCCGCTTCTGCCCGCGGCTGCCGAAGGTCGTCCCGAGCATCTCCTTCGCGGTCACCGTGCGGGGCGCGCGGCTGCGCATCCACGTGGACCAGGAGCGCGCCCGCTACGAGCTCGAGACGGGCAAGGAGCTGACCTTCCTGCACTGGGGCGAGGAGGTCACGGTGCGCAAGGGGAAGCCGAAGGAGCGGCCGACGAAGGCGGTCGAGGACCTGCCGCGGCCGAAGCAGCCGCCCGGGCGCGAGCCCGCGCACTACGGCAGCTAGGGTCTAGCCCATGCCCCTGGTCCCCATGGTCGTCGAGCGCTCCGCCCGCGGTGAGCGCGAGTTCGACATCTTCTCCCGGCTGCTCAACGAGCGCATCATCTTCCTCGGCTCCCCGGTCGACGACCAGGTCGCGAACCTCATCGTGGCCCAGCTGCTGCACCTCGAGAGCTCGGATCCGGACAAGGACATCTCCCTCTACATCAACACGCCCGGCGGCTCGATCTACGCCGGCCTGGCGGTGTACGACACGATGAACTTCATCAAGCCCGACGTGGCGACGATCTGCTGCGGGATCGCCATGTCCATGGGCTCCCTGCTGCTGGCGGGCGGCGCCCCGGGCAAGCGCATGGCGCTGCCGAACTCGCGGATCCTCATCCACCAGCCCTCCTCGGGCTTCGAGGGCCAGAGCTCGGACATCGAGATCCACGCGAACGAGATCATCAAGGTCCGCAAGCGGGTCGACGAGATCTACGCGAAGCACACGGGCCGCCCGGAGGAGGAGGTCCACAAGGACATGGAGCGCGACCGCTTCTTCAAGTCCGACGAGGCCAAGGAGTACGGCCTCATCGACCGGGTCCTCACCTCCCACTAGGCACCCCGCGGTGCCGCGCGCTCAGATGCCGTAGAGCGCGCGGTACTTCCGGTCGAGCTGACCCAGGAGCGGCGCGGGGTCCAGGCCGCTGCCCGTCGCGCGCTCGAGCAGCTCCGTCGGCTCGACGGTCCGGCCGTGGCGGTGCACGTGCTCGCGCAGCCAGTCGCGGATGGAGGCGTGCTCGCCCGCGGCGACCTGCTCGTCGAGGCCCGGGACGTCGCGCTCCATGGCCTCCCAGAGCTGGGCGCAGGCGATGTTCCCGATGGCGTACGTCGGGAAGTAGCCGAGCTCCCCGAAGCTCCAGTGGATGTCCTGCAGGCAGCCCTCGGTGTCCGTGGGGACGTCGATGCCGAGGAGCTCGCGCATGCCGGCGTTCCAGGCCTCGGGCAGGTCCGCCACGGCGAGCGTCCCCTCGATCATCCGCACCTCGAGCTCGAAGCGGAGGATGACGTGCAGGGAGTAGGTGACCTCGTCGGCGTCGACCCGGATGAGGGTGGGCTCGACGACGTTGATCGCGCGCAGGAGGTCGTGGTCGGAGAGGTCCCCCGTCGCCTCGGGGAAGCGCTCGCGCAGCTTCGGGCCCCAGTGGCGCCAGAAGGGCTCGGAGCGGCCCACGAGGTTCTCCCACAGCCGGGACTGCGACTCGTGGATGCCCAGGGAGACGCCCGTGCCGAGCGTCGTGCGGGCGAGCGCCGGGTCCACCTGGTGCTCGTAGAGCCCGTGGCCCACCTCGTGCATGACCGCGAAGAGGCCCTGGAGGTCCTCCTCCTTGTAGCGGGCGGTCACCCGGACGTCCTGCGCGGAGAGCGACTGGGCGAAGGGGTGGACGGCGAGGTCGAGGCGCCAGGCGTCGTCCGCGAAGCCGAAGGCGCGGGCCATCTCCAGCGCGAGCTCCTGCTGCTGGGCGACGGGGAACGGCCCGGGCAGCGCGGGCGCCGGCGCCGCGGCGCCGATCGCCGCCACGAGCGGGACCAGGCCCTCGCGCAGCTGGCCGAAGACCTCGCGGACCCGGGCCGTGGTGAGGCCGGGCTCGAAGTTGTCCAGGAGCGTGTCGTAGGGGTGCTCGGCGCCCGGGAAGCAGGCGACGTAGCGGTGGCGCAGCTCGAGGTTCTTCTCGAGGAAGGGGCGGAAGCGCTCGAAGTCGTTCGTGGCGCGGGCCTGGGCCCAGGGCTCCTGGGCGCGGGAGCTCGCGAGCTCCATCTCGGCCGCGAGCTCCGCCGGGACCTTGCGCGCCTTGTCGTGGTCGCGGCGCGCGACGCGCACGACCGCCGCCTCGACCTCCCCCTCGGGCGCCGCCCCGTCGAGCAGCGCGCCGAGCTCGGGCGCCGTCTGGCGCTCGTGGTGGAGCGTCGTGAGCGTCGCCATGACGTCCCCGCGGGCCCGCGCGCCGGCGGGCGGCATCATCGTCTGCTGGTCCCAGCTCAGCAGCGCGCCCGCGGCGCCGAGGTCCGTGAGCTCGCCGAGCCGGCGCTCGAGGTCAGGCGACAGCATGCTCGATGGCTCCCAGCGTCTCGATCTCGATGCGGACGACGTCCCCGGACTGCAGGAAGCGCCGGGGGTCCATGGCCGAGCCGACGCCGCTCGGGGTGCCCGTGAGGATGAGGTCGCCGGGCTCGAGCGTGATCGCCTCGGAGAGGAACGCGACGAGGGCGTCGACCCCGAAGATGAGGTCCGACGTGCGGGTGTCCTGGCGCGGCTCGCCGTTGACCCAGGTCTGCAGGCGGAGGTTCCCCGGGTTCGGGACCGCGTCGGCCGTCGTCACCCACGGGCCCCAGGGGCAGGCGGTGTCGAAGCCCTTGGCCCGCGTCCACTGCGACTCGCTCTTCTGCAGGTCGCGCGCGGAGACGTCGTCGCAGACCGCGTAGCCCGCGATGCGGCCGCCCGCGCCCATGACGATCCCGAGCTCCCCCTCGTAGTCCAGGCGGCGCACGACGGGCGGGCAGACGATCGGGCCCGCTCGGCCCCGTGACGCTCGTGACGGGCTTCATGAAGACGATGGGCTTCTCGGGCGGCTCGCGGCCCTGCTCCTGCGCGTGGGCGAGGTAGTTCAGGCCGATGCCGAAGACCTTCGGCGGCCGGGCGACGGGGGCCAGGAGCGTGACCTCGGCGAGGGGGTGCGAGAGGCCGTCGGCGGGGGTCGTGTCCCCGCTCGCGAGGCGGTCGAGGACCGTCGAGCCGTCCGCGAAGGCGTGGACGTGGTCGTCGCGGACCTCACCCGCCTGGGGGTCGCGGGAGTCCCCGGCGAGGAAGGTGGCGAGCTTCACCCGGCGGACGCTAGCGCCTGCAGCGCGGCGCGGACCTGCGCGTCGCGCCGCTCGCTCTCCTCGTCGGTCCAATGCCATTGCACGCCGTCGGTGACCGCGAAGCGGCGGGTCCCGTGGTCCTGCACCCGGTCGACCTCGAGCACGACGCCGACGACGTTCTCGGCGCCCGGGAGCGGCTCGGCGGCGACGCGCGCGAGGCCCTCCGCGGTGAGCGCGACGTCCCCCGCGGCCAGGAGCGCGAGGGCGACCCGGGGCTCCTCGCGCAGGCGCCGCAGCGACTCGCGGCGCGGCGCGAGCGCGAAGACGATGCGGGCCGGCCCGGCGCGCAGGACGGCGCTGACGGGGATGACGTGCGGGGCGCCTGCGCCCGTGGCCAGCAGCGCCACCGTTCCGGCGGGCCAGTCGGGAAGCGGGGTCGGCATCGGCTCGACGCTACACGCACCGCTTTGCGGCAGGATGGGGCCCCCCGGGGGCGTCCCCGGCCGAGAGGAGCGCACCATGCAGCAGCTGACGGGCCTCGACACGCAGTTCCTGGCGATCGAGAGCCGCACGACCTACGGCCACGTCTCGAGCGTCGCCGTCCTCGACCCCTCCGGGCGCCCGGGCGGGACGCTCGACCTCGCGGACCTCAAGGCGCTCCTGGAGGAGCGGCTGCACCTCCTGCCCGTGCTGCGCAACCAGCTCAAGACGGTGCCGTTCGGGCTCGACCGGCCCTACTGGATCGACGACCCGCGCTTCGACCTCGACTACCACGTGCGGGAGCTCGCCCTCCCGGCGCCGGGCGACGACCGCCAGCTCGAGGAGCAGGCCGAGCGCATCTTCTCGCGGCCGCTCGACCGCTCCCGGCCCCTGTGGGAGCTCTACCTCATCCAGGGCCTCGAGGGCGGGCGCTGCGCGTTCATGACGAAGATCCACCACGCGCTGGTGGACGGCATGTCGGGCGCGGAGATCATCTCGATCCTCTACGACCTCGACCCGGCCGGCCGCGACCTCGAGCCGCCCGAGGCCGGGGAGCCCGCGGGCGCGGCGCCCGGCGCGCTCGGCATGCTCGCGCGCGGCCTCGCGTCCCTGCCGATGACGCCCGTGCGGCTCGTGCGCGCGGCGCCGAACACCCTGCCGCACCTCGACGTCGCCCCCTCGGTCCTCGGCCTCCCGGGTGCGGTCCGCGTGAGCCGCCTGCTCTCCCGGGCGCGCGGGTTCGTGCCGGGGCAGGACGGCGAGGTGGTCGAGCGTCCCCGCATGCGCGCGCCGCGCACGCCGTTCTCCGAGCCCATCTCCCCGCACCGCAAGCTCGCGATCGGGACCCTCGACCTCGGGAAGGTCAAGCGGGTCAAGGCGCACTACGGCGTGAAGGTCAACGACGTCGTCGTGGCGATCACCGCGGCGGGCGTCCGGGGCTGGCTGGAGGCCCACGACGCGCTCCCGGACGCCCCGCTGCTCGCGCAGATCCCGGTCTCCGTCCGCACGGAGGACGAGGCGGGGACCTTCGGGAACAAGATCAGCGTCATGATCGTCCCGGTCCCGACGGACGTCGCGGACCCCGAGGAGCGCATCCGGGCCGCGGCCGCGGCGCTCCAGGCCGCCAAGGGCCGGCACTCCGCGCTCCCCGCCGCCGCGCTCCAGGACATCACGCAGTTCATCCCGCCGGCGATCAACGCGCGGGCGGCGCGGGTGGCGCTCCAGCTCTCCGCCAGCCCGGCCCTGCGGCCGCTCTACAACATGGTCATCTCGAACGTCCCGGGGCCGCCCATCCCGCTCTACCTCGCGGGCGCCGAGCTCGTGGCGACCTACCCGATCTCCGTCATCACCAACGGCGCAGGGCTGAACGTCACCGTCTTCTCCTACCGCGACCGGGTGGACTTCGGGATCGTCGCCGACCGCCAGCAGATGCCCGACCTGCACCTCGTCATGGAGCTCGCCGAGGGCGCGCTGGACGAGCTCGTGGCGCTGGTGGACGCAGCGACCACCTGAAAGGGGCCTGACCCCTTTCCGTCGACACCCGTCACCGCAAAGGGGTCAGGCCCCTTTGCGTCACGCCGCGCGGAGGACCGCGTGGCGCGTGGAGTGCACCGCGCGGCGGGCGCGGGCGGCGTGGCGCTCGATGTAGCGGGCGAGCTCCGCGGGGCGCTCGCGCTGCGGGTGGTGGCCCATCCGCTTCCAGACCTCCACGTGGGCCTGGGGCAGCGCGCGCTGCAGGGCCTCGACGTGCTCGCGCGGGACCAGCGCGTCGTGCTCGCCCCAGAGGGCCGCGACAGGGCCGTCGAAGTCGATCGTCCGCTTCGTGAAGGCGCGCTCGGAGCGGCCCGCGGCGGCGATGGCCTGCACGGCGGTCGAGACGCCGGGGCCCGAGCGGAAGGAGCGGCGCACGATGCGGCCCATGAGGTCGCGGCTCGGGAGGCGGTGGTGGGCCACGAAGGTCGTGTAGGCCGCGGTCACGGTCAGGGGGTTGACCAGGGCGACCGGCAGCGCGAGCTCCGCGGCCTGGCGGACCCCGGGGAGGTTCATGACCTCCGCCAGGCGGATCTGCCCGTAGCCCGCGGGGGCGAGGAGCGCGAGGGCGCGGACGGCGTCGCAGCGCTCGGCCACGGAGGTGGCGACCGCGCCGCCGAGGGAGTGGCCCACGAGCGTGAAGGGGCCGAGGTCGAGCTGCTCGAGGCCCTCCACGACGGCCTCGGCGTAGGCCGAGATGCGGGCGCGGGTCGGGAGGGAGGAGCCGCCGAAGCCCGGGAGGTCGATCGCGACGGCGGGGCGGTGGGTGTCCCGGGCGAGCTGCGCCCAGCCCTCGGAGTCGTCCAGCAGCCCGTGCAGGAGGACCAGCGGGCGCCCGTGCCCGCGCCACGTGCGCACCCGCAGCGTCCGGCCCGCGGCGAGGCCGAGGTCCGTGACCTGGTGGGGGCGGGCGGCCGGGGGCATGGGGCTCACTGCTTCGGCAGCATGACGGGAGTTCTGGAGCCCTGGAGTGCGCCAACTCGACGTGGCGCCTGCGCGGGGTGCCCGCCGCGGCCCCGCCCGGGCCCGACGGGCACACTGGGGCCATGACCCCGCGCCGCCTCGCGCTCGCCCTCGCCGCCGGTCTGGCGCTGGCCGACGCGTCCGTGGTGACCCTCGCGCTCCCCGAGCTGCTGCGGGAGCTCGACACGACGGTCGAGGGCGTCGCGGCGATCATCGGCGTCTACACCGTCGTCCTGGCCCTGGCCCTCCTGCCCGCGGAGCGGCTCATGCGCGACCTGGGTCCGCGCGCGGTCGGCGCCGGGGGCTTCGGGCTCTTCGCCCTGGCCTCCGTGCTCTGCGGTGCCGCGGGCTCCCTGCCGCTCCTCCTCGCGTTCCGCGGCCTCCAGGCCCTGGGCGGCGCCGCGGGCCTCGTCGCCGCCTTCGCGCTCCTGGCCGGCCCGGGCCGCGAGGGCGCCCAGCCCTCCGCCCGCACGCTGTGGCTCGGGGTCGCCGTCCTCTCCACGGCGATCGGGCCCGCGCTCGGCGGCGCGCTGACCCAGGCGTTCTCGTGGCAGGCGATCTTCCTCGCCCAGGCGCCCTTCGGCCTCGCGGCGGTGGCGGCCTGCCGGGGCGCCGCGGAGCCGCGGCCCGTCAGTGGGGCCGCGCGGGAGCCGCGCTCCTGGGCCGCGGGCCTCGCGCTCGCGCTGGTCTCGGCCGCGCTCACGGCGGTCCTCTTCCTCCTGGTGCTCCTGCTCGTCGCGGGCTGGGGCGTCTCCCCGCTCCGGGCGGCGGCGACGGTCACCGTGCTGCCCCTGGCCGCGCTGCTCGGCGCCCGGCTGGGCGGCCCCGCCCGGACCCGCGCCGCGGCGGGCTGCGCGCTCGTGGGCGGCGGGACCATCGCCCTCGCGTTCCTCCCGGACGCGCGGGTGGCCTGGACCCTCGTCCCGCAGGCGCTCGCGGGCGTCGGCATGGGCCTCGCGCTCCCCGCGCTGGGCGGCGAGCTCCTGCCCGAGCGCGACGCGGAGGACGCGGCCTGGCTGCTCACGCTCCGCCACGTGGGCATCGCGCTGGCCCTCGTCGTCCTCGCGCCGGTCACCGCCCACCGCCTCGACGACGCGACGCTGCGCGCACGCGAGCGTGGGGTCGCGCTCGTGCTCGACGCGAAGCTGCCGCCCACGGACAAGCTCGCGCTCGCCCCGGGCCTCCTGGCGGGCGTCGACGCCGAGGAGCCGCGCGCCGGCCTGCGGGCGACCCTCGCCGCGGAGCGCCCCCGCTACGACGCCGGGGACCCCGGAGCGCGCCGCCTTCGACGCGCTGGCCGTCCGCGCGGACGACACGCTCGTCGCGGCCGTCGGGGAGTCCTTCCTGGCCGCGTTCCTCATCACGGGCGGCCTCGCGCTGGTCGGCGGCGCGGCGCTGCTGCCCGGCGCGCGCCGGCCCGCCTGGGCGCTCGGCGCGCTCGTGGCGGGCGGCCTGGTCGCGGGCGGGACCGCCGTGGCGAAGGAGCGCGTCGCGCCCGCGCCCGTCCCCATCCGCGACCCCTGCCGGGAGCGCGCGCTGCCCGGCAGCGGCGGCCTCACGGGCTTCCTGCAGGACCGCGCGCTCGAGGCGATCGACGGCGCCGCGTGCAAGCTCGGCGCCTCGCGCGAGGAGTACGTCCTGGCGCTCGCGGACCCCGACGACGCCCGTGCGTTCACCGAGCGCTACGGCACGGACCCGCGCTCCACGGGCGGGCTCCTCGGTGCACTCCTGGGCTGAGGGCGCCCGGTCCCCTACCCTGTGCGGTCTTGCCCGCCGTCCCCTCCGCGCTGGCCGCCCTCGGCTGGACCCCTGACGACGCCGCCGCCCTCGCGGCCCTCGGCGACCCGGCCCTCCTGCCGGCCCGTGTCCGCTCCGCCGACCGCAGCACCTTCGAGCTCCTCGGCGCCGACGGCCCGCTGACCGCCCAGCTCGCCGGGCGCCTGCGCCACGACGCCGGCCCGGGGGAGCTCCCCGTCGTCGGGGACTGGGTCGCGGTGGAGGACGGGCCGCCGACGGTCCGCCGCGTCCTCGAGCGCCGGACGGTCCTGCGCCGCGCCGCGCCGACCGGCGCGCTGCAGGTGCTCGCCGCGAACGTCGACGTCGTCCTCGTCGTCTCCTCGCTCAACCGCGACCTCGACCCCCGCCGCCTCGAGCAGTTCGTCGCGGTCGCGGCCGACGGCGGCGCCCAGCCCGTCGTCGTCCTCTCGAAGGCCGACCTCCTCGCGGACCCCTCGGCGCTCCTCGCGCAGGTCCGGCCCGTCACGCGCGGCACGCCGCTCGTCGTGGTCTCCGCCCGCCGGGGCGACGGGCTCGAGGAGCTCGCCCCCTGGCTGCAGCCCGGGCGGACCGCCGCGCTGCTCGGTGCCTCGGGCGTCGGGAAGTCCACGCTGGTCAACGCGCTGCTCGGGGAGGAGCGCCAGGCCACCGCGCCCATCAAGCGCACGTCGGACCAGGGGCGCCACACGACCGTCCGCCGCGAGCTCATCACGCTGCCCTCGGGCGCGCTGCTCGTCGACGCGCCGGGCCTGCGCCTGCCCGAGCTCTGGAACCCGGGGCCCGGACTGGCCGCCGCGTTCGCCGACCTCGACTCCCTCGCGGAGGGCTGCCGCTTCTCGGACTGCGCGCACCGCTCCGAGCCGGGCTGCGCCGTCCGCGCCGCGATCGACGCCGGCGAGCTGGACCCGGGCCGCCTCGCCGGCTTCCTCGAGCTCGAGGACCAGGTCGCGGGCCGCGCGCAGCGGACGTAGTCCCCGCGGGCCCCGGGCACGTAGGAGCGACCATGGCCCTCACGATCCTCGTCACCGGCGTCACGGGCTTCATCGGCCGCTCGCTGGTCCCCCGCCTGCAGCAGGACGGCCACGTCGTCCGGGGCTTCGCCCGCGACGCGAGCCGGGTCACCGCCGACATCGAGGTCGTCGAGGGGGACGCGGGCACGGGCGACGGGCTCGACGAGGCGCTCGCGGGCGTCGACGTCGCCTACTTCCTCATCCACTCCATGGAGGGCGGCGGGGACTTCGACGAGGCCGAGAAGGAGACCGCCGAGACGTTCGTCGCCGCCGCGCGGCGCGCGGGGCTGCGGCGCATCGTCTTCCTCGGCGGGCTGGTCCCGGCGGAGGACGCGGAGGGCGGCTCGGCCCACCTCGAGAGCCGCCACGCCGTCGAGCGGATCCTCCTCGAGGGCGTGCCCGAGGCGGTCGCGCTGCGGGCGAGCATCGTCATCGGCCACGGCTCGCGCTCCTTCGACTTCCTGGCCTCCATCGTCGAGCGGCTGCCGGTGCTGGCGCTGCCGGCCTGGCGGGTGAACCGCACGCGGCCCATCGACGCGCGCGACGTCGTCGAGTACCTCGCCCGGGCCGGGACGCGGCTCGAGGTCGGCGAGGCGCGGACGTTCGACGTCGGCGGGGCGACGGAGCTCTCCTACGGGGAGATGATCGAGCGGATCGGGGAGCTGGCCGGCCTGCCGCGCCCCTCCTTCGGCGTCCCGCTCTCCGTCACGCCCGTGGCGGCGCGGGTCGCGGCGGCGATCGCCGACGAGGACCCGGCGCTGATCGAGCCGCTCATGCAGTCGCTGGAGTACTCGCTCCTGCCCGACGACACGGAGGCCCGCGCGGCGTTCGACCTCGCGCCGCGGGGCTTCGACGACGCGGTGCGGTGGGCGTTGGCCGAGCGCATCGCCGCGCGCTGAGCGCGGGCCGGGGCGGCCGGTCACGCTGTCACACTGGCGGGGCGATGACGTCGTTGCGCGGCAAGCTCCTGATCGCCTCCCCCGCCCTGTCGGACCCGAACTTCGCGCGCAGCGTCGTCCTGCTGGCCGAGCACACGACGGACGGGGCGATGGGGCTCGTGCTGAACCGCCCGTCGGACGCGGAGGTCGCCGTCGCGGTCGGGGAGCTCGGCGGGATCGTCGCGCCCGGGGACGTCGTCTACGAGGGCGGGCCCGTGCAGACGAGCGCGGTCATGGTGCTCGCGGAGTTCAACGACCCGGAGGCCTCCGCGGCGGTCGTGCTCGGGGACGTGGGCTTCCTGCCCTCGGCGGGCGATCCGGGGGACCTGGCCGACGGCCTGCGGCGCACCCGGGTCTTCGCGGGGCACTCGGGCTGGGGGCCCGGCCAGCTCGACGCGGAGCTCGAGGAGGGCTCGTGGATCGTCGTGGAGGCGAGGGTCGACGACGTCTTCGCCCCCGATCCCGACGAGCTCTGGATCGAGGCGCTCGAGCGCAAGGGCGGCGCGTTCGCGCTGCTGGCGCGGGTGCCGGACGACCCCTCGGTGAACTAGGGGGTCCTAGGTCAGGGCGGGCTCGCGCTCGCGCACGGCCCAGCTCTCGCGCAGGTCGTCGAACGCGTCCCAGTCCAGGCCCGGCGACGGCGGCGCCGGCGGCGGCTCCTCGGGCGGCTTGCGCAGCCCACCGCCCCCGCCGCCCGACTCGTCGTCGCTCCCGGGGTCGCCCTCGCCCGGGTCGTCCTGGCTGCCGGGCGCGCGGCCGAGCCACCAGGCCGGGACGAGCGCGGTGGCCGCGAGCGAGAGGGTCCAGACGGGCACCTCCCACTCCCCCGCGGCCATGAGCGCGACGGAGACGAGCGCCAGCCCGAGCGAGGTGAGGACCGCCAGCGCGCAGGCACGGCCGGCCCAGGCGACGTAGCGGGTGGTCGGTCGGACGAGGAGCCCGAGGACGGCCGAGGCGCTGAAGGTGGCCACTGCGACGTTCACCCGGGACATGGTGTCAGGGGCGCGGGGGCCGAGGCAACCCGCAACCTTCACTCGAGGGTCTGCGCCGCGGCCCGGCCCGAGCGCAGCGCGGCGCCCGCGTCGTCGCCGCCGCACCAGTCCCCGGCGGCCACGAGGGTCCCTGCCCGCAGGCACGGGTCCGGCAGCGGGCTGGTCGGGCGGGCGTAGCGCCAGCGGTGGGCGGCCACGTGCTCGGGCGCGGGGAGCCGGTCACCGGCCAGACGGGCGAGCCCCTCGAGCGCGAACGCCGCGATCGCCTCGGGGTCCTCCTCGAGGCGGGCGGCGCTCGCCCCGGCGTCGAGCTGGAGGACCCAGCGCTCGCCGGGCGCGCGTCCGGGCTTGGGCGCCTCGGCGACGACCCAGGCCAGGTCGGGGGCGTTGCGCGCGCCGGTGAACGGGAGCCCGAGCGGCCCGGGCCACGCGGCCATGACCGCCCAGGCCGGGGCCCAGGCGACGGAGGCCGCGGCGCGGGCGAGCGCGGGGGCGGCGTCCGCGAGCAGGTCGGCGGCCTGGGGCGCGGGAGCCGTGACCACCACGGCGTCCCAGCTCCCGAGCGCGGCGCCGTCCTCGTCGGCCAGGGCCCACCGGGGGCCGTCCGCACGGAGGTGCCCGACGCGGATGCCGGCGCGCAGGTCGAGGCCCTCCGCGAGCGCCTTCGCCGGCGCGTTGCCGGCGGGAGCGCCGACGACGAGCTCGAGCGGCCCGTCGGGCGTCTGCAGGACGTGGGGTGCGAGCGCGGGCGCGTCCGCCAGCGGCGCTTCGCCGTCGTGCAGCGCGGGGGCGCCGTGGTCGAAGCGCGCGCGCCCCTCGCCGCGACGGGTGGCGGTCCGGCCGCCCGCGCCCGCGCGACTTCTCCCACACGACGACGTGGTGGCCGGCGGCCCGGAGCTCCCCCGCCGCGGCCAGCCCGGCCAGCCCCGCGCCGATGACCGCGATCTCCATGCGGGGAAGCTAGAGGACCCAGACGTCCTTGCCGCCCCCGCCCCGGGAGGCGTTCACGACGAGGTCGCCCTCGGTGAGCGCCACGCGGCAGAGGCCCCCCGGGAGCACCCGGGCCCCGCCGGAGTGGACGCTCACGTAGGGGCGCAGGTCGACGTGGCGCGGCGCCAGCCCGTCGCCCACCCAGCTCGGGTGCACGGAGAAGCGCACGCACTCCTGCACGAGCCACTCGCCGGGCTCGTCGCGCAAGCGCGGCGGCGGTGCTCGCGAGCTCCTCGGGGGTCGCCTGCGGGCCGACGAGGACCCCCCGGCCGCCCGAGCCGCTGCGCGGCTTGGCGACGAGGCGGCGCAGGTCGCCCGCGGGGTCCGCGGCGGGGATGGAGCGCAGGAGCGGCTCCTCCCCGAGGAAGAAGCGGACGAGGTCCTCGGCGAGGGGGTGGATGCGCTTGTCGTCGGCCACCCCCGTCCCGAAGGCGTTGACCACCGCGACGCGGCCCGCGCGGAGCGGCTCGACGAAGAGGTCGCCCGAGCGCGGTGCGCCCGCCGGCGTCCGTGCGCAGGCGCTCCTCGCTCGTGCGGCGCAGGACGACGTCGACGGGCCGGCCGCCGTCGCGCAGGACGACCCGGTCGCCGCGGCGGGCGAGGTCCCCCAGGCCGACGAGCGGCAGCCCGAGCAGCGGCCCGAACGCCTCGAGCTCCCAGGGGAACGCGCTCTCCGCGCGGTCGACCAGCACGACGGCGTGGGGCTCCGTCGCGTGTGGTGGCGCGGCGGCGGCGAGCGCGTCGAGGAGCAGCGAGCGGGCAGCCTGCTCGAGCGCGTCGGGGTCCGGGGCGAGCCCGGGGAGCGCCGCGGCCAGGCAGCGGCGCAGGGCGAGCGCGACGACGACCATCGCCGGCGTCCGGACGTTGTCCTCGAGGACGAGCCAGGTCCCGTCCGGGCCCCGGACGACGTCCGGCCCGCCGAGGCCGATGCGGACCGCAGGGGTGTCGACGCCGACGAGGTCCCGCTCGAGGTAGCGGCAGGAGTCGAGGACCGCCGCCGGCACGACGCCCGCGGCGACGGCCGTGCGCGGGCCGTGCGCGTCGGCGACCCAGGCGTCGAGGGCGCGCGTGCGCTGGGCGATCCCGGCCGCGAGCGGATCCCACTCCGCCCGGGGGATGACGCGGGGGACGGGGTCGACGGAGAAGCGCGGGAGGCCCGTGCCGCCCGTCAGGCCGAGCGCGCGCGCCTCCGCGGCGACCCGGGCGGCGACCGCTTCCGGGCCCGCGACCGCGAGCGCCTCGAGGACGGCCGCGTAGTGCGGGCGGGCCGCGCCGGCGGCGTCCCGCGCCTCGTCGTAGGGCGGATCCGGCACGTCGGGCACCGCCGGGAGCCTACGGCGCGCCCGGCACCCGGGTCGCCCGCGGCAGGCCGGGCCCGCCGGCCACCCCCGCGGAGCGGCGCGAGAGGGCCGATCCGGGGCGCCCAGCCCCACATCGGCCCCCTCGCGCTCCCCCGCGATCCCGCCGCCGCGTCGAGAGGGCCGATCCGGGGCGCCCAGCCCCACATCGGCCCCCTCGCGCCTCTCCGCGATCCCGCCGCCGCCGCGCCGCGGCGGGGGCGTCAGCGCAGCGCGTGCGGGTCCACGTCGTCGAGCAGGCCGACGGGGGTGATCTCCCCGTCGTCGATCCGCAGCGCGCCGCCGGGCCAGTAGGGGTGCGGCGGCTCGGCGCCCGCGAGCAGGAGCGGCTCGTAGACCCAGCAGCCCGAGTTCCACAGGCGGGCGCCGCCGTAGCGCCACTCGTAGCGGGTCGTCCTCCGGCCGCGGCCCGGCGCGGTGGACGTGGCCGAAGAGGACGTGCTCGGCCTCGACGCCGAGCCGCGCGGTGACCGCCGCCATGGCGGGCAGCCCGACCCGGCGGAACTGGAAGCCGAGCGCCCCCGCGCTGAGCGGGGCGAGCAGCGGCGCGCCCGGGAGGGAGGCCGCGAGGGGGATCGCCGCCAGGCCGACGAGGCGGATGAGCCCGGCGATGCGGTCGACGGGCTCCCCGATGACGGGCGGCAGCGACGCGGCCATGACCGCGCCGACGGCCGCGATGGAGGTGCCGAGCGCGCGCTCGTAGTCCTCGGGGGTCGCGTCCCGGGCCGGGACCTGGACCTGGCGGACGAGGTGGCGGTCGAGGTAGTGGCCGTGGTGGGCCCAGATGCCGTGGCCGAGGTCCACGCCCGGGTAGCGGACCTGCACCCGGGCGGGCTTGAGCCAGCGGGCCATCGCGCCGAGGTCCGGGTTCGAGCGCAGGGGGATGCGGTCGCTCAGCCCGAGCGCCTTGCCCTTCGCCCGGAGCGCGCGGAGGTGCGGCCGGACGAGCCCGTGGTCGTGGTTGCCCGGGCAGGATCACGACCTCCGTGCCCGGCCCGAGCGCGGCGCCCATCGCGCGCAGCACGGGCTCCGCGTCCTCCAGGGAGCCCTTCGGCCGGCCCTCGAGCATCTCGATCGTGTCCCCGAGGAGGACGAGCCGGTCCGTGTGCGCGAGCTCCGCGCAGAGCGCCTCGAGCGCGGCGGGCCGGCGCAGGACGTCCCGCTGGAGGCGCGACCCGAGGTGCAGGTCGGAGATGACGAGGGTGCGCACGGGCGAGAGGCTAGGCGCTGACCAGCGCGCGCTCGCGGAGGGCGGACGCGACCTCCGCGCCCGTGCGCCGCCCGGAGGCCAGCGCGCCGTTCAGGGACGCGGTGTCGCGGTGGTCGCCGCAGACCCAGAGGTGCTCGCGCTGCCGGACGGGCCGCTGCCGCGGGTCGAGTGCCCCGGGCTCCTGGAGCGGCTGGGCGTGGGTGATGCGGTCGACGCGCAGGCGCCGCCAGGCGTCGACGCCGTCCCCGAACCAGCCGCGCAGCTGCACGCGGACGCGGGCGTCGAGCGCGTCGTCGTCGTCCGGGGCGATCCCCGCGAGGCTCGCGTTGACCAGGGAGCGCCCGGCGGGCGCGTAGCTCGGGGCGACGTCGGAGAGCACCGCGACGTTGTTCACCGGGCCCGTGCCGTCCCCGTCGAGGACGAGCGCGCCGCCGGGCCGCGGGGAGGCCGGGGCGTCGAACCACAGGGCGGTCGTGCTCACGGAGCCGGGGTCGGGCAGGCCGCGGACGAGCTGCGCCGCCTCCGGCCCCTCCACCGCGACGACGACCGCGGAGGCGTCGACCCGCACGCCGCCCGTGAGCGTCACGCCGTCCTCGTCGACCTCGACGACCCGGGAGCCCAGGCGGACGGTCCCGACGGGCAGGCTCGCGGCGAGCTGCTCGGGGAGCGCGCCCATGCCCGCGGCGGGCACGACGGTCGGCCCCGCGAGGAAGGAGCCGAGGACGAAGCGGGAGAAGCGGGCGCTCACCGTGAGCGACGGGTCGAGCGTGATGCCGGCCAGGAAGGGGCGGAAGAAGCCGTCGATGAGCCGCTCGGAGAGCCCGACGGCGCGCAGGGCCTGCGCCGTGGTCTCCTCGTCGCTCCCGACGTCCTCCCGCAGGCTGCGGCGGCTCGCGGCCAGGAGCCTGAGCAGGGCGCGGCGCGTCGGCCGGGCTCGCGAGGCCGTCGAGGGCCTTGAGCGCGGCGAGCGGGTGCTTGCGCGGGTCCGCGACGGTCGCGCGCGCGGCCGCCGCGCATGACGACGGCGCCGGGGTAGAACTCCTGCAGGTCGAGCGCCGCGTAGTCGAGCTGGCGGCGGCACTCGGGGTAGCCCGCGAGGAGGACCTGGAAGCCCCGGTCGAGCAGGAAGCCGTCGACGCGGTCCGTCCGCACCCGGCCGCCGACGCCGTCCGACGCCTCCAGCACCTGCACGTCGACCCCGCGGGCCAGCAGCTCTCGGGCGCACCCCAGGCCGGCCAGGCCGGCGCCCACGACGATCACGGGAGGAAGGCTCATCGCCCCTTCTTACGTCGCGCAGCCGCTCAGAGGTCAGCGCCGTGGGAGCCGCGGCGGGCGAGCGCGAGCTGCACCGCGGGCCCGACGAGGAGCGCGAAGGCGATCGTCCCGGGGCCGAAGGTCCCGCCGAGCGCGATGCCGGCGGCGCAGACCGTGAGCTCGATGGCCATGCGGATGCGGCCGACGGGCCGGCCCGTGCGGCGGGAGAAGCCCGTCATGAGCCCGTCGCGCGGGCCCGGCCCGAGGCGGGCGGTGAGGTAGAGGCCCGAGCCGAGGGCGATGAGCGCGATGCAGCCGCCGACCTCGAGGACCCGCAGCGCGAGGTGCGAGCTCGTCCCGCCGAGCACCTCCAGGACGACGTCGATCGTCAGGCCGACGATCACCGCGTTGGCCAGCGTCCCGAGGCCGATGGCCTGGCGCAGGGGGATGTAGAGGAGCAGGAGGCAGAGGGAGATCCCGATCGTCGTCGTGCCGATGGGCACGCCGATGCGCTCGCCGACGCCCTCCGCGAGCACGGTCCAGGGGGAGTTGCCGAGGTCCGAGTGGACGAGCAGGCCCTCGCCCGTGCCGAAGAGGAGCAGGCCGACGACGAGCTGCGCGAGGCGGGCGGGCGACGCGCGCCAGCGCGAGAGCGGCGGGGTGCTCATGCCAGCGCCCGGGCGCGGAGCGCGAGCTCGAGCTGGAAGCGGGTCCGCGGGTCGTCGAGCGCGGCCTCGCCGAAGAGCTCGCGCAGCCGGGAGACCCGGTAGCGCACGGTCTGCGGGTGGACCCCGAGCTCCGCGGAGATCGGCTTGAGCGCGCCGCGGTGGCCGAGCCACGCCCCGAGCGTCGCGGCGAAGCGCTCCCGCTGGCGGGCGGTGAGGCCGTCGAGCGGCGCGAGCATGCGCGCGCTGAGCTCCGCCGCGAGCTCGGGGTCCGCGGCGAGCACCAGCAGCTCGGGGTGGTCGTCGGCCCGCACGAGCCCGCCGTGACTGGAAGGTGCCTGGCACCTCCCAGTCACGCCGAGGGCCCCGCGGGAGGCCAGCGCGTGGGTGGCCTGGGCGCGGCGCCAGGAGACGGCGGCGCGGCGCCAGGGGACGGAGGGGCCGAGGGCGGCGAGGAGGGTCCGGCGCTCCGCGAGGGCCGCGAGCTCGCGGGCGCGGCCCGCCGGGTCGGGGACCACGACGCAGAGGAGCTCCCCCAGCGGCGCCGCGGCGAAGCCGGGCGGGCAGCGCGCCGAGCAGCCGGCCCTGCTCGTCGGCCACCGCGGCGACCGCGAGCGCGCGCGGCAGCTCCCACGGCACCTGGCCCGCCGCCGCCTCGACCACCGCGGGCGCGCGGCGCCGGCTCGGCCACGAGGAGCCGCACGAGGCGCTCCGTGCGCAGCTGCGCGGCGCTCGCGGCCGCGGAGCGCTCCTGCGCGTACCCCGCCGCGGACTGGTCGGAGAGCTCGTCGACCCAGGAGAAGACCGCCTCGGCCAGGCGGTGCAGCGTGTCCGGCGCCACGGAGGCCCGCGCGCCCGCCACCGCGAAGCGCCGCCAGGCCATCCGGCCCCCGAGCCGGTAGGCCTCCAGGAGCCCCGCGAGCGGCCGCCCGGCCCGCATCTCCGTCCGGCCGAAGTTGAAGAAGAGCTTCCGCGGCCGGGCCTCGTGCCCCAGCTCGACGTCGTCGACGAACTGCCGCAGCGCCTCCGCCACCCCCATCCGCAGCGCCGCGCCGTCCGCCGCCGGCACGTCGCGCTCGACCGCCGCGGCGATCTCCGCCCCGAGCGCCGCGAGCTCGGGCCGCAGGACCCAGGCCAGCTCGGACGGCAGCGCGAAGCGGGTGTGCGCGTCGGGGCTCACGCCAGCGTCGCGACCGCCCGCTCCACCGGCGTGTCGCCGTCCATGACCTCGAAGGTGTGCCCGATCGTCTGCGGCTCCTCGAGCACGGCGTGGAGCACGTGGGCGACGTCGGCCCGCGCGATCTCCCCCGCGCGGCCGAAGTGCGCCGCGACCCCGACCAGGCCGCTCGGCTCGTCGTCCGTCAGGTGCCCCGGGCGCACGATCGTGAAGTCCAGGCCGGACTTGGCGAGCGCCTCGTCGGCCTGGAGCTTCGCCTCGAGGTAGGGCCCCATCTCCCCGGCGCTGCCCGCCCGCTCCGTGCCGACCGTCGAGACCATGACGTAGCGCCGCACCCCCGACTCACGGG
Source organism: uncultured Solirubrobacteraceae bacterium (assembly GCA_963844155.1). GTDB lineage: Bacteria > Actinomycetota > Thermoleophilia > Solirubrobacterales > Solirubrobacteraceae > Paraconexibacter. Next base: position 889,470 of record CAWJMY010000001.1, read on the forward strand.
CGGCACCGATGAGCCGCACCGCGCCGCCGAGGTCCACGTCGCGCTTGCGCTGCGGGCCCGGAGCCCGGCCCGGCGCCCGCGGCGAAGACGACGGCGTCCGCCCCCGCGACCGCGCCGTCGAGGTCGCTCATCGGGTCCTCGAGGTCGACGAGCACCGGCGCTGCGCCCCGCGCCTCGATGTCCGCGGCGTGCTCGGGCTTGCGGTGGGTGCTGCGGACCTCGTGCCCCGCGGCCGCGAGGCGCTCCGCGAGCAGCAGCGCGATCTGGCCGTGGCCCCCGACGATGGTGACGATCATGCGCCGCATTGTCACAGCGTGAGCAGGGAGGGGCGTGGACCTGTCGCACGGAGCCCTGGTTCCGTGCCCCGCATCGCCCGTAGGCTCGCCCGCATGTCCCAGACCGAAGACCAGGAGCTCACCTCGGCGCACGGCGGGCGGCTCGTCGCCCAGCGCCTCAAGGCGCACGGGGTGACGAAGCTCTTCACGCTCAGCGGCGGCCACATCTTCTCCATCTACGACGGCTGCCGCGAGGAGGGGATCGACATCGTCGACACCCGCCACGAGCAGACCGCCGCGTTCGCCGCGGAGGGCTGGGCGAAGGCCACCCGCGAGCCCGGCGTGGCCGCCCTGACCGCCGGCCCGGGCGTGACGAACGGCATGAGCGCGCTCGGCTCCGCGCAGATGAACAACTCGCCGCTCGTGGTCCTCGCGGGCCGCGCCCCGGCGATGCGCTGGGGCCAGGGCTCGCTCCAGGAGATCGACCACGTCCCGTTCGTCGCGCCCCTGACGAAGCTCGCGGCGACCCCGGACACCACCGCGGAGATCCCCGGCCTGGTCGACGACGCGTTCCTCGCCGCCCAGGCGCCCCACTCGGGCCCGACCTTCGTCGACTTCCCGCTCGACCTCGTCTTCTCCCACGCCGACGTCCCCGAGGACGGCCGCACCGCGCCCCATGCGAGCACGGGCCCGGAGGCCGACGGCGCCGCGCTCGAGCGCGCGATCAAGCTCCTCAAGGAGGCCGAGCGCCCCGTCGTCATGGCGGGCACGAACCTCTACTGGGGCCACGGCGAGACCGCGCTGCTGCAGCTCGCGGAGGAGCGCGGCATCCCCGTCTTCCTCAACGGCATGGGCCGCGGCTGCGTGCCGGCCGACCACCGCCTCGCGTTCTCCCGCGCCCGCGGCGACGGCCTGAAGGGCGCGGACCTCGCGCTCGTCATCGGCGTCCCGATGGACTTCCGCCTCGGCTTCGGCGCCTCCTTCGGCGAGGAGACGGAGCTCGTGGTCATCGACCGCGCGGAGCCGATCCGCGAGCACCCGCGCCCGGTCGCGGCCGAGCTCTACGGCGGCCTGCCCGCGATCCTCGACGCGCTGCGCGAGGGCTCGCAAGGACGGCACGGACACGGCGGCCTGGGTGAGCCACCTGCGCGAGCAGGAGACCGCGAAGCGCGCGAAGGAGACCGAGGAGCTCGAGGACCCGCGCTCGCCCCTGCACCCCATGCGGCTCTACAAGGAGCTCGGCGAGGTGCTCGACCGCAACGCGATCGTCATCGGCGACGGCGGCGACTTCGTCTCCTACGCCGGCCGCGTGATCGACACCTACGAGCCGGGCTGCTGGATGGACCCGGGCCCGTTCGGCTGCCTGGGCTCGGGTCCGGGCTACGCGCTGGCCGCGAAGATCGCGCACCCCGATCGCCAGGTCGTCCTCCTGCAGGGCGACGGCGCGTTCGGCTTCGCCGGCATGGAGTTCGACACGCTCGCCCGCCACGGCGTCAACGTCGTCTCCGTCATGGGCAACAACGGCATCTGGGCGCTCGAGAAGCACCCGATGGAGTTCCTCTACGGCTACTCCGTCGCGGCCGAGCTGCGCCCGGGCACCCGCTACGACAAGGTCGTCGAGGCGCTCGGCGGCCACGGGGAGCTCGTGGAGCGCCCCGAGGACGTCAAGCCCGCCCTGGCCCGCGCGTTCGAGTCCGGCCTGCCCGCGCTGGTCAACGTCCTCACGGACCCCGACGTCGTCTACCCGCGGAAGTCCAACCTGGCCTAGGCCTCGTCGCGGAGCAGCGCGTCGACCTGGATGCCCGCGAGGAAGACGACGGCGCTGGCGTAGAGGTAGCCCATGAGGACCACGACGGTGGCCAGCGCACCGTAGATCGAGCCGTAGGAGGCCAGCTGGGAGAGGTACAGGCCGAAGAGCAGGCTCATCACGAGCCAGGAGACGACGATGACCGCGGCGCCCACCGAGCCCCAGTGCAGGGTGGAGCCGCGGTCCGGGCCCTGGTGCAGCAGCAGGGCGACGGCCGCGGTGAGCGCCACGGCGGCGACGGCCCAGCGGACGACGAAGAGCAGCGCCCCGAGCAGCGGCCCCGGATCCCCGAGGACCAGCGGGAGGCCCACGACCACCCCGACCGCGAGGAACGTCAGCGCGGCGGTGGTGACGGCCAGGGCGACCGAGACGAGGTAGCGCCGCCGGAAGCCGCGGTCCTCGTCGATCCGGTACACGCGGTTGAGGACCTCCATCGTCGCCCGGACCGCTCCCGAGAGCTGCCAGGTCGCGATGAGCGCCCCCGCCGTGACCCAGAAGAGCTGGGCCGAGCCCAGGACCTTGTCGACCGTGTCGTCGATGACCGTCAGCCCCGCCGGGCTCACGTTCGGGACGATCTCGGGCCGCACGTCCTGCGTCCAGACCTCGGACAGCCCGAGGAAGCCGAGCGCCCCGAGGGTGAAGAGGGCGAGGGGGACCAGCGCGGTCAGCACCTGGAAGGACATGGCGCTCGCGAAGAGCATGAGGTCGTTGCGCTCGAAGCCGTCGAGCAGCGCCCGGGGGGAGGGGAGCTTGCGGATCGGGGTCGCGACGGCCACGGCTCCTTCCTTCCCATCCGACGGCACCGCCACCCGTGGGCCGCACGTTGCGAGCTTGCCATGGCGTTGCGCCGCCACGGGGCTTCTGGTTGGGTCCGCCGCGCATGGGTCGGCGCGCCGAAGACGAGCGGTGGGAGCTCGGGCGCTCGACCCGCGCGGCCGGGGAGGCCCGCACGCGCCTCGACGCCCACCGCGAGGCGCTCGGCGAGGACGCCTGGCGGCGCGGGCGCCTGCTGGTCTCCGAGCTCGTGAGCAACGCGGTCGTCCACGGCGCGGGCCGCATCGAGCTCGTCCTGCGCCCGACCACCCGCGGCCTGCACGTCTGCGTCAGCGACGAGGGCCGTGGCGAGCTGGCCCTGCGCGCCCCGGGCGCGGACGGCGGCTTCGGGCTGCACCTGCTCGGCGACCTCGCGGACCGCTGGGGCCAGCGCACCCCGGGGACCTCCGTCTGGTTCGAGGTCGACCGGTGAGCGCGCACCCGCTGGGCGTGGAGGTCGTCCGGAGCCCGGGCCACGCCCGGGTCGTCCTGCGGGGCGAGCTCGACTCCCACGGCGTGCCGCTCGCCGACGCGGCGCTCGGGGATGCCTCGCGCCAGGCGCTCGACGTGACGCTCGACCTCCGCGGCCTGGACTTCCTGGACTCCTCGGGCCTCAAGCTCGTGCTCGTCTGGCACCGGCGCCTGCGCGAGGCGGGCGTCGGCTTCAGCATCCTGCGCGGCGCGCCGCACGTGCACCGCCCGTTCACCTCGGCCGGGCTCGAGGAGCTCCTGCCCTTCGACCCGGAGCCGCCCACGTGAGCGCCCTGCGCCGCACCCGCTGGCTCACCGCGGGCGGGCTGCTGCTCGTGCTGGCGGTCGTCCTCGTCGACGCCCTGACCCCGGTCCACGACGTCCCGATCAGCCCGCTGGTCCTCGCGCCGCTGCTGCCGGCGACCGCCGGGGTCGTGCGCCCGACGATCGGCCTGGGCCTGCTCGCCTTCGTCGCCGCGGTCGCCATGACCGCCGCCCACGGGGCGCTCGGGGAGGTCAACGAGGTCGTGCGCCTGGTGAGCTTCGCGCTCATCGTCGCGCTGGCGGTCGTCGGGACGCGGCTGCGCGCGCGGGTCGGGGAGCTCGCGCAGGCGCTCGACGCGCTCCCGGACGCCGTGACGATCCAGGACCCGGACGGGCAGGTCCTCTACGGCAACCGGGCGGCGGCCCGGCTGGGGACGGGCACGGGCCCGCTCGCGCCGGGCGACGCGGCCGCCTACCTCGCGCGGATGGAGGTCACGGACGAGCACGGCGCGCCGCTCGCGGCACGGGACATGCCGGCCCAGCGCCTGATGGCCGGGCGGGAGGCGGAGCCGGCCCTCGTGCGCTCGCGGGATCCCGTGACGGGCGAGACGACGTGGAGCCGCGTGCAGGCCAGCCCGCTCCACGACGCGGAGGGCCGCGTCCGCTCGGCCGTGAACGTCATCGAGGACATCACCGCGGTCAAGGAGGCGGAGGAGCGCGCCGCGTTCCTCGCCGACGCGGGCGCGCTGCTCGGCTCGAGCCTGGACACCGCCGAGACGCTGCAGCGCGCGGCGCGCCTGGTCGTCCCCGGCCTGGCCGACTGGTGCACGATCGACCTCGTCCAGCCCGGGGGCCGGCTCGAGCTCGCCGCGCTCGCCCACACGGATCCCGCGAAGGTCGAGCTCGGGCTCGAGCTGCGCCGCCGCTACCCGCCGGACCTCGACCTCCCGACCGGCCTCGGGGAGGTGCTGCGGACGGGGGAGCCGCAGCTGCTGGCCGAGATCCCGCACGCGCTCCTGGAGGCCGGCGCGCAGGACGCGGAGCACCTCGCGCTGCTGGACGGGCTCGGGTTCTCCTCGGCGCTGCTGGTCCCCCTCGCGATCGGCCCCCGGCGCATCGGGGTGCTGACGTGGGTCGCGGCCGAGTCGCGGCGCCGCTACGGCGCCGCGGACCTCGACACCGCCGTGGCCCTCGCGGCGCGTGCCGCGGTGGCGGTGGAGAACGCGCGGGTCCACTCGGCCCGGGTGGAGATCTCCACCGTCCTCCAGGAGGCGCTGCTGCCGACGGCGCTGCCGGCCACCCCGGGCTGGGAGCTCGCCGCGCACTACCGCGCCGCGGGGGAGGCCAACGAGGTCGGCGGGGACTTCTACGACGTCGTCGTGCTCCCCGACGGCGCGCTGCTGGCGCTCGTCGGCGACGTCGCGGGCAAGGGCGCGCGCGCCGCCGCGCTCACCGCCAGGACGCGCCACACGATCGTCACCGCGGCGCGGCTGCGGGGCGGGGACCCCACGGCGGGCCTCGACCTCCTCAACGCGGAGCTGCAGGCCGACGACGGGCTCGAGCTCTGCTCCGTCGTCGTCCTCGTGCTGCGCGGCAGCGACCTGACCGTGGTCTCCGCCGGCCACCCGCTCCCGCTGCTCCTGCGCGACGGCGCCCTGTCGGAGGTCGGCGCGACCTCCCCCATGCTGGGCGCCGCGCCCCCCGACCGGCCCTGGCGGACGATCACGGCGCCCCTGCGCCCGGGCGACCTGCTCGTGCTCCACACGGACGGCGTGACCGACGCGGTCGGCGCCCCCGGGCGCTTCGGGGAGGAGCGCCTGCACGGCGCGCTGCTCGACGGCCCGGCGGATGCCGGGGCGGCCCTCGAACGGGTCCGTGCTGCCCTCGCGGCCTTCGAAGTGGGCGCGCAGGCCGACGACCGGGCCCTGTTGGCCCTGCGCCGAACGGGGTAGACCTCGGGGATGGACGCCTCCGTCGCGCTGATCCGGGACCTGCAGCAGGACGTCCTGAGCACCATGCTCCACACGGAGGACGACGCCCGGCCCGAGCAGGGCAGCGTCGTCGTCTGGGCCGACGAGGACGGCGGCCGTCACCGGGGGACCCTGGACGAGCCGGGCCCGGACGACCACCGGGTCGCCCACCTCGAGCGCGAGGTCGCCGAGCTCATCGCGGAGCACGCGCCGCTCGCCCTGGCCGTCGGGACGGCGGTGCGCGGCGTGCCCGACCCGCACGAGACGCTCGTGATCTGGGCGGCGGAGCGGGGCGGGGAGACCATGGCGATGCGGATGCACACGATCCTCACCTGGGACGGGCTGCTGGTCCCCGGGCCCATCGGGGAGCTCGACGCCCTCGAGGCCGCGGTCCCGGGCCACTGGGTGGCCGCGCTGCGCCAAGCCGCGTAGAGCCCGCTGGTTGCTTGTGCAACCATCGACGGCATGCTGAGCGTCACGCACTTCACCGACCCGGGCTGCCCCTGGGCCTACTCCGCCTCCCCCGACCTCGCGGTCCTGCGCTGGCGCTACGGGGCGCAGCTCGCCTGGCGCCACGTGATGATCGGCCTGGCGGAGGACGCGCAGGTCTACGTCGACCGGGGCTACACCCCCACGATGATGGCCACGGGCTACCGCCGCTTCCGCCGCTACGGGATGCCGTTCTCCACGGAGCCGAAGCCCCGGCCGAGCGCCACCTCCCTGGCCTGCCGCGCCCTCGTCGCCGTCCGGCTGCAGGCGCCCGAGCAGGAGTGGGCGGCGTTCCGGGCGCTGCAGTTCGCGCAGTTCACCTCCGTCGCGCTGCTCGACGACCCGGCGACGCTGCGCGGCGCGCTGTCGCGGGTCGACGGGGTCGACGAGCACGCGGTCGTCGAGGCGCTCGAGTCGCCCGAGGTCTGGGAGGCCTACGAGGCCGACCGCGCGGAGACGCGGCGCGCGGAGGGCGGGCCGACGCACTTCCAGGGCAAGTCGGCGAACTCGGACGGGGCGGAGCGCTACACGGCGCCGACGCTCGTCCTCACCGCGGAGGACGGCTCCTCGCTCGAGGCGGGCGGCTTCCAGCCCGTCGAGGCCTACGACGTCTGCATCGCGAACCTCGATCGCTCGCTCGAGCGCCGGGCGCCGGCGCAGGACGCGCTCGAGGTGCTCGAGGCGTTCCCCTTCGCGCTGACGACGCGCGAGGTCAGCGCGGTCATGGCGCCGCCCATGACCGCGCCGGACGACGCGGGGGCCGAGGACGCGCTCATCGCCCACGCCGGCGCGGGCCGCGTGGGCCGGGTCGGCCTGGGCGACGGCGCGCTCTGGCACGCCGCCTGAGCCGCTGAGCGTCGGATCAGCGCCGAGGCCTGGCGGCGATCCGACGCTCAGCCCTCGCGGCGCGCCTTCGCGGTCGCGCGGTCGTTGGCCTTGCGCAGCGCGTCGGCCAGCTCGGCCTTGTCCATCTTCGAGCGGCCGGTGATGTCCGCGTCCTTGGCCTTGTCCATGAGCTCGGCCTTCGTGGCGCTCGCGTCGACGCCGCCGTAGCTCTTCGCGTCGCCCTCGCGCGCCTCCGCGCCGGACTTCGCGGCCTGCGGGTCGCTCGGGCCCTTCTCGTCCTTGGGCTCCCAGTGGTCGCCGACCTTCTCGAAGGAGTGCTTCACGGCCGACCACGCCGTGCGGTGCGCACGCTGCTCGTTCCCGTCGTAGGTCTCCTCCGCGGACTCGAGGGTCTCGGCGTAGGTGCGCTGCGCCTTCTTCGGGGAGCGCTCGAGGGTGCTCGGGAGGTCCGGGGTCTTCTTCGCGGGCATGCAGCAGGGGTTCCCGGACGGTGAGCCGGGCGAAACGGCCCGGCGTAGGCAAGGTGATGCGCCTGACCACCATCGCGCGCGGGGGGCTGCTCGCCTTCGTCGGCCTCGTCGCGCTCGAGCACCCCTTCCGCCTCGACGACCTCCCGCCGGGCGACCACTTCATCTCGGAGTACGCCCACGGCGCGACGGCCCCGCTGGCGATCGGCGCGTTCCTGGCCTGGGGCGCCTCCATGGCCGCCACGGCGGTCCTCGCGCGGCGGGAGCGCCTGCGCGTCGTGCCCGCGCTCCTGGCCGTCGCCGCGGTGGGGACCGTCGTCTGCGCCGCCTTCGCGACCCAGACCGTCGGGGGTGAGCTGCCCGAGGGCGTCGCGCGGACGACGGGCGGGCGGCTGCACGACCAGGGGACGCTGCTGCATCTTCGTCGGGCTGCTCGGCAGCGCGCTCTGGGGCCTGCGCAACCGGCGGACCCGGCGCTACAAGCTCGGCGTCGCGGCCTGCGGCGCGGCCATCCTCCTCGCCCCCGCGCTCCTGATCGCGGCGGGCCTCGACTGGCCCGGGGTCGGCCAGCGGGCGATCATCCTCGTCGGGGTCGCCTGGCAGCTCCTGTGGCTCAGCTCGCCGGCGCCGGCGGCGGTGCCGGCCACGCGTGCCCCACGAACACCGGCTCGGGCTGGAGGCTGACCCCGAAGGCCTCCTCCACGCCGGCGGCGACCTCCCGGGCGAGCGCGACGAGCTGCAGCGTCGTCCCCGCCCCCCGGTTCGTCAGCGCGAGCGTGTGCTTCGAGGAGATCGCCACCGTCAGCGGGTCGCCGTGGCCCTTCGTGAAGCCCGCGTGCTCGATGAGCCACGCGGCGCTCGTCTTGATCCGCCCGTCCTCCTCCGGGTAGCGCGGCAGCCGCGCCTCCTCGCCCAGCCGCTCGCGGACGCGCCGCTCGAGCTGCCGGAACTCCTTCCAGCCCAGGACGGGGTTCGTGAAGAAGGAGCCGGCCGAGACGGAGTCCGGGTCGTCAGCGTCGACCACCATGCCCTTCGCGCGGCGCAGGCCGAGCACCGCCTCGCGGACGTCCGCGAGCGGCGCGCGGGCGCCGACGGAGATCCCGAGCGTCCGGGCGAGCTCCACGTACTTCACGGGCTTGGAGTCCGCGCTGCGCTCCAGGCCGAAGGAGACCGCGAGGACGACCCAGCGCCCGGGCTCGCGCTTGAAGGCGCTCGAGCGGTAGCCGAACGCGCAGGCCTCCCGGTCGAGCTCGACGACCTCGCGGGTCGCGCGGTCGTAGGCGCGCACGCCGACGACCGTCTCCGCGACGTCCTGCCCGTAGGCCCCGACGTTCTGGATGGGGGTCGCGCCGACGGAGCCCGGGATCCCGCTCAGGCACTCGACGCCCGCGAGCCCCTCGGCGACGGCGAGCGCCACGAACGCGTCCCAGTCCTCGCCGGCCTGCGCGGTGAGCACGACGCGCTCGCCGCCCTCCGTGCGCTCCACCCCGCGGGTGGCGATCGCGACGACCACGCCGGGGAAGCCGCCGTCGGCCACGACGACGTTCGAGCCGCCCGCGAGGACGAGCAGCTCCTCCCCGGCCGCGTCCGCCTCGGCGACCGCCGCGACGACCTCGTCGGGGGTCGTGGCCTCGACCAGCCGGGCGGCCGGGCCGCCGAGCCTGAGGGTGGTGCGCGGGGCGAGCTCCATGCCCGCCCGAGGCTAGCCCGCCCCCGCGCCCTAGCCTCGGGGCATGGCGGAGCACCTGGTCGTCCTGAGCCTCACCCCCGAGGCCATCGCCGCGCTCCCGGCCGCGGCGGCCAGCCTGCGCGAGCACGTCCTGGGCGCGGACGACCTCGCGGACGCGCTGGACCGGGCCGCGGCCGAGCTCCCCGTCGCCGCGCTCGCGTTCGCCTGGGAGGCGGCCGAGCTCGTCGCCGACCTGCGCCGCCCGCCCGTCATGGGCGAGACCCAGGCCGACCACGACTACGAGGTCGGCCTGGTCGCCGACGACGCCCCGCCGCGGCGGATCGTCCTCTACGCCCGCGACCAGGCCCACGCCCTGCAGGCCGGCGAGGACTTCGCCCGGACCTGCATGCCGCCGGGCTGGTCCGCCGCGACCGCGCGCCGCGCCCCTGCCGCGTAGCCCCCGCGGGTAGGGTCTCGCCCCATGCAGCGGATCGAAGTGCACCAGGACTACTCCAAGCCCGTCGAGCAGGTGTACGCCCACCTCGCCGAGCACGAGAACCTCGGGCCGATCTTCGGCGCGAAGATCACGCGCAAGAAGGACGGGGACACCTCCCGCAACGGCGCCGGCTCCGTCCGGACGCTGAAGCTCGGCCCGCTCCCGGCGTTCGAGGAGACCGTCATCGAGGCGGTCCCGAACGAGCGGATCGTCTACGAGATCACGAAGGGCTCGCCCCTCCGCGGCCACCACGGGGAGCTGCACTTCACCCCCAAGGGCACGGGGACCCACCTGCGCTACGTCATCGAGTTCGGGGCCGTCGTGCCCGGCCTCGACCGCGTCATCAAGCTCGGCCTCGAGCGCTCCATGCGCAAGGGGCTGCCGCAGGTCGAGCAGAAGGCCTGAGCCCTCAGCGCGCACCGCCCACGCCGTGCCGTCCGGGAGGTGGAGGGCGGCGTGGAGCAGGACCGTCGTGTCGGCGTGCGAGGGGACGAGGCGCACCCGGTCGCCCGAGCGCGAGCCCGGCGAGCGCGCCCGTGAGGCGGCCGTGCTCGTCCCCCGCCGGCTCGTAGCGGGCGTCGAGGTCCGCGGGGACCGCCGGCCCCGCGTCCGTCGAGAGGGCCTTCGTCCCCGCGTCGACGATGACCTCCTGCGCCGAGAGGACGGCCAGGACGCTGGCCTCCACGTGCACGGCCTGCGCGAACGTCACGCCGCCGACCCGCGCGTAGGCCGCGTCCATCAGCGCGTAGGAGCCGGGCTGCACCTCCGTCACCGCCGGGTGCGGCGCGGCGAGGGCCGCGGTCCCCGTCCCGCCCGTGGTCACCCAGCCCACGTCGTGGCCCGCCGCGCGCAGCGCATCGACCTCCGTGCCGAGCAGCGCCATGGCCCCCGCGGAGCCCGCCGCGCGCTCGCCTGGGTCCGCGATCCCCTGCAGGTGGCCCTCGTAGCCCTGGACCCCGCGGAGCACCAGGCCGGGCTCGGCCGCCACGGCGTCGGCCAGGGCGCGGGCCGCGGACCCGGGTGCGACGCCGCCGCGCCGCTGCCCCACGTCGAGGTCGAGGAGCACCCCGAGCTCCGTCTCGGCCCCACGGGCGGCGACCCCCAGCGCGCCGACGAGCGCCGGGTCGTGGACCACGAGCGCGAGGTGCTCCGCGCGCAGCGCGAGCGCAACCGCGTCCGCGGCCCGGGCCGGGGGCAGGACGGAGGTCACGAGCACGTCCCCGACGCCCCCGTCGACCATCGCCGCGGCCTCGCGCAGCGTCGCGGTGGCGACCCCCACCGCACCGGCCTCGAGCTGCCGCCGGGCGATCGCGGCGCACTTGTGCCCCTTGACGTGCGGGCGCAGCGCGACCCCGGCCGCCGCGCACGTCGCGGCCATCGCGGCGAGGTTCGCCCCGAGCGCGTCGGGGTCGAGCAGGAGCGCCGGCGTCGCGACCACGCGCGCCCCGCTCCTCAGCGCCCGAGCGTCCGCAGGAAGAGCCGGGAGCGCCCGGGGACGTCCCCGAGCATCCGCCGGACCTCCGAGAGCCCGGCGCGCAGCTCCGCGTCGCCGACGTCCACGGGCCGCAGGGAGTCCTGGAGCTCCGCGATCCGCGCGTCGGCCTCCGCCGCCGCGCTGCCCGGCCCGGTCGACGAAGCCACGCACGCCTTGCGAGGGGTGGCCCGGCGTGGCGGGCGCGACCGCGCGCAGCTCCCGGCCCATGCGCTCCGCGAAGCCCTGCGCCGTGCGCTTCAGGCGCCCCGAGGCCAGCTGGACGGGCTTGAAGAGCTCCCCCTCGAGGCGGTCGGCGGTCGCGTCGTCCAGGAGCTCGTAGGCCTCCCCGAGGTCCGCGAGCGCGACCGCGAGGTCGTCCAGCGCCACCGCCACGTCGTCGAGCATCTCCTGCTGCGCCTCGGCGGTGCTGTAGGCCATGGCGCGCAGCGTACGCCCCGTGCGCCACCATGGGGCCGTGCCCGAGCGCCGCCTGCTCTCGCTGCCCGAGGTCGCCGACCACCTCATGGTCACCCCCGAGTGGCTCCGGGACGCCGTCGCGAGCGACGGCCTGCCCGTCGCGGTCGACGCGGGCGAGGACGCGCTCTTCGACCTCGAGGCCGTGCGCGCCTGGCTCCGCCGGCCCGACCCCTTCGGCGACGAGACCTGAGCGGGCCTAGCCCGCGGCGGGGACCCAGCCCGCGGGGAACGCGCCGGCCGGGACGAGGCCCGGGTAGTCCGGGAAGTGGCGGCGGGCGAGCTGCTCGAGCGGCCGGCCCACGATGAGCGGGTGCAGGTCCTCGACCGTGAGCAGCACGCGGAGCGTCGCGCCGATCTGGAAGTCGGCGGCGTTCGCGCGCTCGCCGCCCAGCGTGCCGTCGGCGACCCAGGCGTCGATGCGGTCGAGCTTCGCGGGCAGGCCCGCGAGGTCCTCGGCCAGCCGCACGGCGGTGATCCCGTGGTACTTCCACGAGGCGCGGACGTAGCGCATCGCGAAGTCCGTCCCGGGCGGGTCGAGCGGCTCGGCGCCGCCGAAGGTCCCCATGGCCTCGGGCCGGAAGTGCATCGCGCCCCAGGGCAGGCGGCGGCCCAGGTCCTGGAGCTCCTCGTCGCCCCACGCCTCCGCCGCGCGGACCGCGTCGTCGGGCAGCAGCGCGGGCTCGGGCACGAGCTCGTCGAGCTTCGCCGTGATCGCCCGCGAGCCGTGCACGGGCTCCCCGTCGACGAGCATCCCGGGGACCGTCGTGCGCCCCTCGCCGTAGACCTCGGCCATGGCCTGCGGGTGCGTCCCGGCGGTCAGCACGACCCGCTCGTACTCGAGGCCCTTCAGCCGCAGCGCGGCCTCGGCGGTGAGGCACGGATGCGACGGCGGGAGGACGTGCAGGGTGATCGCGGGAGCCATGCGGGCGACCCTAGTCGGCGGCGTGCGCGGACGGGGGCGACGCGCCCTCAGACGGGCACGGGCTCGCGCGGCGCGGTGGGCGCCGGAGCCGGGACGACGGGCGCGGCCGGTGGCGTCGGGCCGCCGCCGGGGAACGAGAGGCGCAGGACCTTCTTGGCCACGGAGCGGTACTGGCGGCCCAGGCGGCCCGAGTGGTAGGGCAGCCCGTAGCGCTCGCAGACCTCGCGGACCCGCGGCGCCAGGCGGGCGTAGCGGCTGCTCGGCAGGTCGGGGAAGAGGTGGTGCTCGATCTGGTGGGAGAGGTTCCCCGTGAGCAGGTGGAAGAGCGGCGTGCCCTCGAGGTTGCAGGAGCCCGCGAGCTGGCGCACGTACCAGTCGCCGCGCGTCTCGCCCGCGTACTGCTCCTCCGTGAACGTCTCGGCGGGCTCGGGCAGGTGCCCCATGAAGACGACGGTGTGGACCCAGACGTTGCGCGCGACGTTCGCCGCCAGGCTCGCGAGCAGCGCGTTGCGGAAGCCCTTGCGGCCGGCGAGCGCGGGCGTGAGCGCGAAGTCCTTGCCCAGCTGCAGCAGCGCCTTCTCCCCGAACGCGCGGAGCTCCCGGCGCCCCTGCTCCCGCGGCTTCTCGCCCCGCCGGACGGCGTCGAGCTCCATGTCGTAGACCGCGATGCCCCATTCGAAGGTCAGCGCCATGAGCAGCCCGTAGAGCGGCTGCAGGAGGTAGACCGGATGCCAGGGCTGCTCGGGGTCGACGCGCATCGCGGAGTAGCCCAGGTCACGGTCCTTCCCGACGACGTTCGTGTAGGTGTGGTGCTGGAAGTTGTGCGCGTGCTGCCAGGACTTCGCGGTCGACGCGGCGTCCCACTCCCAGGTGGTCGAGTGGATCGCCGGGTCGCGCATCCAGTCCCACTGCCCGTGCATGATGTTGTGCCCGAGCTCCATGTTCTCGAGGACCTTCGAGAAGGTCAGCGCGAGCGTCCCGGCGACCGCGGCGTTGCGGTTGCGCGCCGCGAGCAGGAGCACGCGGGCGGCGAGCTCGAGCTGGCGCTGGGTGCGGATGACCCGGCGGATGTACGCGGCGTCCTCCGTGCCGAGGTCCGCGCGCACCGCGTCCCCGAGGGCGTCGAGCTCCGCGGCGAGGTCCGCGCGGGCGGCCTGGTCGAGGTGGGCCGTGGACGCGGGAGCCGACATCGCGCCGGACGGTAGCCGCAGTGGCGCACCGGAGCTCCCGGTCGTTGGCCGCGGCGGCCACCTGCCCGCGCGGCGCGACACCGGCCTTGACACTGTGTCAGGCTTGGGGCATGAGCACGACGGAGCCCCGGCCGACCGACGACGTCCGCGTCCTGGACAGCGAGCACTGGGTCGAGGGCCCGCCCCTCGAGCTCTTCAAGGAGCTCCGGGGCCGGTGCCCCGTCCACTGGAGCTCCGGGATCACGGAGTACCCCGAGGAGCCCGGGTTCTGGTCCGTCACCTCCGCGGAGCACATCAAGGAGGTCTCGAAGGACTGGCAGACCTACTCGTCCGAGACGGAGGGCTTCCTCGCGATGCCCTCGAAGTTCTTCCCGCTCGAGATCCAGAACGCGATGTTCATCGGGATGGACCCGCCGAAGCACGACCGGCTCAAGGCGCTCTTCCAGCGCGGGTTCACCCCCAAGCGGACCGCGGAGCACGAGGACCGCATCCGGGCGATCGTCCGCGGGGTGCTCGACGGCCTCGAGGGCCGCGAGACGTGCGACCTGGTCACGGACGTCGCGCAGCCCGCGGTCTCCCGCGTCATCGGCTCCTTCATGGGCACCCCGCCCGAGGACGACGAGGCCTGGGCGCGCGTCATCAACGCGATCGTCTCCGCGGACGACCCCGAGGTGAACCCCGAGGGCCCGGAGACCGTCATGGCGCGCGACGTCCCCGAGGTCATCCAGCGCTGCCAGGGGCTCATCGCGGAGCGGGTCGCCGAGCCGAAGGACGACCTCACGACGGTCCTCGTGCAGGCCGAGGTCGACGGGGAGCGCCTGACCGAGAACGAGATCGTCATGGGCTTCCTCCTGCTCATGACCGCGGGGACCGACTCGACGAAGGGCGTCTACACGCAGGGCATGCGGGCGATCATGGAGGACCCGGAGCAGCGGCAGCTCCTCCTCGACGACCCCTCCCTCACCGCCGACGCGGTCGAGGAGGCGCTGCGGATGTGGCCCGCCTTCGCGCACTTCCGCCGCACGGCGACCGTCGACACGGAGCTCGGCGGCCAGCCCGTGAAGGCCGGCGACAAGGTCGTCATGTGGTACCCGAGCGCCGGCCGCGCGGAGGAGCTCTACGACGACCCGGACCGCTTCGACCTCCGGCGCAGGGCCGAGCACTACGCGTTCGGCGCGGGCGGTCGCCACTTCTGCCTGGGCACGGCGCTCGCGCGCCTCGAGCTGCGGGTCCTCATGGAGGAGACGCTGCGCGCGTACCCCGGGATCGCCGTCGACGGCACGCCGCGCGCCGCGCAGGCCGTGTTCGTCAACCAGCTGACGACGCTGCCCGTGCGGCTCGGGCCGAAGGCCGCCTAGGCCAGGGCCGGCTCGGGGAGCGGGAAGAGGCCGAGCAGCCGCTCGGCGACCGCGGGCGGGCCCTCGATGGTCATGGCGCCCGCCGCGAGGGTGGGCGCGAGCTCCGCCCGCCCGTGCACCACGGCCAGGAAGGCGCCCGGGTCGCCCGTGACGACGACGTCCGGCGCGGCGGGCTCGCCGCGGCCGGCCGTGCAGCGCCCGCCGGCGACCTCCACGACGAAGCGCTCCTCGCCGAAGCGCAGCGCCATGGTCGCGGTGAGCCCCTCGGCGCGCTCGGGGCGGAAGAGCGTCTGCAGGGAGAGGACGTGCGCGTCGAGGCTCATGCACGCGTCCTCGGGCGGCGCGCAGGCGCGGGCACCCCAGCGGCCGAGGGCGAGGACGACGGCCTCGAGCTCGCGGCCCCACTCCGTGAGCTCGTAGACCTGCGCGGCGGCCGGCGGCGGCAGCTTGCGCTTGTGGACGACCCCGGCCTCCTCGAGCTCGCGCAGGCGCTGGGCGAGGACGTCGGCGCTCACCCCGGGCAGCCCGGCGCGCACGTCCGTGAAGCGCTTGGGGCCCAGGAGGAGCTCGCGGACGACCATGAGCGCCCAGCGCTCCCCCACGCGGTCGAGTGCGCGTGCCACGCCGCAGGCGTCGCCGTAGGTGCGTCCCATCGGTGCGAGCGTACCACGGTGGTCGGGTTCCACAACTTCGTGGTCGGACTTCCCAACCATGTGCTAGAACTCCCGCCATGGCCACTGCCGAGCCCCCTGCCCTGCCCGCGGACGCCGCAGCCGACGACCGGAAGCGCTGGCTCGCGCTCTACGTCCTCTGCGCGGGCGTCCTCATGATCGTCCTCGACGGCACCGTCGTGAACGTCGCGCTGCCCTCCATCCAGGACGACCTCGGGTTCTCCTCGAGCGGCCTGGCCTGGGTCGTGAACGCCTACCTCATCGCCTTCGGCGGCTTCCTGCTGCTCGCGGGGCGCATCGGCGACCTCATCGGCCAGCGCCGGATCTTCCTCATCGGCATGGCGGTCTTCACGGCGGCCTCGCTGGTCTGCGCGCTCTCGCCGAGCCAGGAGGTGCTGATCGCGGCGCGCTTCGTGCAGGGCGTCGGCGGCGCGCTGAACTCCGCCGTGGTCCTCGGGATGATCGTGATGATGTTCCCCGAGCCGAAGGAGCAGGGGAAGGCCATCGGCGTCTTCGGCTTCGTCGCCTCCGCCGGCGGGTCCATCGGCCTGCTGCTCGGCGGCATCCTCACGGAGGTCTCGTGGCACTGGATCTTCGCGATCAACGTGCCGCTCGGCGTCGTCGTCGGGATCCTCGCGGTGCGCCTCGTCGAGGACGCGCCCGGCATCGGGACGGACAAGGGCGCGGACCTCCCCGGCGCCGCGATGCTGACCGCGGGCCTCATGGTCGGCGTCTACGCGATCCTCAAGGTCGGCGAGGAGGGCGCGAGCGTGACGCTGCCCGCGGTCCTCGGCCTCGTCTCCCTCGCGCTGCTCGGCGCGTTCCTCGCTGCGCCAGGCGCGCATCGCGAACCCGCTCATGCCGCTGCGCCTCTTCAAGTCGCGCAACGTCTCCGGGGCGAACGTCGTGCAGTCGTTCATGGTCGCCGGCATGTTCGGGATGTTCTTCATGGGCGCGCTCTACCTGCAGCGCGTCCTCGAGTACGAGCCGCTCCAGGTCGGCTTCGCGTTCCTGCCCTCGACGATCGCCATGGGCGTCATGTCCCTGAAGGTCTCGGGCCCGGTGATCCTGCGCTTCGGCGCCCGCAACGCGCTGCTGCCGGCGCTCGTGGCCATCGGGGCGGGGCTCCTGCTCTTCGCCCGCACGCCGGTCGACGGGCAGTTCCTCCCGGACCTCCTCGCGCCGACCGTCCTCATCGGCCTCGGCGCCGGGCTCGGCTTCCCCGCGCTCATGGGTCTCGCGATGTCGGGCGCGACGCCGCAGGACGCGGGCCTGGCCTCCGGCCTGGTCAACACGAGCACGCAGGTCGGCGGCGCCATCGGCCTCGCGGTCCTCGCGACCTTCGCCGCCTCCCGCACGGACGCGCTGCGCGCGGACGGCGAGGGCGTGGCCGCTGCGCTCAACGGCGGCTACCACGTGGCCTACCTCATCGGGGCGGGGCTCGTGGCGGTCGGCATGGTCGTCGCGCTCCTGGTGCTCGAGCCGGCGCCGATGCCCGACATGGAGACGGTCCAGGCCGAGACCGCGCGGGAGCTCGAGACGGTCTGAGCCGTGGCGCGCGCCGCGCTGCGGGCCACGGTGCGCGGGCGCGTTCAGGGCGTCGGCTTCCGGCAGGCCACGCAGGCCCGGGCCCTCGAGCTCGGGCTCCGCGGCTGGGTGCGCAACGAGGACGACGGCTCGGTCACCCTGCACGCGGAGGGCGACGCGGAGGCGCTGGACACGTTCCACGACGGGCTCCGGGAGGGTCCGCCGGGCGCTTCGGTGACGGCGCTCGACGTGGCCCCCGCGAAGGTCGAGGGGCACGAGCAGTTCGCGCTGCGCGGCGTCGCCGCGGGGGTCTTCGTCGTGCAGGAGCATGCCGCGACGGCGCGGCACTTCGACCTCCGGCTCGAGGTCGGGGGCGTCATGCGCTCGTGGGCGGTGCCCAAGGGCCCGTCGCTCGACCCGGCGGTCAAGCGCTTCGCGGTGCAGGTCGGCGACCACGACCTCGCGCACAACGCGTTCGAGGGGCCGCTCGGCTCCGGTGGGGTGGTCGTCTGGGATCGCGGGCTCTACGAGCAGGGCGGGCGCGTCGCCTGGCCCGAGGCGCTGGAGCGGGGGCACGCGGTCTTCGTGCTGCGCGGGGAGAAGCTGCGCGGCGGCTGGGTCCTGCAGCGGACCGGCGGGGGCGCGAAGCCGCAGTGGCTGCTGCTCAAGCGGCGGGACGAGCACGCGCGCCCCGGCTCGGACGTCGTGGCCGAGCAGCCCGCGTCCGTCGTGAGCGGGCGCACGCTCGACGAGCTCCTCGGGAGCAGCCTAGGGCCGCGGGCGTTCCGGCGGAGCGCGTCCACCACGCTCGTGCTCCAGCTCCCGGTCGACGGGCGGCTTCAGGCAGGATGGCGCGGTGCGCGCGCTCCCCGCCCTCGTCGGCCTGCTCCTGCTCCTGCCCGCGGCGGCGGCGGGCGCCGAGCCGACGGAGTTCCGTTCCCTGCTGCCGATGGGGCAGGGCCAGGGCGTCGACGCCCTCACGCTCGGGGAGTCCACCGCCACGGGCCAGCCGCCCGCGACGTTCGTGAACCAGCGCGACATGTTCAACCGCCTGCTGCCCGTCGCGAACGTCCCGGACGACCAGCTCGACCGCTTCTTCAAGCCGGCACCGCTCGAGCCCCCGGCCGCGCCGACGTCGGTGCTCATGCCGAAGGCCGGCGTGACGATCGCCCGGGACGCCTACGCGGTCCCGTACGTCACCGGCGCCACGCGGGAGGACACGATGTGGGGCGCGGGCTACGCGGGCTCGCAGGACCGGCTCTTCCTCATGGACGTCCTGCGCCGGACGGCGGAGGCGCGGCTGAGCTCGTTCATCGGCCCGGGCATCGGGGACGCGAACCTCAAGGCCGACGCGGCGCAGGCCGCCGTCACGGACTACACCGACGGCGAGCTGCGCGCCCAGCTCGAGGGGGCGGCCGCCAAGAGCCCGGAGGGCGCACAGGTGCAGCGCGACATCGTCGCCTACACCGCCGGGCGTGAACGCGTTCATCGCCGCCGCCCGCGCCGACCCGCGGCTCATGCCCGCGGAGTACGCCGCGATCGGCCAGCCCCTCGAGGAGTGGCGCACGATCGACTCCGTGGCGATCCTCGGCCTGCTCAACGGCTACTACGGGCTGGGCGGCGGCGCCGAGCTGCTCGACGCGCAGGTGCTCTCGGCCCTGCGGCAGCGGTTCGGGTCGACCAGCAAGGCCCGCCGCGTCTTCGAGGACTTCCGGCGCCGCGACGACCCGGAGGCCCCGACCGTCGTGACCAAGCGCTTCGCGTTCGACGACCCGGGCCGCACGGTCCAGCGCAGCGTCGCGCTCCCGGACCCGGGCTCGATCGTGCCGGACTCGCACGTGGAGCGCCGGAGCGGGAGCGGCGCGGCGCGCGGCACGGGGTCGCTGCTGCGCACGGGCCTGCGCCTCAAGCCGCACGCGTCCAACGCGATGCTCATCGGCGCCCGGCAGGCGGTCGGCGGGCGGCCCATCATGGTCGCCGGGCCGCAGGTCGGCTTCTACGCCCCGTCCATCCTCGACGAGGTCGTCCTCCGCGGTCCGGGGGTGCTCGTGCGCGGCGCGGTCGTCCCCGGCGCGGGGATCTACCCCATCGCCGGGCGCGGACCGGGCTACGCGTGGAGCGTCACGACCGCCCAGGGCGACAACACGGACGTCTTCGCCGAGCGGCTCTGCTCGCCCGACGGCAGCCGCCCGGACATCGGCGCCACCTCGTACATGCGCGGCGGGCGCTGCGTCGCGCTGCAGGTGCAGCGCCGGGAGCTCGCCTGGACGCCCGGCCCCGCCGACCTCGCCGCCGACCCGGCGGCCGCGCCGTTCGCGGCGACCCTCCGCGTCGAGCGCTCCGTGCACGGCCCGATCATCGCCCGCGGCACCGTGGGCGGCGTGCCCGTCGCCTTCGCACGCGCCCGTGCCTCCTACTTCCAGGAGGCGGGCGCGGCCGAGGGCCTGAGCCTGCTGGCCACGGGGGACGTCGCGGGGCCGCAGGACTTCCAGCGGCGCATCGCGCGCGTGACGGGCTCCTACAACTGGTTCTACGCCGACGACGCGCACACGGCCTACGTGCAGTCCGGGCTTGTACCCCGTCCGCCACCGCGGGACGTCCCCCGACTTCCCGACCTGGGGCGACGGCGGCTGGGACTGGCAGGGCTTCGACCCCGTGGCCCACACCTCGCGCACCCTGCCCGTGCGGCGCCTGCCGCAGGCCGTCGACCCGGCGCGGGGCTACCTCGTCTCCTGGAACAACAAGCAGGCGCCGGGCTGGCGGGCCAGCGACGCGGACTGGGAGTACGGCCCGACGCACCGCTCCCAGCGCCTCGAGCGCCGCGTCCGGGTCCTGCTGCGCACGGGGGACCGCCGGATCGGCCTCGGCGAGCTCGCGGGGGCGATGGGCGACGCGGGGACCGTCGACCTCCGCGGGCAGGAGGTGCTCCCCTACCTGCTGCGGGTCATCGACCGCGGCAGCGTCCCGCCCGCGGTGAAGCCCGCGCTCGACGCCCTGCGGGCGTGGGAGGCCACGGGCGCCCACCGTCGCGACGCCGACGGGAACGGGAGCTACGAGCACGCGGGAGCCGTCGCGCTCATGGACGCCTGGTGGCGCCCGCTCGTGGCCGCGATCTACCAGCCGGTGCTCGGGCAGCCCGCGATCGACCGCATCGACGCGATCAACCACATCGACTACCTCCCGAAGGACGGCCCGGACACGTTCTTCTTCGGCTGGTACTCCTACGTCGTCAAGGACCTGCGGACCCTGCTCGGCCGGCCCGTGCGCGGGCGGCTGAGCCGCGGCTACTGCGGCCGCGGACGCCTGGCCGCCTGCCGCACGCAGCTGCTCTCGAGCCTCGAGGCCGCCGCCAGGACGGTGGGCGACCCGGCGAAGGTCGAGCTGCCGGCGACCTGCCCGGAGACCTCCCCGCCCTCCTGCGACCAGCTCACGTCGATCACGGCCGGCGCGGCGGCGGTCCCGGCCGTCCCGTGGCAGGACCGCGGCACCTACCAGCAGGTCGTGCAGGTGGGCCGCCGCTGAGGGCGGGCGTCAGGCGACGCGCGAGGTGATGCGGCGCATGAGGCGGGTGGCGAGCGCCACGACGAGGTCCCGCTCGAAGGTGAGGGCGTACTCGAAGCGGCGATCGGCGTCCGGGAGCCCCGGGACCTCGAGGTCGCGGGCGACGAACGCCCCGGCGAAGTGGGGACCCAGGACGACGACGTCCCACTCGCCCCGCAGGGGGTCGTCCTCGGCGATGCGCGCGCCGCGCACGCCGGGCGCGGGCTCGTCCCCGAGGCCGACGGCGAGCGCGCCGACGAAGGCCGCCCGGGCGGCGATCGCCTCGTAGCGCCGCCCGTTGGCGGGCGTGAAGAAGTCCGCCTCCTGGAACGTGCTGAGCAGCACGACCGACGGGCCGCGGCCCAGCGCCTCCTCCTCGAGCGCGAGGCTCATCTCCAGGAGCTGGCGCTTGGGTGCCGTGCGCATCGGGCGCCGCGGGCTCAGGAACGCGAACGGCGTCTCGCCCGCCGTGCCGCCGGCGGTCGGGTGGCCGACGCGACCGGTGCCCCGGGTGCGGCGGGCGGGCACGAGCGCGCCCGGCCGCCCGAAGAACCAGCCCTGGCCGAGCTCGGCGCCGAGGCCGAGCGCCGCCTCGAGGTGCTCCGTCGGTCTCGATGCCCTCCGCGAGCACGCGCGCGCCGGAGCGCTCGGCCTCCGCGAGGACCGCGTGGGCGGTGCGGGCACGCTCCCGGGTCATCGGCTCGTGCAGGAAGGACATGTCGAGCTTGATGACGTCGGGCTGCACGAGCGGCATGAGGCTGACCGACCGGGGGTCGACGCCCACGTCGTCCAGGGCGATCCCCCACCCGAAGCTGCGGTAGAGCTCGACGAGCGCGATCAGCCCTGCCGGGTCGGCGGTCAAGGCGCGCTCCGTGACCTCGACCGTCACCCGCAGCTCCCGGGAGGCCCGCTCGACGGCCCGGGTCAGGAAGCCGGGGACGTCCACGGTCGTGACGCTGGGCTCCACGTTCACGTAGAGCTCCTGCGCGCGGCCGACCCCGGCGTCCACCGCGCCGTCGAGCGCGGCGGCCCGGCACACGAAGTCGAGGTCGTCCGTGCGGCCCAGCTGCTCCGCGACGCCGAAGAGCCGGTCGGGGTACTCGAGCGGCGAGCCCTGGGGCCCGCGGGCCAGGGCCTCCCACCCGACGGTCACCCCCGAGTCGAGCTCGACGATCGGCTGGTAGCGCGCGCAGACACCGCGCTCGGCGATGAGCGCGTCGAAGGCCCGGAGCTCCGCGCGGCTGACCCCGGGGGGCGGCGGGTCGACGCCGTGGGGCATCCGCGGCAGCCGGGGACGCGCCGGGGGAGCCACGGAACGGGTCGGGGTGCGGGTGGCGAAGCCCATCTGCCTCGTCATCGGCCGCAGCGCCCGCTCCCCACAGGTCCCGTCCCGCGAGTGGACGCCCAGGCACCCGTGGGCCCGCGAGCGGCGTCGTCCTAGCCTGGACCCGATGCGGCGCAGCCGGATCCCACGCGTGCTCGGAGCCCTCGCGCTCGTCGTCCTGGCCCTCGCCGCCGGCGCCTGGGTCCTCGCCGGCCAGGGCTCCTACGCCGAGGCCTACCGCGACGAGGGCCCGCTCCCCGCCTGGGCGCGCGCCTGCCGCGCCGAGGACCCACCGCTGCTCGACGGCCGCCGGCCGCCGTGCGCGCGGGTCCGGGGGCGGGTCGTCTGGCGCGAGCTCGTCGACGAGGACGGGGACGGGGACCGCCACTTCATCGTCGTCGCCGAACGGCGCCTGCGGATCGTGAAGGTCCCGAAGACCCTGGACATCGGCCGGCTGCCCCGCATCGGCGACGAGATCCGGGCCACGGGCTACCTGGCCCGGGGCGGCAGCGGCCACCTCGAAGTGGGCACGGAGCGCCTCGTGCGAGGGTGACGCGCCCGCTTGGGGTCGGCGGCTGACCAAGGCGATTCAGGCATGCCCGATCCCGGGCATCTTCCACTCCAGAACGATGCTCCACGCCCGCCCCGCCCCCGCCCGCATCGCCGCCCGCCCCGTCCCCGCCAGGGTGCGCGCGGCGGCCGCCACGAAGGAGCACCGGCCGGCCACGCCGGGCTGCCGCATCCACGTCGTCCCCCAGCGGGACGGGAGCTGGGACGTCGAGCTCGACGGGGGCGGCACCTACGCCTCGTTCGCCGACGCTGCGGCCGCCGAGACGGCGGCCAAGCGCTACGTGCGCTCCCGCGGTGCCGGCGAGGTGGTCGTCCACCTGCGCGACGGCGACCTCTTCCCGAACTCCTCCGTCTGACGTCGGGCGCCGGCGGGGACGCCGGGCGCCCTGGCGGGGCAAGCCGTCGAGCGGATTCGAACCGCTGACCCCTTCATTACGAGTGAAGTGCTCTACCAGCTGAGCTACGACGGCGCGGGGCGAAGGGTAGCGCGGCGGGCCGTCCGGGGACGGCCCGCCCCGCGGGGCTAGACGGCCGGCTCGAGCTCCCGGTCGAGGGCGGGGACCCGCGCCTCGACGGGCGGCGCGGAGGCGCGGACGGCGGGCTGCTCGCCGCGCTTGACCGGCCGGCGGACCTTCAGGTGCTCGGCCAGGTAGTAGGAGCCGATGACGAAGGCGGCGGCGAGGAGCTGCGCGGCGATCGTCTCGTAGTAGGCGTAGACCTCGAACCAGGAGCCGAGCCAGCCCGGGATGGAGAAGGGCAGCTCGTGCTGCGGGATCCAGCCGAGCTCGGAGAAGGTCAGCGCGGTCCCGCCGATCATGACCACGAGCACGACGCCGACCAGGACGCCCGTGAGGATGAGCATCTTCTTGTAGGGCAGCTTGCGGTGGAGGTAGAAGACCGCGACGCCGACCAGGGCGGTGGCGGCGAGGCCGATCCCGACGCCCTCGAGCACGGTGCTCGTGCCGGCCTCGAGCTGGAGGGTCTGGAGGAAGAGCACGACCTCGAAGCCCTCGCGGTAGACGCTCGTGAAGCCGAGCGCGACGAGGCCGAACGTCGCGGCCCAGCCCGTCTGCGCGAGGAGCTTGCGGCGCTGGCGGTGGTGCTTGCCGATCCACTGGCTCCAGTAGACCTTGTGGACGAACCAGTTCAGGACGATCAGCAGGACGATGATCGCCAGGAAGCCCGTGATGGCCTCGAGCTTCGGGCCGAGGGAGCTGGCCGCGTCGAGGATCGCCTGGGCGACGAACCAGGTGAGGATCGTGGCCCCGAAGGCGCAGGCGGCGCCGAGGACGACGGGGCGGCGGCGGGACTTGTTCCCGCCCAGGAAGCTCGCGGTCACGGCCGCGAAGATGAGGACGGCCTCGAGCCCCTCGCGGAAGACGATGATCGACGAGTTGAACACCGCGGTGCCGTGGCTCTGGCGGATCTCCGTGGGATCCGTCGGGCCCGTGGTCGCGGTCGCCATGAGGTAGACCAGCCCGGCCACGATGGCCAGGCCGGCGACCCAGATGACGCCACGCGGGGCGCCGCGCTTCTCGCGGCAGGGCGGCTCGGACGTCGGGACGACTGCGGTCGGCTCGCTCATGACTTAGGGGAGCCTAACCGATCTCCCACCGCGATGGTGGGAGTTGGCATTCCGGGGGTTCGACTACGCGGGCGGCGGTGGCGGCGGCGAGGCGTCCGACGGCGGGGGCGCCGGGTCCGACGGGGGCGGCGTCTGCTCCGCCGGCGGCGGGCTCGGCTCGGCCGGCGGTGGCGGCGTCGCCTCGGCCGGCGGCGGGGCGGGCGGGCGGCGGCGCGGCGGCTCGGGTGCGGGCGGCTGGAGGAACGCCGGGACGGGCGGCAGGGGGTTCGCGCACCGGCCGAGGAAGCAGCGCAGGACCTGGAGGGCCGGCCGCTCCGTGCCGTCCGGCCCGATCATCCCGGAGTCCCAGTTGCGATCCGTCGCCGTCGTGCCCCACGAGTAGAGGTAGACGCGCTGGATGCGCTTCGGGTCGAGCGGCGCGATCTGCCGCAGGAGGAACGCCGTGGCCTTCGCGGCATGGTCGGGCCCCACGCCACGGAACGGGACGCTCGCCCTCGAACGCGAGAGGACGCCGCCGGTCTCCGTGAGCCAGATGCGCCCCTTGATCGCGCGCAGGAACAGCTTCGTGTTGCGGGTGGTGAAGGTGTTCGCGTCGACGTAGTTGTGCAGCCCCCAGACGGTGGGGGCGACCTTCGCCGCCAGGATGAACCGCCGCGCCCAGGAGGCGGCGTTCGTGCGATCCACGAGGTCGGCGCCCAGGACCGTGCACCCGGGGCACGCCTTGCGGACGGCGAGCCACCACTGCGCGACGAGGGCCGGCTGCTTGTTGATGTTCCCCTCGTTCCAGGTGGAGAGGAGCTGCACCTGGCCGGGCCAGCGCGCGCGCCACGCGCGGACCTGGGTCGCCAGGGAGGCCGCGGTCGGGTTCTTCGCGGCCAGCCCAGGGCGCCTGGAGCGGTCGATCGTGAGCAGCGGCGTGACGGCGCGCAGCTTCGCCCCGGCCATCCACGCGTCGACGATCTCGAGCGTGATGGGATCCTGGAGGACGTCCCACGGGAGGTTCAAGCGCGCCTGGCGGATGTTCAGGCTCGCGAAGCGCGGGTCCTTGAACATCGCCGGCTTCTGGTCGGCGAAGCCGATGGACGGGCGGGCCTGGGCGGCGGGCGCGGTGGTGCCGAGCGCCGTCGCGAGGAGGACCAGGAGGAGGGCCGGGCGCAGGCGCATGCGCCGCCACGGTAGCGGGGGCTTCGCGCGGCGGAACCGAGGATGGCCGGATGGACCTCAGAACGGCGCATCGAAGCGCTCGGGCACCCCGCGCAGGGCCGCCCGCATGCCCGCCTCGCCGCCGAACTGGAAGCCGAGCTGCGTGGCGTAGGCGGCGCAGGCGTCGAGCTTCGTCTCGAGGTGCGCGGCGGCGCCGGGGTGGACCCGGGCGTCCGCGGGGCCGGGCTCGCGCAGCGCGTAGGGGAGGTCGTGCCAGTGGACGCGCGGACGGGAGCCGAGCGCGGCGAGGACCTGCAGGTGGTCGACGTGGCCGCCGAGGCCGAGGGGGGCGAGGACGAGGTCGGCGCCCTCGAGGAGCGGCGCGAGCGCCGGGCGCGAGCTGCCGCGGCGATCGCGTCGTCCGCGTGGGGGCCGGCGAAGAGCGCCGGCGCGCTCTCGTAGCCGCGGTGCGGGGCCTCGGCGAACGGGAGGTGGATGGGCGCGGGAAGCCCGAGCCTCCTGAGCGCCTCCTCGTCCTCCGCGCGCCGGAGGGCCAGGTAGTCGACCTCCGGGCCGAGGCCCTTGTCCGTCTGGCAGGCCAGGGCGAAGCCCCGCGGGTCCGGGACGCTCGCGGTGAACGTCGTGACGACCTGCACCTCCCAGCCGTCGGCCTGCAGCGCCGCGAGGGTCGCGCCCGCGGAGAACACGGCGTCGTCGAGGTGCGGGGAGACCGCGACGAGCCGGGGGCTCACAGCAGGTGCGGGGCGTCGCGGAAGCGGCAGGGGAGCACGGCGCGCGGGACCTCCCAGTCCGCGCCCGGGGTGGTCCCGGCGACCCGCTCGTACTCCGCGTCGATGAGCGCGGCGACGCGCGGCCAGGCGTAGGTCGCGCGGACCTCCTCGAGCGCGGCGGTGCGCAGGCGGTCGCGGAGCTCCGGGTCGTCGTTGAGGCGCTCGATGGCGGCCCGGAGGCCGGCGACGTCGCCGGGGTCGACGAGCAGCGCGTTCTCCTCGTGGCGCAGGCAGTCGACGACCCCGACGGCGTTCGTCGAGACGATCGGCAGCCCCGCCGCCATCGCCTCCAGCACCGTGTTCGAGAAGCCCTCGGCGTAGGTCGGGGAGACGAAGACGTCCCCCTCGCCGTAGACCGCGGGGACGTCCGTCGTAGTCGATCTGGCCGAGGAAGCGGACGCTCGGCGGCGCGGCCTCGCGGGCGGGATCGCTGTCCGGCCCGATGCCGCTGACCACGAGCTCCTGCCCCTCCGGCAGCGCCTCGAGCAGGTCGAGGATCCCCTTCCGCCGGTCGACGCGCCCGTGGTAGAGCAGCGTGGGCCACCGCAAAGGGGCCTGACCCCTTTCCGGTGCCGGCCTGAAGCGCTCCACGTCGACCGCGCCCGGCACGAGCGTGAAGAGCTCGGGGGCGACGCCGAGGCGCTCGACGACCTCGTCGCGGAAGGAGGCCGCGCCGATCAGCAGCGCGTTCGCGTGCTCGCAGACGATCCGCATCGCCTCGAGGTGCGTCGCGCAGCACGAGCCGACCCAGTGGCCGTCGCCGCCCTGGATGCTCACGACGCACGGGACGCCGAGCTGCCTCGCCGCCTCCATGCCGGCCAGGCCCGTCGGGTAGCCGTACTGCGCGTGGACGAGGTCGTACGGGCCGGAGTCCAGGACCTGCGTGACGAGGTCGTCGAGGTCGCGCTCGAAGTCCCCGCCGCTCTGCTCCCCGAGCGCCTCGCGCCCGATGACGCGCACGCCCGGGACCGGCGGGGGCGGCCCGCCGCCGTACACGCGGGTGCCCGCCTCGTCGCCGCGGTACTGCGAGACCATCGTCACCTCGTGGCCGAGCGCGACGAGCTCCCGGAGGAGGTTCGTGGCGTAGACGCTCATCCCGCTCACCGCGGGGAAGTAGCGCCGGGAGACGAAGCAGATCCTCATGCCGTCGTCGCGGCCCGCTCGGCCTCGCGCAGCGCCGCGATGCTCGCGGGGACGAGCTCGTGCGCGCGGTGCGACTCGCGCGAGAGCTCGACGCAGACGAGGCCGCCGAAGCCGACCTCCGTGATCGCGCCGAGGACCGACGGCAGGTCGAGGTCGCCCTCGCCGAACGGGAAGGTGGACGTGCTCCCCGCGCTGCATGTCCTCCACGGTGATCGTCGCCGCGCGGGGCGCGAACTCGCGGACCGCGGCGGCCGGGTCGCGCTCCTCCGTGACGAGGCAGTGGCCGACGTCGAGCGCGAGCCACTGGGGCTCCGGGAGGACGGCGAGCGCGTCGTCGAGGTCGGCGATCGCCATGCCGGGCTCGGGCTCGAGCGCGACCCGCACGCCCTTCGCCGCGGCGTGCGCGTTCAGCCGCTCGAGGCCCTCGAGCAGGTGCGCGCGCGCCTCCTCGAGCTCGAGCACGTGCGGGATCCCCGCGAAGCACGAGACGCACTCCGCCTCGAGCACGTGCGCGACGTCGATCGCGTCCTTGAGGAAGTCGAGGCGCCGCTCGCGCTCCTGCGGCGTGGGCGAGACGAGCGTCGGCTCGTGCTTGTGGCGCGGGTCGAGCAGGAAGCGCGCGCCCGTCTCGATGACGCAGCCCAGGCCGAGGTCGTCCAGCCGCTGCCGGACGAGGAACGCCCGCTTGAGGAGGTTCGTCGGGATGGGGTCGAGGTGCTGGACGTCGAGCGTGAGCGCGACGCCGTCGTAGCCGTGCTCCGCGAGCAGCTCGAGCGCGTGCTCGAGCCGGTGGTTCTGCATCCCGTTCGTGTTGTAGGCGTAGCGCAGCATGCGGCTCCTCAGCGGTGGGCGAGCGCGAGCGCCGCGACGTGGCGGGCGGGCTCGCGGTAGAGGGGGTAGAGGTCGCCGACCACGCGGCGCAGCGCGGCCGGGTCGAGCCAGGCGCCGGTGCGGCCGTCGCGCTCGGGGAGCGGGAGGCGGACCGCGGTGGGCGGCGGCTTGCTCGTGCCGACGAGGCCGAGGTCGCGCTCGAGGAGGCGATCGAGGTTGCGGGCGCCGCAGCGGCCGTAGCTCACGGTCTCCACCTCGAGGCCGGGAACGATCGCCTTGAGCACGTGGACGCCGTGGTCGCCGGGCGGCGTGAGGTCGACGACGAGGACCTCGAAGCCGCGCTCGACGAGCAGCTCGTAGGTCGTCCGGTCCGGCGCGTGCGGGAGCTCCTCGACGGCCGAGCATCGTGCCGACGTCCGTCGTGCGGGCGGCGAGCTCACGGAGCTCCTCGGGCCCCATCTCGAGCCACGCGAGCATCGCCTCCAGCGCGCGCGGCTCCTCCCCCGAGACGTCGAGGGAGCGGACGTGCTCGCGGTAGCGCTCGGGCGCGAGCGCGAAGATCGGGTCGAGCGGCCCGTGGTTGAAGACCTTGCGGACGTGCGAGGCGGCGAACTCGCGCAGCGCCTTGCCGATCGCCTGGTCGCGGTCGGGGCCGGCCGCCTCGCCGCAGGCGGTCACGGAGAGCGGATGCGGCGGGTCCGTGTCGTCCCCGACGACGTAGACGTTCGTCATCCCGAGGTCGCACTCCGCGGCCTTGAGGATCGGCGTGATGCCGGGCGCGGGGCTCGGGAGCTCGACGTCGACGCCGATGCCGCGGTCGAGCGCCCGGTAGCTCACGCCGTTGCCGTCGCGCTGGACGAGCTCGCGCAGGCAGTGGTCGAGCGCCGCGTCGCGGTCCGTGTGCGCGCCGAGGCCGTTCGTGATCGGCGTGATCCACGGGACGTAGCCCGCGGGGAGGTCCGCGCTCGTGTGCGCGGCCCACTCGAGCGGGACGAGCACCTCGTCGCCCTGCGGGAGCCGCTGCGCGCGGACCCAGCGGCGGGGCTGCGTCGAGGTCGGCCTCCGGGTCCGGGATGAGCTCGCGCGGGTCGACCGCCGTGGCCGGGTCGAACGGCACGGGCTCCGGGAGCGCCGTCGTCCCGAAGAGGACCTCGACGCACTCCCCGAGCGCGCTGGCCTGCGCCGCGGCCTCGTCGACGCCGTAGCCCACGCCGTTGCGCAGCCGCCCGCCCGGGAGGAACGCGGCGACGGTGTGGACCGGGACGCCCGTGCGGTCGAGGCCCGTGATCGGGAACTCGACGAGCTCCGCGCCCGAGCGCTCGAGCAGCGCGCGGTAGGCCGCGACGGCGTCGTGCGCGCTCACAGGTCGGCCAAGGGGACGGGGGCGGCGTGGGAGCGGGTGGCGAGCATGCCGTCGATGAGCTTCAGCGCCTCGTCGCGGCCGGCGTTCGCGGCCTGCTCGAACGGCGTCCAGGTCTGGGTGAAGTCGAGGGTGGCGAACAGCTCGCGGTAGCGCCGGAGCTCGTTCGGGCTCAGCGGGATGCCGCGGACGAACGCCTTGTGGGCGGAGATCGTCGTCGCGCGCCGCTCGTCGTCGGGATCGAGCTCGAACTTCAGCGCGTCGCCGCAGAAGAGGATGCGGCGCTCCGCGTCGTGCAGGACGGCGTGGCCGGCGAAGTGGCCCGCGCTGAGGTGGAGCGTCAGGCCGGGTCCGATCTCGAGGGACTCGTCCCACGGCCAGGTGACCCGCAGCGCGGAGCTCCACTGCAGGTCGGCCGGGTGCAGCGCGACCTCGCAGTCGAACGTGTCCTGCAGGAGGTGGAGTGCGCCGTAGCTGTGGGGGTGCGACGCAGCCGCGACCCGCAGGGAGCCGATCCGCTCGAGCGCCTCCTCCGACGGCACCGCGCAGCACTCGAACGCGACGTCGCCGAGGACGTAGCCCATCGGGCCGATGCCCGGCGCGGGGTCGTTGCGGAGCCGCAGGATCCCGGGCTCGGGCTCGTCGACGACGCACGGGTACTTCGCGCGCGCCTCCTCGAGGGTGAGGAAGCTCCAGCCCTCCTGCGGCAGGACGTGGCGGGCGTCGACGCACAGCGGGCAGGCCGGCGGGCGCTCGAACCAGCGCTGCCAGGAGCCGCAGTTCTCGCACAGCCACGCGGGGATCTCGAGCGCCCCGGCGAAGGGGAGGTACCCCGGGCTCACGCGTGCACCCCCTCCGGGGCGTCGAGTCGTCGCTTCGTCCCGGTCGGCGGGATCAACCGACGACTCGACGTGGCGAGGGCGTCGATCGCGGCCATGACCGCGAGGTCGCGGGTGACGGGCCAGGGCCACGCGGCGCCCTCGGCGACCACGCGCTCGAACGCCTGCACCTGCAGCGCGAAGGGGTCGCCCGCGAGGTCGAAGGGGACGTCGACCGGCACGCCGTCCGCCGCCGGGATGAAGGTGAGCTTCCCGCCCGGCGTCTGCCCCATCGTGTTCTCCGCGACGGCCATCCCCTCCGTGCCGACGAGCTCGAGCCGCCGGCGCGGGAGCGTCTCGGGGCAGGCGTAGGAGACCTGGAGGGTGAGGAGCGCGTCGTCGGCGTAGCGGGCCAGGACGATCGCGCCCTCCTCGACCGCGTCCGCCGCCCTGCAGCATCGCGGTCGTCTCCACGAGCTCCTGGTCGAGGAGCGTCGCGACGAGGTCGAGCCCGTGGGGCGCGAGGTCGAAGAGCGCGCCGCCGCCCGCCTTCTCGCGGTCCCAGTGCCAGTCGCCCTCGCCCCACCAGGGCGGCGCGGTGCAGGCGTAGTGGATGCGCGCCTGGCGGATCCGGCCGAGCTCCCCCGCCGCGACGAGCTCGCGCAGCCGCGCGTGCGCGGGGTGCCAGCGCTGGTTGTGCGCGGTCGCGTAGGCGACGCCGGCGCGGTCGCACGCCTCGACCATCGCCTGCGCGTCGGCGTGCGAGGTGGCCATGGGCTTCTCGCAGAGCACGGGCTTGCCCGCGGCGGCGCAGGCCTCGACGAGCGCGCGGTGCGTGTGGTTCGGCGTCGCGACGTAGATCGCGTCGGTCGGCGCGGCGAGGAACGCGTCGACGTCGTCCGTCGAGACCGGCGCCTCGACGGGCATCGCGTCGCGGCGCGACGGGTCGGGGTCCAGCAGCGCGCCGACGCTCCCCATCGCGGGCGCGACGTGGTCGCGGGCGATCCACCCGCACCCCGCGATGCCCCAGCTCACCATGCGTCGGGCAGGTCGAGCAGCAGGCGGCGGCGGACGCGCTCGCCATCGTCGTCCGGCGCCGGCGGGCCCGTGAGGTGCGGCGAGAGGTCGCCGTACTCCGTCGCGTAGCGCTCGCTCGGCCACCGCACGCGCCCATCCTCGCCGAGCAGCGGGTTGCGGACCAGCTGCGCGCCCGTCGGGCGGCGGCGAGGAAGGAGCGCGCCGCCGGCGCGGTCGCGCCGCTGACGACCGCGAGCGCGTCGGCGCCCGCGAGCTCCTCGGCGCTCCGCTCGGGCGCCCGTGGATCGGTGAACGTCGGTTCACCGCCAACGCCTGGCGCTGAACCGACCCTCAGCGTCCCGAGGGCCGCCGCGGTGAGCTCCGTGTCGTCGAAGAGCCGCGCGTCGGGCAGCAGCCCGGCGTACCCCTCCGGCGAGAGCGGGGCGCCCGCGCTGAGGTTGTCCACGAGCGCGTTGTGCGCGTGGCCGACCACGACCCGCGGCGCGACGCGCGCGAGCTCCGCGCAGACCCGCGCGGGGTCCGGCAGGTAGTGGAGCGCGTCGTGGCAGAACGCGAGGTCGAACGGACCGTCCGGGAGCGGCGACGCGGCGTCCGCGCAGACCAGCGTCGCCTCCGGCGCGACGAAGCGGCGGGCCAGCCAGCACTTGGAGAAGACGACGTCGATCCCCGTCGCCTCGATGCCGCGCAGGCCGAGCTCGCGCAGGTAGTGCCCGATCCCGCAGGCGAGCTCCAGCACGCTCGAGCACTCCCCCGCGTGCGCGTCGAGCAGCGCGAGCCCGCTGAGGTACGTCGGGTCGGACCAGCGGTAGGCGAAGTAGTCCGCGACCGGGCCGTACCGCAGCGCCGCCATCGCCTCGCGGAGCGTCCCCGCGGCCATCGCCGCGCGCGCGTCGTCCTCCGTCGGCCCCGGGCCGCTCGCCCAGTCGTCGCGGTCCGTGAGCAGCAGCGCGAGCGCGCCGTCCTCGTCGCCGCGCTCCAGGCGCGAGCGCGCGGCGGCCGCGAGCTCCTCGCGCCCCGTCCGCGCGAACGGGATCCCCGCGACGACGAGCTCGCTGCCGACGCTCACGCCAGGCCTCCGGCGCCGGCGAGGGCCGTCGCGGCGCCTGCGGCGGAGCGCGAGAGGGCCGATTCGGGTCCCTGGAGCCCACATCGGCCCGTTCGCGACGCTCCGCGACGGTCCCCGCGGCGCGAGGGGGCCGATCCGGGGCTCCCCGCCCCGCATCGGCCCTCTCGCGGCGCTCCGCCAGAGTGCGGCGGCGACCAGGGTGCGCTGCCGACGCTCACCCGAGGCCCCAGTCCCGGAGCACGCCCATCCCGAACTCCTGCAGCGGGCCGGCGTGGACGATCTCGTACTCCTCGACCGCCTCGCGGACCGTGAAGGCCGCGGCGCGCTCGTGGAAGCGCAGCTCGAGCACGCGGTCCAGGACGTCCGCCGTGTTGAAGGCGCGCGCGGCCGCGGTGTCCGCGTGCGACGCCAGGGCGACCGCGCCCGAGGCGGCCTCCGCGAGCCCGTCCGCGTCGAGCATCGCCAGCCCCCGGGCGCGCAGCCCGGAGACGACGGGGTCGAGGTGCTCGCCCAGCGCCATCTCCCCCGCGAACCCCGCGTCGGGCAGCCAGGCGTTGTGCAGGTGGTGCGCCAGCCCGCAGAGGAACGCCTCCTCGCGCGC
The DNA here is from genome assembly GCA_963844155.1 of uncultured Solirubrobacteraceae bacterium. Classification (GTDB taxonomy): domain Bacteria; phylum Actinomycetota; class Thermoleophilia; order Solirubrobacterales; family Solirubrobacteraceae; genus Paraconexibacter. Next base: position 922,466 of record CAWJMY010000001.1, read on the forward strand.
CGCGGGCTCCGTCGCCACGAGCACGGCGAGCACCGCGACGACCCAGCAGTGCTCCCCGTGGGACTCCGTCGGCTCGAGCAGGTACCGCGGGCGACCCGGAGCCGTGACGCCCGCGCGCGGCGACGCGGCGAGGCGGGCGACGAACGCCGGCGGCCGGGCGGCACCCCCGACGGGCAGCAGCACGGCGTCCGCGAGCTCGTCGGCCAGCGCGACGGCCGCGGGGTCCTCGTCCCGCGGGTCCGAGCGCAGGACCGCCGCGCGCACCGCGCGCTGCAGCACCTCCGCGGCCTCGTCGCGCGCGAGCCCCGCGTCGACGAGCGTCCCCTCCGTCAGCGCGCCGAGCTGCGTCGCGGCGACCGCCAGCGCGCACTCGCGCAGGGCCACCTCGGCCGGCTCGGCCCCGCCCTCGAGCGACGCCCAGGCCCGGGCGAAGCCGCGATCGGCGACGGACACCCCCGCGAACCGCACCCGCTTGAGGTCGACGACCTCCGCGACGAGCGACGCGACCGTGCCCGCCGCCCCCGCGCTCACGAGGAGGAGCTGAAGGCCTCGTCGCCCGGGACCAGCTCGTCCCGCGAGCTCGTCCCGGCCAGCCACTGCAGCAGGACCTCCTCCTGGCGGTGCAGCGCGTGCTCCACGCGCTCGCCCGCAGGGGTCATCGGCGCCTTGAAGAAGAGCCCGAGCTGCTCCTGGATGCCGCCCTCACCGCGCTGGGCCGCGAGGTCGAGCACCCGCGCGATCTCGAGCACGAGCGGCGCCGCGAGGATCGAGTCCTTGCAGAGGAAGTTCAGCTTGAGCTGCATCTTCTCCCCGAGGAACCCGACGAGGTCGATGGTGTCCCACGCCTCCTTCGCGTCCCCGCGCGGGCGGTAGTAGTCGATCCGCACGACGTGGTCCTCGACGTGGTAGCCGAGGATGTCGTCCAGGACGGAGCCCTTCGTCTCCAGCTTCGCGGCGTTGGAGGCCGGGTCCGCGAGCGCCTCGCCGTCCCGGTTGCCGAGGATGTTCGCGGAGAACCAGCCGTCGACCTTCAGGGCGCGGGAGCGCAGCCCCGGGGCGATGACGGTCTTGACGAACGTCTGCCCCGTCTTGCCGTCCTTGCCGGCCACGGGGACGTTGCGCTCCGTCGCGAGCTCGATGAGTGCGGGCGCGTCGCAGGCCACGGAGGGGGTGAAGTTCCCGAACGGCACGCCCATGTCGATCGCCGCGTAGGCGTACATGACCGCGGGCGGGATGCCCGGGTCGTCCTCGTCGAGCGCGCGCTCGAGCCCCGCGAGGGTCGCGAGCTGCGGCGAGGCGAGGTCGGCCATGCGCTCCGTGGAGCTCAGGTTGATGACCACGACGCCGTCGAGCTCCTCCCCGAACGTGCGCAGGTCCTCCTGGATCTGCGTGATCGCCGCGCGCCGGGACTCCGCGACGACGAGGTGCCGGCCGTCCGCGTTCGTGCACCAGGAGACGTCGCCGACCGCGGGCCAGGGCGTGAGCGCGGCGAGCGCCGGACCCGCGGCCGCGAGCTCGCGGTGGCCGAGCACGCCGTGCCCCTCCGCGGCGGTCGCGAGGTCGTCCCCGACGACGTCCCAGCCCCCGAAGACCAGCTCGGCGTACTGGGCGATGTCCCCGACGCGGGAGAAGCGCCCACCCGGCGCGACCTCCGCCAGCGGCAGCCCCTCCGTCCCGGCGAGGCCGAGCTTCATGAGCTCGACCCCCGCGACTGCGGTGGTGGCGACGGCGCCTCCCGCTCCGACGATGGCGACGCCGACCCGGCGGTTCTCGTGGTTCCCCATGGTGCCCGTCTCCTTGTCCAGATCCGGGCCCCCCCAACCGAGGCGGGCGCTTCTCCGCTCGCGCCGTACGATGCGGCCTTGCCCGAGCCGCCGACCTTCGACCTGCAGTCCCACTCGACGTGGTCCGACGGGGACCTCCCCCCGGCCGGCGTCGTCGCCGCGGCCGCCGCGGCGGGCGTCGAGCTCCTCGCGCTGACCGACCACGACGACGTCGACGGGGTCACGGAGGCGCTCGAGGCCGGGGAGCGCCACGGGCTCCGCGTCGTCCCGGCCGCCGAGCTCTCCGCGCTCGACGGACCGCACGAGGACCTCCACGTCTGCGCCTACCTCGTCGACCACACCTCCCCCGGGTTCCTCGCCGCCCTGCGGGAGTTCCGGGAGGACCGCAACGCCCGGGGCGGGCGGATGCTCACGGCGCTCGAGGAGTGCGGCTGGGCCCTGGACCGCGCGGCCGTCGACACGCGGGCGGCCAGCGGCGCTCCCGTCGGCCGCCCGCACCTGGCCCGCGCGGTGTGGGACCACCCGGGCAACCGGGGCCGCCTGGAGGCCGAGGGCCTCACGGACGCCGGGAAGGTCCTCGAGGCCTACCTCATCCCGGGCACCCCCGCGTACCGCCGCCGCACGATCCCGACGGTCGCCGACGTCATCGGCGTCATCCACGACGCGGGGGGCCTCGCGGTCTGGGCCCACCCCTTCTGGGACATCGCCGACGGCCCGGAGGTCCTCGACGCGGTCGACCGCTTCGCGGCGCTCGGCCTCGACGGCGTGGAGTGCTTCTACGTGACCCACACGGAGGAGCAGACCCGGCTGGTCGCCGGCCACTGCGACGCGCGCGGGCTGCTCACCACGGGCTCCGCGGACTTCCACGGCCCGGGCCACCGGCTCTTCCACCGCTTCCGCGCCTTCGAGACCCACGGGCTGGCGCCGAACCTCGGGCCCATCGCGGCCTGAGCCCGGCCGGCTCGTTCAGGGGGCCGTCAGGGAGCGGCCGCTAGGGTCCGCCGCCACATGGACGCCCTCCAAGCCATCGTCCTCGGGATCGTCCAGGGGCTCACGGAGTTCCTGCCCATCTCGAGCTCGGGCCACCTGCGGATCGTCCCGGCCCTCTTCGGCTGGGAGGACCCGGGGACCGCGTTCACCGCGGTGACCCAGATCGGCACGATGCTCGCGGTGCTCCTCTACTTCCGCCAGGACCTCTGGCGGATCGCGACGACCTGGCTGCGCTCCCTGCGGGACCCTGCCCTGCGCTCGGACGTCGACGCGCGGATGGGCTGGTACATCATCCTCGGCACGATCCCGATCTCCATCCTGGGCCTGGCCTTCTCGAACCAGATCGAGGACGGCGGCCGCGACCTCTACCTCATCGGGTCGGCGCTCATCGTCTTCTCCTTCGTGATGCTCGCGGCCGAGCGCGTCGGCCGGCGGGAGCGCCCGATCGAGGCGCTGGACCGGCGCGACGGCATCGCCATCGGCTGCGCGCAGGCGATCGCGCTCATCCCGGGCGTGTCGCGCTCGGGGGCGACGATCTCCGCGGGGCTCTTCCTCGGCCTCGAGCGCACGGCGGCCGCCCGCTACTCCTTCCTGCTCTCCATCCCGGCGGTCGTGCTCTCGGGGCTCTTCGAGCTCAAGGACATCGGCGGCGACGACGGCGGCGCGAGCGCGGGGTCGACCGCGATCGCGGTCGTCCTGGCGTTCGTCGTGGGCTACGCCTCGATCGCGTTCCTCCTGAAGTTCCTGGTCAAGCACTCCATCTCGGTCTTCGTGCTCTACCGCATCGCGATCGGCGCGCTCGTCCTCGTGCTCGCCGGCACGGGCGCGATCTCCTAGCGGAAGCTGCGCTCCAGGCGGTAGGCGAGCGCCTCGAGCGCGAGCTCCTCCGTCGCGTTGACCAGCCGCAGCGCCGCGCGCGTCTCGTCCACGAAGGCGACCGCGTCGCGCGCCCGGTGCGAGCCCGTGAGCGCCGCGTCCTCCTCGACCGCCTCGAGGCGGTCGCTCGCGTGCGCGAGCTCCGGGGCGCCGTCGGCGACGACCGCGACGTCCCGGAACCAGAGGCCCGCGAGCTGGAGCGCCTGGTCGAGCGCGTCGGTCCGCGCGCGGCGCCCGGCGCGCTTGGCGGCCTCGGCGGCCTCGCGCTTCGCGCGCCCCTGCTCCTTCGTGGGCAGGAACGGCAGGTCCTCGGCGAGCTTCGCCTCCACCGTGGCGGTCGCGGCGGTCCCGCGCTCGGCCGCGCGGGCGAGCAGCGCCGCCCACGGGCGGTCCCCCGTCCGCGCGTGGACCGTCGCCCGGGCGAAGCGCTCCGCGCCCTGGCGCAGGGCGGGCCCGTCCCCGAGCGCGAGGTCCAGCGCCCGGTTCGCGTCCCCGAGCGCCAGGCGCGCACAGGCGTCGGCGGTCGCGGGCGGCACGCCCTGGCGCTGCAGGCGGGCCCCGAGCTGCGCGGCCGTCGGCGCCTCGAAGCGGACGAGCTGGCAGCGGGAGAGGATCGTCGGCATGACGTCGCCGAGGCGATCGGTCAGCAGCACGAGGTGCGCGAACGGCGGCGGCTCCTCGAGCGTCTTGAGCATCCGGTTCGCCGCCGCGTCGTTGAGCGTCTCGCAGCGCTCGATGACGAAGACGCGGCGGGCGGACTCGAAGGGCGTGCGGGCGGCCGCGGCGACGACGGGCTCCTCCACGTCGGCCCGCAGCATCTCCGAGGCGCCGCTCGGCCGCACCCAGGTGAGGTCGGGGTGGACGCCGTCGACGGCCCGCCGGGCCGCCCCGCGAGGGTCCGCGCTGCCCTCGCTGAGCAGGACCGCGGCGAACGCCCGGGCGGTCTCCCGCTTGCCCGCGCCGGCCGGCCCGTGGAAGAGGTAGGCGTGCGAGGGCGAGCCCTCCGGCGGCAGCGCCGCGCCGAGCACCGCGCGGGCGTGCGGGTGGCCCTCGGTGGCGGGGAGCAGCTCGGCGACCGGCACGCCTGGGAAGCTAGTGGCTTGCCCGGCCGGCTCATCACCCTCGAGGGGCTCGACGGCTCGGGCAAGTCGACCCTCGCCGCCGGTCTCCTCACCGCCTTCCCGGCGCTGGAGCTCCTGCGCGAGCCGGGCGGGGTCGTGCTGGCCGAGCGCCTCCGCGCGCTGGTGACCGACCCGGAGCTCGCGGTCGATCCACGCGCCGAGGCGCTGCTCTACGCGGCGGCGCGGGCCCAGCTCGTCACGGAGCGCCTGCGCCCGCTCCTCGACGCGGGCCGGGACGTGCTCCTCGACCGCTTCCTGGACTCCTCCCTGGCCTACCAGGGCGGCGGGCGTGGCCTCGGGGTCGAGGAGGTCCGGGCCCTCAACCGCTTCGGCACGGGCGGGCTCGTCCCGGATCGGACCCTCCTGCTCCGCCTGGACCCCGCCGCGGGGCGCGCCCGCCAGGAGGGCCGGGGCGCGGCGGACCGGCTGGAGCGCGAGCCGCTCGCGTTCTTCGACCGGGTCGGCGCGGCCTACGACGCGCTGGCGGCCGCGGAGCCCGGGCGCATCGTGGTCCTGGACGCCGCCGCGCCGGCCGACGACGTCCTCGCGCGGGCGCGCGAGGCGCTCACGGACCTCCTGGCGGGCCCGTGACGCCGTACGATCGCCGCGTGGGGCTCCCCGCATGAGCACGCGCGCGGTCTCCTTCGAGGTCGAGCGCTTCGAGCACGTCGCGGCGGGACCGGGCACGGTCCTGCTCCGCGTCTCCGGCCGGTGGGTCGCCGAGGGCCGCGAACGGCTCTCCCCGCCCGTGCTGCTCGTCGACGACGGGCGCCGCACGCATCGCCTCCCGGCGCTCCCCGGCCCCGAGGACGCCTCGCCCCTGGCCGCCCCCGACGCCCCGACCTGGCGCGCGGCCTACTCCGCGCCCGCGGCGCTCCTCGAGAGCACACGGGCCGCCTTCGCGCTCGACGCCGGGCCGCGCGGCCTGGCGGACCTGCCACGGCCGAGCGCGCGGCAGCGCGGCGCGCCGGTCGACGTGGTGCCCGAGAGCACGCGGCGCGCGCAGGCCGAGCGGCGCGTGGCGGCGACCCGGGAGCGCGAGGAGGCCGAAGCTGCCGCCGGCGCGCGGCGCGCGGCGATGCGGGAGCTCGAGGAGCGCCTGGCCGACGAGCGCGCCGCGCGCGCCGACGCGGAGGCCCGGGCCGAGGCCGAGCGCGCCGCGCAGGCGCGGGTCCGCTCCGCCGGCGAGGGCACCCAGCGCGAGCTCGCCGAGCGCGTCGCGACCCTCGAGGCCGCGGTGGAGCGGCAGGCCGCGCTGCGCGCCCGGGCCGAGGCCGCCGCGGCGGACGCGGGGGAGCAGACACGACGCGCCCGGGCCGAGCTCGAGGCCCGCGTCGCCGACGAGCGCCTCCTGCGCACCCGCGCGGAGGAGGCCGCCGCCGAGCTCCGCGTGGAGGCGACGGCGGAGGTCTCGCGCCTGCGGGAGGTCGCCCAGGCCGAGGCGCAGCGGCTCGTCGCCCGCGCCGCCGGGGAGGTCGCGGACGCGCGGGCCGCCGCGGTGCGGGCCCTGGAGGCCGAGCGCGAGGCGGCGTCCGCGGCCGTCGAGGAGGAGCGTCGGCGCGGCGCCGCGCGGCTCGCGGACGCGGAGCGCGCGCTGGCCGACGCCCTCGCGGAGGAGCGCCGCCGCGCCGCCGACGCGCTCGCCGACCGCGACGCCGCCCTCGCCCGCGCGCGCGAAGAAGCCGACGCGGTCCGCACCCAGGAGCGCACGGAGGCCGAAGCGCAGGTCGCGGCGATCCGCGGGGACGTCGCCGCTGCCCGCGCGGCCGTCGACGCCGCGCGTGAGGAGGAGCGAGACCGCGCCCGGGCGGCTCTGCGCGAGCGGGAGGCGGCCCTCGAGCGCGCGCAGGCCGCGATCGCCGCGGCGCGCGAGGAGGAGCAGGACCGCGCCGCCGCCGCGCTCGACGAGGCGGCGCACGCTGCCCGCGCGGAGCGCGAGCGCCTGCAGGCCGAGCGCGACGCCGCGGCCCGCGAGGTGCTCGCGGAACGCGAGCGCACCCAGGCGGCGCTGGAGGCGGCGGAGCGGGCGCTCGCGGACGAGCGGGCGGCCGCGGCCGCGGCGATCGCGGCGGAGCGCGCACGGGCGACGACGGAGCTCGAGGCGGCGGAGCGCGCCGTCGCCGAGGAGCGTGCCCGGGGGGCCGAGGCCGTCGGGGCCGAGCGCGCACGGGCCGCGGCCGAGGTGGCGGCCGCGGAGCTCGCGGCGGCCGAGCAGCAGACCCGGGACGAGGCCGAGCGGGTCGCGCTCGCGGCGCGCATGGCCGCGGAGCGCGACGCCGCCGCCGCCGCGGAGCGCGCGCGGGCCGAGCAGGCCGTCGAGGAGGCGCGCAGGCTTGCCGCCGAACGGGCGGCCGAGGCCGAGGCCGCGCGAGCCGAGGCGATCGAGCGCGCCGCGGCCGCCGAACGCCAGGTCGAGGCCGCGCGCGCCGAGGCAGCCGAACGCGCCGCGGCCGCCGAACGCCAAGTCGAGGCCGCGCGCGCCGAGGCAGCCGAACGCGAAGCCGCCGAGCGCGAGGCCGAGGCCGCACGCGCCGAGGCGACCGAACGCGCTGCCATCGCCGAGCGCGAGGCCGAAGCCGCACGCGCCGAGGCCGCCGAGCGTGCGGCTGCCGCCGAGCAAGAGGCCGAGGCCGCACGCCGCGAGGGCGCCGAACGGGCTGCCACTGCCGCGCGCGAGGCCGACGCGGCGCGCGCCGAAGCCGCCGAGCGCGCCGCCGCCGTCCAGCGTGAGGCCGTCAGCGCCCGCACGGAAGCCGGGGAACGCGCGGACGTCGCCGAACGCGAGGCGGACGCCGCACGCGCCGAGGCGGCCGAGCGCACCCGGGCCGCCGAGCGCGACGCCCAGGCCGCCCGCGCCGAGGCGGCCGAGCAGGCGGCTGCGGCCGAGCGGTCGATCGCCGCGGAGCGCGAGCAGGCCACGGCGCGCGTCGCCGAGGCCGAGGCGGCGGTCGCGGCGGCAGGAGCCGATGCCGCCGCGCGGGTCGAAGCCGCCGCGCAGGCCGTGGCGGCCGCGCGCGAGGAGGCCGACGCGCGGATCGCCGAGGCCGAGCGGCGGGCGGAGGCGGCGCGCTCCGAGGCCGAGGCGCGTCGCGCCGCCGGCGACCGGGCGACGGCCGACGCCGGCGCCGCCGCGCAGGAGGCGATCGCCGCGGAGCGCGCAGCAGCGGCGGCCCGGGTCACGGCGGCGGAGGAGGCCGCGGCAGCCGCGCGCGCGACAGCCGAGGCCCGGACCACCGAGGTCGAGCGCGCGGCAGCGGCCGCGGTGGCCGACGCGGAGGCTCGCCTGGCCGCCGCGGAGCAGCTCGTCGCCGCAGCGCACGAGACGAGCGCCTCGCGCGTCGCGGGCGCCGAGCGCGCGGCCGCGGAGGCCCAGGCCGACGCCGCGCGCCGCGTCGCGGAGGCGGAAGCGGCCGCCGCCGAGGAGCGCGCCGCCGCGGAGGCCCGCATCGCCGACGCGGAGCGGGCGGCGGACGAGGAGCGCACCCGCGCCGCGGCGCTCGAGGCTGCCCGCGCCGAGGCGGCGGCCCGGGCCGAGGAGCTCCGGCGGCACGTCGCCGAGCGCGAGGCGGAGGCCGCGAGGGCCCGGGCGCTCGTCGACGAGGGCCGTGCGGCGCTCGCCGCGTCGAGCGCGGACGCCGAGGCCGCGCTGCGCGCGGAGCGCGCCGCGGCGGGCAGCATGCTCGCCGACGCGCAGCGCGTCCTCGCGGAGCACCGCGCCGAGGCGGAGCGCACGGCGGAGGAGCTCGAGATCGCCAAGGCCATCGCGGCGGGCGCCCGCACGCAGCTCGACCAGCTCGCGGCCGACCTGGCCACGGCCCAGGACGCCGCCCGCGCCGCACGCGACGACGCGAAGCTCCGGGCGGAGGCCGAGCGCCAGGCCACGGCCCGGCTCGCCGCGGCCCTCGAGGCCCGGCGCGCCGCCGACCAGCGCGCCGCGAGCGCCGAGCTCGACCGCGCCGCCGCGGAGGAGGCGGACCGCGAGCGCGACGAGGCGACGGCGCTCGCGGCCGAGGCGACCGCGGCCGCCGAGCAGGCCACGGCCCGCGTCGCGGAGCTCGAGCAGCGCGTCGCCGAGGGAGCGCAGCAGGCCGAGCGGATGCGGGCCCTCGAGGGCCGGCTGCTCGAGGAGGCCGTCGCCCGGGCCGAGGTGGAGGAGGAGCGCCAGGCGCTCGACGCGCGCGCCGCCGAGGCGACGTCGGCCCGGGAGGCCGCCGAGGCGCTCGCCGAAGCCCGCACGGCCGAGCTCGCGGCGGCCCAGACCCAGGCCCGGGCCGCCGAGGAGCGCGCCGCCGCCGCCGAGGCAGCCCGCTCGGCGGCCGAGCGGGAGCTGGAGGAGCGCCTCGCTGCCGCCGAGCGGGCGGAGGCGGCGCTCCAGGACGAGCTCGAGGCCCTCCGAACCGCAGCGGCGGGCGACCTCGCCCACCGCGACGCCGCCGTCGTGGAGCTCACGGCACAGGTCGAGCGCGCTCGCGAGGAGCATGCCGCCGCGCGCGCCGAGCGCGACGCCGCCGCCGAGGCCGCCGCGGGAACCGCGGACGAGCTCCGGGCCCTCCGCGACGCGCTCGCCTCCCGGGAGGAGGAGCTCGCCGCCCGCACGGCGGACCTCGAGGCGCGCGCGGCGAGCGCGGACGCCGCGGCGACCGCTCGCGCGGCGGAGCTCCTCGCCGTGCAGCAGGCACTCGACGGGGCGCGCACCGCCGCGGACGAGCACGAGGCCCGGGCCAAGGCGCTGCAGGACGAGCTCCAAGCGGTCCGCAGCGCGCAGGACCGGAAGGGCCAGGACGCCGACGACCGCGTCGCGCGGGCCGAGGCGGCGGCCCGGGAGGCGCGCGAGCAGGCGGGGACGTGGGAGGCCACCCTCGTCTCCTTGCAGGACAGGCTGGCCGCGGCGGAGCGGGCCGCCGCCGACGGCGCCGACCGCGCCGACGCGCTGCAAGAGGAGCTCGGGGCGATCGCGGGCGTCCAGGCGGCCGAGCTCGCCCGGGAGCGCGGGGTCTGGAGCGCCGCCCTCGACGCGGCCGGCGAGGCGCAGCAGACGGCGCTCGAACGAGCGTCGCTCGAGGCCCAGGCGACCCACGCGGCCCTCACGGAGCAGCACGCGGCGGAGCTGGCCGCCGCGCGGGAGGCCGTCGATGCCGCCCACGACGCCGGCCGGGCCGCCGTGGAGCGCGCGGCGGAGCTCGAGCGCGCGGCGGCGGCCGCGGGCGAGCAGCTCGCCGCCGCGCACGACCGGTCGGAGTCCCTGGACGCGGCGGTCCGCGACACGGAGCAGGAGCTCGCGCGTGCGACGGCGCGCATCCGCGAGCTCGAGCCGCTCGCGGCCGGGGCCGCGCCGCTCACCGCCCGCGTCGCCGAGCTCGAGCCGCTGGCCGCCCGCCTGGCCGAGCTCGAGCCCGCGGCGGCACGGCGCGAGGAGGAGGCCGCGGAGCTCCGCACGGCGCTCGGGGCGGAGCGCGAGGCCCGCGCCGCCGCCGAAGCCGAGGCCGAAGCGGCCGCGGAGGGGCTCGCGGCCGCGGAGGAGCTCATGGCCGAGGCGGGGCGCGCGGCCGAGGCGGCGACGCGGCGCGCGGCCGAGCTCGACGACAGCGCGCAGGACGCCGCCCGCCGCGCCGCGGAGGCCGAGCGCGCCGCCGCCGCGCTGCGGCACGAGCTCGACGCCGCCCGCGAGGAGCAGGCGGCGCTGCGCTCGACCTCCGCGGGCCACGCGACCCGCGCCACGCAGCTCGACGCCCGCGCCGCCGAGGCCGAGCGCCGCGTCGCCGCGCTCGAGGCCCGGACCGCCGAGGCGCGGGCGCGGGCCGCCGAGGCGGACGCCGGCGCGAGCGAGGCGGCCGAGCTCCTCGTCGAGGCCGAGGCTCGTGCGGTCGCGGCGGAGGAGCGCGCGACCGCGGCGGAGGAGCGCCGCGCCGAGGCGGAGGAGCGCGCCGCCGATGCGGACGAGCTCCGGTCGGCCGGGGACGCCGCGCGCGCGGGGCTCGCGGAGCGCGAGGCCGAGCTCGCCGCGGAGCGCGAGCGCGCCGCAGCCGCCCTGTCCGCGGCGGAGGGCCGCGTCGCGCGGCTCGAGGAGGAGCTGACCGGCGCGGACGAGGCGCGCGCGGAGCTCGAGGCGGCCTGGCTCGCGGCCGAGGAGCGCTCGACGGCGTCCGACCGGCAGGTCGCCGACGTCACGGAACGGCTGCGCACCGCGGAGGCCGAGGTCGCGGCCCACGACGCGCGGGCCGCTGCGCTCGAGGCGAGGCTCGCCGAGGCGGAGGGGGCAGCCGCCCGGCTGCTCGAGGTCGAAGCGACCCTCGGGCGGCTCGAGACCGAGCGCCGCGAGCTGGAGGCGGGCGCCGGCGCCGCGGCGGCGCAGCTCGCCGCACTGCAGGCCGACCTCGGGGAGGCCCGCGCAGAAGCCGAGGAGGCGGCTCGCGTCGCGGGCGCCGAGGCCGCTGCGCGCGAGGAGGCCGAGTCACGGGCCGCCGCACTCGAGGACGATGCCGCGCTCCTGCGCTCCGCCGTGGAGGAGGCGGACGCCGGGCGCCGCGACGCCGAGGAGGAGGCGAAGCAGGCCCTCGTCGCGGCCGTCGACGTGCGTGACGAGGCCGCGGCGCTGCTCGAGGACGAGCGCCGCGCGATGGCCGCCGCCCTCGCCGAGGGCGCGGGGGCGACCGCCCGGGCGCAGGACGAGGCGCGGGCCGCGGCGGCGGCGCGTGACGCGGCGGTCGCGGAGCTCGCCACCCGCGCCGCGGCGCTCGAGGACGCACGGGCCGCGCTCGCGGAGGAGGTCGCGGGCCGCCAGACCGACCACGCGGACGCCGAGGCCGCCCGCAGCGCCCTCTCGGCCGAGCTCGCCGCGGCCCGCCGGAGCGCGGAGCTCGCCGCCGCGGACGGGGACGAGGTCCGGGGTCGCGTCGAGGCGCTCACCGCGGAGCTGCAGGCGGCCGCCACGGCGGAGCAGGAGCTGCAGCACGCGCTCGGCGCACGGGACGCGCGGCTCGCCGCCCTGGACGAGGAGCTCGCGGACGTTCGCGCGGAGCTCCTCTCCTCGAGCGCCGGAGCGGAGGCGGCGAGCACGCGGGCCGTCGCGCTCGAGCGGGAGCTCGAGGCGGACCGCTCGGCCCGCGAGGCCGCGGAAGCCCGAACGGCGGAGGTCGGCGCCGAGCTCCTCGCCGCCGAGGCGCGCGCGGAGGAGCTCGCGGCGGCCGTCGCCGCGGTGGAACGCGAGGCGGCAGGGCACCGCGCGGAGGCCGAGGAGCGCGCCGCGGAGGTCGCGGCGGCGCGGGAGGCGCTGGCCGACGCCGACGCCGCGCGTGCGGGGGCGGAGCAGCAGCGCGACGAGGTGGCGCGGGCGCGCGAGGAGCTCGCCGCCGCGGCGGAAGCGCACGCGGAGCGCGCCGCCGCCCTCGAGGAGCAGCTGACCGCCGCGCTCGCCGCTCGCACGGAGGTGGCGGCGGCCCTCGAGCTCCAGGGCGGGGAGCTCGCGACGGCCCGCGCCGCGGCCGGCCGGGCCGAAGCGCTCGCGGGGCAGCTCGAGCAGGCGGGCGCGCGCCTCGCCGCGCTCGTCGAGGAGCGCGACGGCCTTCGAGGAGCGCTGGAGGAGCGCGAGCGGATCGCCGGGCGGCTCGAGGAGGACGCGGGCCGCCTCCGGGTCGCGGTCCGCCGGACCGCCGAGCTCGAGGCCCAGGTGGCCGAGCTCCGCGAGGCCGCGGCCGCCGCGACCGCGCACGCGGCGTCGCTCGAGGAGGACCTCCTCGCCCGCTCGGCCGAGGGCTCGGCGCTGCAGGCGCGGATCACGGACCTCACCGCCAAGGAGGAGCAGCTCCAGCGCCTCGAGGTCGCCTGGGAGGCGACCCGTGCCCGCGAGGAGGTGCTCGACGCGACCGCCGCGGAGCTGGCCGAGCGGGTGGACGAGCTCGGCGCGGAACGCGACGAGGCCCTTGCGCGCGCGACGGCGGCCGCCTCCGCCCTCGCCGAGGAGCGCGAGCAGGCCACGACGGCGCTCGGCGGGCTCGAGGGCCGGGCGGCCACCGCGGAGCAGCGCACGGCACAACTCGAGGCGGAGCTCGAGGCGGCGCGGACGACGTCCGAGGAGCTCGAGCGGGAGGCGGAGGAGGCGGGCGCCCGCTCCGCCGCGCTCCGGGCCGAGCTCGACGAGCTCCGCTCCGCCCTGCCCGACCGCGAGGCCGCGCTCGCGGAGCTGCGGGCCGAGCTGGACGCGGCCCGGGAGTCCGTCGCCGACGAGCGGCGCCAGCGACTCGACGCCGAGCGCGAGCTCACGGCCGCCACGGGCGACGCCGCGGCGGCCGACGCCGACGCCGCGGCCGCCGAGGTCGACCGCATCGCCGCGGAGCAGCAGGCCGCGACCGCCGAAGCCCACCGCGTCGCCGCCGAGGAGCAGGCCGCCGCGGCGCAGGCGGACCGCCTCGCCGCCGAGCAGGAGGCCGCCGCAGCCCGGGCGGGGCGCACGGCCGCCGAGCAGCGCGTCGCCGGCCTCGAGGCGCAGCGCCGTGTCGCCGAGCAGCAGGCCGCTGCCGCGCAGGCCGAGCGCCTGGCCGCGGAGCAGGAGGCCGCCGCGGCCCGGGCGGACCGCGCGGCCGCCGAGGAGCGTGTCACCGCCCTCGAGGCGGAGCGCCGCGCCGCCGAGGAGCAGGCTGCCGCCGCGCAGGCCGAGCGCCTCGCGGCGGAGCGGGAGGCCGCCGCGGCCGGGTCGAACCGCACGACCGCCGAGGAGCGCGTCGCCGCCCTCGAGGCCGAACGCCGCGCGGCCGAGCAGCAGGCTGCCGCCGCGCACGCCGAGCGCCTCGCCGCCGAGCAGCAGGCTGCCGCCGCGCAAGCCGAGCGCCTCGCCGCCGAGCAGGAGGCTGCCGCCGCGCAAGCCGAGCGCCTCGCCGCCGAGCAGGAGGCTGCCACGGCCCGCGCGGACCGCGCCGCCGCCGAGCAGGAGGCCGCCGCGGCCCGGGCGGAGGCCGCGGACGCCGCGCGCGCCGCCGACGCCGCCCGCACGGACGCCGACGCGGCCACGAACCGGGCGGAGCGCGAGGCCGCGGCCCGCGCCGACGCGGAGGCGCGCCTCCGGGAGGCGCTCCAGGGCGCCTCCGCCGCCGGCTCACGGGCGGAGGCCGAGGCCGCCGCACGGGCCGCACTCGAGGCGGAGGTCGCAGGGCTGACCGCCTCCGGCGAGGCCGCGGAAGAGCGCGCGGAGGCCGCCCGGGCCGCCGCCCGCGCCGCGCAGGAGCAGGCGGCGCGTGCAGCGGAGGCCCGCGCCGACGCCGAGCGGCGCGCCGCGGCCGCGGCCGACGTCCCCGACGCGGTCCCGGCGGGCGTCGCGGCGCGGCGGGTCACGGCCCCCCCGGACGACGCGGACGTCCTGGTCCCCGCCCGCGCCTCCATGTTCCTCCCCCACGAGACCGTCCTGCTCGGCCTCGTCGTCCTCCTCGCGATCGGGGCGGGCGTCGTGCTGCTGCTCGGCCTCTTGGACATCACCCTGACCCCCTGACGGGGGCCGGGCTCAGCCCGTCGGCCCCGTCGGCGCGCCGGTCGGCCCGGTCGCCCCGGGAGCGGGCGCCGGCGCTGGAGCCGGGGCGGGAGCCGGAGCCGGCGCCGGCGGCACGGCCGGCGCCGGGACCGGCGCGGGCGCGAGCGGGGTCGCACCCGCCGTCCCCGAGGCCCCCACGGGAGCCCGGTAGGCGATCGCCGCGAGCGCGACGGCGCGCGCCCGCGGCGAGCGCGGGTCGAGCGCGAGCGCCCGCAGGGCGGCACGTTCGAAGCCCGGCCGGTCCGCGAGCTCGAAGGCGCCGCCGGCCAGGGCGAGCCACGCGTCGACCGCGTCGGGCTGGCGCTCGACCGCCCGCAGGAGGAACTCGCGCGACTCGAGCAGCCGACCACGGCGGCGGGCGATCGCCGCGGAGGCCAGGAGCGGACGCAGGCCGACGGGATCGAGGCGCGCGGCGAGGTCCGCCTCGGCGGCCGCCGCGCGGAGGGTCGGCTCGTCCGCCCCCGTCCGCGCGGCCACCTGGGCGTCCGAGGCCTTGCTGTCCGCCCAGGCCGGGAGGATCGCGGAGACCCCGACGAGGACGAGCACCACGGCGGCCGCGGCGGCGGTCAGCACGGGAGCGGCCGGCCGCCCCGGCAGGCGCGGCGGGACGCCCGCCAGCACGACGCGCCGCTCGACGACGGGACCCCCACGGCGCCCGGCGCCACCTCGCGCACGGACGCCGCCGCTGCCGGCGAGGACGCCGAGCAGCACGAGCGCCGGGAGGGTCGCCCCGGGGATGTTCCAGTCCCAGTCGAAGAGCCCGTGCACCGCCCAGCCCGCACAAGCCGCGAGGGCCGCGACGGCCAGGTCGCGCTCGCGCCCCACGGGCAGCGCCCGCACCCGCCGCACGGCCGCGGTGCCCAGGGCACCGAAGGCGCCGAGGGCGAGGAGCAGCCCGACGAGGCCCGTCTCCGCCAGGAACTGCAGCGGGACGGAGTGCGCCTGGGTCACGGCCTGGACGTCGCGCCGGTAGAGCAGGTGCGTGGCGCGGAAGGACCCGGCGCCCCAGCCCGCGACGGGCTTGTCCGACCAGGCGCCGACGGCCTCGCGCCACCAGGTCCAGCGGTTCCCGGAGGTCGCCGTCACGAGGCGCCCCGGCGCGAACGCGTCGTCGGGGCCGGGTTCCGTGAACGCCTCGACGCGGTCCTGCACCGTGCCCGGCAGCCCCCGGTCGGAGACCGCGACGCCCGTGACGGCGAGCAGCAGGCCGAGCGTCGCGAGGACCGCGCCGAGCCGGAAGACGCCGCGGGTCCGCCCCGCGGTCCAGCGCACCCGCGGCTCGAGCCGCCACGCGACCGTCGCCGCGGCCGCCAGCAGGGCCAGGCAGACGACGAGGACGAGGAGCAGGAGCCGCCCGTCGCTCTCGCGTTCGGCGAGCGCCCGGGCGTTCTCGGAGGTCCCCGCGCGCGTGAAGGCGACGGCGAGGGGGGGTGCCGCCGCCACGCCCACGGCGGCGAGGACCAGGAGCGTGCGCAGCCGCGCGCCGCCGAACGCGGTCATGACCACGAGCGCCGTGCCGAGCGCGACGACCCCACCGCGCGAGTAGGTCAGCCCCATCACCACGACGAGCAGCAGCGCGGCCACGACGGCCGCCGTCCGCTCGGGGTCGCGCCGCGCGCGGTCGCAGGCGATCCGGAGCGCCGTCGGCAGCGCGAGCGCGCAGACGAGGGCCGTCGCGTTCCAGTACCCCAAGGGCGCCCGGAGCCGGCTGATGCCCCCGGACTGGTCGAGGTCGAGGAGCCCTGGGCCGAGCCGCAGCCCGGGCAGCGTCTTGGTCGCGAGGGCGTAGAGCGCGACGAGCACGGCGCTCCCCAGCAGCCCCAGCATCGTGCGCTCGAGGGCGCGCGGTCGGCTGGCCCCGAGCGCGATCCCCAGGCCGACGACGAGGACGTAGGCCATCGCGCGGTTCGCCTCGAGCCACGAGGAGTCGGGCCGGGCACTCCAGAGGAGGCTCAGGGCCGACCAGGCCGCCAGCGCCGCCAGCAGTCCGAGACCGATCGCCGCCGGGGGGCTCGGGCGCCAGCGCACGCCGCTGCCCGCGGCCCAGGAGCCCGCCGCCCCGAGGGCGACGACGACGAGGAGGACCTGGAGCCGCGCCTCCTGCGGGTACCTGGTCGCGCCCGCGGCGAAGGCCGCGTAGGTGGCGGCGAGCGGCAGCGCGCCGAGCAGGAGCGCGGGGGCGCGCACCGCCGGAGGGGCCGGCGACCGCTCCGCGGCCGCCGGTGCACGGGTCGAAGCGGCCATGGACGACGGTCCCGACGCTAGCATCCGACCCCGATGCGGCGGCTTCGCACCACCCTCGTCCTCGTGCTCACCGCCGGGCTCCTGACGCCCACCGCGGCCCTCGCGGGCGCGAGCGAGGACTACGTGGCCGTGTACAAGGCCTACCAGGCGAAGGGGACGGTGGACGGCTGTGCGTTCAGCGCGGCGAAGCTCGTCTCGGCCAAGAAGGGCGTCCCGCCCGACATCGACACCTACGCGCCGGACTTCCCCGACGCGCTCGACGCCGCCCTGCGCCAGCGGGCTTCGGGGGACTGCGAGGCCTCGGCCGCGGCCGGCAAGGGCACCGCGACGGCCCCTGAGGGCACCGCGGGCGCTCCGGCCGCGGCCGGAACCCCCCCAGGTGGCCCGGCGCCTGCGCCGGCAGCCCCCGCCGCCCCGGCCGCCGGGGGCGCGGCTCCCGCCGCCACGACCCCCGCGCCGCCGCCCGACGCGGCTGCCGCGGCCGCAGCGGCCGACGGCTCCGTCACGGCCGCCGCCGCACGGCGCGCCAGCGCCGACCGGGCGGACGACGCCCCCTTCCCGCTCGTGCTCCTGGCCGTCCTCGCGGGCCTCGCGCTCCTCGGCGGCCTGCTCTGGGCGCTCGTCCGCTTCCTGGCCCTCGACCCGCCGTGGTTGGCCACGAGCCGCCACGCGACCGCGGAGGCGGGCTGGCGCGCGTCGAACGCCTGGGCCGAGTTCGCGGACTGGGTCAGGTTGGGGCGCTAGGCGCGGCGAGTAGGGTCGTCCGCTCATGGACGACGAGACGAACCGACGGATCGGTGGCAACGAGGCCACCTTCCGCGACGTGAACGAGACCCTGCGGGCCGGCAAGCGGCTCGCGGACGCGTCCGAGCGCTTCCCGTTCCGCTGCGAGTGCGGCGTCCTGGGCTGCAACCAGCTCGTGGAGCTCTCCCTCCCCGAGTACGAGGCCGTCCGCCGGGAGCCGACGCACTTCTTCATCGTCGACGGGCACGAGATCACCGAGACGGAGCACGTCGTGGAGCGGCGGGAGCGGTACACGGTGGTCGAGAAGGAGGGCGCCGGGGCCGAGGTGGCCGTCGAGCGCGATCCACGCGGCTGAGGTCCCGTTCCTCCCCGATCTGGTGTGAAGAGCGGGATCCGGGGTAGTCGTTCTTCGTGCACGCTGCAGCCCTCCACCACGACCGCCTGGCACTGCGCCTCCCCGTGCTGGCCTCGAGCGTGGGCATCGGGCGTCGCGCCGCCGCCCAGTTCGCCGAGGAGGTGGGTTGCGACCCCGAGACGCTGTGGCGCGTCCGGCTCTCGGTCTCCGAGGCCCTCTCGAACGTCGTGCTCCACGCGCACGCCCCCGGAGCCGCGGAACGGGAGCACCTCGTGCTGCTCGCCGAGGCCGACGACGCCGGCTGCCGGGTGACGATCTCCGACGACGGGGACGGCCTGCGCCCGCGCACGGACTCGCCCGGGATGGGCCTCGGCCTCGGGCTGATCGCGAACTCCTGCGACGACCTGCAGCTCGACACGGGCCCCAACGGCGGGACCATCGTGCGCATGGCCTTCCACCGCCGCTGAACGCGGCCCCCTCGCGAAAACCCCGTACAATGCGGGGTGAATCGTTCCGTCCGGCAGGCCTAGTCACCTACCGTCTCCGAATCGTCGAACGACCCCGCGCACCCTGACCGCGCAGAGGAGACCGCCCGCATGGAAGGCGCCCCGCAGACCCTGACCCACGACGTCACCGCCGGCGAGGCCCTCGCCGTGCAGCGGTACTTCACGAGTCCGGGCGTCCACCCCTTCGACACGGTGGAGTGGGAGGTGCGCGACGCGCGCATCGGCTTCGGCGGGAGCGTCTCCTTCGAGCAGACGGGCGTCGAGTTCCCGTCGACGTGGTCGCAGAACGCGACGAACATCGTCGCCCAGAAGTACTTCCGCGGGAAGCTCGACTCCCCCGCGCGCGAGCGCTCGGTCAAGCAGATGATCGGCCGGGTCTCGGGCACGATCGCCGACTGGGGCCGCCAGCGGGGCTACTTCGCCTCCGCGGAGGACGGGGACGCCTTCGAGGCCGAGCTGACCTACATCCTCCTGCACCAGATGGCGGCCTTCAACAGCCCCGTCTGGTTCAACGTGGGCTTCGAGGAGCAGCCGCAGTGCTCCGCCTGCTTCATCCTCTCCGTCGAGGACACGATGGACTCCATCCTCGACTGGAACACCCGCGAGGGGCGCATCTTCCGCGGCGGGTCGGGCTCGGGCATCAACCTCTCGAACATCCGGGGCTCCATGGAGCCGCTCTCCAAGGGCGGCACGGCCTCGGGCCCCGTCTCGTTCATGCGCGGCGCGGACGCCTGGGCGGGCACCATCAAGTCGGGCGGCAAGACCCGCCGCGCCGCGAAGATGGTCGTCCTCGACGTGGACCACCCGGACATCCGGGAGTTCATCTGGTGCAAGGCCAAGGAGGAGGACAAGGCCCGCGCGCTGGCCAAGGCCGGCTTCGACATGTCGCTCGACGGCGACGGGATGAAGTCCATCCAGTACCAGAACGCGAACAACTCCGTCCGCCTCACGGACGAGTTCATGCGCGCCGTGGAGAACGGCGACGAGTGGCGGACGACCTCCCGCGCGACGGGCGAGCCGATCGGCGAGGTCCTCGACGCGCGTGAGCTCATGCGCGAGATCGCCGACGCCGCGTGGCAGTGCGCGGACCCCGGCGTGCAGTACGACACGGTCATCAACGAGTGGCACACCTCGCCGAACTCGGGGCGCATCAACGCGTCCAACCCGTGCTCGGAGTACATGCACGTCGACGACTCGGCCTGCAACCTCTCCTCGCTGAACCTCATGAAGTTCCGCCGCCCCGACGGGACCTTCGACGTGCGCACGTTCGAGCACGCCGTCGACATCATGCTCCTGGCCCAGGAGATCATCGTCGGGCCCTCGAGCTACCCCACGGAGGAGATCGGGGTCAACGCCCGGGCGTTCCGCCAGCTCGGCCTGGGCTACGCGAACCTCGGCGCGTTCCTCATGGCCAACGGCCTCCCCTACGACTCGGAGGAGGGCCGGGGCGCCGCCGCGGCGATCACGGCGCTCATGACGGGCCGGGCCTACCTGCAGTCCGCGAAGGTCGCGGCGGCCATCGGGCCCTACGAGCGCTACGCGGAGAACCGCGACGCGCACAACGCCGTCATGCGCAAGCACCGCGACGCCTCCTACGCGATCGCGGACGGCTCGTGCACGGACACCGCGCTGCTCGAGGCCTCGCGCACCGTGTGGGACGAGGCGGTCACCACGGGCGAGCTCTACGGCTACCGCAACGCGCAGGCGACGGTCCTCGCGCCGACGGGGACCATCTCGTTCCTCATGGACTGCGACACGACGGGGGTCGAGCCGGACTTCTCCCTCGTGAAGTACAAGACGCTCGTCGGCGGCGGGACGATGACCATCGCCAACCGCACCGTGCCGCTCGCGCTCAAGACGCTCGGGTACTCCCCGGAGCAGGTCGAGCAGATCGAGGCGCACGTCGCCGAGCACAACTCCATGACCGGCGCGCCCGGCCTGGAGCCGCGAGCACATGCCGGTCTTCGACGTGGCCGTCGGCGAGAACGCGATCGCCTACATGGGCCACATCACGATGATGGGCGCGGTCCAGCCCTTCCTCTCGGGCGCCATCTCCAAGACGGTGAACATGCCGGGCGAGTCGACGGTGGAGGACATCGCCGACGCCTACGTGCAGGCGTGGCGCCTCGGCGTCAAGGCGCTCGCGATCTACCGCGACGGCTCGAAGAACACGCAGGTCCTCGGCAACACGGAGACGACGGACGCGATCGTCGACGTGGCCGAGCTCGCCGCGCAGGCCGGCCTCATGACCCCCGAGGAGGTCGAGTCGCGGATCGCCCAGGCGGTCGCGGAGGCGACGCAGAAGGTGCAGGCGCAGGCGATCGCCGCGACGCCCGCGGTCACCGAGACGGCCGCGGCGCCGGCGATGAAGGTCGCGGAGCGGCGGCGCATGCCGCGCGAGCGCCAGTCCATCACCCACAAGTTCTCCATCGGCGGGCACGAGGGCTACATCACCTGCGGGATGTACGAGGACGGCACGGTCGGCGAGATCTTCCTCACGGACATCGGCAAGGAGGGATCGACGATGCGCGGGATGATGAACTCCTTCGCGACGGCGATCTCCATCGCGCTGCAGTACGGCGTGCCGCTCGAGACGCTCGTGCAGAAGTTCGCCTACATGCGCTTCGAGCCCGAAGGGATCACGCAGAACCCGGAGATCCCCTTCGCGAAGTCCATGCCGGACTACATCATGCGCTGGCTGGCCTCCCGCTTCCTCGACGCGGACGACCAGGAGGAGCTCGGCATCCTCACCCCGGAGGTCCGCCGCCGCAAGGAGCAGCAGGACCTCGGGCTCTCCTACACCTCCTCGGACACCGCCGGCCCGGCGACCCCGTCGGCCACGGGCCCGGCCGCGGTGACCACCGCGCCGAGCGAGCCGCAGGCGCCGGCCAGCGTCTTCACGGACGCGCCGCCGACGGTCCCGGCGGTGCTGCGCACGCCGAAGAAGGGCGGGAACTTCGGAGCGCTCGAGCTCGGCCCGGCCTGCGGCCAGTGCGGCGGGATGATGCAGCGCACGGGCTCGTGCTACACGTGCCCGAGCTGCGGCAACAACACGGGCTGCGGCTGATCGGCGAGCTGCACCACTGACGCTTCGGAGGGCGCCTGCGGGCGCCCTCCGTCGTTCTGGCGGGCCGATTCTGGCGGACCATGGTTGCGGGGCTCGGGTGCCGCCGGTCGCAGGGGACCCGGTGCGCACGTCACCCTCGGCCCTCGCGAGCTGCGGGGCGTGCCGCGGCGATTGATGCGCTCCGGGTCCCCTGCACGGCGGCACCCGGCCAGGGAGCGTGTCGGGCGCTCCCGGACGCGGCGGCTGCACCGCTCCGCGGGCCCCGTCTGATCACGCCGTTCGAGGAACCCTTCGCCACGGCGACAGGAAGCTCGAGCGCTGGTGCGGAAGCAGGCTCCGGTGCGCTGCGTGCTGCCTAGTTCTCGCTGGGCGAGAGGAAGGCAGCGAGGTCAGGCGCTGCCGACGAACGCGAGGGCCTCGCGCGCCAGGGCGGGCCAGGCGGGCTCGTGGCCCGGCTCGAGCGAGATCCACTCGCGCAGCTCGCGGGTGCCGATGCGGAAGGGCTGCGCGTCGCCGGCGGCGACGAGCTCGGCGGCGCGGGGCGCCGGGAGCTTCACGACGAGGCGCTCCTCGAAGAGCATCGCGAAGATCCTGCCGCCCACCCGGAGGCCGGGCATGGTGCCGAAGCCCGTGCCCGCGGTGACACCGGGCACCGCCGCCAGCGCGTCGTGGACGGCGGCGAAGGCGTCGGGGGCGGCCATCGGGCGGGAGCCTAGCCCGCGCGTCCCGGCCGCAGCCCACCTGGCAGGCTGGGCCCATGGCCCGCCCGCCCCTCCGTGATCGCCTGCTGCGGACCGCCCCTGGCCAGCGGCTCCGCGCCGTTCGGCGGGCGTTCGAGCCCGCCCACATCACCCGGGACCGTGCGGACATGCTGCGCCTGCGTGCCCTGCTCGCCGGGGTGCTGCGGCCCGACCACAACTGCGTCGACGTCGGCGCCCACGCAGGCGCCGTCCTCGAGGAGCTCGTGCGGCTCGCACCGCGGGGGACGCACCACGCGTTCGAGCCGCTGCCCGCGATGGCGGCCGCGCTCCGGGAGCGCTTCCCCGCCGTGGCAGTGCACGAGCTCGCGCTCTCGGACGCCGCGGGCCAGCGTGCGTTCGTCCACATGGTCGACGACCCGGGATGGAGCGGCTTCCGCGAGCGCCCGACGCCGGGCGGGCAGACCTCGCGGCAGCTGACCGTCGAGGCCGCGACGCTGGACGACATGCTGCCGGCGGACCTGCGCATCGACCTCCTCAAGGTCGACGTGGAAGGCGCCGAGCTCGAGGTGCTGCGCGGGGCACGCGGGACGCTCGAGCGCTGGAAGCCCGTCGTCGTCCTCGAGCACGGCCTGGGCTCCGCCGACCACTACGGCACGGCGCCACGGGACGTCTTCGCCCTCCTCGAGGAGGCGGGCCTCCGGCTCTTCACCCTCGCCGGCGACGGACCGCTCGACCGCGCGGCCTTCGAGGCCGCGTTCCGGGCGAGGACGGCGGTGAACTTCGTCGCGCACCCCTGACCGCGGGCGGGGTGCGGCCGCGACCGCCCGGCCCCGGCTCCCCGCCCGGCGCCGCGACCGCCTCCGGCTCCCGCCCGGCGCCGCGACCGCCCGGCGGCTCGCCCACCCGCCGCCGCCGCCCTACCGCGGGGCGGGGGAGCGCACCGCGCTCAGGGCGAGCATCGCCGCCTCGGCGACCAGGGCGTCCGTCGCCGGCGGCTCGGGCGCCGTGAGCCACAGCTCCACCAGGGCGATGAGCGCCCCCACGATCGCCCGGGCCGCGATCGGCCGGCCGGGCGTGGGGGTCAGCCCGCGGCGGTGGAGCTCGTCGGCGACGGCCGTGACGAGCTCCGTGTACTCCGCGATCGCGCGCATCCGGCGGGCCTCGACGCGCGGTGAGACGCCCACGACCTCGACGAAGGCGAGGCGGGCGCCGGCCGGGTCCGCGGTCCACGCGGCCAACGCCGCGGCGACCGCGGCCTGCACGACTTCCTCGAGCCGGTCACCGTCGTGCGCGGCGAGGGCGGCGGCGACCGCGCCGCGGTGCTCCTCGAGCACCTCCTCGTAGGCGACGAGCAGGAGGTCCTCGCGGGTCGGGAAGTGCTCGTAGAAGTGGCGTGCCGTGACCCCCGCGGCCTTGCAGGCGCCCTCGATCGTGAGCGCCGCGTACCCCGTGGTCCCCACCGCGGCCCGCGCGGCCGCGACGAGCCGGCTCCGGCGCTCGGCCTGGCGCTGCTCGTCGGTCAACCCCCGGTAGGTGCGGCGTGTCGCCATCGGCCCATCGTACCGAGCATCCGACAGGTTGACTTGTCAGATGCGGGCGAACCCCGTACGGTGCGCGCATGGGTCGAGGACGAGGGGTCGTGGCGGTGGGTCTCGCGGTGGTGCTCGGGCACGCGGGCGTGGCGCACGCGGGGGTCGAGATCACGCCGCAGCGGGTGGTCGTGGGGACCGCGAGCGGCGCCCGTGCGGTGGTGCAGCGCTCGCCCTACCGCCTCGTGGTGGAGCGTCGCGACGGCACGTCGGTCCTGCGCAACGTCCCCGGCGACGGCCGCGCCGCCGGCGCCGGCGCCGGTGTCGCCGACGAGGTCGGGGGCGGGGACGCCCTCCCGAACGGCGGCACGCCCTACGCGCCGCTGACCTTCGAGGTCGGCGGCCAGGCGCCCGTCGAGTACCCCGCCTCGCCGTGGGTCGGCAACCTGCTGCTCTCCGCCCGCGCCGGAGCGCTGCACGTCGCCCGCGACGTCACCGCGGCGCGCGCGGTCGGGGACGCCGCGGAGCTCACGCTCTCCACCTCGGATCCCCTGCGCACGATCCTCCTGCGCATCGCTCCGGACGGGGCGCAGGGCATCCGCGTCACGGGCCGGGTGACGCCGGACACGGGCGTCTCCGCGGTGGCCGACGCGTTCGAGGCCCCCGTGGGCGAGCGCTTCCAGGGCTTCGGCGGCCGCCACGACGAGCTCGACCAGCGCGGCTCGGACTTCCACTCCTACATCGACGAGCAGGCCCAGGGCGCGGGGCCGCTGCAACCCGCGGTCGACGCCGTCCCCAACGGGGGCAAGGAGCGCTACCTCTTCCCGAACGGCCCGGAGTCCGCCTTCTACCAGTCGGCCTCCTTCGTCTCGAGCCGCGGCTACGGCTTCCTGCTGGCTTCCACGGAGCTGGCCCGCTGGCGGCTGGCCCCGCCGGCGCGCCCCGACGCGTGGCAGGTCGACGTCGCCGGGGCGGCGATCGACTGGTCCGTCTTCGCGGGGCGGGACGAGAAGGAGGCGATCGGCGCGCTCACCGCGGTCACGGGCCGCCACCGCGTGCCGCCCGACTGGGCGCTCGGGCCGACGATCTACCGCGGGGTGAAGGTCCTCAGCGCCGACCAGGACGACGCGGCGTCCTACGAGCGCAAGGTCCGCGAGGACCTCCGGCAGATCGACGCGGAGGAGACCCCGATCACCTCCTACGCCCTCGAGGGCTGGGACCTCATGAGCCGCGCGCAGACGAAGGCGCTCGTCGCCGAGGTCCGCCGCCGGGGCCTGCACCCGCTCGCCTACCTGCGCTCCTACACCTCGCCGGACCCCGGCCGCACGGAGAACCCCTCGGTGTTCACCACCGCCCTGGCCAACGGCTACCTCACCGAGACCGCGGCGGGCACGCCCTTCCTGTTCGGCTCGACGTTCATCGCGGGGGTCGCCGGGCTGGTCGACTTCACGAAGCCGAGCGCCCGCACGTGGTGGCGCGGCCGGGTGCGCGAGGTGCTCGACCTCGGCTTCGACGGCTTCATGCAGGACTTCGGCGAGCAGGCGCTCCAGGCCATGCGCTTCTCCGACGGGAGCACGGGCGCCAGCCTGCACAACGCCTACCCGACCCTCTACCACCGCACGACGCGGACCATCGTGGACGAGTGGGAGCGCGAGCACCCCGACCGCGCGCGGGTCTTCTTCTTCACCCGCACGGGCTACAGCGGCCGCCCCGGCTCGCCGGCCTACGAGCAGTCGAACTTCCCCGGGGACGAGACGACGGACTTCAGCCGGTCGAGCGGCCTCGGGTCGCTGATCACGGACATGCTCAACCGCGGCCTGGGCGGCGCGTACGGCTTCAACACGGACATCGGCGGCTACGCCGACTCGCTGACGGGCCCGGTGAGCAAGGAGCTCTTCGTCCGCTGGTCGCAGGCCGCCGCGCTCATGCCGGTCTTCCGCGTCCACAACTCCTCCTCGACGGGGGTGAAGATGCCCTGGTCCTACGACCGCCAGACCCGGGACATCTGGACCGCGGCGGCGCGCCTGCACGTCGAGGCCAAGCCGCTCATCACCCGCCTCTGGCGCGAGGCGCAGTCCACGGGCCTGCCGATCACCCGCGCGCTCACCCTCGAGGACCCGGGCGACCCCGCCGCGGCGAAGCAGGACCAGGAGTTCCTGCTCGGGCCGGACGTGCTCGTCGCCCCCGTCGTCGTGGACGGCGCCCGGACCCGGCGCGTGCACTTCCCGGCGGGCTGCTGGCGCGCGCCGGACACGGGCGAGACGTACACCGGGCGCAGCGACGCGACGGTCGCCGCCCCGCTCGAGCGGCTGCCGTTCTTCGTGCGCTGCGGCACCGCGCCGTTCGCTCCGGCGAGCGTCGCGTGCTCCTCGCGGCGCACGGTCGAGATCCGGCTGCCCAAGGGCGCGCGCAGCGCCCGGGTGACCGTCGACGGCAAGCGCGTGCGGACCTTCCGCCGCGCGGGCCGCCTGCGCGCGCGGATCGACCTGCGCGGCAAGGTCAAGGGCGCCTCGACCGTGCGGATCCGCGCAGTCGGCAAGGGCGGGAGGGTCGTCCGGCAGACCAGGACGTTCCGGCGCTGCACGAAGCGGGGGACGCCGCGATGAGCCCCGCCGACGTCGTCGCGCCCGCGGAGGTCGACTGGGTCGTCGTCGGCTCGGGCTTCGGCGGGAGCGTCAGCGCGCTCCGGCTCGCGCAGAAGGGCTACAGCGTCGCGCTGCTCGAGTGCGGGCGCCGCTTCACGGACGCGGAGCTCCCGCGCTCGACCTGGGACCTGCGGAAGTTCGTCTGGTCCCCGCGGCTCGGCCTGCACGGGCTGCTGCGCACGACGGTCTTCAAGGACGTCGCGGTCGTCAGCGGCGCCGGCGTCGGCGGCGGCTCGCTCGTCTACGCCTGCACCCTCTACCGGCCCAAGCGCTCCTTCTACGACCACCCGCAGTGGGCGGCGCTGGCGGAGGACTGGGAGGCCGAGCTCGCGCCGCACTTCGACCGTGCGCAGCGGATGCTCGGGGTCACGGAGTACGACGAGGACGACGACGCCGCCCAGCTGCTGCGCACGGTCGGCGAGCAGCTCGGGGTGCCCGAGACCTACCGTCGAACGCCGGTCGGGATCTTCCTCGGCGCGGCCGGCCGCACGGTGCCGGACCCCTACTTCGGCGGCGACGGCCCCGACCGCACGGGCTGCGTGCGCTGCGCGGAGTGCCACCTCGGCTGCCGCCACGGCGCGAAGAACACCCTCGAGAAGAACTACCTCTGGTTCGCGGAGAAGCTCGGGGTGCGGATCCTCCCGCAGCGCCAGGCCGTCGACATCCGCCCCGCGGGCGCGCCCGACGGCTCCGACGGCTACGTCGTGACCACGCGCAAGCCCGGAGCGTGGCTGCGCCGCGGCACGCAGGAGCTCCGGGCGCGCGAGGGCGTCGTCGTCGCGGCGGGCGCCCTGGGCACCAACGCGCTGCTGGCGGCCTGCCGCGAGCGGGGCTCGCTCCCCCGCCTCTCCCCGCGGGTCGGGGAGCTCGTGCGCACGAACTCCGAGGCGCTCTACGCGGTCACGCTGCCGAAGGAGCACCCCGCGGACCTCACGCGCCGCGCGGTCATCACCGCCTCCATCCACCCCGACGCCGACACCCACGTCGAGTTCGACACCTTCGGCGCCTCGGGCGACGCGACGAACCTCCTCTACTCGCTCATGAGCGGCCCGGGCACGCGCCTCACGCGGCCGCTGAAGCTCCTCGCGACGCTCGCCCGGAACCCGCGCGACGCGCTCCGCAGCGCCTGGCCCGTCGGGTGGTCGAAGCGCACGCTGGTCGTCCTGGTCATGCAGGACCTCGACAACGCGATCGCCCTGCGGCGCCGGAAGCTCCCCCTCGGGCTGGGCCTCATGCAGACGGAGCAGGACCCGGAGCGCCCGATCCCCAAGCACATCCCCATCGGCGACCGCGCGGCGCGGCTGACCGCGGAGCTCACGGGCGGCCTCGCGCAGAGCGCGATCTCCGACGCGCTGCTGAACCGGCCGGCCACGGCGCACATCCTGGGCGGCGCGGTGGTCGGCGCCGGTCCGCACGACGGCGTCGTCGACACCCGCCACCGCGCGTTCGGCTACGAGGGCCTGCTGGTGTGCGACGGCGCCGCGGTGCCCGCGAACCCGGGCGTGAACCCGAGCCTGACGATCACCGCCATGGCCGAGCGGGCCATGGGCTTCGTCGCGGAGCGCGCTGCGGCGCCCGCCGCCAGGGCCCCCGCCACCGCCCACGCCGCCGGGCGCGCCTAGCTCCCGGCAGGCCCCGCGATCGTCTCGAGCACGTCGAAGGACCAGATCTCGCTCGCGGTGCCGACCGGCCCGTCCTGCCGGTGCTGGCTGTGCCCGGCCGCGAAGTCCGGGCTCGCCACCCACGCCCGGAAGTCCTCCTCCGAGCGCCAGCGGGTCACGACGAGGCAGACCTCGCGGTCGTCGTTCGGCCGCAGGAGCTCGTAGGCCTCGAAGCCCTCCGCGTGCTCGACGCGGCCGGCCCGGGTCGCGAAGCGGCGCTCGAACTCCGCGAAGCGCTCGCGCGGGACGGTGATGGCGTTGACCTTGACGATGCTCACCCGGGGCAGGCTAGGCCGCGACCTGCACCGGCGCCGCCTCGCGGGCCGGACCCGTCGCCGCGACGGTGCGGTCCCGGCCCTCCCGCTTGGCCCGCAGCAGCGCGGCGTCGGCCAGGGCGTAGAGCCCGGGTGCGTCGCCCGTCCCGAGCAGCCCCACGCCGGCCGACAGGGTGAGCCGCCCCGCCTCGGGGAACAGCGTCGCGCCGACCCGGGCGCGGACCCGCTCCGCCGCCTCGAGCGCCTCGGTCTGCGACAGGCCCGGGAGGATCCAGGCGAACTCCTCGCCGCCGATGCGCGCGACGACCTCGCCCTCACGGGCCTGCGTCGCCAGGCGCCGGCCGACCTCGGCCAGCACGCGATCGCCGACGGGGTGGCCGAAGCGGTCGTTGACGGACTTGAAGGCGTCCACGTCGAAGACGACGAGGCTGAGCGGGCGACCGTGCTCCCGGGCCTCGGCGGCCGCCGCATGCAGCGCGGTGTCGAACGCGCCCCGGTTGGCCAGGCCCGTCAGCGCGTCGGTGCTGGCCAGCCGTGAGAGGCGCCGCTCCGTCCGCTTCTGCCGCGCGATGTCCCGGACGACGCTGACGCGGCCCGGCCCGTGCAGCGCGGAACCCGGCGCGGCCTGACTGGTCACGGCCACCTCGACCCAGTTCCCGTCGCCGCGCACCAGGACGCCCTCGCCGTCCGGCTGCCCGTCGCCCGCCGCGGTGATCGCGGCGACGAGCGGGTGCTCCTCGCCGAGGCCGACGAGCTCCTCCCGGGTGTAGCCCGTCAGCTCGCACAGGCGGTCGTTGACGTCGATGACGCGACCACCACGGACGAAGAGGTAGCCGTCGCTGAGCACGGAGAGCACCGCGGTCGCGCGCTCGCGCTCGCTCTCCAGCGCCGCCCGGGCGCGCCGCCCGCGGAGCAGGAGCGCGACGACGCAGGTGGCCGCGAGCGAGATGGCGAGCAGGAGCGCCCAGGGCAGCATGAGCGCCGCCCCGCGGATGCCCGCGTCCGTGCGCGTACGGGGTGCACGGACGGCGAAGCTCCAGCTCGTCCCCGCGATCGGCGCCGCGCTCGTGGCCGCGCCGGCGTCGCGGACGGGGATCCGGGCTGCGCGCCGGAGGTCGGCGGCCCGGAGGTGCAGTCCGCCCGGCGCGTGGCCGTTGACGCCCCACTCGCTGACGACGCTGCCCCGTGCGTCGACCGCGTAGCGGTCGGCCGGCCAGGCGCTCGGCAGCCGCACGAGCGCCGCGGTCAGCATGTCGGTCATGCGCTTGCGCGGCAGGCCGAGGACGAGGGTGCGGCGGCCGATGGGCGCGGCGATCGTCGCGCTGTCGCCGACGAGGCGGAAGTTCGGGTCCTCCGCGCGGCTCCCGGTGGCCATCGGGCTGCCGGTGCTGGCGGCGACCGTGCGCCCGCTGGGGCCGAGGATGACCGCGAAGCGGGCCCCGCGATGGGTCGCGAGGGCGTCGAGGCGCGCGCGGGAGACCCGCCCCGTGCCGAGCCGCTCCGTGTACTGCAGCCCGAGCGCGTCGACCGTCGACTCGCGGAGCGCGGCGATCATCGCGGCGCCCATGCGGGCCTGCTCGCCGAGGCGCGCGTCGACCTCGTGGTGGCGGCGGCCCTGCTCCCGGTTGATCAGCGCGGCGCCCAACGCGACGACGAGGACGAGGGCAGCGGCGAGGAGGACCGGCGCGCCGAGGCGACGGGTGGGGACGTGCGCTGGGGGAACCATCACCGTCCTCATCGTCATCCCGGGCCCGGGTGAGGACCGGACATCCGTCGAGTGGGCGCGTCTGCGCTCAAGGGGGCTCGAGTCGTGGCGAACGCGCCGGAACTAGAGCTTGGTGACAACTAGGAACTCCGCGACCACCTCGAGGAGCACAAGCGCCGGGCGCGAACCATCGTCAAGCTCCAGGACATGTCGCGCGCCGAACGCTACGCCAACCTCGCGGGGGTCATCGTCCCCTTCGCCGGGACCCTCCTCGCGGTCGTCCTGCTCTGGAGCTCCTGGGTCGACGGGATCGACCTCGCGCTCTTCGCGGTGATGTACCTCGTGACCGCGGGCGGCATCACGGTGGGCTTCCACCGCATGCTGACCCACAAGGCGTTCCAGACGACGCCGTTGCTCAAGTACACGTTCGCGATCGCCGGCTCCATGTCCGTCCAGGGCTCCGTCCTGGACTGGGTCGCCGACCACCGCAAGCACCACGCCCACACGGACCAGGAGGGCGATCCGCACTCCCCGCACGTCGGGGGCGGCGAGGGCCTGCGCGGCCTCTGGTACGCCCACACGGGGTGGCTGACCAAGACCCAGGGCCAGGCGGACTGGAAGCGCTACGCGAAGGACCTCTACGAGGACCCGAAGATGAAGGCGATCGGCAAGCGCTTCCCGCTGCTGGTGCTCGCGTCGCTGCTGCTCCCGACGGTCCTCGGCTACCTCCTGCACGGCTTCACGCTCGAGGGCGCGATCCGCGGCTACCTCTGGGGCGGCCTCGTGCGCATCTTCCTCGTCCACCACGTGACCTGGTCGGTCAACTCGATCTGCCACGTGTTCGGCTCGCGCCGCTTCGAGGTCGAGGACAAGTCCACGAACGTCGCGTGGCTCGCGCTCCCGTCGCTCGGGGAGAGCTGGCACCACAACCACCACGCGTTCCCGCGCTCCGCCGTCCACGGCCTCAAGTGGTACGAGGTGGACCCGTCGGCGGCGTTCATCCGTGGCCTCGAGCGCCTCGGCCTCGCCTGGGACGTCGTCCGGATCGCCCCGGAGCGCCAGGAGGCCAAGCTCGTGGGCGCGACGCCGCGGGAGCTCTCGCGGGTCTGAGTCAGACCTGCGGCACGAAGCGGGTGCACGCGGCGGGGTCGCCGCCGCGGAAGCCCGTGAGCCACGCGTCGCGGCGCTGGGCCGGCGTGCCGTGGTGCTGCGCGTTGCCGAAGTCGAAGTCCCCGACGGACTCGACGGTCGCGATGGCCTGGCGGATGTCCTCGTCGGTCAGCCCGCCCTGGGCGAAGGCGGAGTTGCCCCAGCTGCCGGCCAGGCAGTCGGCCTGCAGCTCGAAGGGCTCCGCGGTGCGCGTCCGGGTGACCTCGAAGATCCCGAGCTCGTCCTGGATGTTGTGCCCGTACTCGTGGGCGACGACGTACGCCACGCCGAAGCTCCCTGCCGCCTCGCCACGACCGTTGGGCAGGCGCGCGACGCCGCGGTAGAGCGCCGCCGCGAACGCGTCGGCGATGTAGATCGTGTCGTCGCCGGGGCAGTAGAAGGCCGCGTCGTCGTCCGCGACGCTGCACGCGGTGGCGCGCCGCTCGCCCGGCGCGATGAACGCGTAGCTCACCCGCGGCTCGGGGCGCCCTGCCGCCTTCAGCGTCGTGGTCCAGTACGCGTCGACGTCCTCGATGACCGACGTCAGGAACTGCTCCGTGCTCTGCTCCCCCGCCCGGCGCTGGACCTCCGGGCGCGTCCGGGGCGGCGCGGGCAGCGTCGGCTTGAGCTCGCCGATGACCTGCTCGACCCGCGCGACGATCCGCTCGCGGCGCTCGCGGAGCTCCTTCGAGAGCTCGTCCGCCCGCGTCTCGAAGTCGTCGCGGAGGGTCTCGGCGCGGTCACGGAGGTCCTCCGCGGTGAGCGCGGCGCCCTTGCCGCAGCCCGCGAGGCCGAGCGCCAGCAGGAGCACCAGGACGAGCGCGCGCACCCTCACGCCGGCCGCTCCCACCACTTGGGGCCGCGCTCGCCGAGCCCGACCTTCGCCGCGTGCACGCGGGCACGGGCAGCCCGCTCGGCCTCCGGGTCATCCGCGCGCTTGGCGGCGCCCACCGCGCGCCGCGCGCTCATGAGCTCGTCCACGAGCTCCTGCCGGCGCTCCTCGGGCAGCGAGGGGTCCGTCGCCCGCCAGCGCCGCCCGTCGATGACCACGTAGTGCCCGTCCGGGGTGTGCTCGACCTCCCGGCTCACGCGCCGCGCACGATCCCGGGCAGGGCCTTGAGGAGCTTCGGGAGGTCCCCGCGGGAGCGGTCGAGCGCCGTCGCGAGCCCGGGAGCGGCCTCCGTGACGACGGGCGGCCCGTGGCCGACGAGCAGCAGCGACGGCTCGTAGGAGCGCAGCTGCCCCGCCCCGAAGGCGCGGAGCATCGGGTGCACGCCCACCGGGCCGTCACCGACCGCGAAGGCCGGGCCGGTCCCGACCGCCTCGGGCACGACGAGCACGCGCTCGGCCGCCCACCAGAGGCCGACCTCGCGCCACTTGGGCTTGTCGACGACCGCGAACGGGGTGAACGGGCTGCCGGGGAGCTCCGTCGGGAGGCGGTGCAGCGGGGCGCCGAGGCGTTCGGCCAACGCGGCGCCGTCGCGCTCGTGGCGGTCGAGGAGCTGCAGGACGCCCGCGAGCTCCCCGAGGGCGCTCGCCGCCTCGACCACCCCCGGCGCGTCCACGGGGTCGACGAGCCAGACGCGGCCGTCCGCGCGCAGGGCGTGCCAGGACCGCGCCATGGCGTTGCCCTCCGTCCAGGTCAGACCGGCGGCGTGCTCGTGGACCTCGACGGGGGGCATGGCCGGGTCCTACCCACGCGGGGCGGGTCGCACATCCTTACCTGCCCTTCACGGTGATCTCAGGGAGGGTTGAGGCCGGAGTGTGAGAGTGCCCGCCATGACCACCCCCACCCTCCCCGCCAACCCCCGCATCGAGCTCGCCCGGACCCGCCGGATGCTCGAGGACACCGCCCTGGCCGCCGTCCCCGGCACGCTCCTGCACCTGACCCAGGACCACGGTGCAGACCACCGCTGGACGGCGACGGTCCGCAGTACGCAGGGCGAGCACCTGACCCTCCGCCTCGACCGCCTGCTGCAGACCGTCGAGGTCGTACCTCCCGGCGTCGCCGCCGCCGCTGCCTAGGCCACCGCGCCGTCGAGCTGCTCGAGCTCGGCGGCGCTGAGGTCCAGGCCCTCCAGCGGCAGGAGGTCGCGCAGCTGCTCGACCGACCGGGCGCTGGCGATGGGTGCGGCGATCGTGTCCTGCGCGGCCAGCCAGGCCAGCGAGACCGCCGCCACCGGCACCTCGCGCGCCGCCGCGATCGCGTCCAGCGCGTCGAGGAGCGCCGCGTGCCGCTCGACGTAGGCCGCGGCGTCGGCCGCCCGCGGGGAGTCGACCGCCGCGCCGCCCGCGCGGTACTTCCCGGTGAGGAAGCCCTTCGCCAGGCCGAAGTACGGGACGACGGCGATGCCCTTCGCGGCGCAGAGGTCCTGCAGCGGCCCCTCGAACTCGTCCCGCTCGACCAGGTTGTACTGCGGCTGCAGCGCGACGTAGCGCGCGAGACCCTCGCGCTCGGAGACGTCGAGCGCCTCCGCAAGGCGCTCCGCGGTGAAGTTCGACGCCGCGAGGTGGCGGACCTTGCCGGCCTGCACGAGCGCGTCGAAGGCGCGGAGCGTCTCCTCGAGCGGCGTGTCCGGGTCGTCGCGGTGGGCGTAGTAGAGGTCGATGCGGTCCGTGCCGAGGCGCTCGAGCGACGCGTCCGCGGCCCGGGCGATCGTCTCGGCGCCCAGGCCGCTGGCGTCGGGCTTCATCCCGACCTTCGTCGCGATGACGAGCTCGTCGCGGTTGCCGCGGTCGGCCATCCAGCGGCCGAGGAGCGCCTCGCTCTCCCCGCCCCCGTGGCCCGGGACCCAGGCGGAGTAGACGTCGGCGGTGTCGATGAAGTTGCCGCCGGCCGCCGCGTAGGCGTCCAGGACGGCGTAGGACTGCTCCTCGTCGGCGGTCCAGCCGAAGACGTTGCCGCCGAGGCAGAGGGGGTGGACGTCGAGGCCGGTGCTGCCGAGGGCGGGCATGCGGCGACGCTAGCAACGGCCCCGCGACGGCCTTGCGTGACGGGTCGCACCCGCGCGGCTGTGACCCTCCGGCCCCGCGGGCATACTCGCGGACATGCGCAGCGACGAGGTCAGGGCCCTGGGCGCCGTGGCGGGCGAGGCCCTCAGCGGCGGCACCGCCCGGGTGGAGGAGCTGCACCGGGCGATCGCCCGCCGCGCCTTCGGGGCCGGCGGACCCGGCGCGCGCCCCGTCGCGCTCGCGCACGACGCCATCGCCACCGGCGTCTACGCGGGCGTGCGGGCGGCCTCCGCGGCGGCCGGGCGGCTCGGGGGCGCGGCGCTGGCCGCCACCCTGCCCGCGGACGCGCCGTCGCTCGGCAGCACCCCGCGCGGCAACGCGCTGCTCGGGGCGCTCAACGGCGCGTTCGGCGACACGATCCACGAGCGCCACCCGGCGCTCTCCCCGGCGCTGGCGGTGCGCGTCGGGGGCGAGGACGTCCCGCTCGAGCCCGAGGCGCTGCGCGCCGCCTTCCCCGCGGCGGGCGGGCGGCTGGTCGTCTTCGTCCACGGCCTCGGGGAGACGGAGCTCTCCTGGCGCCGTCGGGAGCGCGCCTCCTACGGGACGCTGCTGGAAGAGGAGCTCGGGCTGACGCCGGTCGTCCTGCGCTGCAACACGGGGCGCCACATCTCGGACAACGGGGAGGCGCTCGCGACGCTGCTCGGCGACCTCGTGGCGGCGTGGCCCGTGCCGGTCGAGGCGCTCACGCTGGTCGGGCACTCCATGGGCGGCATGATCATCCGCTCCGCGCTGCACCACGGCCGGCTCGGGGAGGCCGAGTGGCTCGCGCGCGTCGAGCACGTCGTCTCGCTGGGCTCCCCGTACCTCGGCGCGCCGCTCGAGCGCGCGACCAACCGGGTCGACCTGGGCGCTGGCCAAGCTCCCGGAGACCGCGCCGATCGCCCGCGTGGTGAACGCCCGCGCGGTCGGGGTCAAGGACCTGCGCTACGGCGCGCTCGTCCGCGAGGACTGGGACGGGACGGACCCGGACGCGCTCGGGCGCGACACCGCGCAGGACGTCCACCACCTGACCGGCGCGCAGCACTGGTGCGTGTCGGCGTCGCTGGGCGCCACGGAGGACCACCTGCTCGGGAAGCTCCTCGGGGACGTCCTGGTGCCCCCGTCGAGCGCGACGGGGAGCGGGCGCAGCGCGCGCCGCACGCCCCTGGCCTTCGACGGCACGGCGCACTTCGCCGGGCTCAGCCACTTCGACCTGCTGAACGACCCGGCCGTCTACGCGCAGCTGCGCGCGTGGCTGGCGCCCTGAGGATCCCGACCGCGTTCGGGGAGGCGGAGGTCGTCCCCGAGCCGGGGCGGCCGTGGCGGGTGCTGCTCCGCCTCGACGACGGGGACTGCTCCCACGTCGACCTCCGGGATCCGGGGCACCTCGAGTTCGCCTACGTCCGGCGCCTCGGCGACCTCGTGGACGTCGTCGCGCCGCCGCGACGGCCGATCGTGGCGCTGCACCTCGGCGGCGGCGGGTTCACGCTGCCGCGCTACGTCGCGCACACCCGCCCCGGCTCGCGGCAGACCGTCGCGGAGATCGACCCCGTGCTCCTCGACGTCGCCCGGGAGCACCTCGGGCTGCGGACGGGGCGCGAGCTGAAGGTGCGCGTCGCGGACGCCGGCCTGCTGCTCGAGCGGCGCTCCCCGGCCTCGGCGGACCTCCTCGTCCTCGACTGCTTCCGCGGGACGGAGGTGCCCGGGCACCTCGTGACCCCCGAGGCGATGGGCCACGCGCGGCGCGTCCTGCGCCCGGGCGGGCTCTTCGCCGCGAACGTCATCGACGTGCCGCCGCTGCCCGCCGCGCGCGCCCTGGCCCGCGTGCTGGCCGAGACGTTCCCGCACGTGGCGGTCGTCGCGGCCCGCAAGGTCCTCCGCGGCCGCCAGGGCGGGAACGTCGTGCTCGTGGCGGCGGACCGCGGCCTCCCGGTGCGCGAGCTCGCCGCCCGGGCGCTCCGCGGCGCGGCCCCGGAGCTCGTCCTGGCCGGCGCCGACGCTGCGGCCTTCGCGGCCTGACGAGGAGCACCTGACCCCGCCGTGGACGTGCGACGATCCGCGCGTGCCCGTCACGCATCGCGCTCCCGGCCTGGTCCTCACGGAGCACGAGCTCGAGGTGCCGCTCGACCACGCGATGCCCGAGGGCGAGCGCATCACGGTCTTCGCGCGGGAGGTCGCGGCGCCCGACGGGTGCGACAAGCCCTTCCTGGTCTACCTCGAGGGCGGGCCGGGCAGCGAGGCGCCCCGGCCGACCGCGTCGTCCCCCGGCTGGCTGCCCCGCGCGCTGCAGGACTTCCGCGTCCTGCTCCTCGACCAGCGCGGGACGGGGCGCTCGACGCCCGTCGGCGCGCTCGAGGGCCTGACCCCCGCGGAGCAGGCCGAGCGCCTCGCGCACTTCCGGGCGGACGCGATCGTCCGGGACGCGGAGCTCCTGCGCGCGCACCTGGGCTCGGAGCCGTGGAGCGTGCTGGGCCAGAGCTTCGGCGGCTTCACGCTCCTGGCCTACCTCTCCCAGGCGCCGGAGGGGCTGCGGGAGGCGCTCTTCACGGGCGGGCTGCCGCCGATCGGGCCACGGATCGACGAGGTCTACGCGCTGACCTACGCCGCCGCGCAGCAGCGCTCGCGGCGCTACTTCGAGCGCTACCCCGGCGACGCCGACCGGCTGCGCACCGCCGCCGCGCTCGCGCCGCGGCTCCCGAGCGGCGACCGCCTCGGTCACCGCCGGCTGCGGCAGCTCGGGAACCTGCTCGGGGCGGGGGACGGCCCGGAGCGCCTGCACGCGATCCTCGAGCTGCCGCCGGGCTCGCCGGCCTTCGCCCACGACGCCGAGGCCGCGCTGGGCTGGGCGCGCAACCCGCTCTACGCCGTCCTGCACGAGGCGTGCTGGGCCGACGGCGGCGCGACGCGCTGGGCGGCCGACCGCCTGCTCCCCGCCGCCTACGCCGAGGACGAGACGCTCCTGACGGCGGAGCACGTCGCGGCCTGGATGTGGGAGGAGGTGCGGCGCGCTGGCACCCCTGCGTGACGCCGCCGACCTCCTCGCGCACCGCGAGTGGCCGCGCTTGTACGACCCGGAGGTGCTGGCCCGCAACGAGGTCCCGGCCGCCGCGCT
The DNA here is from genome assembly GCA_963844155.1 of uncultured Solirubrobacteraceae bacterium. Classification (GTDB taxonomy): domain Bacteria; phylum Actinomycetota; class Thermoleophilia; order Solirubrobacterales; family Solirubrobacteraceae; genus Paraconexibacter. The sequence continues at coordinate 959,438 of CAWJMY010000001.1, forward strand.
CATCTACGCCGACGACCTCTACGTCCCCCGCGCGCTGAGCGAGGAGACCGCCGCGGCGGTCCGCGGGCTGCGGCCGTGGCTCACGAACGAGTGGGAGCACGACGGGCTGGCGGCCGACGGCGAGCGGGTCCTCGGGCGGCTGCTCGACCTCGTCCGCGGCCGCGCCTAGGCGACCAGCGCGACGCCCTCGAGCGCGAGGAGCGCCCGCTTGGCGGGCAGCCCGCCGCCGTAGCCCGTCAGCGCGCCGCGGGCGCCGACCACCCGGTGGCAGGGGCGCACGATCGAGAGGGGGTTGCGGCCGTTCGCGGCCCCGACCGCCCGGACCGCCCCGGGGGCACCGAGGCCCGCCGCCAGCGCCCCGTAGGTCGTCGTCGTCCCGTAGGGGATCGCCTCGAGCGCCGCCCACACGCGCTGCTGGAACGGCGTGCCCGCACGGGCGTCGAGCGGCAGGTCGAAGGTCCGCCGCTCCCCCGCGAGGTACTCCTCGAGCTGCAGGGCCGCCGGGGCCAGCGCCGCGGGGTCGCGGACCCAGCTGCCGTGGTCGACGGGGGCGTGGCGGTGGTCCTCCAGGTACACGCCGGCGAGCCCGTCGTCCGTCGCGCAGAGGGTGAGGACGCCGAGGGCGTCCGTGGGGAGCTCCGTGAAGCGCATGGGAGTGGGTCGCCCGCGCGGCGCCCCGCGTGAGGTCAGGCCTCGGCCGGCGTGACCCGGCGGCCCGCGGCCACCCGCATCCGCACGGCGTAGACCAGGGCGGAGAGGAGGAAGACCCCGGCGGTGACCAGCGCCCAGCGGGCGAGGAAGTCCGGCTGCTCGACGCCCGCGGTGCGCACGAAGTTCGCCTGGTTCTTGCCCAGGATGAGCGAGAAGGTCGAGAGGAGCAGCACCCCGGACACGACGACCGGGACGCGGATGTGGTTCACGACGCGCAGGTCGCGCAGCGCGTGGTCCTGGACCCCGAGCCGCATGACGAGGTCGAGCACGAGGTAGATCGGCACGAAGACGATGTCGTGGATCAGCGCACCGGCCAGCGCCCAGATGAAGAAGTTCAGGTTGTCCGTGCTGGCCACGTCGATGATCTGCTTGAAGGCGTAGATCGCGATGGCGAAGGCGACGAGCTGGCCGAGCAGGTGCAGCGGCGACTCGCCGTAGGCCCGCTTCCAGAGGGAGATCACGCGGACACGACCTTCAGCTCGGCGACCCACTTCGTGTTGTGCACCCCGGGCAGCGCCGGGACGATGACGCGGGCGGGGAAGCCGTGGTCGAGCGAGAGGTCCTTCCCCTCGACGCGCAGCGCGAGCAGGGACTCGGGATCCATGACCTGGTCGTGGGAGAGCGTCGTCTGGCGGAACGCGCCCCTCTCCTGCAAGGAGATGACCTGCAGGCCCTGATCGCCCCGCAGCCCGGCCATCTCCGCCAGGTCCGCGAGCCGCACACCCGTCCAGGTGCGGCGCACGGACCAGCCCTCGACGCAGGCGATCGGGAGCTTCTGCGTGTGCTGCGGCAGCGCCAGGAGCTCCTCGCGGGAGAGCTGCATCGAGCTCGGCCCCGAGAGCTGCAGCCGGTAGGAGCTGCCGACCATGTCCTGCGAGATGCGCGCGAGGGAGGCGGTCTTGTTGATGGGGAAGTCGCCGTCGGGGAACGTCGAGCGTCCGCGCGGGGCCAGGATCGCGATGGAGCGCAGGGGCCCGCCGACCGACTGCCCCGCGGTCGCCAGGAACAAGGACGCGGAGCTCGCGCCGACCAGGCCCAGCACGCCGCGGCGGGAGATCGTCGGCGCTTCGGGCACTTCGGGGGCCAGGCCGCCGGGGACGTGGGGTTCGGGCTCGGTGTGGGCGACGTCGTCCATCAAGGGCTTGAGGACGCCGCGTTCGGCGTAGGCGTGGCGGATCGTCGTGAACTTCGTCGCGACATGGACGAACAGGGCGCCGAGGAACACCCACGCCCCGTAGTAGTGCGCGACGACGAAGTTGAAGTGCCAGGGGTAGAAGTACTGCGAGTTCGTCAACCCCGTGGCCCACATGAACCCCGCCCCGCCCACCAGCAGCAGCAAGGAGATCCGCTCCAGCGCCTGGGCGGGCGAGGCGATCGGGGGCCAGGCGAAGAGCTTGGGGAAGACCGACCAGAGCTTGGCGAAGATCAGCGGCACGACCATGATCCCCACCACGGTGTGCAGGCCCTGGTTGAGCGCGTAGAGCCAACTCGGCCCCGTCGGCCAATCGAACAAGAGCAGGTCCAGGTCCCCGTCGCGCGGGACGACCTGGTTCATCCCGAGGTTCGGGTTGTAGGCGGCGTGGCTCATGAAGCCCGTGAACCCCACCAGCACCACGAACGGCAGCAGCAACGAGCCCAACGCCGCCGTCATCCACGGCCCCCGGACCGGCGACTGCCAGAACGTCGGGTCGCTCGGCCCGGGCGGCGGCTCCTTCGGCAAGAGCCCCACTCAGCGGGCCTCGAGGGCGACGAACCAGCGGCCCTCGTCCTCCCACGAGTGCGCGATCCGCAGGCCGGCGGCCCGTGCGGTCTCGCCGATCGCGTCGGCACCCACGCGGGCCCAGTCGAACCAGTGCGACTCGTGGTGCTCGTCCTCGAGGCGCATCCTGACCACCTCGTGGCCCACACCGGGCGGATCGACCTCGACGAGGATCCGGCCGCCCGGGACCAGGAGGCTGGCGATCCGGGCCAGGAGCGCTTCCGGGGCGCCGCCGATCCCGATGTTCCCGTCGAGCAGGAGCGCCGTGCGCCACTCGCCCGCGCCCGGGATGCGGTCGAAGATCGACGCCTCGACGACCGTGGCGCCCCGCGCCCGCGCGAGGTGCAGCGCCGCGGGGTTCACGTCGACGCCGACCGCGATGACGCCCCGGAGGGCGAGCGCGTGGACGTGGCGCCCGGGGCCGCAGCCCACGTCGAGGACGGGGCCGTGCGCGCGCTCGACGAGGCGCTCGTCGGCGCCGTCGGCGTCGCGGACCCACAGGTCGAGCGGCAGGATCCGCAGCGTGCCGTCGCTCTCGCGGGCACGGAGCTTCCCGCCATCGGCCAGCGCGTTCGCGTAGACGTCCCCCGGGTTCACGGACATGAGCCTACGGGCCCTCCCCGTTCTGGCTCCGGGCGAACCGCCCCGGATGGGCTGATGGCGTGTGGGGGACACACTGGACCATGCGGGGCGCAGGGTCGATCAGGTCACTCCGGAGCGAGAGACGGCGCACGGACGCCGGACGACGACGGGCGCCCCGTGGGGCGCCCGTCGGGTCCGGCAGAGGGGCGGGCGGGGAGCTACGCGGCCTCGCGCAGCGCCTGCAGCGAGGTGACCTGCGAGAGCTTGGCCAGCGCGCGCTCCTCGAGGGAGGTGACCTCGCGGGTGGAGCAGCCGAGCTCGCGGGCGGCCTGGGCCGCGGTCCGCGGGACGTCGCCGTCCGTGCCGAAGCGCAGGTGCACGACCTTGCGCTCGGGCTCGGGGAGCTCCGCGATCGCACGGGAGACCTCGCCGGCCATGAGCGACTGCTCGACCTCGTCCTCGACGGCCGGGCCGTCGTGGGGCACGAAGTGGCCGAGCTCGCCGCCGTCGTCGTCACCCACGGGGGAGTTGAGCGACGCGGGGGTGACGTCGACGGCCTTGACCGCCTCGACCTCCTCCAGCGTCAGCCCCGTCGCCAGGGCGATCTCGTAGAGCGTCGGCTCACGCTCGAGCGTCACGGAGAGCTCGCTCGTCGCGCGCCCCACCTTGCGGGCGCGCTGGGCGACGTTCGCGGGGAGGCGCACGTTGCGGGCGGTGTTGTCCAGGCCGCGCTGGATCGACTGGCGGATCCAGAGGGTCGCGTAGGTCGAGAAGCGGAAGCCCTTGCGGTAGTCGAACTTCTCGGCCGCGCGGATGAGCCCGACCATGCCCTCCTGGACGAGGTCCGTGAGGCTGAGCCCGAGGCCGACGTACCGGCGGGCGATGGAGACCACCAGGCGCAGGTTGGAGTTGATGAGCAGCTCCTTCGCCTCGAGGTCGCCGCGCTCGATGCGCTGGGCGAGGTCGAGCTCCTGGGCCGGCTTGAGCAGGGCGTAGCGCCCTGCGTCACGGAGCAGGAGGTCGATCGAGTCGTGGGAGATCTCGGTCTCGTACGGGTGGATGGTGGTGGTGGCGCGGGGCAAGGTTCTCCTAAGGCGGTGCTAAAGTCCTACCGTTGTGCTCGGGATTCTACCCGACGATGGTTGATCGCGCAACTGCCTCGGCGTGAGCCAGGGCCGGGACGAGGCGAAGTGCAGCGCGTACCCACTGATGCGGATGAAGCAACCGCTTCGATCACTGGGTCCTCCGACGAGGACGACTGCGTCGGAACCCGACATCGTAGCGGATACCCCCCGGGGGTGCGGGGACCGCGCGGGCGGGCTCCGAGGCGCATCATCCCGGGCGGATGCCCTGCCCCGGAACGGCCGACCCGCGCGCCCAGGCGCCCGGCGCCGGGCGCGGCGCCGCGGGGGCTCGTCGCCTGATGCCCGGACGTCCCGAGGGCGGGAGGGCCGTCCGCCTCGAGGTCGAGCGGCTCGACCCCGTCGACCGGGTCGTCGGTGGGCACGTCCTGGACGCGTCCGGCAGCGCCTGGGCGCACCCGCCCGTCGTGCTCGGCGCGCCCGCGCTCGTCGCGGGCCGCACGCGGATCGCCGCCGTCCCGGGGACCCCGGCCATCGCGGCCGACGGCGACGGGAGGGCCTGGACGGCCACCTTCGAGGTGCCGGACGCGATCGCCCGTGGAGCGAAGGCATGGTCCGTCGAAGCGCCCGAGCTGCCCCCCGTCACGTCGGCCCCCGCTGCAGGCTCCGCCCCCGGCGTGCCGGCGGGAGCGGCGGGGGGCCGGGTCGCGGCGCTCGTCGAGCTCCTGGAGCGCTCCGCGACGGCCGCGGCGCACCGCCTCGACGTGGTGGAGGACCGGCGGGCCCGGACGGCACGGATCGACGCGCCCGGGGGCGACGCAGGCCGGGCGACGCCGGGAGCCGAGGACGCGGGGGAGCGCGCGGTGCGGGCGCTCGAGCGCGCCGGAGCGGGGGTGCGGCAGGCGGCAGGGGAGCGCCGGCTCCTGCGCGCGGCCCTCGACCGCGCGGACGCGGACCGCCTCCGGCTGCGCCGCCTGCTCGACGACGCGGCGCAGCGCCGGGGCGAGCCACCCGCGGCGTAGGCCGAGGTCAGGAGCCGAGCCGCGCGAGCGCCGCGGTCACGCCGGTCTCCCGGGGCAGGACCGCGCGGTGCCCGGCCCGGACGAACCCCTCGGCTCCCGCGTGGTCGAGGAAGGCGGCGAGCCCGGCCCAGTACCCCGCCACGTCGAGCAGCACGATCGGCTTCGCGTGGAGCCCGAGCTGGCTCCAGGTCACGACCTCGAAGAGCTCCTCGAGGGTCCCCATGCCGCCCGGCAGCACGACGAAGGCGCCCGAGAGCTCCGCCATCCGCGCCTTGCGCTCGTGCATCGTCCCGACGACGTGGAGCTCCGTGAGGCCCGGGTGGGCCACTTCCCGGTCGACGAGCGCCTGCGGGATCACCCCGACGACCTCCCCGCCCGCGGCGAGCGCCGCGTCGGCGACGACGCCCATGAGCCCGACGGACGCCCCGCCGTAGACGAGCCCCAGCCCACGGGTGGCCAGGGCGGTGCCGAGCTCCGCGGCCGCCTCGGCGTACTCGGGTCGGGTGCCGGCGGCGGAGCCGCAGAAGACGCAGATGCGGGCGGGCTCCATCCCCGGGGACGCTAGCCCGCGCCCCGGGCGCGCAGGGCGAGGGCGAGGGCGAGGCGGGCCTCGGGGTCGTCGAGCTGCTCCCCGAGGAGGTCCCGGAGCCCCACCAGCCGGTAGCGCACGGTCTGCGGGTGGACCCCGAGCACCCCGCCGACCCGCTGCACCTGCCCCGGGTGGTCCAGCCAGGCCCGCAGCGTGGCGGTCGCACGGGTACGGGCACCCGCCGGGAGCGCGTCGAGCGGGGCCAGCAGGCGGTCGGCGAGGTCGCCGGCCTCCTCCGCTCCCGCGCCGTGGAGCAGGAGCTCGAGGAGGTGCTCGTCGGCGAGCACGAGCTCCTCGGGCGCCCCGAGCCGGCCCGCTTCGCGCGCGGCGAGCGCGGCGCGGGCGCGACGCAGGCTCCGCGCCCCGTGCGCGGGCGGGCCCTCCGGCCCCAGCGCCGCCGGGGCGCCACGCACGCCCGCGGCGAGCTGGGCGCGGCGGCCCGGCGCGCCCGGGTCGGGGACCCAGGCGATCGTCACCAGCCTCGTCGGCGGCGACCGCGGCGATGACGTCCGTCCCCAGGCGCGAGGCCAGGCGCTCGGGGTCCGGTGCGCCGGCGACCGCCAGGGCGGCGACGCCGGCGGGCAGGGGCCAGCCCGCGGGCGCGGCCAGCGCCGCGAGCTGCTCGGCGCCGACGCCCTCCGTGCCGAGCAGGCGGGCGAGCGCGCGCCGGCGGCGGCTGCGCTCCCCGGCGGCGCGGGACTGCTCGTCCGCGTAGCCCGCGACGGACTCGGCGGAGATCGCGTCGATGTAGGTGAAGATCGCGCCGGCCAGCGCGTAGAGGACCTCGGGCGGGTGGCCCGCCGCGACCGCCGCGTCCTGGAAGCGCTCCCAGGCCAGCCGCGCGCCGAGGCGGTAGGCGCTCAGGAGCGCGTCGAGGGAGCGGCCCGCGCGGAGCTCGCCGCGGCCCAGGCCGACGTAGACCTCGCGGGCCGGGTCCTCCGTCCGCGCCTCACCGCCGAGCTCGTCGACGAAGCGCTCCAGGGCGAGCTGCACCCCCGTCCGCAGCCCCTGGCCGAAGGCGCCGTCGAGGGAGCGGGCGTAGTCCGGCACCTCGCGCCCGATGGCGGCGACCGTGTCCCGCGCCAGCTCGGGGAGGACGGGCCGCAGCGCGGCCGCGAGCGACGGCGGCAGGTCGGGCATGCTGTGCGCAAGCTACAGCTCCGGCCCGCCGCAGCGCCGCCGCACGCTCGGCACTTCGCCTCCCCGCACAGCCCGTGACTGAAGAGGTGCCAGGCACCTGTCAGTCGCGAGCGCTCAGGCGCCCGCGGACTCCTCGGCCTTGGGGCCGCAGACGGGCCAGGGCTTCGCGCCCTGCTTCGCGTAGAGCGCCGCGGCGCGCTGGTCCTGCTCGGCCTCGGGCGCGGCGGCGGGGTCGCCCGCGCCGCCCATGGCCTCCCAGGTGCTCCGGAGGAACTGGTACTTCCCGCGGTGCTGGCCGTTCTTGGAGACGGCGGTCGGGTCGCCGCCCGACTCGCAGTCGGCGATCGCGGTGAGGATGCGCATGGTTCCGGCCGGGATCGGGCCGGAGGGCGCGGGGGTCGCGGCCGCGGCGCGGCCCTGGACCTTCAGGGCGGTGAGGGTCTCGGGGAAGAGGCGGCCCGTGACCCGGAGGCCGTGGCGCTTCTGGTAGCGGCGCAGGGCCGAGCGGGTGCGGGGGCCGAGGACCCCGTCGGGCTTGAGGTGGAGCTTGCGCTGCACCCGGCGGATGACGGCGCGCGAGAGGGCGGTGGACGCGGCGGGCGCGGTGCGGGTCTTCGCAGGTGCGGGCTGCGCGGTGGGCGCGCCGGCCTCCTGCTGGGCGACGGCGCCCGGGGCGCACAGGGCCAGGCCGGCCACGGCGAGCGCGAGGGCCCGGCGGGCGCTGCGGGACGACGGGACGCGAGCGGGCGTGGTGCTGCGGTGCTGCGGTGCGGCGGGGTACGGCTGGGGCACGGACGGCCCTCCTTCACGTCTCACCGCCTACGGGGTTAGCTGACGGGCTCGCGCTGACGTTGCGCTACGCCGGATGCACCGGCGATTCGCCCCACGGGCCGCACTGCGCGGCCCCACTGGGTCCCCCGTTCCCGCGTGCACGTGGCGCACGGAACTCGGCGTGGGTTCTGCGTTCGAGGCGCGGAGAGTAGCCCACGGCGCCGGGATCTGCGGCGCCGTTAGCCCGCGGCCCCGCGCGGGGAGGCCCAGGGCATGAGCACGAACGACACCACGGACACCCACGACGGCGCCCCGGAGCGCGACTCGATCCAGGACGGCCAGCGCATCGACGAGGCCTCGGGCCAGAAGGTCGGCCCGCCCGGCCAGGGCGACCTCGACAAGGACAAGTTCGAGGACGCGGCGGAGGAGCTCGGCAAGGCCGGCGGCGGCCACTGAGCCGCGGGGTGCGTTCGGATCTCGGCCCGCCCAGCGGGCTCGGATCCGAACGGCCCGCCCGCGGCCACGCCGGGGCGCAGGACTGCCGGGGCGCCCACACGCCCCACGAATCGTAAGTTGCAGTGAGTCGACTGAGATCGGCTGCTACCGTTCCGGCCACAACGGTTGAGCTCCTCAAAGGACTACTGCTTCCACCATGGCCTCCCTCCTGCTGATCCCCCTCGACGACACCGTCGTCTTCCCGACGATGGACGTCACCCTCCCGATCGACGTCGGCACGGAGGACCAGGTCGTCCTCGTCCCGCGCCACGACGGCGAGTACGCGTCCGTCGGCACCATCGTGAACGTCACGGACCGCGTGCGCCTGCCCGGCGGCGGCCGCGGCGCGAGCCTCGAAGGCCTCCACCGCGGCGTCATCGGCGCCGCCCAGAGCGACCTGACCGGCCAGCTCCGCGTCGAGGTCACCCCCCACCCGGACGTCACGCCCGTCGACGGCCAGACCCGCGACCTCGAGCGCGAGTACCGCGCCGTGGTCGAGGAGCTCCTCGAGCTCCGGGGCGACGACGGCCGCGTCGCCGCCTTCCTGCGCGCGGTCACCGAGCCCGGCGCCCTGGCCGACATGAGCGGCTACGCCCCGGACATCACCTTCGAGCACAAGGTCGAGCTGCTCCAGACCCTCGACGTCACGGAGCGCCTCGCGCGCGCCCTGGAGCTCCAGCGCGAGCGCCTGGCCGAGCTGCAGATCCGCCGCAAGATCCGCGACGACGTCCAGTCCGGCACGAACAAGCAGCAGCGCGACTACCTCCTGCGCAAGCAGATGGAGTCCATCCGCAAGGAGCTGGGGGAGGACGACGGCTCCTTCATCGAGGAGTACCGGACGAAGATCGAGGAGTCCGGGATGCCGGAAGCCGTGCGCGAGCAGGCCGAGCGCGAGCTCGCCCGTCTCGAGCGCGCCGGCGAGGGCGGCGAGGGCCAGATGATCCGCACGTACCTCGACTGGGTCGTCTCCGTGCCGTGGTCGAAGACCTCCGAGGACAAGCTCGACCCGATCGCCACCCGCGAGGTGCTCGACGGCGACCACGCCGGCCTCGAGGACGTGAAGGACCGCATCGTCGAGTACGTCGCCGTGAAGAAGCTCCGCGAGGAGCGCGGCATCGAGGCCGACAAGCGCTCGGGCGCGATCCTCACGCTCATCGGGCCCCCCGGCACGGGCAAGACCTCCATCGGCGAGTCCATCGCGAAGGCCATGGGCCGCGAGTTCGTCCGGATGTCGCTCGGCGGCGTCCGCGACGAGGCGGAGATCCGCGGCCACCGCCGCACGTACATCGGCGCCCTCCCGGGCCGGCTGGTGCGCGCGCTGCGCGACGCGGGGACGATGAACCCGGTCATCCTGCTCGACGAGGTCGACAAGGTCGGCGCGGACTGGCGCGGGGACCCCTCCGCGGCGCTGCTCGAGGTGCTCGACCCGGCGCAGAACTCCACGTTCCGCGACCACTACCTCGACGTGGAGATGGACCTGAGCCAGGTCGTCTTCATCGCGACGGCCAACCAGGCCGACACGATCCCCGGCCCGCTGCTCGACCGCATGGAGGTCATCCGCTTCGACGGCTACACCACCGCGGAGAAGACGGCGATCGCCCGCGACTACCTCTGGCCGCGCCAGACCGAGCGCAACGGCCTGCGGCCCGAGGAGGTCACGGTGACCGACGCGGTGCTGGAGACGATCGTCGCGGAGTACACGCGGGAGGCCGGCGTGCGCTCCCTCGAGCGCGAGCTCGGCACGCTCCTGCGCAAGACCGCGACGCGGATCGCCTCCGGGAAGGCCGAGGCCCCCGTCACGGTCGACCTCGAGCTCGTCCGCGACGCGCTCGGGCGCCAGAAGGTCTGGCAGGAGGCGGCGGCCCGCACGGCGGTCCCCGGCGTGGCCACGGGCCTCGCGGTGACCGGCACGGGCGGCGACGTCCTCTTCGTCGAGGCCAACGCGATGCCGGGCGCCACGGGTGGGCTCACGCTCACGGGGCAGCTCGGGGACGTCATGAAGGAGAGCGCCCGGATCGCGCTGACCTACGTGCGCGCCCACGCCGACGAGCTCGGCATCCCGCAGAGCGCGTTCGAGGACCGCGAGTTCCACGTCCACGTGCCGGCGGGCGCGATCCCGAAGGACGGCCCGAGCGCCGGCGTGACGATGGTCACGGCGCTCGCGTCGCTCCTGACGGGCCGCCCCGTGCGCCACACGGTCGGCATGACGGGCGAGGTGACCCTCCAGGGTCGCGTGCTCCCCATCGGCGGGCTCAAGCAGAAGGTGCTCGCGGCCCACGCGGCCGGGCTGACCGACGTGGTCCTCCCGGAGCGCAACCGCGGCGACCTCGACGACGTCCCGGAGGACGTGCGCGAGGCCATGACGTTCCATCCCGCGATGACGATCGGCGAGGTCCTCGAGGTCGCGCTCGAGCCCGCGCCCGTCGCGGTCTGAGGACCACGCACCCGGGCGGCGCACCCCCGCGCCGCCCGGGTGCTGCGTTGCGCTGGAACGGGGCAGCGCTTGGGACCGGGTGCTGCGGGGCAACGCTCCACCAGCCCCCGATGCGCCTGTCCCTGACCCTCGCCCCCGACGCCACCGCGCCCTCCCGCGCCCGCACGTCCATCCGCGCCCTCTCCCTGGGGCTCTCGCCGCACGTGCTGCGCGACCTGCAGCTCGTGGTCTCCGAGCTCGTCACGAACGCCGTGGAGCACGGCCCGCGCCAGAGCATCCGCGTGGACCTCGAGCTCCGCGGGCGCGACCACGTCCGCGGGGAGATCGTCGACCAGGGCGCCGACGGTGCCCCCCAGATCCTCGAGGCGCGTGGTGCCGCGGAGCACCTCGGCCTCCGGGTCGTCGACCGGCTCACCTCGGGCTGGGGCGTGCGCAGCGGCAGCACCCACGTGTGGTTCGAGCTCTCCCCGCCCGGTTAGCATCCGCGCCCAGATGGGCGACCCCCGGCTGACCCTCGGAACGACGGAGCGCGACGGCCTCACGCTGCTGGCGCTCGCGGGCGAGCTCGACCTGCTGACCTCGCCCGCCCTGGCCGACGCCCTCGAGGCCCTCGCGAGCGGCGATCGCCGCGTCGTCCTCGACCTGCGGGGCCTCGAGTTCATGGACTCCACGGGGCTGGCGGTCATCCTGCGCTTCCACCAGCGCACGAAGGACGAGGACTTCGACCTCGTCGTCGTCCGGGGGCCCGAGGCGGTCGACCGCGTGTTCCGCGTGACCCAGACGGACAAGCTGCTCGAGGTGATCGAGGTGCCGCCGACGGCCTAGACCGCTGCGGGGGTGCGCTCGCCCGTGGGGGCGGGCACCCGCTCGGGCTGCCCGGACCGGCGGTCGCGCACCGGCCCGGCGAACGCCCAGGCGCGCACGAGGCCGACCCAGGTGAGCGTCGCGAGCACGACGTGGACCCACACGACCTCCGCGGGGAGCTCGAGCTGGTACTGGACGATCCCGATGACGCCCTGGGCGAGCATGAGCAGCCCGAGGCGCGTGAGGACGACTTGCAGGCCGGGGACCGCGTCGCGGGTGCGGGCCAGCCACCAGGCCCCGACGATCAGGAGGCCCAGGAGGACGTTCGCGTAGGAGTGCACGTGGACCATCAGCGAGAGCGTGTTCGACCCGTCCCAGGTCAGCCGCGCGACCTCGTCGCCCGTGCCCGCCCCGCCCGCGTGCGGGCCCGCCGCGGTGGCGGCGGTGCCGAGCGCGATCGCCACGACGCCGACGAAGAAGAGGGCGCGCACGGTCAGGACCGTCAGGCGGTCGCCGCCCGGGTGGTCCTCGTAGGGCTCGATCCGGGCGCGCCACCAGAGGCCGACCGCCGCGATGAGGATGAGGAGGCTCAGCCCGTAGTGGCCCATGACGAAGCCCGGCGCGAGGTGGGTGCGCACGGAGATCCCGCCGAGCACGGCCTGGGCGAGGACCCCGAGCGGGAGCAGGACGCTGAAGACGACCAGGTCGCGCCGGAAGGGCTTGCGGAACGCGACGAGCGCGAGCGGCGCGAGGGCGGCGAAGCCGACCAGGAACGTCACCATGCGGTTCGCGAACTCGATGACGCCGTGGATCTGCAGGGGCGTGTAGAGCGAGGTCTCCGTGCAGCGCGGCCAGGTCGGGCAGCCCAGGCCCGAGCCCGTGAGGCGCACCGCGGCGCCCGTGAAGATGATCGCCGTGAGGCCGACGACCGCCGCCAGGACGACCTGGGTGAAGCGCTGCGGGGTCACGGTGAAGCGGTCGCGCATGACCGCCCCAGTGTGCCGCACCCCGGCGGGGACTGCGCGCCCGGATCAGGCGACGGCGCGCTCGAGCGCCTCGCGGACCCCGGCGTTGCACGTGGCGGTGGGGTAGCGCTCGGCGGTCGCACGGCCGCCGGCAGCCAGGCGGTCGCGCAGCGCCGCGTCCCCCTCGAGGCGGTGCACGGCGGCCGCCAGCGCCCGCGGCTGCCCCGGCGCGACCCGGAGCGCGTTCTCCTCGTGGCGCAGGTACTCCGCGCTCCCGCCCGTGCCCGTCGCGACGACGGGCAGGCCGACGGCCATGGCCTCGAGCGGCACGAGGCCCCAGGGCTCCTCCCAGCGCGAGGGGAAGAGGAGCGCGTCGTGGTCCGCGTAGACGCCCGGCATCGCGTCGGCGCCGACGGCGCCGCGGGACGTCACGCGGTCGGTGACGCCCGCCCTCGTGGCGAGCGCCTCGAGGCGCGCGCGGTCCTCGGCGCTCCCGTGGCCGCAGATCGTGAGCGTCGCGCCCGGGAGCTCGGCCAGCGCCGCGAGGGCGTCGTCCGCACCCTTGAGGGTGGAGAGCCGGCCCGCGTAGAGCAGGCGTCCGCGCCAGGGGGGCGCCGGCCCGCGGGCGGCGAGCCGGTCGAGGTCGATGCCCGCGTGGGCGACGCCCGTGCGCGCCAGCACCGGACCTGCGGCGAGCGTGCGCTCCCGCAGCCACCCCGAGACGAACAGCCACTCCGCCGCGGCGCTCCAGCTCACCCGGATCGGCATGCCCGTGAGCCCCTCGACGGCCCGCGCGCCGCGGCGTGTGACCCACGGCCGCTGCCAGGGGTCGCGGGCCGGGCCCTCGAGGAGCCACGGGTCGCAGACGACACCGACGGCGGGGAGCCCCGCGCGGCGGACGTGCTCCACGAGGGAGAGGGAGAGCTCGCCCATGCGCCACCAGCACACCGCGTCGGGCCGCAGCTCGGCGAGCGCGCGACGCAGCACCGCGACGTTGCGCCGCTCCCCCGCCCCCGCGGCGCGCCAGCCCGGCCACGGAGCGTGCTGGTCGAAGGCCGTCAGCTCGCGGCGGACCCCCGGCTCGTCGCCGTCGGGCACGCCCGCGTGGCGGAGCGTGCTCGTGAGGACGTGGACCTCGTGGCCGTGCGCCCGGAGGTCCTCCGCGATGGAGCGGCAGTGGAGCTCGTACCCGCCCGTGTGGTGTGGGGGGTAGCGCACCCCGACGCAGAGGACGCGCATCGGCGGCGGACGCTACCCGGGCACCCGACGCGCGGACCATCGGCCGTCCGCCGTCGAGCGCTGGCATCCCCGCGGTGTCCGGTCCAAGACCTGCCCCGGGTAGCGGCGACGCCGTGCCCCTCGATCCCCTGCCCGAGCGCATCGCCGTCGTCCGCCTCCGCACGGGGCTGGGCGACCTGCTCTGCGGGGTCCCCGCGCTCCGGGCCCTGCGCGCCGCGGCACCGCACGCGCACGTCACGCTGGTCACCTACCCCGAGATGGCCGGGGTCGTGGAGCGCATGGCGCCGTGGGTCGACGAGCTCCTGCCCTTCCCGGGCCACCCGGGGATCCCCGAGCGCCCGGCGCGCGGGGAGGCCTGGGCACCCTTCCTCGAGGCCGCGCACGAGCGCCGCTTCGGGCTCGCGCTGCAGTGCTACGGCGCGAACACCGCCGCGAACGAGGTCACCGCGGCGCTGGGAGCGGAGCGCACGGGCGGCTTCTTCCTCCCCGGGGAGTGGACGGCGGACCTCGAGACGTCCATCCCCTACCCGGGCCACCTGCACGAGGTCGACCGCCACCTCGCGCTCATGGCGCACCTCGGTGCCCCCGCGGCCGACCCCGGCCACCTCGAGCTCCCGATCCACCCGGCGGAGGAGGACGAGCACGCGGCGCTCCTGGCCGAGACGGGCCTGCGTCCGGGCCGCTACGTGGTCGTCCACCCCGGCGCGACCTCCCCGAGCCGCCGCTGGGGTGCGGAGCGGTTCGCGGGAGTCGCCGACGCGCTGCACGCGCGCGGGCTCGACGTGGCCGTGACCGGCGTTCCCGGCGAGGAAGGGCTCACCGCGGGGGTCGTGGCCGCGATGGAGGCGCCCGCCCACGACCTCTGCGGGCGCACGTCGCTCGGCGGCGCCGCGGCGCTCTGCCGTGACGCCGCGCTCGTGGTCTGCTCCGACACGGGCACGGGGCACATCGCGGGGGCGAGCGGGACGCCGTCGGTCGTCGTCTTCCTCAGCGGGGACCCGCGGCGCTTCGGTCCGCGCGCCCGCGGCGAGGCCGGGCGCGTCGCGCGGGTGCAGGTCGAGTGCAACCCCTGCCACCACCTCTCGTGCCCCATCGACCACCGCTGCGCGACGCGCCTGACGCCCGAGCAGGTGGTCGCCGAGGCCGACCGCGCGCTGGCCGCGGCCGGGGTCGCGGCGTGAGGGTCCTCCGGCTCACCTCCGTCTTCGAGGCCCCGACCTGCGCCGCGCGGCCCTCGGGCGCGAAGCTCGACGCGGTCGGCGGCATGCAGTCCCACACGGGCGCGCTGACCCGCGCGCTCGACGAGCTCGGCCTGGAGCAGGACGTCGTGACCGCGGCGCGGGCCGGCGAGGCGCGCCGCGAGGTCATCGGCCACCGCGCGCGGATCCACCGCGTCGGCCTGCCGGTGAGCTGGGGGCGGCAGTGCTGGGCGCCGCCCGCCGCCGCGCTCGCGCCCCGCCTCGGCCGCGGTGCGGACCTCGTCCACGCGCACCTCGGGGAGGACATCGCGGTGCTCGCGCTCGGCGAGGCGGTCGCCCGGCTGCACGGCCTCCCGCTCGTCGTGACGGTCCACACCTCCGTCCGCCACACGCTCGTGGTCAGCGACCGCCGCTCCCGCCGGGTCAAGCGCTGGGGCGGCGCACTCGAGGCGCGGGCGATGGAGCGCGCCGACGCGGTCATCACGCTCACGGAGCGGCTGCGGGCCCTCGCGGTCGAGGACGGGACGGAGCCCGCGAAGGTCCACGTCATCCCCTCGGGGGTGCGCCCGGGGCAGTGGGCGCAGGAGCGGGCCGACCCGTTCCCGGAGGTCCGCCGCCCGCGGGTGCTCTTCGTCGGGCGCCTCGCGTTCCAGAAGGGGGTCATCACGCTCGTGGAAGCGGCGGCGCGGCTGACGCAGGACGCGGAGGTGCTGCTCGTCGGCGACGGCCCGGACCGCGCGGCGGTGCAGCGGCGGATCGCGGAGCTCGGGCTGCAGGACCGCGTCCGGCTCACGGGCTTCAAGCCGCACGACGAGGTGCCCGCCGTCCTGCGCCACGGCGACGTGCTCGTGCTCCCCTCCACCTACGAGGAGCTCGGCTCCGTGCTCGTCGAGGGGATGCGCGCGGGCCTGCCCATCGTCGGCTCGGCGACGGGCGGGATCCCGGAGGTCGTCCGCGACGGGGAGACCGGCGTGCTCTGCCCGCCCGGGGACGCCGCGGCGTTCGCGACGGCGATCGACGGGCTGCTCGCCGACCCGGCGCGCGCCCGGCGTCTGGGTGACGCGGGGGCCGCGCGGGCCAAGGACTACTCCTGGGCCCGGCTCGCGCCCCGGGTCCTGGAGGTCTACGCGCAAGCCTTGGCCGGCGACGCCCCGCGCTCCCGGCCCGTCGAGCCCCGCGCGGTCGCCACGGAGCTCGTGCCCTAGAAGACGAAGGGCAGCTCGCCCTCGACCTCGCTGAGCCGCGGCGCCTCGAGGTCCCGGGCGCTGGGCAGGAGCTCCTCCGCCGGGAAGGGCCACTCGATGGCGACGTCCGGGTCGCGGAAGGAGATGCCGCGCTCCACCTCGCCCGAGTAGTAGGCCGACTGCTTGTAGAAGACGTCGGCGACCTCCGAGGTGACGCAGAAGCCGTGCGCGAAGCCGATCGGGACGTAGAGGACGTGCATGTTCTCCTCCGAGAGCTCGACCCCCTCCCACTCCGCGTAGGTCGGGGAGCCGATGCGCAGGTCGACGACGTAGTCGACGATGGTGCCGCGCCCGCAGCGCACGAGCTTCGACGCGCCCGCGCCGATCTGGAAGTGCATGCCCCGGACGACCCCGCGCGTGGAGCGCGAGTGGTTGTCCTGCACGAAGGCCTCCGTGATGCCGAACTCCTCGGCCAGGACGCTCGCGCGGAAGGTCTCGGCGAAGAAGCCGCGCTCGTCGCCGAACACCTTTGGCTCGATCAGGATGGGACCCTCGAGGCGGGTCGGGATGCGCTGCAACGGTGCTCCTCAGCTGGGGTTGAAGTGCCGCTGCCATCCTGGCACGGCCGTGCAGCTCCTCCCCGTGTCGCCCGCCTCCTACGCCCTCGACGTCGCCCAGGCGGCCTGCGTGCTGCTGCCGGCCGCGGGGCTGCCGGCCTGGCTCGCACGGACCCGGCTGGCCGCGCTGAGCCGCTGGTGGGCGCTGGTCCTGCCCGGGTCGATCGTCGTCTGCGTCGGGGGGATCGCGCTGCTGCCGGGCGCCGCGGACGGGTTCACCTACCTCGCGCTCGTCGCCGTTCCGCCCCTCGCGGTCGCGGCGTGCGCGTGGGCGTCGCGGGGCGCACGACCGGCGCTCGCGCTGCTCGGCCTGGCGCTGTGCGTCGTGGCCTTCGCGCGCTCCCAGGACTCCGACGCGGGGGACGTGGCCGCCACGGTGCTGACGGCGCTGAGCTGCGTGACGCTCGCGCGGCTGCTCGTGGGCGTCGCCCCGCTGACCCTCGTGAAGGTCGCGCTCGTCGTCATGGCCGTCATCGACGCCTGGCTCGTGTTCAGCACGCAGATCGACACGAGCGCGAACCTGCTCAACGCGGCGGCGCCGGCCTACGAGCTGCCCCGGCTGCAGACCGCGTTCTTCCAGGGCGCGTCCATCGGCTACGGGGACCTCTTCGTCGCCGCCGTCTTCGGGGCGCTCCTCGCGGCGGAGCGGCGGCGCCAGACCCTGGGCGCCGGGATCTGCCTCGCGGCCTTCGTGGCCTTCGACGTGCTCTTCAACTGGTTCGACACGCTGCCGGCGACGGTGCCGGTCGCCCTCGTGCTCGTCGGGTGGGAGCTCGCGGGGCGACGTCCCGTCGCGGGGGCACGCGCACCCCGTCGGCCGGCCGCGGCCTGAGCCCGGCGGCCCTCCCCTAGCATCGGGCCGATGCCCTCGCTGCGCCGTCTGGCCGGTCGCCCCAAGCCGAGCCCGATCGCCGTGGAGGCGCCGCTCGCGCTGCTCGACGTCCTCCGGGACGGGCCCGCCGCGCTGCGGGGCGACGGGCCGGCGCGCGCCGAGGCCGATCGGCTGCGGATCGCCGTGGTCATCCCGTCCTTCCGCCGCGGCTCGGGGGGTCACGCGACGATCGCGAACCTCGTCCGGGGCCTCGAGGCACGGGGTCACCAGCTCGCGCTGTTCCTCGTCGACCAGCAGGGCCGCCACGGTGAGGACGACGCCGGCGCGCTCTTCTCGGAGTTCTTCGGGCCGGTCGCCGCCCCCGTGCTCGCGGGCTTCGAGGCGTGGTCGGGCGCGGACGTCGTCGTCGCGACGGGCTGGCAGACGGTCCCGCACGTCCTGCAGCTCCCGGACGCGGGCGCCCGCGCGTACCTCGTGCAAGACCACGAGCCGGACTTCTACCCCGCCTCCGCCGAGCGGCTCTGGGCCGAGTGGACCTACCGCCAGGAGCTGCACTGCGTCTGCGCGTCGCCCTGGCTGGCCGAGGTGGTGACGGACCGCTACGGCGCGAGCGCCACGGCGTTCGACCTCGGGGTGGACCACACGAGCTACCACGCGCTCCCCACCCACCGCCGCGACGACCTCGTCCTCTTCTACGCCCGCGCGGTCACCCCGCGCCGCGCGGTCCCGCTCGGCGTCCTGGCCCTGGCGGAGCTCCACCGCCGGCGCCCGGGCGTCGAGCTCGCGGTCTTCGGCGAGGCCGCCGACCTCGAGCTCCCCTTCCCGGCGCGCCAGCTCGGCGTGCTGGCCCCGGAGGACCTCGCGCACGCGTACGCGAGCGCGACCGTCGGGCTGTGCCTCTCGCTGACGAACCCCTCGCTCATCCCGACGGAGATGCTCGCCTGCGGGCTGCCCGTGGTCGACGTCGCCAGCGACGCGATGCTCGCCACCTTCGGCGCGGGCGGCCCCGTCACGCTCGCCGAGGCCGACCCGCTCGCGCTCTGCGACGCCCTCGAGGGGCTCCTCGACGACCTCATGGCCCGCGCGACCCGCTCACGCGACGGCAGCGCGCTCGTGGCCGGGCGGACGTGGCCCGCCGCCGCGGAGCAGGTCGAGTCGGGCCTGCGGGCGGCGCTGCGCGCGGCGGTCTGCGAGTGAGCGGCGCGGGCCCGCGACCCGCGCCCCACTACGATCCCGCGCCGCGATGAAGGTCACCTTCCTCATCCCGGCGTACAACGAGGCCCGGACCGTCGGGGAGGTCCTGACCCGCGTGGCCGCCCTCGGGCTCGACTTCGAGGCGATCGTCGTCGACGACGGATCCCACGACGACACCGCGGCGATCGTCGCGGCCCGGGCGGAGACCGACCCGCGGGTCCGCCTGCTGCGCAAGCCGAACGGCGGCAAGGGCTCGGCGCTGCGGCACGGGATCCCGCACTGCACGGGGGACGTCGTCGTCATCCAGGACGCGGACATGGAGTACGACCCGGCCGACGTCCCGAGCCTCATCGAGCCCATCGAGCGCGGGGTGGCCGACGTCGTCTACGGGTCGCGCCTCTCTGGCGGCAAGCCCCAGCGGGCCTACCTCTTCTGGCACCTGCTCGGCAACCGGGCGCTGTCGTTCCTCACGGGCCTGCTCTTCAACACGACGCTCACGGACATGGAGACGGGCTACAAGGCGTTCCGCCGCGAGGTGCTGCAGTCCCTGCACCTCACGGAGGACCACTTCGGGATCGAGCCCGAGATGACCGGGGAGATCTGCCGGCGCCACCTGCGCATCTACGAGATGCCGGTCGCCTACTACGGCCGGACGCACGACGAGGGCAAGAACATCACCTGGCGCGACGGCTTCCGCGCGGTCCTCGTCCTCTTCCGGACCCGGCTGCGCCCTCTGCGCTGAGGGCGGAGGGCTCCCGCGCGACCTTCGGGGCCCCGGCGCGTTGCAGTCCTCGTGCACGGTGCAACGGCTACCTTCTCCCGGGTGAGCACCGCCGTTGTCGACACGCCGGCGCGCAAGCGGGAGGCTCGCCTGGCGTCCGCGCCGCCGGCGATCTCCATCGACCACGTCGCCAAGACGTTCCGCCTGCCGCACCAGCAGTACTCCACGCTCAAGGAGCGGGCGCTGCACCCGTGGCGCTCCACGTCCTACGACGAGCTCCGGGCGCTGCGGGAGGTCCACGTGGACATCCGCGAGGGCGAGTTCTTCGGGATCGTCGGGCGCAACGGCTCGGGCAAGAGCACCCTGCTGAAGGTCCTCGCCGGCATCTACCGCCCGGACGCGGGGCGCGTCGAGATCCGCGGCCGGCTCTCGCCGTTCATCGAGCTCGGCGTCGGCTTCAACCCGGACCTCACCGCGCGCGACAACATCATCATCAACGCCGTGATGCTCGGCCTCTCGCGCAAGGAGGCGCGGGAGCGGTTCGACCGGATCATCGCGTTCGCCGAGCTCGAGGAGTTCGTCGACCTCAAGCTCAAGAACTACTCCAGCGGCATGGCGGTGCGGCTCGGCTTCTCGACGGCGATCCAGGTCGACTCGGACATCCTGCTCGTCGACGAGGTCCTCGCCGTCGGCGACGCGAACTTCCAGCAGAAGTGCTTCGAGGAGTTCACCCGCCTGCGCGAGGAGGGCAAGACGATCGTCTTCGTCACCCACGACATGGCGTCCGTCGAGCGCTTCTGCGACCGGGCGATGCTCGTCGAGCGCGGCGAGGTGCTGGAGATCTCCGACCCCCGGACGGTCGCGCGCGCTTACAACGAGCTGAACTTCGGGCGGCTGCTGCACGACGACACGACGGACGACGAGCACCGCTTCGGCGACCAGGGTGCGGCGGAGATCGTCGAGGCCTGGTTCGAGCGCCGCGGGGGCGAGGTGACGAAGCAGATCGCCCAGGGCGAGCCGCTGACGATCGCCGTCTCCGTGCGCTTCCACGCGCCGGTCGACTCCCCGACGGTCTCGGTGACCCTGCGCAACGAGATGGGCCACACGTACCTCGTGGCCAGCACGGAGTGGGAGGGCATCGACCTCGGGCACAAGGCCGCGGGGGACGCGACGGTCGTCCGGTTCGTCGTCGACACGCCCTTCGCCACGAGCCAGTACCTGCTCACCCCGGCCATCGCCCGCGCGGGTGGGGCGAACGCGATCGACCTGCGCGAGGACCTCACCTCGCTCTACGTGCACGCCACCCGGAACACGGGGGGCCTGGTCGAGCTCCCGTACGCCGTCGAGGTGACGGACACGTGAGCTCGACCATCGTCGACGCACCGCTGACGCCGGAGGCACCGCCGCAGTCGACGGGCGCTCACCGGGTCACGATCATCGAGGCCGGGCGCCGCGGCGGCCACGACGTGAGCTTCCGGCGCGCGCTGGCCCTCGCGTGGACCCTCGCGGTGACGGACTGGAAGCTGCGCTTCTACGGGTCCGCGCTGGGGGCGATCTGGACGCTCGCCCGGCCCTTCGCGTTCTTCGGGGTCGTGTACTTCGTCTTCACGGACATCATCGGGCTGGACAAGAGCGTCGAGAACTACGGCGTCTACATCCTCTTCGGCATGGTGCTCTTCCAGTACTTCTCGGAGATCGCCGGCAACTCCGTGGCCTCGCTGGTCACCCGCGAGAACCTCCTGCGCAAGATGTACTTCCCGCCCCTCGTGATCCCCATGGCAGTCGGCATCACCGCGGCGCTCAACCTCGGGATGACGCTCATCGCCGTGGCCATCTTCACCGTCGCCAACGGGCTCTACCCCACGTGGAGCTGGCTCGAGCTGCCCGTGCTGATCGCCCTGCTGACGATCTTCGCGCTCGGGGTCGGGATGCTCCTGAGCTCCCTCTACGTGCGCTACCGCGACGTCGCGCCCATCTGGGAGGTCGTCTCCCAGTTGCTGTTCTACGCGACGCCGGTGCTCTACGTCGCCACCATCGTCCCCAAGAGCTACCAGCGGCCCTACCTCTGCAACCCGATCGCCGCGGTGCTCACGCAGGTCCGTCACGCCATCGTGGACCCGCGGGCGCCCTCCCTCGCGCGGGCGATAGGCCCGGACTGGCGCATGCTCATCCCGCTCGGGATCGTCTTCGGGACCTTCGCGCTCGGGCTACGCGGTCTTCCGCCGCGAGAGCCCGCGCATCGCCGAGAACCTCTAGCTTCCGGCCGACCGTGCCGCGCTCGAACCCCCCGCTCGTGGCGCTCGCCGCGCGCCTCGCGGCGGGTGACACGCGGTTCGGCCGCGGCCTGCGGCGGGCCTTGCAGCCACCCGAGCCGGACCGGGCGCTGCAGGTCGAGGTGACGCTCGGCGAGGTCGTCGGGGATCGGCCCGACCCCGCGCCGGTCCAGCCCCGGCCGGTGCTGACCGACCTGCTCCAGGGCCGGCTGGCCCCTGGCGACCTCGAGACCATCACGCGCTCCATGGCGGGCTCGGCCTCGCAGATGCACGCGGAGGCCGACCCGACGACCCGCCGCCGGCTCGAGCTCAACCACGCCGCGGCGTTCGGGCCGCCGGACGTGCGGGAGCGGACCGGGCTGCTGGGCGCCATGCCGCCCGAGGACGTCCACGCGATGGCCCGCGACTGGACGGTCGCGGGCGGGGACCTCTTCCTGGCCGACCTCGTCGCGGCGGCGCTCGAGGCGGCGGGCGTCCCGCTCGAGGAGGGCGCCACGGTGCTCGACTTCGGCTCCTCCTCCGGGCGCGTCCTGCGGGTCTTCGCGGCGGCCCGGCCCGACCTCGTGTGCCTCGGGTGCGATCCGAACGCCGAGGCGATCGCCTGGGCGGCGGCGCACCTGCCCGGGACGCACGTCGTCAGCCCGCAGCGCCCGCCGCTCGCGCTCGAGGACGCCTCGGTCGACGTGGCCTACGCGATCTCGATCTGGTCGCACTTCGCCGCGCGAGCCCGCGCTGCGCCTGGCTCGACGAGCTCCACCGCGTCGTGCGGCCGGGCGGGGCGCTCGCGCTGACGACCCACGGGTGGGACCAGCTCGCGGTCGGCCGGCGCTCGGGCACCATCACCTCGCGGACGGTCGGCGCGGCGACCGAGGCGCTCATCACCTCGGGCTTCCACTTCGTCGACGTCTTCGGCGAGGAGGGCGACTGGGGCGTGATCGATCCCGGCTGGGGCAACGCGTACTTCACGGCGGACTGGCTCGCGGCGCAGGTCGCGGGCCGCTGGTCGGTCGAGCTGCTGTGGCCGGGCGCCGTCAGCGGCGCGCAGGACCTCTTCGTGCTGCGGCGGGGCTAGCTCAGCGCCGGCGCAGGCCGAGGATGCTGAGCAGGAAGCTCGTGAAGAAGACCTGCATGCCGATGATCACCAGCGTGGCGGCGAAGACGGCCAGGCGCTCCTCGGAGAGCTCCCCGGCGCCGGCCGCGATCCACTTGCCGACGATCGTCGCGCAGAGCGCGAGGCCCGCCACGAGGATGAGGCTGCCGAGGACGAGGCCGCTCTCCAGGCGCAGGCGGTCACGCATGCGATCGAACCACGCGTCCTTCTCGCCCATGAAGTACGTGCCGTAGGCGTGGGCGCAGAGGCCGAGGCCCATGACCTGCGTGCCGACGATCATCAGCAGGGAGCCCGCGATCATCGTGTGGATCTGCCACTCGCGGCCGAGCACGTCGACCTCCGAGAGCGAGATGCCGGCGATGATCGTCCCGAGCACCGCCAGCACGAGGCCGGGCAGCATGAACAGGTGCGTCGGGGAGTGGACGAGCAGGAAGCGCAGGTGCCGCCAGCCGTCGCGGAAGGTCGAGAGCTTCGACGTCCCGCCGCGCGGGTGGTAGTCGATCGGGAACTCCGAGATGCGCAGGTGCTCCTTGCCCGCGCGGATGACCATCTCGGAGGCGAACTCCATGCCGGTCGTCCGGAGGTCCAGGCGGGGGAGGACGTCGCGGCGCAGCGCACGCATGCCGCAGTGCGCGTCCCGGATCCCGGTCTTGAAGAAGAAGTTCAGCGTTCCGGAGAGCAGCGGGTTGCCGACGTACTGGTGCAGCCAGGGCATCGCCCCGGGCTGGATGTTGTCCATCCGGTCGCCCATGACGAGCTCCGAGCCCCCGTCGAGCTCGGCGACGAACTTCGGGATCTCGGCGAAGTCGTAGGTGAGGTCCGCGTCGCCCATGACGATGTACTTGCCGCGCGCGGCGGCGAAGCCGGCCAGGTAGGCGGAGCCGTAGCCCCGTCGCGTCTCCGTGACGACGTGCGCACCGGCCGCACGGGCGATGGCGGCCGAGTCGTCCTCGGAGTTGTTGTCGGCCACGACGACCTCGCCGCGGATGCCCTCGCGCTCCATGACGCCGAGGGCGGAGCGCACGCACGCCTCGATGTTCTCGGCCTCGTTGAGGCAGGGGATGACGACGGAGACCGTGAGGTGGTCGTCTTCGGCGCCGGCCGGCGGGATGTCTAGTCGCTCGAGGGTGCTCATGGCGGAGGTGGCTCTGGGGAGGAACCCCGGCCGTCGGCGTTCGTAACGCGGCGGCGACACGAAGGTCGCGCTGCAACGGCGGGAATGAGGGTAGCGGCGGGCTCCCGGGCCGCCCGCGAGACGGGCGGCCCGCGGTGCCCGCGGCTAGTTGACGCGCACCCGCACCTCCCGGCTGCGCGCCGCCCCGAAGGGCCAGGCGCTCCCGGCCCGCGTGACGACGCGGAAGCGGTACGTGTAGCGGACGTACGTGCGCAGGAAGCGGTAGTTGACCTTGTACTCCCCACGGGTGTTGGACGTCATCGCCTTCACGTCCTTCCACGTCCGACCGACCCGGACCTGCAGCTCGAGCGGCAGCCCCCGGCCGACGTAGCCCCCGAGCACGCGGCCCCTGAAGCGCGCGGTCTGCCGGTTGCGGACGCGGCTGCGTCGTCGTCTTCGCCTCCACCGCGCCACGGACGGCCTCGGTCACCACGGGCCCGACCGCGCCGCAGCCCGGCACGACGAGCTGCACGATCCGCGACGGGCCGCGCGGGATCGTCGTCCTGAACGTCCCGTCCACGGCGTCGTGGTCGCCGTGCCGAGCTGCTTGCGCTGCTCGACCCCGGAGCGGCGGACGGTCTGCACGACCTCGAGCGTCGCGCCGCCTAGCGGCGTGCCGGCGGGCTGGCCGACCAGCCGGCCCGACACGCCGAAGCCGCTGTGCGCGTAGGTGCGGGTGAGCCGCGTCGCGGTCCCGAACCCGGTCACCGCGGACGAGGCGCATCCCGGCAGCGGCGTCGCAGGCACCGCGGTCCCGCCAGGCGATCCCCCGGGCTGCTGCGGCGGGCTCCCAGGCGCGGGCGGACCGACGAGCGCCCCGTCCGCGAACGGCCCCGCCGTGACCGCCGACGTCCCCGCGGCCGCGCCCCCGCCGTCCGTCGCCGTGACGCGGCAGAGGACCTTCTTGCCGACGTCCGCCGCCGCGACGGTGTACTCCGCCCCCGTCGCCCCGGCGATCTCCCGCTGGCCGGACCCGTCGGCCTCGGTCCGCAGCCACTGGTAGGCCAGCCGCGCACCCTGCCCCGCCACGACGGCGCTGCAGCGCAGGACCTCGTTCTGCCGCGCCGATCCCGGCGACGGAGACGTCACCGACCGACGGCGGCTGGTTGTCCGCCTGCAGCGTCCACGAGCTCACCGCCTTGTTCTCGTTCGTCGCGTCGTAGACCTCGAGGGTCATCTCATGCGCACCGTCTCCGAGCTTCGCGGTGTCGAAGGTGAGGCTCCCGCTGACGCTCGTCTTGCACGGCACGGGGTACGAGAACCCGTTGC
Source organism: uncultured Solirubrobacteraceae bacterium (assembly GCA_963844155.1). Lineage (GTDB taxonomy): Bacteria > Actinomycetota > Thermoleophilia > Solirubrobacterales > Solirubrobacteraceae > Paraconexibacter. The sequence continues at coordinate 984,605 of CAWJMY010000001.1, forward strand.
CGACCGGCGTAGCGCACGCACTTGCCCGTCGTTCTGGTCGACGGGGCCCGCCGCGACCTCTGCGCCATCCGCCAGCAGCCGTTGGCGGTAGATCCCGCCGCCCGCATCGCTCGCGCCGTAGGTCACCGTGCGGACGCGGGCCGTTGCGTTCGGCGAGGTCAGGTTGCCGGTCGGGGCGCCGGTGAAGGAAGGAGCGGCGTTGTCGGCGAGCGGTCACTTGGACTCGCTTGATCGAACTGCTCGTCGCCCCTGCGGGACAGCGGCCCCCAGGACCCCCACCGCACGAAACGCCAACGTCCACGCGAGCCTGCCCGCCAAGCTGTGCGTCGAAGACGCCTTCCACGACGCTGCAGCCGTATGGCGCCGAGCAGCGCTCGTAATAGTCGGCATCGGCTCGGATGTATGTCTCGGGGCTGCCGTACGGACGATCTGAACCCGCCCGTGCGACGCGCTCCGCGTGGAAGCGCTGCAAGGCGGTGCCCGGCGGAGCTGCGAAGGACCACAAGGCGAAGTCCCCGTAGGCGTGCTCCTGAGATGCGTCCAGCGATGACTCGAGACCGCGGCCGGAGCCACACGCATCCGCTACCTGGACATTGGCACCGCGATATAGCGGCGACCAGCCCGCCGTTCCTGCCGGCGTCCCGTCTGGGTGCTGGCACGAGTCGACGGCGTAAGTCGCAGCGGCTGCCGTCCTCGGAGCCAGGACGGCCACGAGCAGGAGACAGGGCGAGGACGGTCGCTGCGGTGGCGGCGAGGCGGGCGGTGCGGCTTGCGTGTGGGGTCATGGTTCGGCTTGTCCTTGGTGGTCATGGGCCGCCGAACTCCGCGCTGGGAGCCGACGGTGTGGAAGGGGATCGGGTGCGGGGCGGCGCGGGCGTGGCGCTCGTCCCCTGCTCGAAGGAGAACTCCGAGGCGGCGGGGGCACTCGAGGCGGGCGGCGGCGCGGTGGCCGCGCCGGCCCGCCGAGGCCGCAGGCCGACTGCTGCGCTTGCGACGGGGGGTCTCGCGACGGCTGACCGCCGCCGGCGGCCGTCACCGGCGCCGGCAGCAGCTGGGCCGGCGTGCGGAACACCTCGGGCTTGGCCGGGATCGCCACGGGTGCGGCACGCTGAACCGCCGGCTGTCGGCGGCTCGGCGCAGGGTCGTCCTTCGCCGCCTCGACCGCGACGCCGGACCCGGCTGCCGTCAGGACCGCCGCCATCCCGGCGGCGGCGATCCGGCCGGCGGAGCTCGCCTCGCTCCAGCGCGTCGCCGGGATGGCGGCGACGTCGCCGGCCCGGGTCAGCAGGCGGAGCAGGACGCCGACAGGGCCGATCCCGAGGATGCCGCGCTCGAAGGCCCCCGCTTCCGGCTGGTGGACGAGCGCGCAGGCGTAGCAGCAGGCCGAGGTGCGCCTCGGCGCGTTCCGCCGCCCGCGAATCGGCGACGCCCTCGCGCACGGCTTCCAGGTCGTGCCCGCGCGCGCGGCACAGCTCGCCGGACTCACGGCGGTCGAGGTAGTCCGCGAAGAGCGCGCGGCCTGAACGGGTGCGGGCCATGACCTGCGCCTTGGTCAGCCCGAGCCGGTCCCCGGACTCCTTGAACGTCACGCCCTCCCGCAGGACTGTGCGCCAGAAGTCGCGGAGCGCGTCGTCGTCGAGCTCGGCGAGGAGGTCCTCGCGGATGGCTTCGAGGTCAGGCTGGTCGAAGAGCCGCTGCATCGGCTCGTCGAGCGGCGCGTGCTGGTCCGGGTCGAAGGCGACGGCATGCCGGTCCCCGCGCCGCGACTCGGTGTTCGCCTTCTTCCAGTGGTCGAACGCCTGGTGGCGGAAGGCGGCGATCTGCGCCTTCTCCAGGTCCTTGGGGCTGCGCCAGTCCGGGCGCTTGCCGCTCGTGGCGACGTGGGCGACGATCGCTGCGCCATGGCCGAAGCAGGACTGGAGGGTCTCCTCGTCGAGTCCGGCCCAGGGCGGTCGCGCGCGCAGCCCGTTGACCATCTGCGGTCGGCAGGCCATGAGGTGGGCCGCCACCTCGTGCTCGTCCCAGCGGCGACCGCGACGCGGCAGCAGCGTCCGTCGACCTCCCCCGCCTGCCTTCGCACGCCCCGCCATGTCGGCCTCGCTCCCACGCTGCCCGGCCGTCGACCGCCCGGCCCTCACGTCTCCATCTTCCCGGAAGGCGGGCGAATGGAGCACCGGGGAAGCGGCAGTGCGCGGCGGACGTGAAGTGGTGTCGGTCACCGAAGACACCAGGGCGGCCGGACGGCTCCAGCACACAGCTGTCTCCAAACTGGCGCGTGAGCGCTCATCTTCGAGTTCCGACGGCCCTCGCCGACGCCCCCATGCCAGACTTGCGCGGTGAGCACCGAGCCCGCCGCCGACCCGCGAGACGCCGAGATCACCGCGTTGCACGCACGGATCTCCGAGCTCGAGGCCGAGCTCGCCGAGCAGGCCCGCCGGACCGCCGCAACGGTCGCCGAGGCGCAGGAGAAGCTCTACTGGCTCGAGCGCTGGCACGTCGACCTCGACAAGGTCATGGCGAAGCCGGGCGCCGTCCCAGCGCTCGAGGCGCTCAAGTCGGCCCGCGGCGTCGTCCGCTCGGTGAAGCGCACGAAGCGCCGCCTGCTCGGAAGCTGATGCGCTCCGTCTCCGTCGTCGTCCCCGTCAAGGACGGGGCGCGCTTCCTGCAGGAGCTCCTCGACGCGGTCATGGCCCAGGGGGGCGACGCCGCGTCGCTCGAGGTCCTGGTCATCGACTCGGGCTCGGTCGACGGCAGCCAGGAGATCGCCCGCGCCGCGGGCGTGCAGCTCATGGAGATCCCGGCGGCCGACTTCGGCCACGGCCGGACCCGCAACCTCGGCGCCGAGGCGACCTCCGGCGAGCTCATCGCCTTCCTGACCCAGGACGCCACGCCGCTGCCGGGCTGGCTGGACGGTCTGCAGGCGGGCTTCGACCTGGCCGGCGACGTCGGCGCGGTCTACGGCCCGCACCGTCCGCGTCTGGACACGTCGCCGATGATCGCCCGGGAGCTCGACGAGTTCTTCGCGACCCACGAGGGCCCGGACGGCGGCCCCGCGATCCAGCGCGACGGCGACCAGGTCTTCCTCTCGAACGTCAACGCCGCCTACCGCCGCGACTGCTGGGAGGCGCTCCGCTTCCCCGACGTCCCCTACTCCGAGGACCAGGCGTTCGCCCGTGCGATGCTCGAGGCCGGCTGGGCGAAGGCCTACGTCCCGCAGGCGGCCGTGCTGCACGCGCACGACTACCCGCCCGCGCAGTTCATGCGCCGCTACTTCGACGAGTACCGCGGCCTGCGCTCGACCCTCGGTCACGTCGAGGCCTTCGGGCTGCGCTCGACGGTCCGCGACGTCCGCGCTCTCGTCGCCGCGGACCGCGCGTGGATGGCGCAGCAGGGTGTGACGGCCCCGCGGCGCGCCGCTGGACGGGCCGCTCGACCGTGCACCACACGGGCCGGAAGGTCTTCAGCGCGATGGGCTCGCGTGCGCACGCGCTGCCGCCGGCGGTGCAGCGCCGGCTTCAGCCTCGAGGGCACGGTGGCGGACGCGCCGCCCGAGCCCGCGAAGGCGGGGGTCGGCCCGGTCGCCGGCAAGCCGATCCCGGAGGCCGCGCGCCCGGTCATCTGGGACGCCGTACGCCGCTACGCGAAGCAGGGCCCGACGGAGCTGCTTCCGGTCCTCGAGGGCCAGGCCGACGACGCACCGCTCCACGTCGCCTGCGTCATCCCGCCGTTCTCGCGCGGCTCGGGCGGCCACAACTCCATCCTGCAGATCATGCGTCGCCTCGAGCTCATGGGGCACACCGTGAGCTACTGGATCGACGACGAGCTCGGGCTCTTCAAGGCCGACCGCCCGGCACGCATCCGCCGGGACATGCGCGAGTGGTTCGCGCCCATCGAGGGGCCGGTCTTCTACGGCTTGGACCAATGGTACGGCGCGGACGTCGCGGTCGCCACGGGCTGGCAGACCGCCCACGGCGTGATGATGCTGCCGGGCTGCCGGTCGCGCGTCTACCTCGTCCACGACCACGAGACCGAGTTCTACGCGACCTCCGTCGAGTCGCGGTGGGCCGAGGCGACCTACGGCCTGGACATGCACGCGATCTGCGCGTCGCCCTGGCTGGAGTCCCTGGTCCGCGACCGCTACGGCCGCACGACGTCGCTCTTCGACTTCGGCGTCGACCACGCCGCCTACGCCCCGCGCCGGTCGCCCGACGCCGCGACACCATCGCCCTCTACGGCCGCGACGTCACCCCACGCCGCGCGGTCCCGCTCGGCGCTCATGGCGCTGCAGGAGCTCCGCGAGCGCCGCCCGGAGCTCCGCGTCGTGAGCTTCGGCAACGACGTCGAGATCGACATGCCCGTGCCCTACGAGCACGCCGGGATCCTCAGCCCCGAGGAGCTCTCGTGGCTCTTCTCCGAGGCGACGGTCGGGCTCGTGCTGAGCCTGACGAACTACTCGCTCATCCCGCAGGAGATGCTCGCGTGCGGGCTGCCCTGCGTCGACCTCGCAGGCATCAGCGCCGAGGGCATCTTCGGCGCGGACGGCCCGCGTCGCGCTCGTCGCCGTTCGACCCCCTCGCGATGGCCGACGTCATCGACCGCCTCATGCGTGACGAGGAGGAATGGGCGCACCGTTCGGCCGCCGGGACCGCCTTCGTCGCCGACCGCACCTGGGACCGCGCAGCGGAGCAGGTGCAGGCCGGGATGCGGCAGGCGCTCAGCCTGCGCTCGGCGCGCTGACCCCACGGCGCGCGGCGTAGGCCAGCAGCCCCTCGACGTCGGGGCTGTGCAGGAGGTTCGCGATGCTCGCGAGCTCCTCGGCAGGCCAGTCCCACCAGCGGACCGCGAGCAGTCGCGTCACGATCTCGGGGTCGAAGCGCTGACCGATGACCCGCGCGGGCGATCCCCCGACGATCGTGTACGGCGCGACGTCCCGGCTGACCACGGACCGCGCCGCGACGACCGCACCGTCCCCGATCGTCACCCCGGAGAGGACGACCGCCTCGCTGGCGATCCACACGTCGCTGCCGACCGTGATCGGGCCGTTGTGCACGTTGTCCTGGGCGATGTGGTCGCTCGGGAGGACCGGGGACATCGCGATCCACTCCGTGCGGTGGTTCCCGGCGGCGAGGAACTTGACCCCCGGCGCGATGGAGGTGTAGGCGCCGAAGCTCAGGCGGTCCGGCGGCTGGCCGAAGCGGACGATGTTCGCTCCGCGCGTTGAAGTAGGTCCCCGGCCCCACCTGCGCGCGCACGCGCTCCTCGCGGCTCCACGCGCGCGACCGCAGGCCATGGTCCACCGCCTGCTGGAACTCCGGGTCCAGGGCGAGCCGGCCCGCGAGGCGCAGGCGACCGCGCCAGCGGCTCGCCGCCGCCACCCAGGGCTCGAGTCGGGGTCGCACGGGCCGAACCTACCCCGCGGCGCGCGCGGCCCACGCCTCCGGCGTGAGCGCGCGGAAGTCCCCGCGCCGGCCCTTGACGCGCGTAGTAGACGAGCCACGGGATCCGTCGCAGCGGCTGCGGGTCGTAGACGAGCGCCTTCGCGCAGTACGTCGCGGTGAGCAGCGCGAAGTCCGCGGCGCTCGCCCCGGCGTGCTCGCGCATGAGCCACATGACGTTGCGCACGCGGTAGAGGTCCTTCCAGAAGCCGCGCCACGGCGAGCTCGAGTACTCCTGGCCGAGCAGCCGGTTCGCGAACCGCGCGCGGCGCGTCTGCTCCCCACCGCCGATGACGATCTTGTGGACGATCCGCGCCTCGGGGACCAGCCGGATGCGCCCGTGGCGCCGCGCGCGCAGGGACCACTCCGCGTCGTCGTAGCCCAGGAAGAACTCGGCCTTCACCGGCCCGATCGCCCGCGCGACCGAGGAGCGGACGCAGAAGCCGACGAACGACGCGCAGTCGACGTCGGCGTTCGTCCCGGGGGCGTAGGCCTCGTCGCCCGAGCGGGAGCACGAGCCGGCCGAGGGAGCAGCGGTGCTGCCCGTCGATCCGCCCGTCCGGGTGCACGACCGCCGTGCAGACGACCGCGGTCGACGGGTCCGAAGCGACGGGGGAGCCCATGAGGCGCGCGTGGGCGTCGGGCTCGGGCTCCGCGTCGTCGTCCATGAGCCAGACCCAGTCCGTCCCCTCCTCGAGCGCGAGCTCGACGCCCGTCCGGAAGCCGCCCGAGCCGCCCGTGTTCACCTCGCTGCGCACGTAGCGGATCCGCGGCTCGTCGAGGAGCCCCTCCGCCCCGAGGAGCTCCTGCGTCCCGTCGCTCGAGGCGTTGTCGAGCACGACGATGCGCTCGAGCGGCAGCGTCTGCGCCGAGCAGCCCGCGCAGGCACTCGACCAGCAGGACCTTCCGGTCCCGCGTGAGCACGAACGCGCAGGTGCTCACCGCGGCGCGGCCCAGTAGTTCGGCAGCGCGCTGAGCCGCGGCTTGAGCGCCGCGGGGAGCTTCTCGTGGCGCAGGCCGAGCTGCAGGCCGGCGAACTTCGTCCCCTCGTAGAGGACCGCGTACGGGATGGAGCGGCGCTGGCCGTGCCAGAGCCACTCGAGCTCGCCGCGGGCGTAGTCGATCGCGCGGCGGCGCAGCACCTCCTCGGCCTGCGCGCCGCCGCCATGTACGCCTGCTCGGAGGAGACGCCGGAGTCGAAGAAGCGCTTGAACGCCGCCCGCAGCGTGTAGGCGTGCGAGTGGCGCACGACGGCCGCGTCGGCGACGTAGGCGAGCCGGTGGCCGTCGAGCAGGACGCGGCGGGACCACTCCTGGTCCTCGCTCATGATGATGTCCTCCGCGAAGGGGTACGCCCGCATGACGTCCGTGCGCACCGCGGCGTTGACGTTCGAGAAGAGCGTCGTGTCCATCGTGAGCTCGCGCGGCCCGCGGCGGCCTGCTCGCGCGAGGTCGGGCCGTAGAGGAAGTCGAGGAAGTACTGCTCCGGCGGCGTGACGCGCCGTCGTGCGCGAGCTGGCGGCCGTAGGCGCCCGCGACGCGCGCCGGCGCCGCACGGGTGCGGTGAGCTTCTCGAGCCAGTCGTCCTCGGCGGGGCGTAGGCGTCCTGGCGAGGTGAAGACGACGACCTCGCCCCGCGCCAGCGAGACGCCGCAGGTTCCGCGTGCCGCCGTGGTTGAAGTCCGCCGCGCGCGATCGGTGGACGCGGGCGCCCATCGCCCTCGGCCAGTGCGACGCTGCCGTCCTTCGAGGCGGAGTCCACGACCACCACCTCGACCTCCTCGTCGACGCGCTGGCGGCGGATGCCCCAGAGGCAGCGACGCAGGTCCTCGCCCCCGTCCTTCACGGGGATGACGATGGAGATCACGTGGCGCAATCTAGCCCTCGGGGGCCGCTGCTACGGTCGCCGCCGATGACCGTCTGCGCCGTCGTCGTGACCTACAACCGCCGGGACCTCCTCGAGGAGTGCCTCGCCGCGCTGGCCGCCCAGACACGACCGCGTCGACCACCTCCTGGTGATCGACAACGCCAGCACGGACGGCACGCCGGACCTCCTCGCGGAGCGTTACGCCGAGCAGGTCGAGCTCGTCGCCCTGCCGACGAACGAGGGCGGCGCGGGCGGCTTCCACGAGGGCGTCCGGCGTCGCGCACGAGGCCGGCCACGAGTGGATCTGGCTCATGGACGACGACACGCTCCCGACCCGACAGCACTCGAGGAGCTGCTCGCGGCGCCCGCTCGCACGGGCCTGGAGCACCCGCCGGCCCTGCTCTCGAGCAAGGTCGTGTGGACGACGGCGCCATGCACCCCATGAACAACCCGGGGTTCGAGCGGGAGGACCTCGCGGCGGTCGTCGCGGGCGCCGAGCAGCGCCTCATGCCCCTGCGGACCGCGACGTTCGTCGTCGCTCATGCTGCACCGCGGCGCGGTCGACCGCCACGGGCTGCCGCTCAAGCGCTACTTCCTCTGGAGCGACGACATCGAGTACACCGCGCGCATCCTCGGGCGCGAGCCGGGCTACCTCGTTCCCGCGAGCGTGACGCTCCACAAGACCGAAGCAGGCCTACACGGCGATCACCTCGAGCGGCGACCGCTTCTACTTCCACGTCCGCAACACGATCTACATGCTGCGCGGCACCGCGTGGCGCCGCGCGAGAAGCCGGGCCTGCTCTTCGGCTACCTCATGAGCATCGTCGGCCTTCCTGCAGTTCAGCCGCTTCTCCCGCCACAGCCTCGGGCTCGTCTGGCGCGGCGTGCGCGACGGCCTCAAGCCCGGCGCGCCCGTCCCCGCGCGGCCCTGACCGCCTCCTCGGCGACGAGGAACCCCTCCCAGAGCCGCTCCGTCGGGGTCCAGGCCGAGCCCCCGCGAGCAGGCCGGCGCGGGAACGGAGGTCGCCGCCCCGTCGCGCGCGGTCACGCGGGGGCACGCGGCGCACGGCGATGCTCCCGGGGACGAGGAAGCCGGTGTCCTCCCAGGCCTGCAGCACCCGGGCGGTGTAGGCGAAGAGCGCCCAGTCCGCAGCCACGTCCTGCGGCGGCATCCCGAAGCGCGCGAACGCGTCGCGGTGCACCAGGATCGAGCCCGCCGGGGCCGCACGGAGCTGGACGAGACCCCGCTCGATGGCGTCGACGGTGCGCTGCTTCTCGAAGATCTCGTGGCGTGGGAGCGCGTCGGGGTGCAGCGCGCCGTCCTCGTCGAGCACGCGACTCGCGAGCAGCAGGGGCGCCGGGAGGTCCGAGAGCGCCTCGAGGGCCGGCGCCGAACGCCGCCAGCGCGCCGGGCTGCGGGACGGTCACGCCGTCCGAGAGCCACACCCACTCGGCCCCGTCGGCGAGCGCCTGGTCGAGCGCCTCGCGAGCCGGCGGACGTCGCGGGGGCCTCGGCCTGCGCCCCCAACGCCGCGCGGGTCTCCTCCGCCAAGTCGGGGCGACCCGGGGTCACGCCGACCACGGCGCCAACGGCTCCGAGGCTCACCGGCGGTACTCTAGCCCCGGTCGAGGCGCCGACGACCCTGCCCCGAGAGCGCCCTCCGCATGCCCGAGCCGCCCACCACCCCGCGCGCATCGATCTGCCTGCCGACCCATCACGGGCGCGCCGCGCTGCTGGACCGCGCGCTGCGCTCCATCGCGGCGGAGGTCGCCGCCAACCCGCCGGGCACGCTCGAGGTCTGCGTCAGCGACAACGGGTCGACCGACGCGACCCAGGCGGTCCTCGACGCCCACGAGGAGACCCTCGGCGTGCCGCTCGTCCGTGCGCGCTTCGAGGAGAACCGGGGGTTCACCGCGAACCTGCTCCAGGCCGTCGGCCTGGCGTCGGGGGAGTTCTGCTGGCTCTTCGGCTCCGACGACGAGATCGAGCCGGGCGGGGTCGGCGACGCTCCTCGCGGCGCTCGAGGCCGACCCGGACGTCGCCGGGTCTCACGCTCAACCGCCGCAACATCGACGATGCGCGCCCCGACGAGGCGCACGTCGACGACCCGCGGGTCCTGCCGCCGCTCGGCCGCACCCGGTACGACGATGCGGAGTCGGCGTTCGCGGAGCTCGCGATGCTCCAGGACTACATCTCCACGCAGGTCGTCCGGCGCTCGGCCTGGGAGGCCGCCGTCGCGCGGCTCGGCCCCGACGGCATCGCCGCCGGCCTGAACTTCCCGCACCTCCCCATCCTCGGCGAGGTCATCACGACGGACCCGCGCTGGGCCTGGGTGGCGGCCCCGTCGTCCGCCATCGCATCGGCCTGCAGTCCGTGCAGGACACGTTCGACGGCGGCCTGACGCGGTACACGATCACGGTCACGTCGGACCGCTCGCGGCATCTGGGCCGCGATGTTCGGCCGCGGCTCCCGCCTCTACCGGCTCGCGATGCGCAAGATCTGGCTCGTGCAGGCCCATCCCGCCGCGCTCATGCACCTCAAGGAGCAGCCCGGGCAGACGACGGCGCTGGACCTCCGCCTCCTGCGTGCCTGGTCCGCGCCTACTGGTTCCTGCCCGGGCTTCTGGCTGCAGAGCTTCCCGGTGCTGGCGCTCCCGCACGGCGCTGTCGGGCCGCTGCGCCGGCTGGCGCAGGGCTCGAAGGCCCGGCTGGCGGCGCGGCGCTAGCCCGCGCTCGCGGCCACGAGCTCCTCGAGGCCGCGCAGCGGCACGCCGTGCCGGGAGGCGAGCTCGCGCAGGCGGGTCCGGATCGCCGACGTAGCGGTTCGCGGCCGCCGCACGGGTCGCGCCGCGGACGATCGGCAGGTCCTCGCGGCCGAGCACCGGCAGGACGCGTCCGGGCGAGCTCCTCGACTTCGACGTCGACCTCCCCCGCGGTCTCGAAGAGGCCCGGAGCGGCCGTCGAGGAGCTCCCGAGCGCGACCAGCAGGACCTCCTCGACGCCGACGTAGGAGCGCACGACGTCCCCGCGCGCGGCGAGCTCGAGCGGCTTCCCGGCGCGGCCCGCGCGAGGAGGTCGCCGAGCGCGTAGGCGCCGGGTGGGCTCATGTGCGGGCCGGCGACGTTGAAGACGCGCGCGACGACGCAGGCCGCGCCCGCGCGCCGGCGCGGCCTCCGGGAAGGCCAGCTCGTCCAGGGCCTTCAGCGTGCCGTAGGGGTTCCCGCGAGGTCGGGGGCGAGCGCCGCGCCCGAGGAGGTCACCAGGAGCCGGCGGACCCCACCCGCGGCGAGGGTCGCGAGCAGCGTCGTGGTGATCTCGACGTTCGCCCGCACGAAGCCGTCGAGCTCCGCCGGCGGCAGGTCCGCCGGGTGAGGAACGCGAAGTGCAGCAGGGTGTCCGCGGGACGCAGGTCGGACAGCGGCGCCACGGCGACCGTCCCGACGTCCGTCACCTCGACCTCCCGCGGCCGGCTCGCGTAGGCCCGGACGCGCTCGCGGAAGGCGGCGGGGCCGAGGACGCCCGCAAGCAGGTCGAGCGCGACGCGCCCGAACCAGCCCGTCGCGCCCGTCACCGCGAAGGTGCCGCCCTCCTCGACCAGCCGGTGCGCGAGCCCGTGCGGGACGAGCGGCGACGCGCTCACGCCGCGTCGCGCTCCTCGGCCGGGGCGGCGGCCGCGAAGGTCAAGGCGTCCTCGCCGCCCTTGACCCGCCGCTTCCCCAGCGCGAGGGCGGGGGTCGGGACCAAGGCGAGCGGGGTGAGCACCAGGAGCGCCAGGCGCTGGCGGCCGCGCAGGAGCGCGAGGAGCTCGCGCAGCTCGCCGCCCAGGGCCTCGGGGCGGTAGAGCTTCTCCTGAAGGATCGTCGCGCCCGTGCTCAGCATCCAGGCCATCCGCCCGGGCGCGGTGCTCCAGATGAGGTAGCGGCGGTCCTGCTCCTCCGGGATCGTCGAGGCGCAGCGCACCCACCGCACGAGCCAGTACATGGGGCTGACGGGCACCGTCACGCCCCGGCGCCGGACGAGCATCGTGCGCGACACGTGCACAGGCGCGTCGCGCTCCACGAGCCGCCGGACGAACGGGAACATGGGGTAGAGGTGCTGGATGTAGCGGTAGCCGTCGACGAGCGCCGCGGAGTCGATCGCCGCCATGCGGTAGATCGTGTTCGGCATGAACGTGAAGACGCTGTAGACCCGGAAGTCGAGGTCGCGCAGGCGGCTCATCGTCGTCCGCCCGCCCGGCCAGTCCTCCCGCGCGGGCGCCCCGACGGTGACCACGTCGACCTCGCCCTCCAGATCGCGGCGATCACGTCGTCACAGTCGGAGAAGTCGAGGTCGTCGTCGTCGCAGAGCACCCAGCCGTAGGGCCGCTCCATCGTCTCCAGCGCCCGCAGGTAGTTCGCCTCCGCGCCGATGTTCCGCGCGTGGCGGACGACCCGCAGCTCGGGGAAGCGCTCCGCTCGAAGGCCGCGCACACCGCCGGCGGTGCCGTCCGTCGAGCAGTTGTCGAGCACGGTCAGCCGGCAGGCGGCGAACGGGCTCGTCGCCAGCTGCTCCAGCGTCCGCGCCAGCGCGTCGGCCCGGTTGTAGGTGATGAGCGTGAGCTCGAGCTCGTCGGCCAGCACGTCGCGGGACCCTAGCGACGGTGCTTCAGGCGCGCCGCGCAGCTGGGCCACCGCCGAGGTGACCTCCACCGGGACCGCCCGCACGGCCACCGCGACGGCCGGCGAACACGAGGGCCGCCACCGCGCCGCCGGCGGCCAGCACGAAGATGGGGTCCCCGGCGGGCTCGGCCACAGGCCGCGCGGCGCGAGGACGACGGCCGCGCACGCGAGCCCGCGCGCGGCCAGGCGCGCCGGGACGCTGGACGCGCGGGCACGTCGCTCACCCGCGCGAACAGGCGCCAGGCGACGCCGAGGACGAAGACCTCGCTGACGACGAGCGCGAGCGCCGAGCCCTCGGCGCTCGAGCGGGCCGATCAGCGCGACGTTGAGCACGACGTTCAGCAGCGAGCGTCCCGCCCATCGCCTCGCGCGAGGATCGCCCTGCTGGTCCGTCGCGATGAGGCCGTTGACGAGGACGGTCGCCGGGAAGGAGAACGCGATCGCGACGACGAGCAGCCGCAGGACGGGCGCCGCGTCGTCGTAGCGCGGCCCGCCGGCGATCCGCACGATCTCGGGCGCGAAGCCCGCGAAGACGCACACCATCGGGACCGGCGACGAGCACGACCGCGGAGAACAGGCCCTGCACGAGCATCCGCAGGCGCTCGGAGTGCGCGCCCGCCCGGGCCAGCTCGGGGAACACGGTCGTCGTCGCGAAGATCGGGACGAGCAGCAGGAACTCGAGCACGCGGTAGGAGAGCCCGTAGAAGCCGACGTCGCGGTTCGTCGCCAGCAGGGAGAGCAGGATCGTGTCCCCGCGGATGTAGATCGTCGTGATCGCGAGCACGAAGCCCTGGGGCAGCGCGGCGCGCAGGAGCTCCGAGGCGAGGACGCGGTCCCACCTCGGGGCGCAGCGAGACCGTGCGGCCGACGGCGACGATCGGGACGGCGCGTTGCACAGGCGCGCTCACGGTGTAGGCGGCGGCGACGCCGGCGAACCCGAGGTCCGCCGCGATCACGACGGCGAGCGCGACGAGGAAGCCGACGCCGGCGAGCAGCCCGCCGAGGGCCCCGGGGAGCGCGAGCTGCCGCGCGGTCATGTAGGCCGTGCTCGTCCCGAGCGGGCCCGCGACCAGCAGCTGCCCGCCGATGACGAGGATGCCGAGGCGGACGGAGCGACCGGTCCTCCCCGCCGTAGAGGACGAGCATCGCGCCGAGGACCAGGACGAAGGTCGCCGCGCTCGAGCGCGAGCCCGATGAGGCTGACGGTCGTGAGGATCGGCCGCTCGTCCTGCGGGCGCTTGGCGATCTCCCGTGCGGCGATCGTCCAGACGCCCGCGTCCGTGAGCACCCCGAACAGCGCGACGAACGTCACCGCCGTGAGCAGCTGCCCGAAGCGGTCGACGCCGAGGTACCGCGTCGCGACGATGGTCCCGACGAGGCCCGAGGCGGTCACCGCCACCCGGCCGCGCGACAGCAGCGCCGTGTTCAGCGCGACCTTCTGCGAGAGGTTCCGCCCGGAACCGCCCGCGCTGCCGTGGCTACGTGCCCTCCATGGCGATGGGCTGCGCGAACGGCTCCATCTCGGTGACGGGCCGGCCGAACGCGAGCTTGGGGTAGGCGTTGGCCATGAGGTCGATCGGAGACCGTCGAGCAGGAAGGGCACGGCCGGATCGGCCCAGAGCTCGTCGAGCGCCCCGTCGAGCTCCTCGGGCCGGTCCGCCCGCGCGGAGCCGATGCCGAACGCCTCCGCGACCCGCGAGAAGTCCGGCGCGGAGTAGCCCCAGACCGTCGACTGGTAGCGGCCGTCGAAGTAGGACTGCTGGAACTGGCGGACCATCCCGTGCGTGCCGTTGTCGACGACGACGACCTTCACGGGCAGCCCGAGGTGCGCGACGGTCTCGAGCTCCTGCAGGTTCAGCTGGAAGCAGCCGTCGCCCGCGATGACGACGGCCGGCCGGCCCGTCGCGCGCGCCGCGCCGATGGCGGCCGGCAGGGAGAAGCCCATGGCGCCCATGCCGCCCGAGGTGAGGAAGCGCTGGTCCGGCCGTGAGCTCGAGCGACTGCGCCGCCCACTGCTGGTGCTGGCCGACGTCCACCACGAAGGAGCCCGCGGCGGTGCTCGCGCGCGAGAGCGCGTGCATCAGGACGTTCGGGTTCGTCCCCTCGATGTCGGGCAGCTCGGCGGTGTCGGGCCACTCCTCGCGCTTGGCGGCGACCTCGGCCGACCACGCCGCGTAGCTCGGGAGCTCCGTGGCGCCGGCACTGCCGGCCGAGCTCGCCGAGGAACGCCTGCGCGTCCGCGACCACGGCGCGGCAGCCCGGCACGCGCTGGTTGATCTCGACGGCCTCGGCGTCGACGTGGAAGATCACGCGCTCGCCCTTGAACGCCTCGACCTCCGAGCCGGTCTGGCGGATGTCGAGCCGGGCGCCGACGCACGACCATGAGGTCGGCCTCGCCGATGGACCAGTTCGCCCAGCGGTTGCCGTAGGAGCCGATCAGCCCGACGCGCAGCGGGTGCTCGTAGGGCAGCACGTCGACGCCGAGCAGGGAGTGCACGACCGGGACGCCGAGGAGGTCGACCGCCGCGCGGAACTCCTCGATCGCGCCGCTGGCCCGCACGCCGGCGCCGGCCAGGACGAGCGGCCGCTCGGCCGCCGCGAGCGCGTCGAGCAGCTCGCGGGACGGCGCCGGCGTCCGGCGCGGCGCGCGGCGGCTCGACGGCCCGCGTCGGCTCGGGCAGCGGGATGCTCGCGCCCTGGACGTCCATGGGGATGTCGACGAGGACCGGGCCCGGGACGACCCTCCGTTGCCAGCGGGAACGCCCACTCGAGGATCGCCGGGACCTCCTCCGGGGTCTCGACCCGGACGGCGCCCTTCGTGATCGGCGCGGCCATCGCGACGATGTCGGTCTCCTGGAAGCCGAGCTGCCGGATCGCCACGCTCCCCGCGCTGCTCGTGGCGGTTGACCTGGCCCGTGATGAAGACGGCGGGCGAGGAGTCGAAGTGGCAGGAGCCGATGCCGGTCAGCAGGTTCGTGGCCCCCGGGCCGCTCGTGGCCATCGCGACGCCCGGGATGCGCGGTGATGCGGCCCTCCGCGTCGGCGGCGAACGCCGCCGCCTGCTCGTGGCGGACGCTGACGAGCTCGATGCGGCCCTGGCGGTGGATGGCGTCCACCATGTGGACGATCATCCCGCCGATGAGCTCGTAGACGCGGGTGACGCCCTGCTCGGCGAGGTACTCCGCGATCCAGTCGGCGACCTTCAGCTCGCGCACGCCCGCACCGCCGCGTCGACCGTGTCGACCATGTAGGCGATCTCCGCCTCGCCGAGGCCGGGGTACAGGCCGATCCAGAAGACGTGGTCCATGACGTAGTCCGAGTTCGGCAGCTCGCCGACCCGGCGGTGCTCGACCTCCTGGTAGGCCGGCTGGCGCACGAGGTTGCCGCCGAAGAGCTGGCGGGTGGAGACCTTGTGCGTCTCGAGGTACTCCACGACGTCGCGGCGGACGATGCCCGTCTCCTCGCGGATGCCGATCGGGAAGCCGAACCAGCTCGGGTCGGAGCCCGGGGTGGCCTCGGGGAGGATGAGCTTGTCCTGCAGGTGCGCCAGGCCGTCCCAGAGGCGGCGGAAGTTCACGCGCCGGGCCTCGACGAAGCCGTCGATCTTGTCGAGCTGCGCGACGCCGACCGCGGCCTGCATGTCGGTGACCTTGAGGTTGTAGCCCACGTGGGAGTAGGCGTACTTGTGGTCGTAGCCGAAGGGCAGCTCGCCGAGCTGGTGGCCGAAGCGCTTGCCGCAGGTGTTCGACTCGGCCGGCGCGCACCAGCAGGCGCGGCCCCAGTCGCGGAAGGACTCCGCGATGACCTTCAGGCGGCCCGTGTTCGTGAGGACCGCGCCGCCCTCGCCCATCGTCATGTGGTGGGCGGGGTAGAAGCGAGACCGTCGCGAGGTCGCCGAACGTGCCGACCTGCTTGCCGTCGTAGGTCGAGCCGACCGCGTCGCAGCAGTCCTCGACGAGCCAGAGCTTGTGCTCGTCGCAGAACGCCCGGACCGCGCCGAGGTCGAACGGGTTGCCGAGCGTGTGGGCGATCATCACCGCCTTGGTCTTCTCCGACCGGGCCGCCTCGAGCTGCGAGACGTCGATGTTGTAGGTCGGGATGTGCATGTCGACGAAGACCGGCACGCACCCGTTCTGGATGATCGGGTTGACCGTCGTCGGGAACCCCGAGGCGACGGTGATGACCTCGTCGCCCTTCATCGAGGCGGCGCTTGCCGAGGTCGGGCGAGGTGAGCGTGGAGAACGCGACGAGGTTCGCGGACGAGCCCGAGTTGACCAGGAGGCAGTGGCGCAGGCCGAAGCGCTTGGCGAAGCGCTTCTCGAACTCGTTCGCGTAGCGGCCGGCGGTGAGCCAGAAGTCGAGGCTCGAGTCGACGAGGTTCTCGACCTCGTGGTGGTCGAAGACCCGGCCCGCGTAGCGCAGCGCCGTGTGGCCCGGGACGAAGTCCTCCTCGACGAACGCCACGTCGTGGTACTCGCGGACCTTCTCGAGGATCTCCGCACGAAGCTCCTTGCGCGCGCTCGCTGCGGGACTCGGCGGAGTCCATGGGGATGTGCGTCGGGTCGTGGGCCATCGGGCTCCATGGTGACAGCCTGCGCGCGAGGGGGTCGGCGAGCGAGCCATCTACACTCGCGAGGCGAAACGTCGGGTCCCGCTGGGCGTTCTCTTCCCCGAGACCGCAGGCCGTCACGGCCGCTCCACCGCAGAAGGGACCACCGCATGGCCTCGAAGTCCACCCCCCGCGTGCTGATCGTCGGCGCCGGCCTGACCGGCTGCACGCTCGCCTACGCGCTCGCGCGACAGGGCGTCGAGAGCGTCGCTGCTCGAGCGCGACACGGTCCCGGGCGGCCTCATCCGCTCCGAGCACATGGAGGGCGTCCTCTACGAGCCGCACGGCTCGCACATCTTCCACACGGAGGACGAGGAGGTGTGGAACCTCGCGAACGCGATGACGCCGTTCAACGACTACCGCCACCGCGTCGACATCCTCGCCGACGGCCAGATCCTCAACTGGCCGATCCTGCTCAGCGACATCGACAAGCAGTCGCAGGGCGAGGAGATCCACAAGCAGCTGGCCGAGCGCGAGGGCGTCGACGCCGACGCGCGCGCCGCAGGCCGCGAACTTCGAGGACTGGTGCCTCGAGCTCATGGGCCCGATCCTCTACGAGCGCTTCATCAAGCCCTACACGGAGAAGCAGTGGGGCCGCCCGGCGCGCGAGCTGTCCGCCAAGTGGGCGCCGCGCCGCGTGAGCGTCCGCTGGGACAACGACCCCTACCTCTTCCCGGACCCCTTCCAGGGCTGGCCCGCCGGCCCGAACGGCTTCACCGACCTCATCGACGGCCTGCTCGACTCGCCGCTCATCGAGGTCCGCACCGCAGGTCGACGTCACGCGGGACAACCTCGACGGCTTCATGACGCGAGACCGAAGCCGACGCGGTCGTCCTCACCTGCCCGCTCGACGTCTTCTGCGGGCGGCCACCTCGGCGCCCTCGAATGGCGCGGCATCCTCGTGCGCAACGTCCACATCCCGCACAAGGAGTACGGCCAGGGCGCGATGGTCGTCAACTACCCCGGCCCGGAGTTCCCCTTCATCCGCATGCACGAGACCAAGCACGCCTCGCGCCAGGAGTGCGAGGGCACGGTGCTCGGCTTCGAGTTCACCGGCGCGCCGACGCGCTACTACCCCATCGAGACCGAGCGCAACAGGCAGCTCAACGACCGCTACCAGGACGAGCTCCGGTCAGAGATCGGCGCCGACCGCCTCTTCTTCGCCGGCCGCCTGGCGAACTACCTCTACATCGACATGGACGACTGCATGCGCCAGGCGCTCAACGCGTCCGAGGACGTGCTGGGAGCGCTGAAGGTCGGAGCTTGATCTCCTGACGATTCTGCGCCCATCCTTTGCCGGCAATTGCGTCTAGCCCGCGGGCTCAGTCTTCTCCGTGCCGGACTCTTTCTGCCGGCACCGCGGAGCCTGGCTCGGCGCATCGCTTGTCCTGGCTGTCTTTGCCGTCTTCGCGGCACGATTCCTGTCGGCACGAACGGCCTCACTCACGCGGCACCAACTCTGTCGACGTAGCGACAATCGTCGCCTCAGCAGGTCCGCGGGCGACGAGACATGCATCCGAGATCTCGACGTGCCAAGCGGCACCTCGCGCATTGGGCGTATCTATGGCCTCCGCTCGTGTGTCCGCGGGAATGCGTGTTCGCGCGATTCGCGCAGTCCCCGCACTGGAAGCGCAGACGCCACTTCGTCAGTAGATGCCGGTTGCGGCTTTAACCTTCATTGAATTCGAGCTCCCACAGATCACCGACGTCGCTTCAGGCCAACGCCACGTTGTGCTTGACACCGAAGAGCAAACGGTCGAATACGGTGGTTCGTTCACTCAGCGAGCTGCCGAGCAGCCAGCGATAACCACGATTCAGGGAGATCCGCTTCGCCCGGGCGACGTAGCCATCCGGTTCCTGCGACCAGCAGTCAGGACAGCCCGAGCGTTATGGCTGAATTACCTGCAAGCCATACGCAGAGCCAACGTCATTCGAGTCTCGCATTCGGCTCAGCTGTTGACCTGGCTTGCGTCGTCCCGTTATTGTTCGTCCTGCTCTACGTCGCCGTGCGTATTGGTGCGGTCGCCGAGAGGCATTCGATCCGTCGCCTTGCGGCATACTGCCTACGTGATCGCCTTTGTTCACGCCGCGCTCTGGGCGGTGCTCCTACACCCTTTCCACGGGGCCGACGAAAGTGAGCACTTCGCCTACGCCCAGCATCTAGCGACGACAAACGAGCGCGCGGACGCTGGATTCACTCGACGATCGCCCTATTCGATCCTCGCAACTCCGCTTGATGGAGGCCTTCATCACAATTCAACCGTCCTGAATACAACGGCACGGCCACGCTGGTTGAACTGTCTACGAGGACAGATACAAGATCGCTAGTCGCGGAGCACGAAGCGACAACGGCGGAGGCTTCACCACCGGAGCCTCCGGTCATTCACCGCTTTACTACGGTCTTATCGGAGTTCCGTACCGGCTATTTGGGTCGGGCACGAACCTCCCATCGACGCTTCTGGCTATGCGCTTACTCAATGCCGCGCTTGCAGCGGCCGTGGCAAGCCTCGTCGTCATCGCAGCGGGACTGTTGTACGGCGCGGACCACAAACGCGTCGCGTGGCTGGCGGGCGTGATAGCGGGGCTGCAACCCGTGTATGGCAGCGTCGCTGGTGCGGTGAACAACGATACGGCCGTGAACTTAGCCGCCGCGGGGTTGCTGGTTTGCCTTCTGCACTCTTGGAGGCGAGGACTGACGACGCGTACTCGCGATTTCTGCAGGACTTCTATTAGCTGTTCTCCCGCTCGCCAAGATTACGGGCTTTGCGCTTTATCCAGTCTTTGCCGTGGCCGTCGTCGTCCTCGCGTTCTCGAACGAAGCACGGTCGCTCGGGAGATGGCTAACTATTGCCGTTGGGACAGGGCTCGCAGCCATGTTGATGTGGACGGTCGCTGCGCCGATAGCGCTGGGCAGCGCTCCTGGGAGCCTCGTCAATCAACATCCTGCGGCTCCCTCCATGGTCGGGGCGCCGAAGGAATCCTCGCGGTAACGAACGTCGTTCGGGTTGAGTACCTACTACAGACTTTCATTCCCAAACCGGACATCGGCAAGGATCACTGGGCGCTTACGGGATCGGGGCCACTAGATCGATGGCCCGCGTATGCAATATACGTCAACCGCGGCTACGGTCTCTTCGGATGGAAGAGTGTCGAACTCAGCCGGGATTTGCTCCACGGAATTTTTGTTTGGCTCGTGTGCGGCTGGTGCCTCGCCTTTGCAGCGCTCGTCAGGCGACGCCAAGAATCGGCAACAGATTGCGGGGGCCGCCGGCGTCCTTGCACTCGCAATTATCTCAGTCGTTTCGTTCGTCTCATACGCGTTCGCGACGGACGGAGTGCTCAACGACTATGGCGAACAAGGACGCTACGTCTTCACGGCGCTTCTTCCGCTAGCAGTGCTGTTTACTGGCGGAGCCTTCGCCTTCCAAGGGAGGGGCCGGTCTGTCTACGTCGGTGTTATGACTGCCGGCGCCGGCTGCCTATGCACGTTGTGCTGGATAAGCGCGCTACGAGGGTGGTTCATCTAACTGAACAGCATGTTCACCACACGCGCCAAGGTGCCGCGCCGGTACTCCATAGCTCCTCGAGGACGGCGTGGTCGCGGACGGTGTCCATCGCGTGCCAGAAGCCCTCGTGCTTGAAGTAGGAGAGCTCGCCGGCGGCGGCGAGGGTGCGGACGGGGCCCTGCTCCCAGACCGTGTCGTCGCCCTCGAGGTGCTCGGCGACGGTGGGTGAGAGGACCATGAAGCCGCCGTTGGTCCAGGCGCCGTCGCCGCGGGGCTTCTCCTCGAAGCCGGTGATGCGGTCGCCCTCGAGGTCGAGGACGCCGAAGCGGCCGGCGGGCTGGACGGCGGTGAGGGTGGCCTTCGCGCCGCTGCTGCGGTGGCGCTCGAGGAGGGCGGTGAGGTCGATGTCCGCGACGCCGTCGCCGTAGGTGAAGCAGAAGTCCTCGTCGCCGAGGTAGGGCATGACGCGGCGCAGGCGGCCGCCGGTCATGGTGTCGGCGCCGGTCTCGACGAGGGTGACCCGCCAGGGCTCCGTTGTCGAGTGGTGGACCTCCATCTCGCCCGTGCCGAGGTCGAAGGTGACGTCGGAGGTGTGCAGCGCGTAGTTCGCGAACCACTCCTTGATGACGTAGCCCTTGTAGCCGAGGCAGACGACGAAGTCGTCGATGCCGTGGGCGGCGTAGATCTTCATGATGTGCCAGAGGATCGGCATGCCGCCGACCTCGACCATCGGCTTGGGGCGCACGGCGGTCTCCTCGCTCAGGCGAGTGCCGAGGCCGCCGGCCAGGATGACCGCCTTCATGCTGTCGAGAACTCCTCGATCTGGGCCAGGGTTGCGGCGCGGAGGTCCGCGCCGTCTCTGTGGGCGAGGTGCCACGTGACGATGGACGCGATCGTCTGCTCGAGCGCCCAGCGCGGACGCCAGCCCAGGCGCTCGCGGGCGCGGGTCGAGTCGAGCGAGAGGAGCTGCGCCTCGTGGACGTGCGGCCCGGGGTCGACGTCCCAGGCGAGCGGCTCGGGCCACTGCGCCGTGAGGCGATCGGTGATCCAGCGGACGGGCTTGACGTCGTCCTGCGCCGGGCCGAAGTTCCACCCGGCGGCGGCGCTCGACGCATCGCCGGCGGTGAGCTCCTCCGCGATCACCAGGTAGCCGCTCAGCGGGTTGAGCACGTGCTGCCACGGCCGCACGGCCTCGGGGTTGCGGATCGCGATGGGCTGGCCGCTCGCGGCGGCGCGCATGATGTCGGGGACGAGGCGGTCCTCGCCCCAGTCGCCGCCACCGATGACGTTGCCGGCGCGGGCGCTGGCCAGCCGCGGCCCGTCCTCGGCGCCGAAGAAGGACCGGCGGTAGGCGTCCGTGACGAGCTCCGCGCACCCCTTCGAGTTCGAGTAGGGGTCGTGGCCGCCCATGGGGTCGTCCTCCGTGAACGGCCGACCCTGCTCGCGGTTGTCGTAGCACTTGTCCGAGGTGACGTTCACGACGGCACGCACGGTCCCGGCGCCCTCCGTCCGGACCGCTTCGAGGACGTTCACCGTGCCCATGACGTTCGTCTCGTACGTCTCGCGGGGCTCGACGAAGGAGCGGCGCACCATGGGCTGCGCGGCCATGTGCACGACGACCTCCGGGCGGCTCTCGCGGACGGTGCGGGCCACCGCGGCGCCGTCGCGGACGTCCGCGACGACGTGGCCCTCGAGCCCCTCCCGGACGCGCGCGAGCTCGAAGAGCGACGGCGAGGTGGGGACCCCGTCGGCCAGGCCGGTCACCTCCGCGCCGAGGTGCTGCAGCCACAGGGAGAGCCAGGCGCCCTTGAAGCCCGTGTGGCCCGTGAGCAGCACACGGCGGCCGCGCCAGAAGCCGGGGTCGACGCCGCGGGCGGGCATCGAGGTGGAGGCAGCGGACACGTCGGCGAGGGTACCGCCCGGTCTCGAGCGGGTGAGGGCCGGCCCATCGGCGGCGCGACCGCGGCCGGCGGCTAGCGTGGCCTCCGTGGGCCGCCGCTTCGACGCCGCCGTCGACGCGGACCTCGTCGCCCGGCGGACCGCCGTGGTCGCCGGCGTGGTGTTCGTCGTGGCGAGCATCCCGAAGTTCGCGTTCTACGGCTGGGAGCTCGACCAGTTCGAGCGCTTCGGCCTGCCGCTCGCGCCCGTCCTGGTCGTCCTCGCCGGCGTGCTGGAGCTCGCCGGTGGCATCGCGCTGGCCCGGCGGCGGCTCGTGCTCCCCGCCTTGGCGCTGCTCGCACCGACGATGGTCGTCGCCGTCGTGAGCTCGGGCCTGCTGCAGGGGGACGTCGTCCCGAGCTTGACGGTCGCTCCCGCGCTGCTGGTCGCGATGGGGGTCGTCGGGGCACGGGCCGCGCGCCGCGTCGTGCCCGCGTGACGTGACGTAGCCTGCCGACCCATGGCGCCGACGTCCGCACTCATCACCGGGATCACGGGGCAGGACGGCTCGTACCTGGCCGAGCTGCTGCTCGAGAAGGGCTACGAGGTGCACGGGATGGTGCGTCGGGCCTCGACGGAGAAGTTCGACCGCATCGAGCACCTGCGCGACCGGATCACGCTGCACCAGGGCGATCTGCTCGACCAGCGCTCGCTGGTCGACGCGATCCGGGCCTCCAAGCCGCAGGAGATCTACAACCTCGCGGCGATGAGCTTCGTGGCCACGTCGTGGATCCAGCCGACGCTGACGGCGGACTTCACCGGCGTGGGCGTGACGCGGATGCTCGAGGCGATGCGCGAGGCGGCGCCGGAGGCGCGCTTCTACCAGGCGTCGAGCTCGGAGATGTTCGGCAAGGTCCTGCAGGTCCCCCAGACGGAGGACACGCCGTTCTACCCGCGCTCCCCCTACGGCGTGGCGAAGGCCTACGGGCACTTCATCACCGTCAACTACCGCGAGTCCTACGACCTCTTCGCGAGCTCGGGGATCCTGTTCAACCACGAGTCCCCGCGGCGCGGGCTGGAGTTCGTGACGCGCAAGATCACCTGGCACGCCGCGGCGATCAAGCACGGCAAACGGGAGAAGCTCGCGCTGGGCAACCTCGACGCCGAGCGCGACTGGGGGTACGCCAAGGACTACGTCGAGGCGATGTGGCTCATGCTCCAGCACGACGCGCCGGAGGACTTCGTCGTGGCCACGAACCAGACGAACACCGTCCGCGAGTGCGTGCAGGTCGCCTTCGACGAGGCCGGCATCCCCGACTGGGAGCAGTACGTCGAGATCGACCCCCGCTTCGTGCGCCCGGCCGAGGTCGACCAGCTCATCGGCTCCTACGAGAAGGCCGAGCGCGTCCTGGGCTGGAAGCCCAAGACGACCTTCGAGGAGCTCATCCGCCTCATGACCCGCACGGACCTCGAGCTGCTCAAGCCCTGAGCGCCGCCAGGTCGGCGGCGACCATCTCGGCCACCATCGCCTCGAAGCCGACCTCGGCGCGCCAGCCCAGCCGCTCGGCCGCCAGGGAGGGATCGCCGACGGGCGGCGTGGCCTCGGGCGGGCGCACGAACTCCGGGTTGACGACCACGCGGCCCTCGGGGTCGACCCCGGCCGCCGCGAAGGCCGCAGCGACGAGGTCCCCGACCGTCCGCCCGACCCCCGACGCGACGACGTAGTCGCCCGGCGCGTCCTGGCGGAGCATGAGCCAGGCGGCCCGGGCGACGTCCCGCGCGTGGCACCAGTCGCGGACCGCGCCGAGGTCACCGAGTTCGAGGACCTCCTGGCGGCCCAGCGCGATGGCGGCCGCGCCCCGGGTGACCTTCCGCGGCAGGAAGCGCTCGGGCCGGCGCGGGGACTCGTGGTTGTAGAGGAGCCCGCAGCTCGCGTGGAGGCCGTGGCGCTCGCGCATGACGCCGACCAGCCCAGCGCGGCGAGCTTGGCCACGCCGTAGGGCGACCGGGGCCGCATCGGCGAGCCCTCGTGCTGCGGCGACTCCCCGGCGTCCCCGAAGACCTCGCTCGAGGAGGCGACGTAGAGCCGGAAGCCCTGCTCCCGGCAGAGCGCCAGGAGCGTCGCGGTGGCCCCGGCGATCGCCACCGTCGCCTCCGTCGGGTCCTGCCAGGAGGCGGGCACGAAGCTCGGGGCCGCGAGGTGGTAGAGCTCGTCGGGCGCGGCCTCGGCGACCGCGGCCCGCAGGGAGGCCGGGTCGAGCAGGTCCCCCGGGACGAGCGTCAGGCGCTCGCGGACCCCCTCGAGGTTCGGGAGCGCCGCGGCCGGCCCGCCCCGCACCATGCCGACGACCTCGTAGCCCTCGGCGAGCAGCAGCTCGGCCAGGTAGGACCCGTCCTGGCCGCCGATCCCGGTGATGAGCGCGCGACGGCCTGGCACCCACGGAGCGTAACCACGGGGGTCCCTCGAGCGTTGTAGGGGGGAGCGCCCTCGGCGAGCGGCAGCGCGACTTTGCGCCCCCCGGCCCGTTTCCACAAGAACCGCGCCCTCGCAGCGTTGTCGTCAAGGATCCCCATGAGCAGCCCCCAACCCCTCTCCCTCAAGGACTTCGGCCCCGGCCTCCACGTCGCGGAGGAGGACGCGGTGCCGCCGCCGAGCGTCGACGTGCTCGGCATCCCGCTCGCGATCACGGACTACGAGCGCACGATGGACTGGATGGACGCGACGATCGTCGACGGCGGCAAGGGCTACGTCTGCGTCGCGGCCACCCACACCGTCATGGCCTGCCAGGAGGACCCCGAGCTGCGCGAGGCCGTCGTGCGCTCCGACCTGACGGTCCCGGACGGCCAGCCCCTGGTCTGGGCGATGAACGCCCTCGGGCACGAACCTCCCGAGCCGCGTCTACGGCCCGGAGCTCATGGCCCGCTACTGCGAGCGCTCCGTCGCGACCGGGACGCGGATGTTCCTCTACGGCGGCCGCAACCAGGGCGCGCTCGTGCAGCTCGCGCTCAACCTGCGCCGCGCGCTACCCCGGCGTGCAGATCGTCGGCGGCTACTCGCCGCCCTTCCGCCCGCTCTCCGCCGAGGAGGAGGAGGCGATCGTCGCCGAGATCAACGGCTCGGGCGCGGACGTCGTCTGGGTCGGGATCGGCGTGCCCAAGCAGGAGAAGTGGATGGCCGCGATGCGCGACCGCCTCGACGCGCCCGTGCTCATCGGCGTCGGCGCCGCGTTCGACTTCCACGCCGGCCTGGTCCCGCAGGCCCCGGCCTGGATGCAGGCCGCGGGCATGGAGTGGGCCTACCGCCTCTCCCGCGAGCCCAGGCGGCTCTGGCGCCGCTACCTGCGCTACAACCCGCGCTTCGTCACGGGGTTCGCCCGGCAGTACGCGCGCGAGCAGCGCCCCGCCCGGCGCTAGCCTCGGCGCGTGCCCGCAGCCTTCACCCATGACGTCGCCGTCATCGGCTGCGGTCGCGTCGGCCTCCCGCTCGCGCTCGCCTTCGCCGACCGCGGCCTGCGCGTCATCGGGGTGGACAAGGACCAGGACCTGCTCGGAGCCGTGCGCGACGGGCGCATGCCGTTCGACGAGCCCGGCGCGCAGGACGTCCTGGACCGCGTCGACGTCCAGTGGAGCGAGACCGTCGGCGACGCCGCGCAGGCCCGCCACGTCGTCATCACGCTCGGGACGCCGTCCTTCTCCCACATCGAGATCGACCTCCGGGACATCCGCGGCGTGCTCGACGACCTGCTGCCCCACCTCCGCGAGGGCCACGCGCTCACGCTGCGCTCGACGATCGCGCCGCGCACGACGGAGTTCGTGGCGGGCTACCTGGCCAAGCACCGGGGCTTCGAGGTCGGCACGGACGTCTTCGTCGCGCACTGCCCCGAGCGGATCGCGGCGGGGCGGTTCTTCGACGAGATCGTCTCCCTGCCGTGCATCGTCGGCGGGGTCGGCGAGCGCTCGGGCGAGGTGGTCGCGGAGCTCTTCGAGGTGTTCGGGACCCGGATCGAGCAGACCACGCCGGTGCAGGCCGAGCTCGCGAAGATCTGGACGAACATCATGCGCTACGCGACGTTCGCGCTGCCGAACCTCCTGATGATGGACTGCGAGCAGTACGGCGCGAACGTCTTCGACGTCATCGAGCTCATCAACAAGGACTACCCCCGCGGCGGGATCGCCCAGCCCGGCTTCACCGCCGGGACCTGCCTGCGCAAGGACTTCGCCTTCTCCGAGGAGCGCTCCCACGCCCCCGGGATGCTCCTCGCGGTCTCCCGGGTCAACGAGTCCGTCCCGCTGTTCCTCGTGGAGGGCATGGTGCGCCGCCTCGGCTCGCTGGCGAACAAGAAGGTCGCCGTGCTCGGCCTCGCGTTCAAGGCGGGGACGGACGACGAGCGCGACTCCCTGGCCCACAAGCTCGTCCGGCTCCTGGAGCGCGAGCTGGCCGACGTCGCGATCCACGACCCGCACGTCCTGACCCCGACGCAGTCCTTCGACGAGGCGATCGCGGACGCCGACGCCGTCGTCATGGCCACGAACCACCCCGAGTTCTGCTCGCCCGAGCAGCTGCGCAGGATCGCCGCGGGCGCCGCCGAGGGCGCGCTGGTCGTCGACCCGTGGGACTGCTTCGGCGCCGCGCAGGTCTTCGCCTACGCCAGCGAGGTCGCCGCGCTGGCCCCGGTCGCCGCGGACTAGCCTGCGCGGCATGTCCCGCGTCCTCGTCACGGGCGGTGCCGGCACCATCGGCGCCGCCGTCGTCCGCCGGCTGCTCGGCGACCCGGAGTGGGACGTCCGCGTCTCCGACCAGCGCGAGGCGCCGCAGTGGATGCGGGAGGGCTGCGAGGTCCACACGGGCGACCTGCGCGACGTGGAGCAGGCGCGCAAGGCGACCCAGGGGTGCTCGCACGTCATCCACCTCGCGGCGATCGTCGGCGGCATCGGCAACTTCCACAAGCTCCCCCACACGCTCACGGAGGTGAACAACGCCCTCTACAACGGCGTCGTGCGGGCGGCGCTGGACTGCGACGTGGAGCGCTTCACCTACGTCTCCTCCTCCATGGTCTTCGAGCGCGCGACGCAGTACCCCACCCGCGAGGACCACATCCACGACACGCCCATCCCGCGTTCGGCCTACGGGTTCTCGAAGCTCACGGGCGAGGTCTACGTCCGCGCCGCCCACGACGAGCACGGCCTCGAGTACACGATCTGCCGGCCCTTCAACGCCTACGGGCCCGGCGAGATGCCCGAGGACGAGCCCGGGATCGCCCACATGGTCCCCGACGTCATCAAGAAGTGCCTGGCGCTGCCCGAGGGCGCGCCCCTCCCGATCTTCGGCGACGGCACGCAGACGCGGACGCTCACCCACATCGACGACATCGCGGACGGGATCGTCGTCGCCACGGGCGCGGCGGCCGCGAAGAACGAGGACTTCAACGTCTCCGCGGGGGACGAGCGGACGGTCGCGGAGCTCGCGCGGATCATCTGGGAGGCCTGCGGCCGCGACCCGGAGGCCTTCGCGCTCGAGCACCTCCCGACCTACGAGGTGGACGTCGTGCGCCGCTGGCCGGACGTCTCCAAGGCGAAGGACCTCCTCGGCTGGGAGGCGCGGATCTCCGACCGGGACGGGATCGCGCAGACGGTCGACTGGCTGCGCGGCGTCCTGGCCTGACCTCCCGAAACGCCCGGAAACGGGGTCATCCGGCCACTTCGCGGGCGCGGGGTCAGGTCGCCGCGCGTCCGGGCCGAGACCCGGCGCATGGTCCGCTGTGCTCCCGCCCTGCTCCTCGCCCTCGTGCTCGTCTCCGGCCCCGCGCCGGCCCGGGCGCTCGCGCTCACGCCCGTCGCTCCCGCCGTCGCGCCCGACGACGGGGAGGAGGCCCTCGACGAGGTGGGGGACGCGGCGGACCTCGCGGACGACCCCTTCTGCCCCGCCGAGGACGAGGTGGGCGCCGACGACGAAGCCACGGACGAGGCCGACGACCCCGTCGACGTCGCGGACGAGGACCCGGAGCCCTTCCTGGACTTCTGCGGCGAGGAGGACGACGCCGGGGACGAGGCGCCGGCACGCGCCTGGCTGCCGAAGGTGCTCAAGGGCGCGGCGCTCGGCACGAGCGCCTTCGACATCGGCGTGCCCGGGAAGGTCATCCGCGAGGTGCGGCTCGCCGGGACCGCGCCACGAGCGATGCGGGCCTACGGCGACGCGACCCTCGGCCGCGTCCGGGAAGCCGTCACGGGCGACGGACCCGTCGAGGTCCCCGTGGTGCTGAACCGACGGGGGCGCAAGGCGCTGGGGCTCGCGAAGGGCCCGACGCGCCTGTCCGTGACGAGCACGCTCCGCCTCGCCTCGGGCGCGGAGCGCGTGCGCACGGAGCTCGTGCTGGTCCGGCCCCGGCCCCGCTGACCGCTCAGCCCCGCGCGAGCTCCTCGCGCGCGGCGGCGAGCGTGCGGCCCATGCCCTCGGCCAAGGAGGTCGCCGCGGTGAAGCCGAGCTCCTCGCGGGCGCGGGTCGCGTCGAGGCAGGAGCGCTGGATCTCGCCCAGGCGCGCGGGCTCGTGGGCCGGGTCGAACGCCTCGGCCTCCGCGGGCTCGAGGTGCCGGCGCAGCGCGGCGACGAGCTCGTTGACCGTGCTCTCGACCTCCGTCCCGACGTTGTACTCGCCGCTGGCGCCGGGGTGCTCGGCCACGAGGAGGTTCGCCTCGACGATGTCGCCGACGTAGATGTAGTCGCGGGTCTGCTCCCCGTCGCCGTAGATGACGGCGTTGCGCCCCGTGATCGCGCGGCCGCAGAAGATGGCCGCCACGCCCGCGTCGCCCGCGGGGTTCTGCCGCGGGCCGTAGACGTTGCCGTAGCGCAGGGTGACCGCCTCGAAGCCGTAGAGGCGCCCCTCCCAGCCGCAGTACCGCTCCGCGCAGAACTTCGACTGGCCGTACGGGGCCATGGGCTGCGCGGGGAAGGACTCGGGGGTCGGGATGTTCTCCGGGCCGACCTCCCCGTAGATCGCGCCGCCCGTGGAGGTGTTCACGAGGCGCTTGGCGCCGGCGTGGCGCGCGGCCTCGAGGACGTTGATCGTCCCGCCGACGTTCGTGAGCGCGTCGAAGGCCGGGTCCTCGATGGAGCGGCGGACGTCCATCTGGGCGGCGAGGTGGAAGACGACCTCGGGCTCGGCCTCCGCGAAGACCTCGCGCATCCGGGCGCCGTCGCGGATGTCGGCCTGGACCAACCGCGCGCCCCGGGTCAGGGCGCCCGCGAGGTTCGCCTCGCGCCCCGAGGACATGTCGTCGACGACGACGACCTCGTCCCCCCGGGCCACGAGGGCGTCGACGAGGTTCGAGCCGATGAAGCCGGCGCCGCCGGTCACGAGTGCACGCATGGGCCGGAAGCCTAGGGGGCGCCGGTCAGGCGCCGGCGTAGACCGCGGCGAGCCGCGGCGCGACCGCCGCGGGCGCCGCGAGCCGGAGGGCGGTCGCGTGCGCGCGGCGGCCGGCGGCCGCGTCGCCCCGCAGGCGCGTGATCGCCGCCGCGAGGGCCGCGGGGTCGTCCGGGGGCACGAGCGTCGCGCCGTCGCCGAGGTCGGCCAGGGCGCCGCGGGCCGTCGCGACGGTCGGCAGGCCGGCGGCCATCGCCTCGAGCGCGGCGAGGCCGAAGGTCTCCTGGGCGCGGGTCGTGACCACGGCGACCCCCGCCTCCGCACGCAGGCGCTGCAGCTCGGCGGCGTCGACGCGCCCCGTGAAGCGCACGTCCTGCCCCGCGGCGGCGCGTTCGAGCCGCGCGCGCTCCGGGCCGTCCCCCGCGATGACCAGCGGGACGCCCGCGCGAGCGCAGGCCTCGATCGCGACCCCCACCGCCTTCTCCGGCGCGAGGCGCGCGACCAGCAGCGCCGGCCCGTCCGGCCGGGGCGGTGGCGGGGCGTCCTCGGGGACCCGGACGACGTGGCCGACGACGTGGACCGGCGTGGCGCCCGAGCGGGGCGTCGAGCTCGCGCAGGCGGGCGAGCGCCGCCTGGCTCGGGACCACGAGCGCATCGGCCGCGCGGACGAGCGCGTGGTTCCAGCGCGCGAGGGCCGCGGCGTAGACGAGGGACTCGGGGAGCGAGCCGCGGCAGCCCAGGCGCACGCCGGGCGTCGTCCGGCGGCCCTGGCAGCGGGTGCAGTCCTCCCCCCGGGAGTTCACGCAGGTCCCGACGGCGCAGACGAGCCGGTAGTTGTGGAGGTGCAGGACGACCCGCGCGCCCGCCGCCCGGGCCGCCGCGAGCGCGCGCGGGCCGAAGGAGGGGTTCGTGTTGTGCGCGTGGACGATGCGGGCGCCCGTGCGCCGGACGGCGTCGGCGACGTCCCCGGGCGCGGCGCCGCCCGTCAGGAGGTCCCGGGCCACGGCGCGGCCCGGGCGGCCGAGGGAGTCGCGCTGCAGCAGCTCGACCTCCTCGCCGAGGTGCTCGCGCACGAGCCAGGCGAGGTCGGCCACCGCGCGCTCCTCGCCGCCCTGGGTGCGGTAGCGGTTGTGCAGGAAGAGGATCACGGGGCGTGGGACGCGCGGGAGGTGCGCGTGGACGCGCAGGGGGCGCGCGGGGGTCGCGCGGGAGTGCGGCAAACCTAGACTGCGGGGCTTGACCGCAGCGATCATCGTGCCCACCCGGTCGAGGGCGGGCTACCTCCGCGTCACCCTGGGCAGCGTCGCGCCGCAGGCCGCCGCCGCAGGCGTGCCGGTCGTGGTGGTCGACGACGCGGATGCCCCGGACGCCGCGGTCGCCGCCCTGGTCGCGGAGCACGGCGCGACGCTCGTCCGCGGGCCCGCTCGCGGCATCAACGGCGCGCGCAACGCGGGGCTGGCGGCGACGCCCGGGGCGGCGTGGCGCTTCTTCCTCGACGACGACGTGGAGGTCCACCCGGGCTGGCTGGCGGCGCTGCTGGCGGGCGCGGCGGCCGCGGGCGACGACGTCGGCTTCCTCACGGGCCCGATCCACGCCCGCTTCGAGGACCACGCCCTGCGCTCCTGCGGCCGCGAGCGCCCGCCGATCACGACCTTCGACCTCGGCGCGGAGGACGCGGACGCCCCCGTCGCCTGGGGCGTGAACATGGGCGTCGCCGCGGCGGTCACGGACCTGGTCGGCCCGTTCGACGAGCGGCTGGTCAACGGCGGGGACGAGGAGGAGCTCCAGCGCCGCTGGCGGGCCGCGGCCCCGCAGGGCCGCATCCGCTACCTCGCCGGGGCCGGGGTCGACCACCGCCGCGCGGGCGACGACGCCCGCCTGCGCTCCCTGGCCCGCGCCGCCCGCGCCCGGGGCGCGGCCGCCCGGCGCTACGACGTCAGCCGGGGCGAGGCGCCGCCCCTGCGCCGCGAGCTGGCGACCCTCGCCGCCTGCGCGCTGCACGGCCCGCGCCACCGCTGCCCCAACGGCCTCGTCCTGGCGGCCCACGCGCTCGGCCGCGTCGACGAGGCGCGGGAGCCCACGCCCGCGCCCGTGCTGCCCGGGCGTGGACGACTTCCTCTCGGGCAGGAGCGGGGAAGTCGGGGGCTGGCGCGGGCGGCGGGCGCGCCTGCAGGACGCCTGGCTGGACTTCAAGATGCCCCGGGGGCCCGTCGACGCGCCGCCGACCCACCCCCGCGTGCTGGTCGTGGGGATCGACCGGCCGACCGTCGAGAGCACGATGGCCGGGACCCTCGCGGAGCTGCGCCGCTCCCGGTACGCCGACGTGACGGTCCGCACGACGTTCGCCGGCTCCCGCGGGAAGTTCGAGAACCTCAACGCGCTCCTGGCCGCCGAGGACCTCGCGGGGGTCGACTGGCTCCTGGTCGTCGACGACGACATCGACCTCCCGCGGGGCTTCCTCGACCGCTTCCTGACCCACGCGGAGGCGGCGGGCGCGAAGCTCGCCCAGCCCGCGCACCGGCTGCACTCCCACGCGGCCTGGCCCCACACCCGCCGCCGCGCCGGCAGCCTCGTGCGGCCGACGTCGTTCGTCGAGATCGGGCCGCTGACCGCCTTCCACCGCGACACCTTCGCGACGCTCCTGCCCTTCCCGGACCTCCGCATGGGCTGGGGCCTCGACGCCCACTGGGCCGCGGTGGCCCGCGACCGCGGCTGGCCCATGGCGATCGTCGACGCCACGCCGATCGGGCACGTCCTGCGCCCCGTCGCCGCGAGCTACCCCCGCGAGGCGGCGCTCGAGGAGGCGCGGCGGTTCCTCGGCACCCGTCCGTACGTGACCCGGGACGAGGTCACCTGAGGCCCGGGCCGTCACACTGGGAGGCGATGCGCCGCGTCCCGGACACCCGCCCCACGCCCCGCGTGAGGGTCTGCGTCGTCGCGGAGTTCTACCCGCGCGCCCACGACCCGGTCCTGGGGATCTGGGCCCACCGGCAGGCCATGGCCGCCCGTGACGCGGGCGCGGAGGTGCGCGTCGTCGTCCTCCACCGGCCCATCCCGCCCCTGAGCACCCCCCGGGGCGAGCTGCGCCACGCCCTCGGGGAGCTCCTGCGCCAGCCCCGGCACGCGGTCGTCGACGGGCTGCCGGTGGACTACGTGCGCTTCGTCGCCCCGCCGCGCCCGCGCTCCTACGGCGCCTGGGGGGCCTGGGCGGCGCCGCCCCTGGCGCTCCACCTCCACCGCCTCAAGCGTCGCTGGCCCTTCGACGTCGTCCACGCCCACAGCGCGGTCCCCGCCGGGGAAGCCGTCCGCCGCAGCCGGATCGGCGTGCCGCTCGTCGTCTCGAGCCACGGCGCCGACACGTTCTTCACCGCGACGAACTACGCCACGGGGCAGCAGGCCGTCCGGGACGTCTACGCGGAGGCGGCCGTCGTCGTGGCCAACTCGGGCGGGATCGAGCGGGCCGCGCGCGCGCCTCGGCGCGCGTGAGACCGCCGTGGTCCGCCTGGGGACCGACATCCCCGGGACCCTCCCGACCAAGCGGGAGGACCCGACGCTCGTCACCGTCGCGCACCTCGTGCCCCGCAAGCGCCAGGGGGACGTCATCCGCGCCCTGTGGATCCTGCGCGACCGCCACCCGCGCCTGCGCCACCTCGTCGTGGGCGACGGCCCGGACCGCCCGGCGCTCGAGGAGCTCGCGGGCCGCCTCGGCCTGCAGGACCGCGTGGAGTTCGCGGGCCAGCTCCCGAACCCCGAGGCGCTGCGGGCCGCGTGGACCGGCCACCTCTTCGTCCTGCCCTCGATCGACGAGGCCTTCGGCGTCGCCTACGTCGAGGCCATGGCCGGCGGGCTGCCCGCGATCGCCTGCCTCGGGGAGCCGGGCCCGGCCGAGATCGAGGAGGCGGGCCCGGGCATCAGCCTCGTCGCCCCGGGGGACATCCCGGCCCTCGCCGACGCCATCGACCGCGAGCTCTCGCGCTCCCCGCGGGAGCAGGGCGAGCGCAGCGCGCGGGCGCGGCGGACCGTCGAGCGCCACTTCACCTGGGAGCGCTGCGGGCGCGCGACCCTCCGCGTCTACGAGCAGGCCGCCGCGTGAGCGCCGCGCCCGTCCTGGTCGTCACGAACCACGTGCCGCCCGACCGCGCCCCGGCGT
This sequence comes from uncultured Solirubrobacteraceae bacterium, assembly GCA_963844155.1. Taxonomy (GTDB): domain Bacteria; phylum Actinomycetota; class Thermoleophilia; order Solirubrobacterales; family Solirubrobacteraceae; genus Paraconexibacter. The sequence goes on from CAWJMY010000001.1 coordinate 1,018,068, forward strand.
TCCAGGCGCTCCACGCGCTGGTCCCCATCGAGCTCGCGCTGTTCGGCGGGCGCTCGCACCACGCGACGGGGGGCGTGGACGACCCGGGGGTCCCGCACCGCCATCGTCCCCCAGCGCGCGCTGCACGCCCTCGCCGCGCGGGGGGAGCACCGTGCGGTCGTCTGCGGCACCGCGGGGCGCCTGGCGCTCCCGGCGAGCTGGGCCGGCGCCCGCCGCGCCCGCGTCCCCTTCGTGCTCTGGAGCGCCCTCTGGGCCCAGCCGCGCAGCGTCGCCCACGCCGCGGGCGCGCTGCTCCTGCGGCGCATCTACGCCGACGCGGACGCCGTGGTGGCCTACGGCCCGCACGTCGCGGCCCACGCCCGCTCGCGCGGCGCCCGCCGGGTCCTCATCGCGCCGCAGGCCGTCGACCAGGCGTTCTGGTCCGAGCCCGGCCCGCCGCGCGACCCCGGCGTCACGACGGTCCTCTGGGTCGGCCGCCCGGCGCCCGAGAAGGGCCTGGCCGTGCTGCTGGAGGCGTGGCGCCGCGCGGCGCTCCCCGACGCCCGGCTCGTGCTCGTCGGGGACGAGCCGGACCTCTCGGGCGTGACCGACGTCACGGCCCACGCGCACGCCGACCCTGCGGCGCTACGCAACTTCATGGCCGCCGCGGACGTTCTCGTTGTGCCGTCCGTCCCCACCCCGACGTTCCGGGAGCCGTGGGGCCTGGTCTGCAACGAAGCCATGCACGGAGGACTCCCGATCATCGCCACCGACGCCGTGGGCGCGGCCGCCGGCGGCCTCGTCCGCGACGGCCGCAACGGCCTCGTCGTGCCCGCCGGGGATCCCGACGCGCTGGCCGCCGCGCTGCGGCGCCTGCACGAGGACCCGGCGGCCCGGCGGCGAATGGGGACCCACGCACGCCGTGACGCGGCGGCGTTCACCTGGGCCGCCTGGGCCGACGGCATGGCGTCCGCGCTCGAACCGACCCCCCGAGGAGGATGACCGCCATGCGTCGCCGCACCCTCGCCGCGCTCGTCGCGCTGCTCGCCCTGGCCCCCGCGTCCGCGCGGGCCGCCGACGCCGACGTCGTCCGCGACTGCCAGGACGGCAAGATCGACGGGGCCTACTCCCAGGCCGACTACGCCTCCGCCCTGCGCAACATCCCGACGGACGTGGACGAGTACACGGACTGCCGGGACGTCATCCGGCGCGCCCAGCTCGGCGCCGCGGGCGGCAAGGGCGGGGCCGGCGGCACGGGGGCCGGCGGACCGACGCTCCCGCCCCCGACGAACGGGCAGAGCGCCCAGCAGCTCGTCGCGGCCGCCTCCCCGGCGGAGCGCGCCGCGGTCGCGAAGGCGATCGGCGACGCCGGCAGCGCCCCGGTGGTCGTCGGCGGCAAGGCCATCTCCGCCGACCGCTCCGGGATCTCCCCCGCGGGCGCCGCGAACGTCGTCCCGACCCCCCTGGTCATCGCGCTCGTCCTCCTCGGCCTGGGCCTCCTGCTCGGCGGCGTCACCTCCATCCGGACCCATGTCCTCGCACGCCGCGCACCTGCCGCGTAGCGCGCCCCGGGCCGTCCCGGCGGCCCTCGCCCGCGTCTCGCCCGAGACGCTGCTGGCCTTCGCGCTCGGCGCGCTCATGGCCGCCGTCGCGCTCGGCGCGGGCGGCGGCTCGCAGCTCGGCCGCACGACCCTCGTCGAGCTCGCCCTGCAGGCGGCGGGCGGGATCGTGGGCGCCGCGGCGATCCTCACGACCCGCGGACGGCTGCACGGCGGTGCGGCGCTCGCCGCCCTCGGGCTGCTGGCCGCGCTGACGGGCCTGAGCATCGCCTGGGCCGTCCAGCCCGAGGACGCGTGGCTGGAGACGAGCCGCACCCTGGCCTACGTCGCGACCTTCGGCGTCGGCCTCGCGCTCGCGCGCATGACCCCGGGCCGGTGGGGGGCGATCGTCGACGCGACGGTCGTCGCCGCGGCGGTGATCTCCGCCTACGCCCTGCTCACGAAGGTCTTCCCGACCGCCCTGAACCCCGACGAGACCTTCGCCCGGCTGCGCGAGCCGTTCGGGTACTGGAACGCCGTCGGGGTCATGGCCGCGCTCGGGGGCCCGGGCTGCCTGTGGCTCGGGGCCCGCCGCCACGGCCACGCCGCGGTCAACGCGCTCGCCTACCCCGTCCTGGGCCTCCTGCTCGTCGCGCTGCTGCTGGCCTACTCGCGCGGCGGCCTCCTGGCCCTGGGGGTGGGCTGCGCCGTGTGGTTCGCGATCGTCCCCCTCCGCCTCCGGGGCGCGACGGTCCTCGGCGTCAGCGCCCTCGGCGCGCTGCTGGCCGTCACCTGGGTCTTCGGCCAGACCCCGCTCAGCGAGGACGACACGGACCTCGCGCTGCGCGAGACCGCAGGGCACGAGTTCGGCCTGCTGCTCCTCGCCATCGCCGCGCTCCTGCTGGTCGCGGGCCTGGCCGTGGGCTTCACGACGGCCCGCCGGGCACCCGGCCTGGAGACCCGGCGCCGCGCGGGCGCGGCCCTCCTCGTGGTCCTCGCCCTCGTCCCGATCGGCGCCGCGATCAACCTCACGTTCTCCGAACGGGGCCTCGGCGGCTCGGTCTCCGACGGCTTCGAGCAGCTCTTCGACCCCAACGCGAGCGCCGCCGCCTCCCCCGACAACGGCAAGAGCCGCCTCACGGCGGTGGGCTCCCTGCGTGCCCGCTACTTCGCCGACTCCCTGGAGATCTTCGCGCAGAAGCCCGTGCTCGGCGCGGGCGCCGGCGGCTTCGCGACGGCCCGCCCGAAGGTGCGGCAGGACGAGCTGGACGTCCGCCACGCCCACGGCTTCGTCGTGCAGACCCTCGCGGACCTCGGCGCGGTCGGCGGGGCCGTCACGCTGCTGCTCGTCGCCGCCTGGGGGTGGGCGGCGCTGCGGGCCACGGCGCTGGTCCGGCGCCGCGGCCGGCCGCGGCCCGTCGTCGACGCGGAGCTCGTCGGGCTGCGGACCCTGCTCGCGGTCGTGGTCGTCTTCGGGGTGCACTCCTTCGTCGACTGGACCTGGTTCATCCCGGGCACCGCCGTGCCCGCCCTGCTCTGCGCGGGCTGGCTGGCCGGGCGCGGCCCGAGCCGGGGCCCCCAGGGGGAGGTCCTCGTGGCCCCGCCCTCCGCCGTGACGCTCGGCCGCGGGGTGCGGGACCGCGGCCGCACGCTGCTCGCCCTCGCCCTCGTCCTCGTGACCGCCGCGGGCCTCTGGGCCACGACGCAGCCGCTGCGCGGCGCGAACGCCGCGGACGACGCCCTCGGCGCGCTCGAGCGCGGGAACGTCGCCGAGGCCCGCCGCCTCGCGCTGCGCGCCTCGGACATCGACCCGGTCTCCGTCGAGCCGCTCGTGAACCTCCAGGTCATCGAGAGCGCCGCCGGGCGCCCCGACGCGGCGCGCCGCGCGCTCGAGCGCGGGGTGCAGCTCCAGCCCCAGAACCCCGCGCCGTGGCTCCGGCTCGCGGAGTTCGACTACGGCCGCAACGACTTCCGCGGCGCCCTGGCCGCGCTGCGCCCGACCCTCTTCCTCGACCCGAAGAACACGAACGCCGTCTCGCTCTTCTTGGACGTCACCCGCCGGCTCGGCACCCCCGCCGCCGCCCCGAAGACGCCCTGATCGGATCCCCCATGCGCCACCGCCCCATCCTCGCGCTCCTGTGCTGCCTCGCCGCGTTCCCGACCGCGGCCGCCGCTTCCGGCACCCAGGAGTCCATGTTCCAGGACGACAACCTCCTGGTCTACGGCGACGACCCGGTGGCCGTCGGCCGGACGATGGACGAGATGCGCGCGCTCGGCGCCGACCGCCTGCGCATCTCCGTCTTCTGGAAGCTCGTCGCCCCCGCGGGCGAGAGCCAGAGCCGGCCCGCGGGCTTCGACGCCGCGAACCCCGCGGCCTACCCCCCGGGCGCCTGGGACCGCTACGACCGCATCGTCCGCCTCGCCCGCGAGCGCGGCCTGCTCGTGAACTTCAACGTCACCTCCCCCGCGCCGTCGTGGGCGACGGGGTCGCTCGAGGGACGGCCCGACCTCGACAAGGACTTCGACCCGAACGCGGGGGAGTTCGGCGGGTTCGTCCGCGCGCTCGGGACCCGGTACTCCGGCACCTACGTCCCGCCCGGCACCACCGCCGGCCCGCTGCCGCGGGTGGGGTACTGGACGATCTGGAACGAGCCGAACCAGCCGGGCTGGCTGACGCCCCAGTGGCTCTCGGACCCCCGGGGCGGCGGGAAGCTCGTCGAGACCGCGCCGCGGATCTACCGCGACCTCGCCGACGCCATGTGGTCCGCGCTCGGGGCCACGGGGCACGGCGGCGACAAGGTCCTCATCGGCGAGACCGCCCCGAAGGGGCAGGAGCGCGCGAAGGGGCCGACCCGCGCGCTCAAGCCGGGCCGCTTCATCCGCCAGCTCTACTGCCTCGACGACAACCTGCAGCTCCTGCAGGGGACGAGCGCGGAGCTCCGGGGCTGCCCGGTCTCCAACCAGGTCGCGCGCATGGTGGCCGACCACCCCGTCCTCTTCGCGGCCTCGGGCTACGCCCACCACCCCTACGAGCTGACCTTCGCGCCGACGGTCGAGCCGAGCGCCGACAGCTTCACCACCGCGAACCTCGACGACCTCTCGAGCCTCCTGCGCCGCGTCTACCAGCGCTTCGGCCGCAAGCCCGCCGCGGGCGGCCGGGACGTCCCGCTCTACCTCACGGAGTACGGGTACCAGACCTCCCCGCCCGATCCCGTCGGGGTGAGCTTCGCCAAGCAGGCGGCCTACCTCAACCAGACGGAGTGGCTGACCTTCCGCAACCCGCGGGTCAAGGCCCTCACGCAGTTCCTGCTCGTCGACGACGCGCCGACCCCGGGCGTCGCCGACGACGTCCAGGCCTACGGCGGGACGTTCCAGAGCGGCCTGCGCACCCGGGAGGGGAAGCCCAAGCCGGCGCAGCTGGCCTACCAGCTGCCGATCTTCGTCCCGTCGCGCACGGTCGCGAAGGGGCGCAGGCTCCGGGTCTTCGGCCTCGTGCGGCCCGCGTCGAGCGCCGCCGCACCGCGGGTGCGGGTGCAGCTGCGCAAGAGCACCGGGGGCTACCGGACGGTCAAGACCGTCAGGGCGACGAAGCGCCGCGGGTACGTCGACACGACCCTGGTCGTGCGCAGCAAGGGCGTCGTGCGCCTCGCGTGGACCAGCGGCGGCCGGACGCTGACCTCGCGGCAGGTCTCCTTCCGGGTGCGCTGAGTCAGACCAGGGTGGCCGGGGCGCCCGGCCGGTCGACCAGCTCGGGCGGCAGGGGGCCCGGGCCACCCGCGTCGCACGCGCGGCGCAGGAGCTGCTCGTACTGGTCGGTCACCGCGTCCCAGGAGTAGCGGCGGGCCCGCTCCCGCGCGCGGCCGCGGTAGTCCTCGACGAGCCCGGGGTCGGCCAGGACGCGCTCGAGCTGCGCCGCCAGCGAGGGGACACCCTGGCGGCCCGAGAACGTGAGGCCGGCGTCGCCGACGGTCTCGAGGTTCGGCGCGTGGTCGTTGACGATCACGCAGTTGCCCGCGGCCAGCGCCTCGAGGATGACCGGGTGCGTGCCGCCGACCTCCGTGGGGGCGCAGAACGCGTACGCGTTGCGCTGGAGCTCCCAGTAGCCGCGCCCGAAGACGTAGCCCGGGAAGACGACCCGCGGGTCGCCCTTGCGGTGCACCTGCTTGATGTACTCGTCGGCGTAGGGCGCGCCGCCCACGACGACGAGCTTCATCCCGGCCGTCCGGGCGGCGGGGATCCGCGCCCAGGCCTCCACGAGCACGTGGGGGTTGTTCTCGGGCTCGAGGCGGCCCACGAAGAGGACGTAGCGGCGCGGCTCGAGGCCGAGGCGCTCGAGCGTGGGCAGCACGCCGGGCTCGGGGTCGGGCGGCTCCTCCACCCCGTAGGGCACGACCCCGATGCGGCGGCCGTAGCGCTGCTCGAAGATCTCCGCGACGGCGTGGGAGTCCGTGAGCGCCGTGTCCGCCCAGCGCGGGGCGTTGCGCTCCGCGAAGCGCAGGTAGCTCTTGGCCACCCCGGGCCACTTGGAGCGGTCCGAGTCCAGGCCGTCGACGTTGATGACCGTCGGGATCCCCGCCGCCCGGGTGATGAGGCACATGGGCGAGTTGCCCGCGATGAAGAAGAGCGCGACGTCCGGCTTGACCGTCCGGGCTGCGTGGATCGCGCTCAGGAACGTGTGGGTGAACGTGTCGAGGTACTTGTTGCGCACCGTCGGCAGGTGCACCAGGCGCGCGCCCTTCCACTCGCGCAGGGAGCGGTCCACGACGTGCGGGCGGCAGTAGACGACCACCTCGTGCCCCCGGTCGGTGAGCCGGCTGGCGAGCTGCTCCGCGGCCGTCTCGAAGCCGGAGTAGGAGGCCGGGATCCCGCGCGTGCCGAGGATGGCGACCCTCATGTCCGACCCCGTCGCGCGATGGCGAGAGCATAGGCGTCGAGGTGGGCGCGCGCGCTCCGCGCCCAGGAGAACTCGGCGGCCCGGCGGCGCCCCCGCTCGGAGCGGTCACGGCGCAGCTCGGCGTCCTCCGCGAGGGTCCCGAGCCGCTCCGCCAGGCCCGGGGCGTCGTGGGCGCCGACGTAGAGCGCCGCGTCCCCGCAGACCTCCGTGACGGCCGCCGAGCGGGCCGCGACGACCGGCACCCCGGCGCTCATCGCCTCCAGCGGCGTGAGGCCGAAGCCCTCGTGCAGGCTCGGGTGGACGAGCGCGGCGGCGTGGGCGTAGAGCTCGGCGAGGTGCTCCGCGTCCGGGCGCGACGCGAGGAGCACGCCGTCGGCCTCGGCGCTCGCCGTGCCGGCCAGCACGAGCGGGAGGGGCTCGGCGGCGTGCGAGCGGTAGCGGGCGTAGCCGGCCAGCAGGAGCCCGAGGTTCTTGCGCGGCTCGTCGTCGCCGACGTAGAGGAAGTGGCGGGGGACCGCGGCCCGGGGGCGGCGCGCCTCGGGCTCCTGCCCCGGCCCGTGGCGGGCGACGACGATCCGCTCGCGCGGGACGCGCCAGCGGTGGTGGACGTCCTCCGCGGTGGCCTGGGACACCGCGACGACGGCCGCGGCGCGGCGCGCGGCGGCGCGGTGGGCGACGAGCGCGTAGCGCCGGAACCGCGGGTCGAAGGCTTCGGGGAAGTGCACGAAGGCGAGGTCGTGGACCGTCACGACCTGCGGCACGACGGTCGGGAAGGCGCCCGGCCGGCAGGGGGTGGTGCAGGACGTCCGCGCCGGCCGCGCGGGCGCGGCGCGGCAGCTCGACGTTCCCCCACTGCACGTCCATCGCCAGGTTGACCGCGGAGCGCACGCCGCCGCGGGCCGGTGCGCGGCGGGCCTCGTGCCGCGCCTCGACGACCTCCACGCCGAGCTGCTCGAGCGCCGGGACGAGGTGCGCGAGGTACACGCCCGTGCCGGAGTGGCCGCGCAGGGCGAACGTCGTGTCCAGCAGCACGCGCATCCGCGGGCATCATCCCGCACGGTGGGCCGCGGCCGGCCCGGCGGGGTACGCTCCGCGCCCATGGGCCCCGCCGCCGTGCTGATCCCCGCCGGGCCCGGCGACGACGAGCTCGCGCGCGTGCACGACCTGCTCGACGCGCTCGCGGTGCACGAGCCCGGCCTCCTGCGGGCCTGCGTCGTGGTCGACGACGGGGACCGCCCGCGCGCGGCGTTCCCCCTGGGGATCGACGTCGTGCCGAACCCCCGGCGCGGGCGGGGCATCGGCTCCCTGGGCGGCACGACGGCGGGCACGCTGGCCGGCCTCGCGCACCTGCGCGCGGTCGCCCCGGCGGCGTGGGTCCTGCGCCTGGACGCCGACGCGCTCGTGGTCGGGCCCGTCGTGGAGCGCGTGGCGCAGGCCTGGCGGCCCGAGCGACGGGATCCTCGGCTCCTGCTCGCGGACCTGCAACGGCGCACGGCGCGACCTCGGGCCGGTGGCGGCGCGAGGTGCGCCCGCACCTGCGCGCGGTCTGGGCCTGGCGCCACCCGCCGCGGCGCCCGTGGTGGGTGCGCCCGGCCGACCCGCACGTCCGCGGGCGTCCTGCGCGCGGCCCTGCGCGCGGGCTACGTGCCCGGGGAGCACTGCATCGCCGCGGGCTGCGCGCTCTCCGTCCCCCTCCTGCGGGCCCTCGCGGCGCGGGGCTGGCTCGACGCGGCCCGAGCGCTGGCTGGGCGCGCGCCTCGGGGACGACATGGTCCTCGGGGCGATGGCCCGCGCCTGCGGCCTGGCGCTGCGGGACCTCCCGGCGGTCTTCGGGCTGCAGCACGTCGGCCTGGCCGACACGCCGGCGCGCCTGCTCGAGCGCGGCTTCGGGGTCGTGCACTCCACGAAGAACGACGCGCTCCCCGAGGCGGACGTCCGGGCGTTCTTCGCGGCGGCCCGGGCGTGAGCCCGAGCGTCCTCGGGGTCAACGCGGCCGACGAGCCGGGCGGGGCGGAGATCGCGCTCGTGCGGCTCTTCGAGCGCCTCGGGGCGCGGGGCTGGCGGACGGGGCTCACGACGCCGTCCGGGGCGGGCTCCCTCGCCCGGGTGCTGCCGGGGCACGAGCACGCTGAAGCTCGACGTGGGCGGGCCTGGGCGCGCGCGAGGGCGCGCGGGCCGTCGCGTCGTTCCCCAAGGCGATGCTCCTCGGGGGCAAGTGGGACGTCCTCTACCTCAACTCGACGGTCTGCGGCCGCCTGCTGCCCGCGCTGCGCGGCGCGAAGACGGTCCTGCACGTCCACGACATGGTCACCCGGGTCCCGCGCCACTGGGCCGGCGCGGACCTCGTGCTCGCCGGGCTCGAAGGCGGTCGCGGCGCTCCTCGACCCGCTCGACGTCCACGTCGTGCACTACCCCATCGACCTCGACCCGCCGCCCGCGCCGCGCCCCTGGCCGGCCGGGGACGGGCCCGTGGTCGGCTACGTCGGGCGGATCGAGCCGCGCAAGGGCGTCATGGACCTCGTGACGGCCGCGCCCGCGATCCGCGCGCGGGTGCCGGGCGCCCGGATCGTCGTCGTCGGCGGCGACCCCTACGAGTCCGATCCCGCCTACCTCGCCGCGGTCCGGGCCTCCCCGGACGTCGAGCACGTCCCCTGGGTCGCGAACGCCGCGGGGCTCATGCGCCACTTCGACGTCGCTCGCCGTCCCCTCGCGGCAGGAGCCGTTCGGGATGGTCGCCGCGGAGGCCATGGCGGTCGGGGTGCCGGTCGTCGCCTCGCGCGTCGACGGGATGGTCGAGGTGGTGCAGGACGGCGTCACGGGCGTGCTGGTGCGCCCCGGGCGACCCCGCCGCGCTGGCCGACGGGATCGTGCGGGTGCTCGAGCGCCGCGCGGAGCTCGGGCCGGCCGCGGCGCGGGCGGCGCGGCGCTTCGACGCCGACGACTACGCCGACCGGGTCGAGGCGCTCCTGCGGAGGCTCCTGTGAAGGTCGCCTTCGACGCCCGGGGCGCGGGCGACCCGCGCGGGATCGGCCGCTACGTGCGCTGCCTGCTGGCCGGGCTGCGCGCGACCGCGGGGGAGCACGTCGTCCTCGAGAGCCACCGGCCCCGCCGCGGGGAGCTCTTCCACTCCCCGTGGATCGACGGGGCGCACCTGCGCGCCGGCGTGCCGCAGGTCGTGACCCTCCACGACGTCGTGCCGCTCAAGCGCCGGGCGGAGTACCTGCGCACGGGCGTCCGCTTCCGGCTGCGCTACCTGGCGGTGGAGCGCGCGGAGCGGGTCATCGTCCCGACCCGGGCGGTGGCCGAGGACGTCCTGCGGCACCTCGACGTGGCCGAGGAGCGCCTCGTCGTCATCGGCGAGGCGGCGGTCGACGCCATGCGGCCGTGCTCCCCGCAGGAGGTCGCCGCGGTCCGCGAGCGCTACGGGCTGCCGCCGGAGTACCTCGTCTGGGTCGGCGGGATGGAGCGCCCGGACCCGCGCAAGCGCGTCGCCGCGCTGGCCGCCGCGCCGCGGGAGCTGCCGCTCGTCCTCGTCGGGCCGACGCGCCCGTGGGCGCACGAGCTCGAGGGCGTGACGCTCACGGGCCTGGTCACCGACGACGAGCTCGCGGCGATCTACTCCGGCGCCCGGGCCCTCGTCTTCCCCTCCGACGACGAGGGCTTCGGCCTGCCGCCCGTCGAGGCGCTCGGCCTGCGGGACGCCCGTGGTCGCCTGCGACGTCCCGGCCCTGCGCGAGGTCCTCGGGGAGCGGGCGACCTTCGTCGGGCAGGGCGACCTCGCCGGCCTGCTGGCCGCCGGGGCCGCCGCCACCCGCCCGGCGCCGCCGCCCCTGCCGGCGACCTGGGACGACGTCGCCCGGGCGACCTGGCGGGTCTACGAGGAGCTCCTGGAGGGGCCATGACGCTGACGCTGCACGACAACCACGTCTCGACGAACGCCATGAAGGTCCGCGTGCTGCTGGCCGAGCTCGGCCTGGCGTGCGACGCGGGTCGACACCCCGCTCGACGGCCCGAAGCCCGAGGGCTACGAGCGCCTGCACCCCTTCGGGATGGTCCCCGTCCTCGTCGACGGCGACGTCGTCGTCACGGAGTCGAACGTCTGCCTGCGCTACCTCGCCGAGCGCGAGGGGCGGGCGGACCTCCGTGGTGCGACCCCCGCCGAGCGGGCGCGCATCGACGTCCTGCTCGACTCCCTCTCGCTCGAGCTGCGCCCGTGGCTGTGGGGCGTGGAGGAGTTCGCGGTCTACGGCGGCAGCGCCGGGGACGAGCGCGAGCGCATCGCGACCCTCGAGCGCCAGCTGACCGCCTACGACCAGCTCCTCGACGCCGAGGGCCCGTGGGCGACGGGGACGACCTTCACGATCGCCGACTGCGCGCTGGCCGGCCGCGCGCACCACGTGCCGGCGCTCCCGCTCGACCCCGCCGTCGCGCCGCGCCTGCGCCGGGTCATGGCCGCGCTGGCGGAGCGGCCGACGGTCGCCGCCGGGCTCGCGGCCTCCTAGCCCGAGCGCACGAGGAGCGCGTCGACGTCGATCGCGCGGCCGTCCTGCGGGACCCAGTTGTTGTGGAAGCCCACGGGGACGAAGCCGAGCTCCGCGTAGGCGGCGAGGTGCTCCGCGAAGCCGCCCTGCCCCGCGTAGATCGGCACGAGCGGCAGCTCGACCTCCACGAGGACGACCTGCTCGAGGATCCCGGCGGCGCCCGCGAGCGCCTGGGGCTCGTGGCCCTGCAGGTCGAGCTTCAGCGCGACGCGGTCGTCGGGCCCGACGACCCCCGCCGCGTCCAGGCGCACCGTGCGCACGTCGTAGGCCGTTCGCGCCGCCTTGTCGCCGTTGACGAGCCGCACGCCGTCCTCCGTGAGCGGCGCGAACGACGCGAGGTCGCTGCTCGTCCCCGGCACGGTGATCGTCGCGACGCCCTCCGCGTCGGAGAGCGCGAGCTCGTGCACCGCCCACCCCGGATCGCCCGCGGCGCGCTCGCGCAGCGCGGCGGCCGTCGGCGGCACGGGCTCGAAGGAGGCGATGGGCCCCGTCCACCCCGAGCCCCCGCGGAGGTGCTCCGCGGCGAACTGCCCGACGTTCGCGCCCCCGTCGACCACGAGGGTCACCTCGAGCGCGGCGAGCAGCCGCGCGCGCTGCTCGTGCTGGGTGAGCGCGTCGCTCACCCGGAGCTCGCGGCGAGCTTGAGCCCGCGCACCCCGCCGTAGCGCGCCGCCAGCGCGACGAGGCCCGCGAGCGTGATCGGGACCAGCAGGACGAAGCGGACGAGGATGAGGTAGCTCACGGCCTGCGCGCTCGTCCCCCCGATGGCCTTCACGCCGATGACCGCCGCCGCGTCCTGCGTGCCCGCGTAGCCCGGCCCGCTCGGGATGAGCGCGAACATGGACGCGAGCGCGACGAGGTAGAGCGCCTCGAGCGGGCCGGCCCCGAGGTTCACCGCCGCGGCGCACGAGCCCCACACCCCGGCCTCGCCGAGCCAGATGCGCGATCGTCAGCGCGAGCATCGCCGCGCCGTGGCGGCCGCGGAGGTTCGTCGAGGACTGCGCCATCGGCGCGAGGAACGCCTTGGCCCTCTCGACCAGCCCGCGCCGGCGCAGCACGCCGAAGCCCACCGCCAGCGCGAGGAGCCCGAGGACCGCGAGCGCCCCGAGCACCTCGAGGGTCCCGGTCCCCGGCAGCCCCGCGCCGCCGGCGATCGTCGTCGCCAGCACGAGGAAGAGCACGACGAGCACCGCGACGTCGAGCAGCCGCTCGGCCACGAGCGTCCCCACCACGAAGCGCTTCGTCGTGTCCGCGCGCGGCGCCATGAGCACGACCCGCATGAGGTCCCCCGCCCGCGCGGGCAGGACGTTGTTGCCCATGTAGCCCACGACGGTCAGCCGGTAGGCGTCGCCCCGCGAGGGGGTCGCGTCGACGTCGTGGAGCAGCGTCCGCCAGCGCTCGGCCCGCAGCGCCGTGCACACGGCGTAGAGGACGACCGCGAGCGCGAGCGCCCCGAGGTCGGCCGAGGAGGTCGGGAACGTCGGGGCGGGCTGGCGCAGCGCCCACCAGACGACGGCCGCGAGGACGAGCGCGGAGACGACCCACCCGGCCCCCTGCAGGCCGCGCTTGCCCACCGGGCGCCTAGCTCCCGGAGCTCGGGAGCTGCGCGGGGGCGTCGGCGCCCGCGCCGAGGTCGCCGAGCGCCCAGGCCCGCCGCGCCGAGCAGCTCGTCCTCGGGCCGGTCCGCGCCCGTCGCCGGGTCGGCGAGGCGGATCGCCTCCGCGAGGTCCTTGCGGCCGAAGCGGATCGTCTGCCACTCCGAGAGGGGCTGGGCGACGCCGCGGAGCGCGAGCAGCGGGCCCGACGTACCGCGGCGCCCAGACGCGCGCCTTGCGCCCCTCGATCCCCCGCTCGATCGCGTCGATCGCGACCGACAGCGGCTTGCGGGGTCCGCATGAAGGGCGGGAGCATCTTGCGCATCTGCGCGCTGGAGGGCTGCTCGAACGAGCCCCGCACGATGTCCGTGTCGATGAAGCCGAAGTACGCGCAGCCGACCCGCGCCTGGGTGACGCTGGTCTCGATCCGCAAGGAGTTCGTGAACGCCTCGACCCCCGCCTTCGACGCCGCGTAGGCGGCCATGAGCGGCGCGTGGGTCGCGGCCGCGAGCGAGGCGACGTTCAGCAGGTAGCCGCCGCGCTGGGTGATCTGCGGCAGCAGCGCCCGGTCCGTGCGCCAGACCCCGAGGAGGTTCACCTCGAGCGTGCGCTCGACGGAGCGCTCGGGCGCCGTCGCGACCGCGCCGCGTCATCTGGATGCCCGCGTTCGCGATGCCGACGTCGACGCCCGCCGAAGCGCTGCACCGCCCCGCGACCGCCCGCTCGAGCGCGCCCGCGTCCGTCGTGTCGGCCTCGAAGACCGCGGCGCGCTCCCCGAGCTCGGCGGCGAGCGCCTCCATGCGGTCGGGCTCGAGGCCGACGAGGGCGACGTTCGCCCCCTTGCCGTGGAGCCGGCGCGCGCTCTCGGCCCCGATCCCGCGGGCCGCGCCCGTGATCAGGACGGTCCGGCCGTTCACGTCGTAGCGCGCCATCGCCCAAGCGTAGGGCGGGCCTCAGCGCGGTGCGCGTCAGCCCGAACGGCGGGCGGGCGCCCGGCGCGCGGCGGGCCTGGACCACCCGCCGCCGCCGGCGCGCGGCCGGGAGCCCGCGCCAGGCGTCGCGGTAGCCCCCGAGCAGGTGGCGTTCGCGGAGCAGCACGTGGCCGAGCGCGAGCAGCTCGTAGCCGAGGAGCCACGGCGCGTCGCGCGCAGAAGCCCGCGGCCGTCTCGTTCTTGACGACCATCAGCAGCCGGTTGCGTGAACTGCAGCCGGCGGTGCGCCTCGGGCAGCGCGGCGCGCGTCGTCGGGGAGTAGAAGCGCACGTGCCACGCCGTCGCCCGCGGCTCGTAGCGGCAGCCCCAGCCCAGCAGCTGCGCGCGCCAGGCGAGGTCGGCGTCGCTGGCCCAGAGCCCCATGTCCTCGTCGAGGACCTCCGCCCCGACCGCGCAGGCGTCGAGCACCTCGCGGCGGTAGAGGACGCAGGCGCCGTCGCCGCCGAACGCCGGGCCGCGCGCGCACCCGCGAGGCCTCGGGCTCGCCGTGGCCGACGAGCCCGTTCTTGCGCCGCCGGTCGATCCGCATGCCGGCCGTGTCGAGCACCTCCAGGCGCTCCTCGGGCGCCCATGCCCGTCGCGCGGAGCAGGCTGCGGCGCGACCGAGCCGACCCCGTCGCGGGCGAGCGCCTCGCCGCGCCGGCTCCAGGAAGCCCGGGGCGAGCACGCAGTCGGCGTTGAGCAGCAGGACGTCACCCGTCGTCGCCGCGAGGCCCGCGTTCACCGCGGCGGCGTAGGAGCGCCGCTCGCGCAGGCGGACGAGCTCGACGCCGAGCTCCTGGCAGAGCGAGACCGTGCCGTCCGTGCAGGCGTTGTCGACGACGACGACCCGCGCGTCGGGCTGGGCCAGCGCGGCGGGCAGGGAGAGCTCGAGGCGGTGCGGCCTCGTCGACGCTGAGCACGAGGATCGGTGCGGCTCACCGTCGCGCGCGGCTCACGCGAGCTCCGCGTAGACGGCCTCGGTCGCCGCCGGCGCTCGCCGCCCACGACCAGGCCCGCGCGCGCTCGCAGGCCCGCGACCCGCGAGCTCCTCGGCGCGCTCGAGCGCCTCGCGGATGCCCGCGGCGATCGCCGGCACGTGAAGCGGGTCGAAGAGCACCGCGGCGCCCGCCCGCGGTCTCGGGCAGCGCCGTCGCGTCCGCGCAGGCCACGGGCACCCCGCGGACCATCGCCTCGGCGACCACCAGCCCGAAGCCCTCGTAGAGCGACGGGTGGACGAGCACGTCCGCGCCGCGCATGAGCGCGTCGAGCGCCGCGTCGTCGAGGAAGCCCGGTCGCCTCGCACGCCCGGCGGGAGCGGGCCGTCGGGGCTCGCCGAGCCCGGCGAGCACGAGCCCGTGGCCGGTGCCCGAGCGTCGCGCGAACGCCTCGATCAGCCGGCCGAGGTTCTTCTTCGCCCGCAGGTCGCCCGACCGCCAGCAGGTACGGGCGCGCCCGGACCGGCGGCGGCGCGTCGCCGACCGGGAGGCCGGGCGCGTTCGGGATCACCCGGAGCTTCGCCGCGGGGGATGCCGTAGCGGGCGACGACGTCGTCCGCGGTGAACTGCGAGACGCAGATGACGCGCTCGGCCGAGCGCGCCGCCCGCGGGGTGATCCAGCGGTACTTCGCGCCCGTCCGCGCGCGAGAAGTCCTCCGGGTGCGCCTCGAAGGCGAGGTCGTGGATCGTCACCACCCCGGGGCAGCGGGCGCCGCAGCGGCAGGAAGCAGTTCGGGGCGTGCAGGACGGCTCGCGCCGTCGCGCCGCGGCCAGCCGCGGGAACGTCACCTGCTCCCAGAGCACCTCGGGGCCGCGACCCTGCTCCGGATACGGGAGCACCGTGGACGGAGCAGGTGCTCCAGCAGGTGCCGCGCGTAGCGCCCCCAGCCCCGGACGGGCTCGGCGTAGGCGTCCCGCGCGTCGAAGGCCACGTTCCACATTGCGACGGGACCCTACGTACGCCATGATCCCGGGCGCGGAAGGGCAGGCGATCCCGGCAGGGAGGCGTAGGGTCAGCATGGTGGTGATCGACGACGCGGCACGCGTTGCCGTCCATCAGCGGGAGACGACGCGGCGGCGAAGTCGCGGATCTTCGAGATCCCGGTCGACCTCGCGCGGCCCGACGACCTGCTGCGCCGCATCACGGGCTGGGTCGGCGACGGGCAGCCGCGCGCGGCGCGTCATGTACGTCAACGCCCACGTCCTGAACCAGTCGCAGGAGAAGCCCGCGCTGCGCGGCGCGCTGCAGTCCGCCGACCTCGTCTACTGCGACGGCTACGGCGTCCGCCTGGCCGCCAAGTCGCTCGACGTGGAGATCCCGCACCGCATGACCGGCGCGGACTGGGTCTGGGACCTCGCCGCGCTCTGCGAGGCCGCGGGCCAGTCCGTCTACCTGCTCGGCTCGGAGCCCGGGGTCGACCGAGAACGCCGCGGAGAGCCTCCGGACGGCGTACCCCGCGCTGCGGATCGCGGGCCACCACCACGGCTACTTCGAGCTCGGCTCGGCCCACGACGAGCGGGTCATCGAGGACATCAACGCGCGCCGCCCGGACATCGTCCTGGTCGGCATGGGCTCCCCGAAGCAGGAGCTCTGGGTGCAGCGCAACGCGCACCGGCTCGACACGGACGTGCTCTGGACGGTGGGCGCCCTCTTCGACTACGTCTCCGGGCGCGTGCCGCGTGCGCCGGCCTGGTTGGCGGACAATGGCTTCGAATGGATCTTCCGACTCGCGATCGAGCCCAACCGGATGTGGCGCCGGTACCTGCTGGGCAACCCGGTCTTCGTGCGTCGGGTGCTGGCCCAGGCGCGCCGCCACCACCCCGCCGCCTGAGCCCCGCGCGCCGCGGGCGGGCGGTCTCGCTCGGCCTGGCGGCGCTCACCGCGCTCGCCGCGCTGCAGTTCGCGCAGGACATGGGCGTGGTCGGGCAGCGGCGCCGTGCTGCCGCTCCTGCGGGCGGGCGCGGCGACCGTCGCGCTCTTCCTCGTGACGGGCCTCGGCCTGACGCGGCTCCTGCTGCCGGAGGGGCTGCGGCGCCACGAGGCGCTCTGGGTCCTGCCCGTCGGCGCCTGCGCGACCGGGCTGGCCATGACGGTCCTCGGCTTCCTCGCGGTGCCGTTCGCGGCGAACCTCGTCGTCGTGCTCCTCGCGGGGGCCGTGCTGGCGGGGGTGGCGCTGCGCCGGCGCCCGCCCCAGGGCCGCGCGGCGGCGGTTGCCCAAGGCAAGCTGCTGGCCTGGCCCGTGTGGCTCGCGCTGCTGGCGGTGCTCGTCGCGCTCGTCCCGCTCGTTCCGCGCGGGCTTCGCGACCGTCGAGGGCGAGGGGCAGGACGCGCACCTCGCGGTCGGCTCCGCGATGTTCCTGCAGCACGCACTACCCGACCTCCGTCGACGTCGGGCTGCCCGTGGACCAGATGCCGCTGGTCTGGCGCTCGAAGCAGCCCATCTACTACGCGCTCGGCGGCGCGGCACGGCTCGGCGGGCCTCGAGGTCTTCCAGACGATCTCGACGGTCGCCGCGCTCCTGCTCGGCGATGGCCGCCTGCGGCTTCTTCCTCTTCACCCGGGAGCTGCTCGGGGCGCCGCGCTGGGCGGCGCTGGCCGCGATGGGGCTCGTCGGGCATCGACCGGATGGTGCTCCACACGGTCATGCACCCCTACTTCAACCAGACGTGGGGCTTCATGACGCTGCCCTTCGCCTTCGTCCTCTCCTGGTGGCTCGTCCGGGAGCGCGACCCGCGGCGGGATCGCGCTGCTCTGCCTCTTCATGGCGGTCCTCGCGTTCGCCTACCCCCTGGCGCTGCCGATCCCGCTCGTGCCCTTCGCGGTGGTCCTCTGGCCGCACCGCCGGCGCGTCCGCGAGCTGCGGCGCGTCTACCGCGGCAAGCGCAGCCTCCTCTGGCTCCTGCCGCTCGCGGTGGTCTTCGCGGTCCCCGTGCTCGGGGTGCTCGGAGAAGGTCGCGCGCGGCCGCGGGCATCGTCCTGGACCTGAGCCAGAGCCTCGAGAACTGGGGCGGCGACCTGAAGGGGCTGGTTCCCCGAGCCCTGGTTCTTCGGCGATGCAGAGCTGGGTGCTCGCTCGTGCTCCTCGGCCTGCCGGGGCTCTGGGCGATCCACGCGGCGCTGCGCGACCAGCCCGCGGCGCTGCGCAAGGGGCTCTACGGCCTCTTCGCCTTCACCGCGTTCTTCGCGGTCTGGTTCCGCTTCCGGGACTTCGGCTTCTACTTCCACTTCAAGGTCCTGGCCTTCGTCGCCCCCGTGGCGCTCGCGGTCGCCGTCGCCGGCCTGGCGAAGCTCCCGCGGGCCTGGCCGGGCTACGTCGTCGTGACCGTGCTCGCCCTCGCCTCGCTGAGCGCGGCCCGTGCGGAGGTCGGGCGGACCTTCGACCAGCTGCCCGCGCTTCGTCCTCGAGCTGCGCAGCATCGACGCGGCGCTGCCGCCCGGGCGCTCCGTGCGCCTGGACATCGACCCGCAGGAGCAGAACTGGACGGCGTTCTGGCTGCACGGGCAGCCGCTGTGCTCGCAGGTGCCGCTGCTGGGGACGAGCTACCCGCACGTCCCGGTCTCCCGCCGGGCCGACTACGTCCTCGCCAAGCGGGACGCGCCGCGGCCGGCGGACGCCGGCGCGGTCGTCCAGCGCATCGAGGCCTACGTGCTCTACCGCGAGCGGCCGGAGATCCCGGGGCGGGACGCCTGCTCGCAGGAGATGGTCCAGACCATCGAGCGGATCACGACGGGCGGCTAGGAGCCCTCGAGCAGCGCGCGGAGCTGCCGCGCTGACCGGCTCGCGGCGCGTAGCGCGGCGACCCGCGCGGCGCCGCGGGCCACGAGCGTCCGCGCGCAGCGCGGGCTCCTCGAGCGCGATGCGGCAGAGCTCCGCGACCACCGCGAGGTCGCGGTCCTCGACGAGCAGCGCCGCGTCACCCGCGACCTCGGGGATCCCGCCGACGGGCCGGGCGACGACCGGGACCCCGAGGTGGAACGCCTCGAGCAGCGGGATGCAGAAGCCCTCGTGCTCGCTGAGGCAGACGAGGAGCGCGGCGGCGCGGTACTCCTCCGCGAGCTCCGCGGGACCCAGGCCCGTCTTGAAGGTCACCGCACCCGGGGCGAGCGCGTCGGCCAGGCGCGCGCAGCTCGTCGAGGTACCACGGCTTCATCGGCTCGCCGACGAGCGTGAGCGTCGCGTCCGGGACGCCGTTGGCGCGGAGCTGCGCGACGAGGCGGATGAGCTCGTCCTGGCGCTTGTGCGGCGCGAGGCGGCCCACGAAGAGCAGCCGCGGCTCCTCGGGCTCCACGGTGCGCGGCGCGCCCAGGCCCGTGGGGTCGAAGAGGATCGGGACGACGCGGTCGCTCCCGAGCTCCGCGGCGTTGTAGGCGCTCACGCCGGCGACGACGTCGCAGGCCGCGGCGTACTCCGGGAGCTGCTGGCGGCCGAGCGCGCACTGGATCGCGATGCGCGGCTCGTAGTCCCAGAACCAGCGCGCGGGGGTGACGTTGTGCGAGAGCAGGACCTTGCGCTGCGGGCGCTCGAGCACGCCGCGGAGCTTCGGGGCGTAGGCCGAGTAGTGCAGCAGGAGCGTGTCGCCCGGCGCCGGGTCGAGCGCGGCCAGCGGCGCGAACGCCTTGCCGACCCGCGGGTCGATGCCCGCGGCGACGTCCGTGCCGCCCCAGCCCCACGCCGCGAAGAGCGAGCGGAACGCGCGCGCCTGGTTCGAGACGGCGTCGAACGGGCCGGCGCCGCTGAGGACCTGGTGGACCCTCACGTCGGGGGGCGCTCGGCCTCGAGCTCGGCGATGCGGTCCTCGAGCTCGGCGACGTGGACCAGCAGGTGCATGTTGAAGCGCGTCTGCTCCGCGAGCAGCTCCCCGTGGTACTGGCGCAGGGTGTGCAGCAGGAGCTTCTTCGCGCGGGTGATCGGCCAGCCCCAGCGCCGCGTGGAGCGGGTGCTCGACTCGTCCGGGCTCGAGCACCGCCCACTCCATGAGCCGGTCGACGGAGATGCGGTCCCGCGGCGCGATCGTCAGCCCGCCGAGGTCGCGGTACCCGCCCGCCGCCCGCGCCGCCGCGGCCCGCGCCCGCGCCCGCCCGAGCGCCTCGTGGGTGGAAGGTGCCTGGCACCTTCCACTCACGCGACCACCTCCGTGCCCATGGTGCGGTGGTAGAACGCCATGCCCTCGGCGGCCGGGCCGTCGAACTGGACCCGGCCCCCGTCGAGGACGACGACCCGCTCGCAGGTGCGCTCGACGAGCGCCGCGTCGTGGGAGACGAGCACGAGCGTCGCCCCGCCCGCGACCGCGTCGGCGATCCGCTGCTCGCACTTGCGCTGGAACGCCTCGTCGCCCACGGCGAGCACCTCGTCGATGAGCAGCGTGTCCGCCCGCAGGTGCGCGGCGATCGCGAAGCCGAGCCGGACGAACATGCCGCTCGAGTAGGTCTTCACCGGCACGTCGATGAACGCGCCGAGCTCGGAGAACGCGATGACGTCGTCCATCACCGCCTCGATCTGCGGGCCGGTCGAGGCCGTGCAGCGCGCCGTTGAGCAGGATGTTCTCCCGGCCGGAGAAGTCGCGGCCGAAGCCCGCGCCGAGCTCGAGCAGCGAGACGACGTTCCCGCCCGGCCTCGACGCGGCCGGCGTCCAGGGGGATGATCCCCGCGAGGACCCGCAGGGTCGAGGACTTCCCGGCGCCGTTGCGGCCGACGATCCCGACCGTCTCGCCCGGCGCGATGCGCAGCGAGACGCCGTCGAGCGCCCGGACGGGCTCCGGGCCGGCGGCGCGCTTGCGCAGCAGCAGCTCCTTGAGCGTCCCGCCGCGGTCCGCGCGCATGGAGAACGCGCGGGTCGCCTGCTCGAGCACGATCTCGCCCGGCGCGGCGCTCACACGACCACCGCCAGCTCGCCCTGCAGGCGCACGAAGAGCGCGCGACCGACGGCCACCGCCAGGGCGCCGGCCACGAGGACGTAGGCGAGCGTCGCGAGGCCGGGGCCGCGCCCGCCGTAGACGATGGAGCGCACCCCCTCGATGAACGGCGCGACGGGGTTCACCCACTCCAGGACGAAGCGCGCGCCGGGCTGCTCCGTGATGCGCTCGGGGCGGAAGAAGATCGGCGAGAGGAAGAACCAGGGCAGCAGGACGGCGCTGAGGATCGGGCGCGACGTCGCGGAAGTACGCGTGGAGGACGGAGACCGCGAGCGCGCAGCCCGAGCGTGAAGGCGTAGAGCGCGAGGAGCACGAGCGGGAGCAGCAGCAGCGCGGGACTCCAGGTGCCGCGGTAGGCGAGCGTCACGAGCGCGACGAGGCCGAGCACGGCGCAGAACGTCACGAGCTGCACGGTCACCGCGGCGGCGGGGATCGTCTCGCGCGGGAAGCGCGCCTTGCGGATGAGCGAGCCCTGGTCGAGCAGCGAGGGCGCCGCGCCCAGCACGGCCTGGGAGAAGAACATCCAGACCACGAGCCCGACCATGAGGAAGAGCGGGTAGTCCGGCTCGCTGGTCTGGTCGAAGACGACGCCGAACATGAGGTAGTAGGCGCCCATGAGCACGAGCGGGTTGACGACGTACCAGGCGATCCCCAGCACGGAGCCCTGGTACTTCTGGCGCAGCTCGCGCCGGACCATCTGCTCGAAGAGGAAGCGGAAGCGCAGGTAGTCGGCCATCCGCGGGGCATTGTCGCGGGTTCGCCGTCCCGTGCGCGGGTAGCGCGCCCCCATGTTCCAGCGAGACGTGGTCCCGGGCGTCCACCGCGGCAACGACGCCTACACGAACTGGTACCTCCTGCAGGAGGGCGAGGAGCTCACGCTCGTCGACGCGGGGGTGCCCGCGTCGTACGCGACGCTCGAGGGCGGGCTGCGGGAGCTCGGGCTGCCGAAGAGCGCGATCAAGGCGATCGTCCTGACCCACGCGCACTTCGACCACGTGGGGATCGCGGAGCGGCTGCGGACGGAGCTCGGCATCCCCGTCTGGGTCCACCCCGCCGACGTGCCGCTCTCCAGGCACCCGATGACGTACCGCAGCGAGCGCCGCCGGGAGCGCTACTTCGCCACGCAGCTCCAGGCGCTCCCCGTCATCGCCGCGCTCGTGCGCACCCGGGCGTTCTGGCCCGACGGGGTGCAGGAGGTCCGCACGTACGCCGACGGCGAGGTGCTCGACGTCCCGGGCCACCCGCGGGTCCTCTTCACCCCGGGCCACACGGAGGGCCACTGCGCCCTGCTGCTCGAGGGGGCGGACGCGGTGATCTCCGCCGACGCCCTCGTGACGCTCGACCCCTACACGAACAAGCGCGGCCCGCGGATGGTCGCCCGCGCCGCGACCCGGGACGTCGCGACGAACCTCCGCTCCCTCGACGCGCTCGAGGCGACGGGCGTCCGGGTGGTCCTCCCGGGCCACGGCGAGCCGTTCCGCTCCGGGGTCGGCGCCGCGGTGCGCCTGGCCCGCGAGGCCGGCGCGGCCTAGCCGCCCGCCAGCGCCCGGAGCACCGCGCGGTAGGCGGGCTTGGGGCGCAGCTGCGCGTCGAGCAGCGTCGCCGCGCCCTGGCCGGGCTGCGTGGCCGGGATCCACGAGTGCCGGTCCGTGAAGCCCCAGAACGTGATCCCCCGGCAGCGCGGCACCGCGACGCAGACCTCCACGAGCCCCTCGTACGCCCCGGCCTGACGCTGCAGGTCCGCGGCGCGCGCGGGCAGGGTCAGCGCGACGTCGGCCTCCGTGATCGCGACGTCCAGCCCGAGCGCCGCGAAGCGCTCCAGGTTGCGGCGGAAGCCGCGCGGGATGCCGTCGACCGTGAGGTGCGCCTGGAAGCCGACGCCGTCGATCGGGACGCCGCGGGCGACGAGGCCCTTGACGAGCGCGTAGAGCGCGTCGCTCTTGGGGCCGGGCGCCTCCGCCCCGATCTCGTTGAGGTAGAGCTTCGCCTCCGGGTCGCCCGCGCGGGCGGTGCGGAACGCGTCCTCCACCCAGCCGTCACCCACCTCCCGCTGGAAGACCGACCGCCGTCGCGAGCCGTCGTCCCCGAAGGGCTCGTTGACGACGTCCCACGTCCGCACGCGCCCGCGGTAGCGCCCGACGACGGCCCGGATGTGCTCGCGCATGACCTGCCGGACCTCCGGCCCGCGCAGCGCCTCCACCCAGGTCGGCAGCTGGCCGAACCACACGAGCGGGTGCCCCCGGACCTCGAGGTCGTGCTCCCGCGCGAAGTCCACGAGGCGGTCCGCCTGGCGCCAGTCGACGTCCCCGCGCGTCGGCTCCAGCACCGCCCACTTCATCGCGTTCTCGGGCGTGAGCGTCGAGAACTGCTCCCGGAGGTCCTCGCGGTACCCGGGCTCGTCGCGGAGCGCCGCGTCGTCGACCGCGGTGCCGACCAGCCGCTTCCCCGCGGCCTCCCGGAGCACGCCGGGCAACGTGACCGCGGCCGGCCCCCGGACCTCCCGGAGCTTGCGCACGACCCCCACCACCACGAACGCCGCCAGGAGGGCGGCGAGCAGGAGGACGACGCCCCGGCGGGCGCTCAGAACGCGCCGCGGCGGGTGAGGACCGCCGGGACCGTCTTGAGCAGGATGCTCAGGTCCAGGAACGGCGACCAGCGCTCGAGGTAGAGGAAGTCGAGCCGCACGAGGTCGTCGAAGTCGAGGTCCGAGCGGCCCGAGACCTGCCAGAGCCCCGTGATGCCGGGCAGCACGAGGTAGCGCTTGCGGTGCCAGTCCTCGAGGCGGTCGAAGTCGCGTTGCGGCAGGGGCCGCGGGCCGACGAGGGACATCTCCCCACGCAGGACGTTCACGAGCTGCGGCAGCTCGTCGAGCGAGTACTTGCGCAGGAACCGCCCGATCCGGGTCATCCGCGGGTCCTGCCGGATCTTGAACAGCGCCCCGGCGGCCTCGTTGAGCGACTCGAGGTCGGCCTGGCGCTGGTCCGCGTCGTGGAACATCGTGCGGAACTTCAGGCAGGCGAACGGCAGGCCGCCGATGCCCGGCCGCGCCGAGCGGTAGAGGATGCCGCCCCGCGAGGTCCCCCACACCGCCAGCGCGATGGCCAGCATGAGCGGGGAGAGCACGAGGAGGATGAGCGCGCTGACCAGGACGTCGAACGCGCGCTTGACCGCGAAGTCGATGCCGTCGAAGACCGGCGGCTTGAGCTCGAAGAGCGGGACGGACTGCCCCGGGACGAGCTCCGCGCGGTGGATGAGGATCTCCATCGTCGAGGGCGCCACGCGCACCCGGACGCCCTTGCGGTGGCAGCGGTCGACGAGCTCGACGGCCTGGGGCTGGGGGAAGTCCGGGTCGGCGATGATCACCTCGTCGAGGCGGTTGTCCCCGAGGACCCGGTCGATGTCCTCGAGGGTGCCGAGCGAGCGCAGCCCGTTGTCCGGGCGCGGGGTCAGCGAGATGAAGCCCACGACCTCGATCCCCGCGTGGTCCGGCGCGTCGCGCAGCGCGTGGGCCACCGCCTCGATGTGCCGGCCCGTCCCGACGAGGACCGCGCGGCGCTGGTAGCCCGCGGCGCGCAGGACGATCCCGGTCAGCCCCTCGTAGCTCCAGCGGATGGAGGCGACGTAGAGGACCGCGAAGAAGAGGGTCCCGTAGAAGATGTAGTAGCTCGAGAACGTCTCGCCGTTGACGAGCGCGAAGATGAGCGTCACGACCGTCGTCTGGAAGAGCGAGCCGACGATCCGGGTCATCCCGGGCCGCACCGCGCGCTCCCCGTAGAGGCCGGAGCGCGCGAAGAGCAGCGCGGTGATGAGGTAGGCGAAGGAGATCGTGTCCCGCGTCTCCTGCAGGCTGGCCGACGGGTCCCAGGCGTCGAGCAGCGCGGCCTTGAGCGCCAGGGCGGAGAAGATCGCGCCGAACAGCCCGGCGAAGTCGAGGGCCAGGAGGCTGAGCACGCGGCCGACGCGGCGGAGCGTGTCGAGCTTGAGGACGAAGCCGAGGAGCGCGGGCCGCTTGGCGCGGACGTCGCGCTCGGGCAGGGGCGCGGGGACGAGCACTCCCGTGCCGTCCACCTCCTCCGCTCCCATGGCCTCCTGCGTCACTGGCATGCCTCCCTGACAACGCACGCACCCGGTCGAAGTACCGGCCTTGGTCCCGCGGCGCGCCCCAGAAGCTAGCGCTGGGTGCCGACGAGCTGCTGGCGGGTGGAGCCCTCGATGGTCCTTCGCAACCCCTCGGCGAGGTCGATGCCGGGCTCCCAGCCGAGCAGCTCCTTCGCGCGGGTGATGTCGGGCTGGCGGACCTGCGGGTCGTCGGTCGGCAAGGCCTCGAAGACGATCTCGCTCTTCGAGCCCGTGGCCTCGATGACCGCGTGGGCCAGCTCGAGCAGGGTGAACTCGTTCGGGTTGCCGATGTTCACGGGCTGGTGCTCGCCGCTCTCGGCCAGCAGGATCATCCCGCGGATGAGGTCGTCGACGTAGCAGAACGACCGCGTCTGGCTGCCATCGCCGAACACGGTGATCGGCCGGTCCTGCAGCGCCTGGCGCAGGAACGTCGGGATCGCCCGGCCGTCGTGGGCGCGCATCCGCGGCCCGTAGGTGTTGAAGATCCGGATCATCGCCGTGTCGACGCCCTGCTGGCGGTGGTAGGCCATCGTCAAGGCCTCCGCGTAGCGCTTGGCCTCGTCGTAGACCCCGCGCGGGCCGATCGGGTTGACGTGCCCCCAGTAGCTCTCGGGCTGCGGGTGCACCTGCGGATCCCCGTAGACCTCGCTACGTCGACGCGGTCAGGAACCGCGCCCGGTGCTTCTTCGCCAGCCCCAGCGCGTGGTGGGTGCCGTAGGAGCCGACCTTCAGCGTGTGCAGGGGCAGGCGCAGGTAGTCGATCGGCGACGCCGGGGAGGCCAGGTGGTAGACGAAGTCGACCGGCTCCTCGACGAAGAACGGCTGCACGATGTCCACGTGCATCACCTCGAACTCCGGCACCCGGATGTGCTCGATGTTCGTCAGGTTGCCCGTCTCGAAGTTGTCGACGCAGATCACCCGCATCCCGCGGGAGAGCAGCTCGTCGCACAGATGGGAACCCAAGAACCCGGCACCGCCGGTCACCAACGCGGTCGTCATCGCCGCGAGGCTACCTACGCGCTGCGCTTGCCCGGTGCCCGGGCCGCCTTCAGGTCCCGCTTGCGCAGGCCGTCGGCCACGACGTAGGTCCGCTTGTCGCGCCGCTCGGCCAGGCCGGCGTCCGCGAGCCGCTTGAGCACCACGGGGCACTTCTTGCAGCGCGGCTTGTCCTTGCAGCACGACTTCTTGGCGACGACCGTCGGCATCCCGCGGCCCATGGTAGGACGGCCCCGCGCAATCCGCACCGCAGCGGTCGGAGATGTACGCTCGCGCACATGCCCGCCCCCGCCTTCGTCGCGAAGCTCAACGAGCAGATCGCGCACGAGTTCGCTGCCAGCCAGCAGTACATCGCGGTCGCGATCTACTACGACGACGAGACCCTGCCGCGCCTGGCGAGCTTCTTCTACGGCCAGGCGATCGAGGAGCGCAACCACGCGATGATGATGGTCAAGTACCTCCTCGACGCGGACGAGGAGGCGATCATCCCGGCGGTCGCCGGGCCGAAGAACGGCTTCGCCGACCTCGTCGAGCCGGTCGCGGTCGCCCTCGAGCAGGAGCGGAGGGTCACGAGGCAGATCGAGGGCCTCGCCGCCGTCGCGCGCGAGCACGGGGACTTCCAGTCCGAGCAGTTCATCCAGTGGTTCCTCAAGGAGCAGGTCGAGGAGGTCGCGACGATGAGCGACCTCCTGCGCACCGTCGAGCGCTCGCGGGAGAACCCCATGTGGGCCGAGGAGTACCTCGCGCGCGAGAGGGGCACCCCGGAGAGCGAGGACCCGACGGCGCCGAGCGCCGCGGGCGGCGTGCTCTAGGGGGCGCCGCGGGATCCGTGCCGTCGCGGTGGACGCGGCGCCGCGCATGGAGGAGGGTGTGCCGATGCGCCAGCTTCGCCCGCTCCTCGTCCTCCTCCTGCTCCTCGCGCTCGCGCCCGCGAGGGCCGCCGCCGCACCGCCGCCCAACGACGCGCGGGAGGACGCCCAGGCCGTTCCGGCGCTCCCCGCGGACGTCCGGGGGACGTTGGTGGACGCGACCCCGGACGCCGCCGACGGCACGGGCCGGCCCTCCGTCTGGTACCGCTACGTCGCGGCCACGGACGGGCGCTTCACCGTGGGCTTCGCCGCGCAGGGCGACCTCGACGCGCAGGTCGCCGCGTTCCGCGCCGTCCGCTCCCAGCTCACGTTCCTCGACGCGGACGACTCCGACGCGGCGGGCAAGGCCGCCCTCGCGTTCAAGGTGACGGCGGGGCAGACCGTCCTCATCCGCGTCTCCTCGCGTGCCGGCTCGGTCCCGGACCGCTTCGCGCTGCTGCTCTCGGCCGCCGCCCCCGAGGTCAAGCCCCCGGGCCGGCCCCTCCCCCGCGGGGGCGTGACCGCCACGCTGGACCGGGTGCTGCACCCGGAGGACGCCTGGTCCTCCACGATGCGCGAGGGCGTGACCTACCGCGTCAACGTCGTGCCGATCACCCCGCCCGCCACCGCGCAGCCCGCGCCGTCGGCCGACGAGGAGGACGAGGAGGAGCCGAGCGACGACGAGGAGCCCACCTGCAGCGCGCACCTCGCGCTCTACCAGCCGGGGACCACGAGCTTCTCGGAGTCCACGATCTTCGACGACGGCTGCGACAGCTACTACCTCTTCACCCCGGGTCGCCGCGAGGGCGGCAGGTACGTCTTCCGGGTCTTCACGCCACGGGGAACACGCGGGCCCCAGCGCTACCACCTCCAGGTCGCGCCCGCCGGGCCGAACGACACGGCGCCCGGCACCTTCCTGGCCAACCAGCGCACGGTCCGCGGGTCGCTCCAGGCCAGCGGCGTCAACCGGGTCGACCTCTACCGCTTCCAGCTCGAGCGCCGCTCGCGGCTGAAGCTCGCGCTCGCCGGGCTCGAGGGGATCGAGCTGCGCCTGCGCAACGACCGCGGCTCGCTCATCGACCAGGACACGACCATCGACCGCGAGATCGCCCCGGGCCGGTACTTCGTGACGGTCCAGGCCCCCGCGGGGACGGACGGGACCTACCGGCTGCGGCGCTCCTCCCGGACCATCACGCGCTCGAGCGTCTCCATCTCGGGCGTCGCGCGGGCGCGGGCGCGCCTCGGGCAGACCGTGACGGTCGGCGTCCGGGTGCGGCCCGCGGTCGGCGGCACGGTCCGGGTGACCCTGCAGCGCTTCGACCCCGAGGCGGGCTGGCTCTTCCTCCGGACGGTCGACGTGCGGGCGGGGGCGGGCGGGGCCCGGGTCGGCTTCACGCCGCCGACGGTCGGGCGCTTCCGGGCGAAGGCCAGCTACCTGGGGACGCGCAGCGCCGCGGGCAGCGACACGGGCTTCGCGAACGTCCTGGTGACCTCAGGCTGAGGTCGGGGGGACGTGCTCGTGCTTCCACGTCCCCTCCTCCTGCTTCCAGATCGGCAGCCGCTCCTTCACCTGGTCGATGATCTGGCGCGCGCCGGCGAAGGCCTCGGGCCGGTGGGGCGCGCTGGCCGCGACGAGGATGCTCGCCTCGGAGGTCGCCACCCGGCCCGTGCGGTGCTCCGCCGCGGCAGCGCTGAGGCCGTGCGCGGCGACGGCCTCCTCGACGATGCGGCGCAGCTCCTCCCCGGCCATCTCGGCGTAGCCGTCGTAGTCGAGGAACGGGACGTCGCGGGTGACGCCGGAGAACGTCACGACGGCGCCCGCGCGCGGGTCCTGGACGTGGGCGACGAGCGCGTCGAGGGAGAGCGCGTGGTCCACGACGGCGACGTGGATGCGCGCGCTGCCACCGCTCACGGGCGGGACCACCGCGAGCTCGTCGTCGGCCCGCAGGACGCGGTCGGCGCGCCGCGTACTCCCGGTTGACCGCGAGGACGAGCGGCAGGCCCTCCGCGAGCCCCTCGACCGCGGCGAGCGCGTCCGCGACCCGGGCGCCCTCGGGGAGCTCGAGCTCGAGCTCCCCGTCCCCGCGCGCGCCTTGAGAGCTGCGAAGAGGCGCACGCGCACGATCACGCGGCCACGGTACCGCGCAAGTACGATCCGGCCCATGGCCACTGAGAAGGAACGCCTCACCGTCGCGCCCATCGTCGGCCCGGACGACCCCCGGCACTTCACGGACTCGGGCATCGAGATGGAGGCGCTCTACGGGCCGGACGACGTGGCCCCGGGCCTCGAGGACCGCCTGGGCGAGCCCGGCGACTTCCCCTACACGCGCGGCCCGCACCGCGACATGTACCGCAAGCAGGTCTGGACCATGCGCCAGTACGCGGGCTACGCGAGCGCGAAGGAGTCCAACGAGCGCTACCGCTACCTCATCGGCCGCGGCGCGACCGGCCTCTCCATGGCCTTCGACCTCCCGACCCAGCTCGGCCTGGACTCGGACAACCCGCGCTGCCTCGGCGAGGTCGGCCGCACGGGCGTCGCGATCGACACCCTCGACGACATGCGGACGGCGTTCGACCAGATCCCGCTCGACGAGGTCTCGACCTCCATGACGATCAACGCGCCGGCGACGGTGCTGCTCGCGCTCTACGAGCTCGTCGGCGAGGAGCAGGGCGTCCCGTCGGAGAAGCTCCGCGGCACGACCCAGAACGACATCCTCAAGGAGTACATCGCCCGCGGGAACTACATCTTCCCGCCCGAGCACTCCATGCGCCTGACCACGGACCTCTTCGCGTACTGCAAGGAGCACGTCCCGCGGTGGAACACGGTCTCCATCTCGGGCTACCACTTCCGGGAGAAGGGCTGCTCGGCCGTCCAGGAGGTCGCGTTCACCCTCTCGAGCGGCATCGCCTACGTGCAGGCCGCGATCGACGCGGGCCTCGCGGTCGACGACTTCGCGCCGCGCCTCGCGTTCTTCTTCAACGGCCACAACAACGTCTTCCAGGAGGTCGCGAAGTTCCGCGCCGCCCGGCGGATGTGGGCGACGATCATGAAGGAGCGCTTCGGCGCGCAGAACCCCAAGTCGATGATGCTGCGCTTCCACACGCAGACGGGCGGCGTGACGCTCACCGCGCAGCAGCCCGTGAACAACATCGTCCGGGTCGCGCTGCAGGGCTTCGCCGCGGTCTGCGGCGGCACGCAGTCCCTCCACACGAACGGCTTCGACGAGGCGCTCGCGCTGCCGAGCGAGACCGCCGCGAAGACCGCCTTGCGCACCCAGCAGATCCTCGCCCACGAGTCGGGCGCCGCGGACACCGTCGACCCCTTCGCGGGCTCCTACTTCGTCGAGGCGCTGACGGACGAGATCGAGTCCCGCGCGCTCGAGCTCATCGCGAAGGTCGACGAGCTCGGCGGCTCCGTGAACGCGATCGAGTTCATCACGGGCGAGATCGACGAGAGCGCCTGGGGCTACCAGGAGCGCTACCGGATCGGGCAGGACATCGTCGTCGGGGTGAACAAGTACGAGGAGGAGGAGCTCGAGGTCCCGGACCTCCTCCGCGTCGACCCGGACTCCGAGCGCGCGCAGCTCGAGCGCCTCAAGGCGTTCAAGGCCGACCGGGACCAGGAGAAGGTCGACGGGCGCCTCGAGGCGCTCAAGCGAGGCCGCGCGCCGGCAAGGAGAACCTCATGCCGCACATCAAGGACGCGCTGCGCGACCGCGCGTCGATGGGCGAGGTCTGCGGCGCGATGCAGGACGTCTTCGGGAAGTACGCGCCGACGTTCTGACCAGCGACGCGCCAGGTTCGCGGTCGGCGCGCCGACGGTGGCGCGTATGCGCAGCACCAGCCCCGGGCGCCTGCCCGGGACGTCGCACTAGGAGCTGCACATGATTTCATCGGGTCAGGAGACCTGGCTGTGGATCGGCTTCGCGGGCATGACGCTCGGCGCTGTCGCCATCGCCTCGGTCGGCCGCGGGCTGCGCACCGAGGACCGCCACCACCCCGTCGCCTCGCTGTTCGTCTGCCTCATCGCAGCCGCGTCCTACTTCGCCATGGCCAACGGCCAGGGCCTCGTCGAGACGGGCGGGCGCACCGTGTTCTACGCGCGCTACGTCGACTGGGCGTTCACGACGCCGCTGCTGCTGCTCGGCCTGCTCATGGTCGCGCTGCCCCCGCTCGTCCGCAACGAGGACTCGCGGGACCGCACGGCGCTCATCGGGGGCGTGCTCGGCGCCGACGTGCTCATGATCGTCACGGGCGTCATCGCGGCGCTCACGGCGGACGACACCGTCAAGTACGTCTGGTTCACGATCAGCTGCGGGTTCTTCCTCGCGGTCCTCGCGCTCGTCCTCGGGCCCGTCAAGGCCCAGGCCCAGGCGCAGGGCGCGGCGATCTCGAAGCTCTTCGGGACGCTCGTCACCACCCTGTCGGTCCTGTGGTTCATCTACCCGATCCTCTGGCTGCTCGGGACGGAGGGGTCCGGCGCCCTCGGGCAGACCACGGAGGTCGCCGTGTTCGCGATCATCGACCTCACCGCGAAGGTCGGCTTCGGGCTGCTGCTCGTCTCCGGCGTCGTCGGGCTCCAGAAGCAGGCCGCCCCCGCCCGCGGGGAGTCCACGGTCAGCGCCGCCGCCGCCTCGGCCTGAGCCGCGTGCGCCGCCGGCCCTCCGGGGCCGGCGGCGCGCGGTCAGCGCCAGACGCCCTGGCGCCGGTCCATCCAGGCGACCACCGCGACGTGCGGGTAGGTCAGGGCTGCGATCGCCGCCAGCGCCGTGGCCATCACCGCGCCGCCGGCCCCGCGACGGCCCAGCGCGCCGAGCACCGCGGTGCCCGCGAGGGCCGCGGCGGTGCAGGGCGCGGCCTCCCGGTGGAAGGCCAGCAGCGCGGGCCCGTGGTGGCCCGCGTCGAGCAGCGCCACCTGCTCGGGCCGCGCTGCGACGAGGCGCGCGACGTGGCGCGGCGCGTGCCAGGCCAGGAAGTAGCTGCCGACGGCCCAGGTCGCAGGGGTCGCGGCGAAGAAGAGGGCGAGGCCCGCGAGCTCCGCGAGGTCCGTGACGACGGCTCCCGGACGCTCGGCGCCGCGGTGGTCGCGCACGCTGCCGACCGCGGCGAGCGCGACGGTCGCGCCCAGCGCGGCGCCGGCCGCCGCACGCGGGGCGCCGGCGAGCGGCGGCACGCGGGCGCCGGGGTCGACCCGGTCCACGAGCGCCTGGAGCACGGCCTGCGCCTCTGCGGGATGGGCCAGGGCGGAGCCGAAGATCGGCAGCGCGCCGCGCGCGGCGGCCCAGGCGACCGCGCCCCGCCGGGTCCCCCACGGCGCGCGACCGGCGACCTCCCGCGCCCACCAGCCCTCGCCCTGGCCCCAGTGCGCGGCCGAGACCGCGAGGAACGCGCCCGCGGCGGCGCGCGGCGCCTTCTGCCAGAGCGCGACCCCCGCGAGGCTCGCCCCGGCGTAGGCGGCGGTGACGCCGCGCCGGCGGCGACGGGCAGCGGGGTCGGGGCGCGGCGCGAGGCGGTCGGCGACGTGGTGGTCGACGGCCCCGTGCGGGACGCCGAGCACCACGAGGCTCACGGCCATGGGCGCCCACCGCGCAGGGCCCGTGGTGAGCTCGGGTCGCAGGCGCGCCGCGCCCGCCGCGCCCGCGAGGGCGAGCCAGCTCGTGCGCTGCCAGGCGCCGAGCGTCGCGGGGGCCGCGCGCTCCCGCGGGGCGCTCACGCGGGGCGGACGGCGTCGACGGCCGCCGCCGGGCGGGGCAGCTGCCACCGTCCCGGACGCGCGCCCGTGGACTGCGCCGCGCGCAGGAACGGCCCGACGGGGAGGGCGCGCATGACCCGCGCGTCGTCCCGGGGGAGCTGCGATCGGACATGAAGCGTGCGAAGACGTCGCCCGACACGCCCGCGGCCAGCCCGCGGAAGTGCTCCGGGAACGCGCCGGGGTCGGCGACGAGCGCCTCGAGGAAGACCCGGTCGAGCAGCGCGCGGCGGCCGGCCTGCGGGCCCGCGGGGTCGGGGCGGCCCGCCGCGACCGCGGCGGCGACCGCGTCCGCGTGGCGCTGGAGGCGCGCGAAGGCGTAGCCGCTCGACGGGCGCACGGCGCCCGCGGCCGCACCCACGGCGCCGAGGCGCGGACCGCGCGCCACGGGGAAGGCCCAGGAGGTCATCGCGAGGCTGCCGCGCTCCTCGCGCACGACCTCCACCTCGGCGGCACCGTGGCGCTCGGCCAGGTAGGCGCGCAGGGTCTCGCGCCGGCGCGCCCGGGGCACCGGCACGGTCCCGATGTGGGTGTCCTCCACCAGCGCGCGGGTCGGCGAGAACGGCAGGACGTAGACGAAGTGCAGGCCGTCGTCCTGCGGCACGCGGAAGTCCATGAGGGTCGCCACCCCCGGCGTGAAGACGGGCGCCGCGGCCTCGACCTCCTGCCCGAGGAACGCCTGGCGCAGCTCCACCGCGCCGTCCGGGCGCCCGCGCAGGAGCGGCCCGGCGCCGCCCATCGCGTCCCACGCCCGCGCGCCGCGCAACGTGCCCGCGTCCGTGGAGACGGTGACGCCCCGCGCGTCCTCCTCGACCGCGCGGACCGCGCGGCCCGTGAGCAGCTCCACGTTCGGCGCCGCGTCGAGCTCGGCGAGCAGGCGGTCGTAGACGTCGCGGGCGGGGAGGTGCACGTAGGGGTGGCGCTGCGGCCCGCCCGAGCGCCGTGCCCTGGCGCGTCGTGACCGTCCACCGCGCCCAGCGGTGCCGCGCGAGGTCCGCGTGGGGGATGTCGCCCGTGTCCCAGAAGCACCAGGTGCGGTCGTCGGGCCACGAGCGTGCGGCGGTCGACGACGACGATGGGCTCCCGGACGCCACGGCGGACCAGCGCCGAGGCGAGCGAGAGCCCGGCGCAGCCGGCGCCGAGGACGATCAGGGGCTCTTGGGTGGGCGGCATCCGGGAGGCTCCACCCCGCAGTACGGGGCTCACCTCCGGATGGCGCTCACCGCGGCGCAAGGTTCTTCCTCGCCGACGTGGGCCCGGGCGGTCGCGCCTCAGCCGGCGGAGCGGGCGCCGTCGCGCACCGCGGCGGCGACGACGTCCTGGGCGACGGCGGTGAGCGCGAGCGGGTCGACGTCGACGCTGGCGGTGCTCAGGCAGAGCGCGACGTCGCCGTCGAAGGGCGTCGCGACGGGGTGGACCGCCCGGGCGACGCCGGCGCTCGCGGCGCGGGCGACGAGCCACGCCTCCGTGCGGTCGATCCGCGCGTCGGTGAGCACCGCGACGAGCACCGTCGCCTCGCGCGGGGGTGGGGGCTGCAGACCCGCCCGGAGCAGGTCGACGGTCCGCACGGGGGTGCCGTCGGGGCCGCGGGCGCCGGCCAGGACCGAGCCGTCCTCCCCGACGACCTCGCCGACGGGGTTGACGACCGCCAGGGCGCAGAGCCGCGCGCCGCAGAAGTCCTCCGCCGCCCAGCCGATCCCCGACGGCGCCCAGCCCTCCGGGCCGAGGAGCTTCCCGCTCGCGCAGCCCGTGCCGGCGCCGACGAGGCCGCGCTCGGGCACACCGGGGTGCGCGGCCTCGCAGGCCGCGTAGCCCGCCGCGGCGTCGGGCCGCGCCTCGGCGCTCCCCCGCGCCAGGTCGAAGACGACCGCGGCGGGGACCAGGGGGACCCGGACGCCGAAGCGGGTGGGGTGGCCGTGGCCGCGCTCCCCGAGCCAGCGCACGACGCCGTCCGCGGCGGCCAGGCCGAACGCGGAGCCGCCCGTGAAGAGCGCGCCCTGGATGCGGCGCGGGCCGCTCGCGGGCGTGAGGAGGTCCATCTCGCGGGTCCCCGGGCCGCCGCCGCGGACCTCCCCGCCCGCCACCGCGCCGTCGGGCGCGAGGATCGCCGTGCAGCCCGTCCGCCCCTCGTGGTCGGTCCAGTGCCCCACCAGGAGGCCGTCGGGCGGGGGCAGCATGGCCGGAGCCTACGGGCGCACCCTCAGGAGGTCGCCTGGGTAAGGCACCACGATGCAGACCGCCGCCTTCGACCCCACGCCCCCCGGCCACGGCGCCCCCGTGGCGCCCGAGGCGCCCTGGTGGGGCAACCACCTCGGGGAGCTGCGCTGGCAGGCGGAGCTCGCGCGCCTGCTCGTCGACCCCGTGTACCGGGGCGTGGGCGTCCCGCGGGGCGACGGCGCCCCCGTCGTCCTCGTGCCCGGGCTTCCTGGCGGGCGACGTCACGCTCGCCGTCATGCGGGGCTGGCTCGGGCGCATCGGCTACGACGCGCACGGCTGCGGGATGGTCGCGAACGTCGACTGCTCCGACCGCGCGGTGGACCGCCTGCACGACCAGGTCGTCGCCCTCCACGCGCGCACGGGGCGGCGCGTGGCGGTCATCGGCCACTCGCGCGGCGGGCACTTCGCGAAGGCGCTCGCCCGCCGCGACCCGGAGCACGTCGCCGCGGCGATCTCCCTCGGGGCCGGCCTCGACACGCCCTTCGACATCTCCACGCCCGACCCGCGCCATGGTCCACGCGGTCCGCGCCGTCCACGCCCGCACGAGCGACCGGGTGGCGCAGAACGGCTGCTTCACGGACACCTGCCGGTGCAAGTTCACCGCGGACTACGCGGGCCCGACCCCGGACGACGTCCCCCTCACGAGCATCTACTCCAAGGGGGACGGCGTCGTGCGCTGGCGCGCCGCGATCGTGCCCTACGCGCGCTGCGTCGAGGTCACGGGCTCCCACGTCGGCCTCGCGTTCAACCGCAAGGTCTACGCGGAGGTCGCCCGCACCCTCGCGCGCGACGCGGGGCTGACTCAGGCCCGGGCGCCGACCTCCTCCGCCTCGGCCGGCTCCGTGCGGCCCTCGGCGGCGACGGCCTCCTCCCAGATGACGCCCCGCTCCTCGGCCTCGGCGACCATCTGGCGGGCGATGACGAGCATCTGGATCTCGTTCGCCCCCTCGTAGATCTGCAGGACCTTCGCGTCGCGCATCATGCGCTCGGCCGGGAACTCCTTCAGGTAGCCGTTGCCGCCGAGCACCTGCACGGCCTCCGTCGTCGCCTCCATCGCGACGTCGGAGGCGACGAGCTTCGCCGAGGCCGCGAGCTTCGTCATCCGCGGGTCGCGCTCGTCGACGCAGGTCGCCGCCTGGTAGGCGAGCGCCCGCGCCGCCGCGACGCGCGCCTCGAGCCCGGCGAGCTTGAACTGCACGCCCTCGTGCTCGATGAGCGGCTTGCCGAACGTCTCGCGCCGCCGCGCGTAGTCCAGCGCGAGGTCGATGGCGCCCTGCCCCAGGCCGACGGCCTGCGAGGCGACGGTCGGGCGGGAGCTGTCGAAGGTCCGCATGGCGATCTTGAAGCCGTCGCCCTCCCCACCCAGGAGGTTCGCCGCCGGGATCTCCACGTCCGTGAACGTCGGCGCCCCGAGCCGCCAGCCCGGCATGCCCATCGTCGGGAGCACCTCGACGCTCAGCCCGTCCGCGTCCCCCGGCACGACGAACGCCCCGACCGTGCCCTCGCCCGTGCGCGCGAAGACGACGTAGGTGTCCGAGAGCCCCGCGTTGCCGATGAAGCGCTTCGTCCCGTTCAGCACCCAGGTGTCCCCGTGGCGCTCCGCGGTCGTCTCGAGTGCCGCGGGGTCCGACCCGACGGCGGGCTCGGAGATCGCGTAGGAGCCGAGCTGCTCCCCGCTCGCCAGCCCGGGCAGGAAGCGCTTCTTCTGCTCCTCGCTGCCCGCGATGACGATCGGCAGCGTCGTGAGCTTCACGTAGGCCGCCATGAGCGAGGCGGTCGCGCTCACGCGCGCGAGCTCCTCGATGAAGGAGCAGAACGCGACGTTCGTCGCGCCGCGGCCCCCGTACTCGGAGGGCACCGCGAGCGCGAGCAGGCCCTCGGCCGCCATCGCCTCGTGCACGTCGTGGGGGTAGTCCGAGCGCTCGTCCACGTGGAGCATCGCGGGCCGGACCACCTCCTGGGC
This sequence comes from uncultured Solirubrobacteraceae bacterium, assembly GCA_963844155.1. Classification (GTDB taxonomy): domain Bacteria; phylum Actinomycetota; class Thermoleophilia; order Solirubrobacterales; family Solirubrobacteraceae; genus Paraconexibacter. The sequence continues at coordinate 1,054,390 of CAWJMY010000001.1, forward strand.
GAAGGTCCGGATCTGCTCGCGCAGCTCCCGCTGCTCGTCGGTCAGGCGCCACATGGTGGGCTACGTCCTCTGGGTCGTTTTCAAGGCGAGTGCGGCCAGGGAGCCGCCGGTGCGCAGGGCGCCGATGGGCAGCCCGAGGGCGCGGGTGAGCGGCTCGGCGCGGGCGCTCAGGCCCGTGCGCGGGGTGCCCGCGGCGATCGGGGCGTGGCGCGCGAGGAAGTCCTGCATGAGCGCGAGGGTCGCTTCGGGCGCCTCGAGCAGGAACGCGTGCCCCGTCCCGGGGACGACGGCGAGCTCCGCGGTCGGGATGCGGCGCGCCAGGAACTCCGCGTTGGCCAGCGGCGCGAAGGTGTCGTGCTCCCCGTGGAGGACGAGCGTGGGCGCCTGGACCTGCCCGAGCCGCGCGCTCGTGTCGTGGTAGACCGTCGCCCACCAGTGCGCGCTCGCGCCCCACGGCGTCGGCCCGTGGGCGGCGAAGAAGCGCAGGAGCTCCGCGACGCGCTCGGGCTGCTCCTCCCGGAAGCGCTCCGAGAAGAGCAGGGGCGCGAGCCACGGGCGGCCGGGGTCACGGGCGGTCGAGACGAGGTTCACGCCGACGCCGGCGAGCTCCGCCAGCGCCGGGCGCACCGCGCGCGGGCCGCCCGGGGTCGTCCCGGCGAGCATGAGCCCGCGGACCTTCTCGGGGAAGCGCAGCGCGAGCTCCTGGGCGACCATCCCGCCCATGGAGATGCCGAAGACGTGCGCGCTCTCGACGCCGAGCGCGTCGAGCAGGCGCGCGGCGTCGGCGGCGAGCTCGGCCATGGAGGTCGTCCGCAGGGGCGCGCCCGAGCGCCCCGAGCCGCGGTTGTCGTAGGTGATGCAGTCGAAGTGCTGCGACCACTGGGGCAGCACGGGCTCGTAGACCGCCGCGGAGATCGTGAAGCCCGTGATGCAGAGCAGCGGCTCGCCGCTCCCCGTCCGCTCGTAGTGCAGGCGGGGGCGGCGCAGCGCGTAGGGCACGCCTAGACCGTCTGGAAGACGTAGGTCCCCGGCGCGTCCTCCAGCGGGGTGTAGTCCCCCGCGTCACCGAGCGCGGCGGGCGCGGGGCGCTCCTCGCCCGAGCGCTCGCCGAGCCAGGCCGCCCAGTCGTCCCACCAGGTGCCGCGCTTCTTCGACGCGCCCGCGAGCCACTCCTCCGGGTCGGCCGGGTGCTCCGGGTTGACCTGGAAGCTCGCCTTCTCGTTCCCGGGCGGGTTGACGAGCGCCGCGATGTGGCCGCTCGTGGAGAGGACGAACTTCGACTCCCCACCCAGGAGCTGGGTCGAGCGGTAGCAGTTCTGCCAGGCCGAGATGTGGTCGGCGATCCCCGCGACGACGTAGGAGTCCGCCGTCACCGCGCCGAGGTCGATCGGCGTGCCGAGGACCTCGAGCTCCCCGGGCCGGGTGAGCGTGTTGTCGAGGGACATCTCGACGAAGTCGCGGTGCAGCCCGGCCGGCATGTTCGTCGTGTCCGCGTTCCAGAAGAGGATGTCGAAGGCGGGCGGGTCCTTGCCCAGCAGGTAGTTGTTCACCCAGTAGTTCCAGACGAGGTCCGTCGGGCGCAGCCAGGCGAAGACGCCCGCGAGCGAGCGACCGCTGAGGTAGCCCTTGCGGGCGGACTCCGCGACGGCCAGCGCCGCGGCACGGCGGTCGGCGAAGGAGGAGACGAGGCCCGCGCGCTCGTTGTCCAGGACGCAGACGCCGAGGGTGATGCCGGCGATGCGCTCGCCCTCGCCGCGCGCGGCGAGGTGACCGGCCGCGCAGGAGAGGACGATGCCGCCGGCGCAGAGCCCGAGCGTCTGGGCCTCGTCGCAGCCCGTGACCCCCTGCAGGGCGTCGAGCGCCTCGACGACCGCGCCGACGTAGGTGTCGAGCGTCCAGTCGGCCTGCTCCGCACCCGGGTTGCGCCAGGAGATCGCGAAGACCTGCTGGCCCGAGCGCAGGAGGTGCTCGATCATGGACCGGTCCGGCGCGAGGTCCGTCACGTAGAACTTGTTGATCATCGGCGGCACGACGAGCATGGGGACCTCGCGGACCTGCTCCGTGTGCGGCGCGTACTGGATGAGCTCGAAGACGGGCGTGCGCAGGACGACCGCGCCCTGGCTGATCGCGAGGTCACGGCCCACCTCGAACTTGGAGGTGTCGACCATCGTCGGGATGCGCGGCGCGGTGCTCATGTCCCTCGCGAACTTCACCGAGCCGCGCAGGAAGTTCTGGCCGCCCGAGTCGATCCACGCCTTCAGGACCGTCGGGTTCGTGGCCGGGAAGTTCGTCGGGGCGAGCGCGTCGAGGACGTTCTCGGCGGCGAAGCGCACCCGCTGCTCCTCGGCCCACTCGAGGTCCGCGTCGCCGAGCAGCGCGTCGACGTAGCGGCCCGTGGCCAGGTAGGTCTGCGCGATGCGCTTGAAGGCCGGGTTGCCCTGCCACGCCTCGTCCTTCCAGCGGCGGTCGCTCTTGGTCGGCGCGACCTCCGAGCGGCCCGCGGCGATGCGGGCGAGCTCCACCCCGTAGCGGCTCGCGCGGCGGGCGACGGTGCGCGGGCGGGTCGCCAGGCGGGCGGCGGCCCTCGCCCCGGCGACCCCGGGGAACCAGTGGGGCCCCGAGCTGCCGAGCGCGGCGTCGGTGAGCATCCCGTCGAGCGTGGCGCGGCGCTCGCTCGGGCGGGTGTCGTCCTGCACGGCCATTCGGTGCGTCCTCTCCTGGGGTGGACCTGCGCAGGGGCCGTACCCGCGTTCGACGGCGTGTCAAACGAACGGGTCGTCGTCCCGGTCGCGGTGGCGCGCGAACGGTGCGAGCAGCGCGGCGGTGACCGCGAAGGCCTCGACCGCGAACGCGATGACGGCGCCGCCGGTCAGGACGGCGTAGACGAGGAGGACGACGCCCGCGACCGCGAGGGCGATCGCGGTGGGGGAGTTCACGCGCGGCATCCCGGCTCAGGGCCGGAACGCCGCGGCGAAGCGCTCCGCGGCCCCGGCGGCGTAGGGGAGGTAGAGGCAGGGCTCGGCGAGCTCGAGCTCGAGCACGACGGGCTCCCCGTCCGGGCCGGCGAGCGTGTCGATGCGCGCGTAGGCGAGGGGGCCGAGGCGCTCGGTCAGCCAGGCCATCGTGCGGTCGGCGAGGGCACGCTCGGCCGGGGTGGGCTCCGCCGGGGTGATCGCGGGGTCGGCGCTGACCCCCATGGTCGCCACGGCGCCGGGCTCGAGGATCGCGCCCTTCGTGATCGCGTGCGACCAGGTCGCCGCCCGCGTAGAACTGCGCGGTCTCGCCCCGGGTGTCGACGGAGGCCAGGAAGGGCTGGAGCATGGCCGTCCGGCCCGAGGCGTGGATCGCCGCGAGCAGCGCACGGGCCGCGTCGGCCTGCGCGGGGTCCTCCGTGCGGAAGCGGCCCGTGTCGCGGGAGCCGGCGGAGACCGTGGGCTTGAGCACGAGCTCCTCCGGGAGCGCGTCGGGCAGCGGGGTGCCGGGCTCCAGGAACGTCGTCGCGACGACGGGCAGGCCGGCCGTCAGCGACTTCCGCCAGGTAGGTCTTGTCCGTGTTCCAGGCCAGCACCGCGGCCGGGTTGACGAGGTTCGGCACGGAGGCCGCCCAGGCCAGGAAGCCCGGGAGGTCGCGCTGGTAGTCCCAGGTCGAGCGCACGACGACCCGGTCGAAGCCCGCCCAGTCGACCCCGGGGTCGTCCCAGACGGCCCAGGTGGCGCCGAGGCGCTCGGCCAGCTCGTCCTCGAGGTGGCCCGTCGGGAGCTCGGCGCAGGTGGCGAGGGCGATCACGGCGCCGACTGTACGGCCAGTTGCAGCCCGCGTAACGGGAGGAGTCGCCGCGACGGGCGGCGAACCCCCCGGCCAGATGCCTGAGCCCCGCGCCGAGCGCACCCTCGTGAAGTCCCCGCCCGAGCTGTGGGCGGAGGTCTCCGACCCGGAGGCGCTCACCCGCCACCTGGGCGAGCTCGGGGAGATCCGCATCACCCGCCTGGATCCCGAGACCACCGTTGCCTGGGAGGGCGACCGCGTACGCGGCACGGTGGAGCTCGCGGCCTCCGGGTGGGGCACGAGGGTCACGCTCACGGCGGGACCCACCGCCGCACCGGACGTCCCGCCAGTGGTGGAGGAGGTGGCCCCGCCCGCGGCAGCACCCGCGCGGGGGACGGCCCCCCTCCCCACGGCGGCACGCCGCCCGGGCCTCCTCGGCCGCTTCCGCCGCCGGCCACGCAGCGCGCCGGCGGCCCCCGCCCCCCGCGTCGACCCGCCGGCGCCGGGCCCCGACGTGGAGGCGCTGCTGGTCGGCGTGCTCGACGAGCTCGGTGCCGCCACGAAGCGCCCGTTCAGCCGCTGACGGCGTGAAGGGGGCCCAGCGCGGGTAGCTCCGGCGCCATGGCCAAGATCGGTGTCTTCTTCTCCGCGGAGGAGCTCTCGGGCCCTCGCATCCTCGAGCTCGCGCCCGCAGGCGGAGCGCATCGGCTTCGAGAAGGCGTGGATCTCGGACCACTTCCACCCGTGGAACGACGAGCAGGGCGAGTCGCCCTTCGTCTGGTCCGTCCTCGGCGGCCTCGCCGCGGTCACGGAGAGCCTGAAGTTCCACACGGGCGTGACCGCGCCGACCCTGCGCATCCACCCCGCGATCATCGCCCAGGCCGCCGCGACCACCGCGACGCTCATGCCCGGCCGCTTCGGCCTCGGCGTCGGGACGGGCGAGGCGCTCAACGAGCACATCTTCGGCGACCCGTGGCCCAACTCGGAGATCCGCCGGGACATGCTCGAGGAGGCCATCGAGGTCATCCGCCTCCTCTGGACGGGCGGCCAGGTCTCCCACGACGGCACGCACTACCACGTGGAGAACGCCCGGATCTACTCCATGCCGGACGAGCTGCCGCCCATCCACGTCTCCGCCTTCGGCCCGAAGGCCGTCGAGATGGCGATCCGCTGCGGCGACGGCTTCATGACCGTCGGGCCCGAGAAGGAGCTGCTCGACCAGTACAAGAGCGGTGGCGGCGCCGGCACGAGCCACACGGCGCTGAAGGTCTGCGTCGGCAAGGACAAGGAGCACTGCATCGACGAGGCGTACCGCCTGTGGCCGAACGAGGCGCTGCCCGGCGAGCTCCCGCAGCTCCTGCCGACCCCGAACCACTTCCACCAGGCCACGGAGCTCGTGACCCGGGACATGATCGCCGAGTCGACCCCCTGCGGGCCCGACGCCGAGCCGATCATCGCGGCCATCCAGGAGCACGTCGACGCGGGCTACGACGAGGTCTACGTCGGCAACATCGGCGAGGAGTGGCCCGTCTTCCTCGACATGATGCAGCACGAGGTCCTGCCCCACTTCGGGAGCTAGCCGAGGCCGAGGCGCTCCGCCAGCGCGGCCTTGACGCCTGCGAGGGCGGCGTCCGCCGCCTCCCGCGCCCGCGGGAGGTCCGCGGCGCCGGCGACGGCCTCGACCACCTCGAGGTAGGCCTTGAGCTTCGGCTCCGTGCCGCTCGGCCGCACGACGACGCGGGCGCCACCCGCGAGGCGGAGGACGACGACGTCGGCCCGGACGCCGTCACGGGGCGTCGCGAGGAGGTCCTCGACCGCCTCGACCGCCCGCCCGCCGAGCGCCTCGGGCGGCGCGGCCCGCAGCCGCGCCATCGCCGCCGCGATGTCCTCGAGGTCCGTCACCCGCACGGCGAGCTGGTCCGTCGCGTGGAGGCCGAGCTCGAGCCAGAGCTCGTCGAGCCGGTCGAGGAGCGTCGCCCCGCGCGCCGCGAGCTCCGCCGCCCGCTCGCAGGCCAGCAGCGCCGCGGAGATGCCGTCCTTGTCGCGCACGAGCCCCGGCGCCACCGCGTACCCCAGCGCCTCCTCGTAGCCGAACGCGAGGTCCGCGTGGGCGCGCGCGATCCACTTGAAGCCCGTGAGCGTCTCCGCGTAGGGCACGCCGCGCGCCGCCGCGAGCTTCCCGAGCGCGGAGGAGGAGACGAGCGTCGTGGCGACCGGACCGGGCCGGTGGGCGAGCACGTGGTCGGCGAGCAGGAGGCCGAGCTCGTCCCCGCGCAGCACGCGCTCGCCGACCGCGACGGCGCAGCGGTCCGCGTCGGGGTCCGTGGCCACGACGAGGTCCGCGCCCTCGTGCGCCGCGAGCGCCAGCACGCGGTCGAGCGCGCCGGGCTCCTCCGGGTTCGGGAAGGCGACCGTCGGGAAGTCCGGGTCCGGCTCGGCCTGGGAGGGCTCGTAGGCCGGGAGCGGCATGCCCGCCGCGGCGAAGACCGCCTCGAGCGTCGCGCGGCCCACGCCGTGCATCGCGGTCGCCACGACCCGCACCCCACGGTCGGGGACCAGCGACAGCGCCGCCGTCGCCGCGACGTAGGCCTCGACGAGCTCCTCGCCCTCGGGCGCCGGGACGGGCCCGCGGGCGAGCTCCCGCAGCGGCCCGACCGCGGCGATCGCCGCCTCGATCTCCGCGTCGGCGGGCGGGACGAGCTGGGCGCCGTCGGCGAGGTAGACCTTCATGCCGTTGTCCCGCGGCGGGTTGTGCGAGGCGGTGACCATGATCCCCGCCGCCGCGCCCAGGCGGCGGACCGCGAACGCCAGGACGGGGGTCGGGAGCGCGCGGGGCAGGAGCCGCGGCGTGTGGCCCGCGCCCGCGAGCACCGCGGCGCAGGCGCGCGGCGAACTCCGCGGAGCGGTGCCGCGCGTCGTAGCCGATCGCGACCGTCGCACCCGGCCTCCAGCCAGGCGGCGAGGCCGGCCGCCGCCCGCTCGACCACCGCGACGTTCATGCCGTTCGGCCCGGCCCGGAGCTCCCCGCGCAGCCCCGCGGTGCCGAAGGCCAGGCCCGTGCGGAAGCGCTCCGCCAGCGCGGCCTCGTCCCCCGCGTCGAGCAGCGCGCGCAGCTCCTCCACCGCACCCGGATCCGGGTCGTCGGCCATCCACGCCTCGACGGAGCTGCGCAGCGCGTCGTCCATCGCCCCATCGTGCCCGGAGCGGCGGTTCGGCGTCTGGCGCGCGGGGGAGGATGGCCCCCATGAGCTCCGTCACGGACGCCATCGAGGTCAAGAAGCGCGGCGGCCGGCTGTCGGACGAGCTCCTCGCGCAGGTCGTCGGCGGGTACACGTCGGGGGACGTCCCGGACTACCAGATGGCCGCGCTGCTCATGGCGATCCGGCTCGTCGGGCTCGACTACGAGGAGACCGTGGCGCTGACCCGCGTCATGGCCGACTCCGGGCCCCGGTACGACTTCCCCGACTGCGTCGACAAGCACTCGACGGGCGGCGTCGGCGACAAGGTCACGCTCTGCGCGCTGCCGATCGTGGCGGCCTGCGGCGTGCCGGTCGCGAAGCTCAGCGGCCGTGGCCTCGGCATCACGGGCGGGACGATCGACAAGCTCGAGGCCATCCCGGGCTTCGGGGTCGCGCTGACCGAGGCGCAGTTCCGCTCCCAGGTCGAGGAGGTCGGCTTCGCGCTGGGCGAGGCGGGCGAGCTCGCCCCGGCCGACAAGGCGATCTACGCGCTGCGCGACACGACCGGCACCGTGGACTCCATGCCGCTCATCGGCTCCTCCATCGTCTCCAAGAAGGTCGCGACGGGCGCGGGCCACCTCGTCTACGACGTCAAGTCGGGCTCGGGCGCGTTCATGCAGACCCTCGACGACGCGCGCGAGCTCGCGCAGCTGCTCGTGAAGCTCTCCCGGGCGCTCGGCATCAACGCCCGGGCGATCATCACGGACATGGACACGGCGCTCGGCGCCGCGGTCGGCAACGCGCTCGAGGTCCGTGAGAGCGTCGCGTTCCTGCGCGGCGAGGAGGTCCGGGCGGACCTCGACGAGGTCTGCCGCGACGTCGCCGCGGAGCTGCTCGAGCTCCGGGGCATCCCCGACCCGCGCGGGAAGGTCGACGCCGCGATCGCCGACGGCAGCGCCTACGCGAAGCTCGAGGAGGTCGTCCGCGCGCAGGGCGGCGATCCCGACGCCCTCGCCGACCTGCCGGTGGCCGAGGTCGCCGCGGAGGTCACCGCGCCGCGCGACGGCGTCGTCGCGCAGCTCGACGCGCTCGGGATCGCCCGGGCGTCGCTCGCGCTCGGCGCCGGGCCGCCAGAAGAAGGGCGACGCGCTCGACTTCGGCGCGGGCGTCGTGCAGCTCGTGCGGCCGGGCGATCGCGTCGAGGAGGGCCAGCCCGTCGCGCGGCTGCACGGGACGCGGGGCGTCGAGGAGGCGGTCGGCCACGCGGAGGGCGCGCTCGTGGTCGGGGACGAGGAGGTCACGCCGACCCCGCACGTGCTGGAGCGCCTGTGAGCCAGTTCCAGGGGCTCCTCGGCGTCGCGGTCATCCTCGCGGTCGCGCTCGCCGCCTCCGAGGCGCGGCGGAGCGTCGCGCTGCGGACGGTCGGCGGCGCGCTCGCCTTCCAGGTCGCCTTCGCGTTCCTCGTGCTGAAGTTCGGCCCGGGCCGCGATGCGCTCGACTTCGTCGCCAAGCAGGTCGCCGCGCTCGTGGGCTACACGGAGGAGGGCTCGAAGTTCGTCTTCGGCAAGTACGCCGAGGGCGACGACGTGCCGTTCGCGATCTCCGTCCTGCCGGTGATCGTCTTCCTCGGCGCGCTCATCGGGCTCCTCTACTACCTCCGCGTCATCCAGGTCTTCGTCGACGTCGTCGGGGGCGCGATCCGCTGGGTCCTGCGCACGAGCAAGCTCGAGCTCGGTCTACGCGACCACCGTCATCTTCCTCGGGCAGACCGAGGCGCCGCTGCTCATCTCGCCCTACCTCCAGCGCCTCACGCGCGCGGAGCTCTTCACGGTCATGACGGCCGGGTTCGCCTCCGTCGCGGGCTCGACGCTCGTGGGCTACTCCCTGCTCGGCGCGCCGCTCGAGTACCTCCTGGCCGCGACGCTCATGAACGCCCCGGGCGCGCTCCTGATCGCGAACCTCATGCTGCCCGGAGACGGAGGAGTCGACCGTCGACGCGAGCGTCCGGGACGTCCGCGACGAGGAGTCCGCGAACGTCATCGACGCCACGGGCCGCGGCGCGCTCGCCGGCGGGAAGATCGCCGTGACGGTCGCCGCGCTGCTCATCGCCTTCGTCGCGCTCATCGCGCTCGCCAACGGGATCCTCGGCGGCGTCGGCGGCTGGTTCGGCGACGACACGCTCACCCTGCAGAAGGTCCTGGGCTACGTCTTCGCGCCCGTCGCCTGGCTCATCGGCGTGCCGTGGTCCGAGGCGCAGGACGCGGGCAACTTCATCGGCCTCAAGACGGTCCTGAACGAGTTCGTCGCCTTCGCGGAGTTCGGGCCGAAGATCGACGGGTTCTCCGAGAAGACCGTCGTCGTGACGACCTTCGCCCTCGCGGGCTTCGCGAACTTCGCCTCGATCGCGATCCAGATCGGCACGCTCGGCGGCCTGGCGCCCGAGCGCCGCGCGGACGTCGCGAAGCTCGGCCTCAAGGCGCTGCTCGCGGGCTCGCTCGTGAACCTCCTGAACGCCGCGATCGCCGGCGTCGTCCTGGGCTGAGGTCCGCGCGCCGCGGCGCGCGGCCGCGGCGCAGCGGGCGTGGGACCGTGGCGTGGCGCCACCGTTCGACGCCCGCTGTCCCAGTGGTCCGTCGCGGGCGTGGAACGGTGGGTCCGCCTCCGCCGACCCGCACTTCCACGCCCGCTGTGCCCGCGCCGAGGATCCGGCGTGGGATCGCGGCCGGGAGCCACCGTTCCACGCCCGCTGTCGACGCGGCGCCCCGCCCGCCTCCGCTCAGGGCCAGCGGCGCAGCGCGGCGCGCGCGGCCGCGTCGCCCGGGACGCCGTGGACCGCGCCGCCCGGGAACGCCGCGGCGCTCCCGAGGAAGAGGCCCTTCAGCGGCGTGCGGTAGGGCGAGATGCCGACCGTCGGGCGGAAGACGACCTGGGAGAGGCGGTAGCTGCCGCCGCCCACGTCGCCGTGGATGAGGTTCGCGTCGTCGCGCTCGAGCTCGGCCGGCCCCGCGACGTTCCGGGCGAGGATGCGGTCGCGGAAGCCCGGGGCGAAGCGCTCGATCTGCGCCTCCATGCGCTCCACGTGGAAGGGCTGCGCGGCGACCCAGTCCACGTCGGAGGGGCCGTGCGTGTAGGCCCAGGCGGTGTGCTTGCCCTCCGGCGCGCGGGTCGGGTCCGCGACGGACTGCTGGCCGAGGAGCATGAACGGCTTCTCGGGGAGCCCGTGCTGGACCTCGCGGACCGTGCTCAGGAACTCCTGGTGCGGGCCGCCGACGTGGACGGTCCCCGCCGTGCGCACCGCGGGGTCGCTCCACGGGATCGGCCCGTCCAGCGCCCAGTCGACCTTGAGGGTCGCCGGGCCGTAGACGAAGCGCCGCAGCGCGCGCTTGTAGCGGGGCGGCAGCCCGTCCTCGGCCATCGCCGCGAGCGCGATCGGCATGACGTCGGCGACGACGAGGTCCGCCTTCACGCGCTCCCCGCCCGCGAGCTCCACGGCGGTGACGCGGCCGCCGGAGGACGCGACCCGCGTCACCCGCGCGCCGCAGCGGACCTGCCCGCCGAGCGAGCGCAGGTGGCCGACGAGCGCGTCCGTGATCGCCTGCGAGCCGCCGCGCGGCGACGGCCAGCCGACCGTGTGCCCCATGAGGTTCAGGTAGAACGCCGCGATCGCCGAGCCCGCGCGCTGCGGCGGCGTGTCGCCGTGGGTCGCGGCCGAGTCGAGCCAGGCGCGTGCGCCCTCCCCGTCGAAGATGCGGCGACCGAGCGCCTCGGAGGAGCCCACGAGCAGCGAGGCGAACCGCGCGGAGTGGACCGGCCCGGCCTGGAGCAGGAGCTTCGCCGGGCCCCCGACGGGCGGGAAGCCCGAGAGCATCGTGGAGCGCACGCCGTCCCAGGCGTCGATGAACGGCTGCACGAAGCGCGCCCACGCCGCGCCGTCGCCCGGGTGCAGCGCGTCGAGCGACGCGGCGGTCCGCTCGACGGAGCGGTAGAGGACCGCGGAGGAGTCCGGGGTCAGCGTGTGGGCGACGCAGGCCTCGGGGTGCACCCACTCGAGGCCGTGCTCGTGCAGCGGCATCGCGGAGAACACGGGCGAGGCCGCGGTGGCGGGGTAGACGGCCGAGTAGGTGTCGTGGCGGAAGCCCGGCAGCGGTGAGCTCGCCCGTGCGCACCGCGCCGCCCGGCGCGTCCGCGGCTTCCAGGACCGTGACGGGCAGCCCGGCGCCCGCGAGGCGGATCGCCGCGGCCAGCCCGTTCTGCCCGGCTCCGATGACGACGGCTTCGCGCACCCTCAGTCCGTGCCCGCGGCGCTCAGCCCAGGAACGCGAGCAGGCGCTCGGCCACCAGCGCGGGCTGCTCGTCGGCGATGAAGTGGCCCGTCCCGAACGCCCACTCGATCTCCACGTCGTCGCAGTGAGCGCGGAACTCCTCGACGAGGAACGGCCGGACGACGGGGTCCGCCGTGCCGTGCAGGACCTTCACCGGCATGGTGAGCCGTCTGACCGTCGTAGCGGCCAGCAGGCGATCCCCGCGAGCTCCTTCGTGACGAACGTGCGGTAGACCTGCGAGCCCAGCCTCCGCCCGCGCCGGCTCGCGCATCGCCGCCGCGAACTCCGCGGCGGCGGCTTCGGGCACTCCGGGGTAGCCCTTGCGCATGAGCCGCGAGCGCTGGAGCGCCGGGCCGAGCTTCGGCACCCCGACCACCTGGTAGCCCAGCCGCCACGAGTTCAGCGCGCTCTGGAGCTTCGGCCCGCCCCAGACCGACGCGATGTTCAGGAGCATGAGCCGCTCGATGCGCTCGGGCGCCCGCAGCGCGACGAGCTGCCCCGTCCAGCCGCCCCAGTCGTGACCGACGAAGGCCACGCGCTCGAGCCCCATCGCGTCCAGCAGCGCGAGGGTGTCCGAGGCGAACTGCTCCTTGTCGTAGCCCCGCGGGGGCGCGTCGCTCCACCCCGAGCCGCGCAGGTCCGGGGCGATGACCCGGAAGCCCGCGTCGGCCAGTGCGGGGATCACCCCGCGGAAGCACCACCAGTGCTGGGGCCAGCCGTGCTGCAGGACGACGGGGCGACCGTCCTCGGGGCCGGCCTCGGCGACGTGCAGGCGCACGCCGGACGCGACGTCGTGGAAGGAGTGGCGGACTCCGGGGCAGGGCGGGAAGGGGCGGGCCATGGGCCTGGAGTCTGCCCGGGTGGGCCGGGCGCGCATCGTCACGCCCCGCCGGCGAAGGGCAGTGGCCGGATGTCCTGTGGACGACGGCGGTGGCCGGACCTAGCCTCCGGGTCATGGCACCTCGGCGCTCACTCCTCGTCGGCCTCGCGCTCGCCACCTTCCTCCTCCTCCCGGCGATCGCCTCGGCCGACCGGTTCGTCGACCCGGGCGGCCCCACCTTCCTCTCGACCGGCACGGAGTTCGTGGCCTTCGGCGGGTTCGTCTACTTCGCCGCCGACGACGGGGTCGTCGGCCGGGAGCTCTGGCGCACGGACGGCACCGCGGCCGGCACGACGCTCGTGAAGGACTTCCGGGTGGGGCCCGCGAGCGCCAGCGGCTCCCCGAGCGGGTTCCGGGTCGTGGCCGACCGCCTCTTCTTCAACGCGAGCAACGACACGCCGACCGACGGCACCTCCGTCGTCTACGTCATCGACGCGGGCGGTGCCCTCCAGAAGGCGACCTTCGCCGGCGGGACCGCGAACGGCCCCCTGCTCGGCGCGGTCAACGGCAAGGTCCTCCTGCGCCAGCTCGAGAACATGAACACGAACTACGGGCTCTACGCGCTCGGGGCGGCCGGGACGACCTTCACGAAGATCAGCTCCGGGGTCGACAACATCGGCTCCGAGGAGGTCGCGGTCCTCGGCGGGAAGGCCTACTTCGACTCGGCCACGGGCGCCAACAGCGCGACGGAGCCCTGGAGCACGGACGGCACTCCGGGCGGGACCTCGGTGCTGAAGGAGGTCAGGCCCGGCGTGGAGGGGAGCGGCCCGAGGGACTTCCTCGCGACGACGGAGCGCGTGTACTTCACCGCGGACGACGGCACGCACGGCCGGGAGCTGTGGAGCACGACCGGGACGGAGGCGGGGACGGCGCTCGTCTACGAGCACCACCCGCTCTCGACGGGCACCGGCTTCCAGGACGACGCGCAGGTCAACGGCGACACGCTCTACTACCTGCCCGACGACCCGGGCACGGGTGGCGAGGTGTGGCGCACGAAGGGCACGGCGGCCACGACCTCCGTCGTCAGCGACATCACGCCGGGTCCCGGCGGCAGCGGCCAGATGCAGCTCTTCCCGTTCCGGACCGGCTTCGGGCTGCTGCGCGGCTCCGACGTCTACGCCTCCGACGGGACCGCACCCGGAACCGCGCTCCTCGGCGCGGTCGAGGGCGACGGGTACGGGCCGGGCAGGCCGCTCGTGGCCGGGGAGCGCGCGTACTTCCGCGGCGGCTTCTCGCCCTTCGGGGGCGCCGTCTGGCGCACGGACGGCACCGCGACGGGCACCTTCGCGCTGACCGCAGGCCCCTTCGCGGCAAGTCCGAACGGCGCGCCGCTCGCGGGCCCCTTCGTCCAGCTGGGCTCGAAGGTCATCTTCCCCTCGTCCTTCCCGATCCCCGCGGGAAGCCCGATCTCCGCAGCCTCGCGCCGCCTCTACGTCATCGACACCACCCAGCCCGACGAGACGCGGCGGGCCACGACGCCGCCCGCCATCGCCGGCACGCCCGCCGTCGGGCAGAAGCTCACCGGCAGCCAGGGCAGCTGGACGCTCGAGCCGAACAGCTTCACGTTCGGCTGGCTGCGCGACGGCGCGCCGATCCCGAACGTGACCGGGAAGGAGTACACGCCGAGCACGGCCGACGCCGGTGCCCGGATCAGCTTCCGGGTCACCGCCCGCGGCCTCGGCGCGCCCAACGTCCTGAGCGTCGAGAGCGCGGGGGTCACGATCGGCGGGGCGACGACTGCGCCGCCGGGCACGACGCCGCCGGGCACGGCGCCGCCGACCGCGAGCACGCCCCCGGCGACGGCCACCCTCCCGGCGCTCGGCCTGCGCCGGAGCGCGAGGCTGCAGGGCGAGGCGCGGGTCGGCAAGCGCCTCACCCTCCGGATCCCCACGTTCCGCCAGACCGGGGTCAGGCTCACGATCCGCTGGTACGCCGCGGGCAAGCGGATCGCCGGGCAGTCACGGACCACGCTGACCCTCCGCGGCGGCACCACGGGCAAGCGGATCACCGCGAGGGTCACCGCCACCAGGAGCGGCTACCGGACGCGGACGCTGACCGCCGGGCCGACGGCGCGCGTCAAGCCGCGCAGGCGCTGACCCGGGCCCACGCGGAGGGGCTGCCGCGGGGCGCGGCTCACTAGGATCTCGCGCGGATGACCACGCGCCAGCATTCCCCCGAGACGTTCGACGAGAAGGTCGCCCAGCTCCAGGAGCTGCGCCTGGCGGCCGCGCACTCGTCCCCCGAGGCCGAGGAGAAGCAGCACGCCAAGGGCAAGTACACCGCCCGCGAGCGGATCGAGAAGCTGCTCGACGAGGGCTCCTTCCAGGAGCTCGACACCTTCGTCCGCCACCGCACCGTCGACTTCGACATGCAGAAGAACCGGGCGTGGGGCGACGCGGTCGTCACGGGCCACGGGACCATCGACGGCCGCCGGGTCTGCGTCTTCTCCCAGGACTTCACGGTCTTCGGCGGCTCCCTCGGCGAGGTCATGGCCGAGAAGATGTGCAAGGTCATGGACCTGGCCGCGAAGATCGGCTGCCCCGTCATCGGCATCAACGACTCGGGCGGCGCGCGCATCCAGGAGGGGGTCGTCTCCCTCGGCGCCTACGGCGACGTCTTCGTCCGCAACGTCAAGTGCTCCGGGGTCATCCCCCAGATCTCGCTGATCATGGGGCCCTGCGCGGGCGGCGCGGTCTACTCCCCGGCGATCACGGACTTCATCTTCATGGTGAAGGAGACGTCGCACATGTTCATCACGGGGCCCGACGTCATCAAGACGGTCACGGGCGAGGAGGTCGACTTCGAGTCGCTCGGCGGCGCGATGACCCACAACTCGAAGTCGGGGGTCGCGCACCTCGCCGCCGAGGACGAGGACCAGTGCATCGAGGACACGCGCTTCCTCATCGGCTTCCTGCCGCAGAACAACCTCGAGACGCCGCCGAGGATCCCGACGGACGACCCCACCGACCGCATGGACGAGGCGCTCGACACGATCGTCCCCGACTCGGCGAACAAGCCGTACGACATGCGCAACGTCATCAAGCTCACGGTGGACGACGAGGAGTTCTTCGAGATCCACGAGCACTGGGCGAAGAACATCGTCTGCGGCTTCGCGCGCCTCGACGGCTACGCCGTCGGCGTCGTCGGCAACCAGCCCGCGCAGATGGCGGGCGTCCTCGACATCGACGCCAGCGCGAAGGCCGCCCGCTTCGTGCGCACCTGCGACGCGTTCAACATCCCGATCATCACCTTCACGGACGTGCCGGGCTTCCTCCCGGGCACCTCGCAGGAGTGGGGCGGCATCATCCGCCACGGCGCGAAGCTCCTCTACGCGTTCACGGAGGCGACCGTCCCGAAGATCACGGTCATCACCCGCAAGGCCTACGGCGGCGCCTACGACGTCATGGCCTCCAAGCACCTGCTCGCGGACTTCAACTTCGCCTGGCCGCAGGCCGAGGTCGCGGTCATGGGCCCCGAGGGCGCGGTCAACATCATCTACCGCCGCGACATCGCCGCCTCGCCGACCCCGGACGAGCGCCGCTCGAAGCTCATGGACGACTACAAGGCCCGCTTCGCGAACCCCTACGTCGCGGCCGAGCGCGGCTACATCGACGACGTGATCCTCCCGCACGAGACGCGGCCGAAGCTCATCAACGCGCTGCACACGCTCCTGACCAAGCGCGAGCCGGGCCCCAAGCGCAAGCACGGGAACATCCCGCTGTAGGGGACGGCCCGTGTCGCGAGCGGCGGCCCCGGGGACACGGAGGACATGCCGACACGGCTGACCATCGAGCACGAGCACCCCGCGCCCGGCGTCGTGGAGCTGCACGTGCAGGGCGAGGTGGACCTCGGGAGCGGCAAGCGCCTCGAGCAGGAGCTCGCGGCCCTGGTGGACGGCGGGGCGGCGGTCGTCGTGAACCTCTGCGGGTGCACGTTCCTGGACTCCTCCGGGCTCAGCGCCCTCATCCGGACCGCCCGGACGACCGCCGAGCCCGGGCGCTTCGCGATCTGCTGCCTGCCGCAGGGGACCGTGCGCCACCTCTTCTCGTTGACCCGGGCGCACCAGCTGCTGCCCGTGCACGAGGACCGCGATGCCGCGATCGCGGCCGTCGCGGCCTGACCGGCGCTGGACGAACGAACCGGTCACACCGGGAAGCGGAGCCGACTACGGTCGCGCCATGTCCCACCTGTCCCGACGGTCCTTCCTCTCCTCCGCCGGCGCGGCTGCCGCCGCGACGGTCCTCATCCCCGACGTCATCGGCTCCGAGATCGCCCTCGCGGCCAAGAAGGCCGGGCGCTACCGCGACGGGACGTTCCCGGGCGGGGTGCTCAGCGGCGACCCCGAGCCGCACGCGATCACGCTGCTCACGCGCATCCGCGGCGTCGACGGCGCCGGGCTGGTCGGCCTGGAGGTCGCGACGGACCGGGGCTTCCGCAAGGTCGTCGCCCGCAAGCAGATCGCGACGAGCGCGCTTCGCGGGCACTCCGTCAAGGCCCGGGTCACGGGCCTGAAGGCCTACGAGGACTACTTCTACCGCTTCACCACGCGGACGACGCACTCCATGGTCGGCCGGACGCGCACCGCGCTGCCGCCGGACTCCGAGCAGCCCGTGCGCTTCGCGTTCTTCTCCTGCCAGGAGTACGCGCACGGCTTCTACAACGCGCACGCCGCGATGGCGCAGGACGACCTCGACTTCGTCGTCTGCCTCGGGGACTACGTCTACGCCGAGGAGTACCACAAGCCCGGCGGGACGGGCGTGCGCAAGGACAGGGTCGGCGTGGCCACGACCCTCGACGACTACCGCGGCAAGTACGCGCTCTACCGCACGGACAAGAACCTCCAGGCCGTCCACGCGAGCTTCCCCATGGTCACGACCTGGGACGACCACGAGGTGGTCGACAACTACGCCGGGGGCGAGGCGGACGGCGGGCTGCCGCGCGACAAGGGCTTCAGCGCCAAGCGCAAGAAGGCGGGCTACACGGCCTTCTTCGAGAGCATGCCCTTCCTCCCGAAGGTGCCCGGGCGGCTCTACCGCGGGCTGCGCTTCGGCAAGACCGTCGACCTGCTCATGCTCGACCAGCGCCAGTACCGCGACGACCAGCCCTGCGGCGACAAGGTGGCGCCGGCCTGCGCCGAGTGGGACCAGCCCCGGAACTTCCTCGGGCGCCGGCAGATGCAGTGGACGAAGGATCGGCTGAGCGCCTCCCCGGCGGCCTGGAAGGTCGTCGGCAACGAGCTGACGATGATGCCGACGAAGGTCCTCGGCGACTCGTTCTACACCTTCGACGGCTGGCAGGGCTACCCGCGGGAGCGCGAGGAGCTGCTGGCCCACATCAGGACCAAGGCGATCAAGGACGTCGTCTTCGTCACGGGGGACATCCACACGTTCATCGCGGGCGACGTGCGCACGGACATGGGCAAGGGCGAGAACGCCGCGCTCGAGTTCGTCGGCGGCTCCATCACGATGACCTCCCTGGGCGAGACGGACCTCGACGCGGGCAACGGCGCGACGATCAAGGGCAACGACCAGAACCCGAGCACGTCGCCCGGGCTGATCGACGCCCTGCGGAACATCAACCCCTGGGTCGACTACGCGGACTTCGACCACCACGGCTACGGCCGGATCGAGGCGCGCAAGGACGGCCTGACCTGCGACCTCGTGCGCATGAGGACGATCAAGCAGCGCACGAAGGAGCAGGTGCCGGCCGTCACCTACAAGGTGGCCCGAGGGCAGGCCTCCGTGAAGGGCCAGAACGGCCCGCCGGCGAGCTAGTCACGCCCGCGGCGGGTGAGGCCGTCGAAGACCCCGCGGGCGGCCTTGCCCGCGGGGCCCTTGGCCAGGTCGAAGCCCTGCCGGGCGACGTCGCGGGCCTGGCGCGCCACGACCTCCGCGGTGGTCGGCTCGAAGCGGTCGCGCAGCCGCACGCGGAGCTCGGCCAGCGCGGCCTCGCGGTCCGGCCCGACGAGGAAGCGCTCGCGGGCGCGCACCTCGTCCTGCCAGAAGAAGCCCTGGACGTGGTCCTCGGGGGTCATGCGCTCCTGCCAGCGGCCACCGACCCGCAGCGCGGCGTCGTCGCGCAGCGCCCCCGACTTGTGGGTGAAGACGAGCTCCCCGCCCGTGAAGTCGCACAGCCAGCGGTGGTCGGGCAGCCAGCCCGGCTCGGCGATGAGCTCGCTCTCGACGGTCGCGACTTCCACGTACCCCGCGCGGGCGACGCGCGAGAGCTCCTGGCAGACCCACACGGGGTCGCGGAGCACCTCGAGCACCCCGGAGCAGATCGCGAAGTCGAAGTGCCCGTCGGGCCACGGCCACGGCCGGCGCCCGCACGCGTCGCGCTGCACCCAGGTCCGGGCGCTGAAGCGCTCCCACGCGCCGCCGCGCGCCTCGAGGACCTGCCGCGAGTCGTGGGGCAGGAGGTCCAGCACCCAGTCGGCGCGGTTGAACGGCGCGGCCCAGCCCCCCACGTCGAGGACGAGCGCGTCGTCCGGGACCGTCGTGCCGATCCGCTCGATCGCCGCCGCCAGCACCTAGAGCTCCATCGTCCCGGCCTCGACCCCACCCGCCCGCAGCGCCTGCAGCGCGGCGCGGGCGATCGCGAGGTCCTGGATCGCGAGCCCCGTGGAGTCGAAGAGCGTCGGCCGCGCGCCGTCGGGCGCGCCGACCTCCCCCGCGAGCACCGCGCCGAGGTCCGTCACGTCCTCGCGCCGCACCCGCCCGGCCTCGACCGCGCCCGTGAGCTCCCCGCCGTGCGAGGCCTGCGCCCACTCGTCGCAGTAGAGCGCGCAGGCCGCGACCGCGTCGACGGTCGCCTCCGCCTTGCCCGGCCCGTCCGCGCCGAGCATGTTCAGGTGCAGGCCGGGCCGGAGGTCCGCCTCGGTCACCAGCGGCGTGCCGCCCGGGGTCACGCAGCTCACCGCGTCCTGCGCGAGCGCGTCGGCGAGGGTGCCCGTCCGCCAGCCGAGCTCCTCGGCCAGGGCGCGCGCCGCGTCCTCGCGCGGGTCGGCGACGACGCCGTCCGCGAAGCCCGCCGCCACGAGGCAGCGCGCCGTCCACGCGCCGTTGACCCCGGCGCCGACGACCCCCGCGGTGCGCGCGCCGGGCGCGAGCGCCTGCGTCGCGACCGCCGCCACCGCACCCGTGCGCAGCGCGGTCACCGCACCCGCGTCGAGCGCGAGGACCGGCTCGCTCGTCTCGGCGTCGTTGAGCAGCACGACCCCGATGACCGTCGGCAGGCCGCGCGCCGGGTTCTGCGGGAAGGAGGAGATCCACTTGAGCATCGCGAGGCCGTCGCCGCGGGCGGGCATGGCCCGGAAGTCGCCGAAGCCCGGCGAGGCGAGGTACGTCTTCGGCGGCATGACCCAGTCGCCGCGGCGGTGGTGCACGAACGCCTCGCGGACCGCCCCGATCGCCGCCTCCGGCGTGACGGCGGCGAGCACCGCGGCGTGGGAGAGGACCGGGACGTCGGGCATCCCGGCGGAGGCTACCCGGGGGCTGCGGGCTGTCATGTCACCGAGAGGGCCGCCGGTCCAACGCACCGGTTGTCCTACCTTCGTCGCATGAGCCCCGTCCGTGCGCGCTGGTCCCGCGCCGCCCTGCTGCCGCTGCTCGCCGCGGCCGCCGCCTCCCCCTCCGCCGCGTCCGCCTCGGAGGCCAAGCCCTCCGTCGTCGTGCAGCGCTCCGCGCACGGCATCCCGCACATCCAGGGCAAGACGCTCTTCGACGCGGGCTACGGCTACGCCGACGCGCTCGCCCAGGACGACATCTGCGTCGTGGCCGAGACCTACGTGACGGTGCGGGCGCAGCGCTCGCGCGTCTTCGGTCCGGACAAGCGCATCGAGCTGCGCGGCAACGGCTCGAGCGCGAACAACCTCAACTCGGACTTCTTCTACCAGCGGATCAACGACGAGAGGATCGTCGAGAAGCTCCTCGAGCTCAAGCCGCCCCGCGGGCCGCTCCCGGACTTCGACGAGGTCGTGCGGGGGTACGTCGCCGGGTGGAACGCCCACCTGCAGCGCATCGGCGGCCCCGACGGGATCACCGACCCGGCCTGCAAGGGCGCGTCGTGGGTCACCCCGATCACGCGCCTGGACGCCTACCACCGCTTCTACCAGCTCGCGCTCCTGGCCTCCCAGGGCGTCGCCATCGACGGGATCGCCGGCGCGACGCCCCCGGGCGGGATCGACCCGGGCGCGAGCGCGCGGGCCGACGACGCCGTGGCGGCGATGAAGCCGGGCGAGGTCGACGAGCGCCTCGGCGGCCTGGGCTCCAACGCCTACGGCATCGGCCGCGCCGGGACCCGCGACGGCAAGGGGCTGCTCCTGGGCAACCCGCACTTCCCGTGGGAGGGGC
The DNA here is from genome assembly GCA_963844155.1 of uncultured Solirubrobacteraceae bacterium. Classification (GTDB taxonomy): domain Bacteria; phylum Actinomycetota; class Thermoleophilia; order Solirubrobacterales; family Solirubrobacteraceae; genus Paraconexibacter. The sequence goes on from CAWJMY010000001.1 coordinate 1,074,888, forward strand.
CCGAGCGCTTCTACCAGGCGCACATCACCGTGCCGGGGAAGCTCGACGTCAGCGGCGGCTCCCTGCTCGGGGTCCCCGGCGTCCTGATCGGCTACACGAAGGGGCTGGCCTGGAGCCACACGGTCTCCACGGCGCGCCGCTTCACGATCTACGAGCTCAAGCTGGTCCCGGGCAGCCCGACGAGCTACCTCGTCGACGGCCAGGTCAAGCAGCTGCGGCGCTCGACGGTGACCGTCATGGCCAAGGGGGCCGACGGCAAGCTCGAGCCGCGGACGAAGACGCTCTACTCGGCGGGCGACCGCTCCGTCCTGACGGGGATCCTCGGCCTGCCGATCTTCCCGTGGACGCCGGAGCGCGCGTACGTCATGGCCGACGCGAACGCGACGAACTTCCGGCTGCTCAACCACTTCTTCGAGACCGACAAGGCCCAGTCGGTCGACGAGCTCGACGCGATCGAGCGCAAGTACCAGGGCATCCCGTGGGTCAACACGATCGCCGCGGACAAGGCCGGGAACGCGTACTACGCGGACATCGGCTCCATGCCCGGCGTCACCTCGGAGAAGATCCAGCGCTGCTCGACCCCGCTCGGGGTGGCGCTCGAGACCGCGCAGCGCCTGCAGGTGCTCGACGGCTCCGCGTCGTCCTGCGACTGGACGACGGGCAAGGACGCGGTCGAGCCCGGGACGATGGGGCCGGGGGACCAGCCCTCCCTGCGCCGCGACGACTACGTCCTGAACTCGAACGACTCCTACTGGCTGACGAACCCGCGCCAGCCCCTCGAGGGCTTCTCCCGGGTCATCGGGGACGAGCGGACCGCGCGCTCCCTGCGCACCCGGATGGGCCTGACCATCGCCGAGGAGCGGCTCGCGGACAAGGACGGGGAGCCCGGCGGCAAGGGCTTCACGGTCGACAACCTGGCGAAGATCGAGTTCAACGACCGCGGGAAGGCGGCCGAGCTGTGGCGCGACGAGCTCGTCGCCTACTGCCGCGCGACCCCCACGGTCCCGTCCAGCAAGGGCCCCGTGGACGCGACCGCGGCCTGCGACGTCCTCGCGAAGTGGTCCTTGCGCGACGACCTCGACGCGGGCGGCGCGCCGCTCTTCCGCCGCTTCGCCACGCGGGCGCTCGCGGCCAACGCCTCGCCCTACGACGTGCCCTTCGACGTCGGCGACCCCACGGGCACGCCCCGGGGGCTCAACACGGAGAACCCGCAGGTGCAGCAGGCGCTCGGCGACGCCATCAACGACCTGGCGGGCGCCGGGATCCCCGTGGCCTCCGGCCTGCGCGGCTTCCAGTACGAGCTGCGGGGGACCGAGCGGGTCCCGATCCACGGCGGCCCGGGCGGCACGGGCGTCTTCCAGGTCATCACCGCGCCGTGGAACGCCAGGAGCGGCTTCCCGGACGTCGTGCACGGCTCGAGCTTCATCCAGGTCGTCGCGCCGAACGGGACCTGCCCGGACGCCCGGACGATCCTCACCTACTCCCAGTCCACGGACCCGACCTCGCCGTACTACGCGGACCAGACGCGGCTGTTCTCCGAGAAGCGCTGGGTGACCCTGCCGTTCTGCCGGAAGGACATCGAGGCGGACAAGGCGCTGCGGACGACGCTGCTCGGGGCCGCACGGACCCCCGCGCTGGCGCGGATCCGCACGAGCCGGAAGGGCGCGGTCCGCACCGTGTCCTTCCGCCTGGCCCGCCCCGCGCCCGTCTCGCTCTCGACGGTTCGCCGCGGGAAGGTCCTGCGCAAGACGACCCGGAAGCGCCTCGCGGCGGGCACGCACCGCCTGCGCATCACGGCGGCGCGCGGCACGACGCTCCGGCTCTCGGCCAAGCCGTTCGGGGAGCGGCGGGTGACGGCGAAGCGCCGGTAGGGTTCGCCGCCCCATGGCCCTCACGACCCACCAGCCCGCCACGCCGCACGAGGCCGCCGCGATCGCGGCGGCGCTCGAGCAGTTCCGCCGGGACACCGCACCGCCGGCGCCCGCGGAGGAGCCGACCGTGAGCCCGTGGCAGCGCGCGGCGCTGCTCGAGGGGACGGGCCGCGAGCCCGACGCCCCGTCGCCCTGGGGCGACCCCGTCCCCTGGGGCTGAGCGCGCCCGCGCCACCGCGGCGCCTCTGGCGCGTCGGCGGCAGCCCGCGAGGGCCGCGTCGGCTTCCCCACCCCATCGGTGCGGTGAAAGGGGTGAAAGCCGACCGGGTATACCCGCTACGCTTCCGGTCATGGAGCCTTCCTCGACGACGAAGATCAGCGGCCGTGGCTCGCTGCAGAGCCCCGAGGTCCACGAGATCCCGGGCCACGTCATCCCGATCATCGCCAAGGAGTTCGACGACTTCGACCAGGAGTCCGAGAAGTACCTCGACGGCCAGACGCCGGAGAACCAGTTCATCGGCTTCCGCCTGAAGCAGGGCGTCTACGGCCAGCGGCAGGCCGACGTGCAGATGATCCGCGTGAAGCTCCCCATGGGTGGCATCACCCCGGAGCAGATCGAGGCCTTCGCCGACGTCGTCGAGAAGTACGTGCCCCTGAACAAGGCGCACATCACGACCCGGCAGAACATCCAGATGCACCACGTCCCGCTGCGGGACGCGGCCGCGCTCATCCGCGAGCTCTCCGACGCCGGGCTCTCCTCCCGCGAGGGCTGCGGCAACACGGTCCGCAACGTCACGGGCGACCCCTACGCGGGTGTCGTCGAGGAGGAGCTCTTCGACCTCACGCCCTACGCCGGCGCGTACGTCCGCTACTTCGTCCGCCACCCGACGACGCAGCTCATGCCGCGCAAGATCAAGACGGCCTTCGACGGCACGCCGAACGTCGACCGCTCCCTCACCGGCATCCACGACATCGCCTTCATCGCCACGGAGAAGGACGGCGTCCGCGGCGTCGAGGTCCGCGTCGGCGGCGGCACGTCGATCATGCCCCGCGTCGCGCCGACCCTCTACGACTTCGTCGGGCTCGACGACGGCGAGTACCTCGAGGTGGCCGAGGCCGTCTTCCGCATCTTCGACCGCACGGACTGGCTGCGCGTGAACCGCGCCCGGGCGCGCATCAAGGTGCTCGTCGACAAGATCGGCATGGAGGAGTTCCGCAAGCTCGTCGACGAGGAGCGCAAGGGCGACTGGGTCGCGGAGCGGAACTTCGACGTCGCCGGCCTGCGCATGGACATCGACGAGGAGGCGACGGCGAACGCCGCGCCGACGCAGTTCGCCTCGCCGAACGGGGACCTGAGCGAGTTCGAGACCTGGAAGGCCTCCTCCGTGCGCCCGCAGAAGCAGGCCGGCTTCTCCGCCGTGGAGGCCCGGGTCATCCGCGGCGACCTCGATCCGGAGCAGCTGCGCACCCTCGCCGGGATCGCCCGCGACTACTCGGGCGGCTGGGTCCGCACGACGGTCCACCAGAACCTCGTGCTGCGCTGGGTCCGCGACGAGCACCTCTACGAGGTCTGGACCGCCCTGAAGGGCATGGGCATCGGCGCCGCGGGCGTCAACGAGGTCGTCGACGTCGTCTCGTGCCCCGGCACGGACTCCTGCAAGCTCGGCATCACCTCCTCCATGGGCCTCAACCGCGCCGTCATGGCGAAGGTGGAGGAGATGGGGATCACGGACCCGCTGACGAAGAAGCTCCACATCAAGATGTCGGGCTGCCCCAACGGCTGCTCCCAGCACCACATCGCGAACATCGGGTTCTACGGCGCCTCGATCAAGGCGGGGGAGCACACGATCCCCGCCTACGTCGCCCACATCGGCGGCAACTACGAGGGCGGCGAGATCGTCTACGGCACGCGCCTGAAGGTCCGCCTCCCCGCCAAGCGCGTCCCCGAGGCGGTCGAGCGCTGGATCCGCATGTACGAGGCCGAGCGCGAGGAGGGCGAGGAGTTCAACGCCTTCGCGACCCGCGTGACGGGGAAGCGCTTCGAGGACGAGGTCCGCCAGCTCGCGATGCCGTCCGAGTTCGGCCTGCAGACCATGGACCAGTTCATCGACTGGACGAAGAAGGTCCCGTTCGTCGTGCAGCGTGGTGAGGGCGAGTGCGCGGTCTGACCGACACCCTCGAGAAGGCGGCCGCCCACGAGCGGCTGACCTTCCTCTGCTCCTTCCAGAAGGAGGAGTCCGTCCTCCTCGACGCCTTGATGAGGTGCGCCCCCCACGTCCGCGTCGTCACGATCGACACGGGCGTCCTCTTCCCGGAGACGCTCGCGACGTGGAAGGCCTTCGAGGACCGCTTCGGCGTCGCCATCGAGGTCGAGGACGCGGCGGACCACGACCGCCCGTACACGGGCCCGGCCGAGCACTGCTGCTCGCTCGGGGATCCGCCGCCGAAGGTCGCGGCGCTCGAGCGCGCGCTGGCCGGCAGCGACGCCTGGATCACCGGCATCCGCCGCGAGCAGGGGCCGACCCGCGAGGGAACGGAGCTCGTCGAGTGGGACCAGAAGCGCTCCATGTGGAAGTACAACCCGCTCGCGGCCTGGACCGAGAAGGACCTCTGGGCCCGGATCCACGAGGCGGAGCTCCCCTACAACGAGCTCCACGACAAGGGCTTCGAGTCCATCGGCTGCGCCACGTGCACGAACCCCGGCGCCGGCCGCGAGGGTCGCTGGGCGGGGACCGACAAGACGGAGTGCGGGCTGCACGTCTAGCGACGGCCCCGCGGAGAGAGACCCATGGACCCCATCTACATCGTCTTCGGCCTCGGCGTGGGCATCCTCGTCGGCCTCACCGGCATCGGCGGCGGCTCGCTGATGACGCCCCTGCTCATCCTCGTCGGGGGCGTCTCGCCCGCGGTGGCGATCGGCACGGACCTCGCCTACGGGGCGATCACGAAGACCGTCGGCGGCTGGCGCCACCTGCGCCAGGGCACCGTCGACCTCGGCGTGTCGAAGTGGATGGCCTTCGGCTCCGTGCCGGGCTCGATCCTCGGCGTGCTGCTCTCGACCGCGATCGACATCAAGACGCTCCTGGCCTTCGTCGCGGTCGCGCTGTCGGTGGCCGCCCTGGCGATCCTCGGGCGCTCCCTCGTCCGCGCCCCCCGCGAGACGGAGACCGTGGCGATGGACCGTCGCCACCGTGCGGGCGCGGTGGCGACCGGCCTGCTGCTCGGCACGCTCGTCGGCATGACCTCCGTCGGCTCCGGGGCGCTCATCGGGCCGGTGCTCATCCTGCTCTTCCGCCTGACCCCGCGCCGGGTCGTCGGCACGGACGTCTTCCACGCGGCGATCCTCCTGTGGACCGCCGGGCATCGCCCACGGCATCGTCGGCAACGTCGACTACGTCCTCACGGCGACGATCCTCATCGGCTCGCTGCCCGGGGTCTGGATCGGCTCCGCCCTGCTGCCCCACGTCCCGGCGGCCGGGCTGCGCCCCCTGCTGGGCTGCGTCCTGCTCGCCGCCGCGCTCGGCATCGCCACGAAGGCCGGGCTCGAGCTCCCCGCGGTCGGGATCGTCGGGCCGCCCCTGGTGCTCGGCGCGCTGTTCGCGCTCCTGCACCGCCTGCGCCCGAGCGTCCCCCGGGAGGTCGTCACCGCATGAGCACCCAGGTCCGCTCGCTCACCCACCTGCAGGCCCTCGAGTCCGAGGCGATCCACGTCATGCGCGAGGTCGCCGCGGAGCTCGAGCGCCCCGTGCTGCTCTTCTCGGGCGGCAAGGACTCCATCGTCCTGCTGCGCCTCGCGGAGAAGGCGTTCCGCCCCGCGAAGTTCCCCTTCCCGCTCATGCACGTCGACACGGGGCACAACTTCCCCGAGGTCATCGCGTACCGCGACCGCCGCGTCGCGGAGCTCGGCGAGCGGCTCATCGTCGCCTCCGTGCAGGAGTCGATCGACACGGGCCGCGTGACGGAGCAGACGGGCCCGCGCGCCTCGCGCAACCAGCTCCAGACCACGACGCTGCTCGACGCGATCGAGGAGCACGGCTTCGACGCGGCCTTCGGCGGCGCCCGTCGCGACGAGGAGCGCGCCCGCGCGAAGGAGCGCATCATGTCCTTCCGCGACGACTTCGGCACCTGGGATCCGCGGCGCCAGCGCCCCGAGCTCTGGAACCTCTACAACGGCCGCCTGCGCAAGGGCGAGCACGTCCGGGTGTTCCCCATCTCGAACTGGACGGAGCTCGACGTCTGGCAGTACATCGCCGAGGAGGGGCTCGAGGTCCCGAACATCTACTTCTCGCACGAGCGCGAGGTCTTCAAGCGCGACGGCATGCTCTACGCGACCTCGGACCACATGGAGCTCATGGAGGGCGAGGAGCCCTTCCAGGCCCGGGTGCGCTACCGGACGGTCGGCGACATGAGCTGCACGGGCGCCGTGCAGTCCGAGGCCGCGGACCTCGAGACCGTCGTGGGCGAGATCGCCGCGACGCGCATCACGGAGCGCGGCGAGACGCGCGCGGACGACCGCGTGAGCGAGGCCGCCATGGAAGACAGGAAAGTTGCCGGTTATTTCTAGCTCCCGGAACAAGGGCTCCTTCTGATGGACCTCCTCCGACTCGCCACCGCGGGCTCCGTCGACGACGGCAAGTCCACCCTCATCGGCCGCCTGCTCTACGACGCGAAGGCGATCCTCGCCGACCAGATGGAGCACGTCGAGGAGGTCTCGCGCCGCCGGGGCTCCGACGTCCCGGACCTCGCGCTGCTCACGGACGGCCTGCGCGCCGAGCGCGAGCAGGGCATCACGATCGACGTCGCCTACCGCTACTTCGCGACCCCGACCCGCAAGTTCATCCTCGCGGACACCCCGGGCCACGTGCAGTACACGCGCAACATGGTCACGGGCGCCTCGACGGCGGACCTCGCGATCGTCCTCGTCGACGCCCGCCACGGCGTCGTGGAGCAGACCCGCCGCCACGCGTTCCTGGCGACCCTCCTGGGCATCCGCCACCTCGTCCTCGCGGTGAACAAGATGGACCTCGTGGGCTGGGAGCAGGCGACCTACGACGAGATCGTGGCCGAGTTCTCGGCGATGACCGCGCAGCTCGGGGTCCCCGACGTGGTCGCGATCCCCCTGAGCGCGCTGCTCGGCGACAACATCGTCGACCGCTCGCAGAACCTCCCCTGGTACGACGGGCCCGCGCTGCTCGAGCACCTCGAGGCCGTCGAGGTCACCGCCGATGCGGCGCTCGAGGGCGCGCGCTTCCCCGTGCAGTACGTCATCCGCGAGCCCAGGACGGACTACCGCGGCTACGCGGGCCAGGTCGCCGGCGGCGTCCTGCGCGCGGGCGACGAGGTCACGGTGCTGCCGAGCGGCCGCGTGACGACCGTCGCGGGCATCGACGTCTTCGAGGGCGAGGTCGTCGCCGCCCCCGCGGGGCAGTCGGTCACCGTGCGCCTCGCCGACGACGTCGACGTGGCCCGGGGCGACATGCTCGTCGCGGGCGCGCCCGCCGGCACCCCGGGCGGCATCCCCGTCCCGACGCGCGAGCTCACGGCGGAGGTCTGCTGGATGGCCGAGGCACCGCTGCGGCCCGGCGGCCGCTACGCGCTCAAGCACACGACGAGCACCGTCCGCGCCGATCGTCAACGCCGTCTCCGACCGCCTCGACGTCGCCGCGCTGCAGCCCGTGCCGGGCCCGGCGGAGCTCGCCCTGAACGACATCGGCCGCGTGACCCTCCGGGTCTCGAAGGAGCTCGCCGCCGACCCCTACGCGGTCAACCGCGCGACGGGCGCCTTCATCCTCGTCGACGAGGCCACGAACGAGACCGTCGGCGCGGGCATGGTCCTCGCCCCCGCCGCCTGAGCGCCCCGCCGGCGGCGAGCGCGCGCCGGCGGCGCTTCGAAGTTGACCCCTTCCGCGCGGACCTGCTTGGATGCTCCGGTCGATCAGGTGATCGACGGGACAGGGAGCCCCGAGGATGAACGCGATCGCGCGGCTGGCCACGACCGTGGCCTACACGCCGCCGTACACACCGCAGCGCCTGTACGGCCTCGCGCGCGCCCCCGGGCTGCGCGCCGCCGTCGGCGGCCGCCGCGTCCTGGTCACGGGCGCGTCCTCCGGGATCGGCCGGGCGACCGCCGCGGTCCTCGCGCGCGCGGGCGCGACCGTCCTGCTCGTCGCCCGGGACGCCGAGGCGCTCGCCGGCCTCGTGGCCGAGCTGGAGGAGGAGGGGCACGCCGCCCACGCGCTCCCCTGCGACCTCGCGGACCCCGACGCGGTCGACGCGCTCGTCGCCCGGGTGCTCGAGGAGCACGGCGGCGTCGACGTCCTGGTGAACAACGCGGGGCTCTCCATCCGCCGCTCCGTCGTGCGCTCCGCGGACCGCCCGCAGGACTACGAGCGCACGATGCAGGTGAACTACTTCGGCGCGATGCGCCTCACGCGCGGGCTGCTGCCCGCGATGCTCGAGCAGCGCTCGGGGCACGTCGTCAACGCCTCGACGATGGGCCTCCAGGCCGGCGCGCCGCGCTTCGGCGCCTACCTGGCCAGCAAGGCGGCGCTCGACGCCTTCGGCCGCTGCCTCGCGCAGGAGACGCGCCACGCCGGCGTCCGGGTCACGACGATCAACCTCCCGCTCGTCCGCACGCCGATGATCGCCCCGACCGACGCCTACGCGAACGCGCTGGCGCTCAGCGTCCCCCAGGCCGTCGGGCTCGTCGTCGAGGCGATCCGGACCCGGCCGACCCGGCTGGTCCCGCGGCTCGGGGTCGCGATGGAGATCGGGCGGGCGCTGAGCCCACGCGGGGTCGAGGCCGGGATGAACCTCGCGTTCCTCGCCTCCCGCGCCCGGGCCGCGGAGGCACGGGGCGAGGACGTGCGGCGCGCGCTGCCGGGCCGGGTCGTCGGGAAGCTGGGGTTCCGCCTGTGATCCGCCCGCGGCCCGCCGGGCCCGGCGCGATCGTCCGGCGGAGCTTCGGGCGCCTGCAGGACGGGGTCGACGCGATCGGGGACGTCGGGGTCCTCACGGGCAAGACGATGGTCAGCGCGCTCCGCGGGCCGTACCCCTACGGCAAGGAGTTCACCCAGCAGTTCCTCTTCGCGCTGCGCCTCTGCTGGTTCCCGATGATCGTCGCGTCCGTCTGCTTCACCTACGGCCCGGCGGGCATCCAGGCCGCGAACTTCCTGAACCTCTTCGGGGCGATCGACCGCCTCGGCGGGCTCTTCGCGCTCATCGTCGTGCGGGAGTTCGCCCCCCTGGTCTGCGCCCTGGTCGTCGCGGGGGTCGCGGGCACCGCGATCTGCGCGGACCTCGGCGCGCGCAAGGTGCGCGAGGAGCTCGACGCGCTGCTCGTCCTCGGGGTGGACCCCATCAAGAACCTCGTGGTCCCGCGCTTCCTCGCCCTCATGCTCGTCACGGGGATGTTCGACGTCTTCGCGCTGCTCTTCGGCACCTTCGGCGGGATGCTCGTGACGCTGAGCAACGGCGCCGCGCTCGGCCCGTTCTTCGCCACCTTCTTCAACAACGCGACGACGACGGAGCTCTGGGGCTCCCTGCTGAAGACGATCATCTTCGGCGGGATCATCGCCATCGTCTGCTGCTACAAGGGCCTGAACGCCTCGGGCGGGCCCGAGGGCGTCGGCCGGGCGGTCAACCAGGCCGTGGTCATCGCGTTCCTGGCCATCGGCGTCGTGAACTACGTCTTCACCCAGACGCTGCTGGCGACCCACCCCGAGCTCTCCGCGGTCCGCTGATGCGCGCGGGCTTCGACGCCTTCGGGCAGCTCCTGCGCTTCTCGGGCAGGACGCTGCGCGGCATCGGCACGGGCCGCGTCCTGAAGTTCACCGGCGAGACGATCCGGCAGGCCGGGATCCTCATCACGGGCTCCGTGCTCATCGTCCTGGGCCTCGTCTTCATCCTCGGCCTGCAGTGCGGGATCGAGGGCGCCTACGGCTCGCGGACGGTCGGCGCGGCCTCGACGGTCGGCGCGTTCACCGCCCTGTGCGACCTGCGCGAGGTCACGCCCTACGCGTTCGGCTACATGATGGCCGCGAAGGTCGGGACCGGCATCGTCGCGGAGCTCGGCTCCATGCGGATCTCGGACGAGATCGACGCGCTCGAGGTCCTCGGCATCGACTCCGTCGTCTTCCTCTGCGCGACGCGCCTGCTGGCGATGTGGCTCGTGCTGCCCTTCGTCTACCTCATCGCGGTGGCCGTCGGCTTCTTCGGCTCCTACATCGCCGTCGTGCAGCAGATCGGGGAGGTCAGCCCGGGCGGCTACTTCCAGATCTTCTGGCAGTTCCAGGACAAGCTGGACCTCCTCTACTCCTCCGTGAAGGGGATGGCGATGGCGGTCCTCGTCGTGCTCGTCGGCTGCTACTACGGCTACAACGCGGGCGGCGGGCCCGTGGGGGTCGGGACCGCGACGGCGAAGTCCATGGTGGCGAACATCATCGGGATCCACGTCATCGGGCTGCTCGGCACCCAGCTCTTCTGGGGCGGCAACGCCCGGGCGCCGATCGGGGGCTGAGCCGTGCGGGGCCCCTCCAAGGCGGCGAAGGTCGTCGGCGTGGTCCTGGCCCTCGCGCTGCTCGCGGTGGTCCTCGTCGTGCGCTTCGGCTCCGGCGGCTACGAGGTCACCGCGCGCTTCACGGACGCGGGGCAGCTCGTCAAGGGCGGGGTCGTCCAGGTGGCGGGCCGGCGCGTCGGGACGATCGCCGACGTGAAGCTGGGCGACGACGGCGTGGCGGAGGTCGTCATGGACCTCCACGACGACGTCGACCCGCTCCCGGCCGGGACGACAGCGCAGATCCGCTCCCTCGGCCTCTCGGGGATCGCCAACCGCTTCGTGGACCTGCGACCGGGCCCGGGCGGCGGGCCGGCGATCCCCGACGGCGGCCGGCTCACGCTCGAGCAGGGGACGGGGATCGTCGACCTCGACGCCGTCCTCTCCTCCCTGGACCCGGGCACCCGGCGGCGCCTGCAGGGGCTGCTGGCCGGGGGCGGGAAGCTCTTCGACGGGACCGCGGCGCGGGACCTCAACCGGACGGCGGCCTACCTCGACCCCGCCATGGCCGAGGGGCGCGCGCTGGCCCGCGAGCTCACGCGGGACAAGGTCGCGCTCGGCTCCCTGCTCGAGACGGGTGCGACGACCGCGCGGGTGCTCGCGGGCCACGACGCCGCGCTGCGCCGCGGGCTGCAGGGCACGGCGACGACCCTGCGGGCCGTCGCGGACGAGCGCGCGGCGCTCGACGACCTCCTGCGCCGCGGGCCCGGCGCCGCGCGGGAGGTCGGGGCGTCGCTGGACGGCATCGGCCGCGACCTGCAGGCGGCGCGCCCGGCGCTGCGCGACCTCTCCGCCGCCGCGCCCGTCCTCGCGCAGCTCGCCCGCCGCCTCCCGCCCGCCGCGACCGCCCTGCGCCCGGTGCTGGCGGACCTGCGCCGGACGCTCCCCGCGCTCGACACCTCCTTGCGCCGCCTGCCGCCGCTGACGGGCGCCGCGACGCCCGCGCTGGCCTCGACGACCTCCGCGCTGGTGCGGCTCACGCCGATCCTCCGCGGCCTGCGGCCCTACGCGTCCGACCTCGTGGCCGCCGTCTTCCTCGGCTTCGGCGGCACGGCGGGCAACACGTTCGACGCGAACGGGCACCTGGGCCGCATCGCCATCTCGAGCATCGGCGCGGCCCCCGGGCTCTCCTCGACGCTCTCGGGCGGGAGCGCGGGGACCCTGCGGCCGCAGACGGGGCTCACCGCCCGCTGCCCGGGCCGCGGGGCGGTCGTCGCCCCGGACGGCTCGAACGACGGGCCGCCCGACACCGCGCAGTGCAAGACGGAGCAGCGCCGCCCGTGAGGCGCCGGCTGCTCGTGCTGCCCGCCGTGGCGCCCGTCCTCGTGGCCGGGGCCCTGCTCGTCGGCACACCGGGAGCCTCCCCCGCGCAGGCCGGCGACGGCGCGTCGGGCGGGGGGCGGGTCGACGTCATCTTCGACACCGCCAAGGGGATCGTGCCCGGGCAGGTCGTGAAGGTCGCGGGCGCCCGCGTCGGCTTCGTCGACGGCGTGGCGCTCACGAGCGACTACAAGGCGCGGCTGCAGCTCGACGTGGACCCGCGCTTCGTGCCCTTCCGGGCCGACGCGCGCTGCGAGATCCAGCCCGAGGGGCTCATCTCGGAGAACTTCGTCCAGTGCGACCCGGGCACCGCGGACGCCCCGGAGCTGCGCGCGGACGCGAGCGGCACCCCGACCGTCCCCCTCGGGCGCACCTCCGTCCCGGTGAACCTCACGGACCTCTTCGAGATCTGGGAGGCGCCGGTCCGCGACCGCCTGCGCCTGCTGCTCAACACGCTCGGCGCCGGGGTGGCGGGGCAGGGCGAGGAGCTCAACCGCCTCCTGCGCCGCACGAACCCGACGCTCGGGCTCGTGCGCCGGGCGGTGGGCGTCGTCGACGCGCAGCGCGACGACCTGCAGGACGCGCTCGTCCAGGCCGAGGCCGTGGGGCGGGAGCTGCAGCGGCGGCCCGAGCGCCTCCAGGCCTTCGTCTCGGAGGGCGCCGCCGTCCTGGGCACGACCGCGAACCGCCGTGCCGAGCTGCGCGCGGGCCTGCGCCGCCTCCCGCCCGCGCTGGCCGCGACCCGGCCGGCGCTCACGGCGCTCGACGCCCTGGCGGAGCAGGGCGCGCCCGTGGCCCGGCGGCTCGCGGCGGCCGCGCCGGAGCTCGACGGCCTGCTCGCCGCGGTCCCCGCCGCCTCGGGCGCGGCGCTCCCGGCGCTCCGCGCGCTGGGCACGACCGCGGACCGCGCGCGGCCGACGGTCCGCGCGGCGCGCCCCGTCGTGCGCCGGCTGCGCCGCTTCACCGCGGTCGCGCGCCCGACCGCCGCCGTCCTCGCGCCCCTGCTGACGAACCTCCGCGACCGCGGGTTCTCCGAGAGCTTCCTCTCCTTCGCCTACTTCGCCGCCGCGGCCACCGCGCGCTACGACGCGACCTCGCACATCTTCCCGGCGAACGTGAACCAGACGGAGTGCGGGACCTTCGCGACGACGACGACCCCGGGCTGCGACGCGAACTACACGCGGACGGGGGCGACGGCGACGGCCCGCAGCGCGCCCGACCCCGCCCGCCCGGCGCAGCGTCGTCGACGTGCGGGCGGGGCGCCGGCGCCCGTCGCCGCGCCGGCCGCGCCCGGGCGCACGCCGGCGGGCGCCCCCCGCCGCCCGGGCCTCCCGCAGCTCCCCGTGCCGACGCCCGGCCCGGACCCCGCGACGTCCGCGGCCGGCGAGCTCCTCGACCTCCTCCTGGGGCCCTGATGGCCGGCCGGCCCAAGAGCGGGACGACCCTGCCGAGCGCGACGCTGGTCGGCGGCGCGCTGATCGTCTTCGCCGTCGTCGCGACGATCCTGAGCTACAACGCCAACCGCGGCCTGCCGTTCGTCCCGACCTACGACGTGAAGGTGGCCGTCCCCGACGCGAGCGAGCTCATCCCGGGCTCCTCCGAGGTCCGGATCGGCGGCTCGCGGGTCGGGATCGTCAAGGCCGTCGACGCGGTCCCCGCCCAGGGCCGGCGGCGCGCCTACGCGCTGCTCTCCGTCGGCCTGGACAAGCGGGAGGAGGGGCTGCCGGCCGACACGAGCGCGGAGGTGCGCCCGCGCTCCATCCTCGGCGCGAAGTACCTCGAGCTCACGCGCGGGACGTCCCGGCGGGAGCTCGACGCCGGGGGGACGCTGCCGCTCGCGCAGGCGACCCAGGGGGTCGCGATCGACGAGGCGTTCAAGGTCTTCGAGCCGCGCACCCGCACGGCGCTGCAGCAGAGCGTCACGAACCTCGGCGACGCGCTGGCCGGCCGCGGCGCCGCGCTGAACCAGACGATCCCGGCGCTCACGCGGCTCCTCCCGCCGCTGCAGCGGACCCTGCGCACGCTCGCCGCGCCGGGAACGGGCCTCGGCCGCGCGATCTCCGCCGCGGACGGCGCGACGGCCGCGCTGGCGCCCGTCGCCCCGCAGCTCGCGGCCATCCTCGACGACGGCGCGACGACCCTCGCCGCGCTCGACGCCGCCCGGCCCGAGCTCGACCGGACCCTCGCGGACACCCCGGGGACCCTCGAGGCCGCGACCCGGGCGGGCCGCGCCGCCCGGCCCGGTGCTGCTCGACGCCGCGGCGCTGGCCCGCGGGCTGCGCCCCGCGACGGAGGAGCTCCCGCTCGCCGCCCGGGCGCTGCGGCGCACGCTCGTCGACCGGCACCCCGATCCTGCGCCGGGTCCCCGAGCTCACCCGCCGCCTGGACCCCGCGGTCGCCGCCCTCGGCGCGGTGGCCCGGGACCCCGCGACGAGCACGGCGGTCGAGCGCCTCCGGGCCGCGGTGGCCAGCACGGCGACGACCCTGACGGTGCTCGCCCCGGCGCAGCTCACCTGCAACACCCCCGCCGTCTTCTTCCGGAACATCGCCAGCGTCGTCAGCGAGGGGGACGGCGCGGGCACCTGGTTCGACTTCGCGCCGATCTTCGACCCGGACCAGACGACGCAGCAGGCCACGCAGTCCGCCCAGCTCCACGCGAACCCCGTGCCGCGCAACGACGCGACGGAGTGCGAGACGGGCAACGAGCCCTTCGCAGCCCGGGCGCCGCGTCGGCTCGCCGGGCGGCGCGCAGCCCGCGCGCACCGCCTTCACCCAGGCGCCCGCCGACGCGACGCAGCGCGGCCGCGCCGCGGGCCTCATCGGGGGCGCGCCGTGATCGGCCGCCGGACGCGGCGCGTCCCCGTCCGCGGTCCCCGCTCCTCCGTGACGCTCGGCATCCTGGGCGCCCTCGTCCTCCTCGCCGCGGCGGCGCTGACGTTCACGAAGCGCGTGCCCTTCACCCACGGCCACCGGCTCAACGCCGTCGTCAGCTCCTCCGCCGGGCTGCGCAAGGGGTCGCCCGTCCGGATCGCGGGCGTGGACGTCGGGCGGGTCGTCGGCTTCGGCCGGGCGCCGGGGACGACGCGCGTCGTGGAGATGGAGCTGCAGGACCGCGGGCTGCCCGTGCACCGCGACGCGGCGATCCGCATCCGGCCCCGGCTCTTCCTCGAGGGCGGCTACTACGTGGAGCTCGCGCCCGGGAGCCCGAGCGGCCCCGAGCTGCCCGAGGACGGGACGCTCCCCCTCGGCCAGACGCGGATCCCGGTCCAGTTCGACCAGGTCCTCGGGACCCTCGACGTCCCCGGCCGGACGAGCCTCAAGCAGATCATCGGGGAGCTCGACGAGGGGCTGCAGGACGGCGGGGCGCAGGCCCTCGGCGCCGCGGCCCGCCCGCTCGGCGCGGCGCTGCGCGACGGCGCGATCGTCTCCCGGGCCGCGCGGGGCACGGCGCCCGGCGACCTCGGACGCACGATCACGGGCGCCGCACGGGTGACCCGCGCACTGGCCTCGCGGGCGCCCGAGCTCGGCGGCGCCCTCGATGCGACGGCGACCACCGCGGCCGCCCTCGCGGCCGAGGACGCGGGGCTGCGCGCCTCCCTGCGCGGCCTCGACGGGCTCGTGCAAGAGGCCCCGGCCGAGCTGCGCGGCATCGCCGGCGTCACCCCGCAGGCCGCGCGGCTGCTGCAGGAGGCCCGGCCCGGCCTGCGCCGCGCGCGGACGAGCGTGCCCGGGGTCGTCCGGACGCTCGCGGCGCTGCAGCGCGCCGCCCGGCCCGGAGAGCTCCCGGGCCTGCTCGCCGACCTGCGCCCGACCCTCGCCGAGGTGCCGGTGCTCGCGGACCGCCTCGGGACGCTCTTCGGGCGCGTCACCCCCGTGACCGACTGCGTCCGCGACCGGGCGACGCCCGTGCTCGAGGCCAAGCTCCAGGACGGCGCGCTGACCACGGGCCGGCCCGTCTGGCAGGAGACCGCGGGGGCCCTGCCCGGCCTCGCGGGCGCCTCGGGGAGCTTCGACGCCAACGGCGCCTGGGTCCGCTACAACCCCGGCGTCGGGGAGCAGTCCATCTCCACGGGGCGGGTCCCCGGGCTCGGGACCACCCTGGTCGGCACCTCCTCGCAGCCCGTGCTCGGCTCCCGCCCGACGTACCTCGGCTCGGGCAAGACCCCGCCGTTCCGCCCCGACGTGCCCTGCACGAGCAGCCCGCCGCCGGACCTCACCGCGCGGACGGGCGGCGGGCAGGCGATGGCGACGACGGGCCGCGCGCGCCGGGTGACGACGTCGCCCGCCGCGCTGCGGAAGCTCCTCGCCGGCCCGGCCCTGGCGGCCACCCCGCGGAGCGGGCGATGAGCCTCAAGCGCCAGCTCCTGGACAACCTCCGCGGCCTCGCGGCGATGGCCCTCATCGCGGTCCTCGCGCTGGTCTGCGGCGCCTACATCCTGCTCCAGGAGCGCGTCGAGCCGCCCTTCACGGACCGCTACGAGGTCCGCGCCGCGTTCACGGGCACCGCCGGCCTCACCCCCGGCGCAGGCCAGCCCGTGAACGTCGCCGGGGTCCAGGTGGGCCAGGTCGGCGCGGTGGACCTCGTGGACGGCCAGGCCGTCGTGACCCTGCGGATGGACCCCGCGAAGCTCCCGCGGGTCTTCACGGACGCGCGGGTGCGACTCGTCCCGCGCACGCCGCTGAAGGACCTCCAGCTCGAGCTCGCCCCGGGGCGCGACCGCGCCCATCCCCTCCGGGACGGCGCGGTCATCCCCGTCGCCCAGACCACCGCGCCGATCGACGCCGACGAGCTCCTGGCCGCGCTCGACGGGGACACCCGCCAGTTCCTGCGCGTGCTCCTGGCCGAGAGCGGCCGCGGGCTCGACCACCGGGGCCGCGACGTCCGGGCCGTCCTGCGCAGCCTGCGGCCCACGGCGACGCAGCTCGCGTCGATCACCCGCGCGGTCCGCGCCCGCCGGACGAGCCTCGCCGCCCTCGTCCACGAGCTCTCCGTCGTCGCGACGGCGGCCGGGGCGCGCGACGCCGAGCTCGCCCGCCTCGTCGACGCGGGCAACGCGACCCTGGGCGCGCTCGCCGCGGAGGAGGGCAGCCTGCGGGGCTCCGTGCGCGACCTCCCGGCGACGCTGACCGCGACGCGGGCGAGCCTGCGCAAGGTCTCCGCGTTCACCGCCGCGCTGCGCCCCGCGCTGGCCCGGCTGCGCTCCCCCGTCCGCCGCGTCGTGCCCGCGCTCGCCGCGCTCGACCCCGTCACGAAGGCGGCTCCGGGCATCGTCGACCGGCAGCTGCGCCCGCTCGTGCGCGAGGCCCGGCCCCTGGTGCGCGACCTGCGGCCCGTGGCCCGGGAGCTCTCCGCGACCACCCCCGACCTCACCTCGGCGTTCAAGACGCTGACCTACGTCACGAACGAGCTCGCCTACAACGCCCCGGGCGACGACGAGGGCTTCCTCTACTGGCTGGCCTGGTTCGGCCACAACGGCGCGTCGTTCCTCAGCACCCAGGACGCGAACGGGCCGGCGTGGCGGGGGATGCTGCTCGGCTCGTGCAGCGCCTTCACGGCCACGAACGGCGCGGGCCCGGTCCTCGGCGCGCTCCTCGGCACCCTCCCGGTCTGCGCGCGCTGAGATGGGGACCAAGGGCACACCCGTCGCGCAGGTCGTCACCGCGATCGTCTTCTCCCTGGTGGTCTTCGCCCTGGGCCTGTTCGTCTGGACCTCCTTCGGCGGCACCGTGCCGCTCGGCGCGCAGGGCTACCGCGTCTCCGTCCAGCTCGGGCCCGAGGCCTCGAACCTCTTCCCCAACGCGCAGGCGCGCGCGGCCGGGGTGCGGATCGGGCACGTCACGAAGGTCGAGACGCGTGGCGGCCGCGTCGACGCGGAGATCGAGCTCGAGTCGCGGTACGTCCCCCTGCGCGAGGGCACCCGGGTCATCCTGCGCTCCAAGACGCTGCTCGGCGAGGCCTACCTCGAGCTGGCCCCGGGCCCACGGACGGCCCCGGCGATCCCCGAGGGCGGGCGCATCGCGCAGTCCGGCGTGCAGGCCGCCCAGGGCGTGGAGGGCGCCCTCTCGGTCTTCGACGCGAAGGGGCGCCGCGACTTCCGCAGCTTCCTCGAGGGCCTCGCGGAGGCGACGGCCGGCCGGGGCGCCGACCTCAACGCGGCGCTGGCCAACGCGCCCCTGGCCACGGAGGACCTGCGCGCGCTCGTCTCCGTGCTCGACCGCCAGCGCGGGGCGATCCGCGGGCTCGTCCGCGACACGGGGACGACGCTGCAGACCCTGTCGGACCGCTCGGGGGACGTGCAGGAGGTCGCGCGCGCGGGCAGCGCGGTGCTCCGCACGACGGCGGCGCGCGACCGGGAGCTCACCGCGACGGTCCGGAGCCTCCCCGGCCTCATGGGGAGCATCCGCCGCTTCTCCGCCGCCACCACCGCCGTCTCGGCGGACGCGGCTCCCGCGGTGCGCGCCCTGCGGCCCGTCGCGCCGCTGCTGGCGCCGGGCCTGCGCGCAGGGCGCCTCCTGGCCCCCGACCTCGACGCCGCCCTCCGCGCGCTGGACCGGACGACGACCGCCGCACGTGCCGGGGCCCCCGCGCTGCGGCAGCTCCTGCGCCGCGCGCAGCCGCTCCTGCGGGCCGTCGGGCCCGCGGGCGCCGAGCTCGTGCCCGTCCTGCGGACGCTCGAGGACTACCGCAAGGAGATCGTCGCCTCCGTGGCCAACACCGCGGCCGCGACGAACGCGGTCCTCCCGCGGGCGGGGGGGAGCATGAAGCACTACCTGCGCGTCCTCGTGCACCTCGACAACGAGCTGGCCTTCGGGACCACGACCCGGAGCGGGAGCCACCGGGAGAACGGCTACCTCGCGCCGGGCGGGCTGGCCGGGCTCGTGAAGGGCGAGCCCCTGCGGGCCACGAGCTGCCGGGACGCGGGCAACCCGGACGCGCTCCCGCCGATCGGCTCGGGCGCGCCGCCCTGCCTGCAGCAGCAGCCCTACTCCCTCGCGGGCGGCCCGGCCGGCATCGTGCCCCGCGTCGTCGCCGACCGGCCCCGGCCCTGACGGGCGCTCAGGCGGCGCGCACGGGCGGCCGGTCGAGCAGCTCCGTGGCGATGTCGAGCAGCACGGGGCGCATGGCGGCCCAGCGCGCGTCGACCGCCTCGCGGCCCGAGACGGGGATCGCCATGACGAGCCCGCGGACGAGCGAGACGGCCATGTCGAGCAGCGCGGGGAAGCGGGGGTCCGCGGCGACGTCGGGGAGCAGGACGCGCGCGGCCGCGACGAAGATCCCGCCGAGGCGCCGCTCGAGCTCGCGCAGCGAGGCCGCGAGGTTCGGCTCCGACCAGGCGGCGACCCAGAGCTGCAGCGCGGCGAGCGCCTGGGGCGAGGTGACCTTGCGCCAGGCGCCGTCCAGGAGCTCGGCCCGCGGGCCCGGCTCGCGCAGGGAGCCCGCGTCGAGCTCGGCCAGGACGTCGTCCGTGAGCCGCGTGGCGAGCGTCGTGACGGTCTCGACCAGGAGCGACTCGCGCGTCTCGAAGTGGTGCATGAGCGTGCTCTGGGCGATGCCCGCCAGCTCGGCGACCCGGCGGGTGGTCAGCGCGCCGTAGCCGTCCTCCATGAGGCACTGCTCCGTCGCGGCCAGGACGGCGGCACGGGTGGCCAGGCGCTGCTGGGCGCGGGTCGGCCGCGGGGCGTCCAACGCGGCTGAGCCGGGTTCACCGATCATGCGATCGGTATGCTAGCGTCGCCGTTCGCCGATCGGTCGAACGGCGAAGATCGGAGCATCCGGATGGGGCGGGACGACGAGGTCGGGGGGTCGAGGGTCCGCCGGGGCGCGCGCATGGGCGGCGTGGCCGCCGGCGTCGCCGCCCGGGGCGCCACGGCCCGGGCGCTGACCCGCGCGGGTGCCCCCGAGGCCGCCGCCGCCGCAGCAGCAGCTCAGGGCCGCCAAGGCGCTCGTCCAGCTCTTCTCGAGCATGCGCGGCGCCGCGATGAAGGTCGGCCAGACGCTCTCGGCCGTCGACCTCGGGCTCGTCCCCGACGCGGTCCGCCCCGCGTTCCAGGAGCTCCTCGCGACCCTCCAGCAGGACGCGCAGCCCGTCTCCTGGGCCGCGATCCGCCGTGTGGTCGAGGAGGACCTCGAGCAGCCGCTCGAGGCGGTCTTCGCCAGCTGGGAGGAGGAGCCGCTCGCCGCGGCCTCCATCGGCCAGGTGCATCGCGCGACGCTCCACGACGGCCGCCGGGTCGCGGTGAAGGTCCAGTACCCCGGCATCGCCGACGCGATCCACGCGGACCTCCGCAACCTGCGCCTCGGCCTGAAGCTCCTGAGCACGATCGCCCCGGGCGTCGACACGGCGGCGATCGCCGCGGAGGTCCGCGAGCGGATCACGGAGGAGCTCGACTACGAGCTCGAGGCGCAGAACCAGCGCGACATGGCCCGGACGTACCGCGGCCACCCGTTCGTCCTCGTCCCCGACGTCGTCACGGCGCTGTGCCGCGAGCGCGTGCTCGTCTCCGAGCTGCGTCGAGGGTGAGCGCTTCGCCGCCGCGCTCGCGCTGCCGCAGGAGGAGCGCGACCGGATCGGGGAGGTCGTCATGCGCTTCTGCCTCAACGGCCCACTGCGCCACGGGCTGCTCAACGGGGACCCGCACCCGGGGAACTGCCTCGTCTGCCCCGACGGGCGCGTCGCCTTCGTCGACTTCGGCTTCGCCAAGCGCCTCACGCGGGACGACGTGCGCCAGCTCGTCGCGACCACCCGGGCGACCCACGCGGGCGACGCCCAGGCACTGCTGGCGGTGGTGGCCGAGCTCGGAGCGCTCCCGCCCGACCCTGCCCTGGCCGAGCCGTTCCTGCGCCGCTACCAGGGCATCTTCGGCTGGCTGCTCGCCCCGGGCGCGCACGCCGTCGACCCGCGGGACACCGCCGCGATGATGCGCGAGTACCACGGGCTCCGCGGGACGGACGGCTTCGAGGAGCTCGTCCTGCCCGCGGAGCACTTCGTGCTCATCCGCGCGGTCTTCCTGCTCCTCGGCCTCCTGGGGCAGCTCGGCGCCCGCAACCCCTGGCTCGACATCGCCGTCGGAGTGGCTCTACGGCGCGGAGCCGGCGACCGAGCTCGGGCGCCAGGAGGCCGCGTTCTTCGCCGCCCCCGCGCGCATCCCGAGCGAGGCGGCGGCATGAGCCCGGCGCCGTTCGTGGTCCCGCCGGCGATCGCCGCGCTCGGCCCGGAGGCCGCCGCGGCCGCGCTGCGCCTCGTGGAGGAGGCCGAGCGCCGGCAGGACCGCGAGGCCGCGGCCGCGCTCGACACGGCGCTCGCGATCGTCCCCTGGCCCGCGCGCGGCGTCGTCAAGAAGGTGCTGCTCGGATGAGCGCGGACCGGGAGGCGGAGGTCCTGCGGCTCGCCCGCGCGCTCGGGACGGAGCCCGAGGCGCTCGCGCCCTTCGCCGCCGCGGGGACGGAGGAGCTCCGCGAGCTGCGGATGGCCGTGGCCGACCACCTCCTGCAGCGCAACCAGGAGTCCTACGAGCGCGCGGTCGCGGTCGCCGACAAGGTCCCGGGCGCGCTGGCCGCGAAGCTCGCGGAGCACGCGATGGGGCCCGTCCTGGGCGGCCGGGCGGCGGCGCTGCTCACGCCGGGCAAGGCCGCGGACCTCGCCGGCCGGCTGCCCGCCGCGTTCCTCGCGGACGTCGCCTGCAACGTCGACCTGCGGCGGGTCGGGCGGCTCCTGCCCGGCATCCCGCCCCGGACGCTCGCCGAGGCGGGCACCGTCCTGCGCACGCGGGAGGAGTGGATCGTCCTCGGGGCGTTCGTCGGGCACGTCGACGACGCCGTGCTGGCGAACCTCCTCGGGATCTTCGACGGGGAGGCGCTCCTGCGCGCGGGCTTCGTCGTCGAGGACACGCGGCGCCTGGACGCCGTCGTGGCGCTGCTCCCCGACGCCCGCGTGGACGAGCTCCTGGCCGCCGCGCACCGCCACGACCTGTGGGTGGAGGCCGCCGCGCTGCTCGACCACCTCGGGCCGGAGCAGGCGGCGCGGGTCCACGCCGCGCTCGACCGCCTCCCGCCCGCCGCCCTCGACGCGCTCGTCGCCTCCGGCGTCGAGCTCCCGCACCCCGACCCCACGGAGTCCCGATGAGCCCTGCCCCGACCGTCCGCCCCGCGGGCGGCGCCGCCGTCCAGGACATCCTCCTCGTCGGCGGGATCATCTCCCTGGCCACCGTGGCGATGCTGACCCTCGTGGTCCTGCACCGCACGCGCGGCGTGGCACCCCTGCGCCTCGGCGGCCACCTCACGCGGCGGGTGCTCGGCGTGCCGGGCTGGGCCGCGCTGCCGGCCCTCGCGACCATCGGCGCGGCCGTCGTCACGTTCGGGGCCGCGATCTGGGACATCGGGGTGCACATCGACCTCGGGCGCGACTCGGGGCCGTTCGGGACCGCCGCGCACTACCCGCTGCTCGGCGGGCTCGTGCTCGTCTACCTCGTCGGGGTCCTCGCGGTCGGCATGACGCCGCCGGAGGCCGGGCGCGCGAGCCGGGTCGGCGTGCCGATCCCCGGCCTCGGGAACGTCGCCGTGGGCGCGCTGCTCATCCTCGCCGGCGGGGGCTTCGCGATGCTCGGCTTCCCGCTCGACGACCTCTGGCACCGCGCGTTCGGGCAGGACGTGACGCTCTGGGGCCCGACCCACACGATGTTCTTCGGCGGCCTCATCGCCGCCGCCTCGGGCGCCGTCGTCCTCTTCGTGGAGGGCGCGCGGGCGAACGGGCGCGAGCCCTTCCTCCGCGCATCGGTGCTCCGTGGGCCGGTCACGGGCGTGCTGGCCGGCGTCTTCCTCTTCGTCGCCACCCACGCGACGGACGAGTTCAACTGGGGCGTGCCGCAGTACCGCCAGGTCTGGCAGCCGCTCGTGCTCCTCTTCTTCGGTGCGCTGGCGCTGACGGTCGCCCGCGCGCTCGGGGGCCGCGCCGGCCTCGTCGCCGCGCTGGCCTCCTACCTGCCGCTGCAGCTCGCGGAGGTCGTGCTCATCGGCCTGCTCGGCACGACGCAGCCCGCCTCGGTCCTCTTCCTCGCGGAGGCCGGCGTCGTCGAGGCGGCCGCGCTCGCGCTCGGCACGGGGCGCGGGCTGCGCTTCGGGGCGCTCGCCGGCCTGGGGATCGGGACCGTCGGCTTCGCCGCGGAGTACGCCTGGTCGCACGTGGCGATGCCCCTCCCCTGGCGGCCCGCGCTCCTGCCCGAGGCGCTGCCGACCGCGGTGCTGGCGAGCGTCGCGGGCGGCGTGCTCGGCGCGCTGATGGCCCAGGCGCTGACGGGGACCCTCGCCGCCGGGCGGCGTCCGCTGCGCGTGGCGCTCGGGGCGGCGGCGGTCGTCCTCGCGCTCGCGCTCAACGCCGGGATCGCCCGGACGCCCGCGGGGCAGACCGCGACCCTCGCGCTCACGGGTGCGCGGGCGGGCGCCGTCGACGGGGAGGCCACGCGCGTCGCGGACCTCGCGGTGCGGACGAGCGACCCGGGGCTGACCCGGAACGCGAACTGGGCCTACGTGCTCGGCTGGCAGGGCGGCGGGCGCTTCCGGGCCGACCTCGAGCGCGGCGCCGACGGCGTCCTGCGCGCCACGGGGGTCCCGATCGGCGGCGACTGGAAGGCCGTCGTGCGCTTCCACCAGGGGCGCACGCAGGTGAGCGCGCCCGTGCGGATGCCGGCCGACCCCGGCGCCGGCTTCGCGGGCTACCCCGCGCGCCCGGAGGTCACCCGGTCGCTCGTCCGCGACACGAAGCTCATGCAGGTCGAGCGCAAGGACGGCGGGTGGGCGTGGGCGTGGATGCCGGCGATGCTGCTCGTGATGTCCCTCAACCTCGCGCTCATGGCGCTCGTGGCCTGGGGCTGCACCCGGGCCGGGCGCGCCGTGCGGGCCGGGGACCGCGCACCCCGCGCGCCGTGGCCGGGCCGCGGCGCGCGTCGCAGCCGGGAACCGGCGGGGCGCCCGCGCGTCGCGGCGCGGGCCTAGGGCCGTGGTCCTCGCCCACCTCATGCACTGGGCGGTGAGCCTCGCGTTCTTCGGCCCCGTCCTCGTGCTCCCGGCCGGGCTGTACGCCGCGAGCCGGCTCGTCGCCCGCCGCGGCGCCGGGGTCAGCCCGCCCCGGGCGGCGCGGAGACCCGCACGGGACGGTTGATCCCGCGCAGCCGCAGGTCCAGCCGCACGTCCAGCGCGGACGTGCCGCCGGTCTTGGCCCGCAGCTCGGGTGGCACGTCGAGCGTGGCCCGGAGGCGCAGGCTGCGCAGCAGGCGGTCCTCCTTGCCCGTGACGAGCGTGATGGAGGAGCGCGACACCGTGCGGCCGAGCCGCTTGCCCTCGTCGGGACCCAGGCCGTCCTGCCCCGAGGCCCTCGCGAGGTCGCCGAGCGCCTGCTCCGCGTCGAGGTCCCCCGTGATCCTCTCCGTGGCCACGCCGTCGAGGCGCGGCCCCGCGCCGGTCCGGGGCTTGCGGATCCAGGAGCCCACGTCCAGCCCGAGGTCCGCGAGGCTCTGCGTCTTCCCCGCACCGACCCGCAGCCCCTGGAGCTGCGCACCCTGGAGGCGCACGGTGCGCCCCTGCGTGGTCACCCAGGCGCGGGAGCCGGTCGAGGTGAACGTCGCCCGGGTCGTCGCGCCGGCCCGCTGCTCGTAGGTGATGTCGGCCACGGGGAGCCGGCGCTCGGCCGACAGCGCGAAGGGGCCGCGCAGCGCCACGCCGATGCCCGCGCTGCCCTTCGGGACGAGGCGGAGCTCGAGGTCGAGGTCCCCGCCGTGGATCTGGTCGAGGCGGTCGGCGGTCTGCTGCAGCGCGGAGCCCTCGTCCCCGCCGCACCCGGCCGCGCCGGTCAGGACGAGCGTCGCGAGGACGGCCGCGGCCCGCCGGCCGCTCAAGGGGCGCCGCCCGTCGAGGTGGCGGGCCCGCTGGCGCCCGTGGTGCCCGCGGGCGGTGGGTCCGCGCCTCCCGCGGTGCCGGGCGCCGCGGCCTGCCCCTGCGGGCCGGAGCTCCCGGTCGGCCCCGCGGGCCGCGGGCCCGTCGCACCCGTGGCCCCGCGCTCGGCCCCGGTCCGCGCCGGCTCGGCCGGCTCCTCGTCCTCCTTCTTGGCCACGGGCACGAGCTCCGTCTGCAGGACGGTGCGCAGGCGGTCGGTGATGTCCGTGACCCGGGCCTGGATCTCGTCGAGGGAGGCCCCGGACTTGCGCAGCTCCCGGAGCTCCTTCTGCAGCGCCCGGACCTGCGCGCTGCCCTCCTTCGTGAACCCGAGCTCGGTCGCGCCGCCCACCACGAACTGGTAGGCGTCCGACAGCGTCGAGCAGAGCGTGCAGTCCTCGTTGAGCGCGACGGAGACGTTCTCGGGCGCGACCTCCGACGGGTCCCCGGAGACGAGCAGCACCTGGATCGAGATCGCGACGGTCTGGCACTCCGTGCAGCTCGCGTAGGCGACCGCGGCGTTCTGGTTGTCGACGACGTCCCCGGTCACCTTCCGGATCTGGAAGGCCAGCTTGAAGACGGACGAGCCGTCCTTCGTGTTGATCGCGACGGCGGAGGTGTCGCCGCTGCGCGACGTCGTGTCGTCCGCGGTCGCGGGGCCGGGGAGGCCGAGCGCGACGACGAGGCCGGCGAGGAGCGCGAGCCGGCGGGAGCGGTGGGGCTGGAGGGGTCTCATGGGGTCGTCGGCTCCGTGGTGGTGGTCGGGGGCGTCGTGGCGGTGGGGGGCGTCGTGGGCGTCGGCGCGGGGCCCGTGGCGCCGGACGCGCCGCTCGCCGGTGCCGGGGTGGCGGGTGGGGTCGGGCGACGTCGAGGTCCCCTGCGCGCCGGCGCTGCCGCTCGCCCCCGTGGCGCCCTGCGCCGCCGTGGTGCCCGTGCGGGCCGCGCGCTCGCGGCGGCGCTCCCGGGCCGCACGGCGGCGCTCCAGGCGGCGCTCCCGGGCGCGCTGCTGGGCCGGTGTCCTCCCCGCCGAGTTGCGCTCGACCCGGTCCGCGCCGGGCCGCGTGGCCTCGCCGCTGCGCACGTCCCGCTCCGTCGGCGCTCCGCCGAGCTGCCGTGCGCGCTCCGCGGTCAGGCTGGGGCGACCCGAGGGGATGCGCGCGAGGTTCTGCACCGCGGAGACGAGCGTGCCGCGCTCCGTGGGCTGGATGGGCCGGTAGTCGCCGTTGGGCCACCACGTGACCGCGGCGAGCACGGCGCCGGTCGCGGTCGGCGAGCAGGAGGCCGCCCCGGGCCACGGGGCGCTCCGCGGTCCCGCGCCACGCGCCGCCGATCCCGCGACGCCCGACGCGGCCCGTGGTGAGGACCATGCCCGCGAGCGGCAGCAGGAGGAAGAGGAGCTGCAGGGCGCCGCCGGCGATGGCCGGCGGGCTGCCGTCGTCGAGCGCCTCGGAGATGCGATCGGTCTGGACGAAGAAGGAGTCGTACGCGGTCGCGAACGCCCGCGGGGCGTGCACGACCATCACCGCGAACATGACCGTCAGCAGCGGGACGAGGACCAGGATGTAGCTCCGGACGACGCGCCGAGCCCAGGGCTTGAGCTCGGTGACCTTCTCCTCGGGCTCCTCGCCGGGCACGAGGCTCTTGAGCACCGGCTTGATCCGGGTGAGCATGTCCGGGACGCCCGTGAGGTCGGAGAGGATGTAGTAGCCGTCCAGGCGCAGGAACGGCATGAGCTGCTGCAGGATCGCGAAGGTCTGCGCGACGGCCAGCAGGAGGATCACCTCGAGGCCCGTGATGCGGTTGAGCACCACGGCGACGATCGGCGACGACCATGTTGAAGTAGATCCCGCCGAGGTCCGTGCGCAGCCGGGCGACCTTGCCGAGCCGGTAGGCGTCGGTGACGTCGGTGTAGAACGCGGGCCAGACGACGTAGATGCCGGCGCCCATCACGCCCGGGCCGCCCGCCGCCGTAGCGCAGGGCGGAGGCGTGGCCGATCTCGTGGAACGCGGTGCCGAGCACGAGGCCGCCGAAGAGGACGAGCAGGTAGGCCGGGTCGTAGATCAGCCCGCGCAGGCCCTGGCCCGACGCCGTGGACGAAGAAGAGCCACCCCGCGGCCACGAGGAACGCGGCGACGACCGCGACGACGATCGGCGGCAGGAACAGCGGCTTGAAGACCGTGGTGAGCGCGTGGCTCGTGCGCTCGGAGATGACCGCGGTGCGGAACTTCAGCGCGAGCAGCGGATCCGGGCGCTCGAGCTCCGGGCTCGTGCCGTCGGCGGCGGCGAGCACCCCGAGCGGGCGCAGGCGCTTCTCGACGAGGAAGCGGACGTTGTCGGCGCTGACCCGCCGCCCGAGGCGCTCGGTCACCCAGGCGCCCATGGCCTCGGCGTCGCGCGTGCCGTCGGCGGCCTCGGCGACGAGGTGCAGCAGGCGCGTGAGCTGGATCGTCTGGCCGTCGCCGCGGCGCGCGATGTACGGCGCCTCCTTGAAGCCGGAGCCCTCGTACTCGCCCATGAGCTCGAGCCCCTCGGCGAGGACGGGCGGTCGCTCGGCCCGCGCCGCGACGCGCGACGGGAGCGGCGGGAGCGGGTGGCGGCGTCGGGCTGTTCGGGGGCGGAGGTCGCCATGGTCGGGGTCCTTCGTGGACGCAGACGAGGGGCGGCCGCGGTGAGCGGCCGCCCCTCGGACGACGGTCGGGGCGGCGCCGCGGAGGCGCCGCCGCGGCCTAGTTGGCCTGGTCGATGACGACGTCCTGCGTCGCGTTGGCCGTCGCCGTCGAGTTGTCCGACAGGACGTTGGCGGCCACCGCGGCGTTCACGGGCGCGGCC
This sequence comes from uncultured Solirubrobacteraceae bacterium, assembly GCA_963844155.1. GTDB lineage: Bacteria > Actinomycetota > Thermoleophilia > Solirubrobacterales > Solirubrobacteraceae > Paraconexibacter. The sequence continues at coordinate 1,102,388 of CAWJMY010000001.1, forward strand.
AGGTTCGCGTTCAGGAGGCTCATCGCCTCGCGGTCGGGCAGCTGCTCGCCGCCCTGGGCCTCGAGCTCCTCGGCCGACAGCTCGGGTGCGTTCTCGTTCTCGGACATGTGGTGCTCCTCTGGTTCGGGGGTCGGGGGCGGTGCTGCTGGCCTAGTTGGCCTGGTCGATCGCCGCGTCCTGCGTGGCGTCGGCGATCGCGGTGGAGCCGTCGGACAGGACGTTCGCGGCGACCGCGGCGTTGACCGGGACGGCGACGTTCGCGTTGACGAGGCTCATGGCCTCGCGGTCGGGGAGCTGCTCGCCGCCCTGGGCGTCGAGCTCCTCCGCGGAGAGCTCGCTCGTTCTGGTTCTGCGGGTTCTCGGTCATGTGGGCTCCTAGTTGCTCTGCGTGATGTCGGCGGTCTGGTTCGCCGTGGCGTCGGCGGTCGAGCTGTCCGAGAGGACGTTGAGCGCGGCAGCCGCGTTGACGGGGGCGGCGACGTTCGCGTTGATCAGCGACATCGCCTCGCGGTCGGGCAGCTGCCTCGGCGCCCTGGGCCTCGAGCTCCTCGGGAGTCAGCTCGGTGTTCGGGTTCTCCTGCATGGGGCTCCTCCTTCGTTCGGGTGATCCGGGTCTCCGCGTGGCGAGGTGGTCCGGCCGTCGCGCTGCACGACCGTCTGGGTGCGGTGGACCGACGTGGAGCTGCCGGGCCCGCCACGGGTGACGACCGCGGAGACGTTCGCGTCGCGGCCCAACCGGCGGAGCAGCTCGTCGAGACGTCCCATGGACGGGGCATCTGCCCTGACGCCGACGCGCCAATCCCGATCGTCACGCGCGATTGACGCTTTGCGTTCTGGGGCAATGCCGAACGCCGTGGACGACGCGATCAGCCTCGCGACCCGCGCGGAGCGGGCGACCGATCCGACCGAGGGGATGCGCGCCGTCGCGGCGCTGCGGGAGCGGCTGGGCGAGCTCGAGGCCCGCCACGTCGACCGCGCGCTCGAACGCGGCTTCTCCTGGGCGCAGATCGGGCGCGGCCTGGAGATCTCCAAGCAGGCCGCCCACCGGCGCCACGCGGGCCGGCCGCCCGGCGCCCGCCGCGGCCCCGCAGGCGGCGGCCGCCGGGGAACCGCGCGTCGTCATCACGGGGCCCGCCCGGGACGTGGTGGCGCGGGCTCGCGCGGAGGCGGCGCGGGCCGGGGCGAGCCACACGGAGCCCGAGCACCTGCTGCTCGCGCTGCTCCAGGCGCCGGCCGGTCCGGCACGCGAGGCGCTGGTCGAGCTCGGCATCGACGTGCGCGAGACCCGGGCCGAGCTCGGGGGCCGTGCGGCCCGCCGACGGACCGCCCGCGTCCGGCCCGGCGCCCATGTCCCCGGCGGGGCGGCTCGTCCTGGAGGACTCGCTGGCCGAGAGCCAGCGGCTCTGCCACGGGCACCTGGGCCCCGAGCACCTGCTGCTGGCCATGCTCCGGGATGCCGACGGGCCGGCGACGACGCTGCTGGCCAGGCTCGGGGCCAGCGCCGCCGACGTCGAGGCGGCGGTCTGCGACGTGCTCAAGCACGCGGACTTCCAGCGCTCGCTCTGAGGGGGCGGGCGGAGAGCGCACCCGGCGGGCGCGAAGGTAGGGTTCCGGCCCTCATGTTCTCGAAGATCCTCATCGCCAACCGGGGCGAGATCGCCATCCGCGTCGCACGCGCGTGCCGCGAGATGGGCATCCCGTCGGTCGCCGTCTACTCGGAGGTCGACCGCGACGCGCTGCACGTCCAGGCCGCCGACGAGGCGTACCTGCTCGGGCCGGCAGAGGCGGCGAAGAGCTACCTCAACGTGGAGAAGATCCTCGAGGTCATCAAGGAGTCCGGGGCGGACGCGGTCCACCCGGGCTACGGCTTCCTCGCGGAGAACGCGCCGTTCGCCAAGGCGCTCGAGGACGCGGGGATCACGTTCATCGGCCCGCCCGCGAGCGCGATCGACGCGATGGGCTCCAAGACGATGGCCCGCGAGCTCATGCAGAAGGCCGGCGTGCCGATCGTCCCGGGCACGACGGAGGCGGTCGACACGGTCGAGGACGCGATGAAGATCGCCAAGGAGGAGATCGGCTTCCCCGTCGCGGTGAAGGCGTCGGGCGGCGGCGGCGGCAAGGGCTTCCGCGTCGCGCTGGAGGAGAAGGACCTCAAGGACGCCTTCGAGGGCGCGTCCCGCGAGGGCGAGAAGTTCTTCTCCGACGGCACGGTCTACCTCGAGCGCTACCTCCCGAACCCGCGCCACGTCGAGGTGCAGATCCTCGCCGACAAGCACGGGAACGTCATCCACCTCGGCGAGCGCGACTGCTCCATCCAGCGCCGCCACCAGAAGGTCATCGAGGAGGCGCCCGCCCCGGAGTGGGTCGTCGACGAGGAGACCCGCGAGCGCATCGGCAAGATCGGCGTCGACGCCGCGAAGGCCGTCGACTACGTCGGCGCGGGCACGATCGAGGGCCTCTTCTCGAGCGACACGAACGAGTACTTCTTCCTCGAGATGAACACCCGGGTGCAGGTGGAGCACTGCGTCACGGAGATGGTCACGGGGATCGACATCGTCAAGCAGGGCATCAAGGCGGCGGCCGGGCTCGAGCTCGACTACAAGCAGGAGGACGTGGTCCTGCGCGGCCACGCGATCGAGTGCCGCATCAACGCGGAGGACGCGTCGATGAACTTCGCCCCCGCCCCGGGCAAGATCGGCAACTACAAGGAGCCGACGGGCCCCGGCGTGCGCGTCGACTCGGGCGTCGGCGCGGGCGGCGAGGTCTCGCCGACCTACGACCCGATGGTCTCGAAGCTCATCGTCTGGGACGCGGACCGCGAGCAGGCCACCCAGCGCATGCTCCGCGCGCTGGCCGAGTACGAGATCGAGGGCCTCAAGACGCTCATCCCGTTCCACACGGCGCTGCTGCAGACGGAGGACTGGGCGAAGGGCTCCACCTGCAAGGACCTCATGGAGGACAAGGCGTGGCTGAAGACGCTCGCCTTCCCGAAGGTCGAGCGGGTGGACGACGACGCGGAGCCCAAGCAGGAGCTCGAGTACCTCGTGGAGGTCGGCGGCAAGCGCTTCGACGTGAAGGTCATCGGCGAGGCGCCGGCCTACTCCGCGGCTCCTGCGGCGAACGGCGCCGGTGCGGGCGCCGGCAAGAAGAAGAGCTCCCGCGGCGACCGCAAGAAGAGCGCGGGCGGCGGCCCGGACCTCCTCGAGTCCCCGCTCCAGGGGAACATGTGGAAGATCCTCGTCAAGCAGGGCGACACGGTCGAGGAGGGCCAGCTGCTCTGCATCATCGAGGCGATGAAGATGGAGAACGAGATCACCGCCCACAAGGCGGGGACGATCGCGGACCTCCCGATCAAGGAGGGCGACCCGATCAACGCGGGCGCCCCGATCGCGACCATCACCTCCGCGGAGGCCCCGGCGGCCGAGTAGCCGCCTCGTCAGCGCGCGGGGAGCCCCGCGCGCTGCCCGCGCCTTCGCAGCGCCGCCGCCGCGCGCGGCGCCAGCGTCGCGGCCCCGAGGCCCAGCGCGGCGGCCGCCGCGCCGCCCGCGGCGTCGAGCCAGAAGTGGTTCGCGCTGACGACGATCACCGCGAGGACCAGGAGGGGGTAGAGCGCGCCGAGCACCCGGACCGGCCGGGGTCCGGCCAGCCGCGCGACGACCCAGCCCGCGACGATCGCGAAGGCCATGTGGCCGCTCGGGAACGCGGCGTACGGGCTCTGCACGGTGGCGGCGAGCGCCGACGCCTCCGGCCCGAGCGGGTCGCTCAGGCCCGGCGTGCCGAGCAGGCGGGGCGGGGCGGTCGGCAGCAGGAGGTACCCCGTGACGACGAGGGCCTGCGTGGCCAGGAACGCGTCACGGGCCCGCGCGGCGTGCGCCGGGCGCTCGAGCCAGACCCAGACGAGCGCGCCGACCGTGGCCGGCACGTGGACCCAGACGTAGAAGGCGAGCACCGCGTCCATCAGGCCCGGCACCCCGAGCGCCCAGGCGTGCAGCGTCGGCTCGACCCAGAGCCCGAGCTCGCGCTCCGCGGCCAGGAGCGCGCGGCCCCGGGCGAGCGCCGCGCTCGGGTCCTCGGGCGCGGTGCGCGCGACGAGGGGGCAGGGGGCGAACGCCGCGAGCACGAGGAGCGCGTCCCGCAGCGCCCGCCGCCACGTCCGGTGGGGGGCGACGGGCGGCGATGGCGGTCGGGTACCCGGACCCGGTCGGAGCGCGCCTCCCCTCGTAGGCTCTCGGGCCATGAGCGCCCACGTCTGGATCGCCGGCCCCCACGAGGCCGAGGTCGTCACCCGGCTGATGGTCGGCTTCCGGGACTACCTGGGCTACGACTGGCCCTCGGAGAACGCGTTCCTCGCGGGGGTCGAGAAGCTCCTCGACGAGCCGCAGACGGACTTCCTGCTCGGGGCGAAGGACGAGGACTCCCCGCCCGAGGGCGTCTGCCAGCTGCGCTTCCGCCACGGGCTCTGGCGCGCGGGCACGGACTGCCTGCTCGAGGACCTCTTCGTGGAGGAGGGCGCGCGCGGCTCGGGCCTCGGCCGGGCGCTGGTGGCCCGGGCCCGCGAACGCGCGCTGGAGCGCGGCGCGCGCCGCATGGAGCTCGACGTCAACGAGGCCAACGCGCCGGCGCTCAAGCTCTACGAGGCGTTCGGGTTCGAGACGAAGAACGCCGCGGTCTACGGCGGCCGCGACCTCTACCTCCGCGTCCACCTCCCGCACCAGTAGCCGCCGCGCGCGGCACAGCCGGCGTGGAAGCGCAGCTCCAGGCTGCACTCCCACGCCCGCTGTCGGCACCCGCGAGATCCGGCGTGGACCTGCGGGTCCCTGCGGGGCTTCGCGGCGCGGTGGCCGCCGACCCGCACTCCGACGCCCGCCGTCGGGCCGCGCGGGATCCGGCGTGGAACCGTCGCCCCGCGCCACGCTCCGACGCCCGCTGCCCCCGCGCCGACGCGCCTGACTGCCGCCCTCCGCCGCCCGCAGCCTGCCGCCCCCACCGCCCCCACGCAGAGCTGAACGTCGGTTCACCGCCAGGCGTTGGCGGTGAACCGACGTTCAGCTTCCGGCCGGCCCCTTCAGGCCGGCGGCGCGGCCATGAGCTCGACGCGGTGGCCCGCCGGGCTCGAGACGAACGCCCGCGGCGCGCCCCAGTGCTCCTCGCGCAGCTCGGGGATGCGCGCGACCGCCGCCAGGCGGGCGAGGACTTCGGCGAAGGCCTCGGCGACCACGGCGACGTGGCCGTGCGGCGGGATGACGGGCTCCTCGGCGAAGAAGAGGTGGACCTGCGTGCCGCGGCGCTCGACCCAGCGCGAGCGCCCGCGCAGGCTGCCGGGCGGCTCGACCTCGGAGAACCCGAGCAGCCCCCAGAACGCGACCTCCGCGTCGCAGTCCGCCTCCCGGACCTCGAGCGCGACGTGCTGGAGGCTCACCCGTGCACCCGCGCGACGTTCTCCGCGTGGATCGCGAGCTGCGCCCCGTCGCGCCGCGCGAGCGGCAGCGCCGCGCGCGCCGCCTCCGCGCTCTCCCCGAGCGCCTGCAGGTAGGCGACGTCCTCGCGCATGAGCGCGAGCGCGCGGGAGCCGTCGATCGGCCCGCCGTGCCCGCTCACGACCCACTCGGCCTGCTCGACGAGCGGCTTGAGCCGGCCGAGGGTCGCGAGGTAGCCGTCGAGCGAGCCCTGCTCGCAGAGCCACGGGAGCTCGACGGGCGAGAGGTAGTCGCCCGGGCACGAGGACCTTCGCCCACGGCACCCAGATCGCCATGCCGTCCTGCGTGTGGCCGTCGGCGGGGACGAGCTCGAGCGCGTCGCCGTCGTCGCCCATGTCCACCCGGCCCGGCACCGGGAGCGCCTGGACCTCCCCGAGGCGCAGGGGCCGCGCGCGCTGGACGTAGTCCTCCGCGTCGAAGTCGCGCAGCTTGCGCGCGGCCTCGCCCATGTCGGCCTTCAGGCGCGCCGCGGTCGTCTCGCTCACGCCGAGCGCCGCGTCGGGGAACGCGAGGCGGCCGAGGAGGTGGTCCCAGTCGCCGTGGGTGGCGAGCAGGCCGCTGAGGCCCCAGCCCATCTGCTGCAGGAGCGTCGGCAGCGAGTCGAGCTCCTCGCCGTGCAGCGGCGAGTCGATGACGAAGGTCTCGTCGCCCGCGGTGGACGACGGTGCAGGTCGTCTGCCACTTCACGGACTTGGCGACCACCACGTCCGGGTGGAGCGCCAGGACCTGCACTCAGACGCCGAGGAGCTTGGCGGCCTCGAGGAGCGTCTTGACCTCGGCGGTCGGCTTCTTCTGGCCCGGCTCGAGCGGCTCCTTGCGGCGGTTGACCCAGATGACCGGGACCTTGAGCTTCACGCACGGCTCGACGTCGTGGTAGTAGCTCGAGCCGATGTGGACCCAGCCCTTCTTCGAGCCGACGCGGCGCGCGAACTCGTTGAAGTGCGCGGGATCCGGCTTGTAGGAGCGGACCTGCTGGGCGGTGACCACGAGGTCGTACTCGCCCGGGATGTGGCGGCGCGTCTGCCCGAGGAGCTTGTCGTCGACGTTGGAGACCAGGCCCGTCTGGAACTTCCCGAAGAACTTGCGCAGCTGCGGCGCGGTCTCCTTGAAGGGCGCCCAGCGGTTGACGGAGTCCGGGAGGAACCCCGCGCGCGAGGGCTCCAGCGGCCAGCCGATCTCCTTCGCGATCTTCACCGCGACCTGGCGGAGCACCTCCGCGTAGAGCTCGTAGGACCCACCCTCGACCTCCTGCGAGAGCTGGTGGAAGAGCGTGATGATCTGGTCGCGATCCTTGTCCTCGATCGTGAAGCCGTCCCGCGTGGCCTCCTTCTTGAAGGCCTGGAAGATGCCCGTCTCCCAGTCGATGAGGGTTCCGTAGACGTCGAACGTGACCCAAGTGACCTTCGCGGGAAGCGGCATACGACGGGGCAGTGTATGACCCTTCGCCGCTAGTGTCCGGCGCCCCATGGACCTCCTCGAACATCAGGGCAAGCAGCTCTTCGGCCGTCACGGCCTCGCCGTCTCCGACGGCAAGGCCGTCACCACCGTCGAAGACGCCGTCGCCGCCGCCAACGAGATCGGCTACCCGGTCGTGGTCAAGGCCCAGGTGCTCATCGGCGGGCGCGGCAAGGCGGGCGGCGTGAAGCTCGCCGCCGACGAGGCCGAGGCCCGCGAGCACGCCACGAGCATCCTCGGGCTGGACATCAAGGGCCACATCGTCCGGACGGTGTGGATCGAGCACGCCTCGGACATCGCCACGGAGTACTACGCCTCCGTCCTGCTCGACCGCGGCGCGAAGAAGCCGCTGGTCATGTTCTCCTCCGAGGGCGGCGTCGAGATCGAGACCGTCGCGGCGGAGACGCCCGACAAGCTCGTGCGCGACACCGTCGACCCGCTCGAGGGCCTCACCCGCGAGCACGCGGTGGACATCGCCAAGCGCGGCGGCGCCGACGAGGACGTCGTCGAGGGCGTCGCGGACGCGCTCATGGCGCTCTACGAGGTCTGGCTCGAGGAGGACTGCTCCCTCGCGGAGATCAACCCGCTCATCGTCACGCCGGACCGCGAGGTCAAGGCGCTCGACGCGAAGGTCACCCTCGACGACAACGCGATGTTCCGCCACCAGGAGAACGCGGAGCTCGGCGACTCCGCCAACGCGGACCCCATCGAGCTCAAGGCGCACGAGCAGGACGTCATCTACGTGAAGCTCGACGGCGACATCGGGATCATGGGCAACGGCGCGGGGCTCGTCATGAGCACGCTCGACGTCGTCGCGCAGTACGGCGGCTCAGCCCGCGAACTTCCTCGACGCGGGCGGAGGATCCGACGCCGCGAAGGTCACCCAGGCGATCGAGCTCATCCTCTCCAACGACGCGGTGAAGGCGGTGCTGCTGAACATCTTCGGCGGCATCACGCGCTGCGACGAGGTCGCCAACGGCCTGGTCGAGGCGTTCGCGCAGCTCAAGCCGAGCGTCCCGTTCGTCGTCCGCCTGGACGGCACGAACGACGTCGCCGGCCGCAAGATCCTGGAGGACGCCGCACTGCCGAACGTGCACGCGGCGCAGACGATGGACGGCGCGGCAGAGCTCGTCGTCAAGCTCGCGAAGGGAGAGGGCGCATGAGCATCCTGGTCGGGAACGACACGAAGCTGGCCGTGGCCGGCATCACGGGCCGCGAGGGCTCGTTCCACACGCTGAACAACCGCACCTACGGCACGAACGTCGTCGGCGGCATCAACCCCAAGAAGGCCGGGGAGAACGTCGAGGGCATCCCCGTCTTCGCGAACTGGGCGGACACCGTCGGCGAGACGGGCGCGAACACCGCGATGATCTTCGTGCCGCCGCCCTTCGCGGCCGCGAGCGCGCAGGAGGCGGCCGAGGCGGGCGTCGAGCTCATCATCATCATCACGGAGGGCATCCCGGCCCACGACGAGCTCAAGCTCTACAACAAGGTCAAGCGGGACCACCCGGGCACCCGGATCGTCGGCCCGAACTGCCCCGGCATCCTCTCGCCGGGCAAGGCGAACGTCGGCATCATCCCGGCCTCCTTCTTCAAGGAGGGCAACGTCGGCGTCGTCTCCCGCTCGGGCACGCTGACCTACCAGATCGGCAACGAGCTGGCCCAGGCCGGCTTCGGCAACTCGAGCATCGTCGGCATCGGCGGCGACCCGGTCCCGGGCTCCTCGTTCATCGACATCATCGAGCTCTTCGAGGCCGACGACCAGACGGAGCTCATCGTCATGTCGGGCGAGATCGGCGGCGACGCGGAGGAGCAGGCCGCGGCGTTCATCAAGGACAACGTCTCCAAGCCCGTCGTGGGCTACATCGCGGGCTTCACCGCCCCCGAGGGCAAGACCATGGGCCACGCGGGCGCGATCGTCTCGGGCTCCGCCGGGACCGCGGCCGCGAAGGCCGAGGCGCTCGAGGCCGTCGGCGTGCGCGTGGGCCGCACGCCCACGCAGGTCGCCGAGATCGCCATCGAGATCCTCGGGAAGTAGCGAGCGGGCGGTCACCGTGGCGGACGAGCCCCTCGTCCTCGCGGTGACCCTCGTCGCGCCCGTCCTCCTCGGCCTCGCGCTGCGGTGGCGGGGCGCGCTGCTCGCGGCGCTCGCGCTCGCCGCCTACGCCGTCGTCCGCACCACCGCGGGCGGCGTCGACGCGGAGGAGGCGCTCGGCGCCGCCGTCCTGGGCGCCGCGGGCGGCCTCGCCCTCGGCGCGGCCGGCGCGCTCCTGCGCCGCGAGCACCGCCGGGCCCGCGCACGGCGCCGGCTCGCGGGCCCGCGCCGCGAGTGAAAGGTGCCAGGCACCTCTCACTCACGGCGCCGTCGGCCACCACCCCATCTCCATGTCCGCGTCCTGCTCCGGGGTGACCGGACCGCCGTAGGCGAGGAGCTCGAGGCCCTCGGCGCCCGCCTCGACGCTCCGCCACACCCCCGGGCCGACCCGCACGGCGTCGAGCCGCGCCCCGAGCGGGACGAGCTCCCCCTCGACGTTCATCGTCCCCGTGCCGCCGACGACGACGTAGAGCTCCTCCTGCACGCTGTGGGTGTGCCCGAACGGCAGCCGCTTGCCCGGCTTGATGCGCTGGAAGGAGACCCCGGTCTGCTCGAGCTCGAGCTCCCCGCGCGCGAAGCGCCCCTCGAGGTACTCGCCCATCCCGCGCGCGCCGGCCATGTCCTCGATCTCGTCGAGGTTCTTCTTCGTCCACGGAGCCATGCCCCGAGTCTGGCCGCGCGCGCGGCCCCGGGTCAAGCGCCCCGGAGGGCGGAGAGCAGCCGGCCCGTGCCGCCGACCGTCCCCACGGCGGCCGGCAGGTCGGCCCGCAGGAGCGCGGTGCTCGTCGCCGCCTCCTTCGCCAGCCGGGCGAGCTGCGCGCGCCGGGGGCTCTCGGGCCTGGCGAGGACCGAGCCGACCGCGTCGATCCAGCGGCGGTCCGCCCGCAGCGCGTCGAGGACCCGTCCGCGCAGGGGCGTCTGCGACGCCGGCAGGTCCAGCGCCGCCACGCGCTTCTGCGCCCGGACCACGGCCTTGAGGGCGGGCTGGGCGAAGGGTCGCGCCGCCGCGGGCGAGGCGCCCGGACGCAGCTCGCGCAGGGCGTCCGAGAGCTCCCCCGTCCGGGCCCAGGACTCCGCGGTCGCGGCGGCGACGGGCGGGAGCTCGTCGTCCCGGAACGCCCCGCCGACGACCCAGGCCGTGGCCGCGACGGCCGCCACGAGGCTCAGCAGCGCGAGCAGGCGGGCGCCCGTGCGCCCCGAGCGCCGGCGTGCGCGGGAGCGCGCGAGGGGCCGGCGGGCGCCGGCGGCGGGAAGGGCGTCGCTCTCGGTGGTGCTCATGTCGGAAGGGCATCGTGCCCGCGGGGCGCAGGATGACGCCTCGAGCGGCGTCGTGCGGCGGTCAGCGCACCGCGGGCTCGCGGCGCCAGCACGTCGCGACGTGGTCGTCCACGAGGCCCGCGGACTGCATGAGCGCGTAGACGACGGTCGGCCCGACGAACCGGAAGCCGAGGCGCTTGAGCTCCTTCGAGAGCGCCGTCGAGGCCGGGGTGGCGGCCGGCACGTCCGCGAGGGTCGCGGGGTGGTTGACCTGCGGTTCGCCCCCGACCGTGCCCCAGAGGACGTCGTGCAGCGTCCCGCCCGCCGCATGGAGCGCCAGCAGCGCCCGCGCGTTCCCGATCGCCGCGTCGACCTTCAGCCGGTTGCGGACGATGCCCGCGTCGGCGAGCAGCCGCTCGCGGTCGGCCTCGCCGAAGCGCGGCGACGACCTCCGGATCCCACCCCGCGAACGCCCGCCGGTAGCCCTCGCGCTTGCGCAGGATCGTGATCCACGAGAGGCCCGCCTGCGCCCCCTCGAGGTTCAGGAGCTCGAAGAGCTCGCGCTCGTCGTGGGTCGGGATCCCCCACTCCTCGTCGTGGTAGCGCTCGTACTCCGCGCCGACCGCCCACCCGCAGCGCGGGCGGCTCACCCCGCCGCGACCGCGGCGCCGAGCCGGCGCAGCCCCTCGGCGATCTCCCCGGGCGCGTGGGTCGTGAAGGAGAGGCGCAGGCTCGCGTGGTCGGCCTCCCCGGCGAAGAACGGCGCCCCCGGGACGAACGCGACGTCGTGCGCGAGCGCGCGCCGGAGCAGCTCGGCGGCGTCGTGGCCGTCGGGCAGCCGCGCCCAGACGAACATGCCGCCGTCGGGCTCGTTCCAGGTGGAGCCCTCCGGCAGGGCGGCGCCCAGGCCGGCCAGGAGCGCGTCGCGGCGCGCGCGGTAGGTGGTCCGCAGGCGATCGAGGTGCTCGTCGAGCCCGGCCTCGAGGACCAGCGCGGCGGCCATCTGGTCCACCGTCGAGGTGTGCAGGTCGCCCGCCTGCTTCGCGATGGTCAGCGCGCGGCGCAGCGCCGGCGGCGTCCGCAGCCAGCCGATGCGCAGCCCGGGGGCGAGGACCTTCGAGAGCGAGGAGACGGCGAGCGTCCGGTCCTCCGCCCCGGCGAAGGAGCCCAGCGAGGGCAGGGGCTCGCCGTCGTAGCGCAGCTCGCCGTAGGGGTCGTCCTCCAGGAGCCAGAACCCGAGCTCCCCCGCGAGCTGCGCCAGCGCGCGCGCGACCCTCCGGGCCCATGGTCCGGCCCGTCGGGTTCTGGAAGGTCGGGACGACGTAGAGGAGCTTGGGCCGGTGCTCCGCGACGAGCTCGCGCAGGGCGTCGAGGTCCGGCCCGTCCGCTCCCGCGGGCACGGGGACGAGCCGCGCGCCGGCCAGGGCGAAGCTCTGGAGGGCGGCCAGGTACGAGGGGTCCTCGACCAGGACGACGTCGCCCGGGTCCAGGAGCGCGCTGGCCGCGAGGCCGAGCGCCTGCTGCGAGCCCGTGGTGACCAGGACGTCGTCGGCTCCCGTGGGCAGGCCGCGCCCGCGCATGCGGGCGGCCAGCGCCTCGCGCAGCGGGGCGTGGCCCTCCGTGGTCGAGTACTGCAGGGCGCGGGCGGCCGGGCCGTCCGCCAGGACCGTCGCGAACGCCGCGCGCAGCGCCGGGACGTCGAAGAGCTCCGGGGCGGGGAGGCCGCCGGCGAAGGAGATGACCTCCTCGCGCGCGGTGAGCGCGAGGATCTCCCGGACGGGGGAGGAGACGACCCCGGCGAGGCGCTGCGCCGGGAGCGGCGGCGCGGTGGTGCGCGACGGGGTCGTGGAGGCCATCGCCCGGCACGGTACCGGCGCGGGGCCCGCCCGGGACGCCGCGGCGCCGGCCGCCGAGGTGTCCACGTCCCCCCGCGTTCCGCCCGGGGGGACCGTAGACTCGCGCGCAGATGGCACCCGACAGCTCCCAGGAGCACCGCGGCTCGTTCCTCGGCCGCTTCTCCACCCGCCTGGTCGCGGGGCTGCTGCTCGCGTTCCTGCCCCTGACGGCGGTCCTCTCCGTCCTCCTCGTCCGCAACGCCTCGGACTCCTTGGACGACGCGATCCGCGCCGGCCTGCGCAACTCGGCGACCTCCGTGGCCGCCCGGGTCGACGTCCGCTTCCGGGAGCGGCGGGCGGACCTGCGGACGCTCGCGCGGCTCCTGCGCCAGCGCCCGGTGACCGAACGCGGCGCCCTGCTGCGCCAGGAGCGCGGCGTCTTCGAGACCGTGCAGCTCGTCGACACGCGCGGGAGGGTCCTCGCCGCCTCGGACCGCTCCGGCAGCCTCGCGGACGCGGGGGCGGAGTGGTTCGGCGCCGCCGTCCGGGGCGGGGAGAGCATCGCCCCGCCCACCGAGGCGGGCGGCACGCTGCGCTCCGTCATCGCCCAGCCCGTGCTCGACCCGGGGGGTCGCCAGGTCGGCGTCCTGCTCGGGGACCTCGACGAGACGGGCTTCGCCGGCTTCACGACCGCCTTCCGGCTCGGCCGGACGGGCGAAGCGGTGATCCGCGACGCGACGGGCCGGCTCATCTGGCGCACGGGCCTGGGCCCGGCGAGCTCGCCGCGGGCCATGACCGCGCGCCACCCGCTCCGCGACCAGTCGACCCGGGGGGCGCCGGGGCTCGCGCTCCGGGGCGAGACGGGGGTCGTCGAGTTCGTCTCCTCCCTGGGCAAGGAGTCCCTCGGGGGCTTCGCGCCCGCACGGGTCCCGGGCTGGGCGGTCGACGTCCGCCAGGACACCTCCGAGGCCTTCGCGCCCGTGCGCGAGCAGCGCAACCTCGCGATCCTCGTCGCGCTGCTCGGCTCGGGCCTCGTCGGCCTCGCCTCCCTCCTCTTCGCCCGCCGGACCGTCCGGCCGATCAAGGCGCTGGCGCGGGACGCCCGACAGGTGGCCAAGGGCGACCTGCGCGTCCGGGCGACGCCCTCCGGGCCGGACGAGGTCGTCGAGCTCGGCCACTCCTTCAACGCGATGGTCGGCAGCCTCGAGGGGCTCGCGAACCAGATCCGGGTCGCCGGGGCCGAGATGGCCTCGGCCTCCGTGGAGCTCTCCTCCGCCTCGCAGGAGCTCGCGGCCACGACGAACCAGCAGAGCACCGCCGCGACGCAGACCTCCACGACGATGGAGGAGCTCGCGGCGACGTCCGCCCGCATCGCGGAGTCCGTCGACGCCGTCGCGGCCCGGACGCAGGACACGCAGCTCGCCCTCCACGGCGCCGACGACGGCATGGCCCGCTCGAGCGAGCGCATCACCTCCCTGGCCGACCGCGCGGTGGAGATCGGGCAGATCGTCACGCTCATCAACGAGATCGCGGACATGACGAACCTCCTGGCGCTCAACGCGGCCATCGAGGCGGCGCGCGCGGGCGAGGTCGGCGCGGGCTTCGCGGTCGTCGCGGAGGAGGTCCGCCTCCTGGCCGAGCGCTCGAAGGCCGAGGCGGCGAAGATCGGCGAGATCGTCCAGCGCACGCAGAGCGAGACGAACGCGACCGTCATGGCGATGGAGACCGGCTCGAAGGAGATGCGCCGCGGCCTCGAGCTCATGGACGGCGTGACGGACGCGACGAGCGAGGTCCGCCTGACGACCGACCAGCAGCGGATCGCCACGGAGCAGGTCGTGCAGACGATGGTCTCCGTCTCGACCGCCACGAAGCAGACCGCGACCACCGCGCAGCAGATCGCGGGGGCGTCGACGGCGATCGCCGGGCTGGCGGGCCAGCTGCAGCAGGCCGTCCGGCGCTTCGAGACCTCCGCCGCGGTCGCCGCCGACCCGGCGCCGATCCTGCTCCCGGAGCCCGCGGACGCGGGGCGGCCGGCCGGCCGCCGTCCCCCGGGTCCGCCCTTCCCCTCGGGCAACGGCGTGGCGAACGGTGGGCCCGTCCACGAGGGCGACCGCAGCGCCGGGTGACCTGGTGCTCGGGCTGCTGCTGCCCGTCCGGGACGACCTCTACGCCGTGCCGCTCGACGGGGTCCACCGGGTGCTCGTCCTCGGTCGCGACGTCGGCCTCACGCCCCTGCCGGGCGACCACGGCGCGGTCCTCGGGCTCATGAACGTGCGCGGGCAGGTCGTGCCCGTGCTCGACACCGCCGCGCTGCTCGACCTCCCGGCGCTGGGGGCGGGGGAGCGCACGGCGCTGGCGGTCGTCCGGGTGGCGCGCGGGCTCGCCGCCCTGACGGCGTCGGCGCTGCCGTTCTCCGCCGAGCTCGGCGAGCACGTGGGCCCCAGCCGGCTCGCGACGGCGGTCGGGCGCCACCGGGTCGGCGAGCGCGTCGGAACGGTCCTGGACCTCGAGGCGACGCTCGCCCCCGAGCGCGTCGCGCGATGACCGGCGCGCACGACGAGGAGTTCCGTCGGCTGTTCCTCGTCGAGGCCGAGGAGCAGCTCGACCGCCTCGCGGACACCGTCATCGAGCTCGAGCGCCGGGGAAGCGGGGCGGAGCTCGTGGCCACGCTCTTCCGGGACGCGCACACGCTCAAGAGCTCCGGGGCGCTCGTCGGGCTCCCGACCGTCAGCGAGGTCGCGCACGGCCTGGAGGACCTGCTCGGTGAGCTCCGGGCCGGGACGCGGCCCATGAGCCCGGGGCTGGCCGACGGCGTCCTCGACGTCGTCGACGCGCTCCGCGGCCTCATCGACGCGGGCCTCGCCGGCACCCCGGCGGAGGGGCACCTCGCGGCGGCCCGCGCCGGCCTGCTGCGTGCCGCCGCCGCCGAGCCCGCCGGAGCGGAGCCGGCCGCGGCCTCCCCGCCCGTCACCTACCAGGACGCGACGTTCCGGCAGCTCTTCGCCGACGAGGTCATCCCGGAGCTCGAGCGGCTCACGGGAACCGCCCTCGAGCTCGAGCGCCGCGGGCCCGAGCCCCAGCTCGTCGCCGCGCTCTTCCGCGGCGCCCACTCCCTCAAGGGCTCGGCTGCCGTCGTGGGCTTCGACGAGGTCGCGGAGCTCGCCCACCGGCTCGAGGACCGGCTCGACGAGCTCCGGACCGGCCGGCGCGCCGCCACCCCGGCCTTCGTCGACGCGGTGCTGGCGGTGCTCGACGCGGTCCGCACCGCGACCCCCGACCTCGTCGCGGGGCACGCCGCCGCGCCCCTCCTGGCCGCCGGCCGCGCGGCGCTCGAGGCGCTCGACGGGGCACCCGCGACCCCGGCGCTCGCGCCCGGCCTCGTCCGGCCCCCCGCGATCGCGCCGCGCACGGCGGCCGTCGGGCCGCCGGTCGCCGCGCCGCGGACGGCGCCCACCGCGCCGGTGGGGGCGCCGGCCGCGGCCCCCGGCGCCGTCGCGCTGGAGCGCGAGCCGGCCCGCGCCGCGGTCACCCTCGCCGAGCCGCCCGCGGCCGCGCCCCGCCCGCAGCCCGCGGACGGTGACCGGCTCGTCCCCGTCGGGCTCGACCGGCTCGACGGCCTCGTGCGGCTCTCGGGCGAGGCCGTGGCCGCGGGGCTGCGGCTCAGCCACCTGCTCCGCGAGCACATCGAGGGCGACGCCGCGGCGGAGGCGGCCGAGCTCGAGCTGCGCCGGGTGCTGGCCGGGGTCCAGCAGCAGACCATGCGCACGCGCATGACGACGCTCGAGGGCATCGCCGGGAACCTCCGGCGCGCCGTACGCGACGTCGCCCGCGCGGCGGGCAAGGAGGTCGACTACGAGCTCGAGGGCGAGCGCGTCGAGCTCGACCGCGCGGTCCTCGACGGGCTCCGGGACCCGCTGCTGCACCTCGTGCGCAACGCGGTCGACCACGGCCTCGAGACCCCCGACGCCCGCGTCGCCGCGGGCAAGCCGCGGGCGGGGACGGTCCGGGTCGTGGCCGGGCGCCGCGGGCCGGAGATCGCCGTGTCGGTCACGGACGACGGCAGCGGCCTGGACCTCGACGGGCTGCGCGCGACGGCCGGCGCGCCCGACCTCGACGACCGGGAGGCCGCGGACCTCGTGTTCCGCGCGGGGCTCTCCACGGCCGGCACCGTCACGGACATCTCGGGGCGCGGGGTCGGCCTCGACGCGGTGCGCACGGCGGTCGAGGGGCTCCGCGGGCGCGTGGACGTCAGCTCGCGCCCCGGGCAGGGCTGCACCTTCACGGTCACGGTCCCCCTGACGCTCGCCGTGGTCCCCTGCGTGCTGCTCCGCGCTGGGGGCCAGCGCTACCACCTGCCGGCGCACGCCACGCGCAAGATCCTCCGGGGCGGCCGGGAGGCCGAGGTCGGCCTGGAGGGCGGCACGGCGGTCTGGGTCGGCGGGGACGCCGTGCCCGTCTCGGACCTCGCGGCCGCGCTCGGCGGCCCGGGCGCGACGGAGGCCGGCCCCGTGCTGGTGCTCGAGGCGGCGAACGGCAGGCGCCACGCCTTCCGGGTCGACGCCGTGCTCGGGCAGCGCGACGTCACCGTGAAGGAGCTCGGCGCCGTCGCCCCGCGCTCCCAGCTCGTGGCGGGCGCGAGCATCGAGGCGGACGGCAGCGTCGTGCTCGTCCTGGACCCCTCGTCGCTCGTCGAGGTGGCCGACCGCCGGCGGCGGGGCGCCGCGCACGGCACGCCGGCGCCCGCGCCCGCGGCGGCACCCACGGCACTGGCCCGCATCCTCGTCGTCGACGACGCGCTGACGGTGCGCGAGCTCGAGCGCTCCATCCTCGAGCGGGCGGGCTACGCGGTGCGGGTCGCGGTCGACGGGGAGGACGCGCTGGCGCGCCTGGCGGAGGAGCGCCCGGACCTCGTGATCACCGACGTGGAGATGCCCCGCCGCGACGGGCACGGCCTCGCCGCCGCGATCCGGGCGAACCCCGCGCTCTCCTCCCTCCCCGTCCTCATGGTGACCTCGCGCGCGAGCGACGAGGACCGTCGCAAGGGCCTCGAGGCCGGCGCGGACGCCTACATCGTCAAGCAGGACTTCGACGCCGAGCGGCTGCTCGAGGCCGTGACCCGGCTGCTGGGGGGCTGAGGGGTGGCCGAGCCGATCCGGGTCGTCGTCGTGGAGGACTCCGCCGTCCAGCGGCGTGCGCTCCTGCGCCTCCTGCAGGAGGAGGGGACGATCAAGGTGGTCGGGGAGGCCGCGACCGCCGGAGGAGGCGGTGGCCGTCGTCGGCGCCACGGCGCCCGACGTCGTGACGATGGACCTCGAGCTCCCGGGGGGCCGACCCGGCGCGCCGGGCGGGATCGTCGCGATCGAGCGCATCATGTCCGGGGTCGCGGTGCCCATCCTCGTGCTCTCCTCGCACGTCAGCTCCCGCGAGGACACGCTCGCCATCGACGCGCTGGCCGCGGGCGCCGTGGACTGCTTCCCGAAGGACCCCACCTGGGCGCCCGCCGCGTCCGCGGCCCTGCGTCGGCGGGTCCTCGTCCTCTCCCGCCTGCAGATGATCTCCCGCCGGCGGCAGCCGCCGGACGGCCGGCCCGCGGAGCCCGGGAGCCCGGCGACCGAGGACGGGGCCGTCATCGCGCTCGCGGCCTCGACGGGCGGCCCGTCGGCCCTGCGGACCGTCGTCTCCGCGCTCCGCGGCGCCCCGGCACCCGATCCTCGTCGTGCAGCACATCCACGCGGAGTTCGCCGTCTCCTTCGCCGCCTGGCTGCAGGACGCTGCCGGCCTTCCCACCCACCTGGCGGTGCACGGCGACGTCGCGCGGGCGGGCCACGTCTACGTCGCGCCGCCCGAGCTGCACCTGCGCCTCGGGCCGCGGCGGACGCTCGGCCTGCACCGGCTGCCCGAGCTGCTGTCGCGCCCGTCGGGCGACGAGCTGCTGCGCTCCGTCGCCGACCACGCGGGGCCGCGCGGCGTCGGCGCGGTCCTGACCGGGATGGGGGACGACGGTGCCCGCGGGCTGCTGGCCCTGCGGGAGCGCGGCGGGGCGACCTTCGCGCAGGACGCGGCCAGCTCGACGGTCGACGGCATGCCGCGCGCGGCGCGCGAGCTCGGTGCCGCCCAGCGCACGCTCCCGCTCGAGGAGCTCGGCGTCGCCCTGGTCGACGCGGCACGACGGGTGCCGAGCCGATGATCTCGCGCGAGCTCACGGCGCTGCTCGAGCGCCGGCACGGCCTGCGGGTCGACGACCTGACGGAGCTCCGGCTCGACCGGGCGCTGACCGCCGAGGCCGAGCGGACCGGGACGCTGCCGCGCGCCGCGGCCGACCGCATCACGGCCGACCCGCGGCTGCAGCAGGGGCTCCTGGACCGGGTGACGCTGCAGGAGACGTCGTTCTTCCGCGACCCGCCGCTCTGGGACGACCTCGCCGCCACGGTCCTGCCCGAGGCGCTCGCCGCCGCCGGCGAAGGGCCGCTCACGGTCTGGAGCGCCGGCTGCGCGCACGGGCAGGAGGCCTGGTCGCTGGCCATGCTGCTCACGGAGCTCGGGGCGCGGAGCTTCCAGGTGGTGGCCTCGGACCTCTCGAGCACCGCCGCGGCGCGGGCCGCGGCCGGGACCTACGAGGAGCGGGAGCTCCGCGGGCTGAGCGCGGCGCGGGTCGCGCGCTGGTTCGAGCCGTGCCCCGAGGGCTGGCGGGTGGTGGACGAGCTGCGCCGCCACGTCCGCGTCGTGCACCAGAACGCCGCCGTCGGCCCCCGGCCCGTCGGGGAGGCGAGCTGCGCGCTCGTCCTCTGCCGGTACGTGCTCATCTACCTGACCCCGGAGGCCGCGGACGAGCTGCTCGGACCGCGTCGCCGACGCGCTCGTGCCCTCCGGGCGCCTCGTCATCGGCGCGGCGGAGTCCCTCTGGCACCTCTCGGACCGCTTCGTCGTCGAGGCGCTGCCCCAGGCCGTGGCGTACCGCCCGCGCGCGCACGCCCCGGCCGCCCGTGCGGCGCAGCCGGCCGCGCCCGCGCGCTCCGCCCCGCGGTCCCCGCGCCGGGACGCACCGCGGACGGCCCACCTCGACACGGGCCCGCGCACGACCCCGTCGACGTCCGTGCCGGACGCGCAGGCGCTCGCCCGCGAGGGCGAGGCCGCCGCCGCCCGTGGGGACCACGCCGCCGCCGCGGCGGCGTTCCGCGGGGCGGCCTACCTGGACCCCGACGACGCGATCGCCCTGACGGGGCTCGGCCTGGTCCTGGAGTCCGTGGGCGACCCGGGCGCCGAGCGGGCCTTCCGCTCGGCGCGCGCCGCCCTGCAGCGCCGGCCCGTCCCGGCCGGCGCGTCGCTCGGCGGCTTCGACGCCGCGACGCTCGCGGAGCTCCTCGCCGGGAAGATCCCATGACCGCACTCGTCTGCTTCGCCACCCCGGACGGCCAGCGCTGCGCGCTCGACGTCCACGACGCCGGCGCCGTCGTGCGCTTCGCGACCCTCGAGCCCCTGCCCGCGCCCCGGGCCGGGGTCCTCGGGCTCCTGCGCAGCGGGGAGGAGCTGCTCCCCGTGCTCGGCGCGGCGGGCGCCCGGGGCCGCCACGTCGTCGTCGTGCACGCGACGGCTGGGCGCTTCGGGCTGCTCGTCGACGAGGTCACGGCGGTCGTCCGGGTCCGCGAGGAGCAGCTCGGCCCGCCGCCCCGCGGGCAGGAGCGGCCCGTGGTGCGGGCGATCGCGGGCGGCGCCGGGGCGGGCGCGCTCGTCCTCGACCCGGACGTCCTCGGCGAGGGCCTCGCGTGAAGGCCGCCATCCTGGTCGTCGACGACTCCGCGCTGGCCCGGGCGATCATCCTGCGCCACCTCGCGGAGGAGGGCTACGGGTTGCGGGAGGCCGACAGCGGCGAGGCCGCGCTCGCCGCCTGCGCGGACCAGGTCCCCGACGTCATCCTCATGGACGTCGAGATGCCGGGCCTCAACGGGCACGAGACCCTCCGCCGGATGAAGGCGGACCCGCTCCTGCAGGAGGTCCCCGTGCTGTTCCTGACGGGTCGCACGGACGCCTCGGACGTCGCCGAGGGGCTGCGGCTCGGCGCCCACGACTACCTCCGCAAGCCCTTCGAGGCGATCGAGCTGGTGGCCCGGGTGCGGGCGGCGGTCCGCATGCGCGAGCTCCAGGAGGCGCTGCGCGAGCGCAACGCGGCGCTCGAGCACATCGCCTCGGTCGATCCGCTCACGGGGCTCTTCAACCGGCGCTTCATGGAGGAGCAGTCCGCCCGGGCGGTCAGCCGCCTGCGGCGCCACGGCGGGTGGATGGCGGCCGTGCTGCTCGACCTCGACGCGTTCAAGGCGGTCAACGACACCTACGGGCACGAGACGGGCGACGCGGTGCTCGTCGCCATCGCCCGTCGCCTCGGCACCCAGAGCCGCCTGGAGGACCTCATCGGGCGCTGGGGCGGGGAGGAGTTCCTCGTGGTCGCGACGCAGACCGACGGCCCGAGCGCGGCGGGCCTCGCGGAGCGCCTGCGCCGCGCCATCGAGGCCGAGCCCGTGGTCGTCGACGGCCACGCCCACGCCGTCACGATCTCGGCGGGGTGGGCCGCGGCCCCGGACGGCGTGCCGCTCGCGGACCTCGTGCGGGCCGCTGACCGCGCCCTCTACGACGCCAAGGAGGCCGGTCGGAACGCCGTCCGGGGGGCGGAGTTGCCTTTGGTATGAGCGCCTCGGCGGCGCGAGGAACCGCTGGTACCGTGGCCGCGATGGCCATCCGCAGCGCCCTCCGGGGCCCCACCACCACGCCGGCCCATGCGCACCTCACCCGTGCCTGAGCCGGGGGTCGAGACGACCCTCGCCGAGCTCGAGCGCCGCCTGGCCGAGCTCGAGGGCGAGCTCCGCGAGGTCGCCGGCGAGCCCGCGCTCGCGTCCGCCCGCACGCCCGCGCCCTCGTCCGCCCGCACGCCCGCGCCCGCGCCCGCCGCGCGCCCGCGTCCTCGTCTCCGCCGGCGCCCGCGCGTGCTCCGGCGCCCGCGGCGCCCGCCCCGCCCACGCCGCCCGCACACTCCGCGTACGGCGCGGCCCTCGCGACCTCCCCGGGGCCGTTCGCGCCGGGCGGGCCGGCCGAGCCGCCCACCGGGCCCCTCGGCGCGGGTTGGCCCCCGGTCGCGCCGTCGGCCGGCGCGGCCCCGGCATCCGGCGGGCCCGCGGAGCAGCTCGCGGAGCTCGAGCGCTTCCACGCGCACCTCGAGCAGGCGACCCGGGGCCTGCTGGCCGACTACGAGCGGCTCCTCGGGGGACTGCGGGCCACGGCCCGCGCGGTGACCGCCCAGGCCGCACCGCCCGCCTCCCTGCCGGCGCCCGCCGCGCACCCGTCGCCGCCGGCGCCCACGCCGACCTACGCCCCGGCGCCGCAGGCCCACGCCGCGGCGCCGAGCGGCGCGCCCGTGCACGCCGCGCCCGCGCCGGCCCCGTGGGGCGGCGGCACCGTCCCGGAGCCCCTCGCCCCGGAGGACACCGTGCTGCACGGCACCGTCGTCGTCGACGCGGGCCCGTTCACGGACCTCGCGACCCTCTCCGCCTTCGAGCAGGCGCTCGCCGGCGTCCCCGGGGTGCGCGGGGTCTACGTCCGGGCGATCGAGGGCTCACGGGCGATGGTGGAGGCCACCCTCGAGGCGCCGCTCGCGCTCGGCGCCGCCCTGCGGCGCACCGCGCCCGTCGCCTTCCGGGTCACCCACGCCGGCGCGGGCATCCTCGCCATCGCCGTCGAGCCGCGCTGAGAGGGCACGTCGGAGGGCGGGGCCCAGCTCCGCCTCCTCGTCGCCCTTGCGCACGAAGCCGACCCCCCGGGCTGCGAGCGCCTCGTCCAGGCCGGGCTCGTCGCGCCCCGAGAGGACCACGACCGGCAGCGCGGGTGCGGCCGCGAGCAGCGCGTCGACCACCTCGACGCCGCGGGCATCCGGGAGGGAGAGGTCGAGCAGCGCGGCGTCGACGCCGCCCGCCCGGACGGCGGCGAGGCCCGCGGCGAGCGTCGTGACGTGGTCCAGGACGAGGGGGGGAGCCGGCGCCTCCTCGAGCAGCAGGCCCACGAGGTGCGCGTAGGGCCGGGAGTCCTCGACGAGGAGGATGCGCCAGGGGCCGCTCACGGGGCCAACCTAGCTCGCGGGCGTGCGATCATCCCCCGCGATGCCTGACACGATCTCGTTCGCCCGCGGCGCCCCGTCGCTGGACATCGTCGACGTCGAGGGGCTCAAGGCCGCCGCGGCCTCGGCCTTCGAGTCCGACCCCGGCGGGACGACCGCCTACGGCACCGCGGTCGGCTACGTCCCGCTGCGCAAGTGGATCGCCGACCGCCACGGCGTCGCGCCGGAGAACGTCCTGGTGACGAACGGCTCCATGCAGGCCGACGCCTTCCTCTTCGACCACCTCGTGGCCGACGGCGACCCCGTCGTCGTGGAGAAGCCGACCTACGACCGCACCCTGCTCGGCCTCAAGGGCCGCGGCGCGGACATCCACATGGTCGAGCTCGAGGGCGACGGCATCGACACCGCCGCGCTGCGCGCGCTCTGCGAGTCGGGCGTCAGGCCGAAGCTCGCGCACATCATCCCGAACTTCCAGAACCCCGCCGGCTACACGCTCTCGCTCGAGAAGCGCCGCGAGCTGCTCGCGCTGGCCGAGGAGTTCGGCTTCACCGATCTTCGAGGACGACCCCTACATCGCCATCCGCTTCGCCGGCGAGGAGCTGCCGACGATGCTCGAGCTCGACGAGGGCAAGGGCAACGTCGTCTACGCCTCGTCGTTCTCCAAGACGGTCTGCCCCGGCGTCCGCGTCGGGCTACCTCGTCGGCTCCCCGGAGCTCATCAAGGCGATCCAGGGCATCGCGACGAACACGTACATCGCGCCGAACATGCTCGCGCAGTCCATCGTCTACCGCTTCTGCGTCGACGGGGGCCTGGACCGCTCCATCGCCACCGTCAAGGCGGCGCTGGCCGAGCGCGTGCAGCTGCTCACGAGCGCGCTGGACCGCGAGCTGCCCGAGGCGGAGTACCAGGCGCCCGAGGGCGGCTACTTCATGTGGGTGACCCTCCCGGAGGGCACGGACGTCGACGCGCTCTTCACCGCCGCCGGCGAGCGCGGCGTGCAGTTCGTCAAGGGCACGGACTTCCTGCTCGAGGGCGGGCAGAACACCCTGCGCCTCGCGTACTCCGGCGTCACCGCGGACCAGATCGACGAGGGCATCCGCCGCCTCGCCGACGCGTTCCGCTCGCTCTCGCCGGTCGCCGCCTAGGTGCCGGTCGGTGAAAGGTGCCTGGCACCTTTCACCAGCCGCCTACGCCTCGAGCAGCTCGGACTGCTCGAGCCAGGCCGCCTCGAGGTCCGCGCGCTGGGCGGTGAGCTGGGCGAGGCGAGCCCTGGAGCTCGCGGAGCTTCCCGTGGTCCGTCGCGGCGGCGGCCATGTCCTCGTGGAGGGTCGCCTCGCGCGCGGTGAGCTTCTCGAGCGCGCGCTCGAGGCGGCCGACCTCCTTGCGCGCCTCGCGCAGGACGGCCTGGTTCGGCTTCGCCTTCTCGGGCTCCGCGGGCGGCGTGTGCGACCCCGTCGGCGACCCCCGCGCGCAGCTCGACGTACTGCTCGATCCCGCCCGGGAGGTGGCGGAGCTTCCCGTCGCCCATGAGCCCGTGGACGTCGTCGCAGACGCGCTCGACGAACCAGCGGTCGTGGGAGACGACCACGAGGGTCCCGGGCCAGGCGTCGAGGAGGTCCTCGAGCGCGGAGAGCGTGTCGATGTCCAGGTCGTTCGTCGGCTCGTCGAGCAGCAGGACGTTCGGCTCGCCCATGAGCAGCCGCATGAGCTGCAGCCGCCGCCGCTCGCCGCCGGAGAGGTCCTTCACGAGCGTCCGGGTGCGCGGGCCCGCGAAGCCGAAGCGCTCGCACATCGTCCCCGCGGTGAGCTCCGTGCCGTCCGCCAGCGTCGTCCGGCCCGCGACCTGCTCGAGCGACTGGAGCACCCGGAGGTCGCCCGGGATCTCGGCCGTGTCCTGGGAGAGGTGGGCGAGGCGCACGGTCTGCCCGCGGGTGACCGTGCCCGAGGTCGGCTCGAGCTCGCCGCTCAGCAGCTTCACGAGCGTCGTCTTGCCCGCGCCGTTGACCCCGACGAGCGCCACGCGGTCGCCCGGGCCCAGGCGCCAGGTCGCGTCCCGCAGGAGCACCTTCTCCCCGTAGGCGACCGACACGTGCTCCGCGTCGATGACCTTCCCGCCGAGCCGCGCGCTCGAGAAGCGCAGGAGCTCGACGCCGTCGCGCGGCTCGGGCTCGTCGGCGATCAGCGCGTTCGCGGCCTCGATGCGGAACTTCGGCTTGCTCGTCCGCGCCGGCGGCCCGCGGCGCAGCCACGCGAGCTCCTTGCGCAGGAGCTGCTGGCGCCGCGCGTCGGCCGCCGCGGCCTGGCGCTCGCGCTCGGCCCGGGCGAGCGTGTAGGCCGCGTAGCCGCCCTCGTACTGGTGGACGCTCCCGTCGCTGACCTCCCAGGTCTGCGTGCAGACCGCGTCGAGGAACCAGCGGTCGTGGGTGACGACCACGAGCGTCCCGCGCCGCGCGGCCAGGAAGCCCGCGAGCCAGGCGACCCCCTCGACGTCGAGGTGGTTCGTCGGCTCGTCGAGCAGCAGGAGCTCCGGGCCGTCCAGCAGGAGCTTCGCCAGCGCGATCCGGCGCCGCTCGCCACCGCTCAGCGGCGCGATCGGCGTGTCGAGCCCCTGCGGGAAGCGCTCCATCGTCACGCCGCCGAGCAGGCCGTCGAGGACGGAGCGGAACGTGCGGTCGGCGGCCCACTCGTGGTCCGCGCGGCCGCCCACGAGCTGCTCGCGGATCGTCGAGGTCGGGGTCGAGCTCGTCGCCCTGGGTGATGAGGTCGGCGTCGAGGGTCGCCGAGCTGGGTGACCTGCCCCGAGTCCGGCTCCTCGCGCCCGGCGATGAGCCGCAGGAGCGTCGACTTCCCGTCCCCGTTGCGCCCGACCACGCCGATCCGGTCCCCCGCGGAGATCCCGAGCGTGACGTCCTCCAGGACGGTCCGGCTGCCGTAGCCCTTCCCGACCGCCTTGAGGTTGACGAGGTTGCGCGGCGCGGCGATGGCGCTTACCGCCCGTAGCGCTTGACCGCGAGCACGAGCTGCTCGGGGAGCGTGACGCGCGGCGGGGGCGACGGGTCGGCCAGGACGGAGACCGTCGCGGCGACGGAGGGGGTGACCTCGGCGCGGGTGCCGTCGGCGGCCTCGACGACGACGGACTCCTCGTCGGCGGAGGCCAGCGTGCCCTTCAGGCCGGGCTCGAGGCCGGAGCCCTTCAGCACGCGCAGGAGGTCCTCGGCCTCGTTCTCGAAGCGGAGCACCTGGACCTTCGCGCCGACCTCCACGTCTGCGAGCGGCACGCCCTCGATGCGCGTGCCGACCTCGATCGGGTGGCCGTGCGGGCAGGTCTTCGCGTCGCCGATCGCCTCGCGCATGTAGCGCTCGAAGCGCGGGCGACATGCCGTGCTCGAGGCTCTCGGCCTCCTCGTGCACGTCGTCCCACGGCACGCCGACGACGTCCGTGAGGTAGCGCTCGATGAGCCGGTGGCGCGAGACGATGCCGCCGCGCGTGCTCCGAGCCCGGAGGGCGGTGAAGGAGATCGTCTTGTCGCGTCGCGCGCGTGATGTAGTCGTCGGCCTCGAGGCGCCGGACCATCTCGTGGACGGTCGGCGCGGAGAGCTGCATGGCGCGCGCGAGGTTCGCCCCGGTCATCGGCAGCCCGGCCTCCTCGAGCCAGAACAGCGTCTGCAGGTACTCCTCTTCCGCGACCGTGGCGCCAGCGCTCGACATGGCTTCGATGCTACCCACGGGGGCCGGTAGGGTCGGCCCGATGGAGCTCCGACCTGGCACGCGCGCCCTCGTCACGGGCGCATCACGCGGGATCGGCGCGGCGCTGGCGCGGGAGCTCGCCCGGCGGGGCTGCGTCGTCGGCCTGGCCGCGCGCTCCACGGGCGAGCTCGACGCCCTCGTGGCCGGGCTCCCGGGCGACGGCCACGTGGCCCTGGAGTGCGACGTCGCCTCCCGCGCCTCCGTCGAGGCCGCGATCGGCCGCTTCGTGCAGGGCGCCGGGGGCCTGGACCTCCTGGTCGCCAACGCCGGCATCACCCACTACGAGCCGTTCCTCCAAGCGCCCGTGGAGGCCGCGGAGCGCATGACCCAGGTGAACTTCCTGGGCACGATCTACACCGTCCACGCGGGCCTCGAGCCCATGGTCGCCGCGGGCCACGGGCACGTCGTGGTCGTCTCGAGCGGGGCGGCGCTGCGCTCCTTCCCGAGCGCCGCGGTCTACGGCGCGACCAAGGCCGCCCAGCGCGCGTTCGCCGAGGCGCTGCGCCACGAGCTGCACGGCACGGGCGTCTCGCTGACGACGGTCTACCCCGGCGAGATCGCCACCTCCCTGCACGACCACGAGAAGGACCGCATGCCCGCCTGGTACCGCGGGGGGCCGGACGCCGCGAGCGCCGACGACCTCGCGAAGCGGATCGTCGCGGCGGTGGAGGCCGACGACCGCGCGCTCTTCTTCCCCGGCATCGTGCGGCTCCTCGGCCTCTTGAACAACACGGTGCCGCGCGGCGCGGACCTCTTCCTGCGGCGCCTGCGCGGCGCGGCCGCCGCGCCCCGCGGGGACTGACTAGAGCGCGCGCCGCAGGAGCTCGAGGCCGCGCGGCGGCCCGGGCCAGTGCTCGGCCAGGAGCTCCGGCCCCGCGGCGCGCACGACGCCGCGGAGCACCAGGACGACGAGCAGCGCGTCGTCGAGCGCGCCGACCACGGGCAGGACGTCCGGGACGAGGTCGAAGGGCAGCGCGAGGTACGCGGCGAGCGCGAGGAGCGAGAGCCGTCGCCCGCGGGGCACCCGCGGGTCGCGCGCGAGCCGCGTGGCCAGGCGCGCGCAGTCCGGCACGAGGCGGGCGACGGCCCTCGCGTCCCCGCCGCGGCCCGCGACGACGAGCGCGAGCAGGAGCGCCGCGTAGAGCCCGAGGCCGAGGAGCAGCGCCCAGAGCCAAGCGGCACTCAGCCCACCTCGGGCAGCCGCGAGCGCGGCGGCTTCTCCTCGAGCTCCGCGGCCAGGGCGCGCAGCCGCGCCTCGGCGACGGCCAGGAACTCGCGCGAGGCCGGGGAGATCCGCGCGTCGCGGCGCTGGATGAAGGCGAACGTGTCGTACACGGGCTCCGCGAAGGGCACCCAGCCGAGGCGCTTGGGCATCCGCCGGCCCATGGAGTGGATGATCCCGCGGGAGATGAGCGTGTCGCCGAAGCCGCGCGCCGCGAGCTCGATCGCCATCTCGACGTCCTCCACGTCGATCTGCGGCTCGATCGTCGCCCCCGCGGCCTGCGCCAGCGCGGCGAGCTGGCGGCGGGTCGGGTCCTCCGTCGCGTAGGAGGCGTCGAACAGGATGAGCGGCGCCCGCGCGACCTCGAGGATCCCCTTCGGCGCCTGGAGCACCGCGGGGTCCGCGCTGGCGTAGACGAGCTCGTCCTGCATGATGGGCTGGACGTCGAGGCCGCGCGTCGTCGATCGGCAGCGCGACCATCCCGACCTCGAGGTCCCCCTCGCGCACCGCCTCGGCGACGTCCGCGGAGTTCAGGCCGAGCAGGCGGAGGCGGACCTTCGGGTACTTGCGCCGGAAGTCGGCGACGATCTGGGTGCCGGGGTAGAAGCGCGCGGCGCCCCAGGTGCCGAAGGTCGCGGTGCCGCCGCGGAGCTCCCGCGTCTCGGCGACCGCCTCGCGCGCGCCCTCCACGTCGTCGATGACGCGCTGCGCGTGGGCCCGCAGCGCGCGGCCGGCCTCCGTCGGCATGAGCCCGCGGCCGCGGCGCTCGAAGAGCTTCACCCCGAGCTCGGCCTCGAGCCTGCGAACCTGCTCGGAGAGCGAGGGCTGCGCGAGGTGGAGCTCCTCGGCGGCGGCGGAGAACGAGCCGTGGTCCATCGCCTTGAGGAAGTAGGTGAGCTGCTGGAGGGTCATGTGACGGGGGTCACGCTCCCATAGGTGGAACCTTGAGCTGGCGCAGGCAACCAAGGCTACCGCGATACCGCACAAGGGGCCACAATGCTTCTCATGGTCACCCTCCTCATCACCGCCGCCGGCATCGCCGCCTTCGAGTTCGCCGCCGTCAAGTACGGCCAGGACTCGCGCGTCGACGACGGCCGCTCCCTCTAGCCACTTCCAACCTGCTCGTCGGGTCGCAGCGTGCAGCACCACCGACCCGACCCCCGGGGCGTCGCCCTCTGCCTCGCCTCCGCCGCCGGCTTCGGCGCCATGGCGATCTTCGCCAAGGAGGCCTACGACGGCGGCGCGAGCATCCCGACGCTCCTCGCGGTGCGCTTCGGCCTCGCCGCCGTCGTCCTCTGGGCGCTCGTCGCCCGCGCCGCGCGCCGCGCCACCCCCCGTCGAGTCGTCGCTTCGTCCCGCCTGGCGGGACGAAGCGACGGCTCGACGTGGGCGGGGCTCGCCCTCGGCGTCCTCTACGCCGTCGAGGCGACCGCGTGGTTCGTCGCGCTGAGCCGCATCGACGCCGCGCTCGCGGAGCTCCTGCTCTACCTCTACCCCGCGCTCGTCGTCCTCGGCGCCGCGCTGCTCGGCCGCGAGCGGCTCACCCGCGGGCGCGTCCAGGCGCTCGTGCTCTCGAGCGTCGGCATCGCGCTCGTGCTCGCGGCGGGCGAGATGTCGACGGTCGACACCGTCGGCGTCCTCGCCGCGGTCGCCAGCGCCGTCCTCTACTCGACCTACACGCTCGTCTCCGACCGCGTGATCGAGGGGCGCGATCCGCTCCTGGTCAGCGCGCAGGTCGTCACGGGCGCCGCGCTCTGCTTCCTCGGCTACGGCGCGGTGACGGGCTCGATCGACCTCGGGCTGAGCGCCCAGGGCTGGGTCGCGACGCTCTCCCTGACGCTCCTCTCGACCGTCGTGCCGATCCTCGCCTTCCTCAAGGGCATCCAGCTCGTCGGGGTGGGGACCGCGACGATCCTCTCCACGGCGGAGCCCGTCGTGACGATCGGCCTGGCCATGGTCGTCCTCGGGGAGCGCCTCGCGCCCGTGCAGCTGCTCGGCGGCGCGTTCGTCCTCGGCGCGCTGGCCCTGCTCACGAAGGCCCCGGCTAGTGTCCCGGCACCCCATGAGCCTGCCCCTCACCCCTCCCCTGCTGCCCCAGCTCGCGAAGCCCGCGAAGGCGTTGCCGTCGGGTGACTCCTGGGCCTACGAGCCCAAGTGGGACGGCTTCCGCACCCTCGTCTTCGTCGACGGGGACGGGGTGGAGCTCCGCAGTCGCAACGGGAAGGAGATGACGCGCTACTTCCCCGAGATCGTCGAGGGGACCTTCCCCGCCGGGCGCTACGTCCTCGACGGCGAGCTCATCGCGGCGAGCTTCGACACGCTCGGCCAGCGCATCCACCCCGCGAAGTCCCGGGTGGACCGCCTCGCCGCCGAGACCCCCGCGACCTTCGTCGCCTTCGACCTCCTCGCCCACGACGACGAGGTGCTCCTCGAGCTGCCGTTCACGGAGCGCCGCGCGCGCCTCGAGCAGCTGGACCTCGGCGGCGCGAAGCTCACCCCGATGGTCCGCACCCCCGAGGAGGCCGAGGTGTGGCTCCAGGAGGAGGAGGGCGTCATCGCGAAGGAGGCCGACGCCCCCTACGTGCCGGGCGAGCGCGTCGGCATGGTGAAGGTCAAGCGCGTGCGCACGATCGACGCGGTCGTCCTCGGCTGGCGCCCCGGCAAGGAGGAGGGGACGCTCGGCTCGATCATCCTCGGCCTCTACGACGAGGAGGGGCGGCTGCGCGAGGTCGGCCACTCGAGCGGCTTCAAGGCGAAGGAGAAGCGCGAGCTGCCCGCGACGCTCGCCCCCTACGAGACCGGGGAGCGCGGGACGGGCGAGCCCTCGCGCTGGAACAGCGAGCGCGACCTCGCCTGGGTGAAGCTGCGCCCGGAGGTCGTCGTCGAGGTCACCTTCGACCACGTCTCCGACGGCCGCATCCGCCACGGGGCGAAGGTCCAGCGCTGGCGCGACGACAAGCCGCCCGCGCAGTGCACGCTCGACCAGCTCGAGAGCTGACGGGTCGGGACGCAGCAGCAATCCGGTATGTCCGCCTGGCGCGTCGGCGCCACCCCGGGCAGGATGCCGCGTCCCGATGCCCCCGAGTCCCGCCACCTCCCGCTCCGAGCCCACCGCGACCGCCGCACCCGACGGGGCGCGTCCGCGGCCCGTGGCCTGGCAGCGCGCCCCCGAGCGGTCCCCGGCGCCGCCGGCCGCCGGCGCCGGGGACGGCCTGCGCACGGGGGCGCGCGACCGGGCGCAGCGGCGGGCGCTCCTGCTCGCGGACGGCGCGGGAGCCCTCCTGGCCGTCGCGCTCGCCGCCCACCTCGCCGGTTCCGCGCTCCGCTGGCCCGTCCTCCTGGTGCCGGGGGTGGCGTGCGTCCTCGGCAAGGTCGCCGGCTCCTACGACCACGACGCCGTGGCCCTGCGGCGCTCGAGCCTCGACGAGGTCCCGGGGGTCGCGGTGGTCGCGGCACCGCTCGCGCTCCTGGTCTGGCTCTTGTGCCCCGTGCTGCTCGACCGGGAGCTCGACCGCCCCGGGGTCGCCGCGCTCGCCGTCCTCCTGGTCGCCCTCCCCGTCGCGGGGCGCGCGCTCGCCCGCGGCATCGTCCGCCGGACCTGGCCGCCCGAGCGCTGCATGCTCGTCGGCGGCCGGAGCGCCTGGGATCGCCTCGCGCTCAGCATGTCCATGCGCGAGGGGCTCGAGCTCGTGGAGTTCTTCGCCCTCCGCGGCCGGGCCTCGGGCCGCTTCGAGCCGCTCGGCCGCGCGCTCCGCAACGCCGAGCCGCGCCTGGCGCGGGTCATCGAGCAGGACGCCGTCGACCGCGTCGTCATCGCCCTCAGCGGTCCCGACGAGCACGACGAGGACCTCCTCGACGGGGTCCTGGCCCTCGAGGGGCTCGGCGTGAAGGTCTCCGTCATCCCGCACATGCTCGAGGTCATCGGCTCCGCGGGGGAGCTCGAGGACTTCGACGGGCTGCCCGTGCTCGGGGTCCGGACCTTCGGGCTCGGCCGCGGCTCCCGGGCGGTCAAGCGGGCCATGGACGTCGCGGTCAGCGGGGTCCTCCTGCTGCTGTCGGCACCCGTGCTCCTGGCGACCGCCGCGGCGGTGCGCCGCTCCTCCCCCGGGCCCGTCCTCTACCGCCAGCGGCGCATCGGGCGCGACGGGCAGCCCTTCGAGATGCTCAAGTTCCGGACGATGGTCGACGGCGCGGAGGAGCTGCGGGACGCGCTGCGCGACGAGAACGCGAGCTCCGGGGTCTTCAAGCTTCCCGAGGACCCGCGCGTCACGCCGCTCGGGCGCCGGCTGCGGCAGACCTCGCTCGACGAGCTCCCGCAGCTCCTGAACGTCCTGCGCGGCTCCATGAGCCTCGTCGGCCCGCGGCCCCTGGTCCCCGACGAGGACGCGGCGGTCCTCGGGTGGCGCCGGCGGCGGCTCGCGCTGAGCCCCGGGATGACGGGCCCGTGGCAGGTCCTGGTCTCCACGCGGGTGCCGCTCGACGAGATGGTGAAGATGGACTACCTCTACATCGCGAACTGGTCGCCCTGGTCCGACGTCAAGGCGCTCCTGCAGACCCTCCCGCACGTCCTCGGGCGGCGCGGGCTCTGAGGCCTCACCCGGCCGGCTGCAGGCCCCGGATGCGCTCGGCGAGCTCCGTCGCGAAGAACCCGAAGAACCCGTCGACGTCCGTGCCGGCGTTCACGAGCGCGAGCCGGTCGAAGCCCGCGTCGACGAACTGCTGGGTCACCTCGAGGCAGCGCTCGGGGTCCCGGCCGCAGGCGAACTGCTCGGCCATGTCGTCCGGGGTGATGAAGGCGGTGGCCGCCTCGTAGTTCACGACGTTCGGCAGGTCCGCCTGGACCTTCCAGCCCGTGATGCCGAAGCGGAACAGCCGGTGCGCGGACTCGGCTCCGGCGGCCGGGTCCGGGGCGAAGGCGAGGGGGACCTCGCAGTACTTCGCGCCGCTGCCGCCCGCGTCCGCGTAGGCCTGCGTGAGCTCGGGCTTGGGCTCCGTGGCGAAGATCGCGTCCCCGAGCTCCGCGGCGATCCGCGCGCTCTTGGGTCCCGAGATCGCGACGGCGATCTCCGGCAGCACCTCCGGGAGGTCCCACAGCCGCGCGTCCTCGAGCGTCAGGTGCTTGCCCGCGTAGCTCTGCGAGCCGCCCTGCCAGAGCAGGCGGATGATCTCCAGCGCCTCGCGCAGCAGCTCGTGGCGGACGCGCACGGAGGGCCAGCCACCACCGACGACGTGCTCGTTGAGCCGCTCGCCCGCGCCGACCCCGAGCGTGAAGCGGCCGTCGGAGAGCAGGGCGGTCGTCGCGGCGGCCTGGGCGATGATCGCCGGGTGGTAGCGGATGGTCGGGCAGGTGACGCCCGTCGCCAGGCGGATGCGCTCCGTCCGCACGGCGATCGCGGCCAGGACGGACCAGCAGAAGGGCGAGTGCCCCTGGTCGGAGAGCCAGGGGTGGAAGTGGTCGGAGATCTCGACGAAGTCGAAGCCCGCCTCCTCCGCGAGCACGGCCTGGCGCACGAGCTCCTTGGGGGTGAACGCCTCCGCGATGAGCTTGTACCCGATCTCCATGGGGCACCGGGTGCCCGGGAGGGGCGCCCGGGAACCGCCCTAGCCTGGTCGGCATGGACGTCGCGGAGGCCGTCGCCCTCTACGCGGCGGGCTGGTTCCCCATGGACGACGAGGGCGCGCCCGAGCTGCCCTGGTACGCCGCCGACCAGCGCGCCACCTTCCCCCTGGACGCGGGGTTCCGGGACGGCCTGCGACGCCGGCTGCGGCGCGACGTGCGCGCCTGCGCGGGCTTCGAGCTCGTCGTGAGCCGGGACTACGGGCGCGTCCTGGACCTCTGCGCGGCGCCGCCCGGCGCGAGCGAGGGCGTCTGGATCAGCGCGCGCCTCAAGGGCCTCTACCGCGCGCTGCACCGCGCGGGGGTCGCGCACTCCTTCGAGCTGCGCACGCCGGACGGGGAGCTCGCGGCCGGCATCCTCGGCATCGTGCTCGGCCGCGCGGCGCTGCTCGAGTCCATGCGCAAGGTCCGGCCGAGCGCGGGCAACGCGCTGCTGGTCGCGACGCTCGACCACCTCGCCGCCACGGGCTTCGAGCTCTGCGACATCCAGCTGCCCACGCCCCACACGGAGCGCCTCGGCGCGCAGCTGGTCCCGCGGGCGGAGTACGAGCGGCGCCTGGCCGCGGCGCTCGGGCGCAGCTGAGCCGCTGCCTGGGAGCATGGGCGCGTGCGAGTCCTCGTCGCCCCGGACGCCTTCAAGGGCACGCACTCCGCGGCGCGCGCGGCCGCCGCGATCGGCCGCGGGCTCGAGGCGGAGGGCGTCCGGGCGGACCTCTGCCCCGTCGCCGACGGCGGCGAGGGGACCCTCGCGGTGCTGCTCCCGGCGCTCGGGGGCGAGACGGCGGGCGCGCGGGTGCACGACCCGCTCGGCCGGCCGCGCCCAGCCGGCTTCGCGCTGCTCGAGGGGGGCGGCACCGCGCTGCTGGAGGTCGCCGAGGCCGGCGGGCTCGGGCTCGTCGGGACCCCGACGCCCCGGACGGCGTGGGAGGCCTCCTCCCGCGGGACGGGGGAGCTCGTGGTCGCGGCGGTCGCGGCGGGCGCCGCGGTCGTCCTGGTCGCTGCGGGGGGGAGCGCCACGACGGACGGCGGCGCGGGCGCGCTCGCGGCGATCGAGGCGGGCGGCGGCCTGCGCGGCGCGCAGCTCGTCGTGCTCTGCGACGTGGGGGTGCCGTGGGAGGCCTGCGCGCGCACCTTCGGCCCGCAGAAGGGGGCGGACCCCGCCTGCGTCGCCCGCCTGGAGGCGCGGCTCGACGCGCTCGCGGACACGCTGCCGCGCGATCCGCGCGGCGTTCCGGGCGGGGGCGCTGCCGGGGGCCTGGCGGGCGGCTTGTGGGCCGTGCACGACGCGGTGCTCGAGCCGGGCGCGCCGTGGGTCCTCGACGCGCTCGGGGTGCCCGGGCGCCTGGCGGCCGCGACGGCGGTCGTGGTGGGCGAGGGCCGGCTCGACGCCCAGTCGCTCGCCGGCAAGGTCCCGGGGGAGCTCGCCCGCCGCGCCGCCGCCGCGGGG
The DNA here is from genome assembly GCA_963844155.1 of uncultured Solirubrobacteraceae bacterium. Classification (GTDB taxonomy): domain Bacteria; phylum Actinomycetota; class Thermoleophilia; order Solirubrobacterales; family Solirubrobacteraceae; genus Paraconexibacter. The sequence continues at coordinate 1,136,641 of CAWJMY010000001.1, forward strand.
GTCCCGTGCCACGCCATCGCCGGCTCCGCGGAGCCCGGGACGTTCGACGGGCTCCTGGCCAGCGTCCGCACCGCGAGCAGCCTCGAGGAGCTCGAGGCCGCCGGCGCCGCGCTCGCCCGGGAGCTGCCCCGCGGGGGCCCGCCGGGCGCGGAGTAGCCTGCCCGTCCGATGCCGGACCGTCCCCGACCCCACGTGCCGGCACCCCTGAAGGAGCTCCGCGTGCCCTTCGGCCGCCGCGCCGTCGTCGTCGGGGCCGGCTCCTTCGGCACCGCCGTCGCGGTCCTGCTGGCCCGCGGCGGCCTGCGCACGACGCTCCAGGCCCGGACCCCCGAGCAGGCCGAGCGCCTCCAGGGCGACCGCGCGAACGCGACCTACCTCCCGGGGGTCGACTTCCCCTCGCAGCTCCGGGTGGGCCACGTCGGGGACGGGCTGGCCCGCGCGGAGTACGTCTTCCTCGGCGTCCCCTCGCGCGGGCTCGACGAGGTCATCGCCGGGCTCGGCGCCGCGGGGCTGCACCCGCGCGCGTCGCTCGTCTCGCTGGCCAAGGGGCTCGTCCCGCCGGACGGGCTGGCCCCGACGATCATCATGCGCGAGTCCTTCGGGGCGAGCCGCGTGGCCTGCATCGGCGGCCCCGCCCACGCCTCGGAGATGGTCACGGAGGGCGCGGGGCTCGTGGCCGCCTCGGCGAACGAGGAGCTCGCCAACGCGCTCGCGCAGGTCTTCATCCGCGCGGGGGTCGTCTGCGAGCAGTCCGACGACCCCGTCGGCGTCGAGCTCGCCGGCATCGCCAAGAACGCGGCCGCGCTGGCCGCGGGCGCGACGGAGCGCCAGGGGCTGAACGCCGCGGGTGCGGCCGCGGGGCACATCTTCGCGGAGGTCTGGCGCTACGCCGCCGCGCAGGGCGCACGCCCCGAGTCCATGATCGGCCTCGCGGGGACGGGCGACCTCGTCGCGACGACCCTCGCGCCCCAGTCCCGCAACCGCCGGGCGGGCGAGATGCTCGCCGACGGGGTCCCGGGCGCGGAGATCCCCACCCGCATCGGCCAGGCGGTGGAGTCCTTCGAGACGGTCCCGCTGCTGGCGCGGGCGCTCGACGGGGCACGGGTCGACGCGCCGGTGCTCTCGGGCCTCTCACGGCTCATCGCGGGCGACCTGCCGCTCGACGACTGGGTCGCGCTCGTGCGCACGACGGTGCCGCCGCCGGCACGCTGGCGGCGCTCCGCCCGCCGGGACGCCGGGCGGTGGCGGGCGCGCCTGCAGCGGACGCGGGAGTGGTTCATCGGGCCGCGGGCCCCGGGCACCGGCACGCCGCTCCCCTGAGCGGCGCCTCAGGCCGTCAGCTCGAACCAGATCCGCGTGTGGCCGTCCGTGTAGATGCCCCAGCGCCGCGCGAAGTGCTCGATGAGGTTCAGGCCGTGGCCGCCGTCCCGCGGCCCGGCGGGGGACGGGTGGGTGAGGCCGCCGCCCTCGTCGCAGACCTCGATGCGCACGCAACCGTCCTCGCGCCAGGCGTCGACGTGGACGACGTCGCACGCGGCCAGGCCACCGTGCAGGACGCTGTTGGTCACGGCCTCGGAGACCAGGAGCGCGACGCTCGCGGCGAGCTCCCCCTCGAGCGCGAGCCCCCGCACGACGCCGTGCCGCGCGGCCCCGGGCGCGAGCGGGGTGACCGGCAGGCGCAACATGACGGAACCCGGATCCATGCTTGGCGCGTACCCGCCCGCGGCCGTCGCGTCACCCGTTGGTTCCCAACGAACGACGAGCGGCGCGCTCGGCTCCACGCTAAGCGGAGTGGCCCCCATGAACGCCGTCCCCGACATCCCCTCCTTCGAAGCGCGCGTGCTGCCGCGCGAGGGGATCGTCGTCGTCGCGCTGCGCGGGGAGGCGGACCTCAGCGCGATCGAGATGGTCGAGGCCGGCTTCGACGCCGCGGCCAAGCACGCCGGGCCGATGGTCGCCGACCTCTCCGGGCTCTCCTTCCTCGACTCGAGCGGCCTGCGGGCGATCATCCAGGCCCACTCGCGCGTCGTCTCGCAGGGCCGGCGGTTCGGCGTCGCCTGCCCGCCCGACGGCGCGGTCGCCCAGGTGCTCGAGCTCACCCAGCTGCACCGCGTCATGCCGGTCCACCCGGACCGCGAGACGGCGGCGCGCGCGTTGCGCGGCTGATCCTCCGCAGTCCCGCGACGGTCCGTGCGCAAGCTGCGTGGATTGCCTGCGGACGGCGCCCCCGGCGCGCTCTACGGTGGTCCTCCGCATGGCGACGACCCCCACCCGAGACCCCTGGACGTCGCTCCTGCAGACCGGCCGTGACGACGAGCGCCTGGTCCGCGAGGCCTTCGAGGGCCCCCGCCCTGCAGAGCTGCGGCCCGTGCCCGCCGAGCTGCACCCGGCGGTGCGCGCCGCGCTCGCCGGGCGTGGGCTCACGGAGCTCTACGGCCACCAGGAGGAGGCCCTGCGCGCGGCCTGGCAGGGGCCGACGATCGTCACGACGGGGACGGCCTCCGGGAAGTCGCTCTGCTTCCAGCTCCCGACGCTCGACGTCCTCTGCCGCGACGCGAAGGCCCGCGCGCTCTACCTCTACCCCACGAAGGCGCTCGCGCAGGACCAGGCGCGGTCGCTCAACGCGTTCGGGCTGACGAAGCAGGTCCGCCCCGCGATCTACGACGGGGACACCCGCAAGGAGGACCGCGCGCAGGTGCGGCGCCGGGCGAACCTCGTCCTGACGAACCCGGACATGCTCCACATGGGGATCCTGCCCCACCACCGCCAGTGGGCCGACCTGCTCGCCAACCTCGCGGTGGTGGTCGTCGACGAGGCCCACGTCTACCGCGGGGTCTTCGGCTCCCACGTCGCGAACGTCCTGCGCCGGCTGCGGCGGATCGCGAACGCCTACGGGACCGAGCCGCGCTTCCTCCTGGCGAGCGCGACCGTCGCGAACCCCGTCGAGCTCGCCGAGCGGCTGACGGGCCTCGCGCCGGTCGCGCTCGTCGACGAGGACGGCTCCCCGGGCGCGAGCCGCAAGATCGCGATGTGGAACCCGCCCGTCACCGACGAGGTGCTCCAGACCCGACGGCCGGCGACGAGCGAGGCGGGCGAGCTGCTGGCCGACCTCGTCCGCTCCGGCGCGCGGACCATCTGCTTCATCCGGTCGCGCAAGGGCGCGGAGGTCGTCGCGCGGGCGGCCCAGAACCACCTCCGCGGCACGGGGGACGACGACCTGGCCGCGCGGGTCGCCGCGTACCGCGCGGGCTACACGACCCAGCAGCGCCACGAGCTCGAGCGGCAGCTCACCTCGGGGGAGCTGCTGGCCGTGGTGACGACGAGCGCCCTCGAGCTCGGCATCGACATCGGCGCGCTCGACGCCTCGATCGTCGTCACCTTCCCGGGGACGGTCGCGTCGCTCAAGCAGATGTGGGGTCGCGCGGGACGGCGCGGGCGCGGCCTCGCGGTCTACGTCGCCGGCGAGGACGCGCTGGACCAGTTCTTCTGCCGCCACCCCGACGAGTTCCTCGACCGGCCCGTCGAGGCGGCGATCCTCGACCACGAGTCGGAGGAGATCCACACGCAGCACCTGCTCTGCGCCGCCCACGAGGGTCCGCTGGACCCACGGACGGACGTCGAGACGCTCGGCCCCGGCCTCGAGGCGCACTGCCGCCGGCTCGTCGCCGCGGGGGAGCTCGTGGAGCGTCGCGGCACCTTCACGCTGCGCCGCCCCGAGGACTACCCCGCGGGGCGGGTCTCCCTGCGCTCGGGCTCCATGGAGCTCACCTCCATCGTCGACGTCGCCTCGGGCGAGGTGCTCGGGACGACGGAGGGCTCCCGCTCGCACTCGACGGTCCACGACGGGGCGGTCTACCTCCACATGGGGCGCCAGTACGAGGTGCGGGAGCTCGACCTCGAGCGCTCCCGCGCGCTCGTCACGCCCTTCTCGGGCGACTGGTACACGCAGCCCAAGCGCGAGACGCTCACCCACGTCGAGGAGCTCCTCGACCGGCGCGAGACGCTCGGGGTGACGCTGAGCTACGGCGTCGTCACGGTGACGGAGCAGGTGCTGGGCTACCAGCGCAAGCGGGTGACGGACAACGAGGAGCTCGGGATGGAGGCGCTCGACCTCCCGCCCACGGCGTTCACGACGAAGGGCCTCTGGTACGAGGTCGGCCCCGAGCTGCTCTGGGAGGGCTTCCCCCTCGACGTGCTGCTCGGGACGCTCCATGCGACGGAGCACGCGCAGATCGCCGTGCTGCCGCTCATCGCGATGTGCGACCGCTGGGACATCGGCGGCCTCTCGACGAACCTGCACCCGCAGACGGGCGGGGCGACGATCTTCATCCACGAGGGCCACCCGGGCGGGGTGGGCATCACCCGCATCGGGTTCGACCAGTTCGAGCGCCTCGCCGCCGACGCGCACCGCCTGATCACGGAGTGCCCGTGCCGGTCGGGCTGCCCCTCCTGCGTGCAGTCGCCCAAGTGCGGGAACCTCAACGAGCCGCTCGCGAAGGACGGCTCCGCGGAGCTCCTGGGCCGGATGCTCGCGTCCTGATGCCCCGGGCGAGGCGCCCATCTGGTTTCCTGGGCGTCATGCACGGACGCCGCATCGCCCTCCTGGTCGCCCTCTCGTCCTGCCTGGCGGCGCCCGCGGGCGCGAGCGCCGCGGCGGGGGGCTCGACCGCGGGGCAGCTCCGCGCGGGGGCGGGGCAGGCGGACATCACGCCGCCGCGCACGGGCTACTACCTCGGCGGCTGGACCCGGGCCGACCGCCTGGCCAGGGGCCAGAGCACCCGGCTCTACTCCAACGCGCTCGTCCTGCAGCGGGGGCGGACGAAGGTCGCGCTGGTCGCCGTGGAGCTCTTCTCGATCGCGGCCGGCCTGCAGGAGGACGTCGCGAAGGAGCTCGCGCCCCTCGGCTACGACAAGAGCTCCGTGCTCCTCGCCGCGTCGCACACCCACTCGGGGCCGGGCGGCTTCTCGAACAACCCGACCTACAACACGGCGGCCCCGTCGACCGGGACGGTCACCTCGCCCGAGAGCTTCGTCCAGTTCTTCCAGCCCCTGCCGGCGGACAAGCAGCTCTACACGTTCCTCGTGAAGCAGATCGCCGCGTCCGTGCGGCGCGCCGACGCCGACCGCGGGCTCGCCGCCGCGGCCTGGGGGCACGGCCGCCTGACCGACGTGACGGACAACCGCTCCATCGAGGCCCACCTCGCGAACTACGGCATCGACGTCCCGTACGGGCAGGGCCGCGCCGACATGGCGCCGGGCGGGCGGCTCTCCACCATCGACCCGACGGTCGACGTCCTGCGGGTCGACAAGCTCCGGGCCCGCAAGGGCAAGCCGGCACGCCACGTGCCGATCGGGGCCTACTCGAACTTCGCCGACCACGGCACGGTGGTCAAGAGCGAGACGGAGCTCTACTCGGGCGACCACCACGCGACGGCGTGGCGCAAGTTCGTCGACCGCGTGCGCAAGTCGAGCGGGGTGCCGCGCTTGCAGACCGTCGTCAACGTCTACCCCAACGGCGCGGAGGGCGACATGAGCGCCGGCCTGCGCCGCACGGGGATCGCGGGCGCGGCGGAGGTCGGGCAGAAGGAGGCCGACGCGATGTTCGACGCCTGGAAGGACGCGGGGAAGCGGCTCTCGCGCACCCCGGCGCTCGACCTGCGCTGGACCCGCGCCTGCTTCTGCGGGCGCCAGACCGCGACGGGCCCCGTCGCCTCCAAGGGCGTCGTCGGCGCGGGCTTCCTCACGGGCTCGGAGGAGGGCCGCGGGCCGCTCTTCGACATCACGCACGTCCCGTTCGAGGGCAAGACGAGCCCCATCGACGACCCCGTCCAGGGCAACAAGGTGCAGGTCGACGTGGCCAACCCGCCGCCCGCCACCGTGGTCGCGGTCTACCGCATCGGCGACGGCGTCCTGGCGACCATCCCGGGGGAGCCGACGAAGGAGGTGGGCGTCCACATCCGCAAGGCCGTGCTCGACGCGATGGCCGGCTCGGGCGTGCGGACCGTCACGATCGCGGGCCTCGCGCACGACTTCATCCAGTACGTGACGACCCCGGCGGAGTACGGGACCCAGAGCTACGAGGGCGCCTCGACGCTCTACGGCAAGAACGAGGCGACGTTCCTCCAGGAGCGCCTCGCCGAGCTCGCCAAGGCGATGGCCGAGGGCAAGCCCGGGCCCGCGTCCTTCCCGCTCGACACGAGCTACGGCATCACCCCCGACGGCCCGGTCTTCCCCGCGGGGGCCGAGGCGGGCACCATCACGACGCAGCCCGCGGCGAGCGTCCAGCGGCTCGGGAAGCTGCAGCTCGCCTGGACGGGCGGCGCGAACGGCGCGGACCGCCCCGTCGACCGCGCGTTCGTCAGCGCCCAGCGCCTCGTGGGCAAGCGGTGGCGGACGGTCGACACGGACCTCGGCATCCACATGCTCTGGCGCGTGGACGACCAGGGGCGCTACACGCTGGAGTGGCAGCCCGACGGGACGGTCCCGACCGGGACCTACCGGCTGCGGGTGACCGCGAGCCGGTACGCGCTGACCTCCACGACGTTCGGGGTGACGGCGTCGACGGCAGCGCGCGTCACCCGCGTGCGGCGCGCCGCCGACGGCTCCGTCCGGGCGACGCTCGCCTTCCCGCCCTACGGCGCGGACGACCTCGTCCCGCCCCCGCCGCCCTCGACGGTCCGCGTGCCCGCGTCCGCGGTCCGCGGCGGCCGGGTCGTCCTGCCGGCCGGCGCGCTCCGGGACGCCGTCGGGAACCGCACGGGCGCCGCGGTCACGCTGCCCCTGGGCTGAGCGGGGCGTTCGAGCTTCCGTCGCCCGCGACAGGAAGCTCGAACGGCGGGGCCGAACCTGCGCAAGCCGTGCCGGTTCCGGTGCGGAACCTGCGCAGGGGTGCGCGGCCTCGCGGCGGCGATGGCAGCGGCGCCGATGGTGGGTGGGTGCCACGGGTCCGACAGCGCGTCCTGGGAGGGCTTGCCGCGACGTTCGTCGCCGGCGGGGCGCTGCTCGCCCCCGCCGCACCCGCGTCGGCCGGCGGCGCCGCGAGCGCGCCGACGTCCGGCGGGGCCGGCGGCTCGGAGTACGGCGCGCCCGTGACCCCGAAGGGCCGGCCCGTCGCCGCGCGCTTCGGCGTCGCCCCGACCCGGGTCGTCGCGGGGGCCGCCCTTCCCCGGATGGTCCTGCGCCTCGAGGAGGCCGGGACGCCCGTGGTCCGGGCCCGCATCGTCCTCTGGCCCCTGGGCCACAGGGGCCGCGTGGTGCGGCTGGACCTCGGGAGCGTCCGCACGGGCGCGACCCTGCGGCCCCGGTGGCCGGCAGGCACCGCGCTGACCCGGGGCCGCTACGTCGTCCGCGTCCACGCCTCGGATCCCGCCGGGCGCACCCTGTCGCGCCCGCGCCGCACGCCGGGGCGCTCCACGTTGACGGTCGTCGCGCCGCCGCGCGCACCCAAGGCACGCCCCGTCGCACCCGTCACGCCGGCGACGCCCGCACCCCAGGCCCCCACGCCGACGCCCTCCGGCACCCCCGGGACGTTCCCCGTCGCCGGCCCGCACACCTACGGCGACGGCTTCGGGGTCGGGCGCCCGGGCCACACCCACCAGGGCCAGGACGTCCTCGGCGCCCAGGGCACGCCGCTGGTCGCCCCGACCGCGGCGACGGTCCGCTTCACGGACTTCCAGGCCGGCGGCGCCGGGGAGTACGTCGTGCTCCACCTCGCGAGCGGCGCGGACGTCTTCTACGCCCACTGCGTGCGCGGCTCGACGCGCGTCCGGCCCGGGCAGGCCGTCGCGGAGGGCCAGCCCGTCTGCGCCCTGGGCAGCACGGGCGACTCGACCGGGCCGCACCTGCACGTCGAGCTCTGGCCCGCGGGCTGGCGGACGGGGGCGAAGGGCTCCGTGCCCGTCGACCCGCGCGCGCAGCTCGCGGCCTGGGACCGGTAGTCAGCCCCCGCGCACCGGGAGGACGACCTGCAGGTCGAAGCTCCCCGCCTCACCCCGGGCGGTGACGATCGCGCCGCCGAGGGGCGTGAGGACCCCGCGGAGGAAGGCCGGGAGCCGGAGCCGCTGCGCGAGCTGCTCCTGCACGAGCTCCGCGGTGGCCGTCGCCCGGAGCGCTCCCGCCGTCGGCGCGGGCGGCCCGGGCGGCGCGTCGCCCGCGGCCCGCAGGTCCGTCCCCGGGTCGGTCGTGGCGACGAGCGCGCCGCCCTGCACCCGGAGCGCCACGAGCAGCCGCCCGTCCTGCGTCAGGCGCGACGTCCCGTCGTCCTCCTCGACGTCGAGGCCGCCGAGGTCCACGCCCGCCAGGCCCGCGAGCGGCCCGGCGAGCTTCGCCAGCCGCTCGACCCGGGTGAGCGCGTCGGCCACGCGCTCGGGGTCGTCGAGGTCGGCCCGCAGCGTCAGGCCCCCTCCCGGGCGGGTCGTGAGCGTCGCGGTCCCCGTGATGCGGTCGAGGAGGTCCTCCTCGAGGTCCACCCGGGCGTAGCGGCGCAGGACCTCCTCCGTGCGGCGCAAGCCCTCGAGGCGGTCGGGGTCGAGCAGGTCCGTCACCCGGCGCGCGAAGCGGAGCGTCTGCTGCGGGTCACGGACGCCCACGACGATCGGCGCGCTCCCGCGGACCCGCGGCGGCTCGACCCCCGGCGCGAGCGGGCCGTCGGCCGCCCCGACGCCCTCCAGGCCCGCGCGGGCGTGGAGCCGGAGGCCGCCGCCGAGCGGCGTCAGCGTGAGCGCGGCCCGCCGCAGCCCGGCCACCCACCGCACGGGGGACAGGCCGGGGAGGGAGCGCCGGGTGAGCGCGCCCGCGTCGAGCACCACCCGCGCGACGGCGCCGCCCGGCAGCCCGAGGCTGCGCTCGCGCAGCAGCTCGGGCGCCCACTGCCCGGAGCCCGCGCGGCGGCGGGCCAGGGCCTCGCGCAGCGCCGGGAGGTCCGGCGCGGTCACGAGCACGGGCCCACGTCGCGCGTACGCCCCGCCGTCGCGCCGGGCGTAGAGCGCGTACTCCCCGGACGCGCCCTCGGCGCGCAGCGCGCCCGCCTTCACCCGCGCGGCGAGCAGCTCCCCGAGCCGGCCGCCGTCGCGCACGACCCAGGCCGCCGAGCGCCGCGCGGCGCTGCCGTCCGGGGACCAGAGGACGACGGGGTTGCCCAGCAGCGGCTCGAGCTCGTCCTCGGGGTCCAGCCCGAGCCGCTCCCCGAGCAGCGCCGCTCCCTGCGCGAGCGCCAGCTCGTTGCCGGGGAACCGCTGCGCGAGCGCGGCCAGCGCCGCCCCGGGCCCCCGGCGCCGGTCCGTCGCCACGACGGCCAGCACCGCCGCCGAGGCGGGCGCGTGGGCCAGCGCCTCGGCCACCGGATCGTCCACCACCACCGTCTCCTCCTCCTTCGTCCCGCAGCCCGCCGCCAGCCCTGCGGAGGCGAGCAGGACCGCCAGCACGTTGCCCGTCCGACGCACCCGCAGGACCCTAGCCGGGGCCGGGCGCCGCCCGGGACCTTCGCGCTACCCTTCCCGCCCGCACGGCGAATTAGCTCAGTTGGTAGAGCACACGACTGAAAATCGTGGTGTCCCCGGTTCAAGTCCGGGATTCGCCATCAGGCCGCGGCGACGCGGACGTGAGGAGGCGGTGGCCGACGCCCCGCTCCTCGTCATCGGTCAGGATGGCGGTGCGTGACCTGGCCCTGGCGACTCCGAGCGGCGGTGCTGACCCTGGTCGGCGTGCTCGGCGTGCACCACGGTCGCTTCCTCTTCGCCACGGAGGAGCACGAGCACGAGCTCGCCGGCGTCCACGTCTACCTGACGTGGCTGGCTCCGGCCGCGGGCGTCCTGCTGTTCCTCGCCGTCACGCAGCTCGCGGCGCACCTCGGCCGCCTCGACCACCGGAGCGCCCCTCGACTGCCACGAGCGCGGACGCTCTGGCTGTGGTCCGTCGTGACCCTGCTCGGCGTCTTCTGCGCGCAGGAGTGCGTCGAGACCCTCCTCGCGCACGGCCACCTGCCGGAAGTCGCGGAGCTCCTCGGCGGCGGCGGCTGGACGGTCCTTCCCTTGAGCGTCGCCGCCGGTGGGGCCATCGCCCTGCTGCTCCGCGCGGCCGCCACCGTCGTCGGCTGGGTGCTCGGGCGCGCAGCGCGGAGGCGGCGGAGCGTGGCCCGGCCCGCGCTGCCGCCCCGCGCGCCGGGGCTGGCGCCGCGAGCGTCCGTCCTGGCACGCCGCCTGGCCGGCCGCGCCCCGCCCGCCCTGGCCTGAGCACCGCGCCGAGCCCGCCTCGGCATCGCACGCACGGCCTCCGCGTCGGCGTGCCGCTCGCTCCTCCCGGAGCGCAGCTGACGTCCGCTCGCCCTCCGCGAGTCGTGCGTCGACATCCACTTCCGAGCAAAGGACACACCACCCATGACCCGCCTCACCCGCATCGCGGCGCTCGCCGCGGTCGCCCTGGCCGGCCTCCCGGCCGTCGCCTCGGCCCACGTCACGCTCCAGCCGAGCGAGCTCCCCGCCGGGGACTTCAAGCGCGTGGACGTCCGCGTCCCCAACGAACGCGACGACGCCTCCACGAAGAAGGTGCAGGTGAAGTTCCCGCCCGGCTTCATCTTCGTCTCCTACGAGCCGATCGCCGGCTGGGACGCCGAGGTGAAGATGGCCAAGCTCCCCGAGCCCGTCGAGGCCTACGGCGAGAAGTACACCGAGCAGGTCGACACCATCACGTGGAGCGCGAGCGGCAAGGGCATCGGACCCGGCCAGTTCCAGGACTTCGGCCTCTCGGTCGGCCTGCCCGACAAGGCGGGGACGACCCTGACGTTCAAGGCGCTGCAGACCTACTCCGGCGGCGAGGTCGTCCGCTGGATCGGCGCCCCGGACGCCGACGAGCCCGCTCCGCAGATCAAGCTCACCGCCGCCGGCGGCGAGGATGCCGGGGCGGCGGACACGGCCGACACCACCGCACGGGCCACGCCGGCCTCGGCGAGCACGCCCACCGACAGCGACGACGACGGCAGCGACACGCTGTCGGTCATCGCGCTCGTCGTCGGCGGCGCGGGGCTGCTCGCCGGCCTCGCGGGTCTCGCAGCCGCCCGGGGCGCGCGGAGGCCGGCCACGGCCTGAGCCCGGGCACGGCATGCGCGAGGGGGCGGTCCCGTCCCCTCGCGCGGCCGTGCTGCAGCTCGCACGGGTACCGTCGCTGACGATGCAACGGTCCCGGACCCGCCTGCCCCCCGCCGCGCCCTGGACGGCCGGCGCCTCCCGACCGCGAGCCGCAGCGCTGCTGGCGGTCGGCCTCGTCGGTGCCCTCGGCGTGACCGCGTGCGGATCGGGCAGCCCCGACGCTCCGACCACGGCGCAGCCGGCCCCGGCTCCCGGCGCCTTCAAGGCGGCCCAGCTCGCCGCGACGCGTGAGGAGCAGGTCCGGACGGCGATGCGCCAGGACGGCTCGTACGCCCGCTTCCGGGTGACGTCGGTGGACGTCCTCGGCGAGATCGTGGTGCTCCGGACCCGCCTGGCGCCCACGGCGAGCAACGGGCCCGAGTTCCTCGGTGCGTGCTCCGCCGCCGAGGTCGACGCCTGGGTGACCAACGTGGAGGTTCGCGGCAGCGACGACGTGGGCCACACGCTCGTCCAGAACGAGGTGTGCAAGACCCTCGGGCTCTGAGCCCGGCGCCGAAGCTGGCGCCCCGCCGTGCTCAAGGTTCGCGGTCCGCGGCCGACGAGGTAGGTGTGCGACCCGGCGAACCGCCTCCCGTGGGTGCCCACCCCCTCGTCATCATGACGAGCGTCGGCCTGGTGGCCTGGGCCTACGCAGGGTGGTCGCTGCTCCACTGGCTGCTGTAGGGGCCGAAGGCTCGAGGCCCGGCCGCCGGACCACCGCCGGTTCGAGCGCGAGCCGGCGGGGCGCACCGCGTTGCCGGCGCACCCCGTCCTAGGCTTCGGGGCATGCGTGCGGCGATCATCGGAGCGGGTCCGTCGGGGTTCTACGCGGCCGGGATGCTCTTGAACGCGGGGTTCGCGGTCGACCTCTTCGACGTGCTCGCCACCCCGTTCGGGCTGGTCCGTGCGGGGGTGGCGCCGGACCACCCGAAGATCAAGGCGGTCACGCGGGTGTTCGAGAAGACCGCCAGGCACGCGGACTTCCGCTTCTTCGGCGGCGTGGAGCTGGGCCGAGAGGTCACGCGGGAGGAGCTCCTGGAGCGCTACCACGCGGTGGTCTACGCGATGGGCACCTCGGACGACAACCGGCTCGGCATCCCGGGTGAGGACCTCCTCGGCTCCCACGCGGCCACGGACTTCGTGGCCTGGTACAACGGCCACCCGCACAACACGGACCACGCGTACGACCTCTCGGGCGAGCGGGCGGTCGTGATCGGCAACGGGAACGTCGCGATCGACGTCGCCCGGATGCTCGTGCTCACGCCGGAGGAGCTCCGCGCGACGGACACGGCCGACCACGCGATCGACGTCCTGGAGCACTCGGAGCTGCAGGAGGTCGTCCTGCTCGGCCGTCGTGGCCCGGTGCAGGCGGCGTTCACGAACCCCGAGCTGCTCGAGCTCGGGGAGCTCACCCGGGCCGACGTCGTCGTCGACCCGGCCGACATGGAGCTCGATCCGGCCTCGGAGGCGATGCTCGCCGAGGCGGACAAGACCGCGCGGCGCAACGTCGAGATCCTCCGCGAGTACGCACAGCGACCGCTGCACGGGCACCCGCAACGCGTCGTGCTGAAGTTCCTGCGCTCCCCGATCGCGCTGCTCGGCGACGGCAGGGTCGAGGCCGTGAAGGTCGCCGTCAACGAGATCGTCGCGAGCGCCGACGGGCGCCTCCAGGCCGTCCCCACCGGTGTCGAGGAGGAGCTGCCGGCGTCGCTGGTCATCCGCTCCATCGGCTACCGCGGCGTCGCCATCCCCGGCATCCCCTTCGACGCCCGCCGCGGCCTCATCCGCAACCTGGGCGGCCGCGTCGTCTCCGACGAGGACCAGGCCCTGACCGGGGAGTACGTCGTGGGCTGGATCAAGCGCGGGCCCAGCGGCGTCATCGGCACGAACAAGAAGGACGCCGCCGACACCGTCGCCCGCCTGCTCGAGGACCGCGAGGCCGGCACCCTCGGCGCCCCCACCCAGGAGCCGACGGAGGACTGGCTCTCCGAGCGCGCGCCCGACCACGTCACGTGGGAGGGCTGGGCGCGCATCGACGAGCACGAGACCGCCCGCGGCACGGAGCAGGGCCGCCCGCGCGTGAAGGTCGTCCAGACCGCCGAGCTCCACGACCTCGGCCGCCGCCGCTGAGCGCAGCGCCAGGCGCCGCGGGCGCATGGGGAGATCCGGCGGGCGCCCGCGCCCGAACACCCCTCGGGGCCTTACATCCCCTTCATGTGGGAACACCACCCTGGGACAGCTCCGCCCCCCGACCCGCCTCCTCATGCCTGCACCCAACCCCCTCTGGTCCGGCGACCGCGACCCCGGCCTCCGCGAGCCGGAGCCCGGCGCGCCGACCCGCCCGCTGCCCCCCGTCGACGTGCACGAGGAGCCCACGCGCTCCGTGGCTCCCGCGGCCGCGCCGCCGCGCGCCGAGCCGCCCCGTGCGCCGCGCGCCCCGCGGGACCGCGGGCCGCGCCGCCGGCGTGGGCTCGTGACCGGCCTGCTGGTCGGCGGCCTGCTCGCGACGGGCTCGTTCGCCGCGGGCGCGGCGCTGACGAACGACGGGGTGGGCGACACGATCGAGGCGGCCAAGCCGCTCGAGGTCGCCAAGGGCGGCACGGAGGCCACGAAGGTCGGCGCGGTCTACCGCGAAGCCGGCAACTCCGTCCTGCAGGTCCGCCGCGGCGGCTCGAGCGGCACGGGCTTCATCATCCAGGGCCCGGGCCTGGTCGTGACCAACGCCCACGTCGTGGGCGCGGCGAAGGACGTCCAGCTCATCCTCGAGGACGGCGGCAAGCCCGTCCCGGCGCGGGTCACGGGCGTCGACGAGTCCTCGGACCTCGCGGTCCTGAAGGTCGACCCGGACGCGCTGAAGGGCCGCCCCGCGCTGCCCCTCGCCGACTCGGACAAGGTGAACGTCGGGGACCTCGCGGTCGCCATCGGCTTCCCGCTCGGCCTGGACCGCACGGTCACCGCGGGCATCGTCTCGGGCGTCGGGCGTTCCATCCAGGCCCCGAACAACTTCTCCATCGACAAGGTCATCCAGACGGACGCGCCCATCAACCCGGGCAACTCGGGCGGGCCGCTGCTCGACAGCCGCGGGCGCGTCGTCGGGGTGAACTCGCAGATCGCCACCGCGGGCTCCCAGGGCAACGTCGGCATCGGCTTCGCGGTCCCCGCGAACACCGTCCGCGACGTCGTCCCCACGCTCTCGACCGGCAAGACCATCGAGCGCCCCTACCTCGGCGTCTCCACCTCCCCGCCGACGGACGGCAGCGCGGGCGCCCAGGTCGCGGAGATCCGCCCGGGCGGTCCCGCCTCCGCCGCCGGCCTCCGCGGCCCCGCGCTCCTCGGCGGCTCCGGCGGCGACGTCATCGTCGCGATCGACGGCAAGCGCGTCACCTCCCCGGAGGACGTGTCCGGGGCGATCTCGAAGAAGGCGCCCGGCGACCGCATCGAGCTCCAGGTCCGGCGCTCGGGGAACCTCGCGAAGGTCGGGGTCACCCTCGGCAAGCGCCCCGAGAAGCCGACGAGCTCCACCCCCTAGCCGCACGCCGGCGCCCGGCGGGCTCTCCGCCGGCGCCATGCGGGGCGGGGACTACCATGCGCGACATGGACGGCCCGGAGGTGGTGCACGCGCTCTTCGACGCGTTCGCCCGCCGCGACGCCGCGGCGCTGGAGCGCTACGTCGCCCCGGAGTGCCGCTTCTGGCCCCAGGGCACCGCGGAGGCCGTCGGGCGCACGGAGCCCTACGTCGGCCACGCCGGCATGGCGCAGTTCATCGAGGACGCCTCGAGCGCCTGGGAGGCGCTCGAGCTGCGGCCGACCGACGTCCGGTCGGCAGGCACGGGGGTCGTCTGCTTCGGCGTGGCGATCGGCCGGCTGCGCGGCGCCTCGGAGGACGCGCGCATCCCGGTCATCTGGGTCTTCCGCCTCAGCGAGGGGCGGGTCGTCTTCGGCCGCGCGGTCGCGACGGCGGCCGAGGCACGGGAGCTCGTCGGGCCGGACGCCGCGTCGGCCTGAGCCCGGCGAGGAGCTAGTCGACCGCGTCGCCCGGGGCGACCGCCTCGACGACCTTCGCCGTCTGCGTGACCGTGAAGGAGTAGGACACCCCGGCCGGGACGGCGTAGGAGTCGCCCGCGCGGACCTCGACGGGCGAGGCGTCGCCGACGGTGACCTCGAGCGCGCCCGAGAGGACGTAGGCGACGTAGTCGTAGTCGTTCGTGTGCGGCGGGTTCTTCTCGCCGGCCTCCTCGCCCTCCCAGAGCCGCAGGGCGACCTTCGGGGTGCGGGCCAGCAGCGTCTCGCCGCGGGGGCCGGTCGGCGCGTCGGCGCCCAGGACGGTGGTCTCGGTGTCGGACATGTCCCTGGGACTGCCCGGGAGGCGGCGGGGCTACGCCCCCGCGGGGAGCCCGGCGCGCGCGGCGTCGCGCAGCGCGGCGCGCACCGTGCGGCCCAGCGCGTCCTGCAGGAAGGCCGCGAGCTGCGCGCGCGGGAGGTCGCGGTGGGCGACCCAGTCGAGGCTGGCCCCCTCGACCATGCCCACCCAGCCGCGCACGGCGGTGCGCAGGAGGGGCGACGGCGCGTCGCCGCCGTCCGCGCCCAGGCCCTCGAGGACCCGCGCGGCGAACTCGCGTCGCGAGCCGTCGACCATCGCCGCCACCTCCGGGTCGGCCCCGCCCGCCGCGCCCATGAGCTGGAGGTAGCCCGCGGCGTGCGCCTCGACGTAGGCCAGGTAGGCGTCGAGCGACCGCAGCGTGCGCTCGGGCTCCGGCACGGAACCCGGGACCGCCGTGACCGCCCGGAGCTCCTGCACCCCGCCCCGCACGACCTCCACGTAGAAGTCGCGCTTCGAGCCGAAGTAGTGGTAGAGCAGGCCCTTGGAGATCCGCGCCCGCGCGGCGATCTCGTCGATGGAGACCTCGTCGAACGGCCGGGTGGCGAAGAGCTCCTCCCCGAGCGCCAGCAGCTGCTCGCGGCGGGCGTCGACGCTCAGGCGGGTGCGGACGGCCACGCGGGGATCCTAGGTGGTCGGCGGCCGACTCCCGTGGGCAGCCGGGGGTGCCTGTGCGGGCGGAGACGGGCATGATCGCGGGGTGCTGACCTTCGTCCGGATCTGGCTGCCGGCCATCGTCACCCTCGCGGGGGTCCTCGTCATGGTCCTCGGGGGCTTCGACGACATCGCCCTGGAGGGCGGTGCGGGGATCATCGGCGCCGGGCTCTCCATCTGGCTCATGAACGTCCTGTTCCGGATGGGCCTCGGGAACGACCGCGACCGCGACGCGGAGGACGCGGCCCGGGACTACTTCGACGCGCACGGCCGCTGGCCGGACGACCCCGCGCCGCCCGCCGCGCCGACGCCCGAGCCGGAGCCCGCGCCCGTCGCGCCCGCCCGCCCCGGGCCCCGCCGCATCCCGCGCGAGGGCCACCGCCGCCCCCCGCGCAGGCCCGGCTGAGGCTCCCGGGCGCTACCGGATGAGCACGGGGGTCCCGACCGGGACCCGCTTGTAGAGCGCGATGACGTCGCGGACGCGCATCCGCAGGCAGCCGTGGGAGGCCCGGGAGCCGATGGAGTACTCCTCGCCCGTCCCGTGGAAGCCGACCCCGTTGACGATGCCCATCCAGCGGGCCTTGAGCGGGTTGGCCGCCGAGCCGCCGGCGACCGTCGTGCCCTGCAGCTCGCCCGCCCAGGGGGAGTTCGGGACGGACCACGTCGGGTTGACCTGCTTGCTCTGGATCGCGAAGAGCCCGCTCGGGGTCGGGTAGGCCGGCTGGCCCGTCGCGACGCCCCAGCTCCGCGACGTACTTGAGGTTCTTGAAGAGCCGGACCTTGAAGTGCGCCTTGTCGACGGTGAGGACCGTCGAGGTGCGCCGGCGCACGTCGTCCGCGTTGATCGGCGCGCGGAGCGTCGTGAGGCGCTGGTGGAGCGTGCGGTTCGCCGCCGGATCGTCGAGTGCGGCGTTGACGAGCTTGCGCGCGCGGACCTGGTCGAGCCCCCGGCCGGTCTTCGCGCGGCGGACGACCATCCGGCGCAGGGTGATGCGCAGGGTCGCGTTGCGCGGCGCGACGCCGACCCTCGCGGCGATGCCGGCGACGAAGCGGGCGACGGCCTTCGTGTCGTGCGCGATCGTGAGCGGCACGTCGCCGGGGGTCGTGCGGGCGATGGCGGCCTCGGCCGTCCGGGTGCCGTTGACCCGCAGGCCCGACTGCGCGGCGCGCAGCGTCCAGGGCTTGCCGGCGACGCCGAGGACGACGGGGGTCGCGGTCAGCGGCGGGGTGGCCTCCGCCTTGAGCTTCTGCGCCGCCTGCAGCACCGTGAGGCCGGCGACGTCGATCCCGCCCGCGGTCACCCCCGGCGCGATGCGCGGTGCGGGCGGCGGTGCCGCGGCGGAGGCCGGGGCCGCCGCCGCGAGGGCGAGGGCGGGGACGAGCAGGAGCGAGCGGGCGCGCATCCCCCGAAGGTACCCCCGTGGGGCCCGGGGGCACGTCAGCTGCCGTCGTCTTGCAAGCGCCCTTGCGCGTCAGGCGACGACGCGGAGGGTCCCGCGGGCGGCCTTGGGCGTGTGCTCGGCGAGGAAGTCGTCGAGGAAGGCCCAGGTCGTGCGGGCGGCGCTGCGGCCCGTCAGGACGCCGAGGTGGCCGCCCGGGGCGTCCTCCAACCGCACCTGCGGCGCGTTGGGCAGGAGGTCGGCGAGGGCACGGACCGCGGCCCGCGGGGCGAGCACGTCGGCGGTGCCCGCGACGCTCAGCACGGGGACGCGGACCTCCGCCAGGTCGATGGTCCGGTCCCCGAGCTCCAGGGTGCCGCCCGCGAGCTCGTTGACCCGGAAGAACTGGTGGTAGAGCTGGCCCATCGTGCGGCCGGGGTAGGCGTGCATGTTCGCCATGAACGCGTCGACGGCCTCGACCTGCGCGAGCCACTCGCGGTCGTGGAGGTTCGCCGCCACCGCGAGGGGCCGGGTGACGTACTTGTCGATGCTCGTGAGCTGGAACGCGCGCTTGACCAGCGGAGCGGGGGCGCCGCCGAGCAGGCGGTAGAGCGCCGTGCCGAGCATCCCGTTCGTGATGCTCGCCGCGCCGCGGATCGGCGCGAAGAGGCGGACCGTCGCGAAGTCGAACGGGCTCGCGACGAGCGCGACGGAGTTCACCGGCAGGGAGCGGTCCCCCGCCACGGCCAGGAGGGACATGATCCCGCCGAGGCACCAGCCCACGAGCTGGACGGGGCGCCCGCCCGCGTCCTCGGAGACCTTCCGGATGGCCGCGGGGAGGATGTCGTCGACCCAGTGCTCGAGCCCGAGGTCCTTGTCGGAGAACGCGATGTCGCCGTACTCGAGCAGGTAGGTCGGGTGCCCGAGGTCCATCATGTGCTCGGCCATGGAGCACCCCCGGCGCAGGTCGAAGCAGACCGCGGGCGCGGCGAGCGGCGGCACGAGCAGGACGGGCAGCGCCGTGCTCGCGCGCTGGCCCTCCTGGCGGTCGAGGTAGCGGAAGACGGTGCGCTTCGGCGCCTCGTCGATGATGCGCGCCGGGGTGCGGCGCAGGTCCGCGAGGCCCCCGCGGAAGACGGCGTCGAAGGCGTTGGCGGCGGCGGCGCCGACGCGCTCGGGGCTGGGGACGACCTGCATGCGCCGGATCCTAGACCGCTGCGCGCTCGGTGACGAACGCCTCGAGGAGCTCCGCGAAGCGCCGCGGGTGCTCGAGCTGCGGGCAGTGGCCGCAGTCCGGGAGGAGCTCGTACTGCAGGTCGGGCAGTGCCGCGACGAGGTGCCGCGAGCCCTTGTGGGTGACCATGCGGTCCTGGTCCCCCCAGACCAGCAGGACGGGGACGCCGATGCGCTCGAGGGCGAACGGGTGCTTGAGCTCGGGCATGAGGCGGCGGCCCGTGGCCAGGGCGCGGCGCACGTCGCGCTGGGTCGCGTGGTGGCTCGTGAACGCCCGCACGACCCCCGCCTCCATCGCACGCGGGTGCGCGAAGGCGAGCTGCCGGTAGGCCTGCCCGACGAACGCGGCCACGAGCTTGGCCGGCAGCGGTCCGGCGAGGAGCGTGCGCACGAGGGCGTCCCCCTCGACCGCGGCGAACCAGACGGGGTGGTCGAAGCCGGCGGGCGCGACGGGCACGATGCCGGCGAGCGGCAGGTCGTCGCGTTCGGCGGCGCGCAGCGCCAGGCACCCGCCGAGGGAGTTGCCGACCACGACGACGTCCCCGCCGTGCTCCGTCGCGAGGTGCTCCACCGCCGCGGCGACGACCTCGTCGTGCTGCGGGAGGATGGGCGCGTCGCGGTCCAGGCGGCTCGCGGCGCCGAAGCCCGGGAGGTCGATGGCCAGCGCGGCCCGGCCCGTGCGGGCGAGGGAGGCGAGCGTCTTGCGCCAGGTGTCCGCGGAGTCCATGAAGCCGTGGACGAGGAGCACGGGCGGCCCCTCCCCGAGCAGCTCCAGGGCCCGGGTCTCCCGGCCGGCGAGCTCCATGCGGTGTTCGAAGAGCGGCTGCTGCATGCGTGGCGGCGATCATCCCCGACGGGCCCGACGGCTCGGCGCCGGGTCGGGCGGCTCAGGCGGCCGCGCCGACGGGCTGCTCCCCCGGCGTCCCGGCGGGCGGCCCGTCGGGCGCGCCCTGCGCGACGAAGTCCGACTGGCGCACGAGCGTGAACGCCGCCAGGGCCCCGAGCAGCGCGACGACCCCGCCCACGACGAAGAGCTCGTTGAGCGCGCTCGTGTAGCCCGCGAGGAACTCGGCCTCACGGCCCGGCCCGAGCACCCGCGCGCTCCCGCTCGCGAGGACGTCCCCGGGGGGCCCGCCCGGGAGCTTGCCCTCGAGCAGGCGCTGGAAGATCGCGCCGTAGCCCGCGATCCCGACGGCGATCCCGACCTGGCGGAACGTCGTGTTGATCCCCGAGCCCATCCCGGAGCGCTGGGGCGGCACGACGCCGATGGCCGTCGAGGCCAGGGGCGGGTTCGTGAGGCCGATGCCGACGCCCGCCACGAGGAAGCCGGGCAGCAGCGCCGTCCAGGCGGAGTCCGCGTCGAGGCGCGCCATGAGCAGCAGCCCGATCCCGACGAGGGTGAGCCCGCCCCCCATGAGGAAGCGGACGGGGACGCGCTCGGTCAGCCGGCCCGAGATCGGCGCGGCGAGGAAGGACAGCAGCGTGATCGGCAGGAACCGCAGGCCCGCCTGGAGCGGCTCGTACTGCAGCGCGTTCTGGATGTAGAGCGTGAGGTAGAGGAACATGGAGAACATCGACGCGCTCAGGGCGAAGGCCGCGATCGCGGCGCCCGTGAAGGCGCGCTTGCGGAAGAGCTCGAGGTCGAGCATGGGTGCGGCGGTGCGGCGCTCGTGCGCGATGAACGCCACGAGCAGCGCGACGCTGAGGACCGCGAAGGAGACGATGAGCGCGCTGCCCCAGCCCTCGGCGTTCCCGCGGACGAGGGCGAAGATCCCGAAGAAGAGGCCCGCGGAGAACGTCGCCACGCCCGGGACGTCGATGGGCTGCGCCTGCCCCTTGGACTCCGGGACCTGCGTCAGGGCGAGCGCGATCGTCGCCAGCCCGATCGGGAGGTTCAGGTAGAAGATCGACTCCCAGGAGACGTGCTCGACGAGCACGCCGCCGACGAGCGGCCCGACCGCCACCGCCGCACCCGTGGTGGCGCCCCAGATGCCGAAGGCCGTCCCGCGCTGGCGCCCCTGGAAGTTCGCGGCCAGCAGCGCGAGGCCCGTGGCGAACATGCCGGCCGCCCCGACGCCCTGGAGGGCGCGGGCCAGCTCGAGGACGAGGGGGCTGCCCGCGAGGCCGCAGAGCAGCGAGGAGAGCGTGAAGAGCGCGAGGCCGCCGACGAAGACGCGCTTGCGGCCGAGGACGTCGGCGAGGGAGCCCGCGGTGAGCAGGAGGGCGGCGAGGGACAGGGCGTAGGCGTCGACGACCCACTGCAGGTCGGAGAACTGCGTCTGCAGGTCCGCGGCGATGGCCGGCAGCGCGACGTTCACGATCGTGATGTCGAGCAGCAGCATGAAGGTCGCGACGCAGACGGCGGTGAGCGTCGCGCGCTGGTGGCTGGTCATGGGGCGGAACCTAGCACCGCTCGTCAGGGCTCTTGACGGGTGTGACGGAAGGTGCGCGCTCCGTCACCGAAGTGCCACGTGTCAGCTCCGGTGCACGCACGCCGACTCCTCGGGCATGCTCGCCTGCTCCACGCCGTCCGACCCCGACCCTACGGTTCCCGTTGTGCTCGTGCGCGACCTCACCGACGGCCAGGACCTCGACCAGGTCCTCCTGGTCCGCGAGGTGGACGCGCGCACGAAGCGCGACGGCGCGGAGTTCCTGAAGATCACCTTCGCCGACAAGTCCGGCGCGCTGACCGCGATGGTCTGGGACGGCGTGGAGCAGGTCCGCGCGGTCTGCCTCGCCGGGCGCCCCATCCGGGTCATCGGGCGCCACGACGTCCACCCGAAGTTCGGGGCGCAGGTGACGATCCGCGCGCTCCGCCCCGCCGTCGAGGGCAGCTACGAGCTCTCGGACCTCTGCCCGGGCCCGCCGCGGCCCGCCGCGCAGATGGAGGGCGACCTCCGGGAGCTGCTCGCGACGATCACCTGCCCGCACCTGCGCGGGCTGCTCGACGCGGTCTTCAGCCCGGGCACGGAGGTCTGGGAGGCGTTCCGCACCGCCCCGGCGGCCAAGCACTACCACCAGGCCTACGTCCACGGGCTCCTCGAGCACGCGCTGACCGTCGCCCAGGGCGTCTCGGCGGTCGCGGGGACCTTCCCCGGCATCGACCGCGAGGTCGCCGTGACGGGCGCGCTCCTGCACGACGTGGGCAAGCTCGAGGAGTACACGCGCGACCCCCTGCGCATCGAGGTGACGGACACGGGCCGCCTCCAGGGGCACATCCCGCTGGGCTACTACCGGGTCCGCCGGCTCATGGAGGACCTCCCGGGCTTCCCGCCCGCGAAGGCCGAGGCCGTGCTGCACATCATCCTCAGCCACCACGGCTCGCTCGAGCACGGCTCCCCCGTGGTCCCGTGCACGCGCGAGGCGACCCTCGTCCACTTCGTCGACAACCTCGGCGGGCGGCTCGGCTCGTTCGACCGCCTGGAGAAGGAGCTCCCCGCGGGGGCGAGCTGGTCGGCCTACGACCGCGCGCTCGGCGGCAGCGCGTACTTCGGCGCCGTGGAGGAGCCCGAGGAGCTCCCGCCGGCCATCGAGGTCCCGGGCGAGCAGCTGCCGCTCGGGGAGCAGCTGCCGCTCGGCGCGCCCCAGCGCGCCGCGGCCTGAGGCTCAGTCGCCGGGGCGGGTCGCGCGCTCCGCGTCGAGGATCGCGCGCAGCTCACGGGCGCCCTCGGCCACCCGGGCGACGAACTCCGTCCGCTGCTCGGGGGTCATGCCCTCCCCGCGCGCCGCGAGCAGGTCGGCGAAGCCCGCGACGACGGTGAGCGGGGTCCGGAGGTCGTGGACGAGGGAGACGAGGCGCTCCGCGGGGTCCTCCGGGAGCTCCGCGGGCTCCGGGCTCACTCCGGCGCCTTGTCCAGCGCGATCTCGCCGCGCTCGAGCGCGAGCGCGATGGCGTGGACGCGGTTGCGCGCCTGGAGCTTGCGGATGACGTTGCGCACGTGGGTGCGGACGGTCTCGACGGAGACGGAGAGCTGGTCGCCGATCTTCTCCGCGGTGAGGCCCTCGGCCATCGCGTGCATGATCTCCCGCTCGCGCGGCGAGAGCTGCGGGACCTTCGCGGTCGCCCGCGGGGAGAGCAGGATGCGGTCCAGGCGCGGGTCGACGTAGGTGCCGCCCGCGGCGACGCGCTCGATCGCGGCGACGAGCTCCTCCATCGAGCCGGCCTTCAGCGCGTAGCCCCGGGCGCCCGAGTCGAGGCCGTCGTAGAGCAGCTCGGCGTCCGCGTCGCCCGTGTAGAGGACGACGCCGAGGTCCGGGCGGTGCACGAGGAGCTCGCGCGTGAGGTCGATCCCGTCGCCGTCGGGCAGGCGGATGTCGACGAGGGCCACGTCGGGATCGGAGACCGTCACGAGGTCCAGCCCGGCGGCCGCGTTCCCCGCCGCGCCGACGACCTCCAGGCCGCTCTGGCCGAGGAGGGCGGCCAGGCCCTCGCGGAGCGCTTCGTGGTCGTCCACGATCACGAGCTTCGTCACAGGCCTGAACCTACCGGCACGGGGCGCCGGCACAGCCCGCCCGGTTCTGGTGCACACGGGACGTGGACGTTCGTCGCACCCGGCGCGCGCACCGCGCACAAAGGCCGCAAAGAGCGGCACGTCCCACGCACGGGCCGCCGTCCGGCCACCGGGGCCGCTCTAAGGTCCCGGCCATGGCGAAGGACACGGAGAAGCTCATCCGCCAGCTCTCGCTGATCTCCTACCTGATGGCCGAGCGCCGTCCGGTCACCGCCCTGGAGATCCGGCGGGACGTCGAGGGCTACAGCGGGATGAACGAGGACGCGTTCGCGCGGCGCTTCTACGCGGACCGGTCCGAGCTCGACGCCCTCGGGATCGCCCTGACCGTCGAGAAGCCCGTCGACGGGGTCGCCGAGCAGGAGAACTACTCCCTGCGGCCCGAGAACTTCCACCTCCCCGCGATCGCGTTCACCGACCGCGAGCTGGCGTCCCTGCAGACGGCGCTCTCGCTGCTCGACGGGGAGTTCGCCTACGCCGAGCCGCTGCGCATGGCGCTCCAGCAGATCTCCTGGGGGCGGCCCTCGCCGCTCAACGCGCCCGACCAGGGCTCCATCGCGCTCGGGATCACCGGCAGCGCGGGCGGGCACGAGCTCTCGAGCCGCCTGGCGAAGGTCGAGACGGCGATCTTCCGCCACAAGACGATCACCTTCGACTACTACACGATGGAGCGGGACGAGACCGGGCCGCGGAAGGTCGACCCCTACCACCTGCTCTTCCAGGGCGGCCAGTTCTACCTCCTCGGGCACAGCCACGAGCGCGGGGCGCTGCGCGTCTTCCGCCTCAGCCGGATCCGCGGGAAGGTCGCCTACGCCTCCAAGGCCGAGCACGACTTCCGCCGGCCCGACGACTTCGATCCCGCGCTCCTACGCGAACCGCGCGGACTGGCAGTTCGGCGAGGCGACGCAGGAGGCCCAGGTCTGGATCTCCGACCGCATCGGCTGGCAGGTGGAGCGGCACTTCGGGCGCTTCGGCGCGGTCGCGCCCTCGCCCGACGGCGGCGTCGTCTTCACGACGCAGTACGCCAACGCCCGCCAGCTCGCGAGCTGGGTGCTCCGCCTGGGCGAGCACGCGCGGGTCGTCGAGCCGGAGGAGCTGCGCGCGGAGGTCGACCGGCGGGTCGAGCTGCTCGCGGAGCGCCACGAGGGCGAGCTCGAGCTCGCGCCCGAGGGGCCGCCCGCGGGCGCGCTCTCGGCCTCGGCCAACGGCGCGGCCAACGGTCGCGCGGCGGCCGCGGAGCGCTCCGACCGCGAGGAGCCGCGGCGCGAGGCGCAGATCCGCCCCGAGCGCTTCGCGCGCCTCGTGACCCTGGCGTCCGTGCTCATCGAGGCGGGCCGGGCCGGGGAGCTGCTCGACGCGGAGGAGCTCTGCGCGCAGCTCCAGATGACCGAGCAGGAGCTCCACGAGGACGTGAACGTCCTCAACGTCGTGAACTTCGGCGGCGGCTCCTACGTCCTCTACGCGGAGGTCAACGCGGACGGGAAGGTCGAGGTCGACCCCGAGCCCTACTCGGACAACTTCGCCCGGCCGGCACGCCTGCTGCCCGTGGAGGCCAAGGCGCTCGTCGCGGCCATCGACCTCATCGGCGACCACCTCCCCGAGGGTGCGCTGGAGGGCGCGCGGGAGAAGATCGTCGCGGCGCTCGGTGCCGACCCCATGGAGCAGGGGCTGCAGTTCGCACGCCAGGGCGCGGACGACTCGGACGTCGCGCGGGTCGTCAGCGAGGGGATCGCCGGCCGCCGCCTCATCCGCCTCGAGTACTACAAGCCGAACGAGGACGAGTTCTCCGAGCGCGTGCTGGAGCCCTACGCGCTCATCAACGGGCGCGAGGGCTGGTACGTGGCGACGTTCGACCCGAACAAGGACGCGGTCCGCCACTTCCGCCTCGATCGCGTGAAGGAGATCGAGGTGCTCGAGGAGACCTTCGAGCCGCGGGCGGAGGTCGATCCGTCGGCCGACGTCGAGGGCTGGCCGCGGACGGGCGAGGTGCCCGCCTCGCGCACGGCGCGCGTGTGGGTCTCCCCCGAGCGGGCCCGCTGGGCGCGGGAGGAGCGCCACGTCCACCGCGAGCTGCAGGACGGCTCCGTCGTCGTCGAGCTGAGCTTCGCGGGCGCGGACTGGCTCGTGCGCGAGGTGCTCAAGGAGGCGGGCGACGCGGCCGTGCTCGAGCCCGCCGAGGCGCGCGAGGCGGTCCGCGAGGCGGTCGCCAGGCTCCGCGTCGTGCGCTGAGCGCCGCGCAACCTCTGCGCGTCCTGCCACGTTGGGGTGGCATGCACGTCTTCCGCACCGCCACCCTCGCCACGCTCGCCGCCGTCGCGCTCCCCGCCGCGCCCGGGCGGATGCGCCCTGGTCCGCGCCCACGCCCGTCCCGGGCACCGCGGCGTCGGACACCCGGGTCGCCTTCACCCCGGCCGGCCACGGCCTGCTGGCCACCGCGGACGCCCAGGCCCCGAACGGGCAGGGGACCGTCGTCGCGCCCGTGCGGCTCAGCGGCGCCGTGCTCCCCGGCCGACGGGTGCGGATGAGCGGCGGGCTGCTGACCCCGTACGCGAAGGACCACCTGCTCCTCGTCGGGACCTCGCCCGCCCCCACCGCGGCCACGGCCGACGCGGCCCGGGTGCTCGTCGCGACGGTCACGCCCGGCGGGGTCGTCGGCACGCCCCGCGCGCTCCCCGGCACGACCCGTCATCAGCTCTACGCCGCCGCGGGCGGCCCCGACGGCACGGTCGCCTGGGTGACGGGGTCCATCACGGGCCACCGCGAGCGCGTCGTCTGGATCCGCCGGGGCGGCGTGAACCGCCGGGCGCTCACGATCCGCGTCGGCTCGCGCGCTCGCGGGGCGACGGTCGCCGTCGGCCCGAAGGGCGACGTGCTCGTCGTCTACGAGGACGACCACCGGATCCTCAGCCGGCACATCGGCCGGACGGGCCGCGCCCAGCCCGCGCGGCGCCTCGGCGACGGGGTGCAGTCCCACCTCGAGGCCCGCGTCGCGCCGAGCGGTCGCCTCGAGGTCGCCTGGGCCAGCCAGCGCGTCAACGAGGGCGAGGTCGGGGCGCCGGCCGTCGTGAGCTACGTGAGCGCCGCTCCGGGCCACGGCTTCGGCAGGCCGACCGTCGTGGCCGGCCCGGACGCCCCGGGCGAGGCCCGCTACGCCGCGCCGCCCGTCGTGCGGCTCGTCGGCTCGGGGTCGGACAGCTCCGTCCTCGCGTTCACGACCTCCGACGGCCCGAACCTGCGCACGGCGGTGGCGAACGTCGTGGCGGGCCGGGTCCAGGCCCCGGAGCTCGTCTCCCCCGCCGGGGAGGACGACGTCCTGGGCGACCTCGCCTACGCCCGGACCGGCGGGACGCTCGTCCTCTGGCGGACGGGCTCGGGCGGGGACTTCGCGACGGGGCCGCAGCGCCTCGTCGCGCGGTTCCGGCCCGCGGGCGCCGCGGCCTTCGGCCCGGCGGAGGGCGTGAGCCCGCCCGTCGCGTCGCCGGCCGACCCGCAGGGCGTGCCGAGCGCCCCGGCCGCGGCGATCGACCCGCTGACGGGCCGCGCCGCGACCGCCTGGGGCACCGCCGGCGACGGCGTCGCCTACAGCGCGCGGGGCAACGGCTGAGCCAGGGCGCTCGCGAGAAGCGCCGGGCCTTCTCCCCGGGCTCCCGTTCTGGCACATTCGCACCATGTCGGACATGTGGAGCAGCGTCGCGCCGGCGTGGGGGGACAACGCGGCGTTCGTCGACGACCACCTCGCGGTGGCGACGGCGGTCCTGCTCGACGAGGTCGCGCTGCAGCCGGGGGACGCCGTCCTGGACCTCGCGACGGGCGCCGGCGGGACCGGGCTGAGCGCCGCGGAGCGGGTCGGACCCGAGGGACGCGTGGTGCTCGCGGACGTCGCGGTCGGGATGGTCGAGGTCGCCTCCCGGAGGGCAGCGGACTCCCAGCAGGT
Organism: uncultured Solirubrobacteraceae bacterium; assembly: GCA_963844155.1. Taxonomy (GTDB): domain Bacteria; phylum Actinomycetota; class Thermoleophilia; order Solirubrobacterales; family Solirubrobacteraceae; genus Paraconexibacter. The sequence goes on from CAWJMY010000001.1 coordinate 1,163,847, forward strand.
GTCGACGCTCCTGTGCGACCAGGCCGCCATCGACGCGCCGGACGGGAGCTTCGACGCGGTGGTCGTCCGCCACGGGCTGATGTTCGCCGAGGCGCCCGCCGACGCCGTCCGCGAGGCGGCCCGCGTCCTGCGACCGGGCGGGCGGTACGCCGCGATGACCTGGGCCGGACGGGCCGACAACCCGTGGCTGGGGCTCGTGCTCGACGCGGTGGGCGCCCAGTTCGGCGTCCCGTTCCCCCCACCGGGCGTGGCCGGGCCGTTCGCCCTCGACGACCCGGGCGTGCTGCTGGCGGCGCTCGAGGCCGGCGGGCTCGAGGACGTGCGCGTGACGGGCGTCCCCGCGCCCATGCGGTGCGCCTCGCTCGAGGCGTGGTGGGCGCGCGTCCCGCAGCTCGCGGGGCCGCTCGCCCTCGCCCTGGCCGGCATGGAGGCGGACGTGCGCGACGCGATCGGCGCCCGTGCCGTCGCGAGCGCGGCGGCGGTGGCCAGGACCACGGGCGACGGGGTGGAGCTCGACGGGGCGGTGCTCGTCGCCTCGGGCCGCCGCCCGTAGGATCGGCCCGTGCCCAGCCGCCGCGACCTCATCAAGATGACCGACGCGGAGGCGGCGGCCTTCCTCGACGAGCAGAAGACGGTCATCTGCGCGACGAACGGCAAGGACGGGTGGCCGCACCTCATGCCCCTGTGGTTCGTCGTCCGCGAGGGGACCCTCTGGGCCTGGACGTTCGGGAAGTCGCAGAAGACGCGCAACCTCGAGCGCGACCCGCGCGCGACCCTCCAGCTCGAGGCGGGCACGGAGTACCAGGAGCTCCGCGGGATCATGCTCGAGACCGACGTGACGATCCACGCGGACCTCGACACGGTCCTCGGGGTCGGCGTCGAGGTGCTCCAGCGCTACGGCGGGGGGCACGCGCTCGACGAGGGCGCGCGGGCGATGGTGGCCAAGCAGGCGGAGAAGCGCGTGGCGTTCGAGTTCACGGAGCGGCGGCGCACGTCCTGGGACCACCGGAAGCTCGGCGGCACCTACTAGGGCGCACCACGGCGGGCACCTCCGAACGCCTAGCCTCTGGCGCCATGGCACCCCTCAAGGGCCTCATCCTCTCCGGGGGCAAGGGCACGCGCCTGCGCCCGATCACGCACACCAGCGCGAAGCAGCTCGTGCCGGTGGCCAACCGCCCCGTGCTCTTCTACGGCATCCAGGCGATGGCCGACGCGGGGATCGAGGAGGTCGGGATCATCATCGCGCCCGAGACGGGGCCGGAGATCGAGGAGGTCGCCGGGGACGGCTCGAAGTTCGGGGTGCGGATCACGTACATCACCCAGGACGAGCCAGCGGGCCTGGCGCACGCGGTGCTCACCGCGGAGCCGTTCCTGGGCGACTCGCCGTTCGTCATGTACCTCGGCGACAACCTCCTGCAGGGCGGGATCCAGGACCTCGTGGCGGCCTTCGAGGCCAACGCGCCCGACGCGCTGATCCTCCTGACGCCGGTCGACGACCCGGAGAACTTCGGGGTGGCCGAGCTCGAGGACGGCGTGGTCAAGCACCTCGCGGAGAAGCCGAAGGCGCCCAAGACGAACCTCGCGCTCGTCGGCGTCTACATGTTCACCGCCGGGATCCACGACGCGGCGCGGGCGATCGAGCCCTCCCCGCGCGGGGAGCTCGAGATCACCGACGCGATCCAGTACCTCGTCGACGGCGGCAAGCGGGTGGAGCCGCACGTCGTGCGCGGCTGGTGGAAGGACACGGGGCGCCTGGCGGACATGCTCGAGGCCAACCGGCTGATCCTCGACGTCATCGACAAGCGCGTCGACGGCGAGCTCGACGGACTCCACCGTCGACGGCCGCGTGGTCATCGAGGAGGGCGCGACGCTCGTGCGCGCGACCGTCCGCGGGCCGGCCGTCATCGGCGCCGGCGCGCACCTCGAGGACTGCTACGTCGGGCCGTACTCGGCGATCGGCGAGAACTGCGTCGTGGAGAACGCGGAGGTGGAGCACTCCATCCTGCTCGCGGGCTCCGAGGTCCGCGGCCTCGACGGGCGCATGGAGTCCTCGCTTGCTGGGCCGCAACGTGAAGATCGGCCGCTCGGGCCGCCAGCCGCGCGCCTACCGCTTCATGGTCGGCGACAACTCGGAGATCGAGATCCTGTGAAGGTGCTCGTGACCGGCGCGGCCGGGATGCTCGGGCACAAGGTCGTCGCGGCGGCGCGGGCCGCGGGCCACGAGGCGGTCGGCGTGGACCTCGCCGGACTGCGACCTCACCGACGCCGAGGCCACCACGACCTTCGTCGCGGGCGTCGCGCCCGACGCGATCGTCAACTGCGCCGCCTACACGAACGTCGACGCGGCCGAGGAGCACGAGGACGTCGCGCTGGCGGTCAACGCGGACGCCGCGGGCAACCTCGCGCGGGCCGGCGCCGCGGTCGGCGCCCGCATCGTGCACCTCTCGACGGACTACGTCTTCGACGGCGTCAACGACAAGCCGTGGCTCGAGTCCGACCACCCGTCGCCGCTGGGCGCCTACGGGCGCACGAAGCTCGCGGGCGAGGAGCAGGTCGCCCTGGCCACGCCGGACCACGCGATCGTGCGCACCGCCTGGCTCTTCGGCGAGGGCGGCCCGAACTTCGTCGACACGATGCTGCGCCTCGCGGCCGACCGCGACGAGGTCCCCGTGGTCACCGACCAGACGGGCTGCCCGACCTGGACGGGCCACCTCGCGCCCGCGCTGGTCGCGCTCGCGAGCTCCGCCGAGACGGGGATCTTCCACGGCGCGGGCGGCGGGCAGTGCACCTGGAACGACCTGGCGGCCGAGACGTTCTCGCGGGCGGGGGTCACCTGCCGTGCGACGCCGACGACCTCCGAGGCGTTCAAGCGCCCGGCGCCCCGGCCCACGTGGTCCGTGCTGGGAACCGAACGCGACCCGGGCGTCGTGCTGCCACCGTGGACCGAGGGCCTGCAGGGCCACCTGGACGACTTGAAGGAGATGGCATGAAGCTTCTGGTGTGCGGTGGGGCCGGGTTCATCGGCTCGAACTTCGTGCGGATCCGCGCCGAGGGCGGCGACGAGGTCGTCGTGCTCGACAAGCTGACCTACGCCGGCCGGGAGGAGAACCTCAAGGACGTGCCGCACACCTTCGTGCACGGCGCGATCGAGGACCCGGCGAAGGTCGCCGAGGCCATGGACGGCGTCGACGCCGTCGTGAACTTCGCCGCCGAGACCCACGTCGACCGCTCCATCGCCGACCCCATGGCCTTCGTGCGCACCCACGGCGAGGGCACCTACGTCCTGCTCGAAGCCGCCCGGGAGCGCGGGCTGCGCTACGTGCAGGTCTCCACGGACGAGGTCTACGGCTCCATCGAGGAGGGCTCGTTCACGGAGGACTCCCCGCTCGCGCCGTCCTCGCCCTACTGCGCCACGAAGGCCGGCGCCGACCTCCTCGTCGGCTCCTACTTCGACACCTTCGGGCTCGAGACGCTCATCTGCCGCGGCTCGAACAACTACGGGCCCAACCAGCACCCCGAGAAGCTCATCCCGCTCATGGTGCTCAACGCCCTGCACGGCGACAAGCTCCCCGTCTACGGCGACGGCAAGAACGTCCGCAACTGGCTCTTCGTCGAGGACTTCGCCCGCGGCATCGGCCACGTCCTCGAGCACGGCGTCCCCGGCGAGGTCTACAACGTCGGCGGCCCCGACGAGGAGGACAACCTCCACGTCGTGCGCCGCATCATCGACATCGTCGGCGGCGACCCCGACGAGCTCATCCAGTACGTCACCGACCGCCCCGGCCACGACCGCCGCTACTCCCTGGGCTCCGAGAAGGTCCGCGCCCTGGGCTGGGAGGCCCAGGTCCGCTTCGAGGAGGGCCTCGAGCGCACCGTCGCCTGGTACCGCGACAACGCCTGGTGGTGGGAGCCCATCCGCTCGGGCGAGTACCGCGCGTACTACGAGCGCCAGTACGGGACGCAGCTGGGCTGAACGCTGCCTGGTTCTCACCTCGGTGAGAACTGGGCAGCACTCAGGCAGGAGGTCGAGGAGGTCAGCGGCCGTCTCCGCCGCGTCCTCGTCGTCGAGGTCCTCCCACACGAGGCGGACCACGCGGTAGCCGCGCCCGGGGAGCTTCCGGTCCCGGCGGCGGTCGGCGCGCATCTGGTCCTGCCGCCGATGGAATGCCCGTCCGTCGAGCTCGACGACGACCGGCCGGCGTAGCGGCAGTCGGCCTTGAAGCCCGCGACACGGCCTCGTTGACCGCGTCGGGGAGCGGCAGGCCGTGACGACGGCAGAACCGGAGGTAGCGCCGCTCGAACTCGGACTTCGTGTGGGCCTCGAGCCGACTCGCAGAGCCGCCGCACGTTCGCGGCGCCGCGCCGGTGCGGCACGCGCGGGCCGCGGCCCCGGATCGCACGGACGTCGAGCGTCCGGACCCGGTCGGCGATCGCGCGGAGCTCCCGCCACGGCAGGACGGCGGCGAGGTCGACGATCGTCCTGCGCCGGCGTCGTCACCGCGAGCAACCCGCGGCGCTCGACGTCGCGGCTCGTCAGCACGGTGACGCGGTGGACGACGAGCCCCGGCCGGGACGTGGCCGTCCGGATCGTGCTCACGTGCTGCTCCGCGAGGAGGCTCGAGCCAGCCGTGGAACGCCGCTGCTGACTGGTGGCTCAGCACGCACCCCGGAACGGCCCACACCGCCGCGATCCACTCGCCCGCGGGCCGCAGCAGGCGGTGGCCGAGCGTGTAGACGCCGCGGTGCTTGCGGTGGAGCTGCCCGTGCTGGACGGCGCGGGTGATCGGCGCTCTTGTCCATGCCGAAGGCGAGGAGCTGGTCGTGTCGCAGCACCGCCTCCTGCCTCTCGGCCAGCGTCACCAAGGGCCACCACCGTTCACTGCTGCCTAGTTCTCTCATCGTGAGAACTAGGCAGCGACAGGCAGACTTCGCCCCCCTCGGCCCCCCGAGCTGGCGCGGCGGCGCTCAGGCGATGTCGGAGAGCTTCCAGCGGGAGCCCTCCTTGACCAGCGCGATGCGGGCGGGCTTCTCGACGTCGCCCGTGCCGGTCGGCTGGACGATCGCGACGGCGTTCGTGCCCTGCACGCGCACCTGGCGGATCGCGAGCTTCGTCTCGTCCACGTCGCGCAGGGAGAGCTCGAGCTGGTCGGGGCAGCGGTCCGTGCCCTTCGCGTCGTCGAGCGCCTTGACCAGCGGCGCGGCGAGGTAGTCCGCGCAGATCTGCTCGTAGTCGCGCGAGCTCGCCGCGTCGGAGAAGTCGCGGACGGCGGCGCTGACGGCCTGGCGCGTCGCGTCGGGGAAGTCGACGGAGTCGACGTCCGAGCCGGCCTCGGCGCCGCAGCCCGCAGCCAGGACCGCGCCCGCGGCGAGGACGAGGGCGAGCGGGGCGCGAGCGGACATGGCGCCCATCCTAGGCGCCTGCGCCCCGGCGGCGGCCGCCACGTGGGGCCCCGGCGCGCGGACGCCGTACCCTCAGGCGCGCCGATGCCGCCCGCCCCCCGGCCACCCGTCCCGCGTGGGCGCCACGCCCCGCCGCTCGAGGTCCGCGTCGGCGTGCAGCGCGACCGCCTGTTCACCGCCGCCGCCGCGATCTTCGCCCGGGTGGGCTACGCCGACGCCAGCGCCGAGGCGATCTCCCGCGAGGCCGGGATGTCGAAGGCGACCTTCTACGAGCACTTCGCGAACAAGGAGGAGTGCCTGCTCGCGCTCTTCGACCAGGCGCGCGCGTACATGCTCGACGAGATGGGCCGCGCGCTCGGCGACCCCGACGAGGCGCGCGACTACGCCACCTGGGTCTCGACGTCCCTCGAGGCCTTCCTCGGGATCCTCGCGGCCCACCCGGACCAGGCCCAGACGGTCATCGTGGAGATCATCGGCGCGGGCCCGCAGGCCGTCGGCCGCCGCGACGCCACGATGGACCTCTTCGCGCGCCTGCTGCTGCGGGACAACGCGGCGTTCGCCGCCCGCTTCGGCTCGCCGGTCTTCGCCTCCCAGGAGGACGCCTTCGCCTGCATCGGCGCGATCTTCGAGGTCGTCTCGCGCCAGCTGCGCACGGGGCAGCCCGCGGACATCCGCGAGGTCGCGCCTGTCCTGGAGCGCGTCATCCTCGGCGTGCTCCACGCCGCCGCGGGCCCGTGACCGACGCGCTCGCCGCGATCGAGCAGGGGATCACGACCTGCCGCCGCTGCCCCCGCCTGGTCGCCTGGCGGGAAGAGGTCGCGACCGTCAAGCGCCGGGCCTACGCCGACCAGGAGTACTGGGGCCGGCCGGTCCCGGGGTTCGGCGACCCGGACGCCCGCCTGCTCATCCTGGGCCTGGCGCCCGCCGCCCACGGCGCGAACCGCACGGGCCGCATCTTCACCGGCGACCGCTCGGGCGACTTCCTCTTCGCCGCCCTGCACCGCGCGGGCTACGCGAACCAGCCCGGGTCCCGCCACGCCGGGGACGGCCTGGAGCTCGACGGACGCCTGGATCTCCGCCGCGGTCCGCTGCGCCCCGCCCGCGAACAAGCCGACCCCGGAGGAGCGCGACACCTGCCTGCCCTGGGCGGTCGCGGAGCTCGCCCTGCTGGAGCGCGTCGAGCTCGTCCTCTGCCTCGGCGCCTTCGCCTGGCAGGCCGCGCTGCACCTCCGCGCCGCCGCCGGGGAGCCCATGCCGCGCCCGCGCCCGGCCTTCGGCCACGACGCCTTCTGGCAGGCCGAGGGCGGCCGCTGGCCCCTGCTCGGCTGCTTCCACCCCAGCCAGCAGAACACCTTCACCGGCGTGCTCACCCCGGCGATGCTCGACGCCACCCTCGCGCGCGCCCGGGAGCTCACGGGCGGCTGACCGCTTGTCCCCTTCACCCAATCCCGCGCCCGCCGTTGGCGCGAAGCGCGCTACGGAGGGACCCGCCGGCGGCCGATGATGGTCTGGTGCCGCTGCGCCTCGTCATCGTCGACGACAACGACGCCTACCGCGCGGGGATGGTCCGCGCCGCCTCGGCGCACCCGGGCATCGACCTCGTCGCGGAGGCCGACGGCGGCGTCGCCGCCCTGGACGCGATCGCCCGGCACCGCCCGGACCTCGCGCTCGTCGACCTGCGCATGCCGAGCGTCGACGGCATCGACGTCTGCCGCCGGGTCGCGGCCATGGACCCCACCCTGCTCTGCCGGATCGTCATCCTCTCCGCCGCGACGGAGGTCGGTGTCCGTGAGCTGGCGCTGGAGGCCGGCGCCGCCGGGTTCCTGACGAAGGACCTCCCGCGCTCGGCGATCCTGCGCACGGTCCTCGCCCTGGCGCTCCCGCAGGCCCGCTGACCCCGCCACCCGGCGTGGGAACACCCGTTCGCGGGCATACCATGGGGGGATGTCGCTGAGCGCCTTCACCCCCGGGGTCGCGCAGTGGTTCGAGAACGCGTTCAGCGCCCCGACGGACGTCCAGTCCCAGGCCTGGCCGGCGATCGCGACGGGCGAGCACACGCTCATCGCCGCACCCACGGGCTCGGGCAAGACGCTCGCCGCGTTCCTCTGGGGCCTCGACCAGTTCGTGCGCGAGCCCACGCGCGACGTCGTCGGCACGCGCCTGGTCTACGTGAGCCCGCTGAAGGCGCTGGCCTACGACGTCGACCGGAACCTCCGCGCGCCCCTGCGCGGCATCGGCGCCGACGTCTCCGTGGCCATCCGCACGGGCGACACGTCGCAGAAGGAGCGCGCGGCGATGAAGCGCACGCCGCCCGACATCCTCATCACGACGCCCGAGTCGCTCTACCTCATCCTCACGAGCCAGGCCCGGACGATGCTCGAGCACGTCCAGAGCATCATCATCGACGAGATCCACGCGGTCGCCGCGACGAAGCGCGGCTCGCACATGGCGCTCACGCTCGAGCGGCTGAGCGCGCTCAACACGGACCACGAGGTGCAGCGGATCGGGCTCTCCGCGACCCAGAACCCGCTCGAGGAGGTCGGCCGCTACATGGTCGGCCCCAAGCGCAAGTGCACGATCGTCGACGCGGGGGTCCGCAAGCCGCTCGACCTGAAGATCCACGTGCCGGTCGAGTCCATGAAGGAGCCGGAGCAGTCGACGGGCAACCTCGACCCGCTCGACCCCCTCGTCGGCGGCGAGGCCACCCGGAAGTCCATCTGGCCCGCGATCTACCCCGAGATCCTCAAGCTCGTCCGCGAGCACAAGTCGACGATCGTCTTCGTGAACAACCGCCGCGGCGCCGAGCGGCTCGCGCTGCGGCTCAACGAGCTCGCGACGACCCAGGCCGAGGAGCACGGCGGCGACACCGTCGCGGCGATGAGCATCGCCCGCGCGCACCACGGCTCGCTCGCGCGCGAGGAGCGCACGGTCGTCGAGGAGCTCCTCAAGAGCGGCGAGCTGCCGTGCCTCGTGGCGACCTCCTCGCTCGAGCTCGGCATCGACATGGGCGCCGTCGACCTCGTGCTCCAGGTCGAGTCGCCCAAGAGCGTCGCGCGCGGGCTGCAGCGCATCGGCCGCGCGGGCCACAACGTCGGGGACACCTCCAAGGGCCGCATCTTCCCGAAGTTCCGCGGGGACCTCCTGGAGTGCGCGGTCATCACGAAGCTCATGCGCGAGGGGCGGATCGAGAAGACCGTCGTCCCGAAGAACGCCCTCGACGTGCTCGCCCAGCAGATCGTGGCGATCGTCGCGAGCAACGACCCCGAGCCGACGAGCGTCGACGACCTCTACGCCCTGGTCACCCGCACGCACTCCTACGGCGAGCTCACCCGCGAGCTGCTCGAGAACGTCCTCGACATGCTCGACGGCCGCTACCCGAGCCAGGAGTTCGGGGAGCTGCGGCCGCGCCTGGTCTGGGACCGCCTCGCCGGCACGCTCCGCGCACGGAAGGGCGCGCAGGGCCTGGCGATCGTCAACGCGGGCACGATCCCGGACCGCGGGCTCTTCTCCGTCGTCCTGCCCGACGGCCGGCGGGTCGGGGAGCTCGACGAGGAGATGGTCTACGAGGCGCGGCCGGGCCAGACGTTCCTGCTCGGCGCCTCGTCCTGGCGGATCGAGGAGATCGGCCGCGACCGCGTCATCGTCACCCCCGCGCCCGGCGCGCCCGGGGCGCTGCCCTTCTGGAAGGGCGACTCCGTCGGGCGGCCGAAGGAGCTCGGGCAGGCCGTGGGGCAGTTCGCGCGCGAGGCCGTCTCGCAGACGCCGGAGCAGCTCGAGCGGGACTACGACCTCGACCCCCGCGCGGCGCGCAACCTCATCGACTTCCTGCAGGAGCAGCAGGAGGCGACGCGCATCGTGCCGTCGGACCGCACGCTCGTCGTGGAGCGCTTCCGCGACGAGATCGGCGACTGGCGGATGTGCATCCTCAGCCCGTACGGCGGGCGCGTGCACGCGGCCTGGGCGCTCGCGCTCAGCGCCCGCATCCGCGACCAGTACGGCCTCGAGTCCGACGCGATCTACTCCGACGACGGGATCATCGTCCACCTCCCCGACGCGGACGAGCCGCCCGGGGCGGAGCTCGTCATGGTGCCGCCGGACGAGCTCGAGGAGCTCGTGGTCGGGGAGCTCGGGAGCAGCGCCCTCTTCGGTGCCCGCTTCCGCGAGAACGCGGGCCGCGCGCTGCTCATCCCGCGCGCGTACCCCGGCAAGCGCACGCCCCTGTGGCAGCAGCGCCTGAAGTCGCAGTCGCTGCTCGAGGTGGCCAAGCGCTACGCGGACTTCCCGATCATCCTCGAGACCTACCGCGAGTGCCTGCGCGACGTCCTCGACGTCCCGGGCCTCGAGGAGCTCCTGACGGGGCTGCACTCGCGGGAGATCGGCCTGGTCGAGGTGGAGACCCAGAGCGCCTCGCCCTTCGCCAGCGCGCTGCTCTTCGACTACGTCGCGACGTACATGTACGAGGGCGACACGCCGAACGCGGAGCGCCGCGCCGCCGCCCTCTCGCTCGACCGCGACCTCCTGCGCGAGCTGCTCGGCCAGGAGGAGCTCCGCGACCTCATCGACCCGAACGCGCTGCAGCAGGTCGAGGACGACCTGCAGCACCGCTCCGACCGCACGAAGGCGACGTCGAAGGACGCGTTCGGCGACGTCCTGCGGCGCGTGGGCGACCTCACGCTCGTCGAGGCGAGCGCGCGCATGGTCCCCGAGCTCGACGCGGAGCAGGTGCTCCTCGAGCTCGCCGCGGAGCGCCGCGCGGTGCGCGTGCGCATGGCGGGCGAGGAGCGCTGGATCGCCGCGGACGACATCGGGCTCTACCGCGACGCGCTCGGCGTCGTCCCGCCCGGCGGGCTGCCCGAGGCGTTCCTGGCCGATGTGCCGAACGCGTTCGTGAAGGTCGCGGGGCGCTTCGCCGCGACCCACGGCCCGTTCACCACGGAGGAGCTGCGCGAGCGCTACCGCGTCGACCCGACCGCGCCGTTGGAGGCGCTGGAGCGCGACGGCACGCTCGTCCGGGGCGAGCTGCGCCCGGGCGGCACGGAGCGGGAGTGGTGCGACACGGAGGTCCTGCGCCGGCTGCGTCGCGCGTCGCTGGCGGTGCTCCGCAAGGAGATCGAGGCCGTCGACCAGCGCGCGCTGGCCGCGTTCCTGCCGAGCTGGATGGGCATCGACCGCCACCCGCCCGCGGGCGCGGGGGTCGACCGGCTGCGCGAGGTGCTCGTGCCGCTGCAGGGGATCGCGCTGCCCGTCGAGGTCTGGGAGCGCGACGTCCTGCCACGCCGCTGCGGCGCCTACTCGCCCGTCTGGCTCGACCAGCTCTGCGCGAGCGGCGAGGTCGTCTGGGTCGGCGCGGGCGCGATCGGGCGCACGACGGGCAAGGTCGCGCTCTACTTCCGCGACGACGCGGAGGCGATCGGCCCGCCGCCCGTGAAGGTCGAGCGCCCGGACCTGCCCGAGCACGACGTGCTGCGCGAGCGGCTCGGGCTCTCCCCGTGCTTCTTCACGGACCTCCTCGCGGAGCTCGCGATGGGGCCCGAGCAGCTGCAGGAGGCGCTCTGGGACCTCGTGTGGGCGGGCGAGGTGACGAACGACGCCTGGGCGCCGCTGCGCGCGCCGAAGCAGACGCTCGCGAAGGCCAAGCCGAAGACGAACCGGCCCGGCCGCCGCTTCGGCACCCGCCGGACGGGCTCCGCCGCCACCCCGACCCAGGGCCGCTGGGCGCTCTCGGGCACGATCTTCCGCCGCGAGCCCGAGCCGGGCGCCCGCCGCCGCGTGCTGGCCGAGCTCCTGCTCGAGCGCTACGGGATCGTCACGCGCGAGCAGGTGCTCGCCGAGGGGATCACGGGCGGCTTCTCCATCCTCTACGACGCGCTCCAGCAGCTCGAGACGCTCGGGGTCTGCCGCCGGGGCTACTTCGTCGAGGGGCTCGGCGGCGCGCAGTTCGCGCTCCCCGGGGCGGTCGAGCGGCTGCGCGCGCAGCAGGTCGCCGAGGAGACCCCGCCCGTCGTGCTCGCCGCCACGGACCCCGCGCAGCCCTACGGCGCCGCGCTCCCCTGGCCCAAGCGCGACCAGGAGAAGCGCCGGCCCGCGCGGGTCCGCGGCGCCTACGTCGTGCTCAGCGGCGCCGAGCCCGTGGTCTACGTCGAGAAGGGCGGCCGCGGCCTGGCGCTGCTGGTCGCGGAGGACGACCCGCGGCTGCGCGGCGCGCTCGAGGCGCTCGTCGCGTTCTACACGGGCGCCCGGGGCCGGAAGCTCGCGCTCGAGAAGGTCGACGGCGAGTCCATCATCGGCCACCCGCTCGAGGAGCTCATGGTCGAGCTCGGGTTCCGCCAGGGGCCGACGAAGCTCACCCTGAGCGCCTGACCCGCGTCAGACTGCGCCCATGCGATGGCTCCTCGCGCTCCTGCTCCTCCTGGTGCTGACCCCGTCCGCCCGGGCCGCCTTCCCCGGCGCGAACGGGCGCGTCTCCTTCTCGAGCGAGGGGGACATCTGGAGCGCGAACCCCGACGGCTCGGACCTGCGGCGGCTCACGGCGACCCCGATCGAGGAGGCCCAGTCCGCGTTCTCCCCGGACGGCGCGTGGATCGCCTACCGGCGACGCCCCGCCGACGGCCAGGCCTACCAGCTCTACGTCATGCGCTCCGACGGCACGGAGCCCCGCCGGGTGAGCGCCTCGACGGTCAACGAGACCCAGCCCGCCTGGTCGCCCGACGGGCGCCGGCTGCTCTTCCGGCGCTCGGGGGTCGGCGACCCGAACGCGGAGGTGTGGACCGTCGCCCTCGACGGCAGCGACCCGCGGGCGCTCGTCACGACGCCCGGCGCGGACGAGCGCTACCCCGTCTTCTCCCCCGACGGCACGCGGCTGGCCTTCACGAGCAACCGCGACGGCCAGTACGAGCTCTACGTCTCCGCCGCGGACGGGACGGGCCCCGTCCGGCTGACCACGGACCCGGGCTACGACTCCGCACCGTCGTGGGCGCCCGACGCCACGCGGATCGTCTTCGAGCGGGGCGAGAAGCTCGACGCGGACCAGACGAAGGACATCTGGACCATGGCCGCCGACGGCACGGGCCAGCGGCGGCTGACCCCGGACGACGACGTGGTGGACGAGGGCCCCGCCGTCTCCCCGGACGGCACGCAGATCGCGTTCACGAGCGGCCGGGACGGCAACTACGAGACCTACCGGATGAACGCGGACGGCTCGGGGGCCGCGCCCGTCGCGGTGCGACCCGGGACGAAGGAGGAGTCCCCCGACTGGCAGCCCGTCCCGCGGCCGCCGGCCGCGCCCGCGCCCGCCCCGACGCCGCAGCCCGCACCTCCGGCCGGCCCGGCGCCCGCCCCCGCGCCCGAGCCCGCGCCGGCGCCGGCGACCCCCGCGGCGCAGCCCCCGACCCTCTCCGTCGACCGTGACCGCGACGGGATCGACGCGATCCGCGAGCGCAGGCTGCGCACGAGCGACGTCGACCGCGACTCGGACGACGACGGGGTGAGCGACGGCCGCGAGGTCCTCCGCACCCGCACGTCACCCAGCAAGCGCGACACGGACGGTGACGGGCTGCGCGACGGCGTGGAGCTCGGGGTCCGGGCGCCCGTCGCGGATCCACCCGGCCCGGTCCGCGGCACCCTGCGCTCCCGGTTCCGCCCCGACGCCGACCCCCGCACGCGCACGGACCCGCGGCGCCGGGACACGGACGGCGACGGCCGCTCCGACGGCCGGGAGGACACGGACCACGACGGCCGGCGGGATCGCGGCGAGCGCGACCCGCGCCGCTAGCCGCGGCGGCCGAGCACGAGCACGAGCGTCGCGCCGTCCCGGCGACCCCCCGTGAGCGCGGTGCCCCACACGAGGCCCGTGCCCACGTCGCGCAGGGCCGGGTCGAGGAGGATCCGGCGGTGCGGCGGGCTGGCCAGCAGGCTGCGCACGAGCGAGAGCGGCGACGTGGACGGGCCGCTGCCCGTCGCCAGGACCTCACCGGCGCTCCAGGCGCGGCGCGCCGCGTAGCCCGTCGCGGCGACGCGCCCGGCCATCTTCCCGCCCTCCGGCGTGTCGTGGGCGAAGTAGTGGCGGTGGACCATGTCGAGCCCGTGGCCCAGCGCGGCGGCCGAGAGCCGCGTGTTCCTCCGCAGGCGCGGCAGGTGCCGGCGCCGGCGCTCGCGGTCGACCACGCACTGCACCGCGTCGACCGCGGGCCGGAGCCCGGCCGGGCCGGCCAGCGGGGTCGTCGCCCCCGGGCATCGGTCGGTGCTGGCCGCCGACGCGGGGGCGCCGGGCGCCACCACGATCGAGCCGAGGGCCAGCATGGTGAGGATCCGTCCTCGTGCACGCATGACCGCCTCTTCGTGGCGTCGGTCGGATCGTCTCACCGCCCGCCGGGGTTGGCGCGTGGACGTTGGGACGGCGCCGCGCGCCGCCCGACCTCAGGCCTCCGCGTCCCCCGGGCGGTCGTGGGTCGATCGGTGATGCCGGGCCGGCACCCGGCCCCCGGCGCTGGGTCAGGCGACGCCGACCAGCCGCCAGGGCACGCCCGGGTCCGCGTCGTCCAGGGCGAGGACGAGGTGCTCCGTGCTCGTCGTCGCGCGGTCCCGGTCCCCGCGGAGCACGCCGGCGGTGTCCCGATCCTCCACGTAGCGCCGCCCCGTGAGCTCCACCTCGAGGCCCATCCGCGGCGGGGTCGCCCCGGGCTCGAAGCCCGTGATGCGCACGGCGTCCACCCGGGCGCCGCGGACCACGAGCCGCGCGCCGTCGTCCCCGGGGTCGGGGTAGAGGAGCGCCCGGACCGCCTCCGGGGTGGCGAGCCGCAGCAGCTCGTCGTCCGCGCCGTCCACCGCCGCCACCCAGGCCGGCACGACGCGCCGCACCGCGGCCTCGAGCACCGCGGGAGCGAAGCGCCCGTCGACCAGGGAGAGGTCGAGCGCCGCGGCACGGGCGTCCGTCGCGTAGTCGACCCCGACGAGCTCCCCGGGCCCCGGCGAGCCCTCCGGCGCGGCGTCGGCCACCGCCTGCTCGACCACCGCCGCGTCGTGCAGCCGCCCCTCGTCGGCCCACGGCGAGGGCACGAGCGGCTCGTCGAGGTGATGGCCGCCCTCCTCCTCGCCCTGGATGGAGTCGATGCGCCAGCCCCCGCCGGCCCAGGCCAGCGTCCAGTACTCGCAGAGCCGCACGGTCTTGGAGGACTCACCGTCCCGGAAGACGACCTTGCCCGTCTCCTCCACCACGACGTAGTCCTCGAGCTCGCACTCGATCGCCACGACGACCCGGTCGGCGGCGTCGTCCTCGCGGTTCTCCAGGCCGACGTAGGTGACGGCCGGCGCGGCCCCGACCCGCACGACGTTGTGCCAGCCCTTGCCGGCGAAGTCCGCGAGCCGCCGCTCCCACTCCACGAGCAGGTCCGGGCCCGCGAGGGTGCGCAGCGCCTCGTGGTCGCGCGCGTCCCAGGCCCGCTGGAGCGCCCGGAACAGCTCGTCGGCCGCGGCGACCACCGCCTCCGGGGCGAAGTGCGCATCGTCCTCGACGGCCTCGGCCGCGGCGGTGACGGCCTCCCGTCCGCGCGCCGCGCGCCGGCGCCGCGCCCGCCGGAGCTGCACCGCGGGGACCACGACGAAGAAGACGAACCCGAAGACCAGGGCGACGAGCAGGGCGGGGAGCGAGAACGTCCCGTCCCCGCCGCCGCCGCCACCCGAGCTCCCACCGCCCCCGCCGCCCCCGCCGCCGAACCCCGACGAGCCGCCCCCGCCCGCGGCGAGGACCCAGGCCGCGACGGCCAGGGCCGTCACGCCGTCTTCTTGCCCGGGTTGAAGAGCCCCTTCGGATCGAGCGCCGCCTTGATCGCCTCGTGGGCGCCGACCGCCCCCGGGGACCACTGGTTCCGCAGCTGCCCCCGCTTGAGCCAGCCCAGCCCGTGCTCGCCGCTCACCGTCCCGCCGAGGGAGAGGGCGAGGGCGAAGAGCTCCTCCACCGCGGCGTGCGCCCGCTCGAGCTGCTCCGCGTTCCCCGGCTCGAGCAGGAACGTCGAGTGCAGGTTGCCGTCCCCCGCGTGGCCCCAGGAGCAGCCCTCGAGGCCGTGGCGCTCGGCGATCTCCACGGTCCCGGTGATCGCCGGCGCGAGCTGGTCGAGCGGCACGCCGACGTCCTCCGAGAGCTTGCCGCCGCGCCGCGCCGTGACCGCGAGCGACACGCCGTCGCGCCAGCGCCACAAGCGCGCGCGGCTCCGGCGTCAGCGCCCCGCCGAGCTCGCCCGCGAGCGCCTCCGCGAGCTCCGCGGCGTCCTCCTCGGAGGTGTCCGCCTCGCAGACCACGAGGAACGCCGTGCCCTCCGGCAGCCCGCCCGGGAACCCCGACGCGCTCGCGGCCAGCGCACCCGCGTCGAGGTACTCGATCGTCGCGGGGACGACCCCGCTCGCGAGCACGCGCTCGATCGCGTCGCAGCCCTCCCGCACGCCGGCGAACGCGCCGACGACCGGCACCTGGAGGTTCGGCGCGGGCAGGAGCCGCAGCCAGGCGCTCGTGACGATCCCGAGGGTCCCCTCGCTCCCGCAGAGCAGCCCCGTGAGGTCGTAGCCCGCGACGTCCTTGCGCAGCGGCCCGCCGAAGCGGACGAGCTCCCCCGGGGCGATCACCGCCTCGACGCCGCTCACCCACTCCCGGGTCACGCCGTACTTGAAGCAGTGCGGCCCGCCCGCGTTCGTCGCGATGTTCCCGCCGAGGTGCGACTGCTCCGCCGCGCCCGGGTCCGGGGGGAAGAAGAGCCCGTTCTCGCGCGCGAGGCGCGCGACGGTCTGCGTCGTCACCCCCGCCTCGGCCTCCATGCGCCAGAGGCCGGGCTCGAAGGAGCGCACCTGGTCGAGGCGGTCGAGCGCGAGGACGACCGCGTCGGGATCGAGCGGGACCGCCCCGCCCGCGTAGCCCGTGCCCGCCGCCGCGCGGGACGATCGCGACGCCGCGCTCGTAGCACCAGGCGACGACCGCGGCGACCTCCTCCGCGCTCGCGGGCAGGACGACCGCCGCCGCCTGGCCGCGCAGGCCCATCGCCTGCGACGCGTCCGTGAGGAAGTGGGCGTCGTGGCGGACGTGCTCCGCGCCGACGAGCCCTGCGAGGTCCGTTGCCACCGCGGAAGCCATGAGCCCGAGCGTACCCCCGTGCGTAGAGTCCACAGAGCAGTGCCCGAAGGCGACACGATCCACTACGCGGCGAACCGCATCCGGCCCATCCTCCTCGGGGAGGTCCCGGACGAGCTGACGACGCCGCACCCGCGCTTCCGCGCCGACCGCTGGCCCGAGAAGCTCGCGGGCCGCGCCGTGGAAGCGGTCGACGCCCACGGCAAGCACCTCTTCCTGCGCTTCGAGGGCGACCTCACGATCCACTCGCACCTGCGGATGACGGGCTCCTGGGGCACCTACGACGAGGGCCAGCGCTGGCGGCGCTCCCCCCGCCGCGCGTGGCTGGTCATGCGCAAGAAGGGGCGGGTGGTCGTGCAGTTCGACGGCCCCGTGCTCGACCTCATGACGGGCCTGCGCGCCCGGGTCGACCACCGCATCGCCGCGCTCGGCCCCGACATCATCAAGGACGACTTCGACGAGCAGGTCTACCTCCGGCGCCTGCGCGAGGACGACCCGACGCGCCCCATCGGCGACGCGCTGCTCGACCAGCGGACGCTCGCCGGGATCGGGAACCTCTGGAAGGTCGAGGCCTGCTTCGCCCAGGCGATCGACCCGTGGCGGCCGACGGGGAAGGTCTCCGACGACGAGGCGCTCGGCCTGGTCCGCTGGGCGCGCCCGGGCATGCGGGAGTCCGCCGCCCACGGCACCCAGACGCGCTACAAGCGGATCTACGGGACCTACGGCAAGCCCTGCCCGCGCTGCGGCACGAAGATCACCCAGCGCGGCCAGTGGGACGACAACCGCCCGACGTACTGGTGCCCGGGATGCCAGAAGTGAGCCGCCCCACCCGGCGGATCGGGCACAAGGGCGCGGACCACATCGCCCCGGGCAACACCCTCGCCTCCTTCGACGCCGGCCTGGCCGAGGGCGTCGACATGATCGAGTTCGACGTCCTGAGCGAGAACCTCGACGGGACGGGCCGGCTCGTCCTGGCCCACGACTACGAGGACGCGGGGAGCCGCACGCCGCTCTCGCTCGAGGAGGGCCTCGCGCACTTCGCCTCGGAGGCCTACGCGGGCATCGACCTCGACCTGGACATGAAGCTCCCGGGCTACGAGGAGCGGGTCGTGCACGCGCTGCGGGAGGCAGGGCTGGCCGAGCGGACGCTCATCTCGACCATGGAGGTCGACTCCCTCAAGCGGGTCCGGGCGCTCGCGCCGGAGATCCGCCTGGGCTGGTCGGTCCCGAAGGTCCGCCGCAACTACCTCGCCCACCCCGCGACCCGGCCGCTCGCGCTGCTCGGGGTCGCGCTCGCCCGCCGCGCGTTCCCGCCCAAGCTCGCGCGGGCGATCCGCGCGGGGGAGGTCGAGGCCATCATGGCCCACTGGGCCTTGGTGACCCCGGGCCTCTGGGCGTCCATCCGCGACGCGGGCGGCGAGCTCTACGTCTGGACCGTCGACGACGCGGCGAAGATCGCCGAGCTCGAGGCCATGGGGGTCACGGGGATCATCTCGAACGACCCGCGGCTCTTCCCGGCCTGAGCTCCCGAGCGGCGGGAACCGCTCAGTTTCGTGGTGCGTGCCAGTCTTCGGAGCATGAGCACGGAGTCCCGCTTCGCCCGCATCGCCCGCTGGTCCATCGCCCACCGCGGCCGGACCGTCGTGGCCTGGCTCGTCCTCGTCGTCCTCGTGAACGTCGTGGGCCAGGGCATCGGCACGAAGGAGATCTCCTCCTTCCGGCTGCCCGACACGGAGTCCCAGCGCGCCTACGACGTCCTGGCGCAGAGCGCGCCGGAGCAGAACGGCATCAACGACCAGTTCGTCTTCGTCGCCCAGGGCGGCGGCACGCTGCGGGACGGCGCGCGGCGCCAGGCGGTCGAGCAGGCGCTCGCGAACGTCCGCAGGGTGCGCGACGTCGTCTCGGTCTCCGACCCGTTCGGGCCGGGCGGCCTGAGCGCCGACCAGCGCACGGGGGTCGCCCAGGTCGTCTACGACCTCGACTTCGACGAGGTCAAGGCGAAGAACATCAAGCCCGCGCAGGAGGCGGCGTTCGCGGCGCGCTCCCCGCAGCTCGAGGTGGAGAACGGCGGCCTCGGCGCGCAGACCGTCCGCTTCGAGGAGCAGGGCGGCGGCACGGAGGGCATCGGCATCCTCGTCGCGGCACTCGTCCTGGTCATCACGTTCGGCTCGGTCATCGCCGCGGGCGTCCCGCTCCTGACCGCCCTGCTGGCCATCGCCGGCATGGCGGGCCTCGTGCCCTTCATCTCCCAGGTGGTCGACACCCCGGACTTCGCGATGCAGCTCGCGACCCTCATCGGCCTCGGCGTCGGCGTGGACTACGCGCTCATCGTCCTCACCCGGTACCGCTCGGAGGTCGCGGGCGGGATGGAGCGCGACGAGGCGATCGTCCGGGCCATCGACACCGCGGGCCGGACCGTCTTCTTCGCGGCCTGCACGGTGATCATCGCCCTGCTCGGCCTCCTGCTGCTCGGCCTGAGCTTCATGCAGGGCGTCGCGCTGGCGGCGGTCTCGGCCGTGCTGCTGACGATGGTCGGGGCGCTCACGGTCCTGCCCGCTGTCGTGAGCAAGGCCGGGGGCTGGATCGATCGCCTGCGGATCCCCATGCCGGGCGGCCGTGGGAAGGGCCTCGGCGCGAACCCCGGGGGCAGCCCGGGCTGGGCGCGCTGGACGACGGCGGTGCAGCGCCGGCCGTGGGTCGCCGTCGCGCTCTCGCTCGCGGTGCTCCTCGGCCTCGCCGCCCCCGCGCTGAACATGCGCCTGGGCTCGGGCGACGCGAGCCTCGACCCCGAGGATGCGACGACCCGCAAGGCCTACGACAGGATCGCCGAGGGCTTCGGCGCCGGGGTCAACGGCTCGTTCCTCCTCGCGGTCAAGCTCCCCGCGAGCGGCGGCCCGGAGGCGGCGAACGCCGTCGCGGCGGCCGCGGGGAAGGACCCGGGGGTCGCGCGGGTCATCCCGCCGCAGGTCTCGAAGGACGGGAAGGTCGCGACGGTGACCCTCTTCCCGAAGACGGGCCCGCAGGAGGCGGAGACGACGGACCTGCTGAACCGCCTGCGCGACGACGTGCTGCCGCCCGTGGAGGCGCAGACCCGGACGGAGGTCTCCATCGGCGGCGCGACGGCGTCGAACGAGGACTTCGCGGACGTCATCGCCGGGAAGCTGCCGCTCTTCGTCGGGATGGTGGTCGTCCTCAGCGCGATCCTGCTCCTGGCGGTCTTCCGGAGCCTCTTCATCCCGATCAAGGCCGCGGTCATGAACCTCCTCTCGATCGGTGCGGCACTCGGGTTCGTGACCCTCGTCTTCCAGGACGGCCACGGCGCGGGGCTGCTCGGGATCGGGACCGGGCCCATCGAGTCCTTCGTGCCCGTGATGCTCTTCGCGATCGTCTTCGGGCTCTCCATGGACTACGAGGTCTTCCTCATGTCCCGCATCCACGAGTCGTGGATCCACGACCAGGACGCCTCGAAGGCCGTCCGGGTCGGGCTCTCGACCACGGGGGCGGTCATCACGGCCGCCGCGGCGATCATGGTCCTCGTCTTCGCGGCCTTCGCGATCGCGCCGGACCGGGTGATCAAGCTCTTCGGGCTGGGCCTGGCCATCGCGGTCCTGCTCGACGCGGTCGTGATCCGCTGCCTGCTCGTCCCGGCGCTCCTCGAGATCATGGGCAAGCGCGCCTGGTGGATCCCGGCGTGGCTCGACCGCCGGATGCCGCAGCTCGCGCTCGAGAAGGCCGAGGAGCCCGTGGAGCGCCCCGAGCGCGTGGCGGTGGGCTAGGAGCCCTTCTTGCGGACGCGGCAGCGGGCGGCGGAGTAGCCGCGCGGCTCCGCGCCGACGGTCCCGCCGTGCTTCGCGCTCGTGCGCTTGCGGGCGCGGCGGACGACCTCGCCGTCCTCGTCGCGCCACTCGAAGGTCACGGCGCCCCGGAGGATGAACACGCCCGACGCGGGCGGCGTGACGACGAAGTTGCGGCCGGTCTGGCGCTGGCGGTAGGTCGCCTCACCGGCTTGCACGAAGCCCGAGTCCGCCGTCGCGGCCAGGTTGTGCCACACCCGGGTGACCTGGTCGAAGTACTGCAGCTGGAAGCGCATGTGCATCGTCTCGCCCTTGGAGCCCGAGCCGGGCATGGAGCCCCGGATGCCCACGGTGGCCGGGTGCTTCGGGGTGTCGCAGACGTTGACGGTCGCCCAGAGGAGCTTCGACTGGTAGATCGAGGGCTGCTTCGCCGCACCCGCGCCGGCGGGGGCGGCCAGCGCGGCAGCCGCGACCAGGAGGGCGGCGCGGCGGGTGGCGGTGGCCGCGGGGCGGCGATGGGACACGGGCATGAGCGGGGGGCGGACCATGGGCGTTGCCTGCCCGAACACGGGCACGTCGGCGTTCGATGCGCTGCCACCGGGGAGGGCGCGCCCGGCCCGGGCGAGGCTACCGACGCGGCCCGGGCGACGCCGCACCAGGGCGGGCCGGCGACGCGGTCGGGCGCCCACCGCGGGCGCCCGCGGCCCCGCACGGGTGTGGTATGCACGTCCCATGCCCCCGGGACGCGCGACGCACGAGCTCCTCTCCCGGGTGCCCGTGTTCTCGACGCTCGCGGAGCCGGACCTCGAGGCGGTGGCGGAGGTCACCGTACCCGGCGCTTCTCCCCGCAGCACGTCATCTTCCGCGAGGGGGACACGAGCGACACGTGCTACGTCGTCGCCGCGGGGCACGCGCGCGCCGTCCGGGAGCACCCCGACGGGCGCCAGATCGCCCTGGCCCACTTCGGCCCGGGGGACATCTTCGGCGAGCTCGCGATCTTCGACGACGAGGCGCGCTCGGCGACGGTCGAGACGCTCGACGCGGTGGAGGCGGTCGCGATCCTGGGTGGGGACTTCCGGCGCCTGCTCAAGGACCACCCGGACATCGCGGTGAAGCTCGTCGTCTCGCTGGGGCGACGGCTGCGGGAGGCCAACGAGCGCCTCGCCCGCCAGAGCTTCCAGACCGTGCAGAGCCGCGTGGCCGGCGTGCTCGGCCAGCTCGTGGACTCCGCGCTAGGAGGAGGGGGTCACGGCGCCCGAGGGCGGCGTCCTGGTGACGGTCACCCAGGCGGACATCGCCCAGCTCGCGGGCTCCTCCCGGGAGTCGGCCAGCCGCTTCCTCGCGGTCCTCGAGCGCGCCGGCGTCGTCACCCAGGGCCGGGGCCGCATCACGGTCCACGACCGCCCCGCCCTCGACCGCTACATCTACTGATCGGCCCCGTGGCCTGATGGCCGATCCCGAGTTCTCCGCGGGCGGCGTGGTCCTCGACCCCGCGGCGGACCCCCCGGCCTGCGTCGTCATCGTCCCCACCCGGCGCGCGGCGGACGGCGCGAAGGTCACCGCGCTGCCCAAGGGGCACCCGGACGCCGGCGAGGAGCCCGACGCCGCCGCGCTGCGCGAGGTCCGGGAGGAGACGGGCCTGGAGGCCGTCGTCCTCGAGCAGCTCGGGGACGTGCGCTACGTCTACCAGCGCGGGGGCCGGCGCATCGCGAAGGTCGTGCGCTTCTACCTCATGGAGGCGACGGGCGGCTCCTTCGAGGACCACGACCACGAGGTGGAGGTCGTCCGCTGGGTCCCGCTCGAGGAGGCCGCGCGGATCCTGAGCTACCCCGGGGAGCGCGAGATGGTCCAGCGAGCGCTGGCCGCGCTGTCCAGCCGGTAGCATCGCCGCCGATGCAGGTGCTCAACTTCTACTCGACGATCTTCGCCGACCAGCTCAAGCGGGGCCGCAAGACGGCCACGATCCGGCTGGGGGACAAGTCGCACCGGTACCGCAAGAACGAGGCGGTCCTCGTCACCATCGGGTACCAGCACTCCCCGCGGGAGAAGATCTTCGACGCGGTCATCGACGCCGTCGAGGTCAAGCGCGTGAAGGACCTCACGCCGCGCGACATCGAGCACGACAACCCGGAGTTCCGCCGCCACGAGGAGATGATCCACTTCCTCGAGCAGATCTACGGCAAGCCCGTGACGATGGACGACACGGTCACCGTCGTGCGGTTCTCGCAGATCATCGAGAACCCCGAGCGCTTCACCGATGCCCGCCTGGGCATCGGCGGCGCCCAGAACTGAACGCGCGCCGCGCTCCGGGACCGACCCGGCCTGGCACTCCTGTGAACGGAGTGCCAACGAGGTTGCGCCTCCGCGACCGGGATCGCTATGGTGAGGGCACGTTGGCACTCCCTGCGGGTGAGTGCCAGACGACCCAGATTCCTGCGTCACTCGGAGGTTCCACCCACATGAAGCTCAAGCCGCTCGGCGATCGCCTGATCGTCCGCGCCATCGAAGAGGAGGAGGCGACCGCCTCCGGCATCGTCCTCCCCGACACCGCCAAGGAGAAGCCCCAGAAGGGCAAGGTCCTCGCCGTCGGCGACGGGAAGATCGACGACAACGGGAAGCGCGTCCCCCTCGACGTCTCCGAGGGCGACGAGGTCCTCTACTCGAAGTACGGCGGCACCGAGATCAAGGTCGAAGGCGAGGAGCTGCTCGTGCTCCGCGAGTCCGACGTCCTCGCCAAGGTCACGTCCTAAAAGGAGATTTGAGAATGGCTCACAAGGAGATCAAGTACAACACGGAGGCCCGTCAGGCCCTCGAGGCCGGCGTCGACGCCGTGGCCAACGCCGTCAAGGTGACGCTGGGGCCCAAGGGCCGCTACGTCGTGCTCGACAAGAAGTTCGGCGCCCCCACGATCACGAACGACGGCGTGACCATCGCTCGTGAGATCGAGGTCGAGGACGTCTTCCAGAACCAGGGCGCGCAGCTCGTCCGCGAGGTCGCCACGGCGACCAACGACGTCGCCGGCGACGGCACGACGACCGCCACGGTCCTCGCCCAGGCCATCGTGCGCCAGGGCCTGAAGAACGTCACGGCCGGCGCCAACCCGCTCGCCCTGCGTCGCGGCATCGAGATCGCCGTCGACCAGGTCGTCGCGAACATCGCCGAGCAGTCCAAGGAGATCAACGGCAAGGACCAGATCGCGCGCGTCGCGACGATCTCCGCCGGCGACGAGTCCATCGGCGACGTCATCGCCGACGCCATCGAGAAGGTCGGCAAGGACGGCGTCGTGAACGTCGAGGAGGGCCAGACGTTCGGCATGGACCTCGAGTTCACCGAGGGCATGCAGTTCGACAAGGGCTACATCTCGCCCTACATGGTCACGGACCAGGAGCGCATGGAGGCGGTCCTCGAGGATCCCTTCATCCTCATCGCCAACCAGAAGATCGGCTCCGTCCGCGACGTGCTGCCGGTCCTCGAGGCCGTCATCCAGTCCGGCAAGCCGCTGGTCATCATCGCGGAGGACCTCGAGGGCGAGGCCCTCGCGACCCTCGTGGTCAACAAGCTCCGTGGCACGTTCACGGGCGTCGCGGTCAAGGCGCCGGGCTTCGGCGACCGCCGCAAGCGCATGCTCGAGGACATCGCGATCCTCACGGGCGGCGAGGTCATCACGGAGGAGATGGGCCTCAAGCTGGAGAACACCCAGCTGACCCAGCTCGGCCGCGCGCGTCGCGTCGTCGTGGCGAAGGACAACACGACGATCGTCGACGGCTCGGGTGACGTCGAGGCCATCAAGGGCCGCATCAACCAGATCAAGGCCGAGGTCGAGAACACGGACTCCGACTTCGATCGCGAGAAGCTCCAGGAGCGCCTCGCGAAGCTCTCGGGCGGTGTCGCCGTCGTGAAGGTCGGCGCGGCCACCGAGACGGAGATGAAGGAGAAGAAGCACCGTGTCGAGGACGCCCTCCAGGCGACCCGCGCGGCGCTCGAGGAGGGCATCGTCCCCGGCGGCGGCGTCGCGCTGATGCAGGCCATCGCCTCCATCAACATCGACGGCATCACCGATGACGACGAGAAGACCGGCGCCCGGATCATCATCCGCGCGCTCGAGGAGCCCCTCCGCCAGATCGCCGAGAACGGCGGCCTGGAGGGCTCGGTCGTGGTCAACGAGGTCCGCAACGCGGAGACGGGCTTCGGCCTGAACGCCGCGACGGGCGAGATGGTCGACCTGGTCGCGGCCGGCGTCATCGACCCGGCGATGGTCACGCGCTCGGCGCTGCAGAACGCGGCGTCCATCGCGAAGAACATCCTCACGACGGAGGCCATCGTCGCCGAGATCCCGGACAAGAACGAGGGTGGCGGCGGGATGCCCGACATGGGCGGCATGGGCGGCATGATGTAGCCCCCGGTCCGGGCCCCGCCCGGACCACCCGCAGCACCCGAGGGCCCGGCACACGCCGGGCCCTCGTCGTTCGTGGTCGAACAGCAAGGTTCGGGGCCGCTCTGCGTTGCAGCCCCCATGGCCCTGTCCCCCCGCGCGCTCGTCGCGCTCGCCCTGCTCCTCCTCGCCCCGCTCGCCTACGTCGTCTCGAGCACCGTCGGCAAGGCCGAGGCGGTCCCGACGCCCGTCCTGGCGAGCCCGAACGTCGAGCTGCTGACGACCATGCCCGGCAGCGCGACGATCTCGGGCGAGTTCTCGCCCTCGGCGCCGTACTTCTACACGTCGGGGACCGACTCGATCTCCGTCTTCGACGTCTCCGACCCGCGGCAGCCGGTCCTCAAGGGCAAGCTCGCGAACCTCGTCTTCGAGAACGAGGCGATGAGCTACGGGGAGCGCCGCGATGCCTCCGGGAAGGTCGTCAAGCGCTTCGTCCTGGTCGGCATCGACCTCGTGCAGGTCGGCCTCACGGGCACGCGCGCGCCCTCCTACAACGCGGGCGGCCAGCAGGTCATGGTCGTCGACGTCACCGACCCGGCCGATCCGAAGATCCTCTCCAAGACGCCGTCGAGCTCCGCGCAGGGTGGCGTCACGTCGAGCTCGCACACGGTCCAGTGCGTCTCGCTCACCTGCGACTACGCCTACACCGCCGGCGACCTCGAGGGCTTCTCGATCATCGACCTGCGCGACCTCGAGCACCCCGTGCAGGTCAAGACCGTCAAGTCGCCCGCGGCGGACAAGAACCCCGTGTTCACCAACGGCGCCGGCCACTACTGGGACATCGACGACGCCGGGATCGCCTGGAACACGGGCGCCGGCGGCGCGGCGGCCTTCGACATCTCCGATCCGCTGAACCCGAAGGCGCTCGGGGCGACGAACCCCGACGGGATCAAGACCCCCTACAACGACTTCATCCTCCACAACTCCATGCGGCCCAACGCCCGGTCCTTCAAGGCGGGCGCCGCGCCCAGCCTGGCCAACGGCAACGTGGCGCTCATCACGGAGGAGGACTACGCCAGCGAGGGCGACGAGGTCGTCTGCGACCGCTCGGGCACGTTCCAGACCTGGTCGGTGCCGGACCTGGACGGCGAGGCCTACCGCACGCGCAACCCGAAGATGGAGACGGGACGGGGCACGATGGCGCCGCTCGACCAGGCGCAGCTCCCGTCGGACCCGAAGGCGGGCGGCGGCCTCTCGACGCCCGTGGGCGGCTTCTGCTCCGCGCACTGGTTCGACTACCACCAGAGCGGCATCGTCGCGCAGGGCTGGTACCAGCAGGGCGTCCGCTTCATCGACGTCCGCGACCCGAAGGACATCAAGCAGTTCGGCTTCTTCACCCCCGGCGCGTCGCAGGTCTGGGACGCCTACTGGGTCCCGGCCCGCAACGCCGACGGCTCGATCAAGCCGAACCGCGAGAAGACGAACATCGTCTACACCGCCGACCTCATCCGCGGCGTCGACGTCTTCGAGGTCAAGGACATGCCGGCCCCCATCCAGGTCGGTCCGGCGACGACCGACGCGAAGGACCCGATCCAGCCCCCGCAGCCCGCGGCGCCGGCTTCGGGCACCGGCGGCTCCGGCTCGGGCACGCCCGCTCCGGGCTCGGGCGGCTCGGGCTCCGGGTCTGGCTCCGGGTCGGGCTCCGGCTCCGGGTCGGGCTCCGGCTCCGGGTCAGGCTCCGGTTCTGGGCTCCGGCTCCGGCTCGAGCGGTTCGGGTGCGGGCGGCTCCGGCTCCGGCTCGAGCGGTTCGGGTGCCGGCGGTTCGGGCTCCGGTGGCTCCGGGTCCGCCGGTTCGGGCTCCGGCGGCTCCGGCTCGGGCTCCGGCGCGGCCGGGTCGAACGCGGGCGGCGGGTCCACGAACCCCGGCGGCCCGGCCCCTGCCCCCGGTGCCGGCACCGCCGGGACCACGACCTCCACGGCGGCGAGCTCCGCGGCCTGCGGCGCGCCGACCTCGCGGATCGCGAGGGGCTCGTCCCTGCGCTCGGGTCGCGTCGTGCTCCGCGGCACGGCGCTGGCGGGCAAGGGCTGCACGCTGCGGTCGGTCTCCGTGGCGATCGGGCGCAAGACGGGCAACGGGTGCCGGTACCTGCGCGCGGACGGGAGCTTCGGCCCGAAGGTCGACTGCACGCGCACGACCTACCTCCGGGCCCGGGGTGGCGCGTCCTGGACGCTCAGCCGTCGCGTCAAGCTGCCCCGGGGCAGCTACCTCGTCTGGTCCCGTGCGGTCAACAGCACCGGGCGGACGGAGCGCAAGGCGAAGGCCCGGAACCTCCTGCGCACGAAGGTGGCGCGCTAGGGAGCGGGGGCGCGAGCGGGCGTGGGTACCCCTCGGGGATGCTCGCCGCCGACGTCGCCCTCGCGCCCTACCGCGCCGCCCGGCTCGGGGTGCAGCTCGTCACCGACCTGCACCACCTCGCGGAGCGCATGCGGCGCGGGGACGACCCGTTCAGCCGGCTGCGGCGACAAGATCGAGGACGGGCTGGCGGACCTCGACGCCGTCGCCCGCAAGGTCGACAGCGTCGACGGGCACCTCGCGAGCCTGGACGAGCACGCCGTCACCCTGCTCCGCGAGCTCAACCAGCTCATCGCCACGGCGCAACGAGCTCATCCGCGGCGGCGGGGACCTGACGGCCACGGCGAAGCAGCTCGACGCGGACGCCGTGCGCCTGGACGCGACGGCCACGGAGCTCGTCGACGGCGGCGCCGAGCTCACGGCCACCGCGAAGCACCTCGACGGCAACGCCGAGGTGCTCAACGTCCTCGCGGCCAGCCTCGACCAGACCCTCGGGGTCTTCCGCGCCGCGCTCCCGCGGCTGCTCGGCGCGCTCGACACCGTGGAGGAGCTCGAGGAGTCCGTCGAGACCGTCGCGGAGACGATCGAGCCGCTCCAGCGCACCGCGGAGAAGGTCGGCCGCGTGACCGACCGCTTCTCGCGGACCTAGGAGGCGACTACAGCGCGCGCAGGCCCGCGGCGGTGAGCGCGGCGGCGAGGACCGTGACGAGGAACGGCGCGCCGCGCCAGACGCAGAGCGCCGCGACCGCCAGCGCCGGGACGCGGGCGTCGAGCACGAGGCGCTCCCCGTCTCCGAGGGTCTGGACGACGATGAGCGCCGCGAGCAGCGGGACGGCCACCAGGGCGAGCAGGCGGCTCGTCGTCGCCGACGAGGGCCCGGCTGCCCAGCCCGACCGGGCCGGCGGCCTTGAGCGCGTAGCTGCCCGCCGCGAGCGCGAGCAGCGCCGCCCAGCTCATGCGGCTCCCCCGCGGCCGGGCCGGACGGCCACGAGCAGCCCCAGGCTCGCGGCCAGGACCGGGATGCCCGCGGGGGTCAGCGGCAGAGGACGACGGCGATGAGCGCGCCCGCGAGCGCCGCCGCGGGCGCGTCGCGTTGCCGCAGCTGGGGCGCGAGGAGCGCGAGGAACGCGGCGGGGAACATCGCGTCGAGGCCGTAGGCCGCGGGGTCGCCGAGGCCCTCGCCGGCCAGCGCGCCTCCGAGCGTGCCGAGGTTCCAGAGGGCGAAGACGCTCAGGCCCGTGAGGAGGAACGCCCCGCGCGCCGCCGCGGGCTCGTCCTGGGCGCGGGCCATCGCGGTCGACTCGTCGATGACGAGCTGGCTGCGCGAGCGCGCGCCGGCCGCGGCTGCCCTGCAGGATCGCCGCCATGGAGAGCCCGTA
This sequence comes from uncultured Solirubrobacteraceae bacterium, assembly GCA_963844155.1. Classification (GTDB taxonomy): domain Bacteria; phylum Actinomycetota; class Thermoleophilia; order Solirubrobacterales; family Solirubrobacteraceae; genus Paraconexibacter. The sequence continues at coordinate 1,192,258 of CAWJMY010000001.1, forward strand.
GGCCGTGTTGCGGACGCCGAGCAGCAGGCCGTTGACGACCGCGGTGACCGCGGAGCCGCCCGCGCCGAGGACGCCGATCGCGGCGAACTGCGAGCCGCCCGTGAAGACGAGCAGCGACATGGCGCAGGCCTGCGCGACCGAGAGCCCGGCGCCGACGGCGAGCACGCCGAAGGAGACGCCGTAGACGCCCGTGGCGACCCCGATGCCGAGCGCGGTCGCGGCGTACGGCGGCCACCTCACGCCGCGCGGCTCCCCAGGCGCTGGACCCCGGAGAGCCCGAGGCCGGCCACGAGCCCCCAGAAGGCCGCGGAGACGCCGAGGCTCGTGATCCCCGAGGCGGCGACGACGAACGTCACGAGCGCGGGCTCCCGGTGCTCCGGCGCGTCGAGGGCGGCGGTCAGCGCGCCCGCGAGCGCGCCGAGCAGGGCGAGGCCGGCGACCGCCTCGATGAGCCCGGCCGGCGCGGAGGCGACCAGCGCGGTGGCGAGTCCGGCACCCAGGCCGAGGACGAGGTAGCTCACCCCCGCCGCGGCCGCCGCGAGCCAGCGGCGCTCGGGGTCCGGATGGGCGTCCGGGCCCGCGGTGAGCGCGGCGGTGATCGCGGCGAGGTTGATCGCGAAGGCGCCGAAGGCCGCGCCCACGACGGTCGCGCCGCCCGTGCCGAGCAGCGCCGGGCGCAGCGGCGCGCGGAAGCCGTGGGCGGCCAGCACGCCGACGCCCGGGATGTTCTGGGAGGCCATCGTCACGACGTAGAGCGGGACGGCGAGGCCGAGCAGGGCGGCCGGGCCGAAGCTCGGGGTGACGGCTTCGAGGTGCGGGAGCAGGCCGGTCGGGCCGGCCCGCAGGGGCTCGCTCACGAGCACGACCACCACGGCGACCGCGAGCGCCCCCGGGATCGCCCAGCGCCGGGCGACGACGCCGAGCAGCGCCCAGGCGGCGACGACGGGGGCGACCGAGACCGGGATGTCCGCCGCCGCGCGGACGGGCGCGAGGCAGAGCGGCAGCAGGACGCCGGCGAGCATCGCGCTGGCGATGGGGACCGGGATGCGGGCGAGCAGACGGCCGAGGCCGGCCCACAGGCCCGTGAGCGCGAGGAGCGCGCCGCAGAGGGCGAAGGCGCCGACCGCCGCGGGGTAGCCGCCGTCGGGCACGTCGGCGCCGACGAGCAGCGCGGCGCCCGGGGTGCTCCAGGCCAGGAGGACCGGGATGCGTGCACGGGCGCTCAGCGCGATCGTCGTCAGGCCCATGAGGACGCAGATCGCCAGGAGGCCGGAGGCCGCCTGCTCCGGCGTCGCGCCGACGCTCCGCAGGCCGGCGAGCACGACGGCGAACGTGCTCGCGAAGCCGACGAAGCTCGCGACGACGCCCGCGAGCACCGGCTGGGCCAGGCCCCTCACGCCGCGGGGTAGAGGATCCAGTCGAGGAGCCGGCAGGGGGCCGACCCCGGGTTCGCGTAGTGGTGCGGCCGGTCCGCCGCGAACCAGAGGACGTCGCCGGTGGCGAGCGTCTCCGTGCGGCGCGGCGGTCCCGACCTCGAGCGTGCCCGCCGTGACGACGACGAGCTCCTCCGTCCCGAGCAGGTGGCCGCCGCTCTCGTGGCGCGCGCCGGGCGGGAGCCCGAGCTCGAAGACCTCCGTGCGGCGCTCGCGCGCGTCGGCGTGGAGCAGCCGGCCCGACGAGCCCGGACGGGTCGTGGATCGGGCTCGACCCTCGCCGGGCCGGAGCAGGCGCATGCGAGGGCCCGGCTCCTCGCCGAGCATCGTCCCGAGCGGGACGGCGAGCGCGCGCGAGAGCTTCCACAGCGTCCCGATGGACGGGTTCCCCTCGCCGCGCTCGATCTTCGTGACGATCGTCCGGGAGAGCCCCGCGCGCTCCGCGAGCTCCTTCACGGTCAGCTGCTGGACGAGCCGGTGGGCCTCGACCTGCTGCCCCACCCGCACCGCGAGCTCGTCCGTGTCACTCGAGTTGACCACATGCGCACCATAGTGCGCAAAGGGGTCAGACCCCTTTGGCGCGGTCAGGCGGTGAGCACGACCTCCGCGCCGCGGTCCGGGGCGAAGGTGATCGTGCGGCGCATCGTGTGCTCCGGGGCCGGCGAGGCCGGGCGGAGGGTCGTGCGGGCCGCGACGGCGCGCAGGACGGCCTGCATCTCGAAGAGGGCGAACGTCGCGCCGAGGCAGCGGCGCACGCCGCCGCCGAACGGGATCCACGTGTACGTCCCGGGCTTGACGCCGAGGAAGCGCTCGGGCCGCCAGACGTGCGGGTCGGGGTAGAGGTCGGCGCGGCGGTGGACGAGGGTGATGCACGGCGCGACCTTCACCCCGGCGGGCAGGTCGTGGCCCGCGATCGTCATGGGCTCGGTGAGGCGGCGCAGGACGAGCGGGATGACGGGGCGCAGGCGCAGCGTCTCGTGGCAGACCGCCAGGGACCACGCGGGGTCCTCGTCGTCGCGCAGGCGCTCCATCGCGCCCGGGGTGCGCAGGAGCCGCTCGACCGCCCAGGAGAGCGCGGTCGCCGTCGTCTCGTGCCCCGCGACGAGCAGGGTCACGAGCTCGTCGCGCAGCTCGTCGTCGCCCATGGGCTCGCCGTCCTCGTCCGTCGCCTGGAGCAGCAGGGAGAGGATGTCCTCGCGCGCGGCGAGGTCGCCCGCGCCGCGGCGCGCACGGATCTCCTCGTGGATCAGCCGGTCGACGGGCTCGAGCACCCGCCGGAACGTCGGGATGCGCACCGCACGCTCGGCCCCGATCGTCACGACGACGCCGAAGGCGAGCGGGGTCGAGACGAACTCGAGGAGCGCGTTGAGCGCCGCGCGGAGCTCGTCGAGCCGCCGCCCCTCCTCGAGGCCGAAGACCGCCCGCAGGATGATCTCGAGCGTCACGGCCTGCATCCGCGGCGCGAGGGGGAACGTCGTCCCCGCGGGCCACGTCGCGATCTCCCGCTCGGCCACCTCCTGCATGAGCGCGCCGTAGCGCTGCATCCGCTCCCCGTGGAACGGCGGGAGCAGCAGGCGCCGCTCGCGCAGGTGCTCCGGCCCGTCGAGCAGCAGCACGGAGCGCGGGCCGAGCAGCGGCGAGAGGATCTCGTTGCCCTCGCCGGCCAGGAGCTTCAGCGGGTCGCCCGTGAAGACCTCGCGGATCGCGTCGGGGTGCGCGAGGACGACCCACGGCCCCTCCTGCGGCAGCGTCATGGTGAAGACGTCGCCGTGCCGGCGCTGCTGGCCGACGAGGAACGGCACGGGCCGCGCGAACCACCCGAGCGCCTGGGCGGGCACGGGCATCCGGACGGGGTTCGGCAGGCCGGCCGCGGCGCTCATGCGCCCGAACCTACTCCGCGTGGGTAGGGGTCCGGCATGGTCACCTTCGACGCCGCCGACGCCACCGCCCGACTCGACGCGATCACGGAGCAGGTCGAGGAGTGCCGCGCCGCGGTCCAGCTCGCCCAGGAGGGCGACCCGACCGCCCTCGAGCCCATGCTCGGCGCGATCGACACGATGGCGGAGCACATCGCCGTCCTGCGCTCCGCGGTGAGCGGGCCGCCCGCCGCGGGGTGAGCCGTACCCTTCGGGCCGTGCCGGACGCGCCCTTCACCCACCTCGTCACGACCGAGGCCGAGCTGCGCGCGGGGAGCTACCCCGAGCCCCGCGGCATCCCGGTCGACAAGGAGATCGGGGAGCTCGACGAGCACTGCGCCCGCTACCTCGAGCAGTCCCCGCTGCTCATGCTGGCCACGAGCGACGCGGCGGGGCGCACGACGGTCACGCCACGCGGCGGCCCGCCCGGGTTCGCCCGGGTGCTCGGCCCGGACCGCCTCGCGTGGGCGGACCTCCCCGGCAACCGCCGCATCGACGCGTTCCGCCAGCTCCTCGAGAACCCCCAGGTCGGCCTGCTCTTCCTGCTGCCGGGGCTGCGCGAGACGCTGCGGATCGACGGCACGGCCTACCTCACGCGCGATCCCGAGGTGCTCGCGGCCACGGACGTCCCCGGGCGGACGACCGACCTGGCGGTCGGGATCCACGTCCGCGTCGCGTTCGTCCAGTGCGGCAAGGCGCTCATCCGCTCCCGGCTCTGGGAGCCCGGGACCTGGCCCGAGGCGCTGCCGTCGGCCGGCGCGATGCTCAAGGCGCACGCCCGGCTGCCCATGCCGGGCGAGGAGGTCGAGGAGCGCCTGCAGGCCAGCTACGACGGCGGCCTCTGGTGATCGCCTCCGGCGTCGTCACCGAGCTGCACCGCTGGCCCGTGAAGTCCATGGGCGGGGAGCCCGCGGGGACCCTCGCGCTCGACGTCCACGGCGTCGCCGGCGACCGCGCCCACGCGCTCTTCGACGTCCACCAAGAGGCCGCGCGCCGCCTCACCGCGCGCCAGGCGCCGCGGCTCCTGGCCTGGGGAGCGAGCTACGAGGAGTGGAACGGCGAGGTCGGGGCCGCGCCGCCGCCGACGCTCACCGCGCCCGACGGCACCCGCTTCGCCTGGGACGACCCCGCACTGCCCGCGGCGCTGGCCGACGACCTCGGCCGCGAGGTGTCGCTGCGCGCGGTCCCGACGGGCCAGCAGGACCTCCTCGACTCCGTCCTGGTCACGACCCAGGCCACCCACGACGCGATCGAGCGCGAGCTGGGTCGTGCGCTCGACCCGCGCCGCTGGCGGACGAACGTCCTCGTCGAGCTCGACGCGGAGGCCTTCGCCGAGGAGGCGTGGGAGGGGCGGGAGCTCACGATCGGCGCGGCGTCCTTCACGCTCCTGCACCCCTGCGTGCGCTGCGTCATCCCGACCCGCGACCCCGACACCCAGGAGAAGGCGGCGGACCTCCTGCGCCACCTCACCCGCGAGCACGGCGGGCTGTTCGGCATGAACGCCCGGGCCCACGGGCCGGCACGGATCGCGGTCGGCGACGCGGTCGCCTTCCACCAACCGGGACACTGAGGGTCGTGCTGCTCGAGAACCGCTCCGCAAGCCCGCTCCCGCCCGGCCCGCCGCTGCCGCTCGCGGTGCAGACCCCGCTGCTCTGGGTCCACCGCCACCGCTTCCTCCCGGCGATGCGCCGCCGCTACGGCGACGTCTTCACGCTGAACATCGCGCCCGTCGGCACGGCGGTCTACCTCGCCGACCCCGCGCTCGTGAAGCAGGTCTTCCAGGGGTCGACCTCCGTCCTGCACGCCGGCGAGGGCAACCAGATCCTCGGCGCCATCCTGGGCCGGAGATCGGTGCTCCTCCTCGACGAGGACGAGCACCTCACGGAGCGCAAGCGCATGCTCCCCGCCTTCCACGGCGAGCGGGTCGCGCGGACCGTCGAGCTCATGGCGCAGCTCACGCGCGAGGAGGTCGCGGGCTGGCCGCGCGGGCGTGCCGTTCGGGCTCCACGAGCGCATGCAGGCGCTGACGCTCGCGATCATCGTGCGGGTCGTCTTCGGGGTCGAGGACGCCGCGCGCGCCGCCGCGCTCTCCGAGGCGCTCAGCGAGGTCACGGACATCAAGACCTGGCACATGCCGGCGTTCGCGAGCCCGCGGGTCGCGGCCGCCGCGCCGTGGCGCGTGCTCAAGCGGCGCCGCGCGCGGGCCGACCGGCTCATCGCCGCGGAGGTCGAGCACCACCTCCGCGAGGGCGGCCTCGAGGAGCGCGACGACGTGCTCTCCATGCTCCTGCTCGCCGCCGAGGGCGACGCGAGCGCCGCGCGCGACCAGCTCATGACGCTCCTGCTCGCCGGCCACGAGACGACGGCGAGCGGCCTGGCCTGGACCTTCGAGCGGCTGCTGAAGCACCCGGAGCAGCTCGCCCGCGTCATGGCCGGGCTCGACGAGGAGCGCGATCCCTACCGCGACGCCGTCGTGAAGGAGTCCCTCCGCGTGCGGCCCGTCATCCACGACGTCGCCCGCCGGCTGACCGAGCCCTTCACCGTCGGGGGCTGGGACCTCCCCGAGGGCGTCGTCGTGCTCCCCTCGATCGGCCTGCTCCACGCGGACGACCGCCTCCACCCCGACGCCGCCGCGTTCCGCCCGGAGCGCTGGCTCGACGGCGCGGAGTCGAGCCCCTACGCCTGGATCCCCTTCGGCGGCGGGACCCGCCGCTGCCTCGGCGCGACGTTCGCCACGACGGAGATGGCGACCGTCATGCGCACGATCCTCCAGGAGGTCACGCTGCGCCCGGCCCACCCCGAGGACGAGCCGCAGCGCATGTCGCACATCACGATCGTGCCGAAGCTCGGCGCGCCGGTGGTGGCCGGCTAGCCCGAGCGCTCCGCGCTGCGCAGGCCCCGCACCGCGTACGTGCCCAGGAGGAGCAGCAGCGCCGCGCCGGCCGCGAAGGCGATCGCGACCTCGTCCGGCCGGCCCGAGAGGAACCCCCGGCCCGCCTCGAGGAACGCGGTGGCCGGGTTGTAGGGCGCGACGCTCGCGATCCAGCCCTTCAGCAGGTCGCGCGGCACGTAGACCGGCGCGAGGAAGAGCGTGATGAAGACCGGGATCTGCAGGAAGGGCACGGACTGCATGGACTGGGTGCGCATGCAGAGCCCGACCCCGAACAGCGTCGCGGTCACGTTCACCATGATCCCGAGGACGAGCAGGCCGCCGAGGTCGCTCGCCCCGCCGTCGACCTGCATCCCGGCGAGCAGCCCGGCGAGGGTCACGATCGTCGCGGTGAACAGGTAGCGGACGACCCCGGTGATGACGTACCCCGCGATGAGCCCCGTGCGGTTCGGCGCCGCGAGCATGAGCCGCCGCGCGAAGCCCGACTCGTAGTCGGCAGCGACCGCGAAGCCCGTGAAGACGCCGCCGAACGCGGCGCTCTGGACGAAGACGAAGACGAACTGGAAGCTCGTGTAGCCCGCTCGGGAAGTCGAAGCCCGGGACCTGCGAGAGCTTCGACAGCCCGCCGGCGAAGGCGAGGAGGAACACGAGCGGGAAGATCGTCGCGGGGACGATCAGCGCGGGGTTCTTGAAGACGACGATGAGGTTGCGCCGGGCGACGGCCACGGCGACGTTCGTGAAGGCGGTCATGTGCGGGCCATCCGGGTGCGCAGGGCCGAGGAGGCGGCCGCGAAGGCCAGGACGGTGATCGCCGCGGCGACGCCGAAGCCGCGCAGCAGCGCCGTCGCGTCCCAGCCCGTGATGACGAGGGAGCGCATCCCCTCGACGAGGTAGGAGACGGGGTTCACGGAGGTCACGGTGCGGAACCAGTCGATCTCGATGAGGTTGCGCGGCAGGTTGATCGACGAGAGGAAGAACGTCACGAAGAGCAGCGGGAAGAGCCCCTGCACCGCCTGGGCCGAGCCGGTCTTGCGCGGCCATGAGCGCACCGACGGAGCCGAAGGCGAGGCCGATGACCGTCGCGAGGACGAGCAGCACGAGCGCCCCGCCGAGGCCCGCGGCGACGTGCACGCCGGCGATGAGCCCGACCACGAGGTAGGTCACCGCCGCGAGCAGCGAGACGGTGACCGCGCCCGCGAGCTGGCCCGCGAGGATCGCCACCCCGAGCAGCGGCGTGAGCTGCAGGCGGTCCAGGAAGCCCGTCTCGATGTCCGTGGCGAGCTCCGTCCCCGCGGTGGTCGCGGCGAAGAGCGCGCCCTGCATGAACGTCACGACGATCGCGAAGTCCAGGTAGGAGTCGCCCGGGAAGCCCGGGAGCTTCGTCGCGGAGGCCAGGCCGCTCGCGCTCGTGGCCAGGAGGAAGAGCGGGAAGACGATCGTCGGGATGATCGCCGCGGGCTGGCGCAGCGTCCGCCGGACGGAGCGCCGGGCGATGAAGCCGACCTGCGTGGAGACGGAGGTCACGCGGGCACCGCCTCGGGCGCGGCCTCGGCGTCGCCCGCGCCCTCGAGCGAGCGGCCCGTCTTGGCCAGGAAGACGTCGTCGAGCGACGGCTCGTGCACCTGCAGGCCGGCGACGCGGAGGTCCGCGGCGTCGAGCGCCCGGACGACGTCGGCGAGCTGCTCCGTCCCCCCGTCCAGCCGCACGGCGACGCCCTTCGGCGAGGCCGACGCCGGCTCGCCGAAGGCGGCGAGCACCTCGGCGAGGCGGTCGCGCTCGCGCGGGTCGGCGGGCACGGCCTCGACGGACGAGCGCCCGATCTCGGCCTTGAGCGCGTTCGGGGTGCCCTCGGCGACGATCCGCCCCTGGTCGATGATCCCGACCCGGTCGGCGAGCACGTCGGCCTCCTCGAGGTACTGCGTCGTGAGGAAGACCGTCATGCCCTCCTCCTTCGTCAGCCGCGCGACCTCCTCCCACAGCGCCGTGCGGCTCTGCGGGTCCAGGCCCGTCGTGGGCTCGTCGAGGAAGAGGACGCTCGGCCGGTGGACGAGCGCGAGCGCGAGGTCCAGGCGGCGGCGCATGCCGCCCGAGTAGCCCCCGACCTTCCGGTCCGCGGCGTCCGTGAGCCCGACGCGCTCGAGCAGCTCCTTCGCCCGCGCGCGGCGCTCGGCCTTCCCCATCCCGTGCAGGCCGGCCTGCAGGTCGAAGTGCTCGTGGGCGGTGAGGAAGTTGTCCAGCGCCGCCTCCTGGAGCGCGGCGCCGATGACCCTGCGCACCTCGGGACCCTGGGTGCCGACGTCGAACCCGGCGACGGTCGCGGTCCCGCCCGTGGGCGGCAGGAGCGTCGTGAGCATCAGGACGGTCGTGGACTTCCCGGCGCCGTTCGGGCCGAGGAAGCCGTAGATCTCGCCCGGCGCGACCTCGAGGTCGATGCCCTGGACCGCCTTGATCCCGCCTTTGAACTCGCGTTCGAGGCCGCGGACGGTGATGCCGTTCGTGCTCATGGCGCGGCAAGGTAGCAGCGTTGCTTGAGGTTGCCAACCATCGCGGGGGTGAAGTACCATGGAACGCGCGATGGCCATCGACACCACCCCGGACGCGGCGACGGAGGCCTGGACGCTCCTCAGCCGGATCATGATGAGCCGCAAGGGCCACATGCTCGAGACGGCGGCCGCCTTCGAGCTCTCGCCCCCGCAGATGTGGGCCCTCCGCCACCTCGAGCCCGGCGACGCCGCTGCCCATGAGCGCGCTCGCCGAGCTCCTGCACTGCGACAACTCGAACGTCACGGGGATCGTCGACCGCCTCGAGAGCCGCGGCCTGGTCGAGCGTCGTCCCGCCGAGCACGACCGGCGCGTCAAGCACCTCATCGTCACGGAGGCCGGGACCGCCCTGCGCGAGCAGGTCGGCGCCCGGATGAACCAGCCGCCGCCCGGCTTCGAGAACCTCACCGCCGAGGAGCAGCGCCGCCTGGCGACGCTGCTCCGGAAGGTCGCCGGCTAGACCGCGTCGCGGGAGCGCGGGCCCTCGCCGACGTACTTCGCCGTCGGGCGGATGAGCCGCGCCTCGCGCTTCTGCTCGAGGATGTGCGCGCTCCAGCCCGCGACGCGGGCGCAGGTGAACATGGGGGTGAAGAGGTCCGCGGGGACCTGCGCGAGGTCGAGGATGACCGCGCTCCAGAACTCGACGTTCGTGGCCAGGACGCGGTCGGGCTTGCGGGCCTTGAGCTCCGCGAGGGCGGCCTTCTCGAGCGCCTCGGCGACCTCGAAGCGCGGGGAGCCGAGCTCGCTGGCGACGCGGCGCAGGACGCGGGCGCGCGGGTCCTCCGCGCGGTAGACGCGGTGGCCGAAGCCCATGAGCCGCTCGCCGTTGTCCAGCGCCTGCTTGACCCACTTCTCCGCGTCGCCGTCCATCTGCTCGACGCCCTCGATCATCTTCAGCACGCGCGAGGGCGCGCCGCCGTGGAGCGGGCCGGAGAGCGCGCCGACCGCGGAGGAGAGCGCCGCGGCGCAGTCCGCACCCGTCGAGGTCACGACGCGGGCGGTGAACGTCGAGGCGTTCATGCCGTGCTCGGCCGCGGAGATCCAGTACGCGTCGATCGCCTTCGCGTGGTCCGGGTCGACCTCGCCGCGCCAGCGCATGAGGAAGCGCTTGGCGATCGTGTCCTGCTCGTCGATCTCGGCCTGCGGGACCCAGGGCTGCCCGAGGCCGCGCGCGGACTGCGCGACGAAGGAGAGCGCCTGGACGGAGGCGCGCGCGAGGTCGTCGCGGGCCTGCTCGTCGGAGATGTCGATGACGGGCTGGTAGCCGTACTCCGGCGCGAGCATCGCGAGCGCGGCCTGCACGTCGACGCGGTGGTCGCCCGAGCGGACGAGCAGCGGGTGCGGCTGCGCGGGGGCCAGGCCCGGGTCGAAGGAGCCGTCGACCAGCAGGCCCCACACCTGCTCGTAGGGCACCTGGCCCACGAGGTCCTCGATGTCGACGCCGCGGTAGCGGAGGCTGCCGCCCTCCTTGTCGGGCTCGGCGATCGTGGTGGCGAAGGCGACGACGCCCTCGAGGCCGGACTGGACTTCGCTCATGTGCTCGATGTTACGTCGTCAGTCGAAACGCGAGCGGCCGCTTGCGGCCGCGAGGACCATCGCCGAAGGCGATACTCGGGACGTGCCCTCGCCGGAAGCGCTGCTCGTCATCGACGTCCAGGAGGCGTTCAAGGACCCCGTCGTGGGGGCCGCGGGACAACCCCGCCTGCGAGGAGAACATCGACAAGCTCGTCGCCGCCTGGCACGCCCGCGGCGAGCCCGTGGTCGTCGTCCGCCACGACTCGGCCGAGCCCGGCTCGCCGCTCGCGCCCGGCACCCCGGGCAACGCGCTGCAGCCCTCCGTCGCCGCCGCCGCGCGCGACCTCCTCGTGACCAAGCGGGTGAACTCCGCGTTCCTCGGCGACCCGCCGCTCGAGCCCTGGCTGCGCGAGCGCGGGATCGACCGCCTCGTCATCTGCGGCATCACGACGAACCACTGCTGCGAGACGACCGCGCGCATGGGCGGGAACCTCGGCTTCGACGTGCGCTTCGTCCTCGACGCGACGCACACGTTCGACCGCACGGGGCCGGACGGCGAGACGCTCCCCGCGGCGCTCATCGCGCAGGTGACGGCGGCGAACCTCCACGGGGAGTTCGCGACGGTCGTTGCGACCGCCGACCTCGTCTAGGGTCGGCCGATGTCCAGCGCCGACCTCCTCTTCCGCCCCGTCACCGAGCTCGCGGAGCTCGTCCGCTCCGGGGAGCTCTCGGCCCGCGAGCTCGTCCAGGCCTCGCTCGACCGCATCGAGGCGCTGAACCCGCAGCTCAACGCGTTCGTCGACGTCTTCGCGGAGGAGGCGCTCGCGGAGGCCGACGCCATCGGCAAGGGCGACCCGCGGCCGTTCGCCGGCGTGCCGATCGCCATCAAGAACAACCGGGGCGTCGCGGGGAAGCGGCTCACCTTCGCGGCGAGCTTCATCGGCGACTTCCTCGCCCCCATGGACGACAACGTCGTCGCGCGGCTCAAGGCGGCGGGCTTCGTCATCGTCGGCACGACGACCCTCCCGGAGTACGGGATCCTCCCGAGCACGGAGACCGCGCGCTTCGGCCCGACGCGCAACCCGTGGGACACGGACCGCACGCCCGGGCGGCTCGAGCGGCGGCTCCGCGGCGGCCGTGGCGAGCGGCATGGTCCCGATCGCCCACGCGAACGACGGCGGCGGCTCGACCCGCATCCCGGCGGCCTGCTGCGGCCTCGTCGGCCTCAAGCCCCAGCGCGGGCGCATCTCCGTCGGCCCCGCGCTCGGGGAGAGCTTCCTCGTGCAGGACGGCGTCCTGACGCGCTCCGTGCGCGGAGACCGCGAAGGTCCTCGACCTCCTGCACGGCTACGAGCTCGGCGACTCCTCCTGGGCGCCGCCGCCCGCCGAGCCCTTCGCGGACGCCGCGGCGCGCACCCCGGGCCGCCTGCGGATCGCGCTCTCGACCGTGCCGCCGCTCGCGGACGCGCCCGTCGACCCCGTCTGCGTCCAGGCCGCGCACGACACGGGCAAGCTCCTCGCGTCGCTCGGCCACGAGGTCGTCGAGGCCGCCGACGCGCCCTGGGCGATGCCCGGGCTGCTCGAGCTCTTCACGGCCTCCTTCGGCCCCGCGGTCTCCACCCAGATCGCCTTCGGGGCGCTCCTGGCCGGCCGCGAGCCGGCCGAGGAGGACATGGAGGGGCTGAGCTGGGCGATCTGGAACGTCTCGCAGGGCATCTCGAGCGTGCAGGCGCAGCTCGCCGCGATGCAGCTCCAGGCCTTCGCGCGGCAGATGGTCGCCTGGACGGCGCAGTACGACGCGGTCCTGACCCCGGCCCTCGCGGAGGCGCCCGTCGCGATCGGCGTCCTCGACCCGACGAAGCCCGACCCCATGGCGACGTTCGCGCGCTCGGGGCAGTTCACGCCCTGGACCGCGATCTCGAACGTCACGGGCTCGCCCGCGATCTCCCTCCCGCTCGCGGCGCGCCCCGAGGGCGACCCGGACGCCGGCCTGCCCTGCGGCTCCCAGCTCATCGGCCAGCCCGGTGGCGAGGGCGCGCTGCTCGCGCTCTCCGCCCAGCTCGAGGAGGCGCAGCCCTGGGCCGAGCGCCGCGCGCCGGTCAGCTAGGGGCGTCGGCCGACGCACCCGAAGGCGGCGGGCCGAGTGCGACGGGAGTACGGTCCCGCCCATGAGCCGCCGCAGCCTGCTCGTCCTCGCCGTCGCCCTCGGGGCGCTGCCCGCCCAGGCGCAGGCTGCGGATCCACCCGGGTTCACCACCGTGAAGCTCGCGGGCGCCCGGGATCGCAGCGAGCCTCGCATCGCGGTGGCCCGCGACGACGTGCGCTGGGCCGTGAGCAACACGACCTCGGGCGCCGAGATCGTCTACACCTCGCGCGACGGCGGGCAGACGTTCCAGAAGACCCCGGGAGATCCGCCGCAGACGCGCGCGACGATCGACGTCGACGTCGTGGCGATGCCCAACGGACGCATCCTGGCGTCCGAGCTCGACACCGCCGGGCTGAACTTCCCCTCCGGCGTCACCGACGACCAGGGCAAGACGTGGAAGAGCACCTCGGGGTCGAACATGCTCGCCGACGAGGACCGGCAGTGGTTCGCGGTCGGGCCGGACGACCCGACCACGAAGAAGCCGACGGTCTACCTGCTCTACCACAACCTCGGGTCGGGGACCGTGCAGCACAACATGTTCGTGGCGAAGTCCACGGACGGCGGCGAGACGTTCGGCGCACCCGTCCCCTCCGCGCAGCCCGGCTCGGACGCCTACGCCGACCTGCAGTGCTCGGACTCGGGCGGGCCCTCGAGCATCTCGGTCAACGCCAAGGGTCGCGTGTACATCACCTACACGACCCGTGCGGGCGTTCCCGCGAGCGGTGCCCCGGACGCGGGCGGATGCGCGGCCTCGATCTTCGGGCCGCTCGAGTTCAACGTGGTCAACGCGACCCGGGTGTGGGTCTCGACGTCGCCGGACGGCTCGCCGGGGTCGTGGAAGGACTCTCTCGCGGTGGACAACAGCAAGACCAACCAGGTCTCCTCCATGCAGCTGGCCTACGGGCAGCTCGACAACCAGGGTGGGATGTACGTCGCCTACCCCGAGGCCCCGGGCGCCTACCCGAAGCTCGACGGCTCCGGGGTCAAGCTCGTCTACCAGAAGCCCGACGCCAAGGGGGAGCTCTCGGGGACCTGGAGCAAGCCCGTGACCCTCGTGCCGCAGGGCGGGCCGGGCTCGGACCTCGTGCACCTCGCCGTGGGCGACCCCGGGAAGGTGGCGGTGGCCTACTACCGCGGGGAGCCGAACCCCGCGGCGGGCAAGGACCCGCTCTTCTTCCTCCACGCGCTGCAGTCGCTCGACGTCCTCTCGGCCAGCCCGACGGTGACCGACGTCAAGGTCTCGAAGATCCCGGCCTACCAGTGGACGGTCACGGGGATGATGGGCATCTGCGACCCGAGCTCCCCCGCCGGCGGGGTCGAGGCGGGCCTGACCTGCTCGCGCTCCACCGACGTGTGGGGCATCGCGCTCGACGCGAGCTGCAGGCTCTCGATCGCCTGGCCCACCTCGGGCGCATCGACGGGCTCGACGAAGGGCGTGGAGAACGCCGATCCGGGCACGTTCGTCTCCACGCAGACCAGCGGCCCCGGCCTGTGCGCCGATGCCGCAGCCCTTCCCGGGGGCTCGGGGGCGGCGCCGTTCCAGCCCCCGGCAGCCCCCGCGGCGCCCGGCGCACCGAGCGGCGGCGGCTCGGGCGGCGGGACGGGTGGTGGCGGCTCGAGCGGCGGCGGTGGAGGGTCGAGCAGCGGGACCGGGACCGGGGCCGGGGCCGGCGCCCGCCGCGAGCTGCCGCGACCGCGAGCGCCCCACCTCGCGGGCGCTCGGGCGCATCGTCATCACGCGCCGGGGCATCCGCCTGCGGGGCTCGGCGAACGACACGGGCTGCGGCGCGACGGGGGTCCTCGCCCGCTCCCACGTCCGCTCCGTGGGGGTCGCGGTGGGCCGGCGCCTGTCCGGGAACCGATGCCGCTACCTCCGCGGGGACGGCCGCTTCGGGCCCGCCGTGAGCTGCCTGCGCACGACGTACATCGCAGCGACGGGGGCGTCGAGCTGGAGCTTCTCGCTCAGGGCCCGTCTGCCCCGCGGCCGCTACGTCGTGTGGACCCGGGCCACGGACACGTCGGGCAACGTGGAGCGCAAGGCCCGCACCCGCAACCTGCGGCGCGCGACGCTCTAGGCGGGCGCGTCGGCGGCCAGCCGTCGCAGGACCTCACGCGGCGGGCCCTCGACGAGCTCGTCGCCGACCCGCACGCGGGCGTGGCCCTCGTCGAACTCGAGCAGCTCGGCGAGGGGGTGGACCCGGCAGGCGAGCGCGACGGCGCGCGGCAGGACGTGCGCCTCCTCGGGCGCCTCGAGGAGCATGGGCGCGCCCCAGAGGGCGAGCGCGTGGACCACGGGCTCGAGCGCGGCGCCGCGCGGCGTCAGCGCGTAGCGGTCGTCGTCCGTCGCGCGTCAGGACGCCCGCGGCCTCGAGGTCGCGCAGGCGGTCGGCCAGGAGGTTCTTCGCCACCCCGGGCAGCCCGGCGCGCAGGTCCGTCCAGCGCTTCGGGCCCTCGAGCAGGTCGCGGACGAGCAGCAGGGACCAGCGGTCCCCGACCACGTCGAGCGCCAGCGCGGCGGCGCAGAGTTGTCCGTAGCTCCTCATGCGGTATACATTCTAAACCATGACACGCGAACCGCTGGCGGGTCCTCGCCGTCCTCTGCCTCGCCGTCTTCGTCGTGAACGTCTCGACGACGATCGTGAACATCGCACTTCCGACGCTCACGCGGGAGATCGACGCGAGCACCCGCGACCTCCTCTGGGTCGTCGACGCGTTCAACCTGACCTTCGCCGCGTTCGTGCTCGCGGCGGGCTCGCTCAGCGACCGCTTCGGCCGGCGGCCCGCGCTCTTGGTCGGGCCTCGGGGTCGTCGTGGTCGCGAGCCTCGCGGGCTCCCAGGTCAGCACCCCCGGGCCGCTCATCGCCTGGCGCGCGCTGGCCGGGGTCGGCGCCGCGATCGTCTACCCCGTGACGCTCTCGATCATCGCGAACGTCTTCTCCGACCGCGGGGAGCGCGCGAAGGCGATCGGGCTCTGGGGCGCGGCGACCGGCATGGCGGTCGCGCTCGGGCCCGTCTGCGGCGGCTGGCTGCTCGAGCACTTCTGGTGGGGCTCGATCCTCGTCGCGACGGCGGCGGCGGCGGCGCTGGCCTTCGCGCTCGTCCCTGCGCGTCGTCCCGAACTCCGCGGACCCCGAGGTCCCGCGGCTCGACGTCCGCGGCCTCGTCCTCTCCTCCGCCGGGCTCGGCCTGCTCGTCCACGCGATCATCGAGGCGCCCGAGCGCGGCTGGGGCTCCGGCACGAGCCTGCTCGCGTTCGCCGTGGCGGCGCTCGTGCTCGTCGCGTTCGTCGTGGCGGAGCGCCGGACGGCCGAGCCCATGCTCGACGTCTCGCTCTTCACGAACCTCCGCTTCACGGCGGCGAGCGGCTCGATCACCGCGGCGTTCTTCGCGCTCTTCGGCTTCATCTTCCTCATCACCCAGTACTTCCAGTTCGTCAAGGGCTACGGGCCGCTGAGCACGGGGCTGCGGATCCTCCCCGTGGCGACGCTCGTCGCGGTGAGCTCCGTGGCCGGCGCCGCGCTCGCGGTGCGCTTCGGGACGAAGCTCGTGACCGCGTTCGGGCTCCTCTGCCTCGTGGTCGCCTACGGGTGGACCTCCACGGCGAGCGCGGACACGGCGTACGGCACGATCGTCCTGCAGATGGTCTTCCTCGGGGCCGGGATGGGCCTGACGAGCACGCCGGCGACCGAGGCGATCATGGGCGTCGTGCCCGCGGCGAAGGCGGGGATCGGCTCCGCGGTCAACGACGCGACCCGGGAGCTCGGCGGGACGCTCGGGGTCGCGGTGATCGGCTCGGTCGCCTTGTCGCTCTACCGCGGCGTGGTCGCCGACGAGGGCCTGCCGCCCGCCGCGCGCGAGGCCGCGCAGGAGTCCGTCGGCGCGGCCTACGGCGTCGCCGCGTCGCTGCCGCCCGAGGCCGCGGCGAAGCTCACCGCCGCGGCGCAGCAGGGCTTCCTGGACGGGCTGGGCGCGGGCTGCCTGGTCGCCGCGGGGGTCTGCCTCGTCGGCGCGCTGCTCGTGCTGCGCTACCTCCCGGCCCACCCGGGGCGCTCCCCGGTGGGCGCGGAGCCCGCCGTCGCCGTGGCCTGACCGGCGGGCGGGTCTGGCGCGGGAGGAGCGCACCGCCGCCACTAGCGTCTAGGGCTCCCCGTGACCGCTGCAGCCCCGCCCCTCCGCGCACGCAACGCGCCCGAGCAGTACGACGACCTCGCCCACGCCTGGTGGGACGAGCGCGGGCCCTTCGCCGCCCTGCACTGGCTCGCGGAGGCGCGCGGGGAGCTCGTGCCGCCCCCGAGCGCGCCGGGCGCGACGCTCGTGGACCTCGGCTGCGGCGGCGGCCTCATGGCGCCGCGGGTGCCCCCGGGCTTCCGGCACGTCGGGGTCGATCGCAACGCCGCGGCGCTCGCGCTCGCGGGCGAGCAGGGGATGGAGACCGTCCAGGCCGACGTGACCGCGGTCCCCCTGCCCGACGGCTGCGCGGAGGTCGTCGTCTGCGGGGAGCTCATCGAGCACGTGGAGGACCTCCCCGCGCTCGTGCGCGAGGTCGCGCGGCTGCTCGCCCCGGGCGGCGTCGTGGTCTACGACACGATCAACGCGACGCTCTGGGCGAGGCTCTCGCTCGTCTGGGTCGGGGAGCGGATGCCCGGCGGGCCGCCGCGGAACATCCACGACCCGCGCCTCTTCGTCCCGCCGCGGCGCCTGGCGGCGCTCTTCAACGCCTGCGGGCTCGAGGTGGAGGAGCAGTTCGGGCTGCGGGCGCACCCGCCGAGCTACCTGCGCTTCCTGCGCGACCGCAGCGCGCCGGTCCACATGGAGCGCACGGGCTCCCTCGCCGCGCTCTACGCGGGCCGCGCCCGGAGGACCTCGTGAGCGCCACCATCACCGCGTCGCGCTCGGCGTTCCCCGCCAAGCGGACCCAGCAGGAGCTCTGGGACGGCTTCTTCTCCGAGCACTACGACGGCTCGGACCTCGCCCGCCGCATCTTCGCCGGGACGGGCATCGAGACGCGCCACGGGGTGACGGACCCGCTGCTCGAGGACGTCTCGACCTGGACGACCCAGCAGCGGATGGAGCGCTTCGCGGACGAGGCGCTCCCGCTCGGGACCGAGGCGGTGCGCGGCGCGATCGCCGACGCGGGCCTCGTCCCCGCCGACGTGGACCTCCTCACGGTCGTCTCCTGCACGGGCTACGCGACGCCCGGGCTCGACATCCTCATCGCGCGCGACCTCGAGATGCCGGTGGGCGTCCAGCGCCTGCACGTCGGCCACATGGGCTGCTACGCGGCGATCCCGGGCCTGGCGAGCACCTCCGACGCGGTCGCCGCGCGCGACAAGACGGCGGTGATGCTCTGCCTCGAGCTCACCTCCCTGCACGTGCAGCCGCCGACGGACGACGCGGAGCAGGTCGTCGCCCACGCGCTCTTCGCCGACGCCGCGAACGCCGTCGTGCTCCAGCCCGGCGACGCGCCGCGCGGGCTCAAGGTGCTCGACATCGCGGCGCGCACGGACAGCGCGCGCTCCGCGCTCATGACCTGGGACGTCACGGACCTCGGCTTCAAGATGGGGCTCTCGCCCCGGGTGCCCGCCGTGCTGCGCAAGCACGTCGAGGCGACGGTCGAGGACCTCCTGACGCCGCACGGGCTGACGGTCGCCGACGTCCCGGGCTGGGCCGTGCACCCGGGCGGGCCGCGCATCGTCGAGGTCGTGCAGAAGAAGCTCGCGCTCTCCGACGAGCAGGTCGCGGAGTCCAACGCGGTGCTGCGCGACATCGGCAACTGCTCCTCGCCGACCGTCATGGTCGTGCTCGAGCGGATGGTCGCCGGCGGGCGCCTGGAGGCGGGCGACCACGTCGTCGCCATGGCGTTCGGCCCGGGCCTGACGCTCTACATGGCGCTGCTGCAGGTCACGTAGGGTCGGTCCAGGCGCGGCCCTCGCGCTCGACGCCCTCCCCGCCGAGCACGACCCCGACGGTCCGGACGAGGATCCGCACGTCGAGGCCGAGCGCGCGGTGCTCCACGTACCAGCGGTCGAGCTCGATGCGCTCGGGCCAGCTCAGGGACGTCCGGCCGTGGACCTGCGCCCAGCCCGTGACGCCGGGCTTGACGAGCAGGCGCTCGCGCTGGCGCGCGTCGTAGGTCGCGACCTGGTGGGGCAGCGTCGGCCGCGGCCCGACGAGCGTCATCTCCCCCCGGAGGATGTTCACGAGCTGGGGGAGCTCGTCGATGCTCGTCCGGCGCAGGAACCGCCCGAGCCGCGTGACGCGCGCGTCGCCCTTGTCGATCGCCAGGCCCGCGCCGAGGCGCTCGGCCCCGTCGACCATCGTGCGGAGCTTGACCACCTCGAACTCCGCGCCGCCGAGGCCGCTGCGGCGCTGGCGGAAGATCGGGCGAACCCGGGGACTCGAGGCGGATGAGGAGCGCGACGAGCGCGAGCGGGAGGGCGAGGACGAGCAGCGCGGCGCCGCTCACGAGGACGTCCGCGGCGCGGCGCAGCGCGTCGGCCGCGGGCGCGCGCGGCGGCGCGACGGGGCCGTCGGGGCCGACCCGCAGCCCCGCGGCGCGCATCTGCGCGCGGAGCCCCGCGTGGCGGTCCTCGACCGCGGGCGGCGGGAGCGGCGTGCTCATCGCGTCCCCTCGGGCGGCGACCAGCCCGCCTCGGGCGGGCCCTGGCGCACGCGGTCCCACCCGCCGGCGGCGATGCTGGCGGTCATCAGGACGTAGTAGCGGCAGAGCAGCTGCCCGCGGCGGAGCACTGCTGCGCCTGGGAGCTGCTGCGAGGAGCTCTCCGGCGCAGCAGTGGGTGCGGCGGCGCCCGCGAGGACCGCGAGCTGCGCCGCGAGGGCCGCGCGGTCGAGCAGCCCCCCGGTGCGCGCGCGGCGCAGGCCCGCGACCAGCGCGCCCACGTGCAGCGCCGGGCTCGCGTAGCGCAGCCAGCGGTGGGAGACGAGCGCGAGGAGGTAGCGCGGCGGCAGGCCGCGCGGGTCGAGGAGCCCGCCCGCGGCCGGGTCGCGGAGGACGATGCCCCACATGCGGGCCATCATCCGCCGCTTGCGCCGCCACTCCCCCTCGACGGTCGGGACCATGAGCTCCTCGGCGCGCGCCGCGGGGACGTCGACGGCGAGGAACCCCTGGCGGACGACCTGGTGCGGGAGCGCGAGGTCGTGCCCGAGGTCCGTCCGCAGCCGGGGCCAGAGGCTGCGCCGGACCGCGTAGATCGCGCCGTTGCCCGCGGTGACCGACCACCACCGGCTCTCGAGGCGCCGCGTCGCGAGCTCCAGGCGCCAGTAGGCACCCTCCTGGTTCGACCCCTCGCCCGTGAAGGAGACGTCGCCGCAGGCGTAGCCCACGGCCGGGTCGGCGAAGGCGCCGGCGAGGTGGCCGAGCGCGTCGGGCGCCCAGGTCGTGTTCGCGTCGCAGAAGGCCAGGAGCTCGCCGCCCGCCGCCGCCACCCCGGCGGCCTGGGCCGCGTGCTTGCCGCCGCGCGGGAGCTCGAGGACGACGTGGGCGCCGGCCTCGCGGGCGCGCGCCGCGGTCGCGTCGGGGGAGCCGTCGCAGGCCACGACGACCTCGCAGGGCACGTCCTGCGCGAGCAGCGCGGCCACGGTCCGGGCGATGACGGGCTCTTCGGCGTAGGCCGCGACGACGACGCTCACGCTGGGCGGCGCGGCCGGGGGCACCGGCGCCGCCTCGGGCCGCCCGAGGCCGCGGGGGACCAGGAGGCGCAGGAGGAGCGGCCAGCCCGCGTGGGTCCAGGCGACGAGGGTCAGGAGCACGAGCTGCACCGCCCGGCATGCTCGCAGCCTGCGACGATGCCGGGCTTGGACGACCTCATCCCGCTCCCCGCCCGCAGCGCCAAGCCGCGCACGACCGGCCTGACCCACGTCCTCGACGGCGGCCTCGGCCCCGCGGAGGTCGAGAGCCTCCTCGCCGTCGCGGGCTCGCACATCGACGTCGTCCGCCTGGGCTGGGGCTCCGCGCTGGTCACGGACGACCTGGAGGAGAAGCTGGCGATCTTCGCCCGCCACGACGTCCCCGTGATGCTCGGCGGCACCCTCACGGAGCTCGCGTGGAAGCACGGGCGCATCGCGCAGCTGGCGGACCGGCTCGAGGAGCTCGGCATCGGCCTCGTGGAGGTCTCGAGCGGGACCCTGCCGATCCCGAAGGCCGAGAAGGCGCAGCTGGTGAAGGACCTCGCGGAGCGCTTCACGGTCTACGCGGAGGTCGGCGAGAAGGCCGCGGACTCGATCATGGCGCCCTACGTCTGGGTCGAGGAGATCCGCCAGATGCTCGACGCGGGCGCCGCCCTGGTGGTCTGCGAGGGCCGCGCGGGCGGCACCGCGGGCCTGCACCGCACGACGACGGAGACCCGCACGGGCCTCGTGGAGGAGATCGCCCACGTGTTCGACCCCGCCCAGCTCGTCTTCGAGGCGCCCCGCGACGAGCAGCAGACGTGGTTCGTCCAGCGCTTCGGCGCGGACGTGAACCTCGGCAACGTGCCGCCCGCGAGCGTCATCTCCCTCGCCAGCCTGCGCCTCGGGCTGCGCTCCGACACGCTCGAGCACTTCCATGGCTGAGCGGTCGGAGTTCCCCACGGCGGTCCTGCTCACCGGCGTCGGGAAGCGCCACGACATCGTCAGCGCGTTCGCCCGCCACGCGTTCACGATCGCCGCCGACCCGAACCCGCTCGCCCCCGCGCAGTACGCCGCGCACCTCCGGGTCGCGCCGCCGCGCATCGACGACCCGGGCTACGTCCCCTTCCTCGAGGGGCTCTGCGCGGAGCACGGCGTCGGCGCGGTCGTCCCGCTGACGGACCTCGACATCCACGTGCTCGCCGCGGCGCGCTCCGAGCGGCTCCCGGCGTTCGTCGCGCCCGCGGAGGTCTGCGCGGCGATGTTCGACAAGTACCGCACCCACGAGACGCTCCTCGAGCTCGGCCTGCCGAGCCCGCCGACGGTCCTGCCGGGCGACCCGGTCGGGAGCTACCCCGTCATCGTCAAGCCGCGCCAGGGCTCGGGCGCCCGCTCCATCCACCTGGCCAAGGACGCCGCGCAGGCCGCGTTCTTCGTCGACTACGTCGAGGAGCCCGTCATGGTCCAGCGCGCCATGGGCGGCAAGGAGTTCTCCATCGACTGCCTGAGCGACCTCGACGGGGTCTGCCTCAACGCGATCCCGCGCTCCATGCTCGAGTCCCGCGGCGGCGAGTCGATCAAGGGCCAGGTGCTCGACGACCCCGAGCTCGACGGACCTCGCGCGCCGGGTCTGCGAGGCGCTCGGCTTCCGCGGCCCGAGCACGATCCAGGTCTTCCGCGACCCGGAGGTCGGGATCGGGATCACGGACGTCAACCCCCGCTTCGGCGGGGCGTTCCCCGCCCCCATGTACGCCGCGCTGCCCGGCCGCAGCTACCCCGAGCTCATCGTCCGCATGGCGGCCGGCGAGCGGGTCGCACCGCACGTCGGCGAGCACCGCCACGGCCACTACTTCAGCCGGTGGTACGAGCAGCTCGAGCTCGACGCGGAGCTCCGGCCGACGGGGCGGCCCATGCTGCCCTAGACGGATGTCGTGGCGTGACGCCGCTCACCCGGGGTACCTCCTGGGTCCCACCCCATCCCAAGGAGGCACCATGTACATCGGACTCGGCACCCTCATCGTCATCATCGTCCTGCTGGCGATCTTCGTCTTCTAGCCCGTCCCGAGGACCGCGGCGAGCCGCTTCGGCGTGACGCCGAGGCGCTCCGCGTCCGCGGTCCCGTGCCGGGAGGTCATCGAGACCTCCAGGAGCTCCGCCTCGTCCCAGGTGACGGGCGCCGCGGACGTCGCGAGCGCCTCCGCGAGGCGCAGCGCCCGCGAGGTCACCCCGAGCGGGATGGGGACGAGGCGCCGCGGGCGGCCCGCGGCGGCGAGCACCGCGCGGGTGAGCGACGCGTAGGTGTGCACGTCGGGGCCCGCGAGCTCGACCCGGAGGTTCGGGTGCTCGGGGTCCACGGGCCGGTCCAGGGCGTTGAGCAGGCAGTCCGCGACGTCGTCGGCCCAGATGGGCTGGAACTGCGCGCGGCCGCTGCCGCTCAGCGGGACGAGCGGCAGCAGCCCGAGCCGGCCCAGCACCGTCGTGAGGTGGTCCCCCGGCGCGTAGACGATGGAGGGCGCGACGATCGTGTGGCGCAGCCCGCTCTCCACCACGGCCTGCTCCGCGAGCGCCTTCGCGCGGAGGAAGCGCGTGCGGTTGTGGGCGCTCGCGCCGAGCGCGCTCGTGAAGACGAAGTGCTCGACCCCCGCGCGCTCCGCGGCCTGCACCAGCCGCCAGGTCGCGATGCCGTTGAGCTCCTCGATCGAGCCCCCGGGCTGGTCGCGGATGGAGGCCGCCAGGTGCACGACGGTCGTGACGCCGCGCAGCGCGTTGCGGAACGACGGCGGGTCCGCGAGGTCCCCGAGGGCGATCTGCACCCGCACGCGCTCCGGGCCCAGGCGGCGTGGGTCCCGGACGAGGCAGCGGACGGGGATGCGTGCCGTGGTCAGCCGGCGCAGGAGCGCCGAGCCGACGGAGCCGGTGGCGCCGGTCAGGAGGAGCATGGGACTAGAACCAGTGCCGCTGCTCCGTGAACGGATCGCCGTCGTTGTGGTAGCCGTTGAGCTCCCAGAACCCCTGCTTGTCCTCCGTGAGGATCTCCAGGCGGCGCAGGAACTTCGCGCTCTTCCAGAAGTACCGCTTCGGCACGAGCAGGCGGACGGGCGCGCCGTGGTCGGGCTCGAGCGGCTGCCCCTCGTAGGAGTGCGCGACGAGGACGTCGTCGTCGTAGAGGAGCTCGAGCGGCATGTTCGTCGTGTAGCCGCCGTCGGAGTGCGCGAGGACGAACTTCCCCTCGGGCTTGACCTGCGCGCGCTCCAGGAGCGTGGAGACCCTCACGCCGGTCCACGTCGTGTCGAGCTTGCTCCAGCGCGTCACGCAGTGGATGTCCGTCGTCAGCGTCGTCTGCTCGAGGGCCAGGAACTCGTCCCAGGTGAGCGCGAACGGGCTGTCCACCTCCCCGTCGATCGACAAGGACCAGGACGGCAGGTCGACCTTCGGGTTGCGGCCGTAGGTCAGCACCGGGAACTTCGAGGTGAGGTACTGCCCCGGCGGGATCCGGGCAGGATCGATCCCGAGCTCCTCACCCTGCTTGCGTCCGCGCTCGCCGAGGACCTTGGAGGTGATCTTCATCTCTTCCGTAGTATGACCCGCCCCAGCACCGCCCCAACGACTCAAGAGGTTTCCTGAATGGCCTACGTGATCGCCGAGCCGTGTGTCGGCACGAAGGACAACTCCTGCGTGGAGGTCTGCCCCGTCGACTGCATCCACCCGACGCCCGACGAGCCCGACTACGACAAGGTCACGATGCTCTACATCGACCCGGAGGAGTGCATCGACTGCGACGCGTGCGTCGAGGCGTGCCCGGTCGACGCCTGCTTCGCCGAGGACCAGCTCCCGGAGGAGTGGACGGGCTTCATCCAGATCAACGCGGACTACTTCGCGCAGAACAAGTAGGCGCTGGGGGCGCGCGGGCGCCACGATGCGCGCCCGCGGCGCCCTCGCGGTGGTCCTCGCCGCCGCCGGCCTCGCGGCCTGCGGCGGGGGGAGCGGGGACACGGCCAGCACCGCCACCGCGCCGACGGTGGCTCCCGCGCCGCGGGCCGCCACGCCGGCACCGCCGGGCACCCCGCCCGTTCCCCGCCGGACGTGGTTCTCCGCGCTCGAGCGCTACTGCCGCGGCACCGTGGCGGCGGTCGAGCAGCTCGCCGGCACGCGGGTGGACGAGCGCGATCCCGTCGCGCCCATCGCCACCTTCGCCCGCCGCTACCGGGCCGGGGTCGAGCGGCTCGGCGCCGTGACGCCGCCGCCCGCGCTGCGGCGCTTCCACCTCCTGACGCTCGCGCAGGGCCGCGAGTCGGCCGAGCGGATCGACGACGGCGTCCGGCTGGGCCGCGCGGGCGACACGGACGCCGCGACCACGGCGCTCGGGGAGCTCTCGGGCGTCCTGCCCGCGACCTTGCCGCGCGCGGTCCGCCGTGGCGCCCCGGACTGCGTGGAGGCGATCAGCCAGCGCTGACGCCGGTGACGGCCTCCAGGTCGTCCCAGTAGCCCGGGTAGGTCTTCGCGACGCACCCCGGGTCCTCGATCACGATGCCCTCCGTGCGCAACGCGAGCAGCGCGAAGCTCATCGCCATCCGGTGGTCCTCGTAGGTCGCGATGCTCGCCGCGCACGGCGTGCCGGGCTGGATGAGCAGGCCGTCGGCCTCCTCTTCCACGGCGATCCCGGCGCGACGGAGCTCCGCCGCGACGGCGCCCACGCGGTCGCTCTCCTTCTTGCGGATGAAGCCGATGCCGGTGATGCGCGTCGGGGAGCTCGCGAAGGGCGCGACCACCGCGAGGGTCTGCGCCGTGTCGGAGAGGTCGCGCATGTCGACCTCGACGCCCGTGAGCCGCTCCGGGCCCGTGACCTCCGTCCCCGCGGCGTCCATCCGGACCGCGCAGCCCATCCGCTCGAGGATGCGCACGAAGCCGAGGTCGCCCTGCAGGCTGGCCGTGCCCAGCCCGGGGACGCGGATCGTGCCGCCCGTGATCGCCGCGGCGGCGAAGAAGTAGGAGGCGGCGGAGGCGTCGGGCTCGATCGCGTAGGTCGCCGCCGCGTAGCCCCCGGGGGCGACGCGGTAGCGCGGGCCCTCCGTGATGGCGTCGGCGCCGAAGGCCCGCATGACCGCCGTGGTCATCCGCAGGTAGGGCTCGGAGACGACGACGGCGCCGGCGATGGTCAAGTCGAGGCCGTCGACGAGGCACGGGCCGCTGAGCAGCAGCCCGCTCGCGTACTGGGAGGAGACGTCCGCGCCGACGGTCACCGCCGGCCCGGCCCGCCCGGCCGAGCCCGTGACCCGGATGGGCAGGTGCCCCGGCTCGCCCTCCTCGGCGACCGCCACCCCGAGGTCGCGCAGCGCCGCCAGGCCCGGGCCGAGCGGGCGGGCGCGCATCTGCGGCGATCCGTCCAGGATGCAATCGCCCGTGCCGAGCGCGAGCAGCGGGGGCAGGAAGCGCGCGACGGTTCCCGCGGAGCGGCCGTCGAGCCGCGGCAGTGCCCCGGACGGGCGCGGGCGGCCGCCGCAGCCGTCGACGTCGAGGGTCGTGCCTCCTTCCCCCTCGGCGATGCCGACCCCGAGCTGGGTCAGGACCCCGCGCATCGCGAGCGTGTCGTCGGCGACCAGCGCGCCGGTGAGGCGGCTGCGCCCGCGCGCGAGCGCCGCGGCGACGAGCGCGCGGTTCGTGATCGACTTCGAGCCCGGGACGTGCGCGGTCGCGTCGAGCGGCCGGGTCGGCGGGTGCAGGCGCAGGGCCTGCGCCGCCCCCACTAGGCCATCGGGAGCGACATGCCCGACGGCTTGATGACCTGGATCGGCACGTCCGGGACGACGGCCTGCAGCATCGGCAGCGCGCTCGGGGTGAGCGCGATGAGCCCGCGGGCCGCGCGGCGGATGGCCTGGGCGGCCGGGTCGTCCGGGTCCTCGAAGACGAGCGGGGTGCCCGCGTCGGCCTGGGCGCGCAGCGGCATCGTGATCGGCACCTTGCCGAGGAGGGGGACGTCGAGCTCGTCGGCGAGCTCCGTGCCGCCGCCCTCGCCGAAGATCGCGAAGCGCTCGCCCGACGGGGTCGTGAAGCCCGACATGTTCTCGACGATGCCGATGACCTCGAGGTTGACCTTGTGGGCCATCTCGGCCGCGCGGCGCGCGACCTTCTGCGCCGTGTCCTGCGGCGTCGTGACGATGACGAACTGCGCCTGGGGCAGGAGCTGCGCGAGCGTCATGGAGACGTCACCCGTGCCGGGCGGCAGGTCCACGAGGAGGTAGTCGAGCTCGCCCCAGGCCACGTCGTTGAGGAACTGCGTCAGCGCCTTGTGGAGCATGGGCCCGCGCCAGACGACGGCGGCGTCCTCCTCGACGAAGAAGCCGATGGACATGACCTTCACGCCGTGGGACTCGATCGGGAGGATCTTGCGCTCGGGGGAGACGGGCGGGCGCGTCGCGCCGAGGCCGTACATGCGCGGGATGGAGTAGCCCCAGACGTCCGCGTCGAGGATGCCGACCCGCTTGCCCTCGCTCGCGAGCGCGGCCGCGAGGTTCGCCGTGAGGGTCGACTTGCCGACGCCGCCCTTGCCCGAGCCGACGCAGATGACGTTCGAGACGGCGGCCAGGGCGCCGTCCGGGAGCGCGCCGCCGCCGAGCTTGCGCTGCAGGTCGCCCTTCTCCTGGTCGGAGAGCACGTCGAAGGCGACGTTCACGGTGCTCACCCCGTCGAGCGCGCCGACGGACTCCTTCACCGCGTCGACGAAGTGGTTGCGGATGGGGCAGCCCGCCGTCGTCAGGGAGATCATCACGTCGACGACCCCGTCGCCCTTGATGTCCACGGAACGCACCATCCCCAGGGAGACGACGTCCTTGCGGATCTCGGGGTCGATGACGGCCTCGAGGGCCTTGAGCACCTGGTCGTTCGACGGCATGCCCGCATTGTAGGTTCCCCCCATGCGCACCCTCCGCCTCGCCGTCCTGCCCGTCGCCACGGCGCTCGTCCTCTCCTCGACGGGCTGCGGCGACGAACCCCTGAGCAAGGCGGAGTACGTCAAGCAGGCCGACGCCATCTGCAAGGACTACGCGGCGCGCCAGAAGAAGCTCGGCGAGCCGAAGTCCGTGAAGGACATCGAGCGCCTGGCGGACGAGACGAAGCCGCTCGTGCAGGAGCAGCTGAAGGAGCTCCGGGCGCTCGAGGCCCCCGACGAGGTCAAGGACGACGCGAACGCCGCCTACGACCTGCTCGACCAGCAGGTCCCGAAGATCGACCAGCTCGTCGCCGCGGCGAAGAAGAACGACGTGAAGGGCATCCAGAAGATCGCCACGGAGGCCGGCAAGCTCGACGACCAGGCCAACGCGAAGGCGAAGGCCATCGGCCTGAAGGTCTGCGGCGCGAGCACCTGAGAACGACTCCGACCCGCTCGAGGAGCGGGCCGGAGGTCCTGCGGGGTGTGCGTGAGAGGTGCC
Source organism: uncultured Solirubrobacteraceae bacterium (assembly GCA_963844155.1). Classification (GTDB taxonomy): domain Bacteria; phylum Actinomycetota; class Thermoleophilia; order Solirubrobacterales; family Solirubrobacteraceae; genus Paraconexibacter. Next base: position 1,219,749 of record CAWJMY010000001.1, read on the forward strand.
AGGCACCTCTCACGCACGGCGACTAGGCCAGCGCGGCGACGCGCTTGGAGACGTCCGTCGCGGCCTTGGAGGCCGAGGTGAGGACGCGGGTGGTCTGCGTCGGGACGTCCTTCGCCAGCGCGGTGACGTCCTGGCGGAGCGACGTGGCCGAGCGGTCGAGGTCCGCGCGGAACGAGCGGACGGGCTCGACGACGCGGTCGGCGGTCGCACGGCGGGTGCGGAGCTCGCGCTCGGCCTGCGTGCGGGCCTTCTTGAGCTCGCGCTCGGCGTTGCGGCGGGCGGTCGTGCCGCGCTTCTCGAACTTCGAGAGCTGCTTGTCGACGGAGGTCTTGGCGACGTACTCGCGGACGTCCGTGACGGTCGTGGCGATCGTGTCGCGCACGGTCAGCACGGCGCCGACCTGGATGAGCGCGGCCTTCTCGGCGTACGCGGCGACGAGGTCGAGCGTCGAGTCCGCGGCCTTCTCGGCGTTGCGGGCGGCGGCGGACGCGTCACGCTGGGCGGCGGTGGCGCTGCGCTGCGCGGCGTTCACGTTGCGGTTCGTCGCACGCGACGCCGTCGTGGCCTTCGCGCCGGTGGTCTTGCGGGCGGCCGGCTTGCGGGCGCTGGTCGAGCGGGCGCTCGTGGTGCGGGCGGACGTCGAGCGCGTCGTCGTGCGCTTGGCGGCGGGCTTCGCAGCAGCGGTGCCGGTGGTCTTGCGCGCGGCGGGCTTGCGGGCGGCCGGCTTCTTCGCGGCGGTGGTCTTGGTCGTGTCGTTCGAGGCCATGTGGCGTCTCCCCAGAGTGGTAGTTACAAGTAAGCTTGTTCGGAGTGTACCTGCGAACACCTGTTTGTAAACCGCATGTGCGGGATGGTTACAAGCAGGAACGGAGAGGTGCTTCGACCTAGCTCGTGCGCTGGACCCAGCCCGCGGGGTCCTCGAGCTCGGCGAGCGTCGGCGCGAGCTCGGGGGAGGCGAACGCGCGGTGCAGGCCCTCCACGCCGGCACGCTCCGCGACCTCGTCGCAGAACGCCTTCCCGAGCGTGTACTGGCGCATCTTGAGCTCGAAGCCGAGGAGCTTCTGCAGCCAGGCGAAGAGCGGGTCCCGCGTCGCCCGGCCCTCCCGGCGGCGGTCCATGGCCGCGCGCAGGCCCGGCAGGTCGTCGAGCGCGTCGGCGCCCACGGCGTCCATGACGTGCTCCGCGTGGCCCTCGATCAGCGCCATCGTCGCCTGGACGCGATCGAGCAGCTCCGCCTTCTCCGCCCCGCCGACCAGGCGGAAGACCTCCCCGGAGCGCACGGCACCGACGAAGGCCTTCACGTCGTCCGTGCTCGGGAGGGTCAGCAGGCCGCGCAGGTCGATGTCCGGGTCGATGTCGGCCAGGAGCTCGGAGAGCATCCCCGCGAGGTGGGGGCGCAGCCACGGCACCCCGCCGAACTGGACGGCGTGGGTGACCTCGTGGAAGCAGACCCAGCGCCAGAGCTCCGCCGGGTCCACGTCGAGCTCCATGGCCGCCTCGCGCAGGTTCGGCTCCACGAAGAGCAGCCGCGGCGCGACGTCCGCGTCCATGAGCGCGAGGTCGTACTGCCCGAGCACGCGCTTGCCGAGGAGCCCCGCGAGGCCGCCGACCTGCGCACCGAGCGCAGCGCCCGCGATGGAGCGCACGGGCCCGGCGAGCAGGCCCAGGTTCGCCCCGAGCTGCTCCGTCACGGGGTCGAGCATGCGCCCCATGGAGGTGAGGTTCGCCTGCGAGCCACGGCCCGCGGCCGATGTTCTCCGGCGGCGGGAGCGGCCGCTCCGGCCGGAGGCCCGTGTAGGCGACGACGCGCTGCTCCGCGTCCTCCGCCGCGGCGATCAGGTCGACGGGCGGCAGCTGCGGCTCGGGCTCCGCGCCCAGCGCGAGGCCCCCGACGGTGTGGGCGACGCCCCAGTCGATCACGGGCGGCCGATCGGGAGCTCGGCGAGGCGGGCGAGCGTCTCGGGGGTCCGTGCGGCGACGAGGTGCAGCCGCGCGTCGGCGTCGGCCAGCGGGGCGTCGAGCGGGTCCTCGCCCTCCCCGAGGTTGAAGGCGACCAGGCCACCGCTCTCGCGGACGACGAGCTGGCCCGCCGCGGCGTCGACGGCCCGGGTGCGCCACAGGGCGACCATGCCGTCGACGCGGGTGTCGGCGAGCTGGCAGAGCGAGACCGCGATGGAGCCGATCGCGCGGAGCCGGTGCACGGTCTCCGAGAGCGCGGGCTCCGCGCGGGCGAGGTACTCCGGGCGGCGCGGACTCGATGGCGACGAGCTCGAGCCGGCCGTCGGGCGCGTGGCGCTCCGCGGGCTGGCCCGCGAGCGGGCTCGCCGTTGAGGAAGGCCCCCTCGCCGCGGATCGCGTGCCACTCCTCGCCCGGGCCGTAGTCGTGGACGAAGCCGAAGACGACGTCGCCCATGGTCGGGCCGTCGGCCACGGCGATGGAGAGCGCGTGGTGCGGGAGGCCGCGCTTCGCGTTCGTCGAGCCGTCGATGGGGTCGATGACGACGAGGGGCGGCGCGCCCGCGGTGCCGTAGTCGACCTCCCCGCGCTCCTCGGAGACCGCCGTGAAGCGCGCGCCCTCCGCGTGCAGGCGGTCGAGCTGGTCGAAGACGGCCTTCTCGGCGTCGGCGTCGATGACGAGCGTCCGGTCGCCGCCCTCCCCCGTCTCGCCCGTCTCCGCGACGCGCTCGGCCCGGGTGCCCGCGCCCGCGAGGATCTCGCCGAGCGCCGCGGCGGCTGCTCTGCTGGCTCCGAGCCAGTCGTGCTCGAGGACGGGCCGGGTCGCGCTCACGTCCATATCCTAGGAGGGTGCCCACGGCGCTCCCCGGCCTCACCCCCGAGCAGCGGCGCGCCGTCGTCCACCCGGCGGGCGGGCCCCTCGCGATCCTGGCCGGCGCGGGGACGGGGAAGACCCGGGTGCTCGTGGAGCGGTTCGCCTGGCTCGTGGAGCAGGGGACCGCGCCGGAGGCGATCGCGCTGCTGGCGCTCACGCCGCACGCGGCCGACGAGCTGCGGACGGGCGTGGAGGCCGCGCTCGGCGAGCGGCCCTTCGAGGAGCTCACGATCACCACCCTCCCGGACCTCGCGCTGCGGCTCCTGCGCGACGAGGCGCTCGAGGCGGGCCTGGACCCCTTCGTCCTCCCCGCGACGCCCGCGGACCGCCTCGCGCTCCTGCTCGAGCGGGTCGACGAGCTCCCGCTCGCCCACCACGACCTCGCGGGCAACCCCGCCGCGGCGCTCGCCCGGATCCTCGCCCGCATCGATCGCGCGAAGGACGAGGGGGTCACCGCGGAGGCCTGGGCGGCGTGGGCGGCGGTGCTCCCCGACGACGCGGAGGGGGCGGAGCGCGAGCGCGAGTTCGCCGAGCTCTACGCGAGCCACGACCGCATGCTCGCCGAGCGCGGGGCGCTCGACCGGGGCGACCTCGTCCTGCGTGCCCACGCGCTGCTGGCCGCGCGCCCGCACGTGCGGGCGCGGACCGCGGAGCGCTGGCGCCACGTGCTCGTCGACGACTTCCAGGACGCGACGCGGGCGGCGGCACGGCTCGTCGGCGGCCTGGTGGCCGAGCACGGGAACCTCGCGGTCGCGCTCGACCCGGACCAGCGCCTGGACCCGACCGCCACCTCCGCGCTGCGCAACCTCGTGGCGCTGCGCGCGCTGTGGCCCGGGGAGCTCACGGAGCTCGGCCTCGGGCCGAGCCTGCGCAGCCCGGAGCGCCTGCGGCGCGCCGCGGAGGCCGTCGTCGCGCCGCTCGACCCGGCCGACCGCGCTCCCGCGGGGGCCGCCGCACCCGTGACGATGGCCGACCCGGGCGACGTCCGCTTCTGGCGCTGCACGAGCGAGCGCGCCCAGGCGCAGGCGGCGGCCGCGGAGGTCGAGCGGCTCGTCCGCGACGGCGTGGCGCCCGAGCGCATCGCGGTGCTCGTGCGCTCCGTCCGGGCCGAGGGGCAGCTCGTCTCCGTCGCGCTGCGAGGAGCGCGCGGTGCCGCACCGGCTCGTCGGCGGCGCGGCCTTCTGGGCCCAGGCGGAGGTCCGCGACGTCCTTGCCTGGCTGCGGCTGCTCGTCGACCCGGGCGACGCCTCGGCGGTCGTGCGCGCGCTCGTGCGCCCGCCCGTGGAGCTGCGCTCCGTCGACCTCGCGCGCTGCGTGCAGATCGCCCGCCGGCGCAAGCTCGACATGGTCGCCGCGCTCGGCGCCGCGCTCGAGTCGCCGCAGCTCCCGCCCGAGGCGCGCGACCGGATCCTGGGCTTCCTCAAGCTCCACCGCCAGGCCGCCGCCGCGCTCGACACGACCCGGCCGGACCTCTTCGTCCACCGCCTCGTGGAGCGGCTCGGCCTGCGCCGCCAGGGGCTCTTCGCCGCCCAGGCCGACGTCGTGGAGCGCCTGCGCCACCTGGCGCGGCTCGGGGACCTCGCGGCGGACCACGTCCGCCGGGCGCCCCAGGCCAGCGCGCGCGACTGGGCCCGGCACGTCACCGCGGTCGCCGACGCGGGGCTCCGCGGCGAGGAGGCCACGGGCACCGACGCGGACCGCTCGGCCGGGCGGGAGGGGCTCGTCGGCGTGCTGGCGATGCACGCCGCGCGCGGCCTGGAGGTCGACCACGTGCTCGTGCTCGGCCTGACCAGCGCGCGGATGCCCGGCACCCGGAGCGCGCTGGTCGAGCCCGTGCCCGCGGCGCTGACGGGCGAGGACGCCCCGCCGACCGACGCCTGGGAGGCGCACGGGCGGCGCCTGCTCCACACGGCGATGACGCGCGCGCGGCGGGGGCTCGTGCTCGCGTACGCCGACGGCTCGGACCGCGGCGCGCGCCAGCACCCCTCGCCCTTCGCCGAGGCGGCGCGCGCGGAGCTCGGCGCGGAGTGGGAGGAGCGCGCGGAGTCGCTCTTCGGCCCCGACGAGGCGCTCCACGCGACGTTCACGCAGCTGCGCGACGAGCTGCTCGCCTCCGTCGGGCGCGTCGGCGGGCGCATCGGGGAGCTGCGGTTCGACACGGACCTCGACGTGACCCACGGGGTCACGCGCTACCTCGAGCTCGTGAAGCTCTCCGCGCTGCTCGAGCGGCCCGCGGGGCAGTCCGTCGCCGACGCGCTCGCGGACGTCAACGCGCGGCTGCTGCAGGCCGCGAGCGGGCAGCAGCGCGAGGTCTTCCAGACCAGCGGCCTGGACGAGTGGCTCCTGGACGCGGAGCGCGACGCGCGCGCCCGGGTCGCCGCGGCGGCCGCGCGGGACGAGCCGACGCTCGAGGCGTTCATCCCCCGCCGCGGCGAGGGCCTGCTGCTCTCCGCGAGCGACATCGAGACCTACCGCTCGTGCCCGCTGAAGTACAAGTTCGCGCGGGTCTTCCGCATCCCCCAGGAGCCCACGATGAACCAGCGCTTCGGGATCCTGGTCCACCAGGTGCTCGAGCGCTGGCATGCCGCGCGAACGGGCTCGCGGGAGGAGCTGCTCGGGCTGCTCGACCAGGGCTGGCGGCGCGGGGGCTTCGGCGACTCGGAGGAGGAGCGCCAGTTCCGCGTGAAGGCCGTCGCCGCGCTCGACCGCTACTTCGAGCGCGACGCGGGGGAGACCAGCGAGCCCGTGTGGCTCGAGAAGGCCTTCCAGTTCAAGCTCGGCCGCCACGTGCTCCGCGGGCGCGTGGACCGCGTCGACCGCCTCGCGGACGGCGGCTACGAGCTCATCGACTACAAGACGGGCCGGCCCCGGAGCGCCGAGCAGCTGCGCGAGGACGTGCAGCTCACGCTCTACGCCGTGGCCGCGAAGGAGGCCTGGCAGGTCGAGTCCTCCTCCGAGGCCTACCACTACGTCCTCGACGACGAGAAGGTCCGCGTGCCCGCCGAGGAGCTCGACCCCGACTGGATCTCCGAAGTCGTCGCGACCGTCGCCGACGGCATCGAGGCGCAGGGCTTCGAGCCCACCCCGAGCTGGTCCGCGTGCTCCTGGTGCGACTACCGGATCGTCTGCCCGGCCGCGGAACGGTGAGACTGCGGGCATGAGCATGGATGCCGACGTCATCGTCGTGGGCGCGGGGCTGGCCGGGCTGGTCGCCACCGCGGAGCTGGCCGAGCGCGGGAAGCGGGTGCTGCTGCTCGACCAGGAGGGGGAGCAGAACCTCGGCGGCCAGGCGTTCTGGAGCTTCGGCGGGATCTTCCTGGTCGACTCGCGTGAGCAGCGGCGCTGCCGGATCAAGGACTCCTACGAGCTCGCGCTGCAGGACTGGATGGGCACCGCGGGCTTCGACCGCCCCGACGACTACTGGCCGCGCAAGTGGGCCGAGGCCTACGTGGGCTGGGCGGCCGGCGAGAAGCGGCAGTGGCTCGCGGACCGCGGGGTGACGTTCCTGCCGAACGTCGGCTGGGCCGAGCGCGGGGGCTACGGGGCGATCGGCCACGGGAACTCCGTGCCGCGCTTCCACGTGACCTGGGGCACGGGGCCGGGGATCGTCGCGCCGTTCGAGCAGCGGGTGCGGGCGGCGGTCGCCCGCGGGCTCGTGACGTTCGCCTTCCGCCACCAGGTCGACGCGCTGACCACGACGGGCGGCGCGGTCGACGGGGTGCGTGGCACGCTGCTCGAGCCGACCTCCGTCGCGCGCGGCGCGCGCAGCTCCCGGACGCCTGTCGGGGAGTTCGAGCTCCGGGCGGGCGCGGTCGTCGTGACCAGCGGCGGGATCGGCGCGAACCACGAGCTCGTGCGGCGCAACTGGCCCGCGCGGCTGGGGAAGGCGCCGCAGCGGCTCATCTCCGGCGTCCCGGACCACGTCGACGGGCGGATGATCGACGTCACCGCGGAGGCCGGCGGGAACGTCATCCACCCCGACCGCATGTGGCACTACGTCGAGGGCATCCAGAACTGGGATCCCATCTGGTCGCGGCACGGCATCCGGATCCTCCCGGGACCGTCGTCGCTCTGGCTCGACGCGACGGGCAAGCGGCTGCCCGTGCCGCTCTTCCCCGGCTTCGACACGCTCGGCACCCTCGCCCACATCATGCAGACGGGGCACGAGCACACGTGGTTCGTCCTGACCCAGAAGATCATCGAGAAGGAGTTCGCGCTCTCGGGCTCGGAGCAGAACCCGGACATCACGGGCAAGAGCGTGCGCGAGCTCTTGAAGACGCGGATCCTCGGCAAGGGCGCGCCGGCGCCCGTCGAGGCGTTCAAGGAGCACGGCGCGGACTTCGTCGTGGCGCAGGGGCTCCCGGAGCTCGTCGCGGGGATGAACGCGCTGACCGACACGCCGCTGCTCGCCCTCGAGGACGTGGAGCGCGAGGTCGTCGCCCGCGACCGCGAGATGGGCAACCCGTTCACGAAGGACCTCCAGGTCACCGCGATCCACGGCGCCCGGCGCTACCTGCCCGGACCGCGTGACGCGCATCGCCACCCCGCACCGCCTGCTCGACCCGGAGGCCGGGCCGCTCATCGCCGTGCGGCTGAACATCCTCACCCGCAAGACGCTCGGCGGCCTGGAGACGGACCTCGACGGCCGCGTGCTGCGCCCGGGCGGCGCGCCGATCGACGGGCTCTTCGCGGCGGGCGAGGTCGCGGGCTTCGGCGGCGGCGGCATGCACGGCTACCGCTCCCTCGAGGGGACGTTCCTCGGCGGCTGCCTCTTCTCGGGCCGCGCCGCGGGCCGGGGCGCCGCGGCGGGCTGAGCGCCGCCGGCGGGCGCCGGCCGGGGGCGGTGCGCCGGCCGGGGGCGGTCCGTCGGCCGGTGCGCGGCGCCGGCCGGGGGCGTCGAGTTGTCGCTTCATCCCGCCCTGCGGGATCAACCGACGACTCGATGGGGTGCGGGTCAGAGCAGGAAGGTCAGGATCGCCAGGAGGACGAGGAGGGTCGCGGCGGTGACCGCGAGCAGCGCGAGCGTGCGCGGGCTCGGGCCGACGGGCAGGCCCGGGCCGGCCTCGGGCGGTGAGGGGAGCGCGGGCGCGCGCGGGCGGTCGCGGACCGCCCTCGCCCTGCGCGGGACCGTCGGGCTCGACGACCGGGACGTAGCGCCGCGGGCCGCGGCGCAGGGCGATCGGGCCCGTGTCCTCCGGCGGGACGACGCTCGTGGCGCCGGGGTCGACCGCGACGGCGGCCGGGCGCTCCTGCGTCGTCGGGTCGTCGTCGCGCGGCGGCACGTCCGCGCCCGCGGCGCCACCGTCGGCCGGGAGCACCTCCGGGCCCGCGGCGCCTCCGTCGCGCCGGGAGCACCGTCCGCGCATCCGCGCGCGCCACCGTCGGCCGGGAGCACGTCCGCGTCCGCGGTGCGACCGTCGCCGGCACGCACCGCCGCGGCGCGCGGGCGCACCGGCGCCTCGACCGTGTCCGGCACCCGCCGCCGGAGCTGCTCGAGCTCCGCGTGGGCGGCGCGTTCGCTGCGGGCGAGCTGCTCCACGCGAGCCGCGGCGCCCAGGGCGTCCTCCCGGGCGGCGTCGCGCTCGGCGAGGGCGACGTCGCGCTCCTCCTCCAGCCTGGCCGCGGCCGCGGCCGCCGCTTCGGCAGCCCGCTGCGCCGCGGTCACGCGCTCGTCGGCGGCCGCCTCGGCCGCGGACGCCCGCTCGTCGGCGGACGCCTCCGCGAGGGCGACCCGTTCGGCGGCGGCTGCCTCGGCCACGGCGACGCGGTCCTCGGCCGACGCCTCGGCCGCGGCGACCCGCTCGGCCGCAGCCGCCTCGGCGGCGGCCACGCGCTCCTCGACGGTCCCCGCGACGCGGAGGATCCGCGCTGCGGCGGCGCGCTCGGCCTCGGCGATGCGGGCGTCGGCCTCCGCGCGGGCCTCCACGACGCGTCGGGCCGCTTCGTCCTCCATCGCCGCGGCGTGCGCCGGGAGCTCCGCCTGGGCCGCGAGCCGGCGCCGGAGCGCGTTCACCTCCCGCCCCAGGGCGACCGCGGCATCCGTGCCCTGCGCGGGGTCGGGCGCCGGGAGGTCGACGAGGAGCCCGCCGACCGCCAGCGCCAGGTCCGCCTCGACGTCCTCGGCGGGGACCGCGAAGCGCACCTCCGTGCGCCCGTCGGCGGCGGTCGCGACCACCGCGGGGTGCTCCCGGCGGCGACCGCCCGCGTGCTCGACCAGCAGGCACGGGGCCTTCGCGCGTGCGGGCGCGCCGGCCAGCCGGCCCTCGACCTCGAGCAGCGCGATGGCCGGGCCGATCGGGGTGACCTCGAAGCGCTCGAGCTCGAAGGTGGCGGCGCGGGGGCTCACGGGGCCGCGTCGTCCCGCTCGGGCGCGAAGGGCTGCGTCGCCTCGGGGTCGGCCCCGGAGGCCGGGGCGAAGCGGTCCTCCGCGGGCGTCTCGACCGTCGGGGCGGGCGCGGCCGGCCGGGTGACCTCCGTGGCCGGCGCGGGCTCCCCGTCGCCGCGGCGGTCGACCGCCGTGACGCGGCGCCGGCGCTCCCGGCCCTTCACGTCGACGGTGACCGCGATCTGCGCGGCGCTCAGCGCGGCGCCCGCGAGCAGGCCGAGGCTCGCGACGAGCGCGAGCCAGGCCCCGACCTCGCGCTCGGCACCCTGCCCGGCCGGTGGGGGCTGGAGGAGCTGGGAGGCCACCAGGACGAGCGCGAGGACCGCCGCCCCGAGCAGCACGCGCGAGTCCAGGACGCCGAAGGCGGAGGCCGCGGCGGCCCCGGCCGCCGCGAGGAGCAGGAGGTCCACGACCTCGAAGGCCTGCCAGGCCGTGATGTCCGTGCCCCCGAGGCCGAACCAGCGCAAGAAGAGGCTGACGACGAGCAGCAGCGCTGCCCCCGCCACGAGGAGTGCTCCGGCGTCAAGTCTGCGGTCCATGGCTCACCCCTTCCCGCGCGCGGGGCAGGGGAAGCCTCGGGTCAGCCGCCGCGTCGGGGCTTCTCCCCCGGCTTGTAGCACCCGCCCGCGTTGCCCGGCTTGGACCCGAAGGAGCAGAAGTTCTTGATCCGCTCGCAGTTCGTGACGCGGTACGGGGCGTTCATCCGGATCCGGAGGGTGTCGAAGCCGGGGCCGCAGTCGATCGTCCCGCGGCCGTAGTAGGCCCAGACGTAGTCCTTGCCCGGACCGCCCGAGATCGCGTTGCGGCCGTGGCTCGAGTAGAGCCAGTCCGCGCCGGCCCCGCCGGAGAGCCGATCGACCTGCCCCGTGCCGTTGTCCCGCGGATCCCAGTCGCCCCAGAGGACGTCGCGGCCCGGCCCGCCGCGCAGGACGTCGTCCCCGTGGTGGCCCAGGAGCTCGTCGTTCGCCGGGCCGCCCGTCACGTCGTGGCGGCCCGCCGCGGCGGTGACCTTCCAGAGGATCCCCGTGATCGCGGGCCAGCCGACGTGGGAGACCTTCTCGCCGCCCCCGGGCGTCCGGCGGCCGTTGCCCGGTCCGCACTGCTCACCCGCGGCGAGCGGCGGGCAGTCGGCGGGATCCGGGGCCTCGGGCTCGGGCGGGGCCGCGGGGACGACGGTGACCGGGAGCTCGACTCGAAGGACCTCGGCGCCGAGGACCGTCACCCGGACCCCGACCCGCCGGCGGCCGGGGGTGGCGAAGGCCGGCCCGCGGACGGTGCACGCGGTGGCGCAGTCCGTGGGGGCCGCGAAGCCCGTGCCGTCCCAGGCGACTTCCACGCGCGCGAGCGCGCCGGGGTCCGGCACGTAGCGCACGATCGGCCGGCACTCCCCCGCGACGCAGGGCGTCGGGACGGTGAGGGTGGGCGCGTCCGCGGCCTCGGCCGCGGCGGGGGCCGCCAGGACGCCGGCGACAGCCGCGAGGACCGCGCGGCGCGAGCGGGAGGAGCGCATGGGGCGCGACCGTAGACCCCAGAACACCGGGAGGCGGTCGAACGTTCGGCCACGCAGCGGTCGCGGCGGCCCCGCCACCGCGGCGCCCCTCAGCTCTCCCCGGGCCCCCGCTGGCGCAGGAAGCGCTGGAACTCGCGGGCGATGACGTCCCCGCTGGGCACGTCGGGGGCCTCGGCCTCCTCGTCCGCGGCCACCTCGAGGCGCTCCACGAAGGCCTGGACGTCCGGGTCCTGCGCGACCGCGGCGGAGACCTGCGTCTCGTAGCGGGCGGCGTCCGCCTCGAGCTCCCCCGCGTCGACGGACACGCCGACGAGGCCCTCGAGCTTGCGCACGAGCGCCAGGGCGGCCTTCGGGTTCGGGGCGGCGGCGACGTAGTGCGGGACGCTGGCCCAGAGGGAGGCGCACGGCATGCCGACCTCCTGGCAGGCGGCGAGGACCGCGCCCGTGATGCCCGTCGGGCCCTCGTAGTTCGAGCTCTGCAGCCCGAGGCGCTCCACGAGCCCCTCGTCGGAGGCGAAGCCCGTGATGTGGACGGGCTTCGTGTGCGGCACGTCGGCCAGGAGCGCGCCGAGCGTCACGACCATCTGGACCCCGAGCGCCTCGGAGAGCTCGATGATCTGCTGCATGAACGTCTTCCAGCGCATGGAGGGCTCGGGACCCTGCAGGAGGATGAGGTCGCGCGGGGCGCGCGGGATGCGCGCGGCGTAGACCTCCACCTCGGGCCACTCGATCTCGCGGCTCTTGCCCTCGACCAGGCGGATGCGCGGGCGGGTGGCCTGGAAGTCGTAGAACTCCTCGGGGTCGATCGTCGCGAAGCGGGTCGCCTGCAGGGAGGAGCCGATGAACTGCAGGGCGGCGGAGGCGGCGTCGCCCGCGTCGTTCCAGCCCGTGAAGGCGCACACGAGGGCGGGGGCGCGAAGCCCGTCGGGACGGCTCTCCCAGATCAACGGCTGCATCAGGACCACGGTACCCGTCCCCGACGGGCACCCGTCGGGCTGCGCCGCCATGATGGCCGGGTGCCCGAACCCCCGACGAGCGAGCCGGCGACCGTCGCCACGCTCCGGGCGGGGGACGTCGTCGACACCATCCTGGCGTGCGTGCGCAAGGACCGCCTGACGACGAAGTCCGGCGCGCCGTACCTCTCCCTGGAGCTCCGGGACCGCACGGGCAGCGTCCCGGCGCGCGTGTTCAAGGACGCCGACCGGCTCGCCGGGCGCTTCGAGCGCGGGCAGCTCGTGCGCGTGAGGGCGGCCGTCGAGCGCTTCCGGGAGGAGCTCCAGCTCGACGTCCAGAACATCGCCACCGCGCCGGCCGGCGCCGGGGACCCGACGCGCTTCCTCCCCGTCGCCTACCGGGACCTCGACGAGCTCGACGGCTTCCTCGAGCACCTCGCCGCCGAGGTCCACGACGCGGGCTACGCCGGGCTCCTCGGGCGGCTGCTGGGCAGCACGGAGCTCCGCGCCGCGTGGCGCCTGGCGCCCTGCTCCCCGCGCGGCCACCACGCCTACCTCGGCGGCCTGCTCGAGCACACGGTCGCGGTCGGCACGCTCGCGCAGGAGCTCTGCCTCCAGCACCCGAAGCTCAACCCGGACCTCCTGATGACCGCGGCGCTCGTCCACGACCTGGGCAAGACGCGGGAGTACGCCTACGGCGCGGAGATCGAGCTCTCCGAGCCCGGGCGCCTGCTCGGGCACGTGGAGCTCGGGCTGCGCCTGCTCGACGAGCACGCGGGCGGCCTCGACGAGCCGCGGCGCCTGCAGCTCGCCCACTGCGTGCTCACCCACCACGGCCCGGAGGCGGCGCCCCAGCGGCGCTTCGCCTCGGCCGAGGCGCTCGCGCTCTTCCGCATCAACGCGCTCGACGCCGCCGTGAAGGGCGCGCTCGAGCACGGGCTGGGGAGCTAGCCGCGGGCGAGCCGTGACGGCCACGAGGAGCAGGAGCCCCGCGAAGCCGACCTCGACCGCGCGCTCGGGCAGGAGGTTCACGAGGACGACCCCGAGCAGCGCGCCCGGGATCGCGAGCGCGCCCACGAGCAGCCCGTCGCGGACCCGGACGTTCCCGTAGCCGTGCTGGCGGACCGCGCCCACGAGCGCGACGGGCACGATCGCCAGCAGGGAGGTCGCCTCCGCGTCGACCTGCGGGAGGCCGAGGACGAGGACGAGCGCGGGGACGAAGAGCGCGCCGCCGCCGATGCCGAGCAGGCCGGCGAGCACCCCCGCGACGAGGCCGATGAGCGCCGCGGTGATCACCCGACGAGGAGCTCCACGGCGGTCGCGGCGAGCAGGGCGGCGAAGAGGAGCCGGACGGCGCGGGGCGGGATGCGCTGCTGCAGCGCCGTGCCGGCCAGGACGCCGCCGATCGCGGGGAGCCCGACCAGCAGCCCGTCCCCGAGGTGGACGTTCCCGTAGGCGCCGTGGGTGAGCGTCGCGGCGGTCGCGATGACGACGATCGCGGCCAGCGACGTCCCCGTGGCCTCGCGCTCCCCGTAGCCGAGCCAGAGGACCAGGAGCGGCACCATGACCACGCCGCCGCCGACGCCGAAGAGGCCGGAGAAGAGCCCCGCGGCGGTCCCGATGGCGGCCAGCGCCAGCGTTCTCCGGCGGGGCACCCCTGCCATGCTACGGAGCGCATGGCTGCCCCCTCCCCGCTCGCCGCGGCGCTCGCCCCGCTGCTCGCCGACCCCACCCGCGCGGCGGTCCTCCTGGACGTCGACGGCACCCTGGCACCCATCGTCCGCCACGCGGACGACGCGCACGTGCCCGAGCCCACCCGGACGCCGCTCATCGCGGTCGCGAAGAAGTTCGGCGTCGTGGCCTGCGTGAGCGGCCGGCGCTCGGCCGTCGCGCGCCGGATCGTCTCCCTCGGCTCGATCACCTACGTCGGCAACCACGGCACGGAGGTGCTGCGCGGGGGCGCGACGGAGGCGGAGGTCGACCCGGAGGTCGCGGAGTGGGGCGCGCGCGTGCGGGCCTGGGCGCGGCGCTCGCAGACCGAGGAGCTCGACCGGCTGCGCGTGCGCGCGGAGGACAAGGAGGCCATCGCGGGCTTCCACTGGCGCGGCGCCCCCGACGAGGAGGCCGCGGAGGCGGCGCTCCGCGTGCTCGCGGACCGGGCGGAGGCCGAGGGCTTCCACACCCACTGGGGCCGGAAGATCCTCGAGGTCCGCCCGCCCGTCCCGATGGACAAGGGCCGCGGGATCACCCGGCTGCTCGGCGAGGCCGGGCTCGACGTCGCGCTCTACGCGGGCGACGACCGCACGGACATCGACGCCTTCGACGGCCTCCGCGCCCTCGTCGCCGGGGGGAAGCTCGGCGCCGCGGTCTGCGTCGGGGTGGCCTCGGACGAGACCCCGCCCGAGCTCGAGGCCGCCGCGGACCTCATGGTCGACGGGCCCGCGGGCGTCCGCGACCTCCTGGTCCTCCTCGCCGCGGCCTAGGCGTGCGCTTCGCGGACCTCCTGCGCACGACGGTCCTGCTCAGCGCGGGCGCGGCGACGGCGCTGGCGGCCGCGTGCGTCGTGGGGACGGCGAACGACCCGGGCTCGAGCGTCGCGGTGCAGGCCGTCGCCTGGTGGCTCGTCGCGGGCATCCTCGGCGCCTACCTCGGCCGGCACCCCGCGACCTCCGTGCCCATCGCGCGGGCCCTCGCCGACGCGCGGGTGGCGACCTCCATGCCGGAGGACCGGCCCTGGCCCACGGTGCTCAACCGCCTCTGGCCCCTGCTGCTGGCGACGGCGGTCAGCGGCGCCCTGGCGTTCCTGGCCCCGCAGGTGCCGGGCATCGCGGCGGGCTTCGCGATCCTCTGGGCGCTGGCCTGGCGCCACCAGGACAAGGCGATCACCGCCGTGGAGGAGCGCGACGGCGTGACGTACTTCGTCGAGCGCACGTCCCCCGTGGCGCCCGTGGCGCTCGTCCGCATGCCGGGGCTCCGGCGCGAGGTGCCCGAGCTGCCGGAGGGCGCCGCCTAGTCTGCGCGGGGTGCGCCACGACGTCGACCCCGCCACCACGGACCCCTACAGCTTCTACAAGCTGCTGAACTCCGTGATCGTGCCGCGGCCCATCGCCTGGGTCTCGACCCGCTCGGCCGAGGGGATCGACAACCTCGCGCCGCACTCCTTCTTCACCGTCGCCTCCGTCTCGCCGCCCGTCGTGCAGTTCACCTCCGTCGGGCGCAAGGACACGCTGCGCAACGTCGAGGCCACGGGGGAGTTCGTCGTCTCCTTCACCCCGGAGGAGCTCTTCGAGGAGGTCAACGCGACGGGGACGGGCTTCCCGCCCGGGACGTCGGAGTTCGACGCGGTCGGGCTCGAGCGCGAGCCCTCGCTGCGGGTGGCGCCGCCGCGGGTGGCCGCCTCGCCCGTCGCGCTGGAGTGCGTCCTGCACGCGACGACGTCCTTCGGCAGCTCGACGGTCGTCTTCGGCCGGGTGGTCCACGCCGCGGTCCGCGAGGACGTCATGGAGGGCGGGCGGCCCGAGGTCCGCAAGCTCAAGCCGCTCTCGCGCATGGGGGCGAACGAGTGGGGCACCCACGGGGAGATCCGCGACATCACCCGGATCCCCGTCGAGGAGTGGCCCGGGCACTTCGGCGACCGCGGCTGAGGTCCCCGCGCCGGCCGGGCGCCCGACTTAGACTTGCCGGCGATGAGCTCCACCGCCCCCGCGCTCGACACCCGGCTGCAGAAGGTGGACGAGGCGATGCGCGCCGGCGAGGTCCGGCTGCTCACCTTCGACGTCTTCGACACCCTCGTCTTCCGCCGGGTGGACCGGCCCGTCGACGTCTTCGCGCTCGTCGGCCGCGCCCTGCGCGAGGAGGGGCGCCTCGCCGCGTCCATGACCCCGGCGATGTTCGGCGCGGTGCGGGAGGCGGCCGAGCTGCGCGCGCGCGAGCGGCGTCAGGCGGTCGACGGCAGCTACGAGACGGACATCGCGAGCATCTACGCGTGCTTCCCGCGGTGGGCGCTGCGGGGCGACACGACGGGGGAGGACCTCGTCGCCGCGGAGGTCCGGGCGGAGCGCGAGGTGCTCGTGCCCGACCTCGACGTCGTGGCGTTCCTGCGGGACGCGAAGGCCCGCGGCGTGCGGATCGCCGCGGTCTCGGACATCTACTACCCCGCGCCCGTCCTGCGCTCGCTCCTGCAGCTGCCGGGCGTCGAGGAGCTGCTCGACGGCGTGGAGCTCTTCGTCTCCTGCGACCTCGGCTTCGGCAAGGGGAGCGGGCTCTGGGAGCGCACGGAGGAGGTCCTGGGCGTCGCGCCGGAGCACCTCGTGCACTTCGGGGACAACCCCGCCGACGACGTCGAGAAGGCCTTGGAGGCGGGCGTCCGCGCCTGCTCGTACGACCAGCGCAGCCCGGCGCTCAAGCAGATCGCCGACGCCGAGCGCCGGTTGCGGGAGGGCATCGCGATGCCCCTGCCGCTCGAGTGGCGGACGACCCCCGAGCCCTCCGGGCTGCACGCCGTGCGCGGCAAGCTGCTCGGGCGGCCGGGCGTCCCGGTCGCCCGCGAGGCGTTCTGGCGCTACGGGGCCACGGTCCTCGGTCCCGTCCTGAGCGGCTTCGCCCAGTGGGTCGCCCGCCAGGCGGCCGAGGAGGGCGTCGAGCGCATCGGCTGCCTCATGCGCGAGGGGACGCTCCTGGCCGAGCTCGTCGGCGCCGCCGCGGCCGCCGAGGGCGTGGACAGTCGCCGCGGTCCCGACCTGGCTCAACCGGCACGTGGGCCTCTCCGCGACGCTGTGGAGCAGCGAGGAGCCGCTGGACACCCTCCTGCAGGGGCGCTCGGGGCTGACGGTCCGGGAGGCGCTGCGCATCCTGGGCCTCGGGCTCGAGGACGTCCCCGAGCTCGCCGCCCAGGCGCAGACGCGCCTCATCGACCCCGTCGTGCGCGGGATGTTCGAGAAGGCGGTGCTCGAGGACGCCGTCCTCTGGGAGAAGGCCGTCGCCCACGGGCGCGAGCTTGCGGGACGTGCCGCGCGCGTCCTGGCCGACGCCGCGGACCCCTCCGGCCGGCTCTGGCTCGTGGACCTCGGCTGGGGCGCGAGCATCCAGGCCGACGCCGCGAAGGTCCTGGCCGACGACGGTCGCGACCTCGAGGTGGCGGGCCTCTACCTCATCACGAACGACAGCGCGCTCAAGCGGGTGGCCGGCGGGCTGCAGGTGCGCTCCTACCTGCTGGACAGCGGCAGTCGGAAGGAGGTCGTGCAGCTCGTCATGCGCAGCCCGGAGGTCATCGAGCAGGTGACCTGCGACGCGGTCGGCACCCAGCGCGGCCTCGACGCCGAGCTCCTGCCCGTCGTCGCCGAGCTCGACCCCAGGACGGAGGGCCAGCGCCTGGACGCGGCCGCGGTCCGGGACGGCGTCCGGGCCTTCCACGAGACCTGGCTGCGCTACCGCGCCGAGGAGCCCGCGCTGCTGCCGACGCTCGCCGACGCGCAGCAGGACGTCCTGCCCGTGCTGCTGCGGAGCATCATCGCGCCGACGCCGGAGGAGGCCCGCCTGTTCGGGGACTGGCGCCACGACGAGGGGCGGGGCTCGGCCCGGGAGGACCCGCTGGCGGGCGTCGACCACGAGCGCCTGGCCACCCACGCCTCGGCGGACCAGCTCCAGGCGCTGCCCATGCAGGCGCTCTACTGGCCCGCCGGCCTGGTCGCGCGCTACGCGCCGGACCAGGCGCCGCTCCTCCAGGCCGCGGCCGCGGGCATCTCCCCCTGGGACGGGCTCTCGAGCCCCGCCGGCGTCGCGCTCGTCGACGTCGTGGACGCGGGGGCCACGAACGACGAGCCCGAGCCCGCGGACGAGATCGAGCTGCGGCAGAACACGCGCGGCAACGTCCTGCTGACCTGGTCGCACAACGGTGCCGACCTCCGCTCCATCAGGCTCCAGCCGTGCACGGAGACCCACCTCCTGCGCCTCGACAGCCTCGAGCTGCTGCTGTGGGAGCAGGGGACGGAGCTCCCCCGGCTCGTGAGGCTCGCCGGTGACGAGCTCCCCCTGCAGGTCCCGCGGGAGCGCTACGTGACCGTCGGCCACAACGTCCTCGCGGCCCGGGCCCCCGGCGCCTCCATCGAGATCGACCTCTTCGCCCTGCGCCAGGGCGTCGTCTACCGCGCGGAGGTCGTGGGGCGCTTCGGGCTGCTGAAGGTCCCGACGCCACCCGGCGGCCAGGTGCCGATCGAGACGGAGGAGCTCCAGCGCCTCGGCGCGGTCGTCCGCGACCTCGAGTCGTCCGCGAGCTGGACCGTGACCCGGCCGCTGCGGGCCCTCATCCGCCTGGCACGCCGCTTCCGCTGAGCGGCGCTCACCCGCCGAAGAGGCTCGCGATCCCGACCAGCGCGGGGGCGAAGAGCGAGCGCGGGGAGGAAGTTCCCGACCTTCACGTCCGTGAGGGCCAGGAGCTTCAGCGCGATCCCGATGATGAGCACCCCGCCGGCGCTCGAGAGGGCGGCGAGCGCCTCGCTGCCCTCGGGCAGGAGGTCCTCGAAGAGGCCCGCGCTCAAGGAGATGCCGCCCTGGATGACCAGGACCGAGAGCGCCGCGAAGGCGACGCCCGGGCCGAGCGACGCCGCGATGGCGATGCTCGCGAAGCCGTCGAGCACCGCCTTGGTGGCGAGCGCCTGGTAGTCGCCGGTCAGGCCGTCCTGGATGGCGCCGACGACGGTGAGCGGCCCGACGCAGAAGAGCAGGCTCGCGGTGAAGAACGCCTCGGAGACCGTGCTCGTGCCCGCCGCGTCCCCGCGGTTCGTGGCGGCCTGGAGGCGGTCGCCGAGCGCGGCCAGGCGGTCCTCGATCCGCAGCCCCTCGCCGGCGATCCCGCCGAGCAGGACGCCGCCCAGGACGAAGAGCGTGTTCGTGTCCCGCCAGGTGAGCGCGAGCTCGACGCCGATGACGAGCGTCACGAGGCCGAGCCCCGCGAGCACCCGCTCCTGCAGGCGCTGGGGCAGGCGCGAGCCGAGGGCCGTGCCGACGAGCGTGCCGAGCAGGACCGTCGCGACGTTGATGAGGGTGCCGGTCACGCGGCGGCGGACCCTAGTGGTGCGGCAGGGTGGGGGCCGTGACCGACCTCCTCCTCGTCTGCCTCGGCTCCACCCCGGGCCTGCGTGCGGCGGAGGACGAGCTGCACGGCGCGCTGGAGCGGGCGGGGGCGTCCGTGGCGCGCGTGACCGCCGCGCCGCCGCGGGAGGTCCGGACGCTCATGGCCACGGACCTGGGCTGGGCGCTGGCGGCGCGGCGTGCGGCGATCGCCGGGCTGGCCTCGGCCTCCCCGCGTGCGGTCCTCTACTCCACGACGACGGCGGCGCTCCTCTGGCCGCGCCCGGGGGCGATCCGCTTCGACGCGCTCGCCGCCGCGACCCGGCCCGGCCGGCACGGGCTCTGGCAGCGCCCGCTCGAGGCGCGGCGGCTGCGCGCGGCGCCGCTGCTCGTCCCCCAGGCCGCCGGGGCCTTCGAGGGCGTTCCGGCCCCCGACCCGGCGCGGGTCGTCGTCGTCCCGGTCCCCGTCGAGCCCTCGGGCACGCCCGCGCCCGAGCGGGACATCGCGGCGCTGACCTACGGGGGGAACTGGACGAAGAAGGGCCTCGACCGCGTCCTGGCCGCCTGGGCGCGAGCGGCACCGGCCGGGTCGCTCGTGGTCGCCGGCGCCCCACGGGAGCACGTCGAGGCCGCGTGGCGGGCGGGCGGTGGGGCCGGCGCGCTCCCGGCCTTCGTGACCGTCACCGGGCCACTGGAGCCCGCGGAGTACCGCGCGCTCCTGCGCCGTGCGCGCGTCTTCGTCACCGCGCCGCGGCGGGAGGACTACGGCATCGCGCAGCTCGAGGCGCTCGCGGAGGGCTGCGCGCTCGTCACGACCGCCGCGCCGGGCCCCTACGCCGCGCTCCCGCTGGCCCGCGAGCTCGCTCCGGAGCTCGTGGTCCCGGGCGACGCGGACGCGGCGGTGCTCGCGGCGGCGCTCACCCGGGCGCTCGCAGCGCCTCGAGCGTCGGATCACCGCCAGGCGTTGGCGGTGAACCGACGTTCAGCGTTGCTGGAGCCCTTCGGGCGCGCGGCGGTCGACCGCACGGTGGCCGAGGAGCTGCTGCCCCGCCTGCTGGCGTGACTGAGAGGTGCCTGGCACTTCTCAGTCACCCGCGCGCTTGCGCAGCGGCGCGAACTGCGCCCAGGGGAGCGTGTTGGCCACGTCGGCCTTCGTGAGCCAGGCACGGCGCGCGGTCGCGATGCCCCAGCGGGTGATGCCGAGCGTGCTCGTCCCGTGCGCGTCGGAGTCGACGACGATGCGGACGCCCGCGTCCCGCGCCGCGCGGGCGTGGAGGTCGTTGAGGTCGCGGCGGTCCGGGGCGGAGTTGATCTCGAGCATCGTCCCCGTCCGCACGGCCGCGGCGATGACCTGCTCCATGTCGACGTCGTAGGGCGGCCGCGCCTCGATCTTGCGGCCCGTCGGGTGCCCGATGCAGTCGATCCACGGGTGCTCGCAGGCCGTGACGATCCGGCGGGTCGGCTCCGTCCCGAACGCCGTGTGCACGGAGCCCATGACCCAGTCGAGCTCCGCGAGCAGCTCGTCGGGGTAGTCCGGGTTGCCGTCCGTCCCGATGTTCGTCTCCGTCCCGATGAGGACCTCGATGCCCTCGGTCCGCGCGTTGACCTCCCGCACCGCCTCGATCTGCCGCCGCAGGTGGTCCGGGGTCACGTGGTTGCCGAAGCCGTGGGTCGCGGAGTGGTCCGTGATGACGATGTACTGCAGCCCCCGCTCGCGCGCCGCGAGCGCCATCTCCTCGATGGAGTTGCGCCCGTCGGAGGCCGTCGTGTGCATGTGGAGGTCCCCGAGGAGGTCCCCGTGCTCGATGAGCTCCGGGACCTCGTCGGCGCTCGCGAGCTTGAGCTCCCCGCGGTCCTCGCGCAGCTCGGGCGGGATCCAGGGCAGGCCGAGCCGCTCGTAGACCTCGTGCTCCGTCGCGCAGCGGTGCGTCTCGCCCGTGGCGTCGTCGAGCAGCCCGTACTCGCTGACGTGGAACCCGCGCCGCACGGCCGCCTCGCGGAGGGAGACGTTGTGCATCTTCGAGCCCGTGAAGTGCTGCAGGAGGTTGCCGAACTGGTCGGGCTCGACGACCTTCAGGTCGATCGGCATGCCCGTGTGGGTCCGCGCCCGCGCCGCGTTCTGGCCCGGGATGCCGCTGACGGACTCGATGACGTCGAGCTCGCCGAACGCCGCGATGAGCGCCGCCGGGTCGCTCGCGGTGGCGATGATGTCGAGGTCCTTGCAGGAGTCCGCGAGGCGCCGCGCGCTGCCCGCGAGCTCCACCTTGTCGCTCGCGGGATGGGCGAGCAGCGCCGCGACGATCCCCTCCCCGACCGGCAGCGCCTTGTGCATGACCACCCGCGGCGCGGGCGCGTCGCCGAGCCCGGCCTCGAGCGCGGCCAGGACGGAGGCCTCGAACTTCGGCCCGAAGCCCTTCACCCCGCGGAGCTTCTCCTGCTCGGCCGCCTCCCGGAGCTTCTCCAACGAGTCCAGGCCGAGCTCGTCGAAGAGCTTGCGCGCCTTCTTCGGTCCGAGACCGGGCAGCCGGGTCATGTCGATCAGCCCGGGCGGGAACTTCGCCCGGAGCTTCTCCACCGCGGGGATCGTCCCCGTCTCGAGCAGGGCGAGGACCTTCTCCTCGAGCGTCTTGCCGATCCCGGGCAGGGACGTGACCGACCCCTCCCGGGTGAGCGCTGCGATGGAGCGCGGCGCCTCGCGCACGATCTTGGCCGCGTTGCGGTAGGCCAGCACGCGGTGGATGGAGGCGCCGTCGAGCTCGTAGAGGTCCGCGAGCTCGTCGAAGAGCGCGGCGATGGTGAGGTTCGGCGGATCGGGGCGGGCGGCGGTCTCGGACATGCGGTCCCTAGGCTACGGCCGCTCGTGACCGGTGCGGCCTGGCTCATCCTCCCGACCTTCAACGAGGCGGAGAACCTCGACGCGGTCGTCCGGGCGGCCGACGCCGTCCTCGCGCGCGCGGCACCCGGGGGCCACCGCATCCTGGTCGTCGACGACGACTCCCCGGACGGCACGGGCCGCATCGCCGACGCCCTCGCCGCCGAGCTCCCGAGCGTGCGGGTGCTCCACCGCACGGAGCGCCTCGGGCTCGGCCCGGCCTACCTCGCGGGGTTCGCGACCGCCCTCGAGGCCGATGCCGCCTTCGTCATGGAGATGGACTCGGACCTCTCCCACGACCCCGCGGACCTCGCGCGGCTGCTCGACGCCGTCCGCGGGCCGGCCGACCTCGCCCTGGGCTCGCGCTACGTCCCCGGCGGCGGCGTGAGCGACTGGAGCAGGACGCGTGAGCTCATCTCCCGCGGCGGCTCCTGGTACTCCCGGCGCATGCTCGGCCTGGGCGTCCGCGACGTCACGGGCGGCTTCAAGTGCTTCCGGGCCGAGGTCCTGCGTGCCGTCGACCTGCCCACGGTCCGCTCGCACGGCTACGCCTTCCAGGTCGAGCTGACCTACCGGGCGATCCGCCAGGGCTTCCGGGTCCGGGAGATCCCCATCACGTTCCGGGAGCGCCGCCTGGGCGCCTCGAAGATGAACTGGCGGATCGCTGCGGAGGCCGTCCTCATGGTCCCGGGGCTGCGCCGCCGCGGCGGCTGACGCGGCCCGCGCGGGTAGGTTCGCCCGGGGCGGTCCGCCGGCCCCGAACCCCGCACTTCACTTTGTATAGTGAAGGGGCAACCCCTCCTGAAGGAGCACCGACATGGGCATCGCCGTCACCGACGTCACCGACACGAACTTCCAGGCCGAGGTCATCGAGGCCGACACCCCGGTCCTCGTGGACTTCTGGGCGCCCTGGTGCGGCCCGTGCCGCGTCGTGGGCCCGGTCCTCGAGGAGATCGCGTCCGAGCGCGACGACCTGCGGATCGTGAAGCTCAACGTGGACGAGAACCAGCAGACGGCGGCCCAGTTCGGGGTCATGTCGATCCCGACGATGATCATCTTCAAGGGCGGCCAGCCCGCGAAGCAGATCGTCGGCGCCTACCCGAAGAAGAAGCTCGTCGCCGAGATCGAGCCGGTGGTCTCCTAGTCATGGCCGCCAACGTCTCCGACGTCACCGACGCGACCTTCCAGGCGGAGGTCATCGAGAGCCTCGAGCCCGTCCTCGTCGACTTCTGGGCGCCCTGGTGCGGCCCGTGCCGCGCCGTCTCGCCGATCCTCGAGCAGATCTCGGAGGAGCGCGGCCTCCGCGTCGTCAAGGTCAACGTCGACGAGAACCAGCAGACGGCCGCGGAGTACCAGATCCTCTCCCTGCCGACCATGGTGCTCTTCAAGGCGGGCGCCCCCGCGACGAAGATCATCGGCGCGTACCCGAAGAAGAAGCTCGAGCAGCAGCTCGAGCCCGCGCTCTCCTAGCCCCGGAGCTCCTCGAGCGCCACCCACGTCGCGTCGAGCTCCGCGGCGAGGGAGCGGCGGCGGCGCACGGGGGCCAGCCAGCGGGCCGAGGCGTCCTCGAAGGCCAGGACGCCGAGGCCGGCCGCGAGCCGCGCCTGCGCCGCCGTCGTGCCGCGGTGACGAAGGGCCGCGGTGATCGCCTCGGCCCAGCCCGCGTGCTTGACCGCCTCGCGCGCCACGAGCGCCGGGGCGGCCGCGATGACCGCGGCGCGCCGGCGGAGCTCGTCGCGGCGCGGCTCGAGCTGCGCGGCGACCGCCGCGGACGCCGCGCGGACCGCCGGGAGCGGCGGCTCCTCCGCGGGCCGGGCCGCGAGCGCGGCCCCGAGCGCGGCGCGCCACGCAGCGTCCTCGCCGAAGAGGAGCTCCTGCTTGTCGGAGACGTAGCGGTAGAGCGTGCGGTCGGCGACCCCGGCCGCCGCGGCGACGTCCGCGAGCGTCACCGCGTCGTAGCCCCGCTCGGCGAACAGCACGAGCGCCGCGGCCTCGATGGCTGCGGCCGTCCGCTGCTTCTTCTGCTCCCGCAGCGCCACGCCCGGATCGTGGCAGCTTGCGCCAACTGGCAGCAGCTGCCACATTGTGGTCATGCCCTCCGTCCTCGTCACCGGCGCCACCCGCGGCCTCGGCCTCGCCGCCGCCCGCGCCCTCGCCGCCCGCGGTGCCCACGTCCTCGTCGCGGGGCGCGCCGCCGGCGCCGTCGCGGCGGTCGCGCGCGAGGTCGGCGGGACGCCCGTCGTCCTGGACCTCGCGGACCTGGCCGGGGTCGCGCGGGCCGCCGATGCGCTCGGCCCCGTCGACGCCGTCGCGTGCAACGCGGGCCTGCAGTTCTCCAGCGCGGCGGAGCGGACGCGGGACGGCTTCGAGGCCACCTTCCAGGTCAACCACCTGGCCCACCTGCTCCTGCTCGACCGCCTCCTGGCGCGGCCCACGCCCCCGCGCCGCGTCGTCCTCGTCGGCTCGGCGACCCACGACCCGGCGCAGCGCACGGGCATGCCGGCGCCGCTCGAGGGCGAGGTCGCCGCCATGGCCCGCCCCGCCGCGCCCGGGAGCACGGGCGGCGGCCAGCAGCGGTACACGAGCTCGAAGCTCCTGGTCACCGCAACCGCCGCCGCGCTCGCCCCGGAGCACCCCGGGCTCCACGTGACCTGCCTCGACCCGGGACTCATGCCGGGCACGGGCCTGGCCCGCGACCTCAACCCCGCGGCGCGCCTGCTCTGGCGGACCGTCATGCCGGCACTCCAGGTCCTGCCGTTCGCCAGCACGCCGGCCCGCTCGGGCGCGCAGCTCGCCCGCCTGCTGCTCGAGGAGCCGCCGCCCGTGCCGAGCGGCAGCCTCGTCGACCACCGTGGCCGCGTCATCGCCGCCTCGCCGCGCGCGGCGGACCCGGCCTTCCAGGCCGCCGTGCTGCGGGACTCCCGCGCGCTGCTCGCGGGAGCCGCTCCTGCCGGGGTGTGACCCCCTGGGAGACGTGACGACTCCCCAGGGGTCACACGTCGAGCGCCACGCCATCGCGCTCGGCCTCGGCCGTCGCGGGCTCTGCCGCGGCCGCGCGCTCGGCGTCCCGCCGTGCCGCGGCCTCCGCGCGCGCGGCCTCCTCGGCCGCCACGCCCTCCGCGGGCCGCAAGCGCTGCTCCGCCCGCGCGCGACCGCCCTCGAAGACCACGCCCTCGGCCTCGAGCTTCGCGAGGACCCCCGCGGGGTCGCCGAGCGCCGTCGGGGCGATGGTCCCGTTCGCCTTGAGCACCCGCCAGGCGCCCGCGCACCCCAGGCGTGTGAGCCGCCCGTTGAGCCCGAGCGCCTGACGCGCGCTGCCGCCGCTCGCCGCGCAGACGTCCGCGTAGCTCATCCAGCAGCCCTCGGGGATGCCGCCCACCACGGCCACCAGCGTCTCGTCGTCCATCGTTCCTGCCTCCTGAAGGGTCGTTGTGCCGACCCAAGGGCGTCAGGACACGCGCAGCACGCGGCTGCGCACTTCCGTCACGCGCGCGTGACGGAGATGCGCAGCTCCTGGCCCTCGATGGTCGCCGCGCTGCCGCCCGCGTTGTCCCAGGCGACCGACACCGCGAGCACCTCGCCGGCGATGAGCTCCTCCCAGGCCCGCGCCGCCCCGAGGAGCTCCGCGCTCCCGCCGAGCTCGAGCGCGATGCGGTCCGAGACGTCGAGCCCCGCGTCCTTGCGCGCACCCTGCACCGCGCGCACGACCTCCCGGGCGAGCATCTCCTCGCGCAGCCCGGCGTCGATCCCGAGCTCGAGCGCCACGGCGTGCGCCCCCTCGCGCTCCACCTGGTAGCCCTCGAGGGGCTGCATCTGCAGCGTGACGTCCTCCCCCGTGAGCTCGTGCTCGTGGCCGTCGATGTTCAGGCCCACCGTGCCGCCGTCGCGCAGGACGACGGCGACGTGCTGCGCGTCCAGCGCCTCGATCGCCGCGGCGACCTGCGGCATCGCCTTCCCGAAGCGCGGCCCGAGCGCCCGGTAGTTCGCCTTCAGCGCGTAGGAGCCGAGCTCCTCGGCGCCGGCGACGAAGCGCAGCTCCTTCACGTTGAGCTCCTCCCGGATGACCTCCGCGAAGCGCTCGATCGCCGCGCGCTCGGCGCCCGCGGCGACCACGACGGCCTCCCGGAGCGGCTGGCGCAGCTTGATCTTCGAGGCGCCGCGCGCGCTCAGGCCCATGCGCACCGTGTCGCGCGCGACGGCCATGTCGGCCTCGAGCGCCTCGTCGCGCTCCCCCGCCGCGGGCCAGTCCGAGAGGTGCACGGAGGCGCCGCCGCCCTCGAGCCCCTCCCAGACCTCGTCCGCGACGAACGGCGTGAACGGCGCGAGGAGCTGGGAGACCGTCAGCAGGCAGGTGCGGAGCGTCTCGAACGCGTGCGGGTCGCCCGTCCAGAAGCGGCGGCGGTTGCGGCGGACGTACCAGTTGGAGAGGTCGTCGACGAAGGCCGCGATGGCCCGGCCCGCGAACGTCGCGTCGTAGTCGTCGAGGCGCGCGGTGACCTCGCTCACGGTGCCGCTCAGCCGCGAGAGGATCCACCGGTCGAGCTCCGTCTGCTCGCAGGCGCCGACGTCCTCCGACGGCTCGTAGGTCTGCAGGAACGCGTAGGTGTTCCAGAGCTGCTTGAGGAAGAGCCGCACCCCCTCGCCGACGGCGTCGGTGGAGAAGCGGTAGCCGTCCCAGGGCTGCTTGGAGGTGAAGAAGTACCAGCGGAACGCGTCGGCGCCGTAGCGGTCGATGACGTCCCAGGGGACGACGATGTTCCCCTTGGACTTCGACATCTTCAGGCCGCCCTCGTCGAGGATCAGCCCGAGGCACACGACGTGCTCCATCGGGGCGCGGTCGAAGAGGAGCGTCCCGACCGCGATGAGCGAGTAGAACCACCCGCGCGTCTGGTCGAGCGCCTCGCAGACGAAGTCCGCGGGGAAGCGGCTGCGGAAGAGGTCCTCGTGCTCGAAGGGCGCGTGGTGCTGGGCGAAGGGCATGGCGCCCGAGTCGAACCAGACGTCGATGACCTCCGGCACGCGCTCCATCCGCCGCGCGCACTGCGGGCAGGGGAAGCCGACGTCGTCGACGTAGGGGCGGTGGGGATCGGCGAGGCGGACGTCCGAGAGCTCCTCGAGCTCGTCGAGGGAGCCGACGCAGTGCGTGTGACCCTCCTCGCAGCGCCAGACGGGCAGGGGCGTGCCCCAGTAGCGCTCCCGGGAGAGCGCCCAGTCGACGTTGTTCTCCAGCCAGTCGCCCATCCGGCCGTGCTTGATGTGCGGCGGGTGCCACGTGATGGCCTCGTTCGAGGCCTTGAGCTGCTCCCGGAGCTGGCTCGTGCGGATGTACCAGGAGGGCTTGGCGTAGTAGATGAGCGGCGTGGAGCAGCGCCAGCAGTGCGGGAAGGAGTGCTCGTACGGCGTCGCGCGCAGGAGGCGACCGCCCGCCTCGAGCTCCTCGACCACCCGCGCGTCGGCGGCGCGGACGTCCATGCCGGAGTAGGGGCCGACGCCCTCGTCGAACGTGCCGTCCGGCAGCACGGGGTTCACGACCGTGAGGCCCGCGCCGACCCCGAGCGCGTAGTCGTCCTCGCCGAAGGCGATCGCGGTGCCGACCAGGCCCGTGCCGTCCTCGGCGGAGACGAACGCCGCGCCGCGGACCGTGTGCGCCCCCGCGCCGTACTGCGCCTCGCCGAGGTAGCCGAACGGCGCGGCGTAGGCGGCGCCCTCGAGCGCGGAGCCCGGGAAGCGCTCCAGGACCTCCGCCTCCTCGCCGAGCACGCGCTCGACCAGCGCCTCCGCGACGACGTGCACCGCGGCCTCGCCCGGCACCCGCGCGCGCACGTAGGTGAGCTCGGGGTTGACCGCGATGAGCGTGTTCGGGATGACCGTCCAGGGCAGCGTGGTCCAGATGACGAGCTCGTCGCCGGCCTGCAGCGGGCCGTGGTCGCCCGCAACCTCCATGCGGACGTAGACGCTCGTGTCGACGACGTCCTTGTAGCCCTGCGCGACCTCGTGCGAGGCGAGCGCCGTGCCGCAGCGCGGGCAGTAGGGGACGACCTTGTGGCCCTCGTAGATGAGGTCCTTGTTCCAGATCTGCTTCAGCGCCCACCAGACGGACTCGACGTAGCCCGGGTCGAGCGTGCGGTACGCGTCGTCGAGGTCGACCCAGAAGCCGATCCGCTCCGTGAGCTCGTTCCACTCCGTCAGGTACTCGAAGACGGACTCGCGGCACTTCGCGTTGAACGCCTCGATGCCGTAGGCCTCGATCTCCGTCTTGCTCTTGAGGCCGAGGGCCTTCTCGACCTGGATCTCGACGGGCAGCCCGTGGGTGTCCCAGCCGCCCTTGCGCGCGACGTGGAAGCCGCGCATCGTCTTGTAGCGGGGGAAGATGTCCTTGAAGACCCGGGCGAGGACGTGGTGGGAGCCCGGCTTGCCGTTCGCGGTCGGCGGGCCCTCGTAGAAGACGAACTCCGGGCCGCCCTCGCGCATGCGCACGGACTCCGCGAAGACGTCGCGGTCGCGCCAGCGCTGCAGGACCTCCTGCTCGAGGGCCGGGAAGGACTGGTTCGGGTCGACTGCGCGGGTGGCCATGGGCGACGTGCAGTGTGACAAGCGGCCTGCGCGCAACCTCCGCGGCCTCGCGCACGTTCCGGGAGATGCCATGCGCCGCCTGCTCCCCTCCGTCCTGCTCGCCACCCTCGTCCTGCCCGCCGCGCCTGCGGCCGCGGGCTCCTGGGGCGCCGACCGCGCCCAGACGCGCTCCGGGGTCGTCAACGACGTGCACGCCGCGGGCGGGAGCGGTGACCGGCTCGCGCTGGGCTGGGCGCGGACGCTCGGACGGACCCAGCGCGCGGAGGTCCGCCTCGGCCGGGCGCGCACGGGCCTCGCGGGCGCCGCGATCGTCGTCGACACGCAGGCCGGGCACAGCGTCGAGTCGCCCCTGCCGGCGTACGCGGGGAACGGCGCGTTCGACCTCGTGTGGCGCCGCTTCCGTGGCGACACCCACCGCATCCGCCACCGCGTCGTCGACCGCGACCGCCGCCTCGGGGCGACGTTCGAGCTCACCACCACGGGGGAGTCGGCCTACGACCCCATGTGGGTCGAGGGCGCCTCGCGCTCCCTCGTCTGGTCGCGCCGCACCCGTGCGGACGGCGTCGACTTCGCCGCCACGGGCCCGCGCGGCGTGCGGCTGCCGAGCGCCCCGCTGAGCCACCCGGGTGCCGACACGGACGCGACGGGCCTGGCCACGCTCGCCTGGGTCAACGACGGGCGAGTGCTCATCAGCGACCGCGGCCCCGACGCGGGGCCCTTCGGCGCGCCCGTCGTCCTGGCCACGGACCCCGACGCGAACCGCGCCGCGGTGCTCCGCGGGCCCGGCGGCAGCACCCTGGTCTTCTGGCGCTCGGGGGTCGACCTCGTCGTCGCGGTCCGCGCCCCCGGGGCCGCGGCGTTCGGCGCGCGGCGCACGGTCCTCGCGGGCACGACGGACGCCCCGCAGCTCGCGCTGACCGGGACGGGCGAGGTCCTCGTGGTCGCGCCCGTGGGCGACAGCTCGCTCGTCGGCGCCGAGACCCTCGTGCGCCTCGGCGCCGACGGCGCGCCGCTCGGACCGCCGCTGGTCCTCGGCCGCGGGCGCGCGGCCCAGCTGGCCGCGGACGGCACGGGCAGCGCGTTCGTGGCCTGGATGAGCGAGGGGGCCGAGCGCGCGGTGACCGCCCGCCGCATCGCGCCCGGCGGCATCCTCGGCGCCCCGCGCCTGCTCGCGGCGCGCTCGGACCAGCGCAGCCGGCCCGCGCTCGCGGCCACCCGCGAGGGCGGGGCGGTCGCGGCCTGGATCGCCGGGGGCGACGTCCACGCGCGGACCTACCGCCCGTAGCCGGAGGGCTACACGGCGGCGCGGAGGTGGCGGCGCGGCGCCGGGGCGACCTCGGGGACGTCCGCGGCGAGCGGACGCGCGGTGGCGAGCGCGAGGATCGCGTCGCGGGCCGCGCGCAGGCCGGGGCCGACGCGCGGGACCGTCGAGCGCCCGCCGACGGCGCCGCGGAAGTCGCAGACCGCGACGCGCTCGCCCCGGGCGCGGCGGGTCGACCAGACCGCGCGGCCCACGGCGTCGAGCGCCGCGCCGCGGCCGCCGAGCACGACGAGCGCCGGGTCCAGCGCCGAGACGGCACGCTGCAGGCGCGCGGCGTCCATGGTCACCGGGAGGACGAGCACGCGCAGGCCCGCGCGGCGGAGCGCGAGCTCGAGCGCGCGCGACGTGGAGCGCATCGGGCCCACCTGCGTCGAGGACGAGCACGCCCTCCGTGCGCGCGGCGGGCGGCACGAGGCGGCGTTGCGCGGCCAGCCAGCCCGCGGCCCAGCGCGCGCCGAGCGCCTGCTCGGGCGTGCCGGCCTCGAGCGTGTCGACCCCGAGGAGCACGAGCTCCTCGACGACGGCCTCGAGCCCGGCGGCGGCGAGGGACTCCGCGGCGACGCGGTCCGCGGCGTCCTCGTCGAAGGCGGCGAGCGCCGCGTGCAGGCGGGCGCACGAGGGCGGCGCGCCGGAGCAGCCGCGGGTGCGCGCGAGCTCGACCGCGGAGGCGGCGTGGCCCGTCTCGGCGTAGGCGTCGCGCAGCGCCTCGACCTCCGCCCGGTCGTAGAGGCGGTGGCCGCCCGCCGAGCGTCGCGGCGCGGGGAAGCCGTAGCGGCGCTCCCAGGTGCGCAGGGTGCTCGGCGAGATCCCGAGCAGCTCGGCGGCGGTGGTGGTGCGAAGGCCCACGCCAGCAGGATCGACCGCCCGCGCGCGGGCCGCAACGCGTGCAGCGCCGCTCGCACCCTGCACGCGCGCGTGCACGGGGAGGAGCGCGTCAGCCCGTGCCGACGACCGCCCAGCGGCGGCTCGTGAAGCGCCGCGCCATCCCGACCACCCGGGCGAGCATGAGCACGTGGATCGCCGCCCAGACGCCCACGACGCCCCAGTCCAGGACGAGCGAGGCGAGCGCGACCGGGGCGAAGCACGCGAGGGCGACGACCATGGCGCGGGCGATGAAGCGGGTGTCCCCCGCGCCGATGAGGATCCCGTCGAGGGCGAAGACGACCGCCCCCACCGGCAGGAGCAGGGCGAAGAGCGGCCAGAGGTCCGCGGCCTGCCCGAGCACCGCGGCATCGTCCGTGAAGAGCCCCGGGAGCACGTGCCGGAGGAGCCCGAGCGCGCCCGCGAACGCCATCCCGACCACGAGCGACCAGCCCACCATCCGCCGCGCGGCCGCCCACGCCGCCTCCGCGTCGCCCGCGCCGAGCAGCCGCCCGACGATGACCTGCCCGGCGATCGCGATCGCGTCGAGCACCAGCGCGAGGAAGAGGAAGAGCTGGAAGGCGATCTGGTGCGCCGCGAGCGCCGCCTCGCTCGTCCGCGCGAGCACGGCGCCCGCGAGCGTGAAGGCCCCGAGCAGCGCGCCCGTCCGCACCACGAGGTCGCCGCCCATGGAGCCGAGGCGCACGAGCAGCGCCCGGACGGGCCGCCGCCTCCGCGCGGGCGCCCGGAGCAGGAGGACCGCGAAGACGACACCCGCCCCCACCTGCGCGGCGACCGTCCCGAGCGCGCTCCCGTCCAGCCCGAAGTCGAGCCCGTAGACGAGCAGGAGCTCCAGGGCGACGTTCGCGACGTTCGCCGCCACGAGCACGACCAGGGGCGTCCGCAGGTCCCCGACCCCCCGGAGGTAGCCGTTGCCCGCGAGGGCCACGAGCGCGAAGGGGAGGCCGGCGGCGGAGAGCCGCAGGTACCGCGCCGCGTCGTCCGCGGCCTGGCCGCCCCCGCCGACCACGTCCATGATCGGCCCCGCCAGCGCGAGGCAGACGAGCGCGAGCGCGACGCCCACGCCGAGCGCGAGCCAGAGGGCCTGCGCGGCGAGCTCCCCCGCGCGCTCCGCCGCCCCCGCGCCGTGCAGCCGGGCGACCTGCGCCGTCGTCCCGTAGGCGAGGAAGTTGCAGAGGGAGACGAGCGCGCCGAGCACCGTCGCGGCGAGCGCGAGCGCCGCGAGCTCCCGCGTCCCGAGGTGCCCGACGATCGCCGTGTCGGCCAGGAGGTAGAGCGGCTCGGCGGCGAGCGCCCCGAGGGCCGGGAGCGCGAGGCGCAGGATCTCGCGGTCGTGGACCGAACGCCGCACGCGCGGCATCGTAGGGCCGGGCGCGCGCGGCACGGCAGGCCCGGCGCGCGAGCGGCACGGCGCGGGCCTATGGTTGCCCCATGGGTCGCGCCACCCTCGCCGCCACCGCGCTCGCGCTCAGCGCGGGGCTGCTCGCGGGCTGCGGCGGGCAGGCGCCGACCCCCATCGCCGACGGCTGCACCGCGAGCGCGGAGGGGATCGTCGCGGCGCTCGCCAAGGCCCCCGGGCCCGTCGTCCTCGAGGACGGCTCGCTGCTCTCGCGCTGCATCGCGGACGGCCTCGACGACGGGGAGCTGCAGACCGTCGGCATCGCGTTCTCGCGCGCCGCGGAGACCCTGCGCGCCAGCGCGCGCACCGATCCGGACGCCGCGCTGCGCCTCGGCTACCTCACGGGGGTCACGCAGAAGGGCGCCGCCCGGACGAACGGGGTGATGCTCGAGCTCGTGCGGCGCATCGAGGTGACGGCGGGTCGCACCCAGGAGGAGGCGACGCCCGAGGCCGCCCGCGCGCTGCAGCGCGGGCTCACCGCGGGGGCGGACGTCGGGTGAGGCTCCGCCTCTGGCACGCGGCCGACGGCACCCGCGTCGCCTACCGGGAGGCGGGCGCGGGCCCCGGCCTCGTGCTCCTGCACCCCGCGCTGCTGACCCACCGGGCCTGGGAGCCCGCGGTGGAGCACCTCACGCACCGCTTCCGCGTCGTGCTCCCCGACCTCCCGCTCCACGGCGACTCGGAGGACCACCCGCGCCACCCCTACACCCTGCCCTGGTTCGCCGACGTCCTCAGCGCGTTCTGCGAGGCGACGGCCGGCGCCCGCCCGCTCGTGGGCGGCCAGGGCATGGGCGCGGAGGTGCTCCTGCACGCGACGACGACCGGGCGGCTGCGGCCCGGGCGCCTCGTGCTGGCCAACGCGCGACTGCACGACGCGGAGCTGCCCGAGGGCCGGCGCGAGCGCGTCTGGCGCGCCGCGGCGCGGGTGGCCGCCCTGCCCGGGGTCGACCGCGCGCTCGCCCGCGCGACGCCCGTCGCCTTCCCGCCGCGCTGGGGGCAGGAGCTCAGCGCCCGCGGGAACCCCGCGGCGCGCGACCTCGTGCGCCACGCGTTCGCCGACGCGCCCGGCAACGCGAACCGCGCCCGCTCCCGCGCCCGGCACGCGCGGCGCTGGCCCCGGACCGGCGACCCGGGGCTGCTCGACGCCTACGCGGCCCTCGACCTCCCGGTGCTCCTGCTCTGGGGCGACGCGGACCCGGGCCACCCGCTCGCGGTCGCGGAGGCCGCCCTGGCCCGCCTGCCCGACGCGCAGCTCCGCGTCCTCCCCGGGGCCGGGCGGCTCCTGGCCTACGACGACCCCGTCGGGACCGCGCGCGAGCTGCTCGCCTTCTGCGGCTGAGCTAGGAGCCCGTGAGGACCGCGACGCGCGTCGTGGTCAGCGTCCGGCCCCGGAGCTGCACCCGGGCGATGATCCGCAGGGTCGCCCCACGGCGGGCCGCGACGGCCTTCGCCAGGCGGGCGCCCGGCGACACGCCCGCCGTGCTGCGCCCGCCCGCGGCCCGGCGGACGGTGACGGTCCGCAGGACGCGGGAGCGCCCGAGCGCCTTCGCGGTGCGGGCATCGACCTCGAGCGCGACCCGGGCCGTGCAGGCCGTGCTGCAGCGCAGCCGGAAGCGCAGGCCGCGGGAGCGGAAGGTGCTGCGGCGGGTGCGGTCCACCGCCACGGAGGCCGTGGGCCGGGGAGCGCCGCGCGGGGGCGCTGCGGCGGGCGTCCCCGTGGCCCCGGTGACCTTCCCCGTGGCGGGGTCGTAGGTCCGCGCCGGGGCCGTCGCCTCGCCCGCCCGCGCATCACGGACGCCGGCGGGGGCGTTGGACCGGACGAACTCGCGGAGGGTCGCGTCGGCGACCCGCGCGTAGACGCCGGGCGTCTTGGGCTTCGCGCAGCCGTCGCCGTAGCTCGTGGCCGCCACGAGCAGCAGCGTCCCGGCGGCGGTGCGGGAGTACATGGGCCCGCCCGAGTCGCCCTGGCAGGCGTCCTTCCCGCCCGCCTCGTAGCCCGCGCAGAGCTGCGTGCGGGCCTCGAAGGCGCTCCCGTAGACCTCGCCGCACCGGGCGTCGGTGACGATCGGGAGGTCGACGACCTGCAGGGCGGAGGGCGCGTCCCCGCCCTCGGACGTCACGCCGAAGCCCGCGACCTCCGTGAGCACGTCGGCGCCCCAGAGCGGCTCGAAGCCCTTGCCGGCGATCGGGGTCGGCGCCGTGCGCGCGGCCGTCGTGAGGTGCAGCAAGGAGGTGTCGTAGCCCTGGGTGAGGAGGTAGTCCCCCGGGACCACGACGCGGTCGACCCGCAGGGACTCGCCGCCCGAGCCCGAGGCGGCGACCGTGCCGACGGTGACCGCGAAGGAGCTCGGCGGGGACGCCAAGGGCGTCGCGACCCCCGTGCTCCCCGTCAAGGACGAGCAGTGCCCGGCGGTGAGCACCCAGTCCGGCGCGATGAGGGTTCCGGTGCAGCCGAACGCGTCCGAGATGACGACGTTCGCCGTGGCGGGGTAGGCCCCGGCCGGCGCGGCGGTGCCGCCGACGATGGCCTCGGCCTGCGCGGGCGCGAGGGCCAGGCAGGCGACGACGGCGGCGAGGGTGGCGGACCGCATGCCCTAGAAGGTAGGGCGACGGGACGGGGTGCGCGCCGCCGGGGCGCCGCGGTGGCGCTCCGGCGGCACGCGCGGCTCAGTCCGAGACGCCCGCGGGCGCGAGGCCGCGGATCCACTCGCGCAGCGTCGTGTCCGCGACCCGGGCGTAGACGCCCGGGGTGTCCGGGCGCGCACAACCCTCGCCGTAGCTCGTCGCGCCGACGACGCGCAGGGCGCCCGTGGCGGTGCGGGCGTACTCCGGGCCGCCCGAGTCGCCCTGGCAGGTGTCCACGCCACCCTGCGGGTAGCCCGCGCAGAGCTGCGTCCGGTCCTCGAAGCTCGAGCCGACCTGCGCGCTGCAGGTGGCGTCGGCCAGGCGCGGGACGACCGCCTGCTGCAGCGTGTCCGGGGCCGAGCCGCCCTCGCTGGTGACGCCGAAGCCGACGATCTCCGTCTGCGCGCCGGGCGCCCAGATGCCCGCGAGCGCGGGGCCCGCGACGGGCGTGGGGGTCGTCTTCGCCGGGGCGGAGAGCTTCAGCAGCGTGACGTCGGAGCCCTGCGTCAGCAGGTAGCTCGACGGGATGTAGGCCTGGGCGACGGAGAGCCGCTCGCCCCCCGTGCCGTCGGCCGCGGTGGTGCCCACGGTGACGTCGAACGCGGCGCCGGGGAACGCGATGGGCGTGGCGACGCCCGTCCCGCCGGTGACGGAGCCGCAGTGGCCGGCGGTCAGCACCCAGGTGGGCGCGATGAGGGTGCCGGTGCAGCCGAACGCCGAGGCGATGGTGACGTTCGCGGTCGAGGGGTACTTGCCGGCGGGGGCGTTCGTGCCGCCGACGATGGCGAAGGCGGGGGACGCGGAGGCCGCGAGGGCGGTGGTGGCGAGGAGGGTGGTCAGGACACGTCGCGAGCGGGTCATCCCCTAGGCCTTGCCCACGTGCTCCGGGGCTCAATCGGGCACCGGTTCGGCGGCCTCCGCGCAATAGGCTCCGGTCATGGCCAAGACCCCCCAGCTCTACGGCGGCGAGACGGCGAAGGCCGTCGAGAACTTCCCGATCTCGGGCGAGACGGTGCCGCTTCCCGTCATCCACTGGCTCGGGCGCATCAAGGGCGCCGCCGCGCGCGTCAACGGCGAGCTCGGGCTGCTCGACAAGGAGCTCGCGGCGAAGATCGCCGACGCCGGTGACGCCGTCGCCCGCGGGGAGCACGACGCCCAGTTCCCCATCGACGTCTTCCAGACGGGCTCGGGCACCTCCTCGAACATGAACACGAACGAGGTCCTGGCCTCCCTCAGCGGCGCCCACCCGAACGACCACGTGAACTACGGGCAGTCCTCGAACGACGTCTTCCCCTCCGCGGTCCACCTCGCCGCCCTCGACGAGGCCACGAACCGCCTGCTGCCCGCGCTCAAGGCGCTCGAGGGCGCCTTCGCCAAGAAGGGCAAGGCGTTCAAGGACATCGTCAAGGCCGGCCGCACGCACCTCATGGACGCCGTGCCGGTCACCCTCGGCCAGGAGTTCAACGGCTACGCGGCGCAGATGCGCCTGGGCCAGGAGCGCATCCAGGCCGCGCTGGTCCACGTGGGCCAGATCCCGCTCGGCGGCACCGCGACCGGCACGGGGCTGAACACGGACCCGAAGTTCGCGGAGAAGGTTCGCAAGCAGCTCACGAAGGACACGAAGCTCAAGCTCATCGCCCCGCCGCTCGACCGCTTCGAGGCGCAGGCCAACCGCGACGCGCTCGTGGAGCTCTCGGGCGCGCTGAAGGTCGTCGCGGTCTCCCTGACGAAGATCGCCCAGGACCTCGCGCTCATGGGCTCGGGCCCGCGCGCCGGCATCGGCGAGCTCTACCTCCCCGAGCTCCAGAAGGGCTCCTCGATCATGCCCGGGAAGGTCAACCCGGTCATCCCCGAGGTCGTCCTGCAGGTCGCCGCGCAGGTCATCGGGAACGACACGGCGATCACCATCGGCGGCATGCAGGGCCAGTTCGAGCTCAACGTCCGCATCCCGCTCATCGCCCGCAACCTGCTCCAGTCCATCCACCTGCTGACGACGACCACCACGGCGCTGAAGGAGAAGTGCGTGGACGGGCTGACGGCGAACAAGGAGGGCGCGAAGCGCTCCGCGGAGTCGACGCTCGCGACCGCCACGGCGCTGAACCTCCACATCGGCTACGACAAGGCCGCGGCGATCGTCAAGGAGGCCGCCTCGAGCGGCCGCATGCTGCGCGAGGTCGCGCTCGACCAGGGCGTCGAGCCCGAGGTCTACGACAAGGCGATCGACCTGCGGAAGATCGCCGCGGGCAACGAGCTGGCCGGGAAGTAACGGCTCAGCGGCCGAAGGTCGTCTTGGCCCGCGCCAAGGCGTTCCGCACCGCGTCGGCGGCGGGCTTGGGCCGGCCGTCGTAGAAGAACAGGCCCTTCTGGTTCAGCCCCCGCACGATGCGGATGTCCGGGACCTGCCGGCGGATGGACCCGCCGGCGAAGGCCGGGGAGACCGCGAAGTCGCGGAGGTTCCAGACGAGCATCCCGGAGAGGCCCGGCTCCGTGCGGTAGACGTCGACGTGGCGGCGCATGAGGTCCGCCTGGAAGTCGAAGCCGCCCGGACGGTCCGTGGCGTTCTCGTCGTTGGCCTCGGCGCCGAACTCCGTGACGACGAGGACCTTGCCCGGGAAGACGCGGCGCATGAGGCGCACGTGCTCCCGGATGGCCTGGGTGACCTCGGTCCGCGACGCGAGCGTCTTCTCGTACCAGCCGATGTAGTTCGTGTCGCCGATCGCGTCGATGTTCCGGTACATCGCGCCGCCCGGGGCCTTCGGGGGATGGGCGCCCCAGACGTCGAGGGCGACCAGGCGGCCCGGGTCGCGGCGCTTGAGCTCCCGCGCCATGGTGTCGATGTAGTCCGCCTGCCCGCCCGGGTGGCCGTTGCCGGCGACCTCGTTGGCGAGGTTCCAGGCGATGAGCGACGGGTGGGTCTGGAGCTGGAACAGCGAGGCCCGCACGCGGCCCTCGCTCTGGTTCCGCAGCGCCTTCGTCTGCGAGGTGAACGCCCCGGGCGCGTCGACGGGCCCGATGCCCATCCAGACCATGATCCCGGCGGCGTCCAGGCGCTCCATGAGCGCGGGCGAGAGGGGGTGCTGCGCCCGGGTCGCGTTCGCGCCGATCGCCTTGAGCTCGGCGACGATCTCGTCCATGTCGCCCGGGGTGACCGCGTCGCCGCGGCCCTGCGCGTCCTCGTGGATGGAGGCGCCGCGCAGCTCGACGGGCTCCCCGTTGAGCAGGATGGACGTGCCGCGCTTGGAGATCTCGCGCAGCCCCGTCCGCAGGACGTAGCGCGTCTCGCCGGGGACGCTGAGCTCGACGTCGTAGAGGTTCGGCGACTCCGGGGACCAGAGCGCCGCGTCGGGCACCTCGACCGTCGTGGAGATGACCCGGGTCTCGCCCTTGGGGACCTCGAGCGTCGGGAAGTCGAAGCGGTAGCGCTTGCCGTCGCGCACGAGCGAGCCCTGGGCCGGGACCTCACGGGTGACGTCGCGGTTGCGCAGGTGGACCTGCACGTCCACGAGGGCGCCGCCGCCCGGCTGCAGCCGGGTGCGGACCACGGGAGCGGTGATGTCGCTCTTGCCGAGGGGCCGCAGGGTGACCTCGCGGTTGATCCCCCCGAAGTTGAACCACGTGCGGTGCCACGCCTCGCGCTTGAGGCGGGCGGGGTTGCGCCAGTCCGCGCGGACGACCAGCGTGTGCGCCCCGGCGGTGAGCTGCACGGGCTCCTCGAACGGGAGGTAGGTCCCGAGGTGGGTGCCGAGCTCCTTGCCGTCGACCCACACCGTGGCCTTGTGGTTCACGGACTCGAAGCGCAGCGCGTAGGGGCCGTCGGCGGGGACCGTGATCGTCGTCCGGTACCAGCCCGCGGAGCCCCGGAAGGAGTCCAGGCCCGCGGCGCCCGTGATGCGCTTGGCGTTCGGGGAGTTCGGGACGGTCACCTCCGAGCCGGCGAAGGCCCCCTTCGGCCAGCCCTTGGAGACCCCGCGGAACTGCTTGTCGCTGCGCAGGACCCAGGGTCCCGTGACGGGGATGCGCCCCTCGGGGCCGCCGTAGGCGACGGAGTGCGGCGCCGAGGGCTCGCCCGTCGCGGGCGCGACGTCGCGGCCCGGGGCGGCGACGATCGCGACGACGGCCGCGGCGGCGACGCCGAGCACGGCCCCGCGCAACCGCATCAGCACGTCCACCCGGGGACGGCGGTTCGGGCACGGCGGAGCCGCGCGTGGGCGTCGGGAGACCAGGGCACGCGCCCGGAAGGGTAGCCCGACGCCGCGGCTCCCGGCGCCGGCGCGCGGGCGGCCGGCTCAGACGTTCAGCGCGATGTACTTCGTCTCGAGGTACTCGTGCAGCCCCTCGGGCCCGCCCTCGCGGCCGTACCCCGAGGCCTTCACACCGCCGAACGGCGCACCCGCGTTCGAGACGACGCCCTGGTTGAGGCCGATCATGCCGGTCTCGAGCGCCTCGCAGACCTTGAACGCGCGGGCGAGGTCCTTCGTGAAGACGTAGGCGACCAGGCCGTACTCCGTGTCGTTGGCCGCGGCGATCGCCTCCTCGTCGGTGGAGAACGTCGTGATGGGCGCGACGGGGCCGAAGATCTCCTCGCCGAGCATCCGCGCGTCCGCCGGGACCTCCGTCAGGACGGTCGGCTCGTAGAAGAAGCCGTCGCCGTCGACGGCCTTGCCGCCCGTGAGGACCTTCGCGCCCCGGTCGACCGCGTCGCGGACGAGCTCGTCGACCGTCGAGCGCTGGTCCTCGCTGACCAGGGGCCCGACGTCGACGCCCTCCTCGGAGCCCCGGCCCACCTTGAGCGCGCCCATGCGCTCCGCCAGCTTGTCGGCGAACGCCCCCGCGAGCGACTCGTGGACGTGGAAGCGGTTGGCCGCCGTGCAGGCCTCGCCGATGTTGCGCATCTTCGCGAGCATCGCGCCCTCGATCGCCTGGTCGAGGTCCGCGTCCTCGAAGACGAGGAAGGGCGCGTTCCCGCCGAGCTCCATGGAGACGCGCAGCACCTGCTTCGCGCTCTGCTCGATGAGCTTCTGCCCCACGGGGGTCGAGCCGGTGAAGGAGAGCTTCCGCGTCCGCGGGTCCTCGATGAGCGGCTGCATCGTCTTGCCGCTGGACTCCGCGGTGATGACGTTCACGACGCCCCCGGGCAGCCCGGCCTCCTCGAGGATCCCGGCCAGGGCGAACATGGAGAGCGGGGTCTGCTTCGCCGGCTTG
This sequence comes from uncultured Solirubrobacteraceae bacterium, assembly GCA_963844155.1. Taxonomy (GTDB): domain Bacteria; phylum Actinomycetota; class Thermoleophilia; order Solirubrobacterales; family Solirubrobacteraceae; genus Paraconexibacter. The sequence continues at coordinate 1,259,369 of CAWJMY010000001.1, forward strand.
ACCACGACGGTGCAGCCCGCGGCGATGGCCGGGGCGACCTTGCGCGTGCCCATCGCCATGGGGAAGTTCCACGGGGTGATGAACACGCACGGGCCGACGGGCTGGCGCATGGTCAGCACCCGGCCGGCGCCCGCCTCGTTGCGGGAGAAGCGCCCGTCGATGCGCACGGCCTCCTCCGCGTACCAGCGCAGGAAGTTCGCGGCGTAGGTGAGCTCACCCTTGGACTCCGTGACCGTCTTGCCCATCTCGAGCGTCATGAGCAGCGCGAGCTCGTCGATGCGCTCCGTCACGAGGTCGTAGGCGCGGTGCAGGATGTCCGCGCGGTCGCGGGGCGCGGAGGCCTTCCAGGTCTGGAACGCCTCGTGTGCGGCGGCGAGCGCCTCCATCGCGTCCTCGGGGGTGGCGTCGGGGACGCTGGCGATGGCCTGCCCGGTCGAGGGGTCGAGCACGTCGAGGGTCGCGCCGCCCGTCGCGTCGCGCCACTGCCCGCCGATGTAGAGCTGCTTCGGGACGTTCTCGACGACGGACGCTTCGCGCGGGGACTCCAGGGTGGCCATGGGTCCGAGGATACGCGCGGCCGCGCGCGCCGAAACGTCGAACGCGGGCCCTCAGGTCGTGACGGTCTCCACCCCGAGCTCCTCGGAGATCGCCACGTCGATGGAGTAGTCGATGGGCAGGACGATGAGCGAGGGGACGTCGAGCCCGAGCGCGTGCTCGAGGTGCTTGCCGAAGTCCGCGGCGCTCCCGCAGCGCCAGGCCGGCATGCCGAACGCGTCGGCGAGCTTCACGAAGTCCGGGTTCGTGAAGTCGATCCCGAAGTGGCGACCGAACTTCTTCTCCTGCTTCCACTGGATCACGCCGTACTTGCTGTCCTCCCAGACGACGTTGACGATCGCCGTCTTCAGCCGCACCGCGGTCTCGAGCTCCTGGCAGTTCATGAGGAAGCCGCCGTCGCCGCTGACGGTGACCACCTTGCGCTCGGGGTGGACCATCTTCGCCGCGATCGCGCAGGGCAGCGCGAAGCCCATGCCCGCCAGGCCGTTGGCGATCATCACCGTGTTCGGCTCGTGGGCGGGGAACATGCGCCCGATCCAGAGCTTGTGCATCCCGACGTCGGAGATGAGCATGTCCTGGCGGCCGAGCGCCTTGCGGATCTCCCACAGCGCACGCGGGGGCTGGACCGGGAACTGGTCGTCGTCCTTCGCGGCCTCGAAGCGACCGAGCACCACGTCGCGCAGGCGGTGCGAGCCGCCCGGGTGCGGGACGGCGCGGCACTCCTCGGCCAGGCGGCTGAGCACGTGGTAGACGTCGCCGATGAGCTCGACCTCGGGCTGGAAGTGCGCGTCGACCTCCGCGGCGACCGCGTCGATGCAGATGACGTGCTTGTCCGCCTTGGGGTTCCAGTGCTTCGGGGCGTGCTCGACGAGGTCGTAGCCCACGGTGATGACGACGTCCGCGTCCTCGAAGCCCGCCATGGCGTAGTCGTTGGCCTGCAGGCCGACCGTCCCGAGCGCGAGCGGCGACTCGTAGTCGAGCAGCCCCTTGCCCATGAACGTCTCGGCGACCTGGATGCCCGTCGCGCGCGCGAACTCCCGCAGGGCGGGCGCGGCGCCCGCGCGGACGACGCCGTTCCCCGCCAGGACGACGGGGTTCAGGGCGCTGCGGATCATGTCCGCCGCTTGGAGGAGCTCCCGCGCCCCGGGCTCGGGCAGGACGGGCTTGCGGCGCTCGAGCGGCCGGGCGTCGACCTGCGCGGCGAGGACGTCCTCCGGGAGCTCGAGGTGGGTCGCCCCGGGCTTCTCGGACTCCGCGACCTTGAAGGCCTTGCGGACGACCTCCGGGATGATCTCCGGGCTGGAGACCCGCGCGTTCCACTTCGTGATGGGGCGGAAGAGCTCGACGAGGTCGATGTACTGGTGGCTCTCCTTGTGCATCCGCTCCACGTCGGCCTGGCCCGTGAGCGCGACGAGCGGCGCGCGGTCGAGGTAGGCGTCGCCGACGGCGGTGACGAGGTTCATCGCCCCGGGGCCGAGCGTGCCGAGGCAGACGCCCGCGCGGCCCGTGAGCCGGCCGTACATGTCGGCCATGTACGCGCCGCCCTGCTCGTGGCGGACGGGGACGAAGGCGACGGAGGAGTCCGCGAGCGACTCGTTGAGGTCGAGCGTCTCCTCCCCCGGGATGCCGAAGACGTGCTTCGTCCCCTCGGCTTCGAGGCACTCGACGAAGAGGTCACTGGCGCGGCGGGAGCTCATCGCGGGCTACGCTACCGGGCGCAACTCCGCTGCTCCGTGGCGTGTTGCGAACCCCTGATGTCCCGGCTGCGCCAGACCCTCCCCCTCGGCCTCGCCGCGCTCTGCGGCGGCGCCCTCGCCACCGCGCCGGCGGCTCCCGCCGCGACCCGCCTGGTGGTCAAGGGCGCGGGCTTCGGCCACGGCGTCGGGATGAGCCAGTACGGCGCCTACGGCTACGCGCTCAAGGGCGTGGGCTACGAGGACATCCTCGCCCACTACTACACGGGCACGAAGCTCGCGACGCTCACGACGTCCCCCGAGGTGACGGTCCTGCTGCGCTCGAGCAAGAGCGCCGCGTTCACGGGCGCCTCGCGGATCGCCGGCCGCGAGCTCGACCCCGGGAAGACCTACTCCGTCATCGAGGCGCGCGGGACCGTCGTGCTGCGCAGCTCCGCGGGCCGCAAGCTCGCGGCCTGGGCGGGCGCCGTGCGCGTCTCGGGCGGCGACGCGCCCGTGAAGCTCCTCGGCAAGGGGCCGAACGCCGTGCGCGACGGGCTCTTCCGCGGCGCGCTCGAGTTCCGCCCCTCGGGCGGCGGCGCGCTCCTGGTGATCAACGCGCTGGGCCTCGACAGCTACCTCCGTGGGGTCGTCCCCTCCGAGAGCCCCTCCTCCTGGCCCCAGGCCGCCCTGCGCGCCCAGGCCGTCGCCGCGCGGACCTACGCGCTGACGACGAACGCCGGCGGATCGCAGGGCTTCACGCAGTGGCCCGACACGCGCTCGCAGGTCTACAACGGCGTCAGCGCGGAGCGCCCGACGACGGACACCGCGGTGGCCGCGACCTCCCGCCAGGTCGTCACGTACCTCGGCAAGCCGATCACCGCCTACTTCTTCTCCACCTCCGGCGGCGAGACGGAGAACGTCGAGAACGGCTTCCCGGGCGCCGCGCCCCAGCCCTACCTCAAGGGGGTCGAGGACCCCTACGACGACGTCTCCCCCCGCCACCGCTGGCGCGCGTCGTTCAGCCTCGGGCAGGCGCAGAGCCGGCTCGGGAGCCTCGTCAAGGGGTCGTTCCGCGCGATCAAGGTCACCAAGCGCGGCGTGTCGCCCCGGATCGTCTCGGCCTCGGTCATCGGCTCGCGCGGGACGACGACGGTGAGCGGCCCGACGCTGCGGGCGCGCTTCGGCCTCTTCGACTCCTGGGCGACGTTCACGACGATCGGCGCGAAGGTCACGGCGCCCGAAGCCGAAGCCGAAGCCCGCCGCGCCCCCGGCGGAGGGCGACGGCACCACGGGCGGCGCGTCACCCTCGGCCTCCGCGCGCTCCCGGCGCGCCGCCGAGTTCAGTGCCGCGGCCCCGTCGCCCGTCGCGGCCTACGGCGCCGTCCTCAGCGGGCACGTCGCGGGCGCGCGTGACGGCGACTGGCTCCGGGTCCAGCGCCGGCGGGCCGACGGCTCGTGGGCCCAGGTCTTCTGGACCACCGCCTCGGGCCCGAACGGCCGCTACCGCGCGACGCTGCCCGGCCCGGGCACCTACCGCGTCGCCTGGCGCGGCCTGGCCGGACCCGGCGTCCGCGCCCGCTAGCCGGCTACGGCGTCGTCCCCGCGTCCGTGACCTGCGCGCGGAGCTCGATCACGTCGGCGCGCAGGGAGGCGACCATTGCCGCCGAGGCGGTGCACCCCGACGACCCGCTCCCGCCCCGCCGCTCGAGGTGCTCGACGCGGTCGGTGAGCGCGGCGACCGTCGCGAGGGTCCGCCGAGGGGTCCTGGGGCATGGGCCCCGGGTTCCCGCCGGAACCCGGGGCCACACGCCCGCCGGACGGATGGCTAGGCCGCGGCGCGGCCGCCTCGGCGAGCGTCGGGTAGTCCGTGTAGCCCTTCGCGCCGCCCTGGTAGAAGGTGTCCTGGTCGGCCTCGTTGAGCTCCGCGCCCTCGCGCAGGCGGGTCGGGAGGTCCGGGTTGGCGATGAAGCGGCGCCCGTAGGCGACGAGGTCGAGCTTCCCCTCGGCGACCATCCGGTCCGCGTCCTCGACGGAGAACTCCTCCGAGAAGCCCTCGTTGCCCATGAGGGTCCCGGGCCAGAGCTCGCGGGCCTGCTCGAGCACGGGGTAGCCGGCGTAGCCCGACGTGTCGAGCACGTGGAGGTAGGCCAGCCCGAGCGGGGCGAGCGCGCGGATCAGCGCGTCGTAGGTCTCGTGGACCTCCGTCTCGGTGATGTCGTTGAACGGGTGGCCGGGCGAGATGCGGATGCCGACCTTCTCCGGACCGATCGCCGCGGCGACCGCGGTGGCGACCTCGACGGGGAAGCGGATGCGACCCGCGACGTCCGTGCCGTAGCCGTCCGTGCGCGTGTTCGTGCCGCTCGCGATGAACTGGTGCAGGAGGTAGCCGTTGGCGGCGTGGAGCTCGACGCCGTCGCAGCCCGCGGCGACGGCGCGGCGCGCGGCCTGGACGAAGTCCTCGAGCAGGGCGGGGAGCTCGTCCGTCGCGACCGCGCGGGGCTCGACGAACTCCGCCTGCCCGTCGGGGGTGTACGTGCCGCCGTCGGGCTTGATCGCCGAGGGCGCCACGGGGGTCTCGCCGCCCGTGTAGTACGGGTGCGCGACGCGGCCGCAGTGCATGAGCTGGACGAAGAGCTTCGCGTCGCCCGCGGCGTGGACGGCGTCGGCGACGAGCTTCCAGCCCTCCTGCTGCTCGTCGTTGTGCAGGCCGGCGATGTCGAGGTAGCCCTGGCCGACGGCGGCGGGGTGCGTGCCCTCCGTGACGAGGACCGCGGCGTCCGCGCGCTGCGCGTAGTACTCCGCGTTGATGGGGCCCGGGACCGTGCCGACGGCGCGGTTGCGCGTCAGGGGCGCCATGGCGACGCGGTGCTTCGTGGTGAGCGCGCCGCGCTCGAGGGGCGTGAAGAGGTGCTCGTAGGGCATGTGCTGCTCGCTTCCGTGTGGCGGTCGTTGCGTGTGCAACCAACCTAGCGGTCCGCCTTCCCGCGTCGGGCGGAGCGGCGCGCCAGCGCCGCGCCGGCGCCGCTCACCCCGTACCACCAGGTCGCCAGGACCTCGTAGCGGAGCTGGCGCCTGCGTGCCGCGGGGTTGCGGAGGATCGGCGTCTGCGTCGCAGGGCAGCCGAGGGCACGGACCCCCTGGCGACGGGCCTCCTCCAGGATGCGATGGAGGTGGTAGCCCGACGACACGGCGAGCACGCGGGCCCCCGGGTGCAGCACCGACACCGAGCGCAGGGTCTCCCGCGTCGACGCGCCGTCCTCGTCCACGGCGATCACCTCGGGCGGCACGCCCAGCGACGCCAGGGCCTCCGCCATGACGACCGCCTCGGAGTGCGTGGGCAGCCGGCCGCCGCTGCAGAGGACGCGGGGCGCCCGCCCCCCGGCGAAGAGCGTCTGCGCGTGGTGGAGGCGGGCCCAGAGTTCCGGCGATGGCCCGCCGGGCCACGCCCGGGCGCCGAAGACGACGATGAGGTCCCCGCGGAGGTCCGACCGGCGGCGCCCATCGCGCAGGATGCGCAACCACGTCAGACCGGCGGCGGTCCCCGTGCAGCCGCTCGCCGCCACGCAGGCACCGAGCACCAGCGACACGCCGCCCATCAGGTGACGCCCCGGTAGGACGGGAGCCCCCGGACGGCGCGACGGAGGCCGCGCACCGCGGCGGGCGGCACGGGGCCACCCGTCAGCCGTTCCTCCCGGAAGCACCCGAGCGCCTCCTCGATGGCCCCACGCGCCTCGGGGACCCGTCCGGCGAGGGCCTCGGCGGTCCCGGCCGCCGTCGGGGTCAGGGCAGGCGCGCCCTCGAGGACCGTCTCGTGCAGCAGGGCCGCGCGTGCGGCCGTGAGCAGCCAGGGGAGGACCTCGGGGTCGTCGGCGTGCTCGGGGTCCAGTCCAAGGAAGCGCCCGAGGTGCTCGGCGACCGCCCGGCGGGCCGTGTCGTCCACCGACCAGCCCGGCACGTCGGGGAAGCGCGCCACCTCGCGATCCTCGAGCAGCGCCCGGCAGACCGGGGCCGAGAACGAGGCGTGCAGCGTGCGCCCGAGCCCGCGGCCGGCCAGCTGGACGCTGGGCAGGACCATCAGCCCGTCCGCCACGAGCGCCGCGTACGTGCCGTCGGCCCGCGCGGCCCGGCCCAGCGCCCGCGCGTCGCCGGGATGCCCGTCGACTGCCGCGAAGCTCTCGTCGAGGTCCCTCGTCACGACGACCAGCGCACGCCAGTCGACCAGCGGGTGCACCGGCCCGCCCCCGAGCGCGGTGGCATCGGCGGTGGCCCGTGGACGCAGCACGAGGCCCTCCGCGTCGAGGCCGCGCAGCGCGACCGGCGTCGTGCCGGCCGCGGCGAGGTCATCCTCGATGGCCCGGATGATCCTCGCGGTGGTCCGGTGGAGGGTGGCCACCGCCTCGTCGAGCGGCGGGGGCGTCGTCGCCGGACGGCGGAGGACCTCGAGCGCGCCGGCCACCGCGGGCGCCTCCTCGTCGAGGAGGGCCCCGGCGCGCCGCAGGACCTCCGCCCGCGACGCCGGAAGCTCGTCGTGGACCAGCCAGAGCCAGGAGCGCAGGGGCTCGGCGACGAGCTTCGCGCAGAGCCACCCGTCGCTCGGACGGGGCTCAGTGGTGCACGCGACCGCTGCCCGCGCCCACCACCACTGGAGCTGGCTCCACGCGTAGAGCCGCCGGGCCCCGGGCACCACGGGGGGCCAGGGTGCCGTCCGCCGTCGTCCGGCGAGCCGCTGCCAGTCCGCGCCCGGCCCGCCGACGGGGACGCGGTCGAGCAGGATCCTGTCCTCCGGGCGCGCCTCGGGGCCGAAGTACGCCGCCCGCCCGACCGCGCCGGGCGCCGCGGGCAGCCCGTAGAGCGCCGGGGGCGTCGCGGGGACCCCGGCTTCGCCGCTGACGACGTCGACGTCCACCGGGCTGTCGACGGCCGACAGCCCGTGCCGCAGCCGCAGGCGGCGGGCGCGCAGGACCTCGACCTCCCCGGGATCGCCCCAGGCCACGGCGATGAGGTCGAGGTCGGAGAGCCCGGGCGCGAGGTCCCGGGCGCCGACGCTCGAACGCGCGTAGACCGTGGTGCCGGGCAGCCCGCGTCGGAGCCAGGCCGCGAGGGCCAGCGCGGCGCAGCGGTACCCGGCCAGCCACAGCGGCCGGAGGCGACCCTCCGTCGAGCGCAGCAGCTGGGCGTGGAGCCAGGCGGCCCTGGGGGCCATGTCGGCCCCGCCGCGGGGTCGCGGTCTGCTCGCCACGGCGCTAGCGTCTCACACGTGCCCCTCGACGACGCGGCGGACGTGCCGTCCGCGGCACGCCGGGATGCCGCGGTCGCGGCGGCTGTGGCGGACTTCGCGGCGGCGTGGGAGGGGGGCGCCGTCGTCGTGCGGCCCCTTGCGGGTGACGGCGCCTGCTTGGCCCACCGCGGCGAGGTCCCGATGCCCGCGGCCAGCCTCGCGAAGGTGCCGATCCTCCTCGCCGTCCTGGACGCCGCCGCCGACGGACGACTGGACCTGACCGAGCGCGTCGCCCTCGACCGGCTCGGCAGCAGCCGCCACGCGACGGTCCTCCGCGCGCTCCAGGCCGAGCCCGACCTCTCCTTGGCGACCCTCTGCCGGCTCGCGATCAGCCTGAGCGACAACGCCTCGGCCTCCCTCCTGCTCGAGCGGGTCGGGTTCGACGCGGTCCACGAGCGACTGCATGCGCTGGGCTGCACCGCGACCCACCTCGAGGTGGACTTCGCGGACGAGAACCTCAAGGGCCGTTCCCGACACAACGTCACGAGTGCCGAGGACGCCCTGCGGACGGTCGTCGCCGCGCTCGACGAGCCCCGCTACGGGCTGCTGGCGGACGCCCTGCGGTCGAACCTCTGGCGACACCGCCTCCCGCTGCGGATCCCCCGGGACGTGGACGTCGCGCACAAGACCGGGACGCTCTTCCAGGTCGCCAACGACGTCGGGGTCCTGGCCACGCCCGATCTGCGCCTCGGGATCGCGGTGCTCACCGACGGCGTCCCGGACGTGTCGATCACGGGGCAGGCGATCGGGGACCTGGTCGGCCGCCTCTGGCGGGCCCACGGCCGGCCCGTCGCCTGGTGACGGGTCAGGCGGCCTCGGCGAGCAGCGGGGCGAACGCCGCCCAGTTGGCCTCGTGGTCACGCCCGAGGTCGAGGTGCCAGGTCTGCGCCCGTGCGAGCGCCGCGGCACAGCAGGCGCTGCGGCCGAGAGCGAGCCCTGCCATGCCGAAGGCGTCCCGGGCGCCGTGGTGCAGGACCCACTCGATCATCTGCGCCACGCCGAGCCCGACCACGCCCTCCCGCGCGAGCGTCGGGATCGCCCCGGCCCGCGGCATCGGCCGCAGCTCCGCACGGGTCCCGAGGTGGCGGCGGCCGATGACGACGTGCTTGAGCGGCAGGGGCCGGTCGGGGATCCGCTCGCGGAAGCCCTCGATCGACACGACGTGCTTGTCGGGGTACTCGAGCCGGCGGATCCGCCGCACGTGCTCGGGCGGCAGCGTCCCCGCCAGGCGCTCGTCGATGCCGATGCGCAGGGGGAAGGGGTGCATGCGCCCACGGCGGTCGACGAGCGGGGTGTCGTCGGACAGCGGCTGGACCCCCGGCTCGCGGAGCGCCCGCATCGCGAGGGTGCTCTTGCCGCCGCCCGAGGGCAGGAGGACGCGGACCACGCCCGCGGACCCGCGATCCCCAAGGCGTGGAGTCGCAGGATCCCCTGCGCCTCGAGGTGGTCCCGGGCCTGCGAGCGCGAAGAGGTAGGCCACCTCGTGCAGGAGGTGCTCTTGCTCGCCCTGGACCACGAAGACGCGCGCCGCGCGGTCGAAGATCGCTAGGGCGCGCCCGGAGTAGTCGGCGATCGTGCGCTCGCCAACCTGGTAGACCGCGTTGCGAGGCGTGACGAACGCCGAGGGCACATCGGGGAGCGCGTTGTAGTCGGGCGCCCGCTGCTCGATGCGCACCTCGAGGCGTCCCGCGCGCGGCGCGGTGGCGGCGAACCAGGAGAAGTCGAGGCGGAGCGCCTCCACGACCTCGGGCCAGCCCGAGATCGCGATGGGCAGCCCGAGGACGTCGAGCTCGAGCACCGGGCCGGCCGCTCGATCGCGGTCCGGCGCGCTCACCCCCATGCGCTCAGCCCTGCGCGGGGTAGGCCCGCACGAGCTGCTCGGCGACGCAGGAGGGCTTCTCGGCGCCCTCGACCTCGAAGGTCTGCGTGACCGTGAACTGCACGCCGCCCGCGACGTCCGTGACGTCCGTGAGCGTCGCGCGCATGCGCAGCTTCGAGCCGACGGGGACCGGGGCGGGGAAGCGCACCTTCCCGTAGCCGTAGTTCAGCGCGAAGGCGAGGCCGGAGATCGTGAAGACCTCCGCGGAGAACACGGGGCCGAGGGAGATCGTCATGAGGCCGTGGGCGATCGTGCCGCCGAAGGGGGTCTCGCGGGCGCGCTCGGGGTCCACGTGGATGAACTGGTGGTCGCCCGTGGCGTCGGCGAAGGCGTTGACCTTCTCCTGCGTGACGTCGTACCAGTCCGACACGCCGAGCTCCTCACCGACCCGCGCCTTGAGGTCGTCGATGCCGTCGATCGTGAGCATGGGGGCAGCCTACGCGGCCGCGGCGGGCGCGGGGGCGCCGGTCAGCCACGCGTGCTCCACCTCGCCCAGCGGGGTCTGCGGCGCGGCGCCCGCGATGTACTCCGTCGCGAGGTCGTGCCACACCGCGCCGGCGCGCAGCTCGCCGAAGACGGAGAAGAGCAGCCCCTCCATCCGGCGGATGAGCAGCGCCTGCGCGGGCACGGTCTGCCGGCGCATCTGGGAGAAGAACGGGGAGCGCGGGCTCGAGCCCTGCTCGAGCGACCAGCGGACGTACTCCGGGTCCAGGCGGCGGAAGCTCGGGTCGAAGTACCACTCGGCCGCGACGAGCAGCTGCGCGAGGAGCTGCTCGCCCTCGAAGCGGTCGGGCTCCGGCAGGTAGCCGAGCTCCGTCATGGAGCGCTTCACGCCGTCGGCGTCCCGCGCGAGGACCGCACGGGCCAGGCCGCGCTCCCCCTCGAGGTAGTCCGGGTCGACGTGGCGGATGAGCCCGAAGTCCAGGAAGACGACCTTCCCGTCGGGGGCGAGGAGGATGTTCCCGGGGTGCGGGTCGCCCGCCGCGACGTGCTCCCGGGTCAGCAGCCCGAAGAAGAAGCGGAAGCAGACCTCGGCGAAGCGGTCGCGCTCGGCCTCCGGGAGCTCCTTCACCGCACCGAACGCCCGGCCCTCGACGAACTCCGTGACGAGCACCCGGCGGGTGGAGAGCGCCGTGTCGACCGCGGGCACGCGGACGAAGGGGTGGCCCCGGAAGGCGCGGGCCACCAGGCGCTGGTTCTGCGCCTCGATCTCGTAGTCGAGCTCCTCGCCGATCCGCTCGCGCAGCTCCGCGGCGATCGCCTTGACGTCGAGGCCGGGGGCGAGCCGCTTGACCAGCGGCAGGAGGATCCCCATGTTCCGCAGGTCCGTCTCGACGGCCTCCGCGATCCCGGGGTACTGGACCTTCACCGCGACCTCGTCGCCCGCGTGGGTCGTCGCGCGGTAGACCTGGCCGATCGAGGCGGCGGCGATCGGCGTCTCGTCGAACGTGGCGAAGACGTCCGAGAGCTTCCCGCCGAGCTCCTCCTCCATCATCTTGCGCTGCTTGGCGAACGGCACCCGCGGCGCGTCGTCGCGCAGCTCGGCGAGCTTCTCCTTGAACTGCTCGCGCTCGCCCTCGGGGATGAGGTCGAAGTCGATCGTCGAGAGGACCTGGCCGAGCTTCATGGCCGCGCCCTTCATCTCCCCGAGGCGGGCGACGAGCTCGTTCGCCGTCGCCACGGCCCGCTGCGCCTGCGCCGCGTCGGCCTTCTCGTCCGAGCGGAACGCGTTGGCCGCGCGCATCCCGGCCCAGCGCGCGCCCTGGCCCGCCACCAGGCCGCCGAACCGCGCGGTCCGCGCCACCCGGGAGGTGGGGACGTCGGCGTCGGGGGTCGGGTCGTCGGGGCTCACGGGCGGAGTACGGAGGCTAGGCGCCGCGCGACCGCTCTCAGCCCGGGAGGACCTGCCCGAGCGGGTGCGCGGCGAGCGCGTCGCGGTGGGCCTGGGCCGTCGGGGGCTCGGGGAAGCGCTGCGAGAGCTCGGAGACGATGTCCGCCGCGTCCCCCGCCAGGACCGTCCCGTCCTCGAGGATGACGGCCGGGATGGCCCGGGTCCCCGTGCGCTGGTCCATGACGTCGCGGGCCTCGCGGTCGACGGGGACCGGCAGGGCGACGAAGGGCAGGTCGAGCTCGTTGAGGCGCTCGCGGACCAGCGCGCTGAACGGGCACCACTCGGCTTGGAAGACCTGGATCATGCGGGGTTCGGAGGGCATGCCCCGGGGGTTCCCGCACGGGGCCGGGCCCAAGCCGGGCGTGGTAGGACACCCGGGATGCCCGCCCCGCTGCTCGCCGTCGACACGCCGTCGCTGCTCTACCGCGCGTTCTTCGCGCTCCCGGACTCGATCAAGGACGCGCAGGGGGAGCCCGTCAACGCGCTGCTCGGCTGCGCGAACCTCGTCCTGCAGGCCGTCGAGGCGCACGCCCCGCGCGCGGTCGTCCTCTGCTTCGGCGCGGAGGCCGCGACCTACCGCACGGACCACTTCGCGGGCTACCACGCCGACCGCCCGCCCATGCCCGACCCGCTCGCGCACCAGTGGGCGCAGACCCGGGACTTCTTCGGCGCGTTCGGCTGGGGGATCCTCGACGCGGGGGACCTCGAGGCCGACGACCTCCTCGGCACGCTCGCCGACCCTCGAGCGCGACGCGGGCGGCACGGCGCTGCTCTTCACGGGGGACCGGGACATGTTCCAGTGCGTGGGGGAGCAGGTCGCCGTCCTCTGGCCCGCGGGGAAGGGCAGCCCGGAGCTCATCGACCTCGCCGGGGTGCGGGAGCGCTACGGGATCGAGCCCGCGCAGGTCCCGGACTTCATCGCGCTGCGCGGGGACCCGTCCGACGGCATCCCGGGCGCGAAGGGCATCGGGGAGAAGGGCGGCGCGCAGCTCCTGCGCGACCACGGGGACCTCGAGGCGCTCATCGCGCTCGCGGAGCGACCCGGCGGCGGTGACCCGGAAGCTCCTCAAGCCGAAGGTCGCCGAGGCGCTGCGCACGCCAGGCCGACGAGCTGCGCGACTTCAAGGACATGGCGACCCTGCGCCACCTCGACGTCCCCCGGCCCGCGGACGCCCCGACGGACTTCGCCCGTGCCGCGGAGGCCGCGCGGGCGAAGGGCATGCGGCGCCTGGCCGAGCGGCTCGAGGCGGCCGCCGCGAAGGCCTGAGCCGTGCCACCGGGCCGGTCCCGGGCCGCCCTGCGCCACAATGTGCGCCTCGTGCTCCGCCGCGTCCGCAGAACGCTGCTCGCGGCGACGCTCGCCGTCGTCGCCTCCCCCGTGGCGACCCCTGCCCGGGCGCAGGAGCCCGTGCCGGATCCCGTGCCGCTGGCCGCGGGCTGGGAGTTCCACCCCGACGGGGGCGACCGCGGGCTCGGCCAGCAGTGGGCCACCCGCGCGCCGGCGGAGGGCTGGCGCTTCGTCGCGGTCCCCCACGTCTTCGACCCGACGGGCCCGCGAGGCCGGCTTCGGCGGGACCGTGGGCTGGTACCGGGTGCGCTTCGAGGGGCCCGGCGACCCCGGCCGGCATGGACTGGCAGCTGCGCTTCGAGCAGGTCCGCCGGACCGCGCGCGTCTGGCTCAACGGCCGCGAGGTCGGCCGCAACGCCGACCCCTACGTGCCCTTCACGCTGCCCGCGACGGGCCTGCGGCCCGGGGTGCTGAACGAGCTCGATCGTCCGGGTGGACAACCGCAAGGGCAAGGAGCCGCGCGAGGGCTGGTGGAACTGGGGCGGGATCCCCCGGCCCGTCTCCCTCGTCCCCCGGGGGCGCCTCGTGCTCCGCGACCCCGGGCTGCTGCCGGAGGTGACGCTGCGCACGCGACGCGGCGTGCACGGCCGCCGTCCGGGTCGACGGGATGCTCGAGAACCGCGGGCCGGCGCCCGTGACGACCCCGCGGGTCCGCCTGCGGCTGGAGCCGCCCGGGGGCGGGGAGCCGATCGAGCAGGAGCAGGCCGCCCGGACGCTCATGCCGGGGGAGATGACGCGCGTCGCGTTCACGGTCCGCGTGCCCGGGCCGCGGCTCTGGGCTCCCGGGAGCCCCAACCGCTACGCCGCCACGCTCACCACCCTGGCCGGGGACGCGCCCGTGCAGGCCGACCGCCGCATGGTCGGCCTCCGCGGCGTCCGGGTCCGCAACGGGCTGCTCGAGCTCAACGGCCGCCAGCTCGACCTGCGCGGTGCGGCGATCCAGGAGGACGTCCCGGGTCGCGGCCCCGCGCTGACCGACGCGGACGTGAAGCAGGTCGTGGAGGACCTCCAGGCCGTCCACGCGAACGTCACCCGCGCCCACTACCTCCTGCACCCGAAGCTCCTCGACGCGCTCGACGCCGCCGGGCATCATGGTCTGGAGCCAGGCGCCGATCTACCACCGCGACCGCCTGCTGCGCACCGCCGCGCAGCGCGCGAGCGCGCTCGCGACGCTGCGGCGCACGGTGCTCGAGGCCCGCTCGCACCCGAGCGTCATCACCCACTCCGTGGCCAACGAGCTCTCCGCGGTCCCCGACCGCGCGCCCGGCACCCGCCGCTACCTCGACGCCGCGGTGCGCGAGGTGCGCCGCCTGGACCCGACGCTGCCCGTCTCCGTCGACCTCCTGAGCTACCCGGGCTACCCCGCCGCGAAGGCCTACGCGCAGTACGACCTGCTCGGGATCAACTCCTACTTCGGCTGGTACCCCGGCAAGAAGGCGCACTCGACCGCGCGGCTCGAGGACCTCGGGCCCTACCTCGACCGGATGCGCCGCCTCTACCCGACCCAGGCGATGGTCGTGACGGAGTTCGGCGCGGAGTCGACGTTCCAGGGCTCCGTCCGGCGGAAGGAGAGCTACGCGTTCCAGGCCGACTACGTCCGCCGGGTGCTCGACGTGGTCGCCCGCCGCCCGTTCGTCGGCGGCGCGATCTACTGGACCCTGCGCGAGTTCCAGGTCAAGCCGGACTGGGACGGCGGGGCGCAGCGCGACGTGCCGCGCGACGGGATCCACAACAAGGGCCTCATCACCTACGACGGGCGCAAGAAGCCCGCCTGGGGCATCGCGGAGCGCGCGTTCCGCTCGACCCCCGCGTTCCGCACCGTGCCCGCCTCGGCGGGCCTCGCGCTCCCGGACGGCCGTGGCGGCGGGGGCGGGAACGGGCTGCTGGTCTTCGTCGTCGTCCTCGTCTCCGGGCTGCTCCTGCTCGACGTCTGGGCCGTCGCCGGGATCCTGCGGGCCCCGCGCCGGGAGCCCGCGGCCGGCTCGCGGGGCTAGCGCTCCCGCGTCGCGTACGCCGCGACCTGCTTGCCCACGAGCGCGACGAGGTTGCCCGAGCGCGATGTTCGCGTCCGTGAGGTGCAGGCCCCAGCCCGGCGTCGGGCCGCGCGACGAGCTGCTCCGCGCCGCTCAGGAGCAGGACGTGCGCGCCGCTCGCGCCCGAGCAGCGCGCGCCGAAGGCGCCGTCGGCCTGGACGAACGCCGTGCGCGACCTTCGGCATGGGGAAGCCGACCGCGCCCGTGAGCGCCGCCGATCGTCGTCCCGGGCGCGAAGGGCGCCGAGGGGAAGATCGCGGTGACCCTCGCCCGAGCCGCCGCCGAGCGCCGCCGGGTTCGTGCACAGGACCTCGAGGCCCGAGGTGTCCGCCGGCCCGACGCCGAGGGCGCGGGACGGGCGGCCGAAGCGCGAGGGGTTCGGCGGCGTCTCGTTGAACGTCGAGAACGCGACGACGCAGCCGAGCTGGGTGCTCGAGCGGCAGGCGCGGACGTGCTGGAAGTCGCCGCCGCGGTCCGAGCCCTTCTTGACCGTGACGTTCCCGCCGAGCAGGAGCGCGGAGACCAGGCGCTTGCGGACGGCGGCCTTGCGGTCGACCTCGTCCGCGACGAGGCGGCGCAGCATGAAGGTCCCCTGGGAGTGGCCGACGAGCACGAAGCCGCGGCCCCCGTTGTCCTTGCTGGAGGTACTCGCGGAACGCGGCGCGGACGTCGCCGTAGGCCGTCGTGCGCATCGCGTCGGTGACCTTGTCGGGCTGGAGCAGGCCCTGCAGCGTGATCTGCCGGTACATGGGCGCGAAGACGCGGCAGTGCTGGCGTGTAGCGGCCGGCCTGGTAGAGCGCGATGGAGCGCTGCTCGGGGTCGATGCGCTTCGTCGGCGTGTCGCGCTCCTGGTCGCTGACCGTGGGGTAGACGTAGAAGCAGTCGACCTTCGGCTTGGCGGCCTTGACGACCTTCACCGTGCGAGCCCGACCTTCGCCGGTCGGTGGTGATGCGCGTGGTGGTGAGCTTCGGCGCGCAGGGGTTGCTCTTCAGCCCCGGCTTGCAGAGCCACGTCGTGGGCGCCGGCGGCGTGCGCCTGGGTGGCGCCGGCGAGGCCGAGCGACAGGGGACGAGGACGGCGCCGAAGCGGCGCCGGTGGTGCTGGAGCATGGGTGGGACCCTCTCGATGGGACGGTGTCCGGCCCCGAGGCCCGGATCGGAGGAGCCACCCGCCGCCCCGGATGGCCTGTTCGTCCACGCGCCGCCACGGCGCTCGCCCTTCCTGGTACGGGACGTCGATCCAGGGGGCATGACCACCGTCAACCGCTTCAGGGCCTGGGTGCGTGAGATGCGCGCGATAAGTGCCGAGATCGACCGCGCCCGCCTGGAGCACGGCGCGGCCCTGGCCCGCCGGGACGCCCTGGGCGCCCGGGTGACGGTGGGCGCCTGACCCCGACGGGGCGCGCGCCCGGCGCGGACCCCGTCGTCTGCTTCCCCTCGCTCCGGGCGGGGCCGTCAGCTCGAGCTCTCGAGCTCCCGGCGCCCCGTGGTCCCGACGGAGATGGTCCGCGGCTTGAGCCGCTCGGGCTTGGGGGACGATCAGGGAGAGCACGCCCTCGTCCATGC
The DNA here is from genome assembly GCA_963844155.1 of uncultured Solirubrobacteraceae bacterium. Classification (GTDB taxonomy): domain Bacteria; phylum Actinomycetota; class Thermoleophilia; order Solirubrobacterales; family Solirubrobacteraceae; genus Paraconexibacter. The sequence goes on from CAWJMY010000001.1 coordinate 1,275,596, forward strand.
TCGCGGTGACGGTGTCGGGGTCGACGCCGTCCGGGAGCTTCAAGCGCCGCTCGAAGCGGCCGAAGGTGCGCTCCGCGTGGGCGAACGAGGTGCCCTCGGCCACCTCGGGCCGGCGGCGCTCGCCCCGGACGACGAGGTGGCCGTCACGCACCTCGATCGCGACGTCCTCCGCGCGGAGGCCGGGGAGGTCCATCGTCAGGACGAGGTCCCCGCCGCTGACCGCGAGGTCCGTCGGCGGCATGAAGGCCGCGGGGCGCTGGCCGACGGCGCCGAGCGGGGCGAAGAGGGCATCGAAGGGATCGGTCCACAGCATGGGGGGTCCTCCTGTTCTGGTCTCGGGTTCTGGGCCGACACGAGGGGAGGTAGGTCGCTTGGCCGCCGGCGCAAGCCCCCGACGTCGTCCTGGCGCGTGAACGCTCAGGAAGACGCGCCGAACGCCGCGGCGAGCTTCGCGAGCGCGCGCACCTCGACCTGCCGGACCTGCTCGGCGCTCACGCCGAGGCGCCCACCGAGCTCCGCCCGGGAGAGCTCGGGCCCGTCGAGCCCGAAGCGCCCCCGGAGCACCTCCCGCTCCCGGGCCGAGAGCGCCCCGAGCAGGGCGTGCAGGTCCCGGGTCCCCAGGCCGGCGAGCACCTCCTCGTAGGCCGCCTCGGCGAGCGGGTCGGCGAGGAGCTCGCCGAAGGTCCCGACGTCCTCCCCGGGCCCGGCCGGCTCCTCGAGGGAGCGGGTGGGCCGGTCGGCGGCCAGGAGGTCGGCGACCTGGTCGGGCGCGAGGCCGGAGCGCTCCGCCAGTGCGGCGCCCCGGGCTCCGCGCCCGTCGCCGCGTAGGCCGCCCGGTGGGCGTCCTTGAGCTTCGCGAGGTTGCGCAGCGCGCGGTCCGAGAGCACGACGGGGCTCGTGAGCTCCGCGACGAGCTGCTGCATGGCCTGGCGCACCCACCAGGTCGCGTAGCCCCAGAAGGGGACGCCGCGGTCGGGGTCGAAGCGCTCGAGGGCGCGGAGCAGGCCGACGACGCCCTCCTGCAGGAGCTCCACCCGCTGGATGCGGCCGCTGCGGTAGGTCCGGGTGAGCGCCGCGATGCGCGGCAGGCACGCCTCGACGAGCTGCGCGCGGGCGGTCGCGTCGCCGGCCTGCGCGGCGCGGACGAGGCGCCGCTCGCGCTCGACGGAGGGCGCGCTGCCCCCCGCGAGGCCCTCGAACGTGCGGTCGACCTCCGGCCCGCGACCCACGTGGTCGCGGAGCCGGGCGGCGAGCGCTTCGGACGTCCCCTCGGCCACGGCTCCTACGGGGTGAACTTCACGGTGATGACGTCACCGTCCTGCATGACGTAGTCGCGACCCTCGAGGCGCAGCGTGCCGACCTCGCGCGCCTTCCCGTAGCCCCCGGCCTCGATGAGCTTGTCGTAGGGGATGACCTCCGCGCGGACGAAGCCCTTCTGGATGTCCGAGTGGATCTCCCCCGCGGCGTGCCACGCGGTCAGACCGCGCGCGAGGTGCCAGGACTGCGCGCGCTTGCCCTGGCCGACCGTGAAGAACGCGATCTGGTCGAGCAGGGCGAACGCGCCGCGGACGACGCGCTGCAGGCCCGACTCCGCGATGCCGAGCTCCGCGCGCATCTCCGCGGCCTCGTCGTCCTCCATCTCGCGCAGCTCGGCCTCCATGCGGCTCGACACGGCGACGACGCCCGCGCCGACGGCCTCGGCGTGCGCCGCGACCTCCGGGGGGACCTCGTCGGAGCCCTCGTCGACGTTCGCGACGAAGAGGACGGGCTTCGTCGTGAGCAGCTGCACCGTCTGGCTCTTCTGGACGTCCTCGGGCAGCGGCACGCCGCGGGCGGGCCGGCCGGCCTGGAGCTCCTCGCGGACCGCCTCGAGGTAGGCCTGCTCCGCGACGGCCGCGCGGTCGCCGCCGCGGGCGGTGCGCACGACGCGGTCCAGGCGCTTCTCGACCTGCTCGAGGTCCGCGTAGACGAGCTCCGTCTCGATCGTCTCGATGTCCCGCGCGGGGTCGACGGAGCCCTCGGAGTGCAGGATGTTCGGGTCGTTGTGCGCGCGGACGACGTGGACGATCGCGTCGGTCTCGCGGATGTTCCCGAGGAACTGGTTGCCGAGCCCCTCGCCCTCGCTCGCCCCGCGGACGAGGCCCGCGATGTCGTGGAAGGCGATGGAGTCCGCGACCATGTCCGAGGCGCCGATGACGGTGGAGACCTCCGTGAGGCGCTCGTCCTCCACCGGCACGATCGCGATGTTCGGCTCGATGGTCGTGAAGGGGTAGTTCGCCGCTTCCGCCCCGGCCTGGGTGAGCGCGTTGAAGAGGCTCGACTTGCCCGCGTTGGGCATCCCGACGATCCCGACCTTCATCGCCCGGCGCTCCCCATGAGGGTCCCGAACGTCGCGCCCGCGACGATGTCCGTCGGGTAGTGCACGCCGAGGTAGACGCGCGAGAGCGCCATGAGGGAGGCCGCGACGTAGAGCGGACGGGTCGGCAGGAGCGGGGCGTAGGCGCGGGCGGCCGCGAAGGAGGAGGTCGCGTGGGCGCTCGGGAAGCTCAGCGCGGTCGGGGTCTTGATGAGCTGCGGGAGGTCCTCGAGGACCGGGCGCTTGCGGCGGAAGACGTTCTTGAGCGCGAAGTTCGCCAGGTAGGCGCCCGCGACGGTGAGCACGGAGCGGCGCCACTGCGCGCGGCGCGGGGCGTCCAGCGCCGTTCCCCCGACGCCCACCACGAGCCAGACCGCGGCGTGCTCCCCCGTGGAGGAGAAGCGCGAGACGGCCCGGACGACCCCGGGCGGCCGGGCGGCGCTGCGGACGGCGCGGTAGACCGCGAGGTCCCCGCGCGCGATGGCCCGCGCGACGGGTCCTCCCCGCAGCAGGAGGCGCCGCTTCGTGCGGGTGGCGCTGTCCTGCGGCGCGGGGGTGGACGGATCGGCGGGCATCGCGCGGCACGATAGGGGGAAGGATCACCGGGTGCGGATCACCCTGGTCGTCAACCCCGGCTCCGGCGGCGGCACGGACCCCGACGCGCTCGCGCGCGCCCTGCGGGCCTCCGGCGCCGACGTCGCGGTCCACCCGTTCGACGCCCTCGACGGCCTGGACCTGGGCGGTGCGAACCGGCTCGTGGTCGCCGCGGGCGACGGGGGCGTGGGCAAGGCGGCGGCCGCCGCGAGCCACGTCGGCATCCCGCTCGCGGTCCTGCCGAGCGGCACCGCGAACGACTTCGCGGGCTTCCTCGGCCTGCCGGAGGAGCCCACGGAGGCCGCCGCGCTCGCCGCGGACCCCCGCGCGCGGCTGCGGCGCATCGACATCGCCCGGGCGGGGAGCGTGCCCTTCGTCAACGCCGCGGCCTGCGGGCTCTCCGTCGCGGCGGCGCGGAACGCCGAGCCGCTCAAGGGGGTCCTCGGCCCCGCCGCCTACGCCGTGGGGGCCGCCGTGGCGGGCCTCGCCGCGCCCGCCGACCGGTTCCGGGTGGTCGTGGACGGCGAGGAGGTCCACGCGGGGGAGGCGTGGCAGGTCGTGGTCTCGGGGACGGGCGCGTTCGGCAACGGCTCCTCGATCGACGCGGCCGACCCCTCCGACGGCGAGCTCGACGTGACGATCCTCCACGGCGGCTCGCGGGCGGAGCTCCCCCTGCGGGCGTGGGGCATGCGCCGTGGCGGGCTGCACGAGCAGGACGGCGTCGCGAGCTTCCGGGGCCGTGAGGTCCTCGTGGAGGGCGCGGACGCGTGGAACGTCGACGGGGAGCGGTGCCAGCAGCCCGACGCGGGCACGTTCCGCCTCGACGGGCACGTGGACGTCGTCGTCCCGCCCGCCGGTGCCTGAAAGGTGCCTGGCACCTTTCACGCACGGAGCGCCAGCGCGAGCAGGGCGAGGGCGCCCTCGCGGGAGGCGGCGGCGGCCAGGAAGCGCGAGGAGTGCGCGAAGCGCGCGTCCGGGACCCCGCGTGACCTCCTGGAGCGCCTCGTCGCTCAGCCCCGCCCAGGCCGCCGGGAGGTCCTTGCGGTTGGCGAAGCGCGCCCAGCTCGCGCGGGACGGCCTGCAGGCCCCAGCCCTCGCTCTTGGGGTAGACGACGAAGAGCGCCTCGGGCGCGCCGGTCACGACGGCCTCGCGCCAGGGGAGGTTCTGGTCGAGCTCGACGACGCGCGGGTCCGTGCTGCGGGCGATCGCCTCCTCGACGAGCCGCCGCGCGCGGTGGAACGCACGGGAGCCCGCGAGCTCCCGCGTGAGCACGTCGCGCGGCCCAGGCCACCGCCTCGCCGAAGCGCGCGTCCTCCTGCGCGGGATCGAGCGGCTCGTCCCAGGAGGGGTTCATCGCGCCGACCAGCCCGGAGGCCGTCATGGGCCGGATGTCGGCCACGAGCGCCTCGGCGATGGTCTGGCCCGTGTCGTTCGCGTCGACGCCCTGCACGAGGCGCTCGTCGATCGCCCGCGCCGGCTCCTCGCCGCCGGCCAGCCGCGCGCCGTGCTCGCGCCAGACCAGGCCGAAGCTCGCGTAGCGGATGCCGTTCGCGCGCTCGCCGGCGCCGCCGCGCTGGTGGTGGTCGAAGTCCCCCGTGGCGGGGTCGGACGCGCCGCCGACGTCCACCCGCAGGTCCGCCTCGGCCAGCCGGGCGCGGTCGCGGGTGCGGACGAGGTCGAAGGGGCCCAGCGCGAGCCCGAGGGTGGCGACCGCGAAGACGTCGTCGGCGTGGAAGGTCCCGGGGTGCGTGGCGACGAGCATGCCCGCAGGCTAGGGGCGCGGCCCGGGCGCGCGCAGCGCCGCGCGGAGCCCGCGCGGGACGTCGAGCCGCCCCGGGACGGCGGCGCTCCGGGGCGCCGCGCCCGGCATGGCGGCGGTGCTGCCCACGAGCGCCGCCCGCAGCTCCGGGACGCCGAGCGCCGGCCGGGCGGCGAGCAGGAGCACCGCGGCACCCGCGACCTGCGGCGCGGCCATGGAGGTGCCCGAGCGCGACTCGTAGCCCCCGCCCCGGCGCGTCGAGACGATGTCCTCGCCCGGGGCGGCGAGGTCGACGCAGCTGCCCCGGTTGGAGAACGGGGCGAGGCCGCCGCTGCGGTCCGTCGCCGCCACGGCGAGCACGGCCGGGGACGAGGAGCAGGCCGGGAAGGACGGCGTGAGGCCGAGGTCCGCGTGCTCGTTGCCCGCCGAGACCACGACGAGCACCCCCGCGGCGTCCGCGGCCTCCAGCGCCGCCTCGACGGCCGGGTCCGGGCTCGGCGTGTTGAGGGAGAGGTTCACGACGCGCGCGCCCTCCGCGAGGGCGTAGCGCAGGGCCGCAGCGACGTCCCGCATGCTCCCGCCGTTGCCCGCGTCGAGCACGCGCAGGGGCATGATGCGCACCCGCTGCGCGACGCCCGAGACGCCGATCCGATTGCCCCCGCGGGCGCCCAGCACCCCCGCGACGTGCGTCCCGTGGCCGTTCTCGTCCGCGGGGTCGGCGTCGTCGTCCACCCAGTCCCAGCCCCGGACGTCGTCCACGTAGCCGTTCGCGTCGTCGTCGACCCCGTTGCCCGCGACCTCGCCGGGGTTCGTCCACGAGTTCCGCACGAGATCCGGGTGGCTCACGTCGACGCCGCTGTCGATGACCGCGGCGGTGATCGGCCCGCCGCGGCTGACCGCCCAGGCCCGCATCGCCCGGGTGCCGTCACGGCCGAGGTGCCACTGGCGGCCCAGCAGCGGGTCGCGACCGACGGCGGCGGTGGCGGCGGGAGCCGGCGCCAGCGCCGTCGCGAGGAGCACCGGCAGGACCAGGGAGGCGGCGGGCCGGCGGCGCACGTCCACCTTCTACGGCCACCGCGCGCGGGACTTGACCGTGCGGTCAGGGGTTCGGCGCACCCGCATGCGCCACCGGACGGCTCGTCCGGCCCGGCCGATCGGAGGAGGCGGCTAGCCCCCGAGCCCGAAGCCGACGCGCGGCTCGTCCTTGTCCACCTTGAGCCAGAGGACGTGCTGGAGGTTGAGCTTCACGACGCCGTCCTCCCCCGTGACCTCGTGCCAGCCGTCGCCGCCGAGGGCGCCCTGGAGGCTCGTGAGCTGCTCGTCGGTCACGCGGAGCGCGAGCGGCGGGGAGGCGTGGAAGCCGATGGAGATGCGCTGGGCCATGGGGTCAGTGTCCTTCGTGGGAGGGCTGGACGATCTCGGTGAGCACGCCACCCGAGGACTTCGGGTGCAGGAAGGCGACGCTCGAGCCGCGGATGCCGATGCGGGGCTCCTGGTCGATGAGCCGCACCCCGGCCGCCTTGAGGCGCTCGAGCTCGGCCGCGATGTCCGGCGGTCTGGTAGGCGACGTGGTGCATCCCGGGGCCGCGCTTGGCCAGGAACTTGCCCACGGGCGTGTCCGGGCCGAGGGGCTGCAGGAGCTCCACGTGGTTCTCGCCCACGTCGAGCAGGACGGCCTCGACCCCCTGGGAGTCGACGACCTCCCGGTGCACGAGCGTCATGGCGTAGTCGCGCTCGTAGAGCGCGAGGGCGGCGTCGAGGTCCTCGACGGCCACCCCGATGTGGTCGATGCGGGCGAACATGCGCCGCGCAGTCTACCCGCGGCCTCAGTCCGTCGAGGGCCCCTCGGGCGCCCGGACCTCCGCGGCGACGACCCGCAGGCCGCGCTCGCCCGCGGAGCGCCGCAGCTGGGGCACGCCGTGCATGATCGCGTCGAGCTCCGCGCGGTCGATGACCTCGTGGGCGAGCAGCGCCTGGGCGATCTCCTCGAGCTTCGGGCGGTGCTCGGCGATGAGCCGGCGCGCGCCGCGCTCCGCCTCGAAGACGAGGTCCTGCTGCTCCTCGTCGCGGATGCGCCGGGTGGTGTCCGAGACGACGTTCGCGTCGGTCACCGCGCGGGCGGTCGCCGCGACGGAGCCCATCCCGTACTCGTGGACCATGGAGTGGGCGATCTCCGCGACGCGCAGGAGGTCGTTCGCGGCGCCCGTGGTCACCGCGCCGAAGACGAGCTGCTCGGCCACCCGCCCGCCGAGCAGGACCGTCATCTGGTCGATGAGCTCCTCGCGGGTCTTGAGGTAGGAGTCCTCGTCGGGGAGGTTCATGACGTAGCCCAGCGCGGAGCCGCGGGGGACGATGGAGATCTTGTGCACCCGGTCCGTCGTGACCAGGAGCTCGCGGGTCAGCGCGTGGCCCGCCTCGTGGTAGGCGACGACCCGGCGCTCGTGCGGGTTGAGCGTCGTGGAGGACTGCACGCCGGCGACGACGCGCTCCAGCGCGTCCTCGAAGTCCGCGTGGGCGAGCGCCGCGCCGTCGCGCCGGGCGCAGAAGATCGCGGCCTCGTTGCAGATGTTCGCGAGGTCGGCCCCGGTGAGGCCGCTGGTCTGCGCCGCGACGAGCCGCAGGTCCACGTCCGGGCCGAGCGGCTTGCCGCGGGTGTGGACCCCGAGGACCTTCACGCGCCCCTCGACGTCCGGCGGGGTGACGAACACCTGGCGGTCGAAGCGCCCGGGCCGCAGCAGCGCGGGGTCGAGCTTGTCCAGGAGGTTCGAGGCGGCGATGACGATGACGTTCTCCGAGCCCGAGAAGCCGTCCATCTCCACCAGGAGCTGGTTCAGCGTCTGCTCCCGCTCGGAGTTGTTGTCGGAGCCGCGCCGCGCCCCGACCGCGTCGATCTCGTCGATGAAGAGGATGGCCGGCGCGTGCTTGCGCGCCTCGGCGAAGAGGCGCCGGATCCGCGCGGCGCCGAGGCCCGCGAACATCTCGACGAAGCTCGAGGCGGACTGGGAGAAGAACTGCGCGCCGGACTCGCTCGCGACGGCCTTGGCCAGCAGCGTCTTGCCCGTGCCGGGCGGCCCGTGGAGCAGCACGCCCTTGGGCACCTGCGCGCCGAGCGCCTTGAACTTCTTCGGGTCGCGCAGGAAGTCGACGACCTCCTTGAGCTCCGCCTTGGCCTCGTCGACCCCGGCGATCTCGTCCCACCCGATGTCCCGCATCGCCGTCGGCTTGATCTGCGTCGGCGCCGTCTTGGGCATCATCTTCAGCGTCCGCCAGAGGACGTAGACGATCGCGCCCATGAAGAGGAGGCCGAGGACGCCGCCCCAGCTGTCGGCCCACTCCTGGATGCGGGTGGAGATCGAGCCCTGCTCCGGGTCGACGGGGACGACCACGGCCTGCTGGAGGGTCGTCTTGAGGCCCGCGAGGGCGTCGATGAGCGCGCGTCGGTCCTCGGTCACCCGACGAGTGTCGGCCATCGCGGCCCCGAGGTCCATCCGCGGGCCCGGCGGTGGACCTTCAGGCGGCGGCGCCCTCCACCCGCAGGATCTCCGCCAGCGCCGCGCGGCCGACTCCGAGCTGCTCCTCCGTCGGCTCCCGGGTGCCCAGGACGCGCTGCAGCTCGAAGCCCGGCTTGCGCAGGGCACGCGCCGTGGCGGAGTCCGCGTGGCGCTCGCTCCAGGCGAAGACCTCGACCGCCAGGCCCACGGAGGCGAGGGAGAGCGCGGCGCCCTGCGCGGCGCTCGGGCGCTCGACCAGGCGCCGGAGCAGCGCGGTGCCCGCGACGTTCGCGGTGAGCATGGGCGCCATGAGGTGCGAGCCGCAGCGGTCGTGCTCCTTCTGCGCGTCCCGGGCGTCCGCGTCGCCTTCCTCGTAGGCGGCGATCGCCTTGTGCTCGACCCCGTGGTAGGCCGCGAGGTCGCCGCCGCGCAGGGCGAGCAGGGACGGCGCGATGGAGACCGCGGCCAGGAGCGCCTCGCCCCCGAGCCCGCGGACGCGGCGGCGCAGGACGGAGCCCGCGAGCGCCGCGCCGGCCATCGTGCCGAGCACCTGCGCGTCCTGGAACGGGAGCTGCGCCGCGGGCAGCGCGCGCTTGACCAGCGGGATGACGAGCATCGCCTCCCCGAGGCGCACGACCCCGCGGGCGCCCGGGACGTCCTCGATGCGCCCCGTGAGCCGCGGCTTGCGGCCCGAGGCCGTCGCGATCTCCCCCGTCGGGGTGCGCACGGACGCGGCCCAGTGGGTCGGGCCGTGGACGAGCAGCCCGTTGCGCAGGGCCATGCCGCCGAGGCGGAGCTTCTCCTCGCTCATCCCAGGAGCTCCTTCGCGATGTGGTGGTAGGCCCGGGCGGCGAAGCCGAGGTCCTCCGTGTGGATGCGCTCGTCCTTCCCGTGCACGAGCGGCCACATCTCGGAGAGGGTCATGGCCTTCTGGGGGAAGAAGCCGTAGGCCGTGCACTCGGGGAACGTCGCCCGCCAGGTGCGCGAGTCCGTGAAGGCCGGGAGCATCGTCGGCACGACCTGCGCCTCCGGGTCCTCCCCCGCGAGGAACCCCGCGATGGCGTCCCACAGCTCGCCCTCGGGCGCCGAGCCGTTGCCCACGACCTCCTCGTCGAAGGAGAGCTCCCAGCCCTCGTGGCCGGCGAGCGCCTGCTCGATGCGGCGCCGCGCGTCGTCCTCGCCGAGCCCGGGCGGGACGCGGCAGTCGACCTTCAGCCACGCCTCGGAGGGGATGACGTTGATCTTCGAGCCGGCCTGGACCATCGTCGGCGCGAAGGTCACGGTGAGCATGGGCTCGACGAACTGCGCGAGCTCGGGCGCCACCTCGCGGAGCTCCGCCAGCGCGGCCGCGGGATCCTCCGCCGTGATGCCGACGCCGCGCAGGAGGCCGAGCGGCGCGTCGGTCGGGTCGAGCTCGGGCGACGCCGTGGCGAGCGTCGTCAGCAGGGGCGCGAGCTTCGGCAGCGCGTTGTCGGCGAGGTGCGGCATGGAGGCGTGGCCCGCGCGGCCGCGCACCGTGAGGGTGAAGCGGAAGACGCCCTTCTCCGCGATGCAGATGCCGTAGTTGCGCGTGTCGCCCACGAGGAACACGGAGCCGCCGCCCTCGTTGAGCACCCAGGCGCAGCGGACCTCCTCGGGGTGCTCGCGGCAGATCCACGAGGCGCCCTGCGAGCCGCCCGTCTCCTCGTCGACGACGCAGACGACCAGGAGGTCGCCCTTCGCCGGACGCCAGCCGTCGCGCGCCAGCGTGAGCGCCGCGGCGACCTCGCTCGCGGTCTGCGACTTCATGTCCTGCGCGCCGCGCCCCCAGACCACGCCGTCGACGAGGTCGCCGGACCAGGGGTCGCGCTGCCATTCCGACGGGGTCGCCAGGACGGTGTCCATGTGGGAGAGCAGGCAGAGGTTCGGCCCCGGCTCCCGGCCGCGCAGCCGCGCGACGAGGTTCGGGCGCTCGGGGGTGGCGCCGAGCAGCTTGACCTCGAAGCCGGCCTCTCCGAGCACGCCGGCGAGCCACTCCTGCGCGACGCGCTCGTCCCCCGGGGGGTTGACCGTGTTGAAGCGGAGCAGCTGCTGGAGCAGCTCCGTGGCGAGGTTCTCCATCCGTTCGCATGCTACGCCGAGCGCCCTGCCAGGATGCCGGGCCGGGATGGGGGTCGACATGGGGACCGTCGTGCGGGAGTGGGGCCGCATCGGGCTCGTCGGCTTCGGCGGACCGCCCGCGCACGTCGCGCTGCTGCGCGAGCTCTGCGTCGAGCGGCGCGGGTGGATCGACGCGCGGGCCTTCGAGGACGCCAACGCCGCGTGCGGCCTCCTGCCGGGCCCCGCCTCGACGCAGCTGGCGATCTGGTGCGCGCATCGCGTCGCGGGCCGGCGCGGCGCGCTCCTCGGCGGCCTCGTGTTCATCGTCCCGGGGCTCGTGGCCGTGCTCGCGCTCGCGGCGCTGACGCTGCAGGACGCGCCGCCCGCGTGGGTGCTCGGCGCGGCGGCGGGCGCGGGCGCGGCGGTCGTCGCCGTCGTCGCCGACGCGGGCCTCGGGCTCGTGCGGTCGTCCCTGACCGGGGAGCACGCGGTGCGCCGTGCGACCTACCTCGTGGTGGGCGCCGCGGCGACCGTCGCGCTCGGCCCCGTCGTCGTGCTCGTGCTGCTGCTCTGCGGGCTCACGGAGCTCGCGCTGCGGCGCGCGCCGGCGGGCCCCACGCTGGCGACCTACCCCGCGCTGCTCTGGATGGCCTTCAAGGTCGGCGCGCTGAGCTACGGCGGCGGCTTCGTGATCATCCCGCTCATGCGCGCGGACGCGGTCGACGCGCGGGGCTGGCTCTCCCAGGCGGAGTTCCTCAACGCGGTCGCGCTCGGGCAGCTCACCCCGGGGCCCGTGGTGCAGACCGTCGCGGCCGTGGGCTACGGCGCGGCGGGGATCCCGGGCGGCCTGGCGGCCTCCGTGCTCGCCTTCGCCCCCTCGTTCGGGCTCGTGCTCGGGCTGGCGCCGCGCTTCGAGCGCCTGCGGGGGAACGCCGGCGCCCGGGCGTTCCTCGACGGCGCGGGGCCCGCGGCGGTCGGGGCGATCCTCGGCGCCGCGGTGCTCCTGCTCGGCGGGGTGGAGGAACCCTGGCAGGTCGCGGTGCTCGCGGGGGCGGCGCTCGCGCTCCGGGGGCGCCGTGCCGGGGTCGTGCCCGTGCTCGCGACCGCCGCGCTCGCCGGCGTGGCGGTGGGCGTCGCGGGCGGCCCGCTGCCCTGATGGGCGACGATGTGCCGGTGAGCGACGCCCCCGTGGTCACCGTCGAGCGCGTCCTCGCGCTGCTGGTGGCCCTCGCCGCCGGGGTCTACGCGACCTACGCCCTGGTGACCTGGGCGCACTACGGCAACGGCGGCTTCGACCTCGGGATCTTCGACCAGGTCGTGTGGCACTACTCCCGGTTCGAGACGCCGGCGAGCTCCGTCAAGGGCCTCGGGAGCATCCTCGGCGACCACGTCTCCCCGATCCTCGTCCTGCTCGCGCCGCTCTACTGGCTCTGGGAGGACGCGCGGGTGCTCCTGCTCGCGCAGGCGCTCCTGGTCGCCGTGGCGGCGTGGCCGGTGTTCCTCGTCTGCCGCGACCGCGTCGGGCCGCGGCCCGCCCTCGCGCTCGCCGCGGCCTACCTCGCGTTCTGGGGCGTCGGGGCGGCGATCGCGTTCGACGTGCACGAGGTCGCGTTCGCGCCCGTCCTGCTGGCGGGGGTGCTGCTGGCGGTGCAGCGGGGGCGCTGGCGCTGGTACGCGGCGCTCGTGCTCGGGCTGCTCTGCGTGAAGGAGGACCAGGCCGTCCTCGTCGTGGCCCTGGGGCTCTACGTGGCGACGACGGGCGAGCGCCGGATCGGCGCGCTGACCGTCGCCGCAGGGGTCGTCTGGTACCTGGTGGCGACCCGGGTCGTCGTCCCGGCGGCGAACCCCGCGGGCTTCACCTACTGGTCCTACGGCGCGTTCGGCGACGGGCCGCTCACCGCCCTGGGCGGCGTGCTCCGGGATCCGCTCCGACTGCTCACGACCCTCGTCGACGCGCCCGAGAAGCGCAGGACCCTGGCCCTGCTCGTCCTGCCGTTCCTCGGGCTCTGCCTCCTGTCACGTGAGGTGCTGCTGCTGATCCCGCTGGTCGCCGAGCGCCTGCTCTCCAGCAACGCGAACTACTGGGGCACGGACGCGCACTACACCCTGGCCAGCGCGGCCGTCGTCGTCATCGGTGCCGCGGCCGGACTGCGCCGGGTCGGCGGGTGGGTGCCGCCGGCGCGCCGCCGGCTCGTGGTCGGCGCGGGCGCGGGTGCGGTGCTCCTCCTGAACGTCGGGGTCTCGACGGGCTTCCCGCTCGCGGACCTCACCCGGGGCGGCTTCTGGGAGAAGGCCCCGCTCTGGCGGGGCGCGGACCGGGCGCTGGCCGTCGTCCCGGGCGGGGTGCCGGTCGCGGCCCAGGACCCCCTGCTCCCCCGCCTGACCCACCGCGAGGTCGCGGCGGAGATCACGGACCGGACGGGCCCCACGGACTACGTCGTGGCCCACCTCACGGCGCCCCTGGGCCGCGGCGAGGCGATCAACGGGCCGCTTCGGTGCGCAGACGCGCTTCGTCGACGCGCGGATCGCGGGCGCCGTGCCCGTCTTCTACGAGGACGGCTGGCTCGTGCTCCGTCGCCGCGGCGTGCCCGGGCCGGGCCGCACGACGACGCTGCGCCCGCTCGACCCCGCCGCGACCGCCCGGCTCGACCGGGCGCTGCGGCCCTGGGTGCCGGCCCTCGGGAGGCGCCTGCAGCAGGCCCGGGCGTGCGCGGCCGCCGGTCGGGGTCCGTGCCCGGGCCCGCGGACCTTCGGCGCGCCGCAGCGGGCGCTGCTCGCGGCGCTCGCCGCGGTCACCCCGGGCGCGGCGCCGGGGTGCGCCGAGCTCGGGCGGCTGGCGGGCTTCGCGGCGCTGCGCCTCGGCGCCGTCCTCGATGCGGTCTGGGCCGCGGGAGCCGCCGCACCCCCGGGCGAAGGGGCGGCCGCGGGCGCCCCGGCGCCCGGCGGGGAGGGCAGCGCCCTCACGCGCGCGGCCGGGAGCGCCGCCGCAGCCGTCGACGCCAACGCGTTCGGCTACGTCACGCGCTTCCGCGCGCTCTGCGGCGCCTGAGGCCGCCCGCGGGCCGGACCGCTCAGCCCGCCCGGAGCAGCTCGAGGAGCGAGTCCGCGTGCTTGTCGATGAAGCTCTGCCCGATCCCCTTGATCGCCAGGAGCTCCGCCTCGCTGCGGGGCTTGCGGCGCGCGATCTCGAAGAGCGCCGCGTTCGCGGCCACCGTGTAGGCCGGCTTGCCGTCCGCCCGCTCCCGCCGCCAGGCCTTCAGCGGCTCGAGCTCGGCGGCGGGGATGTCCGCGCCGTCGTCGGCCGGCGCACCGCCCGCACGGCCGCCACCGCCGCCCGACCCCGCGCGCCGCTTGGCCGCGACGGTGATCTCCGGCAGCCAGTCCACGGGGTCGTGCACGTCGCAGCACCGCCCCTCGGGCGCCGCGGGCGACGGGTCGCCGAAGTGGTCGAGCAGCTGCCGGCGCCGGCAGACGTCGTCCGCCTTCGGCGTACTTCTCGATGGAGCGGTAGGACTGCCAGCGCCGGTCCGTGGCCGCGCGGCAGAGCTGCGCGGCGAGGCGGTGGTCCAGCTCCCCGGGGGCGAGCTCGACGCGGACCCGGCCACCCGCACCGGGCGCCAGGGCCAGCGCGCCCGCGCGCTCGGCCACCGCCAAGGCGACCCGGTCGCGGTCGTCACCCCACTCGAGCTCCACGACCCCGTCGCCGCCCGCGCGGGCGCGCAGCCGGCCCACGAGCGCGCCGACCTGCTCCACGGAGACCTCCGCCTCCTGGATGAAGCGCACGAGCCGCCCGAGGTCCGAGCGGGAGGCCAGGAGCACCGCTCGCCCCGGCGCGCCGTCGCGGCCCGCGCGGCCCGCCTCCTGGTAGTAGGCCTCGAGGCTCGAGGGCAGCGCCCAGTGCCACACGGAGCGGACGTCGGCCTTGTCGACCCCCATGCCGAACGCGTTCGTCGCCACGACGACGTCGACCAGGCCGGACATGAACGCGTCCTGGCGCTCGGCCCGGGCATCCGCCGCCATGCCCGCGTGGTAGCTCGCGACCCGCAGCCCGCTGCCCGAGAGGAGGTCCGCGACCTCCTCCGTGGACTTCCGGGTCCCGCAGTAGACGACCGCGGGCCGGTTCTCCTCCATGCCGACCCCGGCCACGAGCGTCGCGCGCTTGCGGGCGACGGAGCCCTCGCCGTCGAAGGGCAGGACGTCGAAGGAGAGGTTCGGCCGGTCGAAGCCCGAGCGCACCCGCTCGGGCTCGCGGAGCGCGAGGCGCGCGACGATCTCCTCCGCCACCTTCGGCGTCGCGGTCGCCGTGCAGGCCATGACGGGCGGGTGGCCGAGCTCGGCGATGACGTCGGCCAGGCGCAGGTAGTCCGGGCGGAAGTCGTGCCCCCACTCGCTCACGCAGTGCGCCTCGTCCACGACGAACAGCGCGAGCGCCCGCTGCCGCAGCGCGGCGCGGAACGGCCCGCTGGCGAAGCGCTCGGGCGCGGCGAAGACGACGTTCGCCCGGCCGTCGCGGACCTGCTCGAGCGCCTCGCGGTTCGCGGAGCCGTCCCCGCCCGAGGCGAGCATCACCGCGGGGTGGCCGAGGTCCGTCAGCCGCGCGCACTGGTCGCGCATGAGCGCGATGAGCGGCGAGACGATCACCGTGAGGTCGTCGCCGGCCAGCGCGGGCAGCTGGTAGCAGAGGCTCTTGCCGCCGCCCGTCGGCATGACCACGAGCGCGTCGCGCCCGTCGAGCGCCGCCTGCACCGCCTCGCGCTGCCCGGGCCGGAAGGACTCGAGGCCCAGCAGGCCGAGCAGCTGCTCCGGGGAGACGTCGTCGAGCGGCGTGCGCTCCTTCGCCGGGCCGGGGGCCACGGGCGCGGGCGTCGCGGCCGTGAGGAGGTCCACGCCGCCACGACCCACGTTCCCGCCGAACCCGCCCGGCTCCCCGTAGGCCCCCGGGTCCTCGTCGTCGCCGCCCGCCATGGCGGCGTAGTAGTCGTCCTCCTCGCTCGCGGCAGGCGCGGCGGCCGCGGCGGCCACCCGCGCCGCGGCGAGCTTGGCCAGCGGCGTGAGCGCCGCGCGCTCCTCCGGCTCGAAGCCGCCCCAGCGCGCGCGCAGCGCGTCGAGGGCCGCGGGGGCACCCGGCGCGGCGGGGTCGGCGAAGACGGAGGCGAGGGTCTGGAGGGCGTGCTGCACGGCTCCAGGACCGTAGCCCGCGCACCGGACCCCAACGAGGCCGAACGGCTCCTTCTTCGCCGCTCCGTGCGCAAGATGCAACCACGGCGCTCAGAGCAGGAAGGCGTACGTCCCGAGCACGACGTAGAGCGCGATGAGCGCGACCCCCTCGAAGCGCGTCGCCTCGCCGTCGCCCGTGATCTGCCACACGGCGAGCGCGGTCAGCAGGATCGCCCCGATGTAGACCGGGTCGAGCGCGAAGGTCAGCGTCTCGGAGAAGAAGAGCGAGACGAGCACGAGGGCCGGGAACAGGAACGCCGCGATCTGCGCGACGGAGTTCTTCACGACGCTGATCGCGAGGTCCGACTGCCCCTTGCGGGCGAGCACGAGCCCCGCGACGTTCTCCACCGCGTTGCCCGCGAGCGCCACGATCACGAGGCCCGCGAAGGCCTCGGAGATCCCCGTCGCCTCGATGGCCGGCTCGAGCGCGTGGATGAACCAGTCCGAGACGAAAGCAGCGCCGACCCCGCTCACCGCGAGGAGCGTCACGGAGAGCGCGAACGGCACCCGGGACGGCTCGTGGCCCCGGCCCGGCGCATCACCCGACGGCTCCGCGGAGGGCTCGCGCAGGTACGCCCACGCCCAGGCCGCGTAGGTCGCCAGCAGCGCGACGGCCGCGACCGCGGAGAGCGTGTCCACGTGCTCGGCCGCCTTCGAGCCCTCCCGCACGGCGATCCCGACCACGACGATGATGAACGCGGAGACCAGCAGGAGCGTCGCCGTGTCGTTCGGCAGGCGCTTGCGGAAGCGCATGACCCCGTCGTCGGCCGCCGCGGCCCCCGTGACGACCACGAGCCCGAGCACGAGCAGCGCGTTGGCGAAGAGCGAGCCGATGACGGACGTCTGCGCGACGACGGTCTGCCCCGCCGAGAGCGCGAAGACGACGATGAAGAACTCGGGCAGGTTCCCGAGCGTCGACTGCAGGAAGCCCGTCACGGAGGGGCCGAAGCGCTCCCCGACCTGCTCCGTGGCGAAGGAGACCACGGAGGCCAGCCCCGCGAGGGCGGCCGCGGCCAGGACGAACGCCAGGACCGCGGGCCCGCCGGCGTACCGGGCGATCCCGGCCGCCATCGTCGCCACGACGCTCACCAGGAGCACGATGCGCTCCCCCCGGCTTGAGGCTTCCCATGGCCCGCACCCTGCCCGATGCCGGGCCGCCGCACGCGTCTGCGACGCTCCCTCCATGGACGCCGCGATCGACACCACCGCCGCGCTGGCCGGCTTCGCCGAGGCCTACAAGCCCCGGCAGGTCGCCACGTACAACGAGAACAAGGTCCTCGTGGTCAAGGCGCGCGGACCGTTCACGTGGCACAGCCACCCGGACACGGACGACTTCTTCC
Organism: uncultured Solirubrobacteraceae bacterium; assembly: GCA_963844155.1. GTDB lineage: Bacteria > Actinomycetota > Thermoleophilia > Solirubrobacterales > Solirubrobacteraceae > Paraconexibacter. The sequence goes on from CAWJMY010000001.1 coordinate 1,292,433, forward strand.
TCGTCCTCGCCGGGGAGCTGCGCATCGAGCTGCGCGACCGCCCCGACGTCGTCCTCGGGCCGGGCCAGCTCTACGTCGTGCCCGCGGGCGTGGAGCACCGCCCCGTCGCCGACGAGGAGGCGCACATCCTGCTCATCGAGCCCGTCGGCACCCCGAACACCGGTGACGCCGTCGGCTCGCCGCTGTTCACGGAGCCCGAGCCGCTCTAGCCGGGCAGGCCGAGCAGCTCGCGCGCCTGGGCGGGCGTCGCCACGGGCCGCTCGAGCTCCGCGGCCAGCCGCACGACGCGCTCCACGAGCTGCGCGTTCGTGGCCCGTTCCCCGCGACGGAACCAGACGTTGTCCTCCAGGCCCGTGCGCACGTGGCCGCCCGCGAGGAGGCAGTAGGCGTTCAGCGGCAGCTGCGCGCGCCCGATCGCGCAGACGGACCACGGCGTCCCCTCCGGCAGCAGCCCGCGCAGGTGCTCGACCTGGCGGACCGTCGCCGGCACCCCGCTCCCGGGCACGCCGAGGACGAACTGCACCACGAGCGGCTCGGCGAGCAGCCCCTCCTCGCGGAGCTGCAGCGCCAGGCCGACGTGCCCCGTGTCGAAGCACTCGAGCTCGGGCCGCACCCCCTCGTCGAGGAAGCGCTGCGCCATGCGTCGCAGGAACGGCAGGTCGCCCTCGAAGATCCGGTCGCCGAAGTTGATCGAGCCGCAGTCCAGCGAGGCCATCTCGGGCCGCAGGCCGAGCGGGCCGAGCCGCGCGTCGGCGAACGCGCGGCCGCCCGCGGTCCCGCAGGAGAGGTTCACCACCGCGTCGCAGCCCGCGGCCCGCAGCCCGTCGAGCAGCGGGACGAACCAGGCGGGGTCCTGCGTCGGCGTCCCGTCGGGCTCCCGCGCGTGGAGGTGGAGCACCGCCGCGCCGGCCTCCCACGCCTCGAGCGCGCTCGCGACGATCGCCTCGGGATCGGCGGGGAGGTTCGGTGCGTCCGCCACGGACGCGGAGCCCGTCACGGCGCACTGGATGACCACGGGGTCCATGGGCCCAGTGTCCCGGAACGACCGAGGGCCCCGCCGGAGCGGGGCCCTCGAGGCCGAGCGGTCCTGGGGCGGAGCTAGGCCGTGGCCAGCTGCGCGTCGGAGTACGTCTCGCCCGCGTCGGCCTTCGCGACCAGCGAGGCCGGCGGCTCGAAGCGCTCGCCGTACTGCCCCGCGAGCTCACGGGAGCGCGCGACGAAGCCCGCGAGCCCACCCTCGTAGCCGTTCATGTACTGCACGACGCCACCGGTCCAGCCCGGGAACCCGATCCCGAAGATGGAGCCGATGTTCGCGTCGGCGACCGACTCGATGACGCCCTCGTCCATGCACTTGACCGTCTCGAGCGCCTCCGCGAAGAGCATGCGCTCCTCGAGGTCCTTCAGCGAGACCTGCGACGGGTCGCCCTGGACGGGGAACTCGTCCCGCAGCCCGGACCAGAGGCCCGTGCGCTTGCCCTCGCCGTCGTACTCGTAGAAGCCCGCGCCCTTCAGGCGGCTCGGGCGGCCCAGCTCGATCATCTTGTCGATGACCGCGAACGCCGGGTGGTCCTCGAAGGAGCCGCCCTCGGCCTCGATGGCCTCCTTGCCCGCCTTGCGGATCTTCACCATGAGCTCCATGTTCAGCTCGTCGGTGAGCTGGAGCACGGGCGCGGGGTAGCCCGCCTGCGAGGAGGCCTGCTCGATCGTCGCGGGCGCGATGCCCTCGGCGAGCATCGCGATGCCCTCGTTGATGAACGTCCCGATGACGCGGCTCGTGAAGAACCCGCGCGAGTCGTTCACGACGATGGGCGTCTTGCCGATGACCTTCGCGACGTCGAGCGCCCGGTTGAGCGTGTCCTCCGAGCCCTTCTCGCCCTTGATGATCTCGAGCAGCGGCATCTTGTCCACGGGGGAGAAGAAGTGCAGCCCGATGAAGTCCTCGGGGCGCGAGACGTAGTCCGACAGGCCCGTGATCGGGAGCGTCGAGGTGTTCGAGCCGAGCAGCGCGCCCGGCGCGAGGAAGGGCTCGATCTCCGCGAAGACCGTCTCCTTGACCTTCGGGTCCTCGAAGACGGCCTCGATGACGAGGTCGGCGCCCTCCGCCTTGGACGCGTCGTCCGTGGCGGTGATGCGCCCGAGGAGCGCGTCGGCCTTCTCCTGCGTGAGCTTCCCGCGCGAGACGCCCTTGGCGACGAGCTTCTCCGAGTAGCCCTTGCCGCGGTCGGCCGCCTCCTGCGAGACGTCCTTGAGGACGACCTCGAGGCCGGACTTCGCGCACTGGTACGCGATGCCCGCGCCCATCATGCCCGCGCCGAGCACGACGACCTTCTTGGGCTGGTAGCGCTCCGCGTCCTTCGCGCGGCCGCGCAGGCCGTTGACCTGCTGGAGGTCGAAGAAGAACGCCTGGATCATGTTCTTGGCGACCTGGCCCGTGGCCAGCGACGTGAACCAGCGGTTCTCGATCTCGAACGCCGTGTCGACGTCGACCTGCGCGCCCTCGATCGCGACCGCCATGATCGCCTTCGGGGCCGGGTAGTTCGCGCCCTTGAGCTGCTTGCGCAGGTTCGACGGGAAGGCCGGCAGGTTCTGCGCGAGCTTCGGCGTCGAGGGGGTGCCGCCCGGGATCTTGTAGCCCTTGACGTCCCAGGGCTGCACGGCCTCGGGGTTGGCGGCGATCCACTTCTTGGCGGCCGGGACGAGCTCGTCCTGCGTGGCGACGACCTCGTCGACGAGGCCCATCTCCAGCGCCTTGGCCGGCTTGACCTTCTGGCCCTGGAGCAGGAGGTTCATCAGCGCGTCGACGATGCCGAGCATCCGGACCGACCGGACGACGCCACCCGCGCCGGGAAGGAGCCCGAGCTGGACCTCGGGGAACCCGAGGACGACGCCGTTCTCGACGGAGATGCGGTGGTGGCAGGCGAGCGCGATCTCGAAGCCGCCACCCAGCGCCGCGCCGTTGATGCACGCGACGACGGGCTTGCCGAGCTTCTCGAGGCGGCGCATGGTCGCCTTGAGGTGCGCGGTCCCGGCGGAGAACGTCTCCGCATCCTCCGGGGTGACCTTCACGAGCTCGTTGAGGTCGCCGCCCGCGAAGAAGGTCTTCTTCGCGGAGGTCACGACGACGCCCGTGATCGGGTCTCGTTCTCGGCCTCCAGGCGGTCGACGGCTGGCCACGAGGGCCTCGCCGAACGCCGCGTTCATCGTGTTCGCGCTCGAGCCCGGGGCGTCGAGGACGAGGTTGACGACGCCGTCGCCGGCGTCCTCCCAGCGGATCGCCGAAGAGTCAGCCATCATCAGATGGCCTCGACGATCGTCGCGATGCCCATGCCGCCGCCGACGCAGAGGGTGCAGAGGCCGTAGCGCCCGCCCGTGCGGTGCAGCTCGTCGAGGATCGTGCCGAGGATCATCGCGCCGGTCGCCCCGAGCGGGTGGCCCATGGCGATCGCGCCGCCGTTGACGTTGACCTTGTCCATGTCGACGTCGAGGTCCTTCACCAGGCGCAGGGCCACGGCCGCGAACGCCTCGTTGATCTCGATGAGGTCCATGTCGGACGCCTTGAGGCCCGCCTTGGCCAGCGCCTTCTTCGACGCGGGGCCGGGGCCCGTCAGCATGATCGTCGGGTCCGAGCCCGAGAGCGCGGTGGCCAGGATGCGGCCCTTCGGCGTGAGGCCGTGGCGCTTGCCCGCCTCCTCGTTGCCGATGGTCACCAGCGCGGCGCCGTCGACGATGCCCGACGAGTTGCCCGCGTGGTGGACGTGGTTGATCTTCTCGATCCAGTGGTACTTCTGGAGCGCGACGGCGTCGAAGCCGCCCATGTCGCCGATGCCGGCGAAGGAGGGCTTGAGGCCCGAGAGCGTCTCGACCGTCGTGCCCTTGCGGATGAACTCGTCCTTGTCGAGGACGACCTTGCCGTTCAGGTCCTTGACCGGGATGACCGAGTTGTCGAAGTAGCCGGCCTCCTGCGGCCGCGGAGGCGCGCTCCTGGGAGCGGGCGGCGAACGCGTCGACGTCGTCGCGGGAGTAGCCCTCGACGGTCGCGATGAGGTCCGCGCCGATGCCCTGCGGGACGAAGCCCGTGTCGAAGTTCGTCTCCGGGTCCATGGCCCAGGCGCCGCCGTCCGTGCCCATCGGGACGCGGGACATGCTCTCCACGCCGCCGGCGAAGACGAGGTCCTCGAAGCCCGAGGCGACCTTCTGCGCGGCCATGTTCACGGCCTCGAGGCCCGAGGCGCAGAAGCGGTTGATCTGCACGCCGGCGACGGTGTCCGGCAGGCCGGCCTTGATCGCCGCGGTCTTGGCGATGTCCGCGCCCTGGTCGCCGACGGGCGTCACGCAGCCCAGGACGACGTCGTCGACGCCCTTGGGGTCGAGCGAGGAGTTGCGCACGAGCGTCTCGTGCATGAGGCCGACCACGAGGTCGACGGGCTTGGTCCCGTGGAGGGAGCCGTTGAACTTGCCCTTGCCGCGGGGCGTGCGGATGGCGTCGAAGACGAGCGCATCGGTGCTGGCCATGGTGGTTCCTCGTTCGTCGGAAGAGAGGGAAGGTGAACGAGTTTCATGTTAGGGCACCGCGTCCGCCGGGTGACGACCGGCCGGGACGCCAGCATGCCGGGGGTGGACGCCCTCTTCCCCACCGGCCCCGAGCGGCCCCTGCCGCTCGCCGCCCGCCTGCGCCCCGCCCGCCTCGAGGACGTCGTGGGGCAGGACCACCTGCTGCGGGAGGGCTCCGCGCTGCGGGCCGCGATCGAGGGCGGCCGGCCGCACTCGATGATCCTCCACGGGCCGCCGGGGACGGGGAAGACGACGCTCGCGCGGCTCGTCGCCCAGGGCGCGCACGCGACCTTCGAGGAGCTCAGCGCGGTCGAGGCCGGGCGGGCGGAGGTCCGGGCGGTCATGGAGCGCGCGCGCCACCGCCCGGGCGCGACGGTCTTCTTCCTCGACGAGATCCACCGCTTCAACAAGGCCCAGCAGGACGCGCTGCTGCCCGCGGTGGAGGAGGGGCTCGTGACCCTCATCGGCGCGACGACGGAGAACCCGAGCTTCGAGGTCAACGCCGCGCTGCTCTCGCGGTGCGCGCTCTACGAGCTCCGGGCGCTCGAGCCCGCGGACGTCCGGGTCGTCCTCGAGCGCGCGCTCGCGGACCTGGGGGCGACCGCCGACGCCGACGCGCTCGACTTCCTCAGCGCCCGCACGGGCGGCGATGCCCGCGCGGCGCTCGGCGCGCTCGAGCTGGCGGCCGCGCAAGGCCACGTGTCGATGGCCGTCGCCGAGGACGCGCTGCAGCGGCGCGCGGTCCGCTACGACAAGAAGGGCGACGCCCACTACGACCTCATCTCGGCCTGGATCAAGGCCACCCGCGGCTCGGATCCCGATGCCTCGCTCTACTACCTCGCGGTGATGCTCGAAGCGGGCGAGGACCCGCGCTTCATCGCCCGGCGCATGGTCATCCTGGCCAGCGAGGACATCGGCAACGCGGCGCCGCAAGCCCTCCAGGTGGCCACGGCGACCGCGGCGGCGGTGCAGCTCGTCGGCATGCCCGAGGGCGCGCACGCGCTGGCCCAGTGCGCGACGTACCTCGCGTGCGCCCCGAAGTCCAACGCCTCCTACGCCGCGCTGAACGCCGCCCGGGCGCACGTCCGGGAGCACGGGGTCGCCCAGCCGCCCGAGCCCCTGCTCCCCGGGGCCCGCGGCGTCGGCTACGACTACCCGCACGACCGCCCGGGCTCCGTGTCGCCCCAGGAGCTCCTCCCGCCCGCGGTGGCCGGGAGCCGCTTCTACGTGCCGGAGGGCAAGGAGCCCCAGCAGGCCGAGCGGCTGGAGCGCATCCTCCGCGCCCGCGGGAGGATGTGAAGAAGTCGTTGCACGGGAAACAACCACGGCGCCCCGGGGTTCGTACGAGTGAGCGAGCGCTCCCGACGCGCCCGATCACCATGCGCCTCGACACCTCCACCACCCTGCCGAACGGCCTCCACGTCCGCGTGCGGCTGCCGCACGCGTCCGACCGCCCCGGGCTCCACGCGCTGCACGCGCGCCTCGGCGTGGCGGCGGAGGAGCTCGACCTCGCCCGGGCGCTGCGCTTCGATCCGCGCACCCGGGTGGTCGTCTGCGCCACGGCGTTCCTCGACGGGGCGGAGCGCCACCTGGCCTACGCCGGCATGGAGGTCGGTGCGGAGCGGCCGGACCTCCTGGTCGCCGACGAGACCTCCGCGCCCGGGATCGGCGCCACGCTCGAACGGGCGCTCGGCGGGCACGCCGCGCGCCGCGCCGCCTAGCCGCCGACCCGGCGTGGGAGGATGGCCGGCATGGCCTCCCCCGCTGCGCCGCCGACGCTGACCAGCGTCAGCCCCGTGACGGGCCGGCCGCTCGGCACCGTCCCCCGCACCGCGCCCGACGACGTCGCCGCCGCGGTGCGCGAGGCCCGGGCCGTCCAGCGCCTCTGGTGGCAGCTGCGTGCCCGCGACCGGGCGCGGTACATGGCCCGGGCGGCCCAGGCGGTCATCGACGAGGCCGACGAGCTCGCCGCGCTCATCGGCGCGGAGCAGGGGCGGCCGCGCACGGAGATCGAGGTCATGGAGCTCCTGCCCGCGATCGAGACGCTCCAGTGGCTCGCGGAGGAGGGTCCGGGCGTCCTGGCCGGCGAGCGCGTCTCCGTGTCCCGCGCGCTGCGGCCCTTCACCCGCGCGCGGTGGAGCTACGAGCCGCTCGGGGTCGTCGCCGTGCTCGGGCCCGCGACGGAGGCCTTCGCCACGCCGCTCGGGGACATCGCGGTCGCGCTCATGGCGGGCAACGGCGTCGTCTGCAAGCCCTCGCCGCACGCGGCGCTGGCCGGGGAGCGCATCGCGCGGGTCTTCGCGCGGGCCGGGCTCCCCGAGGGGCTGCTGCAGGTCGTCCACGGCGGCGCGGAGGTCGGCGCGGCGCTCGTCGACGCGCGGGTCGACCAGGTGCGCTTCACGGGCTCGCTCGCCTCGGGCCGCGTCGTGCTCGAGGCCTGCGCGCGCGGGCTCAAGCGCTCCGTCCTCGAGCTCGGCGGGAAGGACGCGATGCTCGTGCTGGCCGACGCGAACGTCCCGCGCGCGATCGACGGCGCGCTCTGGGGCGCGTTCGCCAACGCGGGGCAGAGCGGCGGCTCCATCGAGCGCGCCTACGTCCTGCAGGAGGCCTTCCCGCGGTTCCTCGCCGGGGTGGTCGCCGGCGCGCAGGGGCTCCGTGTCGGCGACCCGCGCGATCCGGCGACCGCGATCGGCCCGCTCGTGGACCCCGCGCGCCGGGAGCGCGTGCAGGAGCTCGTCGACGACGCGGTGGCCCAGGGCGCGACGCTGCACTGCGGCGGCGCGGTGGAGCCCGCGGGGGTGGCCGGCGCGTGCTTCGCCCCGGCGGTCCTCACGGGGGTCACCCCGGCGATGCGCCTGGCCCGCGAGGAGGTTCCGGGCCCCGTGCTCGCCGTCCACGCGGTCGAGACGGAGGAGGCCGCGATCGCGGGGGCGAACGACTCGGACCTCGGCCTGGGCGCCTCCGTCTGGACGACGGACCGCTTCAAGGGCGCGCGGATCGCCCGCGAGCTCCAGGTGGGGATGGTCTGGATGAACGACCACCTCGTCTCCCGCACCGCGCCCCAGCTGCCCGTGGGGCGGGGTCGGCGGCTCGGGCCTCGGCCGCGCCCGGGGCGCGATCGCGCTGCGCACCTGCGCGGAGCCGAAGGTCGTGACCTGGGACCCGCCCGTCGGGCGCCCCTTCTGGTGGTTCCCCTACGACGCGACGCAGGTCCGCGCGGCGCGCGCGGTGAGCGAGCTGCGCTCGGCCCGCGACGCGGACCGCGAGCGGGCGCTGAAGGCGGGCGGCGCCGCGCTCGCGCGCACGACGATCCGCACGCTCCGCACCCTGCGCCGCTGAGCGCGGCGGGGCCGGCGCGCGCGCCGGCGCGCGGGCAGCGCCCGCGTCGACGGACATCCGGCGTCGAAGTGCAGGCCTCCGCCACCCTTCCACGCCCGCTGCTCGCCGGGCTGACAGCGGGCGTGAACCTGCGGGGGCGCTCCTGGGACCCGCGGAGTCGCCGTCGCGAGCGCCCGCCGGGTCGGCGTCGCCGCCGGCTGGGCCACCCGCGTTTCGACGCCCGCTGCGCACCCGCGCAACATCCGGCGTCGGAGTGCGGGCCTGCGCCACGGTTCCACGCCGGCTGTCGACTACGCCGCGGCCCGCTCGGGCGCGGGGCGCGCCGCGGCCTTCGTCGCCTCGCGGGTGCCGAGCGGCAGGCCCGGTCCGGGCGCTCGGGACCTTCCGCACGCGCCCGGGGAGCAGCGGGAGCAGCACGCGGCGCACGTACTCCTGGTTCGCCCGCAGCGCCAGGGCGCGCGCGGGATCCCAGCGCAGGCCGTAGCCCTTGCGGACCCGGGGCGGCAGGATGCCGACCGTGAGCTGGTTGACGAGCTCGCGCAGGGGGACCGCGGCGAGCGGCACGGGGACCTCGAGGACGATGCGGCGGCCGAGCTCGCGCGCGCCCGGGGTGACCCAGAGCTCCTGCTCCATCCGGGCGATGTAGGCGTCGAAGGCCTCGATGTCCGCGGGCATCTCGTCCGGCAGCAGGCCGAAGCACTCCCCCACGACGCGGTAGTCCTGCCAGAGGTGGTCGCGCTCGTCGCGGGAGAGCGGCTGCACCCAGCGCGAGTACATGCGGTCCGCGGCGTCGACGAGGCAGGCGAGGATCCAGAGCAGGAGCTCCGGGTCGTCGGCGGCGTAGGGCGTGCCGGCGGGGAACGGGCCGGCGTCCTCGGGGATCTCGCCCGTGACCCGCGCGTGGGCCGAGCGGACCCGGGCGCAGTAGGCGTCGGCCTTCGCCTTGGAGCCCCAGATGATCTCGTCCATGACGATCGCCGTGCGGTGCAGGCGGGCGTAGGGGTCGTCGAGCGCCCCCGTCGAGTTGAAGAAGCCCTCGAAGGCGACGGGGTGCGCGGCCATCATGAGCAGCGCGCGGGGGCCGGAGACGGCCACGGCGTACTCGCCGAGCACCCGGCGGATCATGGCGTCGTCGGAGAAGTACGAGTCCTGGGTCACGTGCGTACTACGGAGTGAAGCGCGTTCGAGCGCACTTCGAGACCACCTCTACCCTTGGAAGAACAATGCCTGCTGCCGCCTACGCCGGGAAGGAGTGCGTGTGCCAGTTCAAGCGCGGGATCTGCGACCAGACCTGCGTGAAGGACATGCTCGCCACCCCCTTCTACATCGCCTGCCTGAAGCTCCGCGGGCGCAAGTGCCTCGTCGTCGGCGGCGGGGAGCTCGGCCTGGAGAAGGCCGAGGGCCTGCTCGCCTGCTCGGGTGACGTCCACGTCATCTCCCCCGAGGTGCTGCCCGAGGTCGCGCAGCTCGCCGAGGAGGGCTCCATCACCTGGGAGCAGCGCGAGTACGCGGGCAGGGAGGACCTCGAGGGGGTCTTCATGGTCATCGCCTGCACGGACGACACGGACACGAACATCCGCATCTACGACGACGCGGAGGAGCGGGCGATGCTCGTGAACATCGTCGACGTGCCGCCGCTGTGCAACTTCATCCTCCCCGCGATCGTGCGCACGGGCCCGCTGGCCATCGCGATCTCCACCGCCGGCGCCTCGCCCGGCGCTGGCCAAGCGCATGAAGCGCGAGATCTCGGAGCTCTTCGGCGAGGAGTACGCCCAGATGGCGATCATGCTCAACGACGCGCGGGGCTGGGCGAAGGGCACCCTGCCGACCTACCAGGACCGCAAGGCGTTCTTCGAGGAGATCGTCAACGGCGACCCCGACCCGATCCAGCTCCTGCGCGACGGCAAGCCGCGTGACGTGCTGGCCCTCATCGAGGCCGCGCAGCGCACGCACCAGCCCGCCTGAGCTCCGGGCGGGTACGGTCGCCGGGATGACCGACCGCCTCACCCACCTCGACGCCGAGGGGACCGCCCGGATGGTCGACGTGGGGGCGAAGGCGGTCACCCGGCGCCGCGCCGTCGCGCGGGCGACGGTGCGCATGCGCCCGGAGACCGCCGCGGTCGTCGCGGCCGGGGACGCGCCGAAGGGCGACGTGCTCGGGGTCGCGCGCATCGCGGGCATCCAGGCGGCGAAGCGGACGGGGGAGCTCATCCCCCTCTGCCACCCGCTCGGCCTCGACCACGTGGACGTCGACGCCGTCGTCGATGCCGCCGCGGGCACCGTGACCATCATCGCCGAGGCCGGGCTCGAAGCGCGCACGGGGGTCGAGATGGAGGCGATGACCGCCGCCTCCGTCGCCGCGCTGACGGTCTACGACATGGTCAAGGGCCTCGACAAGGGCGTCGCGATCGAGCAGGTCGTGCTCCTCGAGAAGTCGGGCGGCCGCTCGGGCACCTGGCGGCGCGAGGAGCCGTGATGCGCACCGCGGTCCTCACGGTGTCCACCTCCGCCGCCCGGCACGAGACCCAGGACGAGTCGGGCCCCGCGCTCGCCCGCCTGGCCGACGCCGCGGGCTGCGACGTCGTGGCGCTGGAGGTCGTCTCGGACGACGGCGGGCTGATCGAGGACCGGCTGCGCCACTGGGTCGACGACGGCGTCCCGATCGTCCTGACCACGGGCGGCACGGGCTTCACCCCGGACGACTGCACCCCGGAGGCCGCGCTCTGCGTCATCGAGCGCCGCGCGACGGGCCTGGAGGCCGCGCTGCACGCCGAGGCGCGCGCCCGCCACCCCATGGGCGCGCTGAGCCGCGCTCGTCGCGGGCCTCGCGGGCCAGACCCTCATCGTCACGCTGCCCGGCAGCCCGCGGGCGGTGGCGGAGCTCTTCCCGGTCCTCGCGCCGCTGCTCGGCCACGCCGTCGCGACGCTCCAGCGGTCCAGTGGCGACACCTCCCACTGAGCCGGCGGTCGAGCTGGTCGGGGTGACGCGGCGCTACGGGCTGCGCGCGGCGCTCGACGACGTCTCCTTCACGCTCGAGCGCGGGCGCACCCTCGTCGTCTTCGGGCCCAACGGCGCGGGGAAGTCGACGCTCCTGCGCGTGCTCGCGACGCTCCTGCGCCCCCACGCGGGGACCGCGCGGGTCCTCGGGCACGCGCTCCCGGACGAGGGCTGGGCGGTCCGCGGGCGGGTCGGGCTGCTCACCCACGAGCCCCTGCTCTACCGGGACCTCTCCCCGCGGGAGAACCTCCGCTTCCACGCGCGGCTGCACGGCGTGGGGCCCGAGCGGGTCGAGGAGGTGCTCGAGCTCGTGCAGCTCGGCCTGCGCACGGACGACCCGCTGCACACGTTCTCGCGCGGGATGGTCCAGCGGACCGCCATCGCCCGGGCGATCCTGCACGACCCGGACCTCCTGCTCCTCGACGAGCCCCGGGCGAACCTCGACCCCGCCGCGGCCGCGCTCGTCGAGCCGCTCATCGGCGCGGCGAAGCGGGCGCACCCGGATCGTCACGAGCCACGACCCCGCGGGCGGCCTCGAGGAGGCCGACGTCGCGCTCGGCCTCGTCGGCGGGCGCACGGCGCTCCTGGCGCCGGCGAAGGACCTGGCGGCGTCCGCGATCGGGGCGCTGTACCGGTGAGGACCGTCCTGACCCTCCTGCGCAAGGAGCTCCTGCTCGAGCGGAAGGTCCCGCAGCTCGTGCCGGCGATGTCGCTCTTCTCCGTCACGACCTTCGTCGTCTTCCACTTCGCCCTGCAGCAGCGCAGCGTCGACGGGGACCTCGCCGCGGGCATCCTCGTCGTGACGCTCCTGTTCGCGACGATCCTCGGGATCAACCGGCTCTACGTCGCCGACCGGGAGGAGGGCGGCTTCGACGCGTTCCTGCTGGCTCCCGTCGACCGCACGGCGCTCGGGGTCGCGAAGGCGCTCACGCTCTTCGCGTTCCTCGTGCTCCTCGAGCTCGTGATGGTCCCCGCCTTCGCGATCCTCCTCTTCGGCCCGGGGATCGGCTGGGACCTGCTCGGCAAGCTCGTGCTCGTCCTGCTGCTCGTGGACGTCGGGCTCGCGGTGATCGGGACGCTCGTGGGCGCGCTGGCGATCCAGACGCGGGCGCGGGACCTCATCGGCCCGCTGGTCGCCCTGCCCCTCCTCGTGCCCGTCGTCATCGGCGCGGCGCGCGCCCTCGCGCCCGTCCTCGCGGCGGGTGGCGCGGGGGCGATCGAGGGGCGGTGGCTGGGGATCCTCGGCCTCTATGATCTCGTCTTCGGGCTCCTCGCGTACGCGCTCTTCGACTTCCTGGTCGAGGACTGAGCGGGGCCCGTACCAGGGACATGACGTACGGCAACCGCCTCCGCCTCATCTCGATCGCCGCCGCCGTGGTGCTCATGGTCGCGTTCGGCCTGGCGTTCTTCTCCGCGCAGATCGAGGCCGACCAGGGCTTCTCGCAGAAGATCTTCTACGTCCACGTGCCGCTCGCGATCGTCGCGCTCGGCGGCTTCGTCTTCGGCGCGGTGATGGCCGTGCAGCACCTGCGCACGGGCAACCCGACCTACGACCTGAAGAGCTACGTCGCGATCCACCTCTCCGTCGTCCTCGGGGTCGGCGCGCTGCTCACGGGTGCGATCTGGGCCAAGGCCGCATGGGGCGTCTGGTTCGAGTGGCGCGAGCCCACCCTGGTCTCGTTCCTCATCGTCTTCCTCCTCTACTGCACCTACCAGCCCCTCCGCTTCTCCATCGAGGACCCGGAGAAGCAGAGCCGCTACGCGAGCGTCTTCGCGATCACCGCCGGCGCGTTCGTGCCGCTGAACTTCCTCGCGGTCCGCCTGGCCGATCCCTACATCCACCCCCGGGTGCTCAACCAGGGCGGCTCGAACCTCCCGGACTCCTTCCGGGCGCCGTTCTACCTGGCGATCCTCGGCATGGCCCTGCTCTTCTCGGCGCTCTACTCCTACGAGCTCTCGAACAAGAACGCGAAGATGCAGCTGCGCCAGCTGCGCCGCAAGCTCGGGGGCGAGCTCGACGCGCCCACCCGCTCGGCCGCCCCGCAGGTCCACCCGACGTGATCCGCGTCCTCGCCCAGGCCTCGGACGTCCTCCCGGACGACAACACGGGCTACGTCGCCGCGGCGTACCTCGTCTTCTTCGTCCTCGCCCTCGTCTACTTCGCGATCATGGCCGCGAAGCTCCAGCGCATCGAGCGCGAGCTCGTGGAGCTCAACCAGCTCGCGGACGAGCGGGCGGACGGGCCGGTCGCCGACACGATCGTCGAGGCCCCGGTCGTCGAGCGGACGGTCGCGGAGCAGGCCCCGTGAGCCACGCCCACCAGTCCGGCGAGCTCCTCGCCCTCGGCATCTCGCACAAGACGGCGCCCGTCGCGCTGCGCGAGCGCCTGGCGCTCACGGAGGGCGAGACGGAGCGGGTCGTGCAGGACCTCGCGGCCGCGGCGGAGGTCCACGAGGTCGTCGCGATCTCCACGTGCAACCGCACGGAGCTCTACATGGTCGTCGGCGACCCCGTCGAGGCCGAGACGGAGCTGCTCGGGATGCTCGCCCGCCGCGCCGGCATCCGGCCGACGGAGCTCGCGCCGATCATCTACTCGCCGCGCAACTGCGACGCCGCGCGGCAGCTCTACCGGGTCACGAGCGGCCTCGAGTCGATGATCGTCGGCGAGGCCGAGGTCCAGGGCCAGGTCAAGCGCGCCTACGACGCCGCGCTGACCGCCGGCACGACGGGCCCGCTGACGAACCGCCTCTTCTCCGCCGCGCTGCAGACGGGCAAGCGCGTGCGCACGGAGACCGCGATCGGCGCCGCGCGCACGTCCGTCTCGACCGTCGCCGTCGACCTCGCCGCGGAGGCGGTCGGGGACCTCACCCGGCGCGAGGTCGTGATCATCGGCGCGGGCGAGACGAGCGAGCTCACCGCCCGCGCGCTGGCCGACCGCGGCGTCACGACGATCTTCGTGGCCAACCGGCGCGCCGCGCGGGCCCGGGCGATGGCCGAGCGGGTCGGCGGCAGCGTCGTCTCCCTCGACGAGCTCCCCGCCCGCATGGAGGCCGCGGACATCGTCGTCAGCTCCACCTCCTCGCCGCACCCGATCGTCGGGGCCGACGAGCTCGAGGTCGTCATGGCCGCACGCGGCGGCCGGCCGCTCGTGCTCATCGACATCGCCGTCCCGCGCGACATCGAGGCGGCCTGCGCGGACATCCCGGGCGTCTCGCTCTTCGACATCGACGACCTCCAGGCCGTCGTGGCGCGCAACCTCGACGTGCGCGAGGGGGAGCGCACGCAGGCCGAGGCGATCGTCGAGGAGGAGATCCAGCGGTTCGCGCGGTGGATGGGCCAGCTCGACGTGCGCCCCACCATCGCCGACCTCCGCCGCCACGGCGACGAGGTCGTCGACCTCGTGCTCGCGGAGAACAAGGGCCGCTGGGACACCGCCTCGCCGCGGGACCTCGCCCGGGTCGAGGCCGTCGCGCGCTCCGTCATGCAGCGCCTGCTGCACGAGCCGACGATCCGCCTCAAGGGGCTCCCCGACGCCGGCTCCCCGGCCCACGGCCGGCTGCAGATCGTGCGGGACCTCTTCGGGCTGGATGGCGCGCCGAGCGCCCACGACGCCGGCGACGGCACCGCGGACAACGTGCGCGAGCTCGGCTCGAGCCGCCGCCGCGCCGCGCAGTGAGGCTCGGGACGCGCGGGAGCGCGCTGGCGCTCGCGCAGGCGCGCTGGGTCGCGGAGCTCCTCGAAGCGCAGGGCGAGGCCTGCGAGGTCGTCGAGATCACGACGACGGGCGACCGCGACCGCGCGGTGCCGGACAAGTTCAAGTGGGTCAAGGAGCTCGACGAGGCGCTGCTCGACGGGCGGATCGACCTGGCCGTGCACTCCGCGAAGGACGTGCCCTCGCAGCTCCCGGAGGGCCTTGCGCTGCTGGCCGCGCCGCCGCGCGAGGATCCGCGGGACGCGCTCATCGGCGCGCTCGGCCCCCGCGTCGGGACCGCGTCGCCGCGCCGGGCCGCGCAGCTGCGCGCGTCCGCGCCGGAGGTCGAGGTCCGCGAGGTCCGCGGGAACGTCGACACGCGGCTGGCGAAGCTCCACGCGGGCGAGTACGACGGGATCGTCCTGGCCGTCGCGGGGCTCAAGCGGCTGGGGCGGGAGGCGGAGATCTCCGAGGTCCTCGACCTCGTGCCCGCCGCCGGGCAGGGGACGGTCGTCGTCGCAGGCCGGGTCGGCACCGCCGTGCCCTCGGGCTTGAACGACCCGGCGACCTGGACGGCGCTGCGGGCCGAGCGCGCCGTGCGTCGCCGGCGCTGGACGCGGACTGCCACACGGCGGTCGGCGCGCACTGGGACGGCGACACGCTCCGCGCCTGGGTCGGCGCGGAGGACGGCGCGGCCTGGCTCGCGCGACGAGCTTCACGTGGCCGGGAGCACGGAGGAGCCCGAGGCCCTCGGCGCGCTCCTGGCCGAGCGCCTCCTCGCCGCAGGCGCGAACGCCGTGCTGGGGCGTGACTGAGAGGTGCCTGGCACCTCCCAGTCACGCGGCAGGGTCTACCTCGTCGGCGCGGGGCCCGGCGACCCCGGGCTGATGACGGTCCGGGCGGTCGAGCTCGTGGCCGCCGCGGACGTGATCCTCTTCGACAAGCTCATCCCGGAGAGCGCGCTCGTCGGCGCGCGGGCGGACGCGGAGCTCGTCGACGTCGGGAAGATCGGCGGCGGCAAGCAGGTCCCGCAGGACGTCACGACCGCGCTGGTCGATCGAGCACGCGCTGGCCGGGCAAGCAGGTCGTGCGCCTGAAGGGCGGGGACCCGTTCGTCTTCGGCCGCGGCGGCGAGGAGGCGCTGGCCTGCGTCGCGGCCGGGATCCCCTTCGAGGTCGTCCCCGCGGTGACCAGCGGCATCGCCGCGCCCGCCTACGCCGGCATCCCGGTCACCCAGCGGGGCATCACGAGCGCCGTCGCGTTCGTCACGGGCCACGAGGACCCGGAGAAGCCCGAGACGCTCATCGACTGGCCGGCGCTGGCGGCGTTCCCCGGCACGCTCTGCTTCTACATGGGCATCCGCACCCTCGACCGCATCGCGGAGCAGCTCGTCGCGGGCGGCCGGCCGGCGGACGAGCCGGCGGCGGTCGTCATGCGCGGGACCTACGGGGACCAGCGCTCCGTGCGCGGGACGCTCAGCGACATCGCATCTCGGGTCGCCGAGGCGGGGATCAAGGCGCCGGCGATCACCGTCGTCGGCGGCGTCGCGGCGCTGCACGACGAGCTGGGCTGGCTCGCGGAGGCGCGGCCGCTCGGCGGCAAGCGCGTCGCCGTCACCCGCGCGCGGGCGCAGGCCAGCGGGATCGCGGCGACGCTGCGCGGGCTCGGCGCGACGGTCGTCGAGGCGCCCGCGATCCGCATCGAGCCCCTCGAGGCCGAGCTGCCGGCGCTCGCGCACTACGACCTCGTCGTCTTCACCTCCGTCAACGCGGTCCAGCAGCTCTTCGCCCACGTCCGCGACGCGCGGGAGCTCGCGGGCGCGACGGTCGCCGCGATCGGCCCGGGCACCGTCGGCGGAGCTCCGGCGCCACGGCATCGCCGCGGACGTCGTGCCGGAGCGCTCGATCTCCGAGGCCGTCCTCGAGGAGCTCACCGCCCGCGGGCCCTGGAGCCGGGTGCTCATCCCGCGGGCCGAGGAGGCACGCGAGGTGCTGCCCGAGGGGCTCCGTGCGCAGGGTGCGCACGTGGACGTCCTGCCGCTCTACCGGACGGTCGCCGAGCCGCTGGACGAGGCCGCGCGGGCGGCGGCGCTCGGCGCGGACTACCTCTGCTTCACGAGCGCCTCGAGCGTGACGTTCTTCCAAGAGGCCGCGGGCACGCTGGACGGCCCGCGCCTGGTGACGATCGGCCCCGTGACGTCCGACGCGGTCCGCAAGCTCGGCTTCGACCCGCACGTGGAGGCCACGCAGCACGACCCGGACGGCCTGGTCGCGGCGCTGGTCGCCGACGCAGCGACTGCGCCAAAGGGGTCAGACCCCTCTGGCGCGGGCGCCGGACTCAGCCCGACGTCGGCGGCTCCCCGTCCGAGGCGATCCCGGGCATGGCGTCCTCGCCTGCGTCGGGTGCGCCGTCGGGGTCCGGGGTCCCGAGCGGCGCCGGCTCGGGCTCGGCCTCGTCGGGCAGGCCGGTCGGGGCGTCGGGCTCGGGCGGGGTTGGTCTCCATGCACGGCCCCTACCCACCCGCGGGCCCGGAATAGACTCGCGCGGTGCCCGACCCCCGGCCGATCACGTTCCTGAGCGACTACGGCCTGGACGACGACTTCGTCGGGGTCTGCCACGGGGTCATGGCCCGGATCAGCCCGGGCTCCCGGACCATCGACCTCACCCACGGCATCCCGCGCCACGACGTCCGCACGGGCGCGCTGCTCCTGCGCCGCGCGCTCCCCTACGTCCCGGCGGGGGTGCACCTGGCGGTCGTCGACCCGGAGGTCGGGACCAAGCGCCGCGCCATCGCCCTGCGGACCGCGGAGGAGGACCGCATCCTGGTCGGCCCGGACAACGGCCTGCTCTCCCTGGCCGCCCAGCGCTTCGGCGGCGCGATCGAGGCCGCGGACGTCACCCGCTCGCGCCACCGCCTCGAGCCCGTGTCGGCGACGTTCCACGGGCGGGACCTCTTCGCCCCGGTCACCGCGGCGCTGGCCGCGGGCGCGCCGCTCGAGGAGGCCGGCGACCCGCTCGACGCGGACGAGCTCGCGACCCTGCACATGCCCCTCGCGGAGATCGACGGGGACGGGCTGACCGCCCACGCGATCGCCTTCGACCGCTTCGGCAACGTCACGCTCGACGTGGAGCACGAGGAGCTCACGTTCGCCGGCCTGCGCCTCGGGCACGCCGTGCGGGTCGGCGACCGCACCGCGAAGTACGCCGTGACGTTCGCGGACGTCCCCGCGGGCGACCTGCTGCTCTACCAGGACGCCTACCGGACGCTCGCCCTGGCGGTGAACCGCGGCTCGGCGCGCGAGGCGCTCGGCCTCGCGCTCGACGACGCCGTGCGCATCGCCCCCGGGTGAGCGCCCTCGGCGCGCCGCACCTGCACCTGCGCGGAGACGACCTCGACGAACGACCGCGGCCGAGCGCTCGCGCAGGCGGGCGCCCCGCACGGCACGCTCGTCACCGCGGGAGTGCAGAGCGCGGGCCGCGGCCGGCAGGGCCGCACGTGGTCGGCGCCGCCGGGCCGGGCGCTGCTCCTGAGCCTGGTCCTGCGCGAGCTGCACCCGCTCCTCCCGCTGGCCGCCGCGGTCGCGGTCGCGCGGACCTGCGGCGACGCGGCCCGGGTGAAGTGGCCCAACGACGTGCAGCTCGAGGGCCGGAAGGTCGCGGGGATCCTCGCCGAGGGCCGCCCCCAGGAGGGCTGGGCGGTCCTGGGCATCGGCCTGAACGTCGCCGTCCGCCCCGAGGACCTCCCGGAGGAGCTCCGGGGAACCGCCACGGGGCTCGGCCTCGAGCCCGACCGACGTCCCCCGGGTCCTCGCCCAGCTGCTCGCGGAGCTCGAGACGGCGCTCGCCCTCCCGGTCCCGGCGCTCCTCGACGCCTGGCGCGAGCGCGACGCGCTCCGCGGGCGCCCGTGGCCTGGGCCGCGGGCGAGGGGGTCGCCGCGGGGATCGACGACGGCGGGCGCCTGCTCGTGGCCCGCCCCGACGGGAGCACGGTCGCGCTCGACGCCGGGGAAGTCCACCTCGCGCCCGGGGCGACCGGCACCCGATCATCCGGCTAGCGGAGCATCGTCGGGACCCTCGGCCATCCGTCCACTTCCGCGTCGGCCCGCGTTCGCGTAGGGCACCTTCCGAGCATGCGCGGCAGAAGCAGCGACACCATGGTCGAGGAGCGGGACGGCGCGGCGTTCGTCCTCGAGGTCCACGGCGAGGTCGACGTCGCCTCGTCGGGCGAGGTGCGCGAACGCCTGCGCGCGGCCATCGAGCAGGGCGCGTCGCGCGTGCTCGTCGACCTGGGCGACGTCACCTTCATCGACTCGATCGCCATGGCCGGCGTGGTGGGCGCCCAGCGCCGCCTGCCGCCCGGGGGCCGGCTGGCCGTCGTCGCGCACCACCCCTTCGTGCTGCTCGTGCTCGACGCGATCGGGCTCCGGCACGTCGTCCACGTCTTCCCGACCCGCGCCGAGGCGCAGGCTCACCTCGACGCCTGAGCGCCGCTGGGCGCCCAGGGCGAAACCCCGGGCGGTCCGCACGGGCACAACCGGGGCAAGGGGGCACGCGCGGAACGCCCGCGACCTCCAAGATGCGGTGCATTCGCGCGGCGCCGGCAGCGCCGCAGCCCGAACCCGAAGGATCGCCCGTGCCCCTGCTCCGCCGCCGTGCCCCCGTCCTGCTGCTCGTCGCGCTGCTGGTCGCCGCCGTCGCCGCCCTCGCCCTGCGGTCCCGCGAGGCCGACGAGGGCCCGCGGGTGGCCGAGGCCGCCTGCGCCACGACCCAGGGCGGCGGCGAGGCCGAGCGGGAGGGCGAGGCCGAGCGGGAGCGCGAGCAGCGCGCCGAGCGTGAGCGCGAGGCCGAGCGCGAGCAGGGCGGCGAGCGCGAGGCCGACGCGTCCGAGCGCTCGGGCTCCGCGTCGGAGGACGCGCAGCTCTACGCCGGCCCGGGCGAGGCCGAGGGCCAGGAGGGCGAGGAGGGCTCGCCCTGCGGCCACCGCAAGCCCGAGTCCTTCCGCGACCTCGCGGTGGCCAACTCGAGCCGCACGGCCCGCGCCGTCGCCCCGGGAACCCGCATCAAGCCCGGCGCCTACCGCGCCGCGATCGCCCAGCGCTCCACGCTGTCGACCGCCGCCGCCCGCGCGGCCGTCGCCGGGACCGAGGGACGCTGGAGCCCCTTCGGCAACGAGCCCGTCGACACGGGCCGCGAGGAGTACGACACGACGAACGGCTCGACGAAGGAGGGCCTCGGCAAGGTCGCGGGGCGCACGACCGCCTTCGCGCGCAACGCCCGCAGCGGCGCGCTCTACGTCACCTCCGCGAACGGCGGCGTCTTCCGCTCGGACGACGGCGGCGGCACCTGGGCGCCCATCGCCGACGCGCTGCCCACCACCATCACCTCGGGCATCGGCTGGAGCCCCGACGCGGGCGGCACCATCATCGTCCTGACGGGCGACAACGCCTTCGGCGGCTCGTCGCTCGGCGGCCTCGGCGTCTACCGCTCCACGGACGAGGGCCGCACCTGGACGCACAGCACCGGCGTGCCGGACGGGCTGCTCGGCTTCAAGGTCGCCGTCGACCCCTCGAACCCGAAGGGGGTCTACGCCGCGACGGGCGGCGGGCTCTTCGCCTCCACGGACGCGGGCGCGACGTTCACGAACGTGGCCCTGCCGACGGGCAAGGGCGCCCCCGCGGGCACGCCGGACTGCTCGGGCAAGGCGCCGACGGTCAAGGACTGCTTCCTGGCCAACATGGTCACGGACGTCGTCGTCCAGGGCCCGGACCCGGGCGGCAAGACCCCGGGCGCCAAGCCCGGGACCGTCGTGGCCGCCGTGGGCTGGCGCGCCGGGACGAAGAAGAACGCCGACGGCTCCCTGCAGTCCCCGGGCAACGGGATCTACCGCTCGCCGACGGGCGCCCCGGGCAGCTTCACGAACCTCGACATCGCGAACCACACGACGACGACCGAGGGGCTCTCCCAGGCGCAGATCGGCCGCACGGCGCTCGGCCTGGCCGACGGCGCCACGCAGAACCACAACGTCCTCTACGCGCTCATCTCCGACGCGGTGAAGTTCAACGGCGGCGCGGCGGGGATCGACGTGAACGACGCCACGGGCCAGTCCGTCCCGAACTCCGACGTGCTCAACGGGGTCTACGTCTCCACGGACCTCGGCTCGTCCTGGAAGCTCCTCGAGGGCTCGAGCGCCATCGACGCCGACACGACGAGCGGCTCGGCGCTCGCCCCGCCGACCTGCAAGGCGCCCGTCGTGGGCTACTGCCCGGGCGTGCAGGGCTGGTACAACCTCTGGGTCCAGCCCGACCCGACGCAGCAGACGGCGTCCGGCGTGCCCACCCGCGTGGCCTTCGGCCTCGAGGAGGTCTGGGCCAACGACCAGACCACGGCGCCGCCGACCGGCCTCGACGGCAGCGTGCCGCAGAAGTTCGACGTGGTCGGCCGGTACTTCGCGGGTGAGACCTGCACGCTGCTGACCGCGACGAGCGGCCTCCCCGCCTGCCCCGCCGCGCAGGGCCTGCAGGTCCCGAAGACCACGACGCACCCCGACCAGCACGGCGCGCTCTTCGTGCCGGACGGCAAGGGCGGCGTCACGCTCTACGTCGCCAACGACGGCGGCGTCTACAAGCAGGCCAACGACGGCAAGGGCCCGTTCGACAACACGAAGTGGGGCGTCGGCGTGAACACGGGCATGCACACGACGCTGCCCTACGACGTCGCCATGGCCAAGGACGGCACGACGTACGCGGGGCTCCAGGACAACGGCGAGATGAAGATCGACCCCGACGGCCGGGCCTACACGGTCTTCGGCGGGGACGGCTTCTTCTCCGCGGTCGACCCGGACAAGCCCGACGTCGCCTACGAGGAGTACACGGGCGGCGGCGTCTCCTCGACGAAGGACGGCGGGAAGACCTGGACGTCGATCGACCCGGCGCTCACCAGCCCCCTCTTCTCGACCCCGTTCGAGATGGATCCCGCGGACGCGAACCACCTCATCATCGGCGGCCGGGACATCCAGGAGCGCACGAGCGGTCCCGACGGGCCCTGGACGAAGGTCTACGACCTCGGCACCCAGAAGAAGCCGGGCGTCGCGGCGGCGGTCGCGGGGACGGACGGCCCGGACAACCAGCTCTCGGCGGTCGACGTGCGCTCCTCGGGCGCGGGCACGGCGCCGATCGGCCCGGCCGGGCCCAAGACGGCGGACCAGTCCTACGGGGGCCAGCCGCCCCTCCCCGACCCCGGCGTGACGGACAACCCGGCCTCCGTCGACGACCACCCGTTCACCATCGCGCCGACGGCGGGCAACGCGAAGGTCGACGTCACGGTCTCCTTCTCCGCGCTGGACGACTACGACCTCGTGCTCTACCGCAAGGCGGGCAGCGCGCTCACGGAGGTCGCCACCTCGGCCAAGAGCTCCTCCATGGTCCCGGGCGAGACAGAGACGGAGCAGGTCACCGTGCCCACGCCGCAGGCGGGCGACTACGTCGTGCGGGTGCGGAACTTCGCCGCGTTCGGCCCGTTCACCGCGAAGGTCGCCTTCACGCAAGCGACCAGCACGGCGGGCCCGAAGACCTCCGCGGCCTACGTCGGCTTCTGCGGGTTCTGCGACACGATCACGCAGGGCACGCCGTTCGGCAACGGGATCGCCACGAACGTCAAGGGCGGCGTCGGCGGCGCGGCCGGGAAGCCGGACGGCTGGCACATCGCCGCGGCGAAGGGCCTGCCCTCCCGCCTGATCACCTCCGTCCGGATGGACCCGGCCGACGTGGGCACGGTCTACGTGACCCTCGCGGGCTACGGCCGCCGCTGGGCCTACCCCGGTGCGGTCGGGGAGGACACGAGCAAGGTCGGCAAGGGCCACGTCTTCAAGTCGACGGACGGGGCCGAGACGTTCACGGACGTCTCCGGGAACCTGCCGGACACCCCCGCGAACTGGTCCGTGGTCCACAAGGGCCAGCTCGTGGTCGGGACGGACATCGGCGTCTTCACGGGCAACGACACGTCGGGCTGCAACTACGCGGCGATGAACGGGAACCTCCCGACCGCACCCATCGCGACCCTGCGGCTGAAGCCGGGCGACCAGGACCTCCTGCTCGCGGCGACCTACGGCCGCGGCATCAACACCTACCGCTTCCCGGCCACCGCGGGGCAGACGGCCTGCCCGAAGGCCGAGCTCGTCAACGCGGGCGGGAGCACCGACGGCGGCGGCAGCAGCGGCGGCGGCGGCACGAGCACGCCGTCGGCCTGCGCGGCGAACGACGGCTTCCAGTCCGTCCGGGTCACCCCGAGGGGCCGCGGGCTGCGCTTCGCGGTCACCCGCCGCATCCAGCGGCCGTTCACCGTGGACGTCTTCCAGCAGTCGCAGGGTCGCCGCGTGCTGGCCCAGCGGCTCGTGCAGCGCTTCACGGGGCGCACGGGGAGCTTCACCTGGAGCGGGACGTCCGCCCGCAAGGGGCGGCGCCTGAGCTCCGGGACGTACTTCGTGCGGCTCAGGATCGCGGGCGGGGGCGTGTCGGACACGCGGCGCCTCGCCTTCACCCGCGGCACCCGGAGCTTCAAGGCGCAGCGGGACTTCTACGCCCGCGCCTCGTGCAAGCTCCTGCGGACCGCGAAGCTCAGCGGCCCCACCTGGGGCGGCTCGGGCAAGAAGAGCCTGGGCGTCGCGTTCCGGCTGCGGACGAAGGGGAGCGCCGTCGTGACGATCCGCAAGGGCAAGACGGTCGTGCGGACGGTCCGCTACGCGGCGGCCGGCACCTCGACCCATCGCGTGACGCTGCCGGCGAAGGGCCGCTCGGCGGGGGACTACGTCGTGACGATCGGTGCCACGGCGGGGACGACGTCCGAGAAGGTCGCGCTGCTCTCGCGGAAGCTGCGGTAGGGGCGGCGGGTCGGCCGGGGCCCGGGCCCCGGCGGGGTCAGCCCGCGGCGGGCGCCTTGCGCGCCCGCGGGGCGCGCTTGGGCTTCGCGGGGGCGTCGTCGGCGACGACCTCCACGACCTCGAGCTCCTCGGCCACCACCGCGGCCTTCTTGCGCGGCGCGCGCTTCGGCTTGGCCGCCGGGGGGACCTCGACGACCTCGAGCTCGTCGGCCACGGCTGCGGCGCCTTCTTCCGCGGCGCGCGCTTGGGCTTGGCCGCAGGGGCCTCGGACTCCTCCGCCGCGCCGGCCTTCGCGCGGCTCGCGCGCTTGCGGGGCGCCTTCGCGGGGACCTCGACGAGGTCCCCGTAGCCCGGTGAGGTCTCCTCGGAGGCTCCTCCGCCGGCGGGTCGACGGGTGCGCCGTCGGGCGGCGCGGGCTGGGGCGCCACGGAGTCGCCCTCCTCGCGGACGGGCTTCGGTGCGTCCCCCGCGACGGGCCCGCGCGCGTCGCGCGGCGCCCCCTCGGCGTCGGCCGGGGCGGCCTTCGGCTTGCGGGCGCGGGTCCGCTTGGGCTTCGCGACGGTGGCGGGCACCTCCACGAGGTCCCCGGAACCGGGCGAGCTCGCACCCGAGGCGCCGTCGGCCGGAGCGACCTCGTCCTGGGAGGGCTGCGGGGCCGCCCCATCGCCGGATCCCGCCACGGCCGCCGCCGCCGGGCTGCCCACCTGCGCCAGCGCTGCCGCAGCAGCCGCCTGCGCGGCGGCGTTGCGGCGCGAGCGCCGGGAGCGGGAGCGGCGCGAGCGGCCCGTCGGCGCGTCGCCGACGGCCTGCGCGAGCGCCGCGGCGGCGCCCGAGATCGCGGCGAGGACCTCCTCGTCCGAGGCGCCCGCGGCCTTCGCCTCGGCCGCGACGCGCTTCGTCACCCGCTCGGTCTCCTGGGCCGCCTGCTCCTCGCGGGCCGCCTGCTTCTCGCGCGCGACGGCCTCCGCGTTCTGCGCGGCGAGCACCGTGGCCTCGTCGCGCACGGCACCCGGAGCGCCGTTGGCGGCGCCGCCCTTGCCCTTGCGACGCCGGTTGCGCCGCCCACGGCCCTTGGGGAAGTTCCGCAGCAGCTCGCGCGAGAGGGAGCTCGGCTTGCGCGCCATGCGCGTCCGGGCGCCGCGCACGACCTCCATCGCCTCGGGCGTGTGCGCCACCGCGGCGGCGAGGATCGCGGCGCTGAGCCGCCGGTCCTGCTTGCGGGACGCATGGACCAGCCGCCGCGCGTTGCGCGCGTGCGCGCCGCCGCTCGAGTTCACGAGCAGCCCGAGCAGCCGCTTCGTCTCGGGCCAGCGCTGCACCGCGTACTCCTCGTGGACGTCGCGGGTCATGTCCGCGAGGTCCCAGATCCACTGGTTGGCCTGGTCGCGGCGGCCGATCCGGCGCTCCGCGAGCCCCTGGAGCAGGAGCTTCACGCCCTCGCGCCGCTCGTCCCGGCCCCAGCCCGCGACGACGTCGACGGCCTGCTGGAACGCGTCGGGGTCCTTGCCCGCGGCGATCTCCTGCAGCGCGCGCAGGCGCAGCTGCGGGTTCTTGTTCCGCTCGAGCGCCGTGACGAGGAAGCGGCTCTTGAGCTCCCCCGTCTTGTCGAAGTTCAGCATCGCCCGGGCCCGGCGCCAGCCCGACGGCGCGACGCGGGCGCCCGCGAGCGCGGCCCACATGTGCTGCTCGCCCCAGTCGAGGAACTCGACCGCGATGCGCCAGAGCTCGCGCTCGAAGACCTCGTGCCGGCGCTCCTCCTCCGCGCAGACCGGGACGACCCGGCGCTCCACGCGCACCCGCCGCCCGCGGCCGCGCCGCACGGGCCCGACGACGATCGCGCCGCCGCGGTACACGTCGCGGTCCAGGAGCGAGTGCAGCGTGATGACGGGGTCGTCGTTCTTCGTCGCGGGGTGGACGAAGTCGACGACGACGCCCGCCTCCTTGCCGAGGTGGCGACGGGTGACCCGGCCGACCCGCTGCTGGTAGATGCGCCGGGAGGCGGTCGGCGCGAGGTGCATGCAGACCGTCGCGCGCGGGGAGTTCCAGCCCTCCGCGAGCAGCTGCGCGTTGACCAGGACGTCGATGTCCCCGCGCTCGTAGGCGGCGAGGGAGGCGGCGAGCTCGCGCTTGGGCGTCTCGCCCGAGACGGCCTGCGCCTTGATCCCCGCGTCGCGCAGCGCCTCCGCGACGTTGTACGCGTGCTTGACCCCTGCGGCGTAGAGCACGCCGGGCACGCCGTTGAAGCGCGCCTTGTAGAGGTCCGCGATCGCCATGTTGAACGGGAGCTGGTCGAGGAGCTCGGCCAGGGCGTCCTGGTCGAACTCCACGTCCACCTCGCCGCGGCGCAGCGGGACGTTCGCGATGGAGCGCACCCCGACGCCCGGCGGGATGCGGATGCCGCGCAGGGGCGCGATCACGCCGCGCCGCGCGGCGGCCTGGAGGTCGAAGCGGGAGGTCTGCGTCGGGAAGAGGTCCGTGACGTGGCGGGCGATGAGCGCGCCCGTCGCGGTCATGCCGACGAAGATCGGGCCCGTCCACTCGCGGATCGCGGCGGAGGTCTTCTCCCCGAGCGCCGTGTGGGCCTCGTCGCAGATGACCACCGTGTAGACCGCGGAGATCTGCCCCGCGTTGCGGACGAACCACTGGTAGGTCTCGACCGTGACGGGGCCGTCCGCGCGGAGGTTGTGCTCCGCCCCGAGCAGCGGCGGGGAGATCCGGTGGCCGTAGCCCCGCGTCGTGAGCTCCTCGTTGAACTGGTCGACGAGGTTCCGGCGGTGGGTGAGGATGAGGACGCCGCCCGTGCGCGAGGCCTCCACGAAGCCCATCGCCGCGACGGTCTTGCCCGCGCCCGTCGCGTGCTCGAACCAGAAGCGCTTGCCCGCGTTCGGGTCGTCCGCGGCCTCCTCGTCCCGGTCCTCGTCCACGTCCGGGTCGTCGAGGTCGTCCTCGTAGGAGTCGGACTCGTCGTCCTCGGGTTCGTCCTCGTCCTCCGGCGGGGCGGCGGCGACGGGCTCGTCGTCCTCCTCGTCGTCCTCCTCGTCCGGGGCGGCGGCGACGACGTCCCCCTCGCCCTCGAGGCCGAGGTCCTCCTCCTCGTCCTCGAAGTCCTCCTCGGGCTCCTCCTCCTCCTCGGGGGCCTTCGCCTCGGGGCGCTGCGCGTCCGGGACGGGCGCGTAGGCCGTCGTCTCGTCGATGGCCAGGACGGGCGCGGAGGTGCTCCCCGCGACCGCGTGGCCGTTGCCCTGCGCCCGCGTCAGCAGCGCCGTGAGCGTGCCGGAGAGCGCGTCGACCTGGTGCGGGTTCAGCGGCGTGCCGTCCGCGAGGACGACCTCCTCCTCCGAGAGCACCCGCTCGAGGCCGAGCATGAGCGAGTAGGCCCGGCGCCACTTCGTCGAGGGGACCTTCGCGCCCTCCGCGAGCTCCTCGAGCGCACGGTCCAGCGCGCGGCGGCGGGGGCTGCCTGCGTGGAGCGCCTGGGCGGGCTCCTCCCCGGGGTGCAGGAAGAGCTCGCGCGTGAAGCGCTCGGCCTGGGCGATCTGCTCAGGAGTGGGAAGGGCGGCGGACGCCGCCACGCTCGTGGACTCGGCCATGAAGCTCGGGGCATGGGCTGAGCGGGGGACTGCCCGCACCAGCCAGGACCATCGGGACATCCGGGGGACTGCGTGGCAGGAGGACCTCCCGCGTCACCCTCCCCCCGGAACGCGGCCCACTCTAACGCACCGGCGGACGGACGGCCGCACCGCCGTATCCTCGATGGCCCCATGCGCCGACGCCCCGTCCTGCTGCTCGCCGTCGTCGCCCTCGTGGTCGTGGTCGCGATCGGGCTCGTCCAGAGCGGGTCGAGCTCCTCGGGCGAGGAGGGCTACGAGGCGCCGAGCGCCGCGGAGCTGCGCACGATGCTCGCGGGCGCCCCGGCGCCGCTGGCCCGGCTGCACGCGCGGGGCAACCAGCTGCTCCCCGCCGCCTCGGCCCGCAAGGAGCTCGCCGCGCTGAAGGGCCACCCCGTCGTCGTGAACAAGTGGGCGTCGTGGTGCGGGCCGTGCCGCTCGGAGTTCCCGGCCCTCCAGGAGGTCAGCGCGGAGCTCGGCAAGGAGGTCGCGTTCCTCGGCCTCGACGCGGGCGACGGGCCGGGCCCGGCGCGCAGCCTTCCTGGCCAAGCACCCCGTGAGCTACCCGAGCATCTCCGACCCGGACTTGAAGACGGTCGAGGGCTTCGGCATCGCCGGGGCGGGCTGGCCCACGACGATCTTCTACGACGCGCAGGGCCGCCAGACCTACGCGCACCAGGGTGCCTACGCCTCCGTGGCCGAGCTCCGGGCGGACATCGCGAAGTACGCGCGTGGGTGAGCTGCGCACGGACCCGCTGAGCGGGCTGCGCACCCTCGTCACCGACGCACCCGAGACGCCCCCGTCGCTCCCGGCACCCGCCGCGCCGCGGCCCCCGGCCCCGTTCGTCCCCGCGCTGACCCCGGACGCGCAGGCGCCGCCGCGCGAGGCGTCGCTCGACCTCTTCACGAGCGCCGCGGCCCGCGGGGAGCACGAGCTCGTCGAGCACGCCCGGCCCGCGGCGACCCTCGCGGAGCTCACCCCCGAGGAGCTCACCAGCACCCTGGGCACGTGGCGCGCGCGGATGGCCGCCCACCCGACGGCCAAGCACGTGCACCTCCACGTCGACGAGGGCCCGGGAACCCCGGCCGGCCACGCGCAGCTCTGGGCGCTCGACGTCGTCCCGGCGCTCGTCGCCCGGGAGCGCGAGCGCAGCGCCGCCTACACGACGCGCACCCAGGGCTCCGACCTGCTCGGGGACCTCGTCCAGGCCGAGGTCCGCCTGCGCGAGCGCCTCGTGGGCTACGACGACGAGGCCGTCCTCCTCGCGCCCTACGCCTCCCGGGTCCCCTACCAGCTCATGCTCGTCCCCCGGACGCCGGCGCCGCGCTTCGAGGCCGAGGGCGGCGTGCTCGGTGCCGGGCTGCTGCACCGCGGGCTGCGCGCGCTGGCGGCGCACCTGGGCGCGAGCCCGCCCCTGGTGCTCTGGGTGCGCACGGCGCCCCGGGGGGCCGAGCACTTCTGCTGGCGGATCGACGTGCTCCCGCAGCTCCTGCCGCCGAGCGGCCTCGAGCGCGGGACGGGCATCGAGCTGAACCCCGTCGCGCCCGAGCGCGCGGCCCGCGAGCTGCGCCCCCTGGCCAAGCCGGCCTGAGCCCCGTGCGCCTCCTCGCCCTCGCCGACCAGGCCCCGTTCCTCCCGCTCGCCGCGCTCGTCGAGGCCCACCGGCCCGACCTCGTCGTCGCCCTCGGCGACCTCGAGCCGGACCACCTCGACCCCGTCGCCCGCTTCGGGGTCCCCGTCCTCGGGGTCTACGGCAACCACGACGACGGCCACTACCTCGAGGCCGCCGGGACGACGGACCTGCACTTGCGGGCCTCGACCGTCCGCGGGGTGCGCTTCGCCGGCTTCGAGGGCTGCCCGCGGTACCGGAGGGGCGCGAAGCTCCAGTTCAGCCAGGCCCAGGCCAGCCGCCTCGGCCGCCGCATCCCCGCCGCGGACGTCCTGCTGAGCCACGCGCCGCCGCGGGGCGTCCACGAGGAGCCCGACGACCGCGTCCACGAGGGCTTCGACGCGCTCCGCGCCTACGTGGAGCGCGTGCAGCCGCGCCTGCACCTGCACGGCCACACCCCCGCCCCGCCGCGGGGCGACGTGCAGCTCGGGCGCACGACCGTCGTCCACGTCGTCGGCCACCGCCTCGTGGAGCTCTGAGGCGTGCGCGCGCTCGTCCAACGCGTCACGGAGGCCTCCGTGGAGGTCGACGGGGAGCGCATCGCGACGATCGGCCCGGGCCTGCTCGTCCTCCTCGGGGTCACCCACGACGACGACGAGGCGGTGGCCGACCGCGTCGCGGACAAGGTCGCGGGGCTCCGGCTCTTCCCGGGGCCGGACGGCCGCATGGACGAGCCGCTCGGCACCCGCGAGGCCCTCGTGGTCTCCCAGTTCACGCTCTACGGCGACCCCCGGAAGGGCACCCGCCCGAGCTGGGGCGCCGCCGCGCGGCCCGAGCACGCCGAGCCGCTCTACGAGCGCGTGGCCGACCGCCTGGGCGCGCCAGCGCGGGCGCTTCGGGGCCCTGATGGCCGTCGCGCTCGTCAACGACGGCCCGGTCACGGTGCTCGTCGAGCTCTGAGGGCCGCCACCTAGACTCGGCCGCACCATGCCGCCGACCAACCGCTTCGTCATCTCCTTCGCCGCCGAGCCGCCGCAGGACGAGCTGCCCTACGGCCGCTGGGCGGACCGGCTGCGGGTCGAGTTCCTGGCCGCCTGCCTGCGCATCGACGACGAGGGCGAGGACCTCGGGGAGGCCGGCGACGTCACCTGGTACCCCGACCGCACGTGGGCCGGGCGGACGTGGATCCCGGCCACCTGCCGCACGAGCACGGGCTACGAGCTCTACGGCCACGTCTCCTTCGTCCCGGGCACCGACGGCGGCGAGCCCTCGGACTTCGACGCCCACGCGGAGTTCACCGCGGAGGTCGCGGAGCAGAACCCCGAGTGGAAGCTCGACCTCTGCGAGGACGTCATCGGCCAGTGGCGCGGGGAGCTCTCGAAGGTCGCGCAGATGACGCTCGTCTGGGGCCGCCCGCTCACCCGGGGCGGGAAGGTCGTCACCGCGGAGCTCGCCCGCCTGGCCGTCGACCAGTGCCCGCTGGTCGAGGACCGCTTCACGCTCATCGCCCCGGACGACTACCGCGGCGACGTCCTCGACATCAAGCTCTGGGGGACGGGCGACCGCGAGCTCGCCTCGGAGTCGCTCTACGAGGACGACGACGAGGCGGCCTGAGTGGAGCTCGAGGAGGCCGTCCGCACCCGGCGCACCCACAAGGCCTACGGGCCCGAGCCCGTGGCGCACGAGGTGCTCGAGGAGCTCTTCGACCTCGCCCGCTGGGCGCCGAACCACCACCTGACGAACCCCTGGCGCTTCCGGGTCCTCGGCCCCGCGGCGCTCGAGCGCCTCAAGGCCGCGGCGGACGCGCAGCAGCCCGGCTCGGGCGCGAAGCTCGACCGGGCGCCGACCCTGGTCGCCGTCAGCTCCCGCACGGCGGGTGACCCCGTGGCCGACGAGGAGGACCGTGACGCCGCCGCGGTCGCCGCCTACCTCGTCCTGCTCGGGGCCCACGCCCGCGGCCTGGCCGGCTACTGGCGCACTCCCGCCGTCCTGCGCGACCCCGCGGGCCGCGCGGCGCTCGGCATCGAGGACGACGAGGTGACGCTCGGGCTGCTGCACCTCGGCCCGCCCCGCCAGGCCGAGCGCACCCCGGAGCGCGCGCCCGTCGGCGACGTCGCGACGTTCCTGGACTAGGAGGGCGAGGGACCCAGGAGGTCCCAGCGGTTGCCCGCGACGTCCTCGAAGACCACCACGCGCCCGTAGGGCTCGTCCCGCGGCTCGCCGTGGACCGTCGCGCCCGCGGCGAGGAGCCGGCCGTGCACGGCATCGAAGTCCTCGACCCGCAGGAAGAACCCGACGCGACCGGCGAACTGCCCACCGACGACGGCCTCCTGGACGGGACCGTCGGCCTGCGCGAGCAGCAGGGCGGTCTCGCCCCCGGGCGGGCGGACGACGACCCAGCGCTTCGGCCGCCCGTCGTTGGTCAGCGAGGGCGAGTCCTCCGCGAGCTCGAAGCCCAGCACCCCCACGTAGAAGGCGAGCGCCTCGTCGTAGTCGCGGACGACCACCGCGACCAGCGCGAGGTGCACCTCAGGCGGCCGCGGTCGGGATGCGGCTCGCGATCTCCTGGTCCGAGAGCGGGAAGTGGCAGGCGGCGAGGTTCCCGCCCTCCTTCGCGTCCAGCACCGGGTCGTCCACGTCGCACGTCCCCGCGACGGCCTTGGGGCAGCGCGTGTGGAAGCGGCACGCCTTGGGCGGGTTCGTCGGCGAGGGGACGTCGCCCCCGAGCACCTGGCGGACCTTCGCCTTGGCCAGGCGGGGATCCGGCACGGGGACCGCGGAGAGCAGGGCGCCCGTGTAGGGGTGGCGCGGGTGGCCGTAGAGCGCGTCGGCGTCCGCGAGCTCCACGATGCGCCCGAGGTACATCACCGCGATGCGGTCGCACATGTGCCGCACGACGGAGAGGTCGTGGGCGATGAAGACGATCGTCAGGCCGAGCTCGCGCTGGAGGTCGCGCAGGAGGTTCAGGATCTGCGCCTGGATGGAGACGTCGAGCGCGGAGACCGGCTCGTCGGCGACGATGAGCTTCGGCTTCAGGGCGATCGCGCGCGCGACGCCGATGCGCTGGCGCTGGCCGCCCGAGAACTCGTGCGGCAGCCGGTTGTAGTGCTCGGGGTTCAGGCCGACCTGCTCCATGAGCCCCTGGACCTTCGTGCGCCGCTGCTTCTCGTCGGGCTCCACCCCGTGGATGACGAAGGGCTCGCCGATGATGGAGCCGACCGTCTTGCGCGGGTTCAAGGACGAGTAGGGGTCCTGGAAGATCATCTGCATGTCCCGGCGGAAGGGCTTGAGCTCCTTGCGCCCGAGGAACGCGATGTCCTCGCCCCGGAACGAGATCGTCCCGGAGGTCGGGTCGAGCAGCCGGGTCAGCAGGCGGGCCGTCGTCGACTTCCCGCAGCCCGACTCCCCGACGAGCCCCAGCGTCTCGCCCTCGATGATGTCGAAGGACACGCCGTCGACGGCCTGCACGGCGCCCACCTGCTTGTTGATGAGCAGGCCCTTCTTGATCGGGAAGTGCTTCACGAGGTCGCGGACCTCGATGAGCGGGTCTCCGGCGGCCATCAGGTGCCCTCCTCGAGCCGGACGGAGCCGGCGGGTTCTGCTTCGGCGGGTTCGGCGACGGCGCGCGCGGCCTCCGGGTCGGCGCCCTGCGCGAGCTCGGCCCACAGGCGCTTGCGGGTCTGGGCCGGCAGGAGGCAGGCGACGCTGTGGCCCGGGGCCCCCTCGACGGGCTCCAGCGTGGGGTCGACCCTCGTGTGGGCCTCGCGCACGTAGGGGCAGCGCGGGTGGAAGGAGCAGCCCGAGGGCGGGTTGATCAGGGAGGGCGGCCGGCCCGGGATGGGGACGAGCTCCTCGTCGCGCGGGGAGTCCAGGCGCGGGATGGAGCGCAGCAGGCCCCAGGTGTACGGGTGCTCGGGCTGGGCGAAGATCGCGTCGCGGGAGGCCTTCTCCACGATGCGCCCCGCGTACATCACCGCGATGTCGTCCGTGACCTCGGCCACGACGCCCAGGTCGTGGGTGATGAGGACGATGGCCGTGTCGAGCTCGGACTTCAGCCGCTCGAGCAGGTCGAGGATCTGCGCCTGCACGGTCACGTCGAGCGCCGTGGTCGGCTCGTCGGCGATGAGGAGCTTCGGGTCGTTGCAGAGCGCCATGGCGATCATCACGCGCTGGCGCATGCCGCCCGAGAACTCGTGGGGGTAGGAGTCCGCGCGGCGGCGGGGCTCCGGGATCCCGACGAGGCCGAGCATCTCGACCGCGCGATCGAGCGCGACGGCCTTCGAGACGTCCTGGTGGGTCCGGACGGCCTCCACGAGCTGCTTGCCGATCTTGTACATCGGGTGCAAGGAGCTCAGGGGGTCCTGGAAGATCATGGAGACCGGCCCGCCGCGCACGGAGCGCAGCTCGTCCTCCGTGGCCGTCAGGAGCTCCTTGCCGTCGAAGCGGATCGAGCCCGAGATCTGCGCGTTCTTCGCGCGGGTGAGCCCCATGACGGTCATGGAGCTCACGGACTTGCCCGAGCCCGACTCGCCGACGATGCCGAGCGTCTGGCCGGCCTCGACGGAGTAGGAGATCCCGTCGACGGCCTTGACGACCCCGTCGTCCGTCTTGAAGTGGACCCGGAGGTCCTCGACTTCCAGGAGTGCCATCGCCTAGTACCTCACTCGGGGATCGAGGAACGCGTAGAGGACGTCGACCAGGAGGCTCATGGTGCAGACGGCCAGCGCGAGGAAGAGCGTCGAGCCCTGCACGATGTCGATGTCGTTGCGGCGGATCGCGTCGAAGGAGAGGCGGCCGATCCCGGGGATGCCGAAGACGGACTCCGTGAGGATCGCGCCGCCGATGAGGATGCCGACGTCCAGGCCGAGGACCGTGATGATCGGCGTGATCGCCGAGCGCAGCCCGTGGTTGAAGACGACGCGGCGCTCCTTCACGCCCTTCGCGCGCGCCGTGCGGATGTAGTCCTCGCTCATCGTCTCCAGGAGGTTCGCGCGCAGGAGCCGGGCGTAGATCGCGGCGAACGAGGCCGCGAGGACGAGCCAGGGCAGGAAGAGCGAGGAGATGCTCGTGAAGACGCCCCGCGAGGCGTCGTAGGTCCCCGCGGCCGGGAAGATGCCGAGGACCCCGAGGTCGCTCGAGAAGAGGTAGAGCGCGACGAGGCCCAGCCAGTAGACCGGCGCGGAGATCGCCACGAGTGCGGTGGTCATCGCCACCCGGTCGATGACCGTGCCGCGGCGGATGGCCGAGATCGTGCCGATGACGACCCCGGAGACGAACCAGACCAGGGCCGCCCCGAAGACGAGCATGAGGGTGTTCGGGAGCGCCTCGAAGATCAGGGGGCGCACGGGCTCGTCGTTGAGCACCGAGCTGCCGAAGTCGAAGTGGAGGACGAGCTCCTTGAGGTAGTCGAAGAACCGGACGAGGAAGGGGTCGTCGAGGTTCAGCTGCTCGCGGATCGCGGCGACGGTCTCCGGCGTCTGGTTGCGCCCGGCCCGCAGCTTCGCCGGGTCGGCGGTCGGCAGGACGTTGAAGATGATGAAGGTCAGCGCCGTCACGAAGAACAGCAGCAGGACCGTCCAGAGGAGACGACGGAGGATGTAGGTGCCCATGTGCGGCGAGCGTCCTTGTGCGGGGGTAGGAGCCGGCCGGGCCCGTCCGCCGCCCCTGGATGCGGGGCGGCGGACGGGTGGCCGGGTGCTGCGCGAGCTACTTCAGCGACGTGAAGGCGAAGTCGCCCGTCGTGTAGTACTCGTTGACCGCGCCGGCCACGTTCTTGGACCAGACGATGGTCGTCTTGTCCCAGACGAACGGGACCGCGGGGGCCTGGTTGACGATCATCTTGTCGATGTCGCCGTAGGCCTGGAGGCGCTCGTCGCCCTGGAGCCCGGCGGCCTTGTCCATCGCCGCGTCGATCTTCGGGTCGTTGAGCTGGGCCAGGTTGTTGTTGCCGCCGTCCTTGGCGATGTTCGCGCCCTTGAACGTGGGCTCGAGCATGGACTGCGGGTCCTGGAAGTCCTTGAACCAGCCCGAGCCGCCGCAGACGTGCACCTTCTTGGCGGGGACCTGGCAGTACTCCGTGTAGACCGCGTCCTGCGGCACGAGGCGGAGGTTCACCTTGAAGCCGAGCTTCTCGAGCTGGGCCTTGGCGACCTCGGACTGCGCCTTCACCGGATCGGCGGTCGCGCCGATCATGAGGATCTCCTCGTTGCCGTCGTACTTGCCGGACGCGTAGCCGGCCGCCTTCATGTACTTCGCGGCGACGGCCATGTCACCACGCGGGTTCGAGAGGAAGTCGACGTCCGCGCCCTTCTCGCCACCGGCCTGCTCGAAGCCCGGGAAGCCCGGCGGCAGGAAGTGCGTGGCGACGTCGCCCGTGTACTTGCCGCCGCGCGCCTTGACGGCCGCCTCGCGGTCGAACGCGGCGAGGACCGCCTTGCGGACGTTCAGGTCGTCGAACGGCTTGAGCGTCGTGTTGAGCGGGAAGTAGCGGTAGCCGCCGGCCGGGACGGAGGCGAACTGCCCCTTCGCGGTCGTGACGGCCTGCTTGAGCTCCGCCGCCGGCGGGTTCGCGTCGAGGATCATGCCCTGGCCCTTGAGGACCTGCTGGGCCGCGACCGACGCGTCGGCCGAGTTCGTCTTCATGTCGATCTCGTCGAGGTAGGCCGGCTTGAAGTCCGTCGCCTTGTCCCAGTTCGGGTTGCGGACGAGCTTGATGGACTTGCCCGCCTTGTAGCCCGTGAGGTTGCCCTCGGCGTCGTTGGCGACCATGTAGGGGCCCGACGCGACGACGCGCTTGTTGTACGTCGAGGGGTTCTTCGCGTCGAAGGGCTTCGCGTACTCCTCGGGCACGGGCATCGTGATCGGCATCACCAGCGCGGCCGAGACGCCGGGCGCCTCGCGGGCGGGTGAGCTTGAAGACGAGGGTGCTGTCGTCCGGGGTCGTGATGCCCGAGATGGGCTGGACGCCCTTGGTCGGCTTCTTCGGCGTGCCCTCGATGGAGGAGAAGAACGCCGTGGCGTACTGGCCGCCGACGTTGGCCGAGAAGGCGCGCTCGAAGGCGTACTTGACGTCCTTGGAGGTGATCTCGCGGTTGACGGGCGGGGCGAACTTCACGCCCTTGCGGATCTTCACGGTGATCTGCTTGTTGTCCGCGGTGATCTCGGGCGCGGCCTCGGCGAGGTCCGGCACCTGCTCGGCCTGGCCCGGCTTGAAGCCGTAGAGCGAGCGGTGGGTCGCGTAGGCGACCTGGTAGCCGCCCGTGTAGTACGTGTGGCCGGGGTCGAGGTAGTCGACGTCGGAGGAGCCGAGCTGGTTGAGGACGCCGCCCTGCTTGCCCTCGGTCGGCGCCGCGGCGGTGGTGGAGGAGGAGGCGCCCGAGCTCTTGGAGCCCGAATCGCTGTCGTCGCTGCCACAGGCAGCGACTCCGAGCGAGGACGCGGCGGCGACGCCCAGAGCGAGCGCGCGCAGCGAACTGCGAGTCATACGTGGTCCTTTCGTATTCGGGGCCCCAGTGCCCCGAAGGTGTGTGTGCAGGCCGAGCGGTGTCACTTGGCCGTGCGGGGGTTCAGGGCGTCCTGCAGCCCGTCACCCACCAGGTTGAAGGCGAGCACCGTGATGAGCAGCGCGAGGCCGGGGAACGTCATGTACCACCAGGCCTCGCGGAAGATCTGCGCGGCGTCGGAGATCATGGCGCCCCAGCTCGGGGTGCTCGGGTCGATGCCGACGCCGAGGAACGCGAGGGCGGCCTCGAAGAGGATGTTCTGCGGGATGAGCACCGTCGCGTAGACGATGATCGGCGCGACGAGGTTCGGGAGGATCTCCTTGAAGAGGATCCGCCGGTTCGAGGCCCCGAGCGACCTGGAGGCCTCGACGAACTCCTTCTCGCGCAGGGAGAGCACCTGCCCGCGGACGATGCGGGCCATGTAGGGCCAGGTCGAGAGGGAGATGACGAAGATGACGACGGTCAGGCCCGGCTTGATCAGGCCGCCGAGGCAGCCGTCGCGGCCCGAGCACGCGACGCCGATCCCGATGGCCAGCACGAGCACGGGGAACGCGAGCATGAGGTCCATCACCCGGGTGAGCAGGGTGTCGACCCACCCGCGGTAGTAGCCCGCGAAGAGCCCGAGGGTCACCCCCACCAGCACCGTGATGGCCGTCGCGATGAACGCGACGGCGAGCGAGACGCGGCTGCCGTAGACCGTGCGGGAGAAGACGTCGCGGCCGAGCTTGTCCGAGCCGAAGGGGCCGGCCTGGGCGATGGAGCCGTCCGACGAGGGCGACGAGGCCTTCGCGTTGGGCCCGAGCGGCTCGCCGAAGTCCCCCGTGAGGTCCGCGTTCTGGATGCGCGGCGGGGCGGTGCCGGCGACGCTGACGATCGCCGGCGCGAGGATCGCGGTGAGGATGATGAGCACGACGACGACGAGCGCGCCGAGCGAGAGCCAGTCCTTGCGCAGCCGGCGCCAGAAGAGCTGGAGGGGCGAGCGGGCCGCGATGTCGGCCGCGGACTCGGGGCCGGCGGGCAGGCCCGCGTCGGGCTCACCGACGAGCTCGGTGCTGATGGTGCTCACGCCGGGGGTCCGGTGGTGGCTGGCGACGACGAGGTGGTGTCCATGCTTCCCCTGGAGAGGTCGTGCGGGTCCGGGGCGCGCCCTGCGCACGATCCCGGGATCGCCCGGGCTGGCCGGACGAGGGCGAGAGCATAGACCTGTGGAGCGCCGCGTGCTCCCCCTTCGCGCAGGCGCAACGCGCCGCCCACGCGCGGGCCCCGGCCCCCTGGACCGCCGGTCCGGCGGGGCTGGACTTGGTGACCCCGCCTGACCGACGCGGTCAGCCCGGCTGACCGGGCCGGTGCCCCGCATGCCCCCGGCAGGAATCGAACCTGCATCTAGCGCTTAGGAGGCGCTCGTTCTATCCGTTGAACTACGAAGGCGGGTGCGGGCGCAGCCTAGACGCGCTTCACGGCGTGGGGCGGTCGTCGCGGTCCGGGTGGACCTCGTCGATCGTCGTCAGCGCGACGTAGGGCGCGCCGCCCGCGGCCGCCGCGATCGCCTCCGCGCCGCCCGAGAGGCGGTCCAGGACGGAGATGACCCCGACGACCTCGTGGCCCTCGTCCCGCAGCGCCTCGATCGCCTTGATCGTCGAGCCCCCCGTGGAGACGACGTCCTCCACGACGACGCAGCGGTCCTCCGGGGTCAGCAGCGGGCCCTCGACCCGGCGCGCGAGCCCGTGGGCCTTGGCCTCCTTGCGCACGAAGAACGCCTTGCCCGGGAAGCCGCCGGCGAGCGCCGCGCAGGCGACGGGGTCCGCGCCCATCGTCAGCCCGCCCACGGCCGTGGCGCCCCAGGCGCGGGCGTGGTGGGCGACGAGCTCCCCGAGCGCCGCGAAGCCCGCGGGCAGGAGGATCGCCCGCTTGGCGTCCACGTAGTACTGGGCGGTGCGGCCCGAGGTGAGCACGACCTCCCCGAGCACCAGCGCGTGGGTCCGCAGTTCGTCCACCAGGCGCTGTTGGGCATCCATCGGCGGCGTAGCCTACCCCCGTGGTCGAACGCCTCATCCGGATCGTGGCGGTGCTCGCGAGCCTCGTGGTCCTCGTGAGCTGGGGGCTCTTCGCCACGGACGAGGCCCGCAGCGCGTCGGACCAGTCGGCCGCGGGCGATGGCCGACCGCGCGGCGGTGGGCGCCGTGGACCCGAGCCCGGCGCGGGAGCGGGCGCGCGAGGGCGCCCAGGGGGATCTCCGGGAGGCGGTCGACGACGCCGACGACGTCCTGCTCTCCCCCTTCGCCGGCGTCACCGCCGGGGCGGGGAGCTCGCTGGGTCCGGCGCTCCGTGCCGGCGCTCCTCGGGCTGCTGGTCTACGGGCTGGGGCTCGCGACCCTCGCCCGCTTCGCCGCCGGGCGCTGAGCGCGCCTCTCCTAGCGGTACGTGTCGACCCGGGTGCCGTAGCGCACCCAGCGGAAGATGCCCAGCGCGTCGGGCACGGGCACCCGGAGGCAGCCGTGGCTGGCGTTGTAGGTCGGCACGGAGTGGTAGCCGTGGATCGCGTAGCCCCCGGCGAAGTAGGCCGCGTGGACCATCCCGAGCTGGTTCGTCCCGAAGTCCTTGCGGTACACGGCGAACGAGCCGAGGATCGTGGGGGTCGAGGGGGCTCCGGAGGAGGTCGGGTAGATCCGCTCGACCCGACCGCCCGCGCCGATGAGCGCGACGACCTGGTGGCGGACGTCCCCTTCGACGTGGCGGCCGTGGCCGGGGTAGCGGACCCGGAAGGCGCCCTTGCCGGCGGCCAGTCGGCGCAGCATCGCGCGGTCGGCGACGGGGGTCCGCGCCATGCCCGCCACCTTGCGGAACGCCACGACCGCCCGCGCGGTCCGCGCGTCGTAGCTGCCGGACCGCCCGACGACGTAGCCCAGGCGACGCAGGTGCTGCTGGAGCACGCGCACCCCACGACCCGTCGTGCCGGGGCGCGCCCGCGCGGGGAGGACGTCGACGGAGGTCGGCCTCGCGACGGCCGTCGCGAGGCCGGGGGTGCCGGCGTGGGACGCGCGGACGTCGACCCGGCCGGGGCCGCGGGTGGCGAAGCCGACGACGAAGGAGCCGCTCTTCCCGCTCCGGCTCGGCAGGAGCGTGACGGTCCGGGCGCGCAGCCGGCGGGTCCCGCGGGTGAAGCGGACGACGGCCTTCTGCCCGGCGACGTAGGGGACGAGCGTGCCGCGCACGCGCCAGCGCGCCCCGGCCATGACGGTGCGCACGGGCCCGACGCGCTCGGCCCGGATGGTGAGCTTGCCCTGCGCGGGCGGGGCGGGCGGCGGCGTGACGGCCGCGGGGCCCGTCGGCCCCACCGCCGGGTCCTGCGCCGCCGCCGCGGCCGGGAGGAGGAGGCACACGAGGACGGGGAGGAGGGCGGCCGGGCTGCGCATGGCGCCGGATCCTATGCCCGGGCCGCGGGACCCGACGCCTCAGGCCGTGGCCGGCAGCGCCCTCGGCGCCGGGCCGCCCACGCGGCGGACGAGCAGCGCGAAGAGCGCGATGGCGCCCATGGACCCCGCGAGGAGCACCGCGACCTGCCAGTCCCAGCCGTCCTGGGTGCCCGCGAAGGCGACGCAGTTGTTCAGGGCGTGCAGGACGATGCAGGGGTAGAGCGAGCCCGTCCGGGCGTAGAGCAGGCAGAGGACGACGCCGAAGACGCCGAGCAGCGGGAGGTAGAGCACGTCGGGCGCCGAGCCCAGGTGGATCGCGCCGAAGAGCGCCCCCGTCAGCACCGCGCCGACCCACATCCCGCGCCAGCGGCGCAGGGCGCCGAAGACGTAGCCCCGGAAGAAGAGCTCCTCCGCGATGGGCGCGACGACCGTCACGAGGAAGGCGGCGGCCACGAGGGCGAGGGTGCTGCCGTCGGCCCCGAGCTCGTCCGGGAGCTCCTCCTGGGCCCCGACGTCCACGGCCGCGCCGTAGACGAGGGAGAAGACGGAGAAGGCCAGGAAGGCGAGGACCACCCCGGCGACGAAGGTGCGAGGCCGGACGCCGCGCAGGCCGAACTGCCAGGGCGCGGGCCGCGCGACCTTCGCGGCCACGTAGACCGCCGCGCCCACGAAGGCGGCGTCCTGGATGACCGTCAGCAGGATGGTGGCACCCGGCGGCAGGTCGTCGGCCTCGGCGCCGAAGGCCGACGGCGACGATGCTCACGAGCAGGCCGGCCACGATGGTGACGGCCAGCCCGATGGCGAAGGCGAGCAGGACGCCGCCCGGGGCCCAGCGCGGCGGGGCGCCCGGCTGCGGCGCCGGGCCCTCGGGCCCCGTCGGCTCGGGCGGCGGTGGGGTGGGCTCGAGACCGGGCGGGGCGAAGGACATCAGGGCCTCACCGACGGTAGCGGACGAGCTCGGGCAGGCCCGCCAGCGAGGGGAGGGTCGGCACGCCCTCCGGCGCGGGGGCGCCGGCGCCCCAGGAGCCGAGGCCCTCGCCGCCGGGGCGGGCGACCAGGACGGGCCGGATGCCCGGCGGCCTGCGCGCCGCGGACGTCCGTGTCGACGGAGTCCCCGACCATCCACGGCGTCCTGCGCGCGGGCGCCCACGAGCGCGAGCGCCCGCGCGAGGAGCTCCGGGTCGGGCTTGGCGACGCCCTCCTCCGCGCTGGAGACCGCCCCGTCGAGGAGGGGGGCGAGGCCCGTGTCCTCCAGGACGCCGTGCAAGGAGGCGTCCCAGTTGGAGACGACGACGAGGCGGACGCCGGCCGCGCGGAGCTCCTCGAGGGCGGGCGGGACGTCGGGGTAGGCGCGGAAGCGCACGGCGCCGAGCAGCGCCGCCTCGACGTCCTCGAGGCGCGCGGCCGCCCCCGTGGGGCCGAGCTCGGACAAGACGACCTGGGCGCATGCCCGCCGCAGGGCGGCCAGGCCCGCCGCGTCGTGGGCCCGGTGGTGCTCGGCCCGGTAGAAGGCCATCTCGGCGAGCATGGCCTCCCGGGCCTGCTCGAGGGTCACTTCGACGCCCCGCTCCGCCAGGCCCCGCGCGAGGTGGGGCCAGGGCTCCTCGAGCTCGAGGATGGTGCCCAGGGCGTCGAGCAGGACGACGGGGGTTCCGGGAGGGGCGGGCACGCGGCGGAAGCCTGCCCGGCGCGGCGGGCCGGGTACCGTCCCGCGCCATGCCGCTCGTCCCCCTGGCCGCCGAGGGCTTCTTCCCGCGCTACGAGGACGAGCTGACGGCGCTGGGCGTCCTCGTGCTGACCGCCCTCGCCGTGGTCGGGCTCAACCGCCTGGTCGCCCGGCGCGGCCGCAGGCTCGCGGCCGCCGTCAGCGGCGGGGAGCTCCGGCCCGAGCTCGACACCCGCCTGCGCTTCCTCCTGCGGGTCGTCGACGTCGTCGTCGTGGTCGTCGGGCTCTCCGTCGCCCTGCGGCGCTTCGGCGGGGTCGGCGACGTCGCCAACGCCGTGCTCACCTCGGGCGCGATCGCCGCCGCCGTGGTCGGCTTCGCGGCCCGCCAGACGCTCGCGAACGCCATCGCGGGCGTCCTGCTGGCGGTCACCCAGCCCCTGCGCATCGGGGACGTCGTGACCTTCGAGGGGGAGACGGGGACCGTCGAGGACGTGCGCCTGACGAGCACCTGGCTGCGGACCCCGGGCGGCACGCGGGTCATCGTCCCGAACGAGCGGCTGGCGGCCGGGGTGCTGCGCAACGACTCCATCGCGGGTCCGTCCGTCGCCGTCGAGCCCTCGATCTGGCTCGGGGCCGACGCGGACCCCGTCGCGGCCGTCGACGCCCTGCGCGGCGCGCTCGGGGACGTCGGGGTCCGCCTGGCCGAGACGACGCCCGAGGGCTCCCGGCTGCTGCTCGTGGGCGCCCACGCGCCGCCCGGGGAGCGCGCGGGCCTCGAGCACGCGCTCCGCGAGCAGGCGCTGCGGGCACTGCGCGAGCACGGGATCACCCGGCCGGGCGGGAATCCGGCCCCCGGCGTCGAAGCAGACGTCCGGACGGCGCGGTAGGCGCGCGGGCGCGGCTACCCTCCGGGGTCCACGGCCCGGACCGCCGTCCGCCCGACCGCCCCGACCGAGCCGAGCCCACCACGCCATGTCCCGCCGCGAACGCCAACGACGCCGGAACCGCAGCCGCGGCGGCGCGAGCCGTGTCGTCTTCCTCGGCCTGGGCGTGATCATCGCCACGCTCGCGATCGGCGGCCTCAGCGCCGTGGGCTACGTCGTCTCCATCGCGAACTCCGCCCCGAGCATCGAGTCGCTCAAGGCCAAGGACCAGGGCGAGAACTCCATCATCTTCGCCGCGGACGGCGAGAAGCTCGGGGTCATCGCGTCGGACACCCTGCGCCGGGAGGTGCCCTCGGGCTCCATCCCGGAGGACATGAAGAACGCGACGGTCGCGATCGAGGACAAGCGCTTCTACCAGCACAAGGGCGTGGACTTCGAGGGCGTCGTCCGCGCGGCGATGAAGAACGCGGAGAGCGGGGGCACCGTCCAGGGCGGCTCGACCCTGACGATGCAGCTCATCAAGAACCTCTACGCCCAGGACAAGACGCGCGACTACAAGCGCAAGATCCGCGAGGCGAAGCTCGCGGAGGAGCTCGAGGACAAGCACCCCGGGCCCGAGGGCAAGAAGTGGATCCTCGTGAAGTACGTGAACAACGCGCCCTACGGCAACGCGCCGAGCGGGCAGGAGGTCGTGGGCGTCTGGGCCGCGGCCCGCGTGTACTTCAACAAGCGGCCGGCGGACCTGACCCTCGCGGAGGCGGCGACGATCGCCGGGCTCCCGCAGGCCCCGACGCAGTACAACCCGCGCCTGCACCCCGACGCCGCGCTCCAGCGCCGCAACGAGGTGCTGCGCAAGATGCGCGAGGCGCGCTACATCGACACGGCGCAGGAGACGGAGGCGGCCGGGCAGCCCCTGGGCCTCGAGGACACGCAGTACTACTCCACCCGCCGCGAGAACTACTTCTTCGACTACGTCCGCACGGAGCTCATCAAGACCTACGGCGAGGCGAAGGTGCGGGCGGGCGGCCTGCGGGTCCGGACGACGATCGACCTGAAGCTGCAGAAGCTCGCCCGCGCGGCGATCAGGAAGCGCCTGGCCACCCCGGGCTCGCCCTCCTCGGCCCTGGCGACGCTCGACCCCAAGACGGGCTACATCAAGGCGATGGCGTCCTCCTCGAACTACGGGGACTCGAAGTTCAACCTCGCCGCCCAGGGCCGCCGGCAGCCCGGCTCGACCTTCAAGGTCATCGTGATGATGGCGGCGATCCGCCGCGGGGTGGACATCAACCGGACGAGCTACGTCTCGAAGAAGCTGCTCTTCAAGGACCCGACCTACGGGCCCATCGACGTC
This sequence comes from uncultured Solirubrobacteraceae bacterium, assembly GCA_963844155.1. Taxonomy (GTDB): domain Bacteria; phylum Actinomycetota; class Thermoleophilia; order Solirubrobacterales; family Solirubrobacteraceae; genus Paraconexibacter. The sequence continues at coordinate 1,335,921 of CAWJMY010000001.1, forward strand.
GACAACTCCGACGGCGCGACCTCGGGCAAGTCCAAGTCGATCTTCCAGGCCATCGTCTCCTCGGACAACACGGTCATGCAGCAGCTCGACCTCGACGTCGGGCCGCCCCAGGTCACCAAGACGGCCTACGACATGGGCATCACCACGAAGCTCAACTCCTACCCCGCCGAGGCGCTCGGCGGCCTGGAGACGGGCGTCTCGCCCCTGCAGATGGCCCGGGCCTACGCCACGATCAACAACGGCGGCTCCCGCGTGAAGCCCATCGCCGTGACCTCCGTGCGCTTCCCGGACGGGAAGGTGGACAAGAAGATGGGCCGCGTCCGCAAGTTCAAGGTCTTCTCGGACGGCGAGACCCACGAGGCCATCCAGGCCATGAAGGGCAACGTGAACCAGGGGACGGGCACGGCGGCCCGCCTGAGCGGCTGCGTCGCCGCGGGCAAGACCGGGACCACGAGCGAGTTCAAGGACGCGTGGTTCGACGGCATGACCCGCGACCTGAACACGGCGGTCTGGGTCGGCTACCCCGGCCCGGAGGGCAAGAAGCTCGACAACGTCCCGCCCTACGGGCGCGTCTTCGGCGGCACCGCCCCCGCGCTGATCTGGCACGACTTCATGCAGACCGCCACGAAGGGCACGCAGTGCGCGGACTGGCCCAAGCCGAAGGTGCCCTTCGTCGCCGAGCCGTTCTACGGCAAGTACGCCAGGGGCGGCGTCAGGGGCAACCAGGCGAGCCCCTACGACTCCAACCAGCCCTACGGGGGCCAGGACTACGTGCCCCCGGCCACCCCGGTGACCCCCGCGACGCCCGCGCCGGCCGCCGCCACGGGTGGGGGCGGAGGGGGCACCGCCAAGCCCGCCCCGGGCGGGAAGTACCCGCCCGGGCAGTACGAGGCCGCACCGCAGCCCGCGCCGGCAGCTCCGGCCGGCGACGCGGACACGGGCGCCGCTGCGGCACCCTGACCCGGCGCCGGGGGCCGGGGCCCCACGGGCCGTCCGGCTAGGGTGTGGCCCAATGGCCAAGGAAGAGAAGGTTGAGTTCGAGGGCGAGGTCGTCGAGGCCCTGCCGAACGCGATGTTCCGCGTGAAGCTCGACAACGACCACGAGGTGCTCGGGCACGTCGCCGGCAAGATGCGCCGGTTCCGCATCCGCATCCTGCCGGGCGACCGGGTCCGCTGCGAGCTCTCGCCGTACGACCTGAGCCGCGCGCGCATCGTCTACCGCCACCGGTAGCCCGCACGTCCGGCGCCGCCGGGGGCGAGCGGTCCCTGATCGCCGCCCTGCAAGAGCTCCTCGAGGTCCGCACCCCCAGGATGGTCCGCTGGTCGGGCGACGACGCCGCCGTCGTGCGCTCCCGGCCCCTCTGCGTCACGAGCGTCGACGCGATGGTCGACGGCGTGCACTTCCGGCTCGGCCACCCGGGGGTCTCCCCGGAGGACATCGGCTGGCGCGCGCTGGCCGCCGCCACCTCGGACCTCGCGGCGATGGGCGACGTGGAGCCCGGCGAGGCCTACGTGGTGCTCGGTGCCCCGCCCGGCTTCGGCGAGGCCGCGGCGCTCGGCCTCGTGCGCGGCATGGAGGCGCTCGCGGCCGAGGTCGGCCTGACGATCGCGGGGGGCGACGTCACGCGCGCCCCGGCCCTCCTGCTCTCCGTGACCGTCGTGGGCTGGGCCGGCGCGGAGTCCGACCTCGTGGGGCGCGACGGCGCGCGTGCCGGGCGACGCGGTGGGGGTGAGCGGGCCGCTGGGCGGCGCGGGCGCCGGGCTCGCGCTGCTCGAGGGCCGGGTGGAGCGCGCGGGGCTCCCCGAGGCCGACGCGCTCCTGCGGGCCCACCTGCGGCCCCGGCCGCGGCTGGCCGTCGGCGCGGCGCTGGCGCGGGCGGGCGCCCACGCGCTCATCGACCTCTCCGACGGGGCCGCGACGGACCTGCAGCACGTCGCGGCGGCCAGCGGCGTGCGGATCGAGGTCGACCTCGAGCGGCTGCCCGTGGCGCCCGGGGTGGCCGGGGTCGCCGCCGCGCTCGGCGTCGACCCGGCCGCGCTGGCCGCGACGGCGGGCGAGGACTACGAGCTCTGCGCCTGCGGGCCCGCCGCGGCGCTCGAGGCGTGCGGGCTGACCCTCGTGGGCTCCGTGGCGGCCGGCCCGCCCGGGGTGCGGCTCCTGCGGGGCGGGGCGCCCGTCAGCCTCGCGGGCTACGAGCACCCGCTGGGCTGAGGGCGTCGAGGCCGTCGCTCTCCAGGATGGCCTCGGCGATCCGTTGCGGGTCGACGACGTAGGCCCGGGACGCGATCCGCTCCCGGAGGGCGGCGAGGTACGCGGGGCGTGGGCTGGACGGGTCGTGCGAGATGGGGGTCATGGCAGGTGCTGGGTCGGGGCGACGTGCCACCTGGATCGGCAGCCCGGCGGGCCCGGCCTGAGGTGCGCGGCGCGGACCTGGACGTCCTGCCTGGGGTCCAGGCCCTAGGAGCGCCCGAGCGTCCCGGCGGGCACGGTCGACTCCAACCGGGCGAGCACGACGATGCGCTCCGCGGCGGAGTAGAGCGGGTGGCACGCGCTGAGCACCAGGCGGTCGTAGCGGCGGCGGGCGAGGACGGAGAGGTCCGAGGGGTCGACGATCCGGGTGCGCTCCACCCGGTAGGTGAACGTCGCGTAGGGCATCGCCACGACGACGGCGTCGCCCGGCCGCAGCTCGTCGAGGTCGCGGAACGGCGCGCCGTAGGTCGTCCGGTGCCCCGCGATCGCCGCGGTGCCCGGCACGCCCGGCAGGCCCACGCCGTCGAAGGCGCCCGGGCCCTTGCGCAGCGCGGCGGGGCTCGACCCCTGGACGAGCGACCTGGCGCTCCCCGATCCGCGGGATCCGCAGCTCCCCGATCGCGCTGCCCGGCGCCGCGTCCCGGCCCAGCGCCCGGGCGAGGAACGCGACCCGCTCCCGGGTCCCGCGCAGTCCGCGCAGGGCCCGTTGCTCGAGCACGCCCGGCGCGGCGGCCCGCAGCGTCCGCAGCTCGTCGTCGAGGCCGGCCTGCTGGCGCTGGGCCAGGACGTGGGTGATGGGCTCCTCCCACGCGAGGGTCGCCGTGGCGTCCGCGACGAGGAACGCCCCCACCGCGATGACCACCGTGGAGAGCTGGTGCAGCCGGGCCCGGGCCCCCCGGGCCGCTCGGGGGCGCGGGGGCGGCGGTCCGGCCGCCCGGGCCGCACGGCGCGCGTGGCGCTCCCCGGGGGTCGAGGCGGGCGCGCTCACCGGCGCAGGGCCGAGTCCGTGCCCCCGAGGGAGCCCGGGCCCGCGTAGGTGCGCGGCCCGCGGACCGGGGGCTGGCGCCGGCGCGCGACGTCGTCGGGTGCCTCGGGCGGGACCCGGCGCACGAGCAGCCCGACGCTGACCGCCGCGCCGCCCAGGAGCGACCAGGTCAGCCAGGCCACCGGGCCGACGTGCCCGCCCGCGACGAGCAGGACGGTGCCCCACGCGGCGTCGCGCACCCCCCAGCCGAGCTGCCCGGCGACGCTCTGGAGGGCGAGCGCGAGCGGCACGAGCGCGAGGAGCGCCAGCCCGATCGCGACGGGGCGGCGCAGCCGCACCTCGGGCGCGACGCCGAGCAGCCAGAAGTGCGCGGGGAGCACGAGGAAGGCCGCGGCGAACGGGTTCACGAGCCACACGACCAGCGAGACACCCGCCACGACGACGAGCGGGGCCGCCGCGTGGGCGTCGCCGAGCGCGCCCGTGGCGCCCGTGGCGCGCAGCAGCGCCGGGCGCAGCGAGAGCCAGCCCAGGGCGAAGGTGAGCACGAGCACCGAGCCGATCCCCGCGGCGGTGAGGTCCGCGGGGACGGCACCCGCGGGGACGGGCGCCCCGGGCCGCGCCGGCAGGAGCCCGACGAGGCCGAGCCCGAGGGCGAGGAGCGCCACGAGCGCGAACGGCGCGGCGGCCGTGAGCACCCAGCGCAGCGCCGCGCCCACGGGGAGCCGCCGGCGCCGGACGCGGGCCAGGCCGTCGAGCACCCCGAGCCAGACGGGCAGCAGCGCCGTGCCGACCAGGAGCCGGATCGCCCACCGGGGGAGCACCTTGCGCTGGGTGACCAGGAGCTCCTCGGGCCCCGCGGCGACCGTCGGCCCGTTGTCCAGGGCGATGACGGCGCGCAGCGCGGAGCGGCCGAAGGCCCGCAGCCGCCGCTGGGTCACGGCGGCCCCGGCGTCCGGCGGGCGCTCCCCCGACGCGGAGAGCAGGACGCTGGCCAGGCCCGCGTCCCCGAAGGCGCCCTGCTCCCCGAGGGTCCCCGGGAACGCGAGGCGGGCCCACTGCCCCCGCGCGCGCAGCCCGCCGGGGTCCTGCCCCGTCTCCGCGCGGACGGCCGACTCGACGGTCCGCCGGAGCTGCAGGGGCGCGCTCCCCCCGTCGTTCGCCCAGCCGACGACCCACGGCTTGGCCACCCGGCGCGAGGCGAGGTCCCCCAGGACCAGGACGGCGTCGACGGGGCGCGGGAGCCGGGCCACCGCGGCCTCCGCGCCGGCGAGGCCCCCGCTGCCGCCGCTCGTGGAGACGAAGGTGATCGTGCGGCGCAGCCGCCCGCCCGCGGCGACCCGCGCGAGCTCCACGAGCGCCGCGGTCCCCGAGAGCTCCGCCTCCGCGGGCGCCGCCGCGGCGTCGCGGTGGGCCACGACGACGAGCCCGGGGCCGGGCCGCCCGGGTCGCGTCGCGACGACGGTCGTGAGCTCCTGGCGCCCGTCGATGGTCCGCCCGGGCCTCGTGGAGGTCCGCACGCCGCCGCCTCCGAGCACCCGCAGGTCACGCGCGACCCGGCGCGCGAGCCCCTCGTCGTCCGCCGAGCCCGGCCGGCGCAGGGGGAAGTCGCGCGCGTAGGAGCCGAGCGTCGTGAACGCCGCCGCGTCGTCGAAGGCGTCCGGGGCGAGCGTCGTGCCGATCGCGCGCGGCCGCGCCTCGAGCGAGAAGGCGGCCACGAGGATCGCCAGGAGCACCGGCACGAACGCGGCCCGGTAGATGCGCGGGTCCAGCATCGCGGCACGGAGGGTACGTCGTGACGGCCCGTGGGACCCCCGCGCGATCCGTCTACGCTGGGTGCCTCCCGACTGACACCATGTCCGACCGCCCCCCGCGCATCCTGCTCGCCGACGACGAGCAGGCCATCCAGACCCTCCTGAGCTACCCCCTGGAGAAGGACGGCTACGAGGTGGTGCGCGCCTCGGACGGCCGGGAGGCGCTCGCGCGCTTCGGGGAGCAGCCCTTCGACCTCGTCGTCCTCGACGTGATGATGCCCCGGGTCGACGGCCTCGAGGTCTGCCGCAAGCTCCGGGCCCGCAGCTCCGTCCCGATCATCATGCTCACCGCGAAGGCGGAGGAGATCGACAAGGTCCTCGGCCTCGAGCTCGGGGCGGACGACTACATCACCAAGCCCTTCTCCATGCGGGAGTTCCGCTCCCGGGTGAAGGCCGCGCTGCGCCGGGCGGGGATGAGCCAGCCCGCCGCCGACGCCGACCAGGACGCGGCCCTGGTCGCCCACGAGCTGCGCCTGGACCCGGCCAAGCGCGCCGTGGAGGTCCGGGGCACGCCGATCACCTTGACCTTCGTCGAGTTCGAGATCCTGCACGCGCTGGCCCGCACGCCCGGCCGGGTCTTCACCCGCGACATGCTCCTCACCCGCATCTGGGGCGACTCGGCCTACCGCGACCCGCGCACGATCGACGTGCACATCCGGCACCTGCGCGAGAAGCTCGAGCTCGACGCGAAGGAGCCCGAGTACCTCTTCACGGTGCGCGGGGTGGGCTACCGCTTCCGCGACACCTCCGACGAGTGAGGTCCCTCCGGGCCCGGCTGACGCTCGGGTTCTTCGCCCTGGCGATCGCCGCGGTGGGCCTCGTCTCCGTCGCGGTGCTCCCGGGCCTGCAGCAGCGCCTGGTCGACGCGAAGCTCACGGACCTCGCGGAGCTCTCGAGCCAGTACTCGCCGCGACTGCGCCGCGCGGTCGGCACGAGCGTCCCGCAGTCCGAGCTCAAGGACCTCGTGCGCGGCACGGCCGACCGCATCGGCGCCCGGGTCACGGTCCTGCTCGTGGTGACGAAGAACGACGAGCCGACGGTGGAGCCCGGCACGGACTCGGCCGCGGAGCGCGACGAGACGCTCCAGTTCCCGGTCGCGATCGCCGCCGCGCGCTCCAAGCGGGTCGAGCGCGGGACGGAGGCGGGCGCGACGGGCCGGGTCGGGGAGGTCGCGCAGCCCTTCGTGTTCCGGGACCCGGACGGCGGCCCGAGCCGCGTGGGGCGCGTCGTCGTCTTCTCGAGCCCCCTGCGCGACGTCGAGGCCAGCGTGGCCGTCGTGCGCCGCCGGGTGCTCGTCGCGGGCGGCGCCGCGATCCTCCTGGCGCTCGCCGCGGGCTTCCTCGTGGCCCAGGGCCTCACCCGCCGGGTGCGCGAGGTCGAGGCCGGGGCGCGCCGCGTGGCCTCGGGGGACTTCGCCGCGCGCTTCCCCGTCGACCGCGACGACGAGCTCGGGGAGCTCGCCCGGACCCTCGACGGGATGCGCCGCCAGCTCGCGGAGCTCGACTCGGCCCGCAAGCGCTTCATCGCGACGGCCTCCCACGAGCTGCGGACGCCCATCTTCTCCCTGGGGGGCTTCCTCGAGCTCCTGGCCGACGAGGAGCTCGAGCCCGAGGTCCGCGCGGAGTTCCTGGACCTCACCCGCGCGCAGGTCGCGCGGCTGAGCCGGCTGGCGGTCGACCTCCTGGACCTCTCGAAGCTCGAGGCGGGCTCCCTCGAGCTGCGGCCCGAGCGCACGGACGTCACGGAGCTCGCGCGGAACGTCGCCCAGGAGTTCCTCCCGGCGCTCGCGGCGCACGACTCCCACCTCGAGCTCCGGGTGCCCGGCCAGGCCGTGGAGGCCGACTGCGACCCGGAGCGCGTCGCGCAGGTCATGCGGATCCTCATCGACAACGCGATCACCCACACGCCGGGCGGGACGGACATGGTCGTCAGCGCCTCCCGGCGCGGCGATCGGATGAGGATCGGGGTCGGCGACTTCGGCCCGGGGATCCACCGCGCGATGCTGCCCCACATCTTCGAGCCGTTCATGACGTCGGACGACGCGCAGGGCTCGGGCCTCGGCCTGGCGATCGCCCACGAGCTCGCGGAGCGCATGTCCGGGGAGCTCGTCGTGGAGAGCCAGCCCGGCCGGACGACGTTCACCCTCGAGCTCCCCGCCTGAGCCCGGCGCCGGGTCCTTCCCCCGCCGTTTGGGCGCGGGGCCTGCCAGGTAGGGTCAAGGCCCGATGAGCGACAGCGGCAGCCGCCTGGTCCTGGTCTCCAACCGGGGGCCGGTGACCTTCCAGGACGACGGGAGCATCTCCCGCGGGACGGGCGGGCTCGTGACCGCGCTGACGGGCCTGGCCTCCCACCGCGAGGCGACCTGGATCGCCTCCGCGATGACCGACGCGGACATCTCCCGGGCCGAGGAGGCCGGCGGGCGGCCCATCCAGGTGCAGTCCCCGGCGGGCGGGGAGTACCAGGTGAAGCTCGTGGCCTCGGACCCGGACGCCTACGACCGCTTCTACAACATCTTCGCGAACCCGATCCTCTGGTTCATCCAGCACTACCTCTGGGACCTCTCGAACGCCCCGGACATCCGGCGCAACGAGGTCGAGGCCTTCGAGTTCGGCTACAACGTCGTCAACGAGGACCTCGCGGCCGCCGTGATCGAGGAGATCGAGGGGGTCGAGGAGCCCGTCGTGATGGTCCACGACTACCACCTCTACACGCTGCCGGCGCTCGTCCGCCGCGCCCGCCCCGACGTCTTCCTGCACCACTTCGTCCACATCCCGTGGACCCAGTCCGACGCCTGGCGCGTGCTCCCCCGGCCCATCCGCGAGGAGATCTACCGCGGGATCCTGGCCAACGACATCGTCGGCTTCCACACCTCCCTCTACCGGCGGAACTTCCTGCAGTGCTGCGACGACCTCTTCGAGGAGTTCGAGGTCGACCACGCGCGCGGGATCGTCCGGGTCGGCGACCGGGAGGTCTGGGTGCGCCACTACCCCCTCCCCATCGACGCCCGCGCGACGCAGGCGCTCGGGGAGCGCGAGCGCGTGAAGGAGTTCGAGGCCACGCTCCAGGCCCGGCGCCGGGAGCACCTCATCCTGCGCGTGGACCGCGCGGACCTCTCGAAGAACGTCCTGCGCGGCTTCTCCGCCTTCGACCTCTTCCTCGACCAGCACCCCGAGTTCAACGAGCAGGTGACGTTCATCGCCCAGCTCATGCCCTCCCGGACCGACGTGCCGGAGTACGCGGAGTACCTCGAGCGGATCGAGGCGCTCGTCGCGGTGGTCAACCACCGGCACGGCACCCCGGACTGGATGCCGATCCAGCTCAAGCTCCGCGACGACCTCGAGGAGGCCGTCGCCGCGTACAAGAACTACGACGTGCTGCTCGTCAACGCGATGTTCGACGGGATGAACCTCGTGGCGAAGGAGGGGCCGCTGCTCAACGAGCAGGCGGGCGTCTCCATCCTGAGCGAGAACACGGGGGCGCACGAGGAGCTCGGGGAGTGGGCGCTCTCCGTCAACCCCTTCGACATCCAGGAGCTCGCGGACGCGATCCACGGCGCGCTGACGATGGATCCCGCGCACCGCCAGGAGCGCCTGGACGGGCTGAAGGCGAGCGTCACCGCCCGGGACCCGGGCGACTGGATCGACGACCAGCTCGCGGACATCCGCTCCAAGGCGGGCCTGCAGGCCTGAGCCGGCCTCACCGGCGGGGCGGGAACTCCTCGCGCGCCGGGCCGAACTCCCGCTGGACCTGGTGGGCGGGGGCCGCGGGCCGCGGGGGCGGCGCGGGGCGCGGGGCGGGGGCAGGGCGCGGGGCGGGCGCGGGCCGCGGTGCGGGGGCGGGCCGCGCGGGGGCCCGAGCGGGCGCGGGCCGCGACGCGGGCGCCCGAGCCCGCGCGGGTGCACGCGCCGAAGCCCGCGCCACCCCTGCGGAACGCCGCGAGAGGGCCGATGCGGGTCGCAGCGCCCGGGATCGGCCCCCTCGTCGCCCCCGGCGCCCGGCGGAACGCCGCGAGGGGGCCGATGCGGGTCGGGGCACCCCGGACCGGCCCTCTCGCGTCCGACCGCGTTCCCGCCGCGGCGCCGGGGCAGGTCGGGGCGCGGGTTCGGGGACGGCAGGCGGGGCCGCGGGCGGGAGCGGTCGGGCGGGGATCAGCGCCGACGGCGGCGGCTCGGGCGCCCGCGGACCCAGGCGCGGCCAGGCCACGACGAGCGCGAGCGCGGCCAGGACGGCCCCCAGGCGGGCGACGTTGGCCCAGCGGAGGCGGTGCAGGAGCGACGGGTGGGGCATCACCTACCACTAGGGCCGGACGGCGGGAGTTCGCCCCCCTTGCTACCGTCGATCGTCGCTCATGGCCCAGAAGAACCCCACGTACGACCTCACCCTCCTGCTCAACACCTCCACGGAGGACGAGAAGAAGGCGAAGATCCTCTCCGACACGGAGTCGACGATCCGCGAGTCCGGCGAGGTCATCGGGACCCACGACTGGGGCATCCGGCCGACGGCGTTCGAGATGAACAAGCGCTCGGACGCGGAGTACCACCTCATCCAGTTCCACGGGAACCCCGAGCTCCTGGCCTCGCTCGACCACACCCTGCGCATCACGGACGGCGTCCAGCGCTTCCGCATCATCAAGCTGCACCCGCAGGTCGGCGCGCCGCCGGACCTCCGCAACACCCCGGCCACCGCGCCGGTCGGCGGGGAGGACATCCCGGGCGACGACGACGAGCGCTCGGAGCGCGGCGAGCGCCGCTAGCCCCACCGCAGCACCCGAGCAGCACCCGACGCCGCGGCCTCCCCCGCGGCGTCTCGCGTTCTCCAGACCGTCAGACCACGCGCGGAACACGCGACCCTGCACGCAAAGTGCGGAGGAAGCGGCACGGAACGCACCCGCGGGGGGCGAGCCCTCCGGACCCCCGCCTAGTATCGGCGACAAGCAACCACCGATGGCAAAGGAGTCGTCCCCATGGCGGCGAGCAACATCAACCGGGTGGTCCTGACGGGCAACCTCACGGCCGACCCCGACCTGCGCGAGACGCCGGGCGGGCTGAAGATCTGCAAGCTGCGCGTGGCCTGCAACACGCGGCGCAAGGACCAGTCGGGCCAGTGGGTCGACAAGCCGAACTACTTCGACGTGACCGTCTTCGGCGCCCAGGGGGAGAACGCCTCGCGCTACCTCTCCAAGGGCCGGCCCGTCGCGATCGACGGCCGCCTCGAGTGGCGCGAGTGGCAGGACAAGGAGACCGGCAAGAACCGCCAGTCCATCGACATCATCGCGGACTCCATCCAGTTCCTCGGCAGCCGTGACGGCGAGGGCGGCGGCGGCAACGGTGGCGGCGGCGGGTACTCCGGCGGCGGCTACTCGGGCGGCGGTGGCGGCGGCTTCCAGGGCGGCTCGGACGTCCCGGTGGACACCTCGGACTTCCAGCCCTCCCCCGTGGGCGGCGGCTCCTCCACGGGCGACGACGACATCCCGTTCTGATCGGCCGCGAGGTGGCGCCCCCCGCTCGCGGGGCGGCGCCGCCCCGCGTCAGGAGCTGAGGACCGCGGCGCGGCCGGACGGGTCGATCCACTCGACCCGGTTCTTGCCCATGTGCTTCGCGTCGTAGAGCGCGCGGTCCGCGGCGGCGACGAGCTGCGCCTTCGTGGTGATGTCGCCGCCGAGCCAGGAGACGCCCAGGGACGCGGAGACGTCGAGCCGCTCGTCCTCGGGCGTGCGCACCTCGACGGCCTGGATGGACTGGCGGATGCGCTCCGCGAAGGCCAGGGCCTGGGGCGGCGTCGGCCCCACGAGGACCACCGCGAGCTCCTCGCCGCCGTAGCGGGCGGGCTCGTCGTTGGCCCGGCAGCTCTCCCGCAGGCAGCGCCCGACGGCCTGCAGCACGACGTCGCCGGTCTGGTGCCCGTGCTGGTCGTTGACCCGCTTGAAGTTGTCGAGGTCGAGCAGGATCAGCGCGACGGTCTCGCCCGAGGCGGCGTTGCGCCCGACCGCGTGGTCGAGGACCTCCTGGAAGCGCCGGTGGTTCGCCAGGCCGGTCAGCTCGTCCGTGACGGCTTGGCGCTTGACGAGGTCCATGCGCAGCGCGTGCGAGGCGGCGCTGTCGGCGGCGACGACCAGGTAGGCGAGCAGGTCGCGCTCGTCCTCGTCGAAGGGCTCGCCGGGGCGGCCGACCAGGAGGGCGCAGCCGAGCTCGGGCAGCGGGCAGAGCAGGGCGTGGGCGCCGGCGTCCGCGACGGCGGTGACCCCGTCCGCGGTGGCCGCGGCACGCTCCGCGGCGGCCAGGACCGCGTGCACGTCGGGGCCGGCGTCGCCGTCCCAGGCGGCACCGACGACGAGCCGGCCGCCGGACGTGACCCGCGCCGCGCTGGCGTGCAGCGCGTCGGCGACGGTGCGCATGACGATGGTCATGATCGAGTCGGCGTCGCTGCTGGCGCTGAACGCCTCGCCGATCCGGCGGACGGCCTGGCGCAGCCGCTCCCGCTCGACCTCGAGCGCTCGCAGGCGCTCGTGGGCGCTGTCGATGCGCTGGTTGCGGTCCCGCGCGGCGTAGGCCATGAGCCCGACCAGCGGCAGGAGCGCGATGGGGGCGACGGTGTGCTCGTCGAGCGCCAGGGCCGCGAGGAGCCCCGCGGGGGTGAGGGCCGTGTCGACGGACCACACCTGCACGAGGACCCGCAGCTGGACGGGGGAGTGCACCTGGGAGATGTGCCACTCACGGGTCAGGCCCGAGATGAGGTCGAACGCGTACTGGGCGACGAGCAGCGCGGGCCACAGCCAGAGCTCGCCGTCGAGGCCCTCGGCGCGACCGACGAGCACGAGCACGAGTGCCGGTCCGAGGGCGTGGATGGCGTCGCCACCCACGCAGAGCACCCGGTCGAGCCGGCCGCGCCCCGTCGCCCACCAGGCGACGCTGCCGAGCGTGAGCCCGACCGCGACGAGGACGGGCACCATCGGCGCGGGGACGATGATGAGCATCGGGACGAGGAAGAGCTGGGTCGGGATCGTCCCGGCCGCCCCGAGCGGGAAGTTGACCCGGGTCGCGATGGCGTAGCTCACGACCAGCGGCACGGCGGCGACGTGGAGCGCCGGCGGGGCTCCCGTCGCGAGCAGGAGCGCGACGCACCCGAGGACGAACACGAGGCTCGCGAGGACCTCGACGACGGTCTCCCGCCGGTCGAGCGGACGGCCCCGGCGGCCCCATGACGCCTCCAGCAGCTCTTCTGCGCTGCGGGCAACCACGGTGGTGGGTTGGTCAGAGGCGGTCATGGGGGCTGTCGGGGAGAAGGCGGTCGACGTACCGGGTGATCGGCACGCCGATCCGATCCTTAACCGCGGGTGTAGGGGTCGATGAGGACGTCGTCGACGGACCAGCTGCCGGCGTCCGGGGTGGCGGTGATGCGGAGCTGGACCTCCAGGGAACCGCCGGAGGCGGCGAGGGGCAGCGCGTCGGCGACCCTGAGCGGCGGCGTGAGGCGCCACGAGCCGTAGTCCGTCGAGGCGGCCTTCGAGGCGTGGGTCACCGTGCCGGACGACTTGCTGCCGGCCTTGCCGTTGCTCTGCCAGAGGAACTCGAACTTCAGCGCACCCTTGTCGCCCTGCTTCTTGGCGAACAGGCGCATGAAGGGGTTCGTGTCGTCCACGCAGAACGAGGGGGAGACGATGGACGAGCCTGGTGCGAGGGTCGCCGACTGGGTGTGACGGGAGCCCGTCACGAAGTAGGACTCGTTGTCCGACATCAGGCCGTTGCCGCCGAGCGCCCACGCCGGGGTACCTGCTTCGAACGTCCCGCCGGGGGCGGGGACGTAGGAGGCCGAGTCGCCGAACTGGGCGAGCGCCTGGGTCGAGGGCTGCACCGTGCACGCTGCGGCCGATGCGGCCGACGGGACTGCTGCGACGGCCACGAGGGTCGCGACTGCGACCCTGCTCTTCTTGAAGGGCATCCATGCCTCCTGTGGTCTTGGGGGGTTGGCGTCCGTGCCCTGCGGCGGTGCCGTCGTGGTCCGGATCGAGGAGCGCATCGGCCCCTCCACCGAGGGGGCTGAACGCCGTGCACCGACCCTGGACACTCCCTGGACACCGACCCTGGACACTTCCTGGACACCCGGGGTCATCGGGCACCGTCCGCCCGGGCTGGTAGGGCCCGGAGTCCCGCCCGGGGCGCCACCGGCTACGATGGTCGCTCGCGCGCCGCCCGGCGCGCTACGCCCGTCTGAGTACGACCCCGAGGACTTCCACGTTGGCCAAGCGACAGAACAGCGGCAGCTCCAAGCCGCGCCGCGACAAGAAGGGCGGGCCCGGCAGCGGCCGCCGCAAGCCGTGCCTGTTCTGCAAGGACAAGGTCGAGCAGGTGGACTACAAGGACGTCGCGACGCTCCGGAAGTTCGTCTCCGAGCGCGGCAAGATCCGCTCCCGCCGCATCACGGGCGCCTGCCGCCGGCACCAGAACCAGGTGGCGACGGCGGTCAAGCGTGCGCGCGAGCTCGCGCTGCTGCCCTACGTGAACGAGTCGGGCAAGGACGAGAAGCCGGGTGGCGGCCGCGGTGGCCGCGACCGCGAGGACCGGTAGCCCATGCCCGAAGCGATCCTGCTCAAGGACGTCGACGGCGTCGGCACGAAGGGTGCCGTCGTCGAGGTCTCCAAGGGCTACCTCCGCAACTTCCTCATCCCGCGCAAGCTCGCGCAGCCGGCCACGAAGGGCGCCGTCGCCGTCGCGGGCCAGCTCGCCGCGACGCAGGAGCGTGCCCAGCGCGACGCGACCGCCAAGGCGCACGAGAACGCGGACCTGCTGAACAAGACGGTCCTCACCCTCGCGGAGAAGGCCGGCGACGACGGCCGCCTCTTCGGCTCCGTCACGACGCAGGACATCGCCGACGCCATCAAGGAGGCGCGCGGCCTGACGGTCGACAAGCGCCACATCCACCTCGAGGAGCCCATCAAGCAGGTCGGGACCTTCCAGGTGCAGGTCGAGGTCGCCACGGGCGTCACCGCCACCGTCAAGACGATGGTCACCGAGCTCAAGTAGCCCCGCCCCGCCGCTCGTCGCAGCACCTCGAAGCGCCCCGGTCCCCCGGGGCGCTTCGTCGTTCGGAGGACCCGTTCGTCAAGCCTTCGCGTCGTTCGTGCCGGAAGTGCGCAGGGAGCGGCAAGACGCCGTCCAGGCCGTCCGGGCCGGGGGTACCCTCGGACGCCGATGAGCGAGCACCCCTTCCACGACGGGCCCCCGCCCGACAACGTCGTCCAGGGCATCGCTCCGCCGCACTCCATCGAGTCCGAGCAGGGCGTCCTCGGCGCCGTCCTGCTCTCGGACCGCGCGATGTACTCCTACGTCGTCGAGTCCCAGCTCAAGCCGGACGACTTCTACCGGGAGCGCCACCGCGTGATCTTCGGTGCGATGGTCGAGCTCTACTCGGAGTCCGAGCCCATCGACGTCCTCACGGTCACGGAGCACCTCAGGGCCCGGGCGCAGCTCGACGCCGCGGGCGGCCAGGCCGGCATCGACGAGCTCACCGCCGCCGTCCCGGCCGTCGGCAACATCAAGCGCTACGGCGAGATCGTCAAGGAGATGTCGCTCATGCGACGCCTCCTGCAGGCGACGTACGAGATCCAGGCCTCCGTGCACGGCCGGGAGTCCCTCCCCCGGGAGATCGTCGAGCAGGCCGAGCGCTCCATGCTCGAGGTCGCCCACGACGACTCCGCCAAGGCCTTCGCGAACGCGGGCTCGATCATCGAGCACGAGATCGAGATCTGGCACAAGCTCTCGACGGACGGCGTGGCCATGACGGGCACGCCGTCGGGCTTCACGGACCTCGACACGATCACGGGCGGCTTCCAGCCCGGCAACCTCGTGATCGTGGCAGCCAGGCCGTCCATGGGAAAGAGCGCGTTGGTCACGAACATCGCGGAGAACGTCGCGCTGCACCCCGAGCGGCCGATGCCCGTCGCGCTCTTCTCGCTCGAGATGAGCGAGGGCGAGCTCGCCCAGCGCTTCGTCGCGTCCCAGGCGTCGCATCGAGGGCGACGACCTGCGCAAGGGCCGGCTGAAGGACGAGCGCAAGTGGAAGAAGGTGCTCGACGCGGCCTCCCGCTACGACGTCGCGCCGCTCTTCATCGACGACTCCTCGGACATCGGCGTCCTCGAGATCCGCGCGAAGGCCCGGCGGCTGCACCAGCAGATGCAGGCCGACTACGGCGGCCTCGGGCTGATCATCATCGACTACCTCCAGCTCATGCGCCCCGACGGCCGCACGGACAACCGCGTGGAGCAGGTCGGGCAGATGTCCCGCGGCCTGAAGATCCTCGCCCGTGAGCTCGAGGTGCCGGTCATCGCGCTCTCCCAGCTCTCCCGCGGGGTCGAGTCGCGCACGGACAAGCGGCCCATGCTCTCCGATCTCCGCGAATGCGTCACGGGTGACACGTTGGTCGTGCTCGCCGACGGCCGCAGGACACCCATCGCCGAGCTCGTGGGGACGCGACCGGACGTCGTCGCGCTCGACGAGCGACACCGCCTCGTCGTCGCGGGAAGCGATCGGGTGTGGCCCGTAGGACGGCGGCCCGTCTTCCGCGTCAGGCTCGCCTCGGGGCGCAGCATCACCGCCACCGCGCAGCACCGCATCCTCGCGGGAGGCGGGTGGGCCACCGTCGCGGAGCTCCGGCCGGAGGACCGCGTCGCCACCGCCCGTCGGCTCCCCGAGCCGACGGCGCCCGAGCGCTGGGACGACGACGCCGTCGTGCTGCTCGGGCAGCTGATCGGAGACGGCAGCTACCTGTCCGGCCAGCCCATGCGGTACGCGACGACGAGCGAGGAGAACTCCGACGCCGTCCGGGGTGCGGCCGAGCGCGCGTTCGGGGCGGAGGTGAAGCGCTACGCGGGACGGGGCACCTGGCACCAGCTCCTCATCTCGGGCAACGGGACCCGGTGGGCGCCGGCCGGGGTCAACGCCTGGCTCCGGGGCCTCGGCATCTTCGATCAGCGGTCCCACGAGAAGCACGTGCCCGAGGCAGCCTTCCGCCTCGACGGCGACCAGATCGGCCTCCTGCTGCAGCACTTGTGGGCCACCGACGGCACGATCTGGACCTCGACGACCGGCCCCGCTCGGTCGCGCGTGGCCTACGCGACGAACAGCCC
The DNA here is from genome assembly GCA_963844155.1 of uncultured Solirubrobacteraceae bacterium. Classification (GTDB taxonomy): domain Bacteria; phylum Actinomycetota; class Thermoleophilia; order Solirubrobacterales; family Solirubrobacteraceae; genus Paraconexibacter. Next base: position 1,352,091 of record CAWJMY010000001.1, read on the forward strand.
GCGCTTGGCGGCTGACGTCGTCGCCCTGCTCCTCCGCGTGGGCATCGTCGCCCGTCGCTCCGTCGTCGCCTCGAAGGGCTCCCATCGCCCCATGCACCACGTCGCGGTCTCGGGCCGCGAGAACCAGCTGCGCTTCCTCGATCGCGTCGGGGCGTTCGGGCCGCGCATCCCTGGAGCGGACCGCCTCCTCGAGAGGCTCGCCTTCAGCCCGGCGACGACGAACGTCGACACGCTGCCGAAGGAGGTCTGGGGGGACGTGCGCAGCCGGATGGCCGAGCGGGGCGTGACGACCCGCGCGATGGCGGCGCAGCGCGGAACCCGGTACGGCGGCACCGCGCACTTCGCGTTCGCGCCGTCCCGGGAGACGGCGCGGGGCTACGCGGCGCTCCTCGACATGCCCGCGCTGGACGACCTCGCCACGAGCGACGTCTTCTGGGACCGCGTGGTCTCGGTCGAGCCGGCCGGCGAGGAGGAGGTCTTCGACCTCACGGTCCCGGGACCGGCGACCTGGCTGGCGGACGGCGTCGTCACGCACAACTCGGGCGCGATCGAGCAAGACGCGGACCTCGCCATCTTCATCTACCGCGACGAGTACTACTTCCCCGAGACGACCGAGACCCCGGGCGAGGGGGAGCTCATCATCGCCAAGCACCGCAACGGCTCGCTGGGCACGGTGAACCTCGTCTTCCAGGGCAAGTACACGCGCTTCCGCAACATGAGCCGCGAGGACTACTGATGCTGCGGCCGGGCGACCCCTGCCCGTACGGGACGTGCGACGGGTCGGGGTTCGTCGACGACGAGGAGACGGCGACCGCGCGGCCCTGCCGCTGCCGGCCCGAGCGGATGGCCGGGCGGCGCAGCGCCGTGCTCTCGGCGGTCATCCCGAAGAAGTACCGCGGCGTGGGCTTCGACCGGCCGCCCGTGACGGAGATCGCCGAGCGCGCCGCGCCGCAGGTGCGGGCGATCCGGGCGTTCGTGCGCGACCTCGACGCGAACCTCGACGCGGGCCGGGGCCTGTGGCTCTTCGGCGGCCCGGGCACGGGCAAGACGACCCTGGCGATGATCGTCTCCAAGGCCGCGCTCGACGCGGGCCGGACGGTCGCGATCTACTCCCTGCCGAAGCTCCTGGCCGAGATCCGCATGACGTTCGACGAGGACGCGGTGCACTCCTACACGAGCCTGCTCGACAAGCTCACGGAGGTCGACCTGCTCCACATCGACGACGTCGGGGCGGAGAAGACGAGCGACTGGGTGCTCGAGCAGCTCTACGCGATCGTCAACGCGCGGTACGAGGAGGAGCGCTCCGTCGTCATCACGACGAACCTCGTCGAGCGCGAGCAGATGGTCGAGCAGATCAAGGAGCGGACGGTCTCGCGCCTGGAGGAGATGTGCGAGGTCCTGCCGCTCTACGGCGAGGATGCGCGGCGCCGGATCGCCTGACCGCCGGCCGTCGGGGCGACACCCCGCCGTAGACTGCGGCCCATGCCAGGTCTGGTCATCGTGGGCGCCCAGTGGGGCGATGAGGGCAAGGGGAAGGTCGTCGACCTGCTCGCGGAGCGGGCCGACGCGGTCGTCCGCTTCCAGGGCGGGAACAACGCGGGCCACACGATCGTCCGGGACGGCGAGGAGTTCAAGTTCCACCTCGTCCCGAGCGGGATCCTCTACCCCGGCAAGACCTGCATCATCGGCAACGGCGTCGTGGTCGACCCGGCCGTGCTCCTCGGGGAGCTCGACGGGCTGCAGCGCGCGGGGGTCGACGTCTCGGGGCTGAAGGTCAGCGCGAACGCGCACCTGATCATGCCGTACCACATCGCCCTGGACCACTCGGGCGAGGCGAAGCTCGGCAAGCAGGAGATCGGCACGACCAAGCGGGGCATCGGCCCGTGCTACGCCGACAAGGCCGCGCGGCTCGGCATCCGGGTGCAGGACATGCTCGACGAGAAGATCCTGAAGAAGAAGATCATGGCCGCCCTCGCGCCCAAGCAGCTCATGCTCCGGCCCTACGAGCGCGACCCGGACTGGGCGCCGCGCCTGGACCTGCAGCAGATGACGGAGGACCTGCTGACCTTCGGGCACCGCCTCGAGCAGCACATCGCCGACACCTCCGCGCTGATCTGGCGCACGCTCGACGACGGGAAGCTCGCGCTCTTCGAGGGCGCCCAGGCGACGATGCTCGACATCGACCACGGCACGTACCCCTTCGTCACGCTCGAGCAACCCGGTCTCGGGCGCCGCGACGATCGGCGCCGGGGTCGGCATCCACGACATCGACGAGGTCTGGGGCGTCGCGAAGGCCTACGCCACGCGCGTCGGTGCCGGGCCGTTCCCGACGGAGCTCTTCGACGAGACGGGCGACCGCCTCCGGGCCAACGGCCACGAGTTCGGCACCACCACGGGCCGCCCGCGGCGCTGCGGCTGGATCGACCTCGTCGCGCTGCGCTACGCCGCGCGCCTGAACACGCTCGACGCGCTGGTCATCACGAAGCTCGACGTCCTCACGGGCTTCGAGACCCTCAAGGTCTGCACGGGCTACGTCGGGCCGGAGGACGCGGAGTACGAGACGTTCCCCTACCACCAGTCCGTCCTGCACAAGGCGCGCGGGCGTCTACGAGGAGCTCCCGGGCTGGACGGAGGACATCACGGAGTGCCGCACGGAGGCGGACCTCCCGCAGGCCGCGCGGGACTACCTCGCCTTCCTCGAGGAGCACGCCGGGGTGCCGATCGTGCAGGTCGGCGTCGGCCCGGGGCGCGAGCAGCAGATCTGGACCGAGAGCGGCCGCGAGGCCACGAAGCTCCGGGAGCACGCCTCCGCCTGACGGCGGTATGGAAACGGGTGCTCCGTGGCCCGGGCGCCTTGCCCGGGCGCGTTGCCGCTGGCAGGCTGGCCGCGTGGGAGCCCGACTGCTGCACGCGGGGCGCGCCGCCCGACCGGCCGCGCCCGACGACACCGCGCCGCGCCCGCGTCCCGTCCCGGGCCGCCCGCGGCGACAGCTGACCGCCGACGGGCTGCGTCAGGACGTCGTCGCGGTCCTCGGCGACGTGCTGCCCTGCGAGCGGGCCGGGCGCTTCGTCGCCGCGCTGCGGCACCTGCTCGCGGAGCGGGACCCCGTCCTGCACGTCCACGGCGAGGACGTCGCGGTGCTGGCCGAAGCCGTCGCGCGGCGCCTCGGCCTCCCGCCCGCCGCCGTGGAGGACGTGCGCCGGGCGGCCGAGCTGCACGACGTCGGGAAGGTCGCCGTCCCGGACACCATCCTGCACAAGCCCGGACCGCTCACCCCGCAGGAGCGCCGCTGCATGGAGCAGCACACGGTCATCGGGGAGCGCATCCTCGCCGGGACCCCGGCCCTCGAAGGGGTCGCGCGCATGGTCCGGGCCAGCCACGAGCGGTGGGACGGCGGGGGCTACCCCGACGCCCTCGCGGGCGAGGCGATCCCGCTCGGCGCCCGCATCGTCGCCGCCTGCGACGCCTACGACGCGATGACGACCACCCGCCCGTACCACCGGGCGATCCCCCACGACGCGGCCCTGGCCGAGCTGCGCCGCTGCGCCGGCACGCAGTTCGACCCCAGGGTGGTCGAGGTGCTGGCCGAGCTCGGCCCGTCCCGGGCTCAGCCCCGGTCGGCGTCCAGCAGGTCGCTGTCCTCGACGTAGCGCACGACCCGGCCCGGGACCCCGATCACGACGCCCCGCGCGGGCACGTGGTTCGTCACGACGGACCCCGCGGCGACGTAGGCCTCCTCGCCGATCTCGATGCCCGGGGTGAGGATCGCGCCGCCGCCGATGCGGCAGGCGCGCCGCAGGGTCGCGCCGCGCAGCTCGTCCCCGGGGTGCTGACGGGCCATCGTGTTGTCGTTCGTCGTCATCGCGCACGGGCCGACGAAGACGTCGTCCTCGATGACGGAGAACGCGGTGACGTAGACCTGCGACTGCAGGCGCACGCGCGCCCCGACCACGACGTCGTTGTCGACGCAGGCGCCCCGGCCGACGACGCTGCCCGCGCCGATGACCGCGCGCTCGCGGACGTAGGACTGGTCCCCGATGATCGCGCCCTCACCGATCCGCGCGCCCTCGAAGACGATGGCCTGCGCGCAGACCGACGCGCCGGCCTCGATCACGAGCGGCCCGCCGGGGGGCGCCGCGGTCGAGGAGCGCGAGGAGAGCCGGGGCGGCTTGCCGAGCACGGCGCCGTCCTGGACGACCACGCCGGGCCCGATGACCGTGTCGCCGTGGACGACGACGTTGGCTCCGAACTCCACGTCGTCCGCCACCTGCGCCGTGGGGGACAGGACGAGGCCGGGGGCCGTCGGGATCGCCATGGCGGATAGCCTATGGCGCTCGTGACCGCCGACGAACCCAGGGTCGTGCTGCGCGGCGCGGTGCTCGGCCTGGGGATGATCGGCCGCCACCACGCCCGCCTGCTCCAGGCCTCCCCGCGGGTCGCCTTCGCCGGCGCGGTCGACCCGGGCGGCGACCGCTTCGGCATGGTCCAGGACCCCGCGCTGCTCTTCGCCACGGTCGCCGACCTGCTCGCGGCCGGCCCGCCGGACTTCGCGATCGTCGCCGTGCCGACGGAGGAGCACCTGCCCGCCGCGCGCGAGCTCGCCGCCGCCGGGGTCGCCGTGCTGGTCGAGAAGCCCTTGGCCGCCACCGCGACGGAGGCCCGGGAGCTCATCGCCGCGGTCGAGGCGGCCGGGGTCCGCGCCGCGGTCGGCCACGTCGAGCGCTGCAACCCCGCCCTGCTCGAGCTGCGCCGCCGCGTCGGCGAGGGCCAGCTCGGCGAGGTCTTCATGATCGCCACGGAGCGCGTCGGGCCCTTCCCCGCGCGCATCCGCGACGTCGGCGTGGTGAAGGACCTCGCGACCCACGACCTCGACCTCGTGGGCTGGCTCGGCGGCGCGCCCATCGCCCGGGTGGCGGCGCAGACCCAGCACCGGATGGGTCGCGAGCACGAGGACCTCGTGCTGGTCACGGGTGCGACGGCCTCCGGGGTCGCCTTCAACGTGAACGTCGACTGGCTCTCGCCGACGAAGGTCCGCCGCACGCGGATCCTCGGCGAGCGGGGGATGCTCGTCGCGGACACGCTGACCTCCGACCTGACGTTCTGGGCCAACGGCGAGGTCACCAGCGAGTGGTCGGCCGCGCAGGCGACCCGCGGGGTGAGCGAGGGCGACATGACCCGCTACGCGCTCTCGCGCCGCGAGCCGCTGCTCGTGGAGCTCGAGGCCTTCTGCGACTGGGTCGCGGGGGACGACGACGCCGCGGTCGTGACGCTCGAGGAGGGGCTGCAGACGGTCTTGGCCGCCGAGGCGGTCCTCGCGGCCGCGAGCTCCGGGGAGACCGTGCGCCTGTGAGGGCCGTCGTCGTCGCGCTCGGGAAGATCGGGCTGCCGCTCGCCGCGCAGCTCGCGCGCACGGGCCACGACGTCATCGGCTGCGACATCGACCCGCGGGTCGTCGACGCGGTGAACGCCGCGCGGGAGCCCTTCCCCGGCGAGGCGGAGCTCGGGACGGTGCTCACGGAGGTCGTGGGCGCCGGGCGCCTGCGCGCGACGACGGACACCGTCGCCGCCGTGGCCACGGGCCCGGACCTCGTCATCCTCGTCCCGCCGCTCCTGGTCGACGCGGCCGCGGAGCCCGACTGGGCGATCCTCGACGCGGTCATCGCCGACGTCGGCGCCGGGCTCGCCGCGCGGACGGGCGACGCGCACACGGTCGTGGCGCTGGAGACCACCGTGCCCGTCGGGACGACCCGCACGCGCCTGGCCCCGGCGCTCGAGCGGGCCGCGGGCGGGCCGGAGGGCTCGACCTTCAGCGTCGTCTTCTCCCCCGAGCGCGTCTTCTCCGGCCGGGTCTTCGCCGACCTCGCGACCTACCCGAAGCTCGTGGGCGGCCTCACCGCCGAGGGCGAGGCGCGGGGGGTCGCGCGCTACGGGGAGTTCCTGCCCGGGGTCGAGGTCCGGGGCATGGGCGGCGCGGAGGCCGCGGAGCTCACGAAGCTCGTCGAGACGACCTACCGCGACGTGAACATCGCGCTGGCCAACGAGTTCGCCCGGCACGCCGACGGCCTCGGCCTCGACGTCCAGGCGGTCATCGACGCCGCGAACTCCCAGCCCTTCTCCCACGTCCACCGGCCCGGGGTGGCCGTGGGCGGCCACTGCATCCCCGTCTACCCGCGCTTCTACCTCGCCGGGGACCCGGGCGCGCAGCTCCCGCGCGCCGCCCGCGGGGTCAACGAGGCGATGCCCGCCTACGCCGTGGAGCTCCTGGGCGACGTCGCGGGCCGCACGGCGCTCGTGCTCGGCGTCGCCTACCGCGGCGGGGTGAAGGAGACCGCGTTCTCCGGCGCCTTCGGCCTGCGCGACGAGCTCGAGCGCCGCGGTGCGCGCGTGGTCGCGGCGGATCCGCTCTACGACGCGGGCGAGCTCGCCGCGCTCGGCTTCTCCGCCTGGACGGGCGAGCCCGTCGACCTCGCCGTCCTCCAGGCCGACCACCCGGAGTACGCGGCGCTCGGGCCCGCCGACCTGCCCGGCGTGCGGGTCGTCGTCGACGGCCGCGGGGTCCTGGACCCGGCCGCGTTCGCCGGGACGGGCGTCGAGCTGCGGCGCATCGGCCGCCCCGCCGCGGCCTAGCCGAAGCGCCGCCGCAGCGCCGCGACGACGCGCGCGCCGGCCTGCCCGTCGCCGTAGAGCTCCGGCCGGGTGGCCGGCGAGCGGCCGCTCGAGCGCCGCCAGCGCCGCGTCGCGGTCCAGCCCGACCAGGACGTTCCAGCCCGCGTCGACGGTCTCCGTCCACTCCGTCGTGTCCCGCAGGGTCACGCACGGCACCCCCGCGAGGTAGGCCTCCTTCTGCACCCCGCCCGAGTCCGTGAGCAGCGCCCGCGCCCGGGTCAGCAGGGCGGTGAAGGCGAGGTAGCCGAGCGGCGGCGTCAGCCGCACGTGCTCCGCGGCACGGAGGTCGTCGAGGAGGCCGGCGGCCTCGAGCCGCGCCCCCGTGCGCGGGTGCAGCGGCAGGACGGCCGGCAGCGGGAGCGCCAGGAGGAGCTCGACGAGGCGCCGGAGCTGCGCGGGGTCGTCGACGTTCCCGGCCCGGTGCGCCGTGACCAGCACGTAGGCCCCGGGGTCGACTCCTGCGTCGCGCAGCGGCCCGTCGTCGGCGCGCGCGCGGGGCTGGACGAGCTGGGCGACGTCGACCATGACGTCCCCCACCACTTCGACCTCCCCCACGACCCGCTCCGCGCGCAGGTGCGCCGCGGGCGCGTCGCTCGAGCAGAGCAGCAGGGTGCTCAGGTGGTCCGTCAGGACGCGGTTGAGCTCCTCGGGCATCGTGCGGTCGAAGGAGCGCATGCCCGCCTCGACGTGCGCGACCGGGATGCCCGCCTGCGCGGCGGCCAGGCCGCCCGCGAGCGTCGAGTTCGTGTCGCCGTAGACGAGCACGCAGTCCGGGCGCTGCTCGGCCAGCAGGGGCGCGACGGCGCTGAGCATCCGCGCGGTCTGCTCCGTGTTCGAGCCCGTGCCGAGCTGGAGCTCGTGGGTCGGGCGCGGCACCCCGAGCTCGGAGAAGAAGACGGCGCTCATCGCCTCGTCGTAGTGCTGGCCCGTGTGGACGAGCACCTCGTCCGCGTGCTCGCGCAGGAGCCGGGAGACCGCGGCGGCCTTGACGAACTGCGGCCGGTTCCCGATGACGGTGAGGACCCTCACGCCGCGAGCTCGCGCTGGATGAGCGCGTGGACGGCCTCGGCGACCGCCGCGGTGCGGGGCCCGGGCGCGGCGGGCAGGGCGTGCCCGTCGATCGCGTGCACCGGGTGGACCTCGCGCAGGGTCGAGGCCAGGAACGCCTCCTCGAGCCCCGGGAGGTCGTCGCGGGTGAGCACCTGCTCACGGGCGTCGCTCGCGGCGAGGACCTTCCGGCGGGTGATGGAGTCGAGGACGTGGTCGCTCAGCGGCGGGGTGACGAGCTCCCCGTCGAGCACCGCGAAGAAGGCGGCGGTCGGCCCCTCGAGCACCCGGCCGTGCGGCGTGAGCAGCAGCGCGTCGTCGGCCCCCTGCTCCTGCGCGAGGCGCCGGGTGAGCATGTTCGCGGCGTAGGAGAGCGACTTGACCCCGTCGAGCACCCGGGTCGGCGCGTAGGCGACGGTCGCCAGCGCGAGCGTCGGCGGCAGGGCCTTCAGCGCCTCGAGGATCCCGATGCGCCGCCCCCCGCGGGTGACGAGCACCCGCAGCGCGCAGTCCACGTCGCCCGCCTCGGCGAGCAGCGCGTCGACGTCGGCCCGGACGTCCGCGGGCGCGAGCTCGAGGCGGAGGTTCGCGGCCGAGCGGGCGAGGCGCTCGAGGTGCTCGGCCATCGCGTAGGGCCGCCCCGCGTACACCCGGATGACCTCGAAGACGCCGTCCCCGCGCAGCAGCCCCTCGTCCGTGAGCGGGATCGTGGCCGTGCTCGCGGGCTGCACCGTGCCGTCGAGGATCGCGAGGTCCATCCCGCGACCCTAGGGGCCTCAGCGCTGGAGGAGCTTGTCGAGCGTGACCTCGGGGTTCTCCCGTTCGACGAGCTCGAGCAGGAACTGCGAGGTGAAGAGCGCGAGGAGGGTGCCGTCCGCGGAGTGCAGGACGTCCCCGCGGCGCGTCGCGCGCAGGACCTCGGCGCCCGCGGCGTCCGTGCGCCGCGCGACCTTCCACGGCGTCGGGTCGAGGCCGACGGTGCAGCCGAACTCGCCCTCGAGGCGCTCGACCGCGACCTCGAACTGCAGGGGGCCGATGCCGGCCAGCACGGGGGTGGGGTCCGCGACGACGTCGCGCCGCAGCACGTGCATCACGCCCTCCTGGGCGAGCTGCTCGAGCCCGCGGTGGAACTGCTTGTGCCGCGAGGCGTCCCGGTTGCGGATCGTCTTGAAGTGCTCGGGCGCGAGCGTCGGGATCGGCGGGAACTCCACGCGGGAGCCCTCGACGTGCAGCGTGTCGCCCACCCGCAGGTCCCCGGCGTTGACGACGCCGATGACGTCGCCGGGGTAGGCCTCGTCGAGGACGGAGCGCTCGTCCCCGAAGACCTCGTGGGCGTGGGCGATCGTGAAGGGCTTGCCCGTCCGCGCGTTCACCGCGCGCATCCCGCGCTCGAAGCGCCCGGACCAGATGCGCAGGAACGCGACCCGGTCGCGGTGGCGCGGGTCCATGTTCGCCTGGACCTTGAAGACCTGGGCGGAGAACGGCGCGTCGAGCGGTCGCGGCGCGGCGTCGTCCAGGCCGGCCTTGGGCGCGGGCGGCGGCGCGAGGTCCACGAGCGCGTCGAGCAGCAGGCGCACGCCGAAGTTCGACACGGCCGAGCCGAAGTAGACCGGGGAGCCGACCCCCGCCCGGAAGAGCTCCGCGTCGAGCTCGCCGCTGACGGCCTCCAGGAGCTCGAGCTCCTCCACGGCGGTCGTCCACGCGTCGCCCTCGCGCGCGAGCGCCTCCTCGGCCGTGAGGTGCTCCTCCGGCGCCTGCTTCGCGCCGCCGACCGTCCGGGTGAAGCGCACGAAGCCGCCGCCGCCCGCCCGGTCGACGACCCCGCGGAAGTCGCCGGGGATGCCCACGGGCCAGGTCATCGCGACGGGCTCGATGCCGAGGACCTCCGTGATGTGGTCGAGCATCTCGAGCGGCTCGAGCCCCGGCCGGTCGTACTTGTTCACGAAGACCATGAGCGGGATCCCGCGCGCCCGCGCGACCTCGAAGAGCCGGAGGGTCTGCGCCTCCACGCCACGGGCGGCGTCGAGCAGGATCACCGCGGCGTCCGCGGCGGCCAGGACGCGGAGCGTGTCCTCGGAGAAGTCGTGGTGCCCCGGGGTGTCCAGCAGGTTGATGACGACGTCGCGGTAGTCGAAGCGCAGCACCGTCGAGCTCACGGAGATCCCGCGGCGGCGCTCGATGTCCATGAAGTCCGAGGTGGACTGACGCCGGGCGCCCTTGCCCTGGACCTGCCCGGCCTCCTGCAGCGCGCCGCCGTAGAGCAGCAGCTTCTCCGTCAGCGTCGTCTTGCCCGCGTCGGGGTGCGAGATGATCGCGAACGTCCGGCGGCGGCCCGCCTCGCGCTCCACGGCGCCGGCCGGGAGCGCCGGATCGGTGGTGGGAGCGGTGGACACGACCCGTTGAGGGTAGCCCGCCCCCTGGCCGGTGGTCAGCTCGGCGTGGGCACGGCGGGGGCGTCCCGCGCCGACCCCTCCTCGACCCCCGAGGGCGGTGCGACCGGCTCGTCGGGCGACAGGCTCAGGTTCGACGGTGTCTGGATCACGCGCTCGGCACCCCGGGGGACGATGAGCACCATGCCCACGACCACCAGGAGCGTGACGAAGATGCCGGCGGCGGCGAGTGCGACGTCCATGGCTCAGCGCCTCGCGTTCATGGCCGACACCCAGAAGGACCCCGCAGCGAGGATCGACGGGACCCAGATCCCGACGTAGATGCCCTCCTCGTGGCTGCCGGAGAACCAGAGGCCGATCGAGAGGAAGAACGAGACGAGGGCCGCGACGAGGAAGAGGGTCACCCCCGTGAGGTACCGGTCGACGGGACGGGCGGTGGGCTTGGGGACGGCGCGCCTCGGGCGCTCCTGGGTCATGTCGGCCACGAAGGGCTCCTTGTCGTCTCGAGCGGTCCGGCACCGCGGACGTCCGCGGCACTCGCAGCTCCTACGCGGCCCGGGGGCTCCGGTACCACTGCCGCGGCCGGGGTACGGCCGGGACGGCCCGGCCCACGGGCGCGCCCGGCGCGCTAGCGTCGCCGCCCCATGGCGCACCGCACCCGCACCCACCGCCTCCTGCTCGCCCTCGTCCCGACGCTGGCGGCCCTGGTCGCCGCCCCGGCCGCGCACGCGGCCATCGGCGTCACGGACGTCGCCGTGACCCCGGGCACGACGCAGGCCGGCGCCGCCTCGAGCTTCGGCCTGGGCTTCCGGCTGAGCGACCCGGGGCAGCAGATCAAGGACCTCACGCTCCACCTCCCGCCCGGCCTCGTCGGCAACCCGCTCGCCCAGCCCACCTGCCCCGTCGCGCAGTTCTCCGCCGACCAGTGCCCCGCCACCACCGCGGTCGGGACCAGCCAGGTCAACGCGGACCCCTTCGACCTGACGATCGACGGGACGATCTACAACCTCGTCGCGCAGCCCGGGGAGCCCGCCCGGCTCGGCATCGTCTACCGCAACCCCTCCATCTCCCCCCTCTTCGTCCAGAGCGCGGTCGCCCTGCGCCCCGACGGCGGCCTGGACTCCGTCATCAAGGACCTCCCCCGGCAGGCGCGGGTCGGCGGCTCCGTGCCCAGCGACACGACGGTCAAGGGGATCTCGCTCAAGCTCAACCAGGCGTTCGCCTCGAACCCGACCTCCTGCGGCCCGGCGACCACCCGCGTCGACGTCACCTCCTACGCCGCCCCGACCGTCGTGGCCAGCGGCGCCGCGTCCTTCACCCCCACGGGCTGCGACAAGCTGGCGTTCGCCCCGAAGCTCGCCGTCGCCATCGGGATGCCCGAGGCCGGCGCGAGCCCGGCGCTCACCACGACCATCACGCAGGAGCGCGGGGAAGCCGGGATCCGGACCGCCGTGGTCACGCTGCCCGACGGGATCGGGGCCAACGGGCAGAGCACCCCGCCGAGCTGCTCGCTCGAGCAGGCCGCCCAGAGCGCCTGCCCCGAGTCCTCCGTCGTGGGCACCGCCGCCGTCCGCTCCCCCCTGCTGGCCGAGGAGCTCGCGGGGAAGGTCTTCTTCGTCACGGGCGGCAACAGCCTGCCCAAGCTGCGCATCGAGCTCCAGGGCGCGCTGCGGCTCGTCCTCACCGCCTCGGTCGCGTTCTCGGAGACGGGGGCGCTGCGCACGACCATCGAGGGGATCCCGGACGTCCCCGTCTCCCGGTTCGCGCTCGCCTTCCGGGGCGGCAAGAGCGGCGGGGTCCTCGCGAACGTCGAGGGGCTCTGCTCGGGCGCCCGGGACTACGCGGCGAGCTTCACGGCGCAGGGCGGCGCGACCACGACCGTGAAGGGCACGCCGACGATCACCGGCTGCCCGAAGCCCACGGCCGCGCGGAAGGCGCCGACGGCGTCGGCCACCCTCAGCGCCGCCGGGACCCTCGTCCTGACCGTCCGGTCGGGGACGCGGGGCATCCGCCGCGTGCGGGTCGCGCTCGCGAAGCGCCCGGGGACGGGGCGGCGCTCCGCGGCCCCGGGGCGGGTCGGGGTCGCCGGGAGGACCGTGACCGTCTCGCGGCTCCCGGCGACGGGCAGCCGGCGGGTCGTCCTGCGCGTCGCGGGCGCGCGCGCCCTCCGCGGCACGACCGCGCGCGTCTCCGTCCTCGACGCGGGCTCGCGCACGACCGTCCTGCGGGTGCGGCTGCGCTGAGGCCGGGCGCTCGGCCTCAGGTCCGGCGGCGGCGCCGTCGGACCAGGCCGGCGTCGGCGCGGCGGACGAGGACGTCCAGGGTGTCGTCCGGGCGCAGCTCGGCGAGCCCGAAGCTCATCGCACCGTGGGGGCCCTCGCGCGCCAGCGCCTCCCGGACGTCATCGAGGCGCTCGTGGACCGCGACCACGTCCAGGCCCGTCACCGCGCAGACGAACTCGTCACCGCCGTAGCGCACGATCGGGTCGGCGTCGCGCAGCGTCGCGCGGATGGCACTGACGACGTCGCGCAGCCGGGCGTCCCCGGCGGCGTGCCCGGCGGTGTCGTTGGTCGCCTTGAGGCCGTCGACGTCGATGTAGGCCACGACGAACCGCTCCCCCTCGCGGCGGGCCCGCGCGAGCTCCCGCCCCAGCGCGGCCTGGCCGGCGCCACGCCGGTAGGCGCCCGTCAGGTCGTCCGTGTTCGCGCGGCGGAGCTCGGCCTGGACGTCGAGCAGCGCCTCGACGACGTGCTCGTGCTCCGTCGCCGCCTCGAGGCGATCCCCCGCGGCCCGCGCGCGATCGGCTCCGGCCTGCCGGCGGTCGATCGTCGCCCGGCGCCGATCCTCCGCCGCGCGCCCGCGGTCGTCGGCCGCCCGGGTGCGGACCTCCGCGAGCTCCAGGACCGCGACGGAGCTGCGCCGACCCACGTCGTCCGCGGTCGCGGCGCGCTCCTTCGCCATCCGGTCGCGGTGCGTCGCCGCGAGGTCGCGGCGGTCCGAGGCCGCGTCGCGGCCTGCCGCCGCGTCGTCACGGCCGGAAGCTGCGTCGTCGTCCGACGACGCGGATGCACCAGGGGCCGTCGGGACGTTCGGCAACGTGGTGCTCGCCGGCTTTCACAGGGACCTGCCGTGGGGATCGGCGAGGCTCTCCGTGTCCCTTCGGCAGAACGGCCGCCGACCTTGAGCCCGCCGGACCCATGATGGGCCGTGAAGGAATCGAACCTTCAACCTTGGGATTAAGAGTCCCCTGCTCTGCCAATTGAGCTAACGGCCCGCGGCGCGGGATTGTAGCTCCCGCGCGCTCAGGGCGACGTGCCGCCGGTGGCGGGCGCGGACTCCTGGGCCTGCTGCGCCGCCGCCTGGGCGGCCTGGGACTTCAGGCCCTCCACCTGGGCCTTGATCTGCTCCTTCTGGTCCTTCGTCGCGAGCGCCACGGCCCGCTCGCCGGCCAGGTCGGCCTTGCGGGTCTGGTTCGCCGCGTAGGCGTAGCCCGCGAGCTGCAGGTAGCTGCCGACGTCCTCGCGCGCGTCGGCGACGGCCTCCTGCGCGGCGACGGCCTGGTCGGGCTTGTCGAGGCCGGCGGGGCTGTAGACCTGGGCCATGATGACCGCGACCTGCGGGTCCACGGTCTTCGGCTCGAGCTTCAAGTACTGCTGCCAGGCCTGGTCGGCCTTGCGGAGCTGGACCTTGCCCTCCTCCGTGAACAGCCCCGTGTTCTCGTCGAGCCCGCCGGCGGCGCTGGCCTCCTGGTAGCGCGCACGGGCCAGGGCGGCCCAGGCCGGGGCGTCCTGCCGGTTGGCCTGCACGCGCTTCTCGGCGGCCTCGCGGCGCTCGCCGAAGATCCCCGTGTCCGGGGCGGAGCTCCCGTTCGTGAACGCGTCGAGCAGCCCGCCGCCGCTCGTGCCGCCACCCACGCCGAGCAGGACGAGGCCGCCGCCCATGAGCAGGGCGAGGCCGAGGTAGACGACTTGGACGGTGCGGCGGCGGCCGCGGCCGCGGAGGTCGAAGAGCATGCCCCTCCGAGGTTAGACGTCGGACCGCACGGGCGGCGCGCCCGTGACGGCCGGGCTCGGCTCCTCGTCGCCGTCCGGCTCGGGCTCCACGCCGTCCGGGCCGTCCGAGGGCCCCGGGTCGTTGAACCCGTAGGGGTCGTCGTCCTCGTCGTCGTCCTCGTCCTCGTCGTCCCAGCTCCAGCGCGAGGGCTTGTCCGCCGCACGGCGCTCGAAGATCCGCGAGAGCAGGAGGCTCAGCTCGAAGAGCACGAGCAGCGGCGCCATCGTCACGAGCATCGTGAACGGGTCCGGCGTCGGGGTCGCGACCGCGGCGACCACGGCGACCCCGAGGACGATGTAGCCCCGGTTCTTCGCGAGCTGCTTCGGCGTGACGATCCCGAGCCGGGTGATCGCCAGCACGGCCACGGGGATCTGGAAGAGCAGCCCCACCACGAGCAGCAGGACGATGGAGAACTTGTAGTAGTCCTTGGCCCCGACGAGGATGTCGAAGTTGTCGTCGTTGAAGTTCAGGAGGAAGTCGACGGCGCGCGGCAGGGCCACGAAGTAGCCGAAGGCCACGCCGCAGACGAAGAGGATCGGGACCATGACCATGAAGGGCACGGCCGTCTTCTTCTCCTGGGGGCTGAACGCGGGCAGCAGGAACGCGTAGAGCTGGTAGAGGATGAAGGGCAGCGCGAGCAGCAGCGCCGCGTAGCCCGCCACGGAGAAGGTCGTGACGAAGGGCTCGGTCACCCCCAGCGTCACGGGGTCGCGCTCGGCGTCGGGGACCACCTTCGAGGTGGCCGCGACCTTCGTGAGCGCGTCGCGCAGCAGGCGGTTGCTCTCCCGCGCCTCGCGCGTCGCCGAGGCCGAGACGCCGTCCGTCTCCGCGAGCCGGTCGATCGCGGCCTGCTGGCCGGCCGCCGTGCCGGCCAGGGCCTTGAGCGCCCGGTCGAGGCTCCGGTTGAACAGCGCGCTCTGCTCCAGCGCGTCCCCGCCGTCCTTCGCGGTCTGCGCCGTGGTCTTCTGCGACTCCGTGAACGGCCGGTTGACCGCGTCGAGGATCGCCCCGTTCTGCCAGTAGGTGAACGCGAAGCAGAGGACGAGCGCGGCCACGCAGAGCATGAGGCGCGTCCGGAGCTCGTCGAGGTGGTCGACGATGCTCAGGCGGTCCTCGTAGCCGATGGGCCGGACCTTGCTGGAGGGCATGGGGGTGGTGCCGGGTCCCGCGGGGTGGGGCTAGGCGCGCGGCTCGCGTGCGGGCTCGGCCGGCGCGGGCTCCGTGGCGGCGCTCCGCACGGGCGCGGGGGTCGTCCCCTCGTCCTTCGCCGGGTCGAGGGCCGGACGGCCGAACGCGTCGTCGTCGTCGTCCTTCGAGGAGCCGCTGATGGACTCCTTGAACTCCCGCATCCCGCTGCCGAGCTGCTTGCCCAGGCCCGGGAGGCGCTTGGGGCCGAAGACGAGGAGCACGATCACCAGGACGACGATGAGCTCCATGGGGCCGATGTTGGGCATCTGGTGGTTCCTTCCAGCAGGGGAGGGGGCGTGCGGTGAGGGTAGCGGCGAGCCGTCGGGGCGCCGTGCTACGCGCGGCGCGGGAACCCGGTGTCCGACCGGGGGCGGGGCGCTCAAGTCCGGGTGACGGCCCGCCGATGCAGTGGGCGCCACCGCCTTCTCCCCCTCCTGCGAGATGCCACCCGACTCAGATCACCAGCACTACGTCCGCCGCGTCGTCCTGCCCTCGGGCAAGACCATCGAGGTCGTGTACTTCGAGGACCTCGCGGTCCCGTCGAGGGCCTTCTCGACGCAGGAGGCCCCCGTGGACCTCAACTCCTGCACGGCGTGCGGGAGCGGCCTCGTCTACCCCACGGAGTGGGAAGAGGCCGGCGCGACGCACTGGGAGGTCACCCGGCGCTGCCCCAACTGCGAGTGGACCGCGACGGGGACCTACAGCCAGGCCGCCGTCGAGCGCTTCGACGAGCTCCTGGACGAGGGCACGGAGGCGGTCGTGCGCGACCTCAAGCGGCTCATGCACGCGAACATGGAGGAGGAGATCGAGCGCTTCGTCGGCGCGCTCGACGCCGATCTCATCGTTCCCGAGGACTTCTAGCTAGCTGTACCTTCGAACCACGGAGTCCGCCACGAGCTCGAGCGCCCTGCGGCGCGCGGGCCCCCCGGCCTCCGGCAGCGCGGCCTTCGCCTCCGCCACGACGCCCAGCGCGTGCTCGCGGCTGGCCTCCAGCGCCCCGGTCTCCGCGATCCGGTCGCACAGCTCCTCGGCCTGCTCCGGCGTCGTGATGCTCCTGGGGTCGAGCGCCGCCAGCGCCGCGGAGCGCTCCCGCGCGAGGATGAAGGGCAGGGTGACGGTCCCGTCCAGGAGGTCCGTGCCGCGGTGCTTGCCCGTGCGCTCCGCGGGCCCCGAGACGTCGAGGACGTCGTCGAGGAGCTGGAACGCGAGGCCGATCCGCCGCCCGAAGTGCGCGAGCTCCGCCGCCTCCTCGCCGCTGCCCCCCGCCTCGAGCACCCCGAGCGCGCACGCGGCCTCGAAGAGCCGCGCCGTCTTGAGCTCGCAGCGGTGCACGTAGCGCTCGAGCGGCACGTCGGCCCGCCAGGCGTCCGCGCGCTGCAGGAGCTCGCCCTGGGCCAGCGCGCTGCCGGCGCGGGACAGCGCCCGGACCTCGTCCGCCCGCCCGTTGCGCGTGAGCTCGGCGAACGCGGCGGCGAAGAGGAGGTCCCCCGCGGCGGTCGCGGCGCCGCGGCCCGCGGCGGCCCACACGGTCGGGAGGCCCCGGCGCAGCGGCGCGGCGTCGAGCACGTCGTCGTGGACGAGCGTGGCCGAGTGCACGAGCTCCACCGCCACCCCGGCGCGCACGAGCCCCGCCGGCTCCTCGGGCGCGCTGCCGGCGGCGACCAGCACGAGGAGCGGCCGCAGCCGCTTGCCGCCCGCCGCGATCGTCGCACCCGCGTGCTCCGCGAGCCGCGGTCCGTAGCCCGCCCCGATCTCCGCGAGCCGCTCCTCCACCGCCGCCAGCAGCCCGGGCACCCAAGGCCCGGCGGCCTCGACGATCGGGGCCGCCTCGGGGGCGACGGTCACGACGCGGCGGGCGCGGGCTTCTCGCCGACGTGGATGGCGATGATGCCACCCGCGGTCAGCACGTACCGGATGTTCTCGAGGCCCGCGGCGTCCATCTTCGCGGCCAGCTCGTGCGGGCCGGGGAAGCGCTTGACCGACGCGGGGAGGTAGGCGTAGGCGTCGTCGAAGCGGCCGAGGAGCGGCACGAGCCGGTCGAACCACGCCTCGTAGAAGGTCGAGAGCGGCGGCTTGGTCGGCGTCGTGATCTCGAGCACGACGACGCGGCCGCCCGGGCGCACGACGCGCGTCATCTCGCGCAGGCCCTGGTCGAGGTCGGAGAAGTTCCGCGCCCCGAAGCCGACGGTCGCCGCGTCGAAGCGATCGCGTCTCGTACTTGAGGTCGAGCGCGTTGCCCCACTCGAAGGGGATGGGGATCGGCGCCTGCTTGCGCCGCGCGCCCGCGAGCATCTCCTCGGAGAAGTCCGAGCCGACGACCTCGCCCGTCGGGCCGACCCGCCTGGCGGCCTCGATCGCGAGGTCCCCCGTGCCCGTGGCGACGTCGAGGACCTTCGACCCCGGGCCGACGGCCGCGAGGTCGACCGCCCGGGTCCGCCACTTGTGGTGCAGCCCCGCCGTCATGACGGAGTTCATGACGTCGTAGACCCGGGCGATGCGATCGAACATCGCCCGGACCTGCGGCTCCTCGAGCGTGCCCGAGGCGTGGGCCTCCGCGCCCGCCGCGGGCGCGTCCGCCGTGCTCATCACTTGAGCTGCGACAGGAACGTCACCATCGCGTCGAACTTCTCGGGCTGGTCCTCTTGGAGCTTCTTGAACGACGGCATCGGCGCGGTCGGGTTGATCAGCGTCCGCGAGATCGCCTGCTTCGGCAGCCGCGAGGCGATCTGGGTCAGCGGCGGCCCGGGGCCGTCGTTGCCGTTCTCCCCGATCTTGTGGCAGGCCTGGCAGCCCGACTGCGCCACCACCTGCTTGCCCGCGTCGTACTGCTGGAGCATGGGCCCGCCCTGGGCCACGATCCGCGACGGCGTCGCCATGTCGATCTGGGTCGGCGGGCCGGCCTCGGCACCCTTGTAGGTGAGGTAGCCCATCGCGCAGATCGTGAGGATGCCGGCCGTCGTGGCCACGGGGCGACGCTCGGGGCGGCGCTCCGGGTTGCGGTCGTAGAACGGCAGCAGGAACAGCAGGATCATGCAGATGGTCGGCACGCCGATCGTGGCGAGCTGGACCATGTTCTGCGGCTTGATGACCTTCAGCAGCTCGAAGAGGAAGAAGAAGTACCACTCCGGCCGCGGGCTGTAGGTCGTCGTCGTCGGGTCCGCCTTCGGGCCGAGCTCGGCCCCCAGGAAGAGCGACATGAGGATGATCGACAGCATGACCACGGCGGCCATCGCGCCGTCCTTGGCCACCGCGTACGGGAAGAACGGCTTCCCCTCGGTCTTGAGCAGTGCGTACTCGCGGAGGTACTGCTCCTTCTCGCGCTGGTTCACGCCTGCTCCTCCTTCGTGACCGGCTCGTTCGGCTTGATCCACGGCGGGGCCGTGGTGCCGAGCTTCGCGACCAGGTAGAGGTGCGCCCCGATGAGCGCGGCCAGCGCACCCGGGATCAGCAGCATGTGGATCGCGTAGAAGCGGGAGAGGGTCGTGGCACCGAACTCGGGGCCTGCGCGCAGGAAGTCCGAGAGGTACGGGCCGACCAGCGGCCCCGTGCCGTTGATGTTCACGCCGACGATCGTCGCCCAGTAGGAGCGCTGGTCGAAGGGCAGCAGGTAGCCCGTGAAGGACATCGCCATGGTGAGGATCAGCAGCGCGACGCCGATGACCCAGTTCAGCTCGCGCGGGTACTTGTACGCGCCGAAGAAGAACGTCCTGGCCATGTGCAGGAAGATCAGGATGACCATCACGGACGAGCCCCACTTGTGCATGCCGTGCACGAACTCGCCGAGGAAGACCTCGTTGTTCACGTACCGGATGGACTCGTAGGCTCCGCCGGCCGCGTCGGGCCGGTAGTACATCGCGAGGAAGACGCCGGTCACCGCCTGCGAGAGGAAGGCGAACATCGTCGACGACCCGAGGGTGTAGAACCAGTTGGTCCCCTTGGGGACCTTGCGGAACATCATCCAGCGGGCGCCCTGGGAGAGCGAGGTGCGCTCGTCGACCCAGTCGATCGCGGAGATGCCCGCCTCGGCCGCGACCTCGATCGGGCCGGTCTTCGGCGCGCCGGGACGGGCGGGGCGGGGGTTGAGCTTCGCCGGGATGGGCGGAGCGGGGAGCTTGAGCTTCGGCATCAGTCAGGTCGCCTAGGTGTTCGGGAGCTTCCGGATCGAAGGACGCGACGGGTAGATGAACTGCCCGATCCCGTCCAGGGACTCGCCAGGGTCACGGGGGGAGAAGCGCTTGATCTCCGAGTTGACGGAGAAGCGCGGACCGATCTCGACGCGGCCGTTGCGCTCGCGCGTGTAGAAGCGGTCCAGCGGGCGGACCGGCGGACCGCCGTCCACCTCGCCGCGGAAGTTGTAGACGCCGCCGTGGCACGGGCAGATGAAGCGCTGCGCGGCGGAGACGAAGCGGACGGGGCAGCCCAGGTGCATGCACCGCGTCGAGATCGCGATGAAGTCGTTGTACTCGTCCTTGGGCTCGACGTCGACCTTCGGGTCGTACTTGCGCATGTAGACCGTCGACTTGCCGGCCTCGCCCACGCCCTCGGCGATCGTGATCGTCTTGGGGACGTAGGAGGTCGAGTCGAACTCGTCCGTGGAGCCGACGTCCTGCCAGGGCAGGCGGTGCTGCTCGAAGATCGGGCCGAGCGCGAAGGCCACGGAGGGGAGCACGAAGGCCATCGCCGCGACACCGCCCGCCGTGTGGGCCGACGCGGTCATGAAGCGGCGACGGCTGACCGTCTCCCCCTCGAACGCCCCGGGGATCCGCCGGTCGATGGTGTACTTGCTCTTGGTCTGGTGACGATCAGGCACGGACGTGTGGACTCCTGGTGGTCCCCCGCGAGGCGGGGAAGGCTCCGATTGGCGCTGGAACCTTAGCGCCGGATGAATGGTAGAGGCGGCATGGCCCGTCGCCCGGCAACCCGGGCTTCACGGCGCCACATCCCCGGCAAGCTGGCGCGCGACGGCTCGCAGCGCTCCGGCGGCTCCCGGGGCCAGCGCGCGGGCGGCCGCCTTGGCCTCCTCGTGCTCCGGGACGGGGCCCCAGCCCACGGCGCCCGCGCCGGCCAGCCACACGGCGTCGGCGAGCTCCGGGTCCTCCGCGGCGTGGGCGACGGCGGAGAGCGCGATGACGTCCGCGAGCTCCGCGACGGAGGCGAGGTCCCCGGCATCCGCGAGCTTGGCCAGGCCGAGGGCGTAGAGGCGGTCCCCGGCCAGGAGCGCGAGGTCCGGGTCGCTCGTGTCCAGGACGCGTGATGCGGGCCCGTAGTGGAGGAGGTAGCCCTCCCGGACGGCTTCCACGACCAGCGCGAGCTCCTCCTCGCGGCCCGCGGCGCGCGGGCCGCGGGCGACCAGGTCACCGTGGGGCGTGCCGCCGCCGGCGTCGGCCAGCAGGGCGGCCGCGAGCAGCCCGCCCTCGGCCTCGACCTCGGCCGCGAGCGCCCCGAGGGTCACCGGACCTCGGCGAAGGCGGCGGCGGCGGCGTCCAGGGTGCGGTCCACGTGCTCCTGGGTGTGCGCGAGGGAGGGGAACCACGCCTCGAACTGCGCGGCGGGCGGGAAGACCCCGCGGGCCAGCAGCGCGCGGCACCAGGCGCCGTAGGCCTCCGTGTCGCAGGCCTTCGCGCCGGCGTAGTCGTGCACGGGCTCCGCGGAGAAGAACGTCGTGAAGAGCCCGGGGACGCTCACGACCTGCACGGGGACCCCCGCGCTCGCGGCGGCCTCGCGCATCCCCGTGGCCATGGCCTCCGTGGTCGCGCCCAGGCGCAGGTAGGCCTGCTCGTCGAGCATCTTCAGCGTCTGGAGGCCCGCGGCCACGGCGAGCGGGTTCCCGCTCAGCGTGCCCGCCTGGTAGACGTCGCCCGCGGGGGCGATGTTGTTCATGAGCTCGATGGAGCCGCCGTAGGCCGCGGCGGGCAGCCCGCCGCCGATGACCTTGCCCATGACGGTGAGGTCGGGGGAGACGCCCTCGCGCTCCTGGGCGCCGCCCGGGCCGACCCGGAAGCCCGAGATGACCTCGTCGAAGACGAGCAGGGCGCCGTTGGCCGTCGCCTGGTTGCGCAGGAGCTGCAGGAAGCCCTCGTGGGGCAGCACGAGGCCCATGTTCGCGGGGTAGGGCTCGGCGAGGATCGCGGCGAACTCGTGCTCGGCGCAGGCGGCGACCACGGCTTCCCCGTCGTTCCAGGGGACGATGATCGTGTTCGCGGTCGCGCTGGCGGGCACGCCCGGGGACGCGGGCTGCGCCGCGGTCGCCAGGCCCGAGCCGGCCTCGGCCAGGAGGCCGTCGAGGTGGCCGTGGTAGGCCCCGGCGAACTTCAGGAGCTTCTCCCGGCCCGTGGCGGCGCGCGCGAGCCGCACGACGCTCATCGCCGCTTCCGTGCCCGAGGAGGTCATGCGCAGCATCTGCACGGAGGGGATGCGGCGGCCCACCTCCTCCGCGAGGTCGACCTCGCCCGCGGTGGGCGCGCCGAACGTCGTCCCGCGCGCGGCGGCGGTGTGGACCGCCTCGAGGATCTCGGGGTGGGCGTGGCCGTGGACGAGCGGACCCCAGGAGCAGACGAAGTCCACGTAGCGGTTGCCGTCGACGTCGACGATCTCCGCGCCCTCGGCCCGGTCGATGAAGATGGGGTCCCGGCCGATCGCCTTCATCGCGCGGACGGGGGAGTTCACCCCGCCCGGAAGCCGCTGGACCGCCCGGGCGTAGAGCTCGGCGCTCTTCGTGTCGGAGAGGGAGACCGACATGGGCTCAGACCGCGCCGTGCTCCCGCTCCCAGTTCACGAAGTCGTCCGTGAAGTAGAGGAGGCGGATCTTCTTGAACTCCGTCGAGGAGTAGAGCGTCGCGCGCTCCGTGATGCCCGTGTCGGCGGCGATCGCGTCGAGGATGGAGTCGCACTCCTCCTTCGAGCGGCCGTGGGCCATCGTGAAGACGGAGTAGGGCCAGTCCTTGTAGGTCGGGCGCTCGTAGCAGTGCGAGATGCCGCGGTAGGCCGCCATGCGCGGGCCGATCTCGGCGATCTTCTCCTCCGGGACCTTCCAGACGCCCATGCCGTTCGCGGAGAAGCCCGCCCGGCGGTGGAAGAGGATGGCGGCGACGCGGCGCAGCAGCCCGCGCTCCTTCATGCCCTCGAGGTGCTCGACGAGCTGCTCCTCCGTGATCCCGAGCGACGCGGCGGCCTCGCGGTACGGGCGGCTCTCGACGGGCAGGTCGCCCTGGGTCGCGCGCACGACGTCGCGGTCCCAGTCGTCGTAGACCTGCTTGTCGAGCTCGACGGGCTCCTCGATCGTCGCCATCTTCGCGAGGTCCTGGGTGGAGCCGGACATCTTCAGGTCCATGCGGATCTTGAAGAGCTTGAGGGTCGGCAGCTGGCGGATGGACTCCGCGCCCGTGAGCTCCTGCAGGAGGTCGAGCGTGCCCTGGAGGCCGAGCTTCGACTGCTCCTCGACCGCGAGGGTGAACCACATGTTGAACTCGTGGTTGCGCAGGTAGTTGTGCGAGACGCCGGGGTGCGAGTTGATGACCTTCGCGGCGCGCCAGGGGTGCTCCGGGTCGACCTTCGCCGCGACGAGCATCGAGCCGTAGCCGAAGGCGCGCGTGTCGTAGATCGGGGTGACCTGGCGGATGATGCGGTCCTTGAGCAGGCGCTTGACGTCCGCGAGGACCTCCTCCTCCGGCGCGCCGAGCGCCTCGGCGACCGCCGCGTAGGGGCGCGGCTGGATCGGGAAGGACCCCTGCATGAGGTCGAGCAGCTGCTTGTCGCGGTCGCTCAGCGCGACGGCGGCGCCGTCCTTGCGGGCGCGGACCTTGTCCGGGGCCTCCGCGTCGATGCCGTCCGTGTCCTTCAGGGTGTCGGTCGAAGCCATCGGGCTGCGTCCTTCGCGTGGTAGGTGATGACGATGTCCGCGCCGGCGCGGCGGATGGAGGTGAGGGTCTCCAGCACGGTCGTCCGCTCGTCGAGGTAGCCGGCCGCGGCCGCCGCCTTGATCATCGCGTACTCGCCGCTCACGTTGTACGCGGCCACGGGCATCCCGGACCGCTCCTTGATGCGCCAGAGCACGTCGAGGTAGGGCAGCGCGGGCTTGACCATGAGCACGTCGGCGCCCTCCTGGGCGTCGAGCAGCGCCTCGCGGACCGCCTCGTCCCCGTTGCCCGGGTCCATCTGGTAGCTGCGGCGGTCGCCGAAGGCGGGGGTGGAGCCCGCGGCCTCGCGGAACGGCCCGTAGTACGCCGAGGCGAACTTCGCGGAGTAGGCCATGATCGGCACGTCCTGGAAGCCCTCCGCGTCGAGCGCCGCGCGGATGGCGCCGACCCGGCCGTCCATCATGTCGCTCGGGGCGATGACGTCCGCGCCCGCGCGGGCCTGGGAGACCGCCGTGCGCGCGAGGAGCTCGAGCGAGGGGTCGTTGTCCACGCGGCCGTCGCTCGTGAGCAGGCCGCAGTGGCCGTGGTCCGTGTACTCGCAGAGGCAGAGGTCCGCGATGACGACGAGCTCCGGGTGCGCGGCCTTGAGCGCGCGGATCGCGTCCTGGACGACGCCGTCCTCGGCCCAGGCGCCCGAGCCCTCGTGGTCCTTCGTCGGCCGGGATGCCGAAGAGCAGCACCGCGGGGATGCCGAGCGCGCGGCACTCCCCGGCCTCCTCGACCAGCGCGTCGATCGGCAGCCGCTCGACCCCGGGCATCGCCTCGATGGCCAGCCGGCCGGGCTCCGTGTGCACGAAGTAGGGCATGACGAGGTCCGTGGGGTCCAGGCGCGTCTCGCGGACGAGGTCGCGGAGGACGGGCGTGGCGCGCAGGCGGCGCATGCGGGTCGCGGGGAAGGCCATGCACGTCCCAGGGTAGAGCGGGGGCTGGCGCGGGCCGGGGCGGCCCGGGGCGGCGACAGCCGGCGTGGGACCGCGGCCCGGGGCCACCCTCCCACGCCCGCTGTGCGCCGCGAGCGGATCCGGCGTGGGATCGCGGGTGCGCCGCGTGCGCTCCGGCGAGAAGCGCTGCGGTGCGGGCGGCACCTCCCGGCCCCGCCGCGGTTCCACGCCGGCTGTCGGGCCGCCCGGGATCGGGCGTGGGATCGCGGCCCGGGGCCACCCTTCCACGCCCGCTGTCCCGCGCCGGGCCGCCGCGATGCTCCGCCGGCCCGGCCGCTCAGGGCTCGAGGGTGCGCGTGGGCCAGTCCTCGCGCGTGAGGGCGAAGATGTCGTGGTCCTCCCAGACCCCGGCGATCTTCAGGTAGCGGACCGCCGTGCCCTCGTGGCGGAAGCCGACCTTCTGCACGACCCGGCGCGAGCGCGCGTTGCGCGGCATGATCGCGGGCTGGACCCGGTGCAGGCCCGCGTGCTCGAACGCGAACTTGCAGGTGAGGTGCACGGCGCTCGTCGCGTGCCCGGCGCCGTTGGCGGCGAGGTCGACCCAGTAGCCGAGCGTCGCGTTCTGCCACGGCCCGCGCACGACGTTCGAGAGCGCGATGCGGCCCACGAGGCGGTCGTCGTGCGCGCGGTCGACGATCGCGAACGCGTAGCCGGCGCCCGCCGACCAGGCCTCCGTGTCCAGCGCGATCTCCCGCGCCTGGCCCGCCCGGGTGAAGAACGCCTCGGAGCGGTCGGCCTCGTAGGCCGCCATGAACTCGCGGTTGGAGAGCCGGAGCTCGAGCAGCGCGTCGAGGTCGCCCCGGGAGAACGGGCGGATGCCGGTCTCTCAGGCGCTCGAGGCGCAGCCGGGGGACGGTCGGGCTCATCGCGCGCCGAAGCGTCGCAGGGCGACCCGGGCCAGCCCCACGTAGGCGGCGGCGAGGAGCGCGAGGTGCAGCAGCGGCGCACCGATCCCGCCCGCGTCGTTCAGCCCGGCGTCGAGCGCGTCGAGCGTCGGCTTGAAGGGGAACGCGCCGCTGACGACGCGGATGACGTCGAAGGCCGCCTCGGAGACCGTCCCGCTCGGCACGAGCGCCAGCGCGGCGATCGGCAGCGAGAGCAGGAAGGCCAGCAGCGACGCCGCGCGGACGTCCCGCGTGAGCGCGCCGATCGCCACCCCGAGCGCGGCGAAGCCCGTGGCCCCGAGCGCGAGCGCCGCGAGCCACTGCGGGGCGCGCCCGAGGTCCACGGGCTGGAAGAGCGCGAGCACCCCGAGCAGCGCGGCCCCGACCACGAACGCGCAGAGGGCGCCGAGCAGGACCTTCTCCCCGAGCAGGGCCGTGGGGCGCACGAGCCCGCGGACGAGGCGGCCGAACGCGTGCTCCTCCCGCTCGAGCGCGAGCATGCCCGCCCCGAGCAGGACCGCGACGAACATGAGCGCGATCGTCGCCGCGGCGGCCACGGCGAAGCCCTCGAGGGAGCCCGTGCCGCCGCTGACCTCCGTCGTCTCGACCTTGATGGGCGCGGCGATCGCGCCCAGCACGGGGTTCGCGAAGTCCAAGGAGGTGATCGCCACGTCCGCGAAGGCGACGACCTGCTGGATCGCCGCGCGCTGCGGGTCGTCCGCCGCCAGCCCCCGCTGGGCGCCCTGCAGGATCGCCTTCGCCCGCTTGAGCCCGAGCACGTCGATGCGCCCCGTCGGCAGGGTGAACGGCCCGCCGTCGAACAAGATCTTCAGCGCGTCCGCGGCGACCTTCGTCACCTCGCCCGAGAGCGCGAGGTTCGCGTCGGCCAGCCGCGCCTTCACCGTCTGCTCCACGTAGCGCCGCTTGAGCGGGTTGTCCGAGGCGTAGAAGACCTCGAGGGTCGGCGGCTCGGAGATGCCGGGCAGCCGCGTCGCGTTCTGGAGCTGCTGGGTGATCTCCTCCGGGACGACCAGCGCCCCGAGCGCCTCGCCGTCGCGCACCTTCCGGATCGCCTCCTCCCGCGAGCCCACCCGGATGGGGTCGATGTCCTTGAAGAGCTCGTCCGCGTAGCGCGAGGCGTCGACCTTCCGGCCCCCGAGGTCGAACGCGTTCGCCGAGCTCGGCACCCCGTTGTAGAAGGCGACCTT
Organism: uncultured Solirubrobacteraceae bacterium; assembly: GCA_963844155.1. Lineage (GTDB taxonomy): Bacteria > Actinomycetota > Thermoleophilia > Solirubrobacterales > Solirubrobacteraceae > Paraconexibacter. The sequence continues at coordinate 1,378,385 of CAWJMY010000001.1, forward strand.
CGGCTTGGAGGGCGGCGCGGAGACCCCGTAGCCCACGGGCAGCCCGATGACGACGGCGTAGGCGACGAGCAGCGCGAGCAGGCCCGGTGAGCGCCGCAGGATCTGCAGGTCCTTGACCAGGAGCCAGCGCACGGCCTAGTGGCCCCGGTCCTTCAGGAAGCGCACGAACGCCGCCTCGAAGTCGCGCTCCTCCGAGCCGACCTCCGCTTCCAGCGCCCCTGCGGAGCCCTCGAAGAGCAGCTCGCCGTCGGCCAGGACGAGCACCCGGTCCGCGTAGCGCTCGGCCTCCCCCACGTCGTGGGTGGAGAAGACGACGGTCGTCCCCTGCTCGCGCACGAGCGAGGAGATGAGCTCCCACAGCCGGGCGCGCTGCCGCGGGTCCAGGGAGGAGCTGGGCTCGTCGAGCAGCAGGACGGGGGGGTCGGCGAGCAGGCCGACCGCGATGTTCACCCGCTGCTGGTTGCCCCCCGAGAGCTTCCCGAGCTCGTCCCCCTCGCGCTCCTCCAGCCCCGTCAGCGCGAGCATCCGGGCGACGACCGCCTCGCGGTCGGCGACGCCCTCCAGGCGCGCGAAGAGCCGGAGGTTCTCCCCCACGGAGAGCTTCCGGTAGACCGCGGGCTGCTGGGGCACCCAGCCGACCTCGTGCCGCGCGACGGACACCGTGCCGGCCGTCGGCGCCTGGAGCCCGCCGAGGATGGAGAGCAGCGTCGTCTTCCCCGCACCGTTCGGCCCGATGAGCGCGACGACCTCCCCGGGCTCCGCGGCGAAGGAGACGGCCTTCAGCGCCTCGCGCTGCCCGTAGACCATGGAGACGCCGTCGGCCCGCAAGGCCCAGAGGCTGCCACAGTGGGCCGATGGCTGCGCCCCCCACGATCCTCTTCGTCGGCGACGTGGTCGGCGGCCTCGGGCGGCGCACCCTCCTGGCCCTGCTCCCCCGCCTGCGCGAGCAGCACGACCCGACGTTCGTCGTGGTCAACGGGGAGAACGCCGCGGGCGGGCTCGGCATCACCCCGAAGATCGCCGACGAGCTCTTCGCGGCCGGCGTCGACGTCATCACGCTCGGCAACCACACGTACCACCGGCGCGACATCTACCCCTACCTCGACGCGACGCAGCACATCATCCGCCCGTCGAACTACCTCGCCGCGCAGCCCGGCCACGGGCACACGATCGTCGAACGCGAGGGCGTGAGGCTCGGGGTCCTGAACCTCAGCGGGAACGTCTTCCTCCAGGCCGGCCGGCCCGCGTTCACCGAGGCGGACTCCGTCCTGGGCAAGCTCGACGGGGCCTGCGACCACGTCCTGGTCGACATGCACGCGGAGGCCACGAGCGAGAAGGTCGGCCTGGGCTGGTACCTCGACGGCCAGGTCACCGCGGTCGTCGGCACCCACACCCACGTCCCGACGAACGACTTCCGGGTGCTCCCCAAGGGGACGGCCTACATCACCGACGTGGGGATGACGGGCCCGCGCGGCGGCGTCATCGGCGTGAAGAAGGAGCAGGCGATCGCGACGATGCGCACCCACATGCGCACCCCGTTCGAGACCTCGGAGGACGACCCGTGGCTCATGGGCGTCCTCATCACCTGCGGGCCGCGCCGCAATCAGGCGACGGCCATCGAGCCCGTGCTCGTCCCCTGGGACGGCACGGGGGGCGCGGGCTCCCCCTCGTCGTAGCGCGCGAAGAGCGCGACCGCCAGGAGCGGGAAGAACCAGACGACGTAGAGGTAGAACCAGTGGGTCACGCCGGCCTGCAGGGCGATGACGACCGCCGCCGCGCAGGCCGCGAGGCCCACGGTGTCCCGGCGGCGCGGCGCGAGGGCCAGCCCGAGCGCGAGCAGGACGCTCAGCCCCTGCCAGACGTGCTGGAGGCCCGGGAGGTCGTAGAGGCCCCAGACGCTGAAGGGGGAGCCGCGCTCGCGCTGGAAGCCGAGCGTCCGGTCGTAGACCGTCGACAGCGACTCGTGCTGCAGCACCACGGGCGCCATCGCGATCGCGGCGACCAGGGCGAAGCTCAGGCAGAACGCGACGAGCCCGCGCAGCCGGGTCCGGCCGAAGGCGTGGGTGGCGAAGAGCGGGCCGAGCGCGAGCGTCGCGAACTTCGTCAGGCCCCCGAGGGCCGCGGCGGCGCCCCGCTTCACGGGGCTCGCCGCCAGCAGCAGCGCCAGGAGGACGAAGAGCGCCGACGAGCGCGTCGTTCGAGTTCGACATCAGGACGTAGAGCGAGAAGGGGAACGCCGCCCAGAGGTAGGCCAGGACGATCCCGAGCGTCGGCCCGCGCAGCCGCCGGCCGAGGAGGAAGAGCAGCAGGAGGCACCCGAGGTCGAAGGCGATGGCCGCCGCGTGCGCCGCGGGCAGGTCGGGATCCCACCGCCCGCTCCAGCCGAGCCCCTTGACCCACGGGGCGTAGGCCGCGTAGGTCACCGGCCCGTAGGTGTCCCCGTGCTCGTTCTCCTTCGGGAACGTGCCGTAGAGCGGCTCGCCCGTGACGAGCTTCTGCCCGCCGATGACCCCCGCGTAGCCCACGTCGATGACGTTCGAGCTCGTGACGTTCAGCCCCACCCGGAACCCGACGAGGAACACGAGGCCGATCGCCAGGACCGACGCGGGGACGAGCAGCTTGAGCTCCCCCCTGGGCTTCGCGGCGTCGCGCCGGCGCAGCCCGAGCCAGAGCGCGCGCACGAGCAGGTAGGCCGAGCAGCGGGTAGACGAGCGGGACGCTCGCGTCGATGTTCGCGTCGTTGAAGTACGCGACGGACACCCCGAAGGCCGCGAGGACCGCGAGGTCGAAGCGCACGCCCTTCACCCGCACGAAGGGCAGGAGGAAGAGCGCCGTCAGCGGGAGCCAGATCCACGGGGAGTTCACCTTGCGGCCGAACGCGCCGGGGTAGCCGCGGGCCATGGTCCACGCGACCTGGTGGCCCGTCCAGGCCTCCGTCACCCGCCCGCTCGCGTCGTCGACGTAGATCTGCGCGACCTCCTTCGCGGGCTTGTCGCGCGAGAAGTACGAGACCTGCCAGCGGCCGGGGCCCTTCGTGTACGCCCCGGGGTAGGCGCGCCGGTACTCGCGCTTGGCCTCCGCCGCCTGCGGCGTCGCGCCGCCGATCCTCAGCACCTGCCGCCCCGTGAGGCGGTACCCGGGCTGCTGCGGCGTCGAGGTCCGTGACGTTCACGGGCGCGTTCGGGTCGCGCGGGCGCTGCCGTGGTGGTCGCCGCCCGGGCGCCCGGCACGAGGAGCACCAGCGAGCAGCCCCGCGACCAGGAGCGCGCGCCTCATCGCGAGAAGCTCCAGAGCTTGTTCCCGAGGAAGTTCAGCGGGGTCGCGGCGGCCACGGCGACGGCCTGGGCGGGGAGCTTCGCCGTTCCCGCGCCGACCACGAGCGCCTCGAGGATGCCGAGGGAGACGAGCTGCGCCACGAAGGAGACCGCGAAGAAGCGGGCCGCCTGGAAGCCCGCGTGCCCGCCGGCGGCCGCCGCGCGGAACGTCCACGCGCGGTTCAGGGCGAAGTTGTTCGAGACCGCGACGAGGTAGGCGGCGACGTTGGCCAGGCGGTAGTCGAGCCCCGCGGCGTGGACCAGGAGGGAGAAGACCACGAGGTTCACGACGAAGCCCGAGCCGCCCACCGCCGCGAAGCGGACGAGCTGCAGCCAGTTCCCCCGCACGCGCAGGCCGGCGCGCACCCGGCGGCGCTTGCCGACGACCTCCACGTCCCCCTCCGCGACGCTCATCGCGCCTGCCCGTCCGGGCCGACGAGGTGCGCCACGACCATGGGCGCGATGTCCCGGATGGACCAGTTGCCGCCCGCGGCGCGCGCCGCCGGCGCGTCCACGCCGGAGAACACCAGCGAGCCGAGCGAGTCCACCTTGTGCAGCGAGCCGTGCGAGCCGCCGCCGACGTGGTCCACCCCGCCCCAGTCCGGGAACTCCCAGCCCGGCGCGGCGCTGAGCACGACGTCCCCGGAGGTCGGGCAGGTCAGCGCGGCCCACACGCGGGCCAGCGCGTCGGGGTAGTCCGGGCTGGCGAAGCCGTCGCCGTGGAGGCTCGCGCCGAGGACCTCGAGGTCCCCGTCGACGCGCCAGCGGCCGCCCCGCGGGTCCTGGACGCTCGTGCCCGGCGCGAAGCGCAGCTCCGCGCCGCCGGCGCGGCGGACCACCGCGTCGCCTCCGGCCGTCCGGAAGCACGCGAGGTCGACACCCTCGACCTCGAGCGCCGTCTCGACCAGCCGCGGCACGACGTGCTCCCGCGCCGCGGCGTCCTCCCCGAGCGCGTAGAGCTGCGCGGAGCGCTGCGACGGGCACGAGCGCGACCTCCGCGTCCCCGGGCCGGCGGTTGCCCGGGAGCTGGACCGTGAAGCGCGCGGTCACGGCCTCCTCGAGCGCGATCGACCTGCTCGATGTCCGCGTGGGAGTGGTCGGCGACCGCGATGACGGCCCACTCGTCGAGGAAGCGCTCCAGGCCGCCGGCGGCGAGCGCGAGGCGCTCGAGCTGCCGGTCGGCCTCGGCGATCGAGGCGACCTGGGCGTCCGGGCCGTTCTTGTGCGAGTGGGTGTCGTTGTCCGGCAGGGAGAAGAGCAGGAAGTCGCAGAGGTCGCGCTCGACGAGGTAGCGCGCCGACGCAGCCCGTGTGCTGGTCGCGGGCGCCCGGCAGCCCGAGGGTCGAGGAGCAGCCCGTCTCGCGGCTGGAGAAGACGTCGGCGTAGAAGAGCTCCCGCGGGCCCATGACCGGCCGGCGGATGACCGTGCTGGCCAGGCGGGAGAGCGGGGAGTCGCGCGCGGGGCGGTGCTCGTGGCGCCCGCGGTAGATGAGGTACGTCGTGCCCGCGGTGCGGATCCCGGCGTCGTCGAGCTGCTCGAAGAGGGTGAGCGTCTCCGCGGGGAGGTGCTCCCCGTTCATGTTGTAGATGAGGTCCTTGAGCTGCCGGGTGAACCCGATGCCGGCGCGAGCTCGCGAAGCTCGAGCCGTAGTCGACGTAGCGGCCCTCCTCGCGGTCGTACCAGCACATCGCGGGGATGTGGTGCTCGTCCTGGCGGACCCCCGTGGCGATCGCGGTCGCGCAGACGGGGGTGACGCTCGGGAACATCGCGGCCGCGGACGTGCGCGTGCCGCGCTCGCCGATCGCGGCGAGGACCGGTGCGCGCCCCGTCTCGATCGCCCGTTCGAGCGCCGCGGGCTTCATGCCGTCGATGACGGCGAGGACGAGCTTGCGCGCGATGACGGGCTACCTGAGGATCCGCAGGCCCGCGTACTTCTCGCCCTCGCGCCGCTTGCCGCCGAGCTGCAGGCGGACGAGCAGCCCGAGGGCGACGAGCGCCAGGGGCGGGAAGAGGATGCTCAGCCCCGCGGTCAGGACGGCCGCGGCCTCCGCGTAGAAGGGCAGCGCGCCGGCCGCGTCGGCGTCCAGGCGGCCGCGCACGCGCGTGAGCAAGGAGCGGGCGACGACGAAGGCGAGCACGGCGCAGAGCAGGCCGACGGGGAGCCCGGGCCACCAGGTGGAGGAGCGGTCGTCGAGCGAGCCCGCCGCCAGGAGGACGCCGAGGGCGATGCCGACGGCGGCGAGCGCCTGCTGCAGCCGCGGGTCGGCGGAGATCGTCGCGTCGAGCGCCACGGAGGCGACGGTCGCGCCGGCGAGCAGGCCGAGGACCACCGGGCTCTCGAGGAAGGAGAAGCTCGTGCCGTCGAAGTCCAGCCCGAGGTTCGCGGCGGCGCAGAGCCCCGCGACGAGGGCCGGCAGGAAGGCGCGGATGCCGCTCGCGGCGGCCAGGCCGGCACCTTGGAGGAGGTCCAGGAGGTAGCGCATGGGGAAGAGGACGCTCCGGGGGGTGGGGTACCGTGGAGCGGCCATGACTGTAGACGACCCCGGCGGGAGGCCCCTCCCCCTCGGCCGGCCGCGGACGCGGGCCGCCAACGCGGACCTCGAGCGCTACGCCGGGCTCTTCGCGCAGCGCACGCGGAACATGCGCTCCTCCGCCATGCGGGACCTCATGGCGCTCACGCAGCGCCCCGAGGTCATCTCCCTGGCCGGCGGGTTGCCGGACACGACGCTCTTCCCGGCCGAGGACCTCGCCAGGCACCTCTCGGTCGTGGCCGCGGAGGGCAGCGCCCGCGCGCTGCAGTACGCGCCGACGGAGGGCCTCGACGAGGTGAAGGGCGCGATCCTCGAGGTCCTCCGGGCCGAGGGCGACGACGCGGACCCGCAGGACGTCCTGGTCACCACGGGGGGCCAGCAGGTCATCGACCTCGTCTGCAAGACGCTCGTGGACCCGGGGGACGTCGTCCTGGCCGAGGCGCCGACCTACCCGGGCGCCGTCCCGGCCTTCGCCGCCTACCAGGCGGACGTCGTGCAGGTCGCGATGGACGGGGACGGCATGCGCATCGACCTCATGGAGGAGACGCTCGACCGCCTCGCCGCCGAGGGGCGCTCGCCGAAGTTCATCTACACGATCCCGAACTTCCAGAACCCGGCCGGGGTGACGATGTCCTTGCCGCGGCGCCGGCGCCTGGTCGAGGTCGCCCGGGAGCGCGAGCTCCTCGTCCTGGAGGACAACCCCTACGGGCTCCTGCGCTTCGAGGGCACGCCGCTGCCGACGCTGCGCTCGCTGGACGGCGGGGACTTCGTCATCTCCTTGGGGACGTTCTCGAAGATCCTCTCCCCGGGCCTGCGGCTGGGCTGGGCCGTGGCGCCACGGCCCGTCCTGGCGAAGATGAACATCGGGAAGGCCGCGGCCGACCTCAACTCGAGCGCGCTGACCCAGCTCCTGGTCGCGACGTTCTTCCGCGACGGGGACTGGAAGGGCTACCTGGCCAAGCAGTGCGACGTCTACCGCGCCCGCCGCGACGTCATGCTCGAGGCGCTCGAGGAGCACCTGCCGCCCGAGGCGACCTGGACGCGCCCCGAGGGCGGGCTCTTCCTCTGGGTCACGCTGCCGGAGGGCCTGGACACGACGGACCTCCTGGCCAAGGCGCTCTCGCGCAACGTCGCGTTCGTCCCGGGCCGGGCGGCCTACCTCGACGGCCGGGGCGGGACCTCCTTGCGGCTGAACTTCTCCGGGGTCCCCGAGGCCGACATCCGCGAGGGCGTCCGCCGCATCGGCGTCGTCGTGCGCGAGCAGCTCGAGCTCCTCGACCGCCTCATGGGCCGCACGCCGGCGAGCGCGCCCGCCCCCGAGGCCCCGGCGATCGACCCCGCGCTGGCGGACGTCCTCCCGCTCCCGCGCCGCGGGGACGACGAGCGCCGGTCGTCGCGCTCGTGAGCGTCGTCGCGGTCCTCAAGGGCGGGCGCTCCCTCGAGCGCCAGATCTCCCTGCAGAGCGGCGCCCGGGTCGAGGACGCCCTGGAGCGCCTCGGCCACACGGTCGTGGGCATCGACGTCGACCACGACCTCGTCAAGCGCCTGCGGGACGTCGGCCCGGACGTCGCCTTCGTCGCCCTGCATGGTCGCGACGGCGAGGACGGGACGGTGCAGGAGCTCCTCGAGGTCGTCGGGATCCCCTACACGGGCTCGGGCGTCGCGGCCTGCGTGCGCGCCTCGGACAAGGTCCTCGCGAAGCACGCGCTGCGCGACGCGGGGATCCCCACCCCGGACTCGCTCTCCTTCAACGAGACCGCGTTCAAGGAGCTCGGCGCCGCGGACGCGCTCGGCGCGATCGAGGAGCGCCTCGGGTTCCCCCTCGTCGTCAAGCCCGCCGACCAGGGCTCCGCGCTCGGGATCAAGTTCGCCGGCAGCGCCGCGGACATGCCCGCCGCGCTCGTCGCGGCGTTCTCCTACTCCACGAAGGTCCTGCTCGAGCGCTACGTCGCCGGGCCACGACCTCGCGGTCTCCATCCTCGACGGGGTCGCGCTGCCCATCGTCGAGGCGGTCCCGGAGGACGGCCTGGCCTACGACTTCGCCGCCCGGTACACGATCGGCCGCACGCGCTTCATCTGCCCCGCCGAGCTCCCGGACGACGTCACGGCGCGGGCGCAGGAGCTCGCGCTGCAGACCCACGAGGTGCTCGGGCTGTCGCGGCTTCTCCCGCGTGGACCTCATGCGCCACGCCGAGACGGGCGAGCTCTGGGTCCTCGAGGCCAACGCCATCCCGGGCCTCACGGACACCTCCCTGCTGCCCCAGGCCGCGGACGCTGCCGGCATCGGCTTCGACGACCTCGTCGGCCGCATCCTCGCGCTCGCGGGCTGAAGCGCGCCGAACGCGGCCGGCGGCGACCCGAGATCCCGTGTCGCCGCGGGGCGGGCTACTCGCCGCCCATGAAGTCCTCGGGGGTCACCTGGTCGAGGAACTCCTTGAAGCGGTCCACGACCTCCTCCGTGTCCTCGACCTCGTGCTCGAACTCGATCGCGGACTCCGCGATGACCTCCTCGGCGGCGAAGATCGGCGCGCCGGAGCGGACGGCGAGGGCGAGGGCGTCGCTCGGGCGGGAGTCGACCTCGATGTCGCGGCCCGCGACCTGCAGCGTGATCGAGGCGAAGAACGTGTTGTCGCGCAGCTCGGTCACCGCGACCTGCGTGCACTTGACCTCGAGCTCGCCGAGGACGTCGACGATGAGGTCGTGGGTCATGGGGCGCGGGGTGGTCGCGCCCTGGAGCTTCATGAGGATCGCGGCGGCCTCGGGGTGCCCGATCCAGATGGGCAGGAACTTGTTCGAGTCGACCGTCTTCAGCAGCACGATCGGCTGCTTGCCGACCATGTCGAAGCTCACGCCGTAGATGACCATCTCCTGCATGGCGGCGAGTGTAGACGGGGCCCGGGGTCCGCCGGCGGACGCCGGCCGGCCGTACGGGCCCGCAGGCGGGCCTCCGAGTGGGCGATCCAGGATTCGAACCTGGGACCTCCTCCTTATCAGAGAGGCGCTCTAACCAACTGAGCTAATCGCCCGCATCCCGGCGCGGCCGGGGCCCGGCAGTGTAGCGAGGCAGCGCCGCGCTCCGGCGGCCCGCGGCGTCAGCTCCGGGACACCCGTTCGGCGAGCGCCAGCGCGGCGTCCGGGCTCTCGAACGCGAGCTCGACCTTGTAGCCCGTCCCGCGCGGCTTGACGCGGACCTCCGTGCCCAGCGCGGCGCCGAGCGCGTCGGCGATCTGGCCCATGGCGGCCTGCTGGTCGGGGTGCACCGGCGCGCGGCCGCGCGAGGCGGCCCGGGCGCCCTCCGACTCGCCGGCCGCGCGGGCCCGGGCCTCCGTGACCCGGACGGACCAGCCCTCCGTCGCGGCCTCGCGGGCCAGGCGGCGGCGGTCCGCGTGGTCCGGCGCCAGCAGGAGCGCCCGGCCGTGGCCCTCGGTGAGCGAGCCGTCCTCGAGCAGCTCGAGCGCCTCGTCCGGGAGGTCGAGCAGTCGCAGGAGGTTCGAGACCGCGACCCGCGAGCGGCCGATGCGCTTGCCCGATGGCCTCCCGGGTGAGCTCGAGCTCCTCGACCAGCGCGGCGACCGCGCGCGCCTCCTCCACGGGGTTGAGGTCCTCCCGGGCCATGTTCTCGATCAGCGCGACCTCGAGGGTCTGCGCGTCGTCGCGGTCGCGGACGAGCGCGGGGAGGGTCGTCGAGGCCCGCGAGCTGCGCGGCCCGCCAGCGTCGCTCGCCCGCGACGAGCTCGTAGGTGCCGCCGGCCACGGGACGGACCAGGACGGGCTGCAGGACGCCCGTCTCCCCCAGGGAGTCGGCCAGCGCCTGCAGCGCCGCGGGGTCGAAGTGCGTGCGGGGCTGCCTGGCGTTCGGCGCGATGAGCTCCACGGGGAGCTCGCGCAGGTCGTCCCGCCCGTCGCCGCCCTGGGCCGGGGCGGAGACGGCGAGGATCGCCCCGAGGCCGCGCCCCATCCCCGTGGGCCTAGCCACGGGCGGCCACCTCCTTCGCCAGCTCGAAGTAGGCGTCGGCGCCCTGGCAGTGCGGGTCGTGGTGGATGACGGGCACGCCGTAGGAGGGCGCCTCGCCGATCCGGACGTTCCGGGGGATGACGGTGTCGAAGACGAGCTTCGGGAAGTGGGTCCGGACCTCACGCTCGACGTCGCGGGCCAGGCGCGTGCGCCCGTCGTGCATCGTCAGGAGCATCCCCGCGACCGTCAGGCGCGGGTTGAGCTCGCGCTGCACGAGCGCGAGCGTGTCGAGCAGGCCCGCGAGCCCCTCGAGCGCGAAGTACTCCGTCTGGACCGGGACGATGACCCGGTCCGCCGCCACCAGCGCGTTGACCGTGAGCGGGCCGAGCGACGGGGGGCAGTCGAGGATCGTGAAGGCGAAGCGCTCCTTCAGCGGCGCGAGCGCGTCGCGCAGGAGGTTCTCCGAGCCGGGCTGGCGCGGGAGCTCCATGTTCGCGCCCGCGAGGTCCGCGTGCGACGGGAGCACGTGGAGGCGCTCGATCGCGGTTGGCAGCAGGGCCTCCTCGGCTCCGGCGTCGCCCGACGAGCACGGAGTAGACGTTCGGCTCCGCGTCCTTGGGCAGGCCGAGCCCGACGGTGGCGTTCGCCTGCGGGTCGATGTCGACGAGCAGGGTCTCGTAGCCGGCTTCGGCGATGCACGCCGCGACGTTCACCGCCGTCGTCGTCTTGCCCACCCCGCCCTTCTGGTTGGCAATGGCGTAGATCGTCCCCATCGCCGGTCAGGGTACGGCGCGTCGCGGTCGGAGCGGGGCCCCCGAACGGCCCGCGGAGCCTCAGGTCGAGGCCGAGAGCGGCCGTTTGCGGGCCATTCCCGGCCGGCGGGGGAACTTCGCAGGGGTCAAGCTGACCTTCGAGTAGACGTGGAGGTGCCGGTGTCCGGCCCCGGGGCGGGGCGGAACGGCGAGCACCTCGACGAGTTCCATGCCCGTGGCGCCCGCGGCCGCTGCGCCGTCGGCCTCCTCGGCGGCGTCACGTGACGCCCTTCCAGGCCACCAGGAGCCCGTCCAGCGCGAGCAACGGCGCCGCGTACTCGACGAGGACCGGCAGTGGCGCGACGGCACGGGCGGTGACGAGGTCGTGGCGCTCGATCCCCTCGGGCCAGTCCTCCGCCCGCGCGTGGACCGCCTCGACGTTCGTCGAGCCCGGCCGCCGCGGCAGCACGGCGCATGAAGTCGCACTTCTTGCCGACGGAGTCGACCAGCCGCACGCGCGCCTCGGGCAGGGCGACGGCCAGGACGAGGCCCGGGAACCCGGCACCCGCGCCGAGGTCGGCGATCTCCGCGCATGCTGCGCACCGCGGGGACCAGGAGGCCGTCGAAGGAGTCCGCGAGGTGGGTCTCGACCCCGTGCACGGGGTCCGTGACCGTCGTCGGCGCCGTCGGGTCCGTCTCGACGACCTCGAGGAGCGCCCGGAGCGGACGGCCCGCGCCCTCCGGCAGCTCGAAGGCCTCGACGAGGCTCGAGATGCGGGTGCGGAGGGCGCTCACCCCCGCATCATCGGGGTTCCGGGCGGTCGGATCCTCGCCGAGGTTGCACGTGAAACGCCCGCGCGGGGACGTTTCACGTGGAACGTCGCCTCGTCAGCCCTCGGCGGGGGAGACGACGAGGTGCCGGTCCGGCTCCTCGCCCTCCGAGTGCGTGGCCACGTCGCCGCGGTCACGCAGGTACTCGTGGACGAGCCGGCGCTCGCCGGCCGTCATCGCGTCCAGGGCGACGGGCCGCCCCGTGCTGATCGCCTGGTCCGCGGCCTCCGCGGCCTGGCGCTCCAGCGCCTCCTGGCGGCGGGCGCGGTACCCCTCGGCGTCGACCACGACGCGACGCTGCTCGCCCACGAGCGTCGCGACCGCACGCTGCGCGAGGTGCTGGACGGCGTCGATGGTCTGGCCGTGACGGCCGATGAAGAGCCCGAGCTCCTCCCCGTGGAGCGTGCCGGTGAGCGTCCCGTCCTGCTCGCCCACCTCGACCGTCGCCTCGAGGGCGAGCGCCTCGTTCAGCCGGCCGAGCAGCTCGGCGACGAGCTCCTCCTCCTGCGCCGCCATCAGCGGCGCCGCCCGGTCTTCTTCTTCTTCTTGCCGCGGGGCGGCGGCGGTGGCGTCGTCCGCACGGCCGTGCTGCCGTTCGTCGCCTTCGCGCCCTCGGCCTTGGCGCCCTTGCCGGCCTTCGCCCCGACCGCCGCGACCTCCGGCTCGTCCTTCTTGCCCCCGAGCAGCTTGCCGAAGTCGATGGGATCCGGGGTCGGCAGCGTGCCCGGGCCGGCCCGGGACGGCCATGCCGACGGAGCGCCGGACGAAGTACTGCTGCCCGACCGTCCAGAAGTTCGTGGTGATCCAGTAGAGGATCAGGCCGGCCGGGAAGTTCAGGATGAAGAAGACGAAGACGAACGGGCAGCGCGAGCATGATGCGCTTCTGGTTCTTGTCGACCGTCGTCGACATGAGCAGGCTCGAGAGCAGCTGCGAGCCGACGTAGAGGACGATGAGCACCGCGAGGACGGCGCCGACCGCGGGCGCCGTGATGTCCGGGATGAAGAGGAAGCTCCGCGGAACCCGGCTTGACCTTGTCGCAGTACGTCGTGGCGATGTTCGTCCCGCGCTCGAACGGCCCGCAGATGTCCTCCTTGAGGTCCTTGCGGAGCATGTAGAACAGCGAGATGAAGACCGGCATCTGCGCCAGGAGCGGCAGGCAGGAGGCGAAGGGGTTGACCTTGTTCTCCTGGTAGAACTTCATCATCTCCTGGTTGAGGCGCTGGCGGTCGTCCTTGTACTTCGCCTGCAGGACCTTCATCTCCGGCGCGAGCTTCTGCATCGCCGCCATGGAGCGGAACTGCTTGAGGGTCAGCGGCAGGAGGACCGTGCGGACCGAGATGGTCAGCGCCATGATCGACAGGCCCCAGCCGAGGCCCACCGTGTCGTGGAAGAACAGGAGCACCTGCTCGAACACGTCGATGAGCGGCTGGAGGACGTTCGCGGAGACGAAGGGCATGTGAGGGGGCTCAGGCTGGGGGACGGTCGGGCGTGACGGGGTGCCCGAAGAGGGTCTGGGCCTCGACGGGATCGTACCCGCCGTGGCTCCAGGGGTTGCAGCGCAGCAGCCGCCAGCCCGCCAGGACGAGGCCCCGCAGGGCGCCGTGCGCGCGAAGGGCGTCGACGGCGTAGGTCGAGCAGGTCGGCTCGTACTTGCAGCGCCGGGGCAGCAGGGGCGAGATCAGCCGCTGGTAGAGGCGGACCGGGGCGATGAGCGCGCGCCGGGCGGCGCTCACGCCGGTGGGTCCGTCCGCACGCCCGGTCCGGGCTCGGCGCCCGCGACCTTGCCGACGAGCTCCCCCAGGGCGCCGTGCATGCCCGCCAGCCCCTCGCGTTCGGCCAGCTCCAGCGCGGGCGGCCGGGCGACGACCACGACGTCCTGGCCCGCGGGCAGCCGGGCGGACTCCAGGGCGAAGGCCTCGCGGAGGAGGCGCTTGACGAGGTTGCGCTCGACGGAGCCGCCGACCTTGCGCGAGACGGAGAGCCCGAGGCGCGGACCCGTGCCGAGCTCCTGGGCGGCCTGGGTGGGATCGCCGGCCCCGCGCGGGAAGACGTGCAGGACCAGGAAGCGGTTGCCGTGGGACCGGCCCTGCCGGTAGACCCGCTCGAACTCGGCCGACCGCGACAGCCGTCCGCGCTTCGCCTTGGGGCGTGAGGCGCCGACGGGCCGCGGGGCCTCGTCCACTACTTGTCCGAGACGGACAGCCGCTTGCGACCCTTGTCGCGGCGGCGCTTGAGGACCACGCGGCCGGCGCGGGTCGACATGCGCTCGCGGAAGCCGTGGGTGCGGGCGCGCTTGCGCTTCTTGGGCTGGTAGGTGCGCTTCATGGGGCGGGAGCCTCGGGTCGGAGCCGTCGGGAAGCGACGGCCGGGCCGTCCACTGTATCGAGAACGGCCTGCGCACAGCGCGGTGCACGGGTTCCGTCCGCGGGGTGTGCATGACCCTCGCCGACCGGGGTCGCCGGGCCCCTGGCGCGGTTTCGGTCGCGATTTGCGCGCTTGTCCCATGCCGGTCCGACGTCGTGTCCGCGTGCCCCCGCAACCGCCTCCGGGGCTCTGCTACGTTGCGCCACCGCGGCGGCCGGAGACCGGCCACCGCTCCTCTCCCAGACCTGCCGCGACGCCCCCGACGAGGAGCTGCTCTCCCCTGCCGTGACCCAGGACACCCTGCACATCTGGACCGCCGTGCAAGACGTCCTGCGCCGCTCCGTCGGGGCCTCGACCTTCGAGGTCTGGCTCGCGCCCCTCCAGGCCGTGGCCGTCGAGGGCGCGACCCTCGTGCTCGCCGCGCCGCCCGAGCTGCGCGACTGGGTCGCCGACCGGTTCGATCGGCCCCTGCGCGCCGCGACCGCCGAGGTGCTCGGCCGCGGCGCCGGCATCGAGGTCGTCGCGGCCGGCGCGGTCCGCACGCCGGGCCCCGCGGAGACGCCGCACGGGTCCGACTCCGACGCCTCGCCGACGCCGGCCGAGCTCAACCCGAAGTTCACCTTCGGCCAGTTCGTCATCGGGGACGCGAACCGCTTCGCGCACGCCGCGGCCCTCGCGGTCGCCGAGCTCCCGGGGCAGGCCTACAACCCCCTCTTCATCTACGGCCCGCCCGGCGTCGGCAAGACCCACCTCCTGCACTCCATCGGCAACTACGTCCGGGAGTACGGCAACGGCCTCACCGTCCGCTACACGACGATCGAGCGCTTCACGAACGAGTTCCTCGCCTCGATCCAGAAGGGCGCCGGGGACGCGAAGGACTCCTTCAAGGAGCGCTACCGGCGCGCGGACGTCCTGCTCATCGACGACGTCCAGTTCCTCGAGAAGAAGGCCCGGACGGAGGAGGAGTTCTTCCACACCTTCAACGCGCTCCACGACGCGGGCTCCCAGCTCGTCCTGACGTCGGACCGCCTGCCGGGCGACCTCCAGCAGCTCGAGGACCGGATGCGCGAGCGCTTCGAGGCCGGCCTGGTCACGGACATCCAGGCGCCGGACCTGGCCACCCGCATGACCGTCCTGCGCAAGCGGGTCCAGCACGACGCGATCGAGCTCGCCGAGGCCGCCGCCCTCGACGTCATCGCGGACCGGATCCCCTCGAACATCCGCGCGCTGGAGGGCGCCCTCATCCGCGTCGTGGCCTTCGGCTCGCTCACGGGCCGGGCCCTCACGGCCGACCTCGCCGCGGAGGTCCTCGACGGGCTCTACGGGCGCGGTGCGGTCCGCAGGCCGGGTGGGGCCGGCACGGCCGGCGCGCCCTCCGCGGGCGGGGTCGGCTACGGGCTGCCCGACGTCACCGTCGCGCGGGTGCAGGAGCTCGTCTGCGAGGCCTTCTCCCTCACCCAGGACGAGCTGCTCTCCCCCTCGCGGGCCCTCCGCGTCTCCTGGCCGCGGCAGCTCGCGATGTACCTCGCGCGGGAGCACACCCAGGAGTCCCTGCCCTCCATCGGGCGCTCCTTCGGCGGGCGCAACCACACGACCGTCATGCACGCCGTGAAGCGGACGGCGGAGCGCCTGGGCAGCGATCCCGAGGCGCTCGAGGCTGTGCAGAAGCTCTCCCGCCGCCTGACCACGGCGTAGGCCGACCGGCCGGGCTGACAGGATCCGCACAACCACGAGGCTCCACCTGTGCGCCGTTTGCCCGCATCCTGCGGGAGGGAACGACCCGTCGTGCACAGTGAACACCCCCTGTGACCCCTTCCCTCCCTTGTCAATGAGGTCCCCATCGTGAAGCTGTCCACCACGAGTTCCGAGCTGCTGGGTCAGCTGCAGACCGCCTCCCGCGTCGCCTCGACCCGCTCCGCCGTCCAGGCGCTCTCGGGCGTGCAGGTCCATGCCGCCGACGGGGCCGTCGAGCTCCGGGCCACGGACATGGAGGTCGGCCTCCGCGTGCCCCTCATCGCCCAGGTCGAGCGCGACGGCACCGTCGTCCTCCCCGCCCGGCTGCTGCTCGACGTCGCCCGCCAGCTCCCGAGCGGACCGCTCACCCTCGAGCTGCGCCCCGCCGAGCAGGACGTCGAGATCATCTGCGGGCCCGCACGCTTCCACCTGCGCACCCTGCGCACGGAGGACTTCCCGCCGCTGCCCGAGCCCGGGGGCGACCAGGTCGTCCACCTGCCGGCGAAGGCGTTCACGGAGACCATCGCGAAGGTGGCCCGCTCCGCCTCGCGGGACGAGACGCGCCCGATCCTCACCGGCATCCTCGTCTCGGCCACGGGGACGGAGCTGCGGATGGTGGCCACGGACTCCTACCGCCTCTCCGTGAAGGAGACGCGCCTCGACGAGCCCGTCGACGGCGGCTTCGAGGCGAACGTCCCGGCCCGGGCGCTGCAGGAGCTCGAGCGCATCGTCTCCTCCGGCGGCCAGACGGACGCCATCGAGATCGGGGTGCGGGCGAACCAGGTCGTCTTCCGGGCCGGGGACGTCGTCCTGAGCTCGCGGCTCATCGACGGCCAGTTCCCGAACTACCGCCAGCTCCTGCCCGAGACCTACGAGCACGAGCTCTCCGTGCCGGGCGAGGAGCTCGTCGGGGTCGTGCGCCGCATCTCGCTCATGGCCCAGAAGAACGCGCCGCTGCGCCTCTCCTTCGCCGAGGGGGAGCTGACGATCTCCGCGCAGACCCCGGACGTCGGCGAGGCCTCCGAGCCCCTGCCCGTCCCGTTCTCCGGCGAGCCGTTCGAGATCGGCTTCAACCCCGACTTCCTCCGGGACGGCCTGGAGTCCGTCGAGGGCGGCGACGTCATCCTGAAGCTCATCTCGCCGCTGCGGCCGGGCCTCATCGAGGCCGGCGACGGCTCGGGCTTCCTCTACCTGATCATGCCGATCCGCCTGAACGTCTAGGGCGGCGGCGTCATGCTCGTCCGCCGACTGCGGGTGCGCGACTTCCGCACCTACGCGGCGGCGGACGTGCGGCTCGGCCCCGGCCTGACCGTCGCCCACGGGCGCAACGGGGCCGGGAAGACGAACCTCCTCGAAGCCCTGTACTTCGGCTGCACCGCGCGCTCCTGCCGGACGTCGAACGAGCGCGAGGTGCTCCGCTTCGGCGCGGAGGCCTGCCGCGTGGAGGTCTCGACCCGGGACGACTCGGGCTACGAGCACGAGCTCTTCGTGGGCTTCCAGCCCGGGCAGGACAAGCGGCTGCGGGTCGACGGGGCGCCGGTGGAGCGGCTGCTCGACGCGCCGGGGCGCCCGCTCGTGAGCGTCTTCCTGCCCGAGCGGCTCGAGCTGGTCAAGGGGCCGCCGGCCCTGCGGCGCTCGCACCTCGACGCGCTCGTGACGGGGCTCTGGCCGACGCGGGCGCAGACCCGCCGGCAGTACTCGGCCGCGCTCGGCCAGCGCAACGCGCTGCTCGGCCGGCTGCGGGCGGGCGGCTCCCGGGCCTCCATGGCGGCGTGGGACCTCGAGCTCGCCCGCCACGGCATCGCGCTGCGGGACGACCGGGCGCGGGCCGTGGACCTCATCGCCGGGCGCTTCGCGGGCATCGCCGCGGAGCTCGGGCTCGAGGGCGACGCGGTGCTGAAGTACAAGCCGCGGTCGCAGGCCGAGACCCCCGAGGAGCTCGCCGCCGAGCTCGCGGAGCGGCTGGACTCCGACGTGGACCGCGGCTTCACCCAGCACGGGCCGCACCGGGACGACCTCGCGCTGCAGCGCGACGGGCGCGAGCTGCGGGTCTACGGCTCCCAGGGGGAGCAGCGCCTCGGGCTCCTGGCGCTCCTGCTGGCCGAACGCGAGGCGCTCGCGGAGGAGCGCGGGGCGCCGCCCCTGCTGCTGCTCGACGACGTCATGAGCGAGCTCGACGCGGACCGCCGCGGGCTGCTCGTCGCCCGGGTCGCCGCGGTCGGGCAGTGCCTCATCACGACGACGGACCTCGGCCACGTCCCGGGCGGGGACGGCGCGGGCGTCGTGCGCCTCGCGGTCAGCGGCGGCGAGGTCGTGCAGGACGACGCCGAGGCGGCGGCGGCGTGAAGCACCGCAGCGCGCCGCGCCGCGCGGGCGGCGGGGCCGGCGCCATCGGCACGCTGGTCCGCGGGCTGCAGCCGGCCTCCCTGCTCGCCCAGGTCCAGGCGGTGTGGCCCGAGGCGGTCGGGCCCGCGCTCGCGGCCCGCGCGACCCCCACCGCGGCCCGGGACGGCGTCGTCTCCGTGACCTGCGAGAGCGCGGTCTGGGCGCACGAGCTGACCCTCATGTCGGGCGAGCTGCTCGCGCTCCTCGCGGCCCGGCTCGGGGCCGGGACGGTGCGGGAGCTGCGGTGCACCGCGGCCCCGGGGCGCTCCTGGGTGCGCCCGGGGTGACCCGGAGCCACAAAAGCGGCTTGTTTCCTGCGTTTTCTGCGCCCCTCGCGCGCGATTACGACCCCCAGCACTGCTATCCTGTCGCCTTCCAGTTCGACCGCCCCGGCGAGGTGCTCGTGCACCTCCAGCGCCGGGGCGTTCTTGAGTCACGGAGCACTTCTTGAGCCAGGACGAATCCAAGCGCGACGGCCAGCGCGGGTCGGCCGGCTACGACGCCCAGGACATCACCGTCCTCGAGGGCCTCGAGGCCGTCCGCAAGCGCCCGGGCATGTACATCGGCTCGACCGGCGTGCGCGGCCTGCACCACCTCGTCTACGAGATCGTGGACAACTCGGTCGACGAGGCCCTCGCGGGCTTCTGCTCCCGGGTCGACGTCACGATCCACCCGGACAACTCGATCACGGTCTCCGACGACGGGCGCGGCATCCCCGTCTCGACGATGGAGAAGGAGGGCAAGTCCGCCCTCGAGGTCATCCTCACGGTCCTGCACGCCGGCGGGAAGTTCGGCGACGGCGGCGGCTACAAGGTCTCGGGCGGCCTGCACGGCGTCGGCTCCTCCGTGGTCAACGCGCTCTCGGAGTCGCTCAAGGCGGAGATCACGCGCGACGGCCACGTCTGGCGCCAGGAGTACCAGCGCGGCAAGCCCCTGAGCACCATCGTCAAGGGCGAGCCCTCCGACGGCCACGGCACCTCGATCTCGTTCCTCCCGGACTCGGAGATCTTCGCCGAGATCGACTACGACTACGCGACGCTCGAGAACCGCCTGCGCGAGACGTCGTTCCTCACCCGCGGCCTGCGCATCACGCTGACGGACGAGCGCGGCGAGGGCAAGCGCGCGGAGTTCCACGCCGAGGGCGGCATCGAGGACTTCGTCCGCCACCTCAACGAGGGCAAGGAGGCGCTGGGCTCGAAGGTCGTCTACTTCGACGGCGACTCCGAGAAGGAGGGCTACGTGGAGGTCGCGATGCAGTGGAACGCGACCTACCAGGAGTCCGTCTTCTCCTTCGCGAACAACATCAACACGCACGAGGGCGGCTCGCACATGTCGGGCCTGCGCTCCGCGCTGACGACCCAGATCAACCGCTGGGCGCGCGCGAAGGGCGAGCTGAAGGAGAAGGACCCGGAGCTCTCGGGCGAGGACGTCCGCGAGGGCCTGACGGCGATCGTCTCCGTGAAGCTCGCCGACCCGCAGTTCGAGGGCCAGACGAAGACGAAGCTCGGCAACCCCGGCATGGCCGGCCACGTGCAGCGCGTCGTCAACGCGGGCCTCGCGGAGTTCCTCGAGGAGAACCCGAAGGACGCGAAGGCCATCGTGCAGAAGGCGGTCCAGGCCGCCCAGGCGCGCTCCGCCGCCCGCAAGGCCCGCGACCTCACGCGCCGCAAGAGCGCGCTGGAGAACTCACGGCTGCCCGGCAAGCTCGCGGACTGCTCCGTGAAGGACCCCTCGCTCGCCGAGATCTTCGTGGTGGAGGGCGACTCCGCCGGCGGCTCGGCCAAGCAGGGCCGCGACCGGCACACCCAGGCGGTGCTCCCCCTGCGCGGGAAGATCCTCAACGTCGAGAAGGCGCGGATCGACAAGGTCCTGCAGAACAACGAGGTCCAGGCGCTGATCACCGCGATCGGCACGGGGGTCCGGGACGAGTTCAACATCGAGAACGCCCGGTACCACAAGGTGATCCTCATGACGGACGCCGACGTGGACGGCGCCCACATCCGGACGCTCATCCTCACGCTGATGTTCCGCGAGATGCCCGAGCTCTTCGAGGCGGGCTTCGTCTACATCGCCAAGCCGCCGCTCTACAAGCTCAAGCAGGGGCGCAACGAGCGGTACATCGAGCACGAGATGGAGCTCGAGGAGGTGCTGCTCTCGGACAAGTTCGAGAAGTTCGAGATCACGGACCGCCACGGGAAGCAGTTCAAGCTCACCGAGACGCGCTGGCAGCGCTACTGCCGCCTGATCAAGCAGCTCGAGGGCTGGGGCTCGACCCTGCGCGCGACCCACGGCGCCCGCGCGATCGCCTTCCTCGAGGAGTCGAACCTCCTGGCGGAGCACATCATGAACTCGGCCGACGCCGTGGCGCTCTTCGCGCGGACGGAGGACGCGAAGGCCACGCTCGTCACCCAGCTCGTCTCGGAGTCCGAGGACGGCGACCTCGTCGTGAAGGGCATCGAGAACAAGACGGGCCTCGCGCAGACCCACCGCCTGCCGCGCGCGCTCTTCGACTCGAAGGAGTACCGCGAGTTCGTGAAGGTGCACCTCGCGATCGCGGAGCTCGCCGGGACCCCGGCGTTCACCGTGGCGCTCCCGGGCCAGCGCGCCGAGGAGGCCGCGACGTTCGAGGGGCTGCGCCAGACCGTGCTCTCCGTGGCGCAGAAGGGCGTGACGCTCAACCGCTTCAAGGGGCTGGGCGAGATGAACGCCGACCAGCTCGCCGACACGACGATGAACCCGGCGACCCGCACGCTCCAGCAGGTGTCGATCGAGGACGCCGCGGACGCGGACCGCCTCTTCTCGATGCTCATGGGCGACGTGGTCGAGCACCGCCGCGAGTTCATCGAGGACAACGCCCTCGCGGCGACCGTCGACGTCTAGTCGATGACCCCCAGCTCCCGAACGAAGGATGAAGTGAATGTCGTCGACTGACCTGCTGAGCGGCGGCAACGTCGAGCCGCGCGCGCTCGAGGACGAGATGCGCTCCGCGTACCTCGACTACGCGATGTCCGTCATCGTCGGCCGCGCGCTGCCCGACGTGCGCGACGGCCTCAAGCCCGTGCACCGCCGCGTGCTCTACGGCATGAACGACCTGGGCCTGCAGCCCAACCGGCCCTACTCGAAGTGCGCGAAGATCGTCGGGGAGGTGATGGGCAACTACCACCCCCACGGCGACGCGTCGATCTACGACACGCTCGTCCGCATGGCGCAGGACTTCTCCCTGCGCTACCCCCTCGTCGACGGCCAGGGCAACTTCGGCTCCGTCGACGGCGACGCGGCAGCCGCCATGAGGTACTGCGTCGTGGGCGAGACCCGCGTTGCGACCCCCGACGGCACGCGCACCATGGCCTCGCTCGCGCACGGGCTCGCCCCGGACAGCGAGCGCGCCGAGGCCCTCACGGTCCTCGATCGTCTGGCGCGCCCGGTCGCGGCCTCGCGGGTGTTCCACTCCGGCGACCACCCGACCCTGCGCCTCACGACCGCCGAGGGCTACACGCTCACGGGGACGGAGAACCACCCCGTCCTGTGCCTCGTCGACGTCGCCGGCGTCCCGATGCTCCTCTGGAAGCTGCTCGAGGAGCTGCAGCCCGGTGATCGCGTCGTGGTCAACCGCACGCCCCGCCCCACCGGTGGGGAGCTCTCGGCGGACGAGCGCGCCGAAGCGGTCCTCCTGGGAGCGTGGGTCTCCGAGGGCTGGATCGGCGAGGACCGCGCGGGCTTCAACAACAACGACCGCGCCTTCTTCGACACGGTCCTGGCCGCCTACGACGCGGTCGTCGGCGGGGCGCGGTACGTCTCCTCCCGCGTCATCGCGTCCGGCAGCACGTGCTTCGAGCTCGACGTCCACAACCTGCACCACCTCATGGGCAGCGTGCTCGGGCCGATCACCGGCCTGCGCAGCGCGCGCAAGCACGTCCCCGAGCGGGTCTGGGGCGCGACCATGCCGTACAAGCGCGCGTTCTTGCAGGCGCTGTTCACGGGGGACGGCTCGTCCTCGCTGCTGCCCCGGAACACCATCCAGGTCTCCTACTCGACGATCAGCCCGGAGCTCGCGCGTGAGGTCCAGCAGCTCCTGCTCGAGTTCGGGGTCGTCTCGCGGCTGAGCCGCCAGGCCGGCCGCGACGAGATCAAGGTCGTCATCACGAACCGGCGCGACGCGCGCCTGTTCTCGGAGCGCGTGGGCTTCCTCGGCGTCAAGCAGGCGAAGCTCCGCAGCGCCCTGCGGCAGATCCCCGTCACCAGCCGGGCGCTGTCGAGCGACCACGTGCCCTTCGTGGCCGAGTTCATCCGGACGGAGACCGCCGGCGCCCCCGACGGCGCGTGGCTGCGCCGGCACAACGTCGACCGGGTCGAGCGGTGGGAGCGCGACGGCGTCGCGCTGCGCGAGCGGATCGCCGACGCGGAGGTCTGCGCCGTCGTCGACCCCCTGGTGACCGGCGACTACTACTACGCCGAAGTGGCCTCGGTCGTCCCCGCGGGGGTCCAGCCCGTGTACTCGCTGCGGGTCGACTCGGAGGACCACGCCTTCCTGACGGGGGGCTTCGTCTCGCACAACACGGAGGCGCGCCTCTCCCGCCTGGCGACGGAGATGCTGCGGGACCTCGACAAGGACACGGTCGACTTCGTCCCGAACTACGACGGGTCCCGGCGCGAGCCGACCGTCCTGCCCTCGCGCTTCCCGAACCTCCTGGTCAACGGGGCGTCGGGGATCGCGGTCGGCATGGCGACGAACATCCCGCCGCACAACCTGCGGGAGGTCGTCAACGCGGTCAACGCGTACATCGACGACCCGGACATCTCGGCGGACGCGCTCATGCAGCACGTCTCGGGGCCGGACTTCCCCACGGGCGGGATCATCCTCGGCCGGCAGGGCATCCGCGACGCCTACGAGACGGGCCGCGGCCGGGTCCGGGTGCGCGCGAAGGTCGGCGTGGAGGACATCCAGCGCGGCAAGGAGGCGCTCATCGTCACCGAGCTGCCCTTCCAGGTCCGCAAGGGCGGCGAGGGCGGCCTGATCACGAAGATCGCCGACCTCGTCAACGACAAGAAGATCCCCGAGATCTCCGACATCCGCGACGAGTCCGACCGGCGGGGCATGCGCCTGGTGATCGAGCTCAAGCGCGACGTCATCCCGAAGGTCGCGCTCAACAAGCTCTACAAGCACACGCCCATGCAGTCGACGTTCGGCGTGAACATGGTCGCGCTCGTCGACGGCGTGCCGAAGACGCTCGCGCTGCGCGAGGTCATCCACGCGTACGTCACGCACCAGCGCGAGGTCGTCGTCCGCCGCTCGAAGTACGAGCTCGCGGAGCTCGAGGCGCGGGTGCACGTGCTCGAGGGCCTGCTCATCGCGCTGGACAACCTCGACGCGATCATCGACCTCATCCGCGCGTCGGCCAACCGCGACGAGGCCCGGACGCAGCTCATGGAGCGCTTCGAGCTCTCCCAGATCCAGGCCGAGGCGATCCTCGCCCTGCGCCTCTCGCAGCTCACCGCGCTCGAGTCGGGCGAGATCAAGCAGGAGCACGCGGACAAGATGGAGCGCATCGGCGAGCTGCGCACCCTCCTCGGCGACGAGGGCCTCGTCATGGCGCTCATCAAGGAGGAGCTCGCGGAGCTCACGGAGCGCTTCGGGGACGAGCGGCGCACGCTCATCCAGGACTCGGAGGACGAGCTCGACATCGAGGACCTGATCGCGGACCAGCAGATGGTCATCACGATCACCCACACGGGCTACATCAAGTCCCTCCCCCTGGCGACCTACCGCCAGCAGGCGCGCGGCGGCGTCGGCGTGACCGGCATGGACATGAAGGACGGGGACTACATCGAGCACCTCTTCGTGTGCTCGTCCCACGACTACCTCCTGTTCTTCTCGAACCGGGGCAAGGTCTACCGCTCGAAGGTCTACGAGCTGCCCGAGGCGTCGCGCACGTCCAAGGGCCGCGCGCTGGTGAACGTCCTGCCGCTGCGCGAGGGCGAGCGGATCCAGTCCGTCGTCTCCACCCGGGACTTCCGCGAGTCGCAGTACCTCGTCTTCGCGACGAAGGCCGGCGTGATCAAGAAGACGGAGTTCCTCTCCTACAACACGCCGATCAAGGCCGACGGCATCATCGCGATCAACATCCGCGACGACGACGAGCTCGTCGCCGTGCGGCGGGTCGACCCGGGCGACGAGGTCATCATGGTCTCCAAGGCCGGGCTCACCGTGCGCTTCGAGGAGGAGCAGACGCGGGCCATGGGCCGCGACACCTCGGGCGTCCGCGGCATGGACGTCGGCGACGCCGGCCAGGTCATCGCCATGGACGTCGCCCGGGACGAGATGGAGCTGCTCGTCGTGACGGAGAACGGCTACGGCAAGCGCACGAAGATCGACCAGTACCGCAAGACCTCGCGCGGCGCCAAGGGCGTCAAGACGATGGGGCTGACGGACACGAAGGGCGGCCTCGCGGGCGCGCTCGTCGTCCGCGCCGCACCAGGACCTCGTCTTCATCTCCGAGGGCGGCATGGTCCAGCGGACCGCCGTGCGCGGGATCTCCCAGCAGGGCCGTTCGGCGACGGGGGTGCGGGTCATGAACGTGAAGGACGACGACCGCGTCTCGGCCGTCGCGCTCGTCATCGAGTCCGACGCCGCGGCGACGGCGCAGGAGACCCTCGACGGCCTGGCCGCCGCGCCCGTGGACCTCTCGGCCGACGCGGGCGGCGCCGAGGTGGCGGTCGCCGACCCGGCGACGCTCGAGAACCCGGACGACGACACGCAGGAGATCGTGCCGGACGTCGCCGAGTCCGAGGCCGCCTCGGACGTCGAGGACGACCCGGACGCCTAGGTCGTCCGCGTGAGCGCGACGTCCACGCCGCCGGCGCCGGACGCCGTCTACACGCCGCCGGGATCGCGGGCCACCCCCGCGATCCTGGCGCTCTACGTGAAGGTCGGCGCCTGCCTCCTGGCGATCGGCGCGGACGTCGGGCGGATCACCACCGCCCGGGGCCTCGACCGCGGCGAGCTCGCGCGTGGACGACCTCCTCGGTGCCGACCGGCTCGTGACGCTCGCGGCGCTCCTCGAGCTCGTCGCGCTCCTCGTCGCGCTCGCCCTCGTCGCGCGGTGGCTCGTGGTCGTGCGGGGGAACCGCGCGGTGCTCGACGACCCGCGCCCCACCCCGGCGGTGCAGCGCGCGCTCTGGCCCGTGCTCGCCCTCGCGGCCCTCGCGGTGGGGGTCACCTGGCTGGCGTTGGGGGACGCCGCGGACGTCGCCGACCGGGAGCGCATCGACGCGCTGCGGGCCGCCGCGACGCTGCTCTCCGCCGGGGCGGCGGGCCTGGCCGATCGCCGTCGTGGCGACGGTCACCCGCCGCCAGGAGGAGCGCGCGGCGGAGGTCGACCCGCCCCGTCGGGAGGTCGCCCCGGCGCCCGTGGACCCCGCCGCGGCCGGCGGCCTGCGGGTGGTCAGCGAGGAGCAGGCGCGGGCCGGCGAAGTGGACACCTGAGCGCTTGGACTCCGTCGGCCGCCGTTGCTACCTTTCCGCGTACCAGAGAAAGGAGGTGGTCCGAATCTGTAGTCACAGTTCTTGCGGGACCCTGGAGGTGCCCGGCCGCTAGGTCGGGAAGGCTGGATCCGCTAGCGAATCCAGACCGGGCCACCGTCGACCCGCCCACCGGAAGTGGTCCCTCCGGTGCAGTGCAGGGCAGGTCGATCTCGATCCAGTCGAGGTAGTTGGCGAAGGGCGCCCCCGTCGAGGGCGCCCTTCGTCGTTCCGGGCCGATGTTCGGGCCCTCGCCCACGTGGGCACGGCATGGACCATGCGCCTCTTGACCACGCTCGTGGCCGCCGCGCTGCTCGTCCCCGCCGCCGCGCACGCCGACGCCGGCACCGCGGCCCTCACGAAGGACTGCCAGGACGGGTCGGTCGACGGCACGTACACGAACGCCCAGTACGCGGGAGCCCTCCGGGGGCTGCCGACGGACGTCGACGAGTACACGGACTGCCGCGAGCAGATCCGCGCGGCCCAGCTGCGCTCCGCCGCGAAGCCCCGCACCGCCCCCTCGGGCGGGGACGCCTCCGGCACGGCGGTGCCCGCGGCTCCGCCGACCTCGGGCGGCGGCACGGGGGGCGGGAGCAGCGCGCCCCCCGCGGGCGCGCCGGCTCCGGCAGCCTCCGCCGCGGCGCCCGGTGCGGCGCCGGCCCCTGGCGCCGCTCCGACCGACGGTGCGAGCCCGACCGCTCCAGCGGCCGGCCTCGCCGCCACCTCGACCTCGACGGGGGACGACGTCCCGCCGACGCTCGCGGTGGTCCTCGCCGCGCTCGCCGCCGCCCTCGTCGCCGCGACGGTCGTCGCACGCAAGCAGCAGCAGCGCCGCCGCCTGGCCTAGCCGGCGCGGCTCAGGCGGCGTCGGCGACGGAGGTGCTGGTCGACGACTCCGTGCTCGCCCCGGGCAGCCACTGGCGCCAGGCGGCGGGGATCGTCGGCGACGCGACGTGGATGAAGACGTCGGGGTGCGGCGCGGTCGGCTTGAGCTTCGGGTGCATCCCGGCGCGGGCCGGGAGGAAGTCGCCCTTGCGGCGGTTGCACGGGGCGCAGGCGGCGACGATGTTCGTCCAGTCGCTCGAGCCGCCCTTCGAGCGCGGGATGACGTGGTCCACGGTCAGCTGCTGGCGCGAGCCGCAGTACTGGCAGGTCCAGTTGTCCCGGGCGAAGACCGCGCGCCGCGTGATCTTGCGGCGGTGCGTGTCCCGGGGGACGTGGACGTAGCTCACGAGGCGGATGACGACGGGGCGCGCCATGGCCGTGTGCTCCGAGCGGAGCTCCCACGAGGCGTGCTCGACGACCTCCGCCTTGCTCTTGAGCAGGAGGATCGCGGCGCGCCGGACCGTGCAGACGTTGATCGGTTCGTACGTCGCGTTGAGGACGAGCACCCGGCCACCATCACGTCCGCGTCGCCGATGCTCGTCGGGCGACACGAACCCCACTGGGTCAGCTGGAGTGGGCACTCCCATGGCCAGCGGGAAGTGTAGCGACGGGTCCGGCCGCCGGAGCGGCCTCGTACGCGCCGAGAAGGCGCACCTCCTCGCAGTGCGGGCGCAGCGCCGCGAGGGCCTCGTCGACCGCCGGATCCCCCGGCGCACCCTCGAGGTCGAGGTGGAAGAGGTAGTGCCCGAGGACGGAGCGCAGCGGCCGCGACTCGATCCGGGTGAGGTTCACCCCGCGGAAGGCGAACTCCGAGAGGCAGCGCACGAGCCAGCCCGGGGAGGCGTCCCCGGCGCCGTGGAAGGCGACGGAGGCCTTCGTCGGCCGGCCGTCGGGCGGGGTGCCGGCGGGGGCGAGCCAGACGAAGCGCGTCGCGTTGCCCGGCTCGTCCTCGATGTCCGCGGCCAGCACCGCGGCGCCGTAGCGCTCCGCGGCCGTCCGGGAGCCGACCGCGCCGACCCCCGGCTCGCGGGCCGCGCGCTCGACGGCACCGGCGGTCGAGGCCACGGCCTCCGTCCGGGCCGTCGGCGCCAAGCGCCGCAGGCGTGCCGGCGCACTGGGCGAGGCCCTGGGGGTGGGAGAGCACGAGCGCGAGCGCCGCCGGGTCGCTGCCCGGCGCGGCGACGAGGCAGTGGTGCACGTCGTGGACGAGCTCGGCGACCACGACGACGTCGGGGGCGGCGGAAGTCAGCGCGTCGAGGGTCGCCGTGACCCCGCCCTCGACGGAGTTCTCCAGCGGTGCGAGCGCGCGGTCGACCCGCCCGTCCTGCACCGCGAGGACGACGTCGTGGTTCGAGGCCAGGGGGACGAGCTCGTGCCCCGTGCCCCACCGCGTCCCCAGCAGCGCCTCGTGCGAGTGGGTGCCCTCGGGGCCGAGGAACCCGACGCGACTCACCGCGAGGGCCCGCGCGGCTCCGGCGGGGCGGGCGCGTCCGTCGCCAGCCGCAGCGCCTCCTCCTCCTCGGGGGAGAGCTGGAGGTCCGGGACCCCCGCGACGACCTGCTTGGCGTAGACGCGGGCCTGGTCGCGGTGGGCGATGGAGCTCAGGAGGAGCCCCGAGCCCGCGGAGTCGAGCAGCGCGATGGTCGTCGACTGGCGCCCGGACATCTCGTTGTAGGCGTCGTAGCGCACGAGGGAGCGGTGGGCCACCGCGCCGTCCAGCCGGCCCTCGGCCGTCCCCAGCCGGACGTCGAGCCCGGCCGCGACGTCCTGGACGTAGGCGTTGAGCGCCTCGAACTCGTGCTGCAGCCGGGCCGCGTGGGCGACGAGGTCCGTCTCGCCGTGCTCCCCGAGGACCGTGCGCTGCTCGGAGCGCAGGCGGCGCAGGCGGATCGTGGCCACCCCGGCGACGAGGAGCGCGAGGAGGGCGAGCGCGCAGGCGCCGAGGGCGACGAGCCCGGCGGTGGAGGTCAGGTCGGCCACTGGCGCGAAGGGTACGGCGGGCCGGGAGCTACTTGAACAGGATCGTGTACGTCTGCTTGTTGTTGTCGAGGCCCTCCTCGCCCGGCACCTTGGCCACGGTGACGGTGAGGCGGGCGGCCCCGGCCGGCGCGGTGCCGCCCAGGGGGATCTCGACGGTGGCGTCGCTCTTGGACTTCGTCTGCGCGATCGTCCGCTTGCGCGAGGTGGAGCGCCCGTTCGCGCTGACCGTCGCGGTCACGACGACCTCGCGCTCGTCGAAGTCGCCGCCGTTGGCGAGCTTGATCGTGAACGTCGGGTTGCTCCGCGAGACCGTGTTCGTGACCTCGCCGGGCTCGAGCGCGTTCGCGCCGACGGCGACGCTCGTGAGGCTGTGGCCGTGCAGGCCGGCGGGCGGGTTCGGGTCCGCGCCCGTGCCGCCGCCCGCGCGCTGCGCGCCGAGGCGGTCCGCGAGCTGGTCCTTGTCGAGCCAGCCCAGGCTGGGCAGGAAGCGCGAGTCGCGGACGCGCTGGCCCGAGACGTCGGCCTCGGCGAGCGCCTCGCGGACGTAGGGCTTCGTCCGCTGGGACCAGATGACGTCCGAGGCGAGGAAGAGCTCCATCTGCCCGGCCATCTGCGTCAGGGCGTCCTCGGCCGCCTGCGCGTTCTCGCGGCCGGCGACCAAGGCGCCCGGGAGCTTGTCGGCGACCTTCCGCAGCCCCTCCGCGCGGAGGTTGAGCGCGAGCTCCAGCGCGCCCTGGGCCCGCGCGAGCTCGTCGCGCGGCTCGAGCGCCTTCGCCCGCTTGACGAGCTCGTCGGCCGTGAGGCGCAGCTGGTTGACGCGGACCTCCGCGTCGCGGCCGGCGGACGCGGCGTTGAGCGCGGTGAAGAAGTCCGCCCCGACCTGGTCGGAGTCCGTCGCGAGCTCCGTGACGGAGCGGTTGTAGTCCTTCAGCGCGCGCTCCTTGCGCGAGCTCTGGCACGAGGAGACCAGGACGACGAGGAGGATGAAGAGGACGACCGCGCCGCCGCCCAGGACGAGCTGGCGCTGGCGCGCGGTGGCCGGATCGGGCCTGCGCGTGCCGCCGCCGGCCGGCGGACGGCGGCCGCCACCCCCGCCGCCCGCGACCCGCGTGCCCGCCGGCGCGGGGGTCCGTGGCCGGGCCGGGCGCGTGCGGCTGGCGCGGATGGGCTCGTCGTCGTCGAAGAAGGACATGCAATCTGCCTGCAAAGCGGCTCGGCGGAGTATGACCCGCCAGCACCGGACGCGTGTCCGTGCCGTGCAAGTTCGCTGCCGCGGCGTTCGTTCCTGCACGCTGCGGCAGGCCGCGGGCCCCGGACGCCGAAGGAGGAGGCGGTGGAGTCCACGACCCCTCGCGCGAGCGGCACCGACGAGCTCGTCCTCGACCGCTACCGCCTGTCACGTCGCCTGGGCTCGGGCGGCATGGGCACCGTCTGGCTCGCGCACGACGAGAAGCTCGAGCGCGCCGTGGCGGTCAAGCGCATCGGGGTGGAGGACCCCGAGGTGGGCAAGCGGGCGCAGCGCGAGGCGCGCGCGGCGGCGCGGCTCTCCCATCCGGGGATCGTCGCGCTCTACGAGTCCGGGCAGGACGAGGACGCCGTCTACCTCGTGTCCGAGCTCGTGCGCGGGCGCACGCTCGCGCGCCTGATGGCCGACGGGCTGCTCTCGGACCGCGACGTCGTCGCGACGGGGCTCGTGCTCTGCGACGCGCTCGCCCACGCCCACCAGCGCGGGGTGGTCCACCGCGACGTGAAGCCGGCGAACGTCATGGTCCCCGACGACGGGAGCCCGGCGAAGCTCACGGACTTCGGGATCGCCCAGCTGCTCGGCGACGACGCGCTGACCCGCACGGGCGACGTCGTGGGCACCCTCGCCTACATGGCCCCGGAGCAGGCCGAGGGCCGCCCCGTGACCTGGTCCGTGGACCTCTACGCGCTCGGCCTCGTCCTCTACGAGGCGCTCTCGGGCGTGAACCCCGTGCGCGGCCGGACCCCCGCGGCGACGATCCGCCGGGTCGGGGAGCGGCTGCCCGAGCTCGGCCGGCTGCGGCGCGACCTGCCGCTCGGGCTCTGCGCGGCGATCGACGCCGCGGTCGCGCCGCATCCCGAGCAGCGGGGGAAGCTCGCGGACCTCAAGCGCGCGCTGCGGGCGGCGAAGGCGGAGGTCGACGACGAGCCCGGGACGATCGAGGCAGGGCCGCTCGAGCCCTTCACGCGCGCGGGGCGCCTCGCCCAGGACGTCGGGGTGGTCGAGCCCGCGACCCGCGCGCGGCGCCTCGGCCGCCGGGGCAGCGCGGCGCTGGGAGCGGCGGCGCTGGCCTTCGGCGCGCTCGCCCTGCTCGGGCCGCCCCAGCCGATCTCCCCCGTGGTCGGTGCCGCGGTGGCGGGCGCGGCGGCGTTCGCGCTCCCGCGGGCGGGCTGGCTCGCCCTGGCGCTGGCCCTCGTGGGCTGGCTCGGGGTGGAGGCGCCGGGCCTCGCGCTCCTGGTCCTCGTCGCCCTCGCGCCCGTGGCGCTCCTGGTCCGCCGGGCCGCGCCGGGGTGGTGGAGCGCCCCGCTCGGCGCGCTCCTCCTCGGCGCCGCGGGCCTCCCGGGCGCCTGGCCGGCCCTCGCGGGCCAGGCCCGCCGGTGGCACCAGCGGGCGGCGCTCGGCGCGCTCGGCGCCTGGTGGCTCCTGCTGGCCGAGCCCCTCGCGCGCCGCACCCTCGCGCTCGGGCGTCGCGCCGGGCACCCTGCCGCGTGCGGGCTGGGAGGGCTCCGCGAGCCGGGCGGCCCGGGACGCGCTCGCGCCGCTGCTCTCGGGGGGCGGCCTCGTCCTCGCCGCGGTCTGGGCCCTCGGCGCGGTGCTGCTGCCCTGGCTCGTCCGGGGCCGGGCCGTCGACGCGGGACCTCGTCGCGGCCGCGGCGTGGACCGCCGGGCTCGCCGCGGGGGCCCGCGCGGCGTGCGTCGCGGTGGGTGCCCCGGCCCCGCACCACCTCGTCGGCGGGGCCGTCGCGGCGGCGGTGCTCGCGATCGCGGCCCGCGCCGCCGCGGGTCCGCGGTGACCCGACGCGTGACGCGCGGCGTCCCGGGGACGTTCCTCGTACGATGGGCGGCCCCGGGTGGCGTGCGCCCGACACCGTCATGAGCGTCCTGCGCAACCTCGAGAGCAAGATCGCCGGCCTGGTCGAGGGGACGTTCGGCCGCGTCTTCAAGTCCGAGGTCCGGCCCGTCGAGCTCGCGCGCAAGCTCGCGCGGGAGATGGACGAGCACAAGACCGTCTCGCTCAAGCGCACCTACGTCCCGAACGAGTACGTCATCTGGCTCTCCCCGGAGGACCGGGAGCGCTACGCGGGCATGGAGGACGAGGTGGGTGACGAGCTCGCCGCGCACCTGCTCGA
This sequence comes from uncultured Solirubrobacteraceae bacterium, assembly GCA_963844155.1. Lineage (GTDB taxonomy): Bacteria > Actinomycetota > Thermoleophilia > Solirubrobacterales > Solirubrobacteraceae > Paraconexibacter. The sequence goes on from CAWJMY010000001.1 coordinate 1,410,012, forward strand.
GCACGCCCGCCGCGAGAAGTACGCGCTCGTCGCCCGCCCCGGCATCGAGTGGAGCACGGACGAGCGGCTCGGCCTGGGCGAGTTCGGCATCCAGGCCCGGCTCGTGCGGCCCTCGGCGGATCCCGGCATCGTCGAGCAGGCCCAGCACGGCCGCACGATGGTCCACTCGACCGCGGCGCGCGTGCAGGAGGACATCCACCAGGACAAGCGCGCCCGCCGCGGCCGCGCCTTCGTCCTGGCCGAGGGCAAGCGGCTCCCCGTCCCCGCGGCGGGCGCGGTCGTCGGCCGCTCCCGGGACTGCGACGTCGTCCTGGGCGACACGAACGTCTCCCGCCACCACGCGGAGATCCGCCCCGTCGCGACGGGCTGGACCGTCGCGGACCTCGGCTCCACGAACGGCATCCGGGTCAACGGGCGCCGCGCCGCCGGGGCCGTCCCGCTCGCCTCGGGGGACCGCCTGGAGCTCGGCACGGTGCCCATGACCTTCGAGGTCGAGTAGCCATGGCCCTGGACCCCGTCGCCGTCGCCCTGAAGTTCGGCTTCCTCGCCGTCCTCTACCTCTTCCTGCTCTGGATCGCCCGCTCCGCGATGAAGGACCTCCGGCGCGCGAGCGACCCGAGCCGCCTGGCCGCACCGGCCGGGGTCGCCGCCGCCGGGCTCGAGCGACGCGACGGGCCTCTACTCCGCCACGGGCGGGGACCGCACGGACCTCGAGGGCCTCGACCCGCGCCTGGTGGTCGAGCGCGCCCCGGGCCACACCGCGGGCATGGAGTACGAGGTGGGCGACGGCGCGGTGCTCGGCCGGGGCGACCAGGCCGAGATCCGCCTCGAGGACCCCTTCGCCTCCTCCCGCCACGCGCGCCTCGTGCGCCAGGGCGGCGCCGTCGTGCTCGAGGACATGGGCTCGACGAACGGGACCTACCTCAACGAGGAGCTCCTGAGCGGGCCGCAGCCCCTCCACCCCGGCGACCGGGTGCGCATCGGCGACTCCGAGTTCACCTACCTGGAGCGCTGAGCGGTGCTGCGCGTCGCCGAAGCCACCCACGCCTCCGACACCGGCCGCCACCGGAAGATGAACGAGGACCGCTGGTTCGTCCGCGCCCCGCTCTTCGGCGTGGCCGACGGGATGGGCGGCGCCCCGGCCGGCGAGGTCGCCTCCCAGATCGCCATCGACTGCCTCGAGGACGGGCTGCCCGACGGCCCCGCGCCCGCGGAGGAGCGCCTCGCGAGCCTCATCGTCGAGGCCAACGCCCGCATCCACGACTCCTCGCGCTCCGACGCCCACAAGGCCGGCATGGGCACGACGATGACCACGGCGTGGCTCGGCGAGGAGGAGCTCTCGATCGCCCACGTCGGCGACTCGCGCCTCTACTGCCTGCGCGACGGCCACCTCGAGCGCCTCACCCGCGACCACTCCCTCGTCGAGGACCTCGTGCGGGAGGGCCGCATCACCCCCGAGGAGGCCGAGGAGCACCCGCAGCGCTCCATCGTCACCCGGGCCCTCGGCGCGGAGGCCAACGTCCTGGCCGACCACTTCACCTGGCGGGCCAAGGGGGGCGACGTCTACCTCATCTGCTCCGACGGGCTGACGGACATGGTCCGCCCCGAGGCGCGGGTCGGCGAGATCATCGACGCCGCGCCGACCCTGCGCGAGGCGGGCCGCGCGCTCGTCGAGGCCGCGAACGCCGCGGGCGGGCGGGACAACATCACCTGCGTGCTCTTCCGGGTCGAGGAGGTCCACGGCGCGCCCCGTCCGGGCGCGGTGGCCGACGAGACGATGGTCGGCGGCGGGCTGACCGCCGCGGAGGTCCGCGCCGCGATGGCCGAGCAGCGGGGGGCCACCGCGGAGGCCGAGCGCCCGGCGGGCCGCGCGGACGACCCCCGCGGGGACGGCACGGTCAGCCGCCGGCTCCCCGTCACCCCCGGCGCCGACGCGCCCGAGGCGCGCAAGCCGAAGCGCGAGCGGCGCTCGAGCGTCCTGCGCACCCTCGGCTTCTTCGCGGTCTTCGGCCTCCCGCTCCTGCTCGCGGCGTTCATCGCGTCGCAGTCCGTCTACTTCGTCGGGACGAACGACGAGGGCTTCGTGACCCTCTACCGCGGGCTGCCCTACGACCTGCCGGCCGGCGTCGCGCTCTACTCGCCGAACTTCGTCTCCGGGGTCGCGACGAAGGAGCTCGGCCGGCCCGTGCTCAAGACGGTGACGTCCCACGAGCTGCGCTCGCGTGAGGACGGGGAGGACCTCGTCCGCCAGATCGAGCTCGGCAGGCTGCAGGGGCAGGCGAGCCGGTGAGCCCGCGGACCCGCGAGCTCTTCGCCCTGATCCCCGCGAGCCTGCTGGTCACCGCGGGCTTCCTGGCGATCTTCCTCTCCCAGGAGTCCCTCAAGGGCGTCGGTGGCCAGGACGAGCTGACGGACGCCTCGCTGACCTACGGCGGCATCTTCCTCGGCCTCTGCTTCGCGGCCCACCTGGTCATCCGCCTGCGCCTCAAGCACGCGGACCCCTACCTCTTCCCGCTCGTCGCGGTGCTGGCCTGCTTCGGCCTGGTGATGATCTACCGGATCGACGACGAGCTGGCCCGCCAGCAGGCGCAGTGGTTCGTCATCGGCCTGCTGCTCTTCTCGGCCACGATCCTCGGGCTGCCGGACTACCGGGTGCTCGAGCGCTACCGCTACCTCATCGCCCTCGGCGGCATCGCGCTCCTCGTCCTGCCCCGGGCCTTCGCGCCCACGAACGGCGCGTACCTCTCCATCCGCCTGGGCTCGCTCTCCGTGCAGCCCGCGGAGTTCGCGAAGATCGCCATCGTCGTCTTCCTGGCGAGCTACCTGCGCGACACGCGGCAGGTCCTCGTCCTCGGCGCCCGGCGCTTCCTCTTCGTCACGATCCCGCCGCTGAAGCACTTCGGCCCGGTGCTGGCGATCTGGGGCGCCGCGATGGTCCTGCTCTTCTTCATCCAGGACATCGGCTCGTCGGTCATGTTCTACGGCGGCTTCCTGGCGATCCTCTACGTCGCGACGAACCGCCTGAGCTTCCCCGCGATCGGCCTCGCCCTGTTCGCGGCCGGCGCCTACGTCCTCTACCAGGTGCGCCCGACGATCGAGAACCGCGTCGCGGCCTGGCGGGACCCGTTCGACCCGCAGCTCTACGAGAAGGTCGGCGGCAGCTACCAGCTCGCCCAGAGCCTCTTCGCGCAAGCCGACGGCGGGGTCATCGGCCAGGGCTTCGGGCAGAGCGTCCTCGACCTGCAGGGCGGCAGCACGCTGCTCCCGGCGCCCCAGACGGACTTCATCTACGCCGTGATCGTCAACGAGCTCGGCCTCGCGGGCGGCCTCGCGCTGCTGCTCGTCTACCTCCTGGTCATCCAGCGGGGCTTCAAGGTCGCGATGCTCGCCCGCGACTCGTTCTCGAAGCTCCTGGCCGCGGGCCTCTCGAGCGTGTTCGCCCTGCAGGTCTTCGTCATCGTCGGCGGCGTCACGAAGCTCATCCCGCTCACGGGCGTGACCCTCCCGTTCGTCTCCTACGGCGGCTCGTCGGTCATGGCGAACTTCATCCTGCTGGCCCTCCTGCTGCTGGTCTCCGACCGTGCACGGAGGGAGGCGTGAACCAGCCCATCACCCGGCTGTTCGTCGTCGTCATGCTGCTCTTCGCGGGGCTGGCCGGCTCGACGACGTGGTGGACCGTCGTGCGCGCGGACGACCTCTCGAAGGACCAGCTGAACAAGCGCGAGCTGCTGCGCGGGCTGAAGGTCCGGCGCGGGATCATCCGCGACGCGGACGGCGGGATCATCGCCCGCTCCGTGCGCGACGCGGACGGCGTCTACGTGCGCCGCTACCCGCAGGGGGACCTCTTCGGCCACCCCGTCGGCTACTCCCGCGCGGAGCTCAACCTCGGCCAGAGCGGCCTCGAGGCGTTCCGCAACGACGAGCTGACCGGCGTGGAGAACGGGATCACGACGGTCTTCGACCAGCTCACGGGCAAGGGCCGCGAGGGCAAGGACGTCAGGACGACGCTCGACCCCGACGCGCAGCGCCAGGCCACGGACCTCATCAAGCGGGCGGGCAAGAGCGGCTCGGTCGTCGCGCTCGACCCCCGGACGGGCGCCGTGCGCACCATGGTCTCCACCCCGGGCTACGACCCCGGGGCCATCGTGAGCGGCAAGGCGCTCAGCGCGCTCAGCACGGACGAGCAGCGCAAGCCGCTGGTCAACCGGGCGGTCCAGTTCGGCGAGGCACCGGGCTCGACCATGAAGGTCGTCACCGCCACCGCGGCGGTCGACTCGGGCAAGTACCGGGTCGACTCGACGGTGGACGGGACGAACGACAAGAAGATCTCCGGCGTCCCGCTCTCGAACGACTTCAAGGAGTCCTTCGGGCAGATCGACCTGGCCACCGCGATGGCGAAGTCCGTGAACACCGCCTGGGCGCAGGTCGCCGAGGACCTCGGCAAGCAGACCATGCGCAAGTACATGCGCCGCTTCGGCTTCGAGCAGACGCCCGAGCTCGACTACCCCGAGGAGACCATGAGCGTCTCGGGCGAGCGCAAGGGGGGCAAGCCGCTGCCGGCGACCAGCCGCTTCGTCGACGTGGGCCGCATGGGGATCGGCCAGGACAAGCTCAGCGTCACGACGCTGCAGATGGCGCAGGTCGCCGCGACGGTCGCCAACGGCGGCAAGCTCATGACGCCGCACCTGACCGACCGCATCCTCGACCGGGACGGCCGGACGACGGAGGAGGTCGAGCCCGAGGTCCAGAGCGAGGTCATGTCCGAGGAGTCCGCCGCGCAGGTGCGCACGATGATGGAGGCGGTCGTCGAGCGCGGGACGGGCACCGCGGCGAAGATCCCCGGCGTGCAGGTCGCGGGCAAGACCGGCACCGCGGAGACGCAGATCGGCAAGACCATCAACGACGTCTGGTTCATCGCCTTCGCCCCGAGCCGCGCCCCGCGCGTCGCGATCGCGGTCAACGTGCAGGACGTGCCCGGCTTCGGCGGCGGGATCGCCGCCCCCATCGCGAAGGACGTCATGACGACGCTGCTGAGGAAGAGCTCCCGATGAGCACGATCGACGCCGGCACGATCGTCGACGGTCGCTACGCGGTCAAGCGCCGGATCGGCGCGGGCGGCATGGCGGAGGTCTACTGCGCGGACGACCTGCAGCTCGGGCGCAAGGTCGCGCTGAAGGTCCTCTACCCCCGCTTCGCCGAGGACGAGGAGTTCCTGGAGCGCTTCCGCCGCGAGGCGTCGAGCGCCGCCGGGCTGCAGCACCAGAACGTCGTCTCGGTCTACGACCGCGGCGAGGTCGGCGACACGGCCTACATCGCCATGGAGTACGTCGACGGGCGGACGCTGAAGACGATCGTCACGGAGGAGGGGCCGCTCGAGCCCGCCCGGGCGATCGAGCTCACGGCGCAGATCCTCCGGGCCGCGCGCTTCGCGCACCGGCGCGGGGTCATCCACCGCGACTTCAAGCCGCACAACGTCATCGTCGACGCGCAGGACAACGCGAAGGTCACGGACTTCGGGATCGCGCGGGCCGGCGCGTCGGACATGACCCAGACCGGCTCGATCATGGGCACGGCGCAGTACCTCTCGCCCGAGCAGGCCCAGGGCCTGCCCGTCACGGGGCAGTCCGACCTCTACTCCATCGGCATCCTGCTCTTCGAGCTGCTCACGGGGCGCGTCCCGTTCGAGGGCGACTCCGCGGTGGCCATCGCGCTCAAGCAGGTCTCCGAGACGCCGCCGGCCCCCTCCGTGCTCAACCCGGCGGTCAGCCCGGCGCTCGACCGCGTCGTCCTGCGCGCGCTGGAGAAGGAGCCCGCGGGGCGCTTCGCCGACGCGGACGAGTTCGCCGCCGCGCTCCTGGCCACCCGCGGGGCGCCGGGGGTCGCCGCGCCGACCGCCGCGACGTCCGTCGCCGGCGCCGGCCCGTACCTGCCGCCCTCCGACGGCACCTTCGTCGCCCCGCCCGCGCCCGTGACGGGCTCCTACGCCTACCCGGCGGAGCCCCTCGGCCCGCCGCCGGAGCGCGACGACCCGCGCCGCTGGTGGATCCCCCTGCTCGTCGGCCTGCTCGTGGCCGCCGCGGTCGTCGGCGGGCTGCTGCTCTTCTCGGGCAAGCAGGTGACGGTCCCCTCCGTGCTCGGCGCGCCGCAGGCGGAGGCCGAGGTCACGCTGCGCAACCGCGGCTTCGACACGGACACGGTGCTCAAGGCGGCACCCGACGAGGCCGGGACGGTCATCGGGCAGAACCCGGCGGCCGACTCGAAGGTCGACGAGGGTGCGCGCATCACCCTGACGGTCTCCAGCGGGCCCGGGGAGGCGACGGTCCCCGACGTGGTCGGCCAGGGCCGCCGGGCCGCGAACAAGGCGCTGAAGGCGGCGGGCTTCCGGGTCGAGGAGCAGGAGGAGCCGAGCACGGAGATCGGGGAGAACCGGGTCATCTCGAGCTCGCCCGACGCGGGCCAGCGCCTCGAGCGCGGGAACGTCGTGACGCTCACGATCTCCACGGGCCCGGCCTCCAAGGCGGTGCCCGACGTCCTGCGCAAGTCACGGGAGGACGCGAGCGCCACGCTGCGCGACGCGGGCTTCGAGGTCCGGGTGACCGAGACGGAGCGCGAGGACGTGGATCCCGGGACGGTCGTCGCGCAGGACCCGACGGGCGGGACGCAGCGGGCCGAGGGCTCCACGGTGACCCTCACCGTGGCCAAGGAGGCGACCACCGCCACCGTCCCGGACGTCACGGGGAAGTCCGACGCCGAGGCGACGGGGGTCCTGACCGCCGCGGGCTTCGAGGTCAGCCGCCGCACCCGGGAGACGGAGGACCCGGCCATGGACGACCAGGTCCTGGCCCAGGAGCCCGCCGGGGGCAAGGCCAAGAAGGGCTCGACCGTGACGATCACCGTCGCGAAGTTCGACGACTCGCAGGTGCTGCCCGGCGGCGACGGCACGGGCGCCACCGGGGCGACCGGGCCGGGCGGATGAGGGTCGCGGTCCTCGCGGGCGGGCGCTCGTCCGAGCACGACGTCTCCCTCGACTCCGCCGCGGCGGTCCGCGACGGGCTGGCCGCCGCGGGGCACGAGGTCGTCCCCGTCGAGCTCGCCCGGGACGGGACGTGGTGGAGCGGCGGGGAGGAGCTCGCGCTGCGGCCGGGGCGCGGGCTGCTCGGCTGCGACGTCGTCTTCCCGATCCTCCACGGCCCGTTCGGGGAGGACGGGACGGTCCAGGGGCTGCTCGAGCTGCTCGGGGTCGCCTACGTCGGCTCGGGGGTGCTGGCCAGCGCGGCCTGCATGGACAAGGTCGTCTTCAAGGACCTCATGGCCCGGGCCGGCATGGCGCAGGTCGCCTACCGCCTGGCGCTCGCGGGGCAGCCCGCGCCCGACGTCGCGGACCTCGGCCTCCCGCTGTGGGTCAAGCCCGCGCGCCTGGGCTCCTCCGTCGGCATCGTGAAGGTCACGGAGCTCGCGCAGCTCCCGGCCGCGCTCGAGGAGGCCTGGGGCCACGACCCGCGGGTCATCATCGAGGCCTCCGCGCCCGAGGGCGCGCTCGAGGTCGAGTGCTCCGTGCTCGGGCCGACCGACGCGCCGCGGGTGAGCGTCGCGGGGGAGATCTGCATCACGAGCGAGTGGTACGACTACGCCGCGAAGTACACCCCGGGGGGCATGGAGCTCCAGGTGCCGGCGCGGATCTCGGACGCGGCGGCGGCGGAGGTCGAGGCGCTGGCGCGGCGCGCGTTCACCGCCGCGGGCTGCTCGGGCCTGGCCCGGGCGGACTTCTTCGTCGCGGGCGAGCAGGTGCTGCTCAACGAGCTCAACACGATGCCGGGGCAGACGGCCACGAGCGTCTACGGCGTGCTCTGGGGCCACTCGGGCCTCGAGTACCCCGCGCTCATGGAGGAGCTGGCGCGCATCGCGCTCGCGCGCCACGCGGCCGAGGCCGCGCACCGCTTCTAAGCGCTTCTGCACGAGCGAGATCTCGTCGATGGCGACGAAGCGCTCCCCGGGCGGGAGCTGCTGGACCCAGACGAGGAAGTACCGGTACGGCGTGCCGTCGAGCTCGAGGGCGTTCGTGCGGGCGGCCGAGCCGATGTCCGTCAGCGGCGTCCAGCCGTCGAGCTCCTTCGGCGGCGCGCTGCCCTTGGCGCCGTAGACCTGCCCGCGCCAGCCCGGGGTGGAGGTGTCGACGTCGATGCGCACCGCGGCCGCCGTGGGCGCCGCGTCGACGTAGATGCCGACGCCGCCCTTCTGCTCGAGCGCGCCGGGCTGGTAGCGCTCCGTCGTCCAGGCCGTGCTCGGCACCCGGTCGACGACGCGCTTGGCCTCGTCGGGGTGCTCCCCGCCGTCGCCCTTCGGGTCGTAGTCGTGGCCGGCGGACTGCTTCAGCGACACGCCCTCCGAGCCCGAGGGCGCCGTGACGCCCGGGCGCGGCTTGGGGGTGCCCGTCCCGCGCTCGGCCTTCCCGCCCAGCGCCACGACGAGGACGACGGCGAGCACGGCGAGGCCGAGCGGCACGAGCGCGAGCAGCGCGGGGTGCTGCACGCGCTGGGGCACCCGGCGGCGCGCGCTGGGGGAGAGCGTGCGCAGGACGGCGGTCGCCTCGCCCGTCGCCTGCCCCGTGCGCGCGACCTCGATCGCCAGGACGTCCTCGAGGTCCGCGACGAGCTCGTCGTCGTCGGCGTAGCGGACCCCGAGGTCCTTCGCCGTCGCGCGGTCGACGATCGCGGCCAGCGCGCTGGAGACCTCCGGGCGGCGCACCTGCACGTCGGGCAGCGCCTCGCGCACGTGCTTCATCGCCACCGCGACCTGGTTCTCGCCCTTGAACGGGACCTCGCCCGTGAGCATCTCGTAGAGGACGATCCCGAGGGAGTAGAGGTCCGACTGGCCCGTGACCGCGTGGCCGAGCGCCTGCTCGGGGGAGACGTAGTCCGTCGTGCCGAGCACGCGCCCGTCGGCGGTGAGCCCCTCCTGGTCGAGGGTGCGGGCGATGCCGAAGTCCGTGACCTTCGCCGAGCCCTCCTCGTCGATGAGGACGTTCTGGGGCTTGACGTCGCGGTGCACGATCCCCTGCGCGTGCGCGGCGCCGAGCGCGCGGGCGACCTCGATCGCGTAGGCGACGGCCTCCGAGACGGGCATGCCGGGCGGCGTGCGCGCGTGGTGGCGGCGGATGCGGTCCTTCAGCGTCTCGCCCTCGACGTACTCGAGGACGATGAACGCGCCGCCCTGCCCGTCCTCCCCCGCGTCGATGACCCCGACGACGTGGGGGTGGTTGAGCTGCGCGACGGCGCGGGCCTCGCGGCGGAAGCGCTCGAGCTGGTCCGCGTCGGCGTCCGCGACGTCCTGGTGCATGAGCTTGATCGCCACCTGGCGCTCCAGCACCGTGTCGAAGGCGCGGAACACCTGCGACATCCCCCCCGACCCGATCTGGGCGTCGAGTCGGTAGCGCCCGGAGAGCAGGGTGCCGACGGGGGAGCTCACACCCCCATTGTGGACTACGCGGCAGCCTCGAAGAGCCCGGCCTCGGCCTCGAGCGCGACGCGCAGGGACTTCTTCAGGCCGCCGTGGATCTGGCAGACCCGCGACTCGCTGACGCCGATGATGGCGCCGATCTCCGCGAGGGTGAGGTTCTTGACGTAGAGCAGGACCGCGACCTCGCGCTCGCGCTTGGGCAGCTGCGCGAAGGCCTCGCGGAACTTCTCCTTGGCCTCCGTGCGGGTGCGCTGCTGCAGCGGGTCGAGGGTCATGTCCTCCGAGGCGACCGCGTCGAGGCGCTCGATCGTGGTCGTGTCGTCGCTGACCACGAGCGTGTTGAGGGAGGTGACGTCGGAGCGGGAGACGTCCGCGCGGTGGTCGCGCAGCTCCGCGATCGTGATCCCGAGCGCGTCGGCGAGCTCCTCGTCCTGCGGGGAGCGGCCGTGCAGGGAGGTGAAGGTCTCCGCGGCGCGGTCGATGTCGCGCTCCCACCGGCGGACGGAGCGCGGGGCCCAGTCCTGGCGGCGGAGCTCGTCGAGCACGGCGCCGTGGATGCGCGTCCAGGCGTACTGCTCGAGCGTCGCGCCCTTCGAGGGGTCGTAGCGGTCGATGCTCTGGATGAGCGCCTCGAGGCCGCAGGAGATGAAGTCCTCCACCTCGCAGCGCGCCGGCATCTCGCGGATCTTCTTGTAGACGATGTACTTCACGAGCGGCGCGAAGGTCAGCACCAGGCGGTCCCGCAGCTGCGGGTCGCCGTCCTTCTTGTAGGCCTCCCACTGGGCGAGGACTTCGGTGTGGGAGAGGCGTCGGGAGGTCGTCTGGAGCATGGGCCCACTGCATCGGAACCTCTTTGCGGGAACATCATCCCCACTTCTGGGGATGGCGCCCGTACGTGTGTCGACCGGGGCTCAAGCCCGGCGTCCAGAAAGCGTCTAGGCGCCCGCGGGTCCGCCCTCGCCGAGCTCCTCCGTGTCGAGCGCCGCGGGGTCGATCTCGGGGGTCGGGTCGTCCGGGTCGACGTGGGGCGGCGTCTCGCGCGCGAAGGCGCTCTGCTCGGCCGGGGTGTCCTGGTGCTCCTCGGGGGTCTCCATGCTCCGGCCCCTACCCACGTGGGCGATGATGCAGCCCGTGCGCGTCGTCCTGGCCCTCCTGCTCGCGACCTCGCTCGGGGGCTGCTCGGGCTTCTCCATCGGGGTCCGCCAGGACAAGGAGGACCGCGAGCACCTGGCAGGAGTCCTCGCCCGGGCGCCGACGGGGCGGCCGTTCGCCGCGCGGGCGCTCCTCGACCGCCCCTTCCGGCGCCTCTGGGTCTTCCGCGGCGGTGGGGACACGCAGGCGGTGGAGGACCGCATCGGGATCCCGTTCCCCCAGAGCGGGGAGGCGATCCCGGCGGGCTCGGCGTACCTCGTCTTCGACGACGGGGAGCAGGTCCTCAGCGCGTTCTCCTTCGCGGGCGCGGTGGATGCGACGGGCGCGACGGGCCGCTGCCTGCTCGCCGAGCGTGCGCCGCTCGCACCGGGGACGGAGGTCGTGGGGGTGCGCACCCGGCGCGGCGGGGTGGTCGAGCCGAGCCCCGTCGCGGCGGCCGAGGGCTGCCGTTAGGCTCGCCGCCATGGCCAATCTCGGAGGAACGAAGAGCATCGAGGTCGACGCGCCGATCGCGGCCTGCTGGGCCGTGGCGGTGGACGTCGCCAGCGCGCCGGAGTGGCAGGACGGCATGAAGACCATGAAGGTCCTGGACACGGACGCCGAGGGGCGCCCGAAGCGCTGCGAGACGACGGCCGACGCGAAGGTCAAGGAGGTCACGACCCAGGTCGAGTTCTCCTACACGGAGCCGACGCGCGTGGCCTGGAAGCAGGTCAAGGGCGACCTCAAGAGCCTCGACGGCCGGTGGGACCTCGAGGACCTCGGCGGGGACCGGACGAAGGTGACCTACACCCTCGACGGCGACCCGGGCCGCATGCTCGGCATGCTCATCCGGGGGCCCGTCGAGGGCAAGATCCGCGACGTCCTGGTCAACGGGCGCCCCGCGGAGTTCAAGGCGCGCGTCGAGGGCGCGTAGGAGCCTCCTAGCGGTAGGCCGTCGTCCGGGACTCGCTCCCGGTCGGCGTGCTCGCGCTGATCGTGAGGCGCCCCGTCCTGGGCAGCGCCAGCTTGTAGCGGTAGCCCTTGCAGGCCCGGACGCGGGCGCGGCGCACGAGCGTCCGGCTCTTCCCGCCCGCCCGCTGGCGGACGGTCAGGCGCGCGGCGTGGGCCATGCGGACCTGCACGAAGCGGATGCCGTTGACGGGGTCCGTGACGATGACGGACTGCACGAGGTCGCCCCGGCGGACCTTCCGGCCCCGGATCCGGGTGCTGCCGCAGGTGGGGACCACCGGGGCGCTCTGCGCGGGCGGGGTCATGCCCGGCAGGGGGAGCCTCGTGGTGCCGGCGGGGTTCGAGTAGACGTCGGGGCCGAAGGTCGCGAGGCCCATCTGGTTCGCGTAGCCCAGGTGCTCGGCGATCCCGAACGTCTCCTCCATGGAGCGCAGGTAGGAGTAGTGGTTGTAGGGGACCGTGCTCGTGGTGCCGGGCTTGACGTAGCGCGAGAGGGCGACCGCCCCGATGCGCCCGCCGCCGGGGCCCGGGGTCAGCACGCCGCCGGGGCTCGGGGTGTTCGGGCCCGTCGGCTGGCCGCAGCAGGAGGCGGAGTCCGCGCCCGTCCCGCTCGCCTCGGCCTCGTCGAAGGTCACGAGGAGGAGCCCGTCCTCCTTGAAGGCGGGGGAGGCCAGGATCATCGGGATGGTCCGCTGCAGGAAGGCGTCCGCGGCGACCAGGCCCCCGGGCCGGCCGTCGACGCAGCTCGGCTCGTCGTGGCCGTCGTCGCAGAGGTTCGGGGTGATGAAGGAGTAGGCCGGGGTCGTCGCGGTGGACTTGAGGTCCCCGGCGAGCGCCGCGAGGTCGACGACGTTGCGGTCGCAGCGCGCCTGGTCGTCGATGATCGAGTGGAAGTACATGAACGGGTTGTGGCGGGTGGCGTACTGGTCGCCGACCTCCGCGGACTGCGTGTCGTCCTCGCCGTTGAGTGCCGGGTGGCGGCAGGTGTCCGGCGCGGGGCCGTTGGCCATGTCCTGCATGTAGCCGCGCCACGAGCGGCCCTTGGCCTCGAGCTGGTCCGCGAGCGTCCGGGCCTGCTTCGGGTAGACGCAGCCGTTGCCGGCCAGCACGCCGTCCCCGACGTCGATCCCGCCCGTGAAGTCGTTGAAGGAGAGGCAGTCGGCCTGCGTCTGCGGGTTCGAGGGCTGCCCCGAGAGCATCGCGATGTAGTTGCCGAGCGAGAAGTGGGTCGTCCCGTGGTACTGCGTCAGCAGCGCGCCCTGGGCCGGCAGGTCGCGGGAGAAGTAGGGCGCCTTCGAGTTCGGGCCGAAGGACTCGGCGTAGGAGGTGTTCTCCAGGACGATGGTCCAGACGTGGCCGATGGGCGGCGGGGCGGCCGCCGCTCGCGCGGTGGGCGCGACGGCGCAGGCGAGCAGGGCGAGCAGGAGGCAGCGGCGGACCATGTGCGCATCCTGAACGGTTCGCCGGGCGGAGGGTGGCGGTCCTTCACACGACGGTCACCGGCGGGCCGTCGTGGGTACGGGCGGGGAATGGACGACAACGACGAGAAGGTGCCCCGCCCGGACCTCGATCCGGACGCGTGGGACGCGAAGCCGGCCGACGAGGAGCACCACCACGACCCGCACGGCGGCCACGGCGCGCCGGCCGACGACGACCGCGGCGCCTCGGGGGAGGACGAGGGCCAGACCCTCGGCGAGACCCCCGGCCCGCGCTAGCCCGGGTAGCTCAGGCCGAGCGGGGGCACGACGACCGTGCCGCCCGCGTCGGTGACCGTGCCGATGCGCGCGGCGCCCGCGTGGTGCGCGCCCAGGAGCGCGACGGCGTCGTCGGCCCGGTCCTCGGGCACGACGGCGACGAAGCCGCAGCCCATGTTGAAGACCTCCCACATCTCCTGGGCGCCCACGTTCCCGCCCTTGGCGATGAGGTCGAAGACGGGCGGGACGGGGAGCGGCGCGTCGATGCTCCAGCCCAGGCGGCGAGCCGCCGAGGCGCAGGAGGTTCGTCAGCCCGCCGCCCGTGATGTGCGCGAGGCCGCAGACGGGGATGTCCGAGCGCAGCAGGTCGACGATCCCCCGGACGTAGATGACCGTGGGCTCGAGGAGCGCGTCGACGACGGAGGCGCCGCCGAGCTCCGGCGGGGTGTCGTGCAGGCCGTGGCCGCCCTGCTCGAGCACCGCGCGGCGGGCGAGCGTGTAGCCGTTGGAGTGGCAGCCGCTCGACGGGCAGGCCGATCAGCGCCGCGCCCGGCTTCGCGTCGGCGCCCGTGACGATCGCGTCGAGCGCGACGGTGCCGAACGCCGTGCCGCAGAGGTCGAAGCCGTGCGGGCTCGGGTGGCCGCGGATGAGCTCGGGGATGACCGCGAGCTCCCCGCCGGGGATCTCGATGTTCGCCTGCTCCGCACCCACCTTCAGGCCCTGGGCGATGCGGCCGAGCGCGGTCGGGTCGGCCTGCTCCACCGCGAGGTAGTCGACCAGGGCGATGGGCTCGGCGCCGACGCAGACGATGTCGTTGACGTTCATCGCGATGCAGTCGATGCCGACGGTCTCGAGGCGGTCGGCCTGCTCCGCGAGGACGAGCTTCGAGCCGACGCCGTCCGTCGAGAAGGCGATGCCGAGGTTCGGCGCGACCCGCAGGACGCTCGCGTAGTGCCCGCTCGGCAGCACGGAGGCGCTCGGCCGGTCGAGCTCGATCGTCTTGAGGACGTCGACGAGGGCGTGGACCCCCGCGTCGGCCTGCCCCGTGTCGACGCCGGCGGCGGCGTAGGCGTCACTCATCGGCGCGGATGCTGCCAGATGCCCCGGCGGCGGCGCCCGGCGCTCCTAGCCTCGACGGGTGCTCCGCCGCCTGCTCGTGCTCCCGGTCCTCGTGGTCCTGGTCCTGGTGGGCGAGGTGGCCTGGGCGGTCCTCGTCGGCGGGACCGTGCCGTACGAGCCGCCCTCGCCGGGGGAGCGGCGGACGGGGAGCCCCGACGGCCCCGTCACGCGGTTCGTGGTGCTCGGCGACTCGACCGCCGCGGGGCAGGGCGCGCCGTTCGCCCGGGGCATCGCGACCGCCGCGGCGCGGGAGCTCGCCCGGAGCGGCGGGCAGGTCGTGTGGCACGACCTCGCGGTGTCGGGTGCGACGTGGGGCGACGTGGAGGAGGGGCAGCTCGCGGCCGCGGTGCGGCTGCGCCCGGGGGTCGTGCTGGTCTCCGCGGGGGCGAACGACGTCCGGCACGGGACCTCGGGCGGCGGCCTGCGCGGGAGCGTCCGGGCCGTCGTGCGCCGCCTGCAGCAGGAGGTCCCGGGCGTGCGCGTCGTGATCACCGGCGTGCCGGACATGGGCGCGGCGCCGCGGCTCCCGCAGCCCCTGCGCTGGCTCGCCGGGCAGCGCGCGCGGAGCCTCGACGGGGTCGTGCGGGCGGAGGGGGAGCGCCTCGGCGTGCCGGTGGTCCCGCTGCTCGCGCGCACGGGCCCGCGTTCCGGCGCGACCGCGGGCTCTTCTCCGCGGACGGCTTCCACCCGAACGCGCGGGGCTACGCCGTCTGGTCCGGAGTGATCGCGGAGTCCTTGCCGCGGCGCTAGCGCGCGGCCATCGCCTCGAAGACCGCGAGGGCCTCGCGGCGCGGGATGGGGTCGAGCAGCGACTCGCCCAGGAGGTCCTCCGCGTCGGGGTAGCCCGTGGCGCGGATCGCGGCGGCGGCGGCGTCGAGGTCGTAGGCCGTGCGGCGCAGGTCGATGCGCCCGCCCTCCACGAGCGCCCAGTAGGCGCCCGCCCGGCCCTCGTAGGGCATGCCGACGGAGCCCGCGCCCGCGACGCGACCGTGGTCGTACTGGTGGTGGGTGTGGCCGTGCACGACCAGGGGCTCGCGCACCCCGGCCAGCGCGGCGTCCACCCGGCGGCGCGAGGTCGCGGCGGTGAGGATCTCCGTGTCCGAGCGCGGGGAGCCGTGGCAGTAGCGGACGCCGTCGTGGGCGAGGGAGACCGCGAAGCCCGCGAGGTGGTCCCGCGCCCGGCGGTCGAGCTGCGCCGCGGCCCAGTGGGCGGCGCGCGCCGCCGGGTCGTCCCGGTCCTCGGGCAGGGAGCCGTCCCAGGCGCCGACGACCTCCCGGTCCGCGTTGCCCATGATCCAGAGCACGGGGAGGGCGGTCGCGAGCTCCATCAGCCGCTCGAGCACCCCGAGCGCCATGGGCCCGGCGCAGACGTCCCCGCCGCTGACCACGACGTCGGGTCGCGCCTCGCGCAGCTCGGCCAGCACGGCGTCGAGCGCGGGGAGGTTCCCGTGGACGTCGCCGAGGACGGCGGTGCGCACGCTCAGCCCCGGTGGCGCAGCACGGCGACCGCGAGCCCCACGCGGTAGAGCGCGTAGGGCGCGAGGGAGCGGTCGCGCTCGACCTGCCGGATGAGCCAGGTCGAGGCGAGGGTCGAGGCGAAGGAGGCGGCGGTGCCCAGCGCGAAGCGCGCGCCCATCGCGGGCGGCAGGCCGCGGCGCGCCAGGCGCGTGCCCTTGAGCAGCGAGGCGCCGACGATGACCGGCAGCGCGACGTGGCGGGAGAGCGCGTTGGCGTCCTCCCGGTCGAAGCCGCGGGCCCGCGCCGCCGCCAGCGTCATCCCGTTGCGCGACGCGCCGGGCACGAGCGCGCAGGCCTGCGCGAGGCCGAGGAGCAGCGCGTCGAGCGCCCCGGCCTCGTCGCGCCCCCGGCCCGTCGGCCCGAAGCGGTCCGCGGCCGCCATCGCCGCGCTGCCGAGCCCCAGCCCGACCGCGATGGAGCGCGGGGTCCCCATGCGCTGCTCGATGGGCCGCTCGAGCGCGAGGCCGAGCACCGCGGGCGGGACGAAGGAGCCCACGACGAGCACCGCGCGCCGGCGGTCCAAGCCCCGGGCGGCCTCCCCGACCTCGTCGCGCAGCGCGAGCAGCAGCGCCGCCGCGGTCCCCGCGTGGAGCGCGACCTCGAACGCCTTGCGCAGCTCCGCGTCGAGCTCCTCGTAGGGCCAGCCCGCGAGCCACGGGACCAGCGTGATGTGCCCCGAGCTCGAGACGGGGAGGAGCTCCGCGGGGCCGTGGAGCAGCCCGAGCGCCAGCGCGTGGCGCAGCGGGAGGGCGGCCTCAGGCCGCATCGACCGCGGGCGCTCCCGGGCCGCCGCGGCTCTTCCAGAAGCGCCGGCCGAAGTACCCCGCGGCGACGACGATGAGGAGCGCCACGGCGTAGTCGACGTAGTGGAGCTTGTCCTGGATGTCGACGTACTTGTCCTCCGCCTCGCGCCCGACGATCGTCAGGGCGAAGTTCCAGGGCAGCGCGCCGAGGAACGTGAGGATGCTGAAGCGCACGATCGGCATCCGCGCGGCGCCCGCGGGCAGCGAGATGAACGTGCGGACGATGGGCAGCATGCGCGAGAAGAAGACGGCCGCGTCGCCGTACTTCTCGAACCAGCGGTCCGCCCAGGCCAGGTAGGAGGGCTTGATGTGGAGCTTGCGCGCGTGCTTCTCGAGCAGCTCCTCGCGCCCGTAGTAGCCCACGGCGTAGGCGACCCAGGAGCCCACGAGGTTCGCGAACGTCGCGACGAGCACCGCGGCCAGCAGCGTGTACTCGCCCTTGGCGACGTTGAAGCCCGCGAAGAGCATCGTCGCCTCGGAGGGGATGGGGATGCAGGCGGACTCGGGCGCCATGAGGAGGAAGACCCCCCAGAGGCCGAGGTCCCCGACGACCCGGACGGCGAAGTCGATGAGCGGCTGGGTGACCGAGCCGGTGACGAAGAACGGCGATCGCGAGGCTCGAGAGCACGCGGAGGACCGTAGCGAGGCGGCCGGTACGGTGTCCCGCCATGGCGGTCCCCCTCTTCGACCCCTCGACGCCCCTCGAGCCGCTGCAGCCCGCGCTCCGGGCGGCCATGGACGACGTCGTCGCCTCCGGGCGCTTCATCCTCGGCCCGCAGGTCGAGGCCTTCGAGGCGGAGTGGGCGGCCTACACGGGCACGACGCACGCGGTCGGCGTCGCGAACGGCACGGAGGCGATCACGATCGCCCTGCGCGCGCTGGGGGTCGGGCCCGGGCGACGAGGTCGTCGTCCCCTCCTTCACGTACTACGCCAGCGCGGAGGCCATCCCGCCCACGGGGGCCGCGCCGGTCTTCTGCGACGTCGACCCGGCCACGAGCTGCGTGACGCTCGAGAGCGTCCGCGCCGCGGTGACCCCGCGCACGAAGGCGGTCGTCGCCGTCCACCTCTTCGGCAACGTCGCGCCCGTCCGCGAGATCGAGGAGGAGCTCGGCCTCCCCGTGGTCGAGGACGTCGCGCAGGCCAGCGGCTCCATCGCCGCCGGGGGCGCGCGCCCCGGGAACCTCGGCGCGATCGGGACCTTCTCCTTCTACCCGTCGAAGAACCTCGGGGCGTTCGGGGACGGCGGGGCGATCACGACCTCCGACGGCGCGCTGGCGGAGCGGGTCCGCACGCTCCGCTTCCACGGCTCGAAGGACAAGGTCACCTACACGGAGGTGGGCTACAACTCGCGCCTCGACGAGCTGCAGGCCGCGATCCTGCGCGTGCAGCTCCCGCGCGCTCGACACCTGGGCCGACCACCGCCGCGCCGCGGGCGGCTGGTACGCCGCCGCCGGCCTGGGCGAGCACGCGGCGCTGCCCGAGCCGACGCCGGGCGCGCGGCCGGCCTGGGGCCTCTACGTCGTCCGGATGGCCGAGCCCGACGCCGTCGCCGCGAAGCTCCGCGAGCGCGGCATCGGCGCCACGGGCTACTACCGCGTCCCCGTGCACCAGCAGCCCGTGTGGTCCGCGGAGCACGGCGCGACCCCGCTGCCCGGCACGGACGAGGCCGCGCGCACCCACCTCGCGATCCCCATGTCGGCGGCGATCACCCGCGACCAGGTCGAGGAGGTCGTCGAGGCGATCCGCGACGCGGTCGCCGCGTAGCGATGCGGGTCTGGGTCGACCTCACGAACTCCCCGCACGTCCTCGTCCTGCGGCCCGTCGTGGACCTCCTGCGCGCGCAGGGCCACGAGGTCGAGGTGACGGTGCGGGACTTCGCGCAGACCGTCGGGCTGGCCGAGCGCTTCGGGATGGCGGTGACGGTCATCGGGCGCCACCGGGGGGAGAAGCTCGGGGCGAAGGCGCTCGGGCTCGCGGACCGCTCCCTCGCGCTCGCCCGCTGGGCGCGGCCGCGGCGCTTCGACCTCGCGCTGGGCCACGGCTCGAACGACGTCTCCGTCGCCGCGCGGCTCCTGCGCATCCCCTGCTCGACGATGTTCGACTACGAGTGGGCGAAGGTCCAGCACGGGGTCAACTGCCGGCTCGCGCAGGCCGTCGTGGTCCCGGACGCGATCCCCCTCGACCGCCTCGCGCCCTACGGCACGACCCCGGCCAAGCACCGGCCGTACCCCGGGCTCAAGGAGGAGTACTACCTCCACGACTTCGAGCCGGACCCCGCGGTCGCCGTCGAGCTCGGGCTCGACCTCTCGCGGCCGCTCGCGATCGTCCGCACGCCGCCGGCCGTCTCGCTCTACCACCGCTTCGAGAACCCGCTCTTCGCCCGGGTGCTCGACCGGCTCGAGGGCCACCAGGCCGTCGTCCTGCCCCGGGTCGCCTCCCAGCGCGCGGAGCTCACGGGCCGCGGGTGGGTCGTCCCGGAGCAGGCCGTCGACGCCCAGTCGCTCATCGCCCTGGCCGACGTCGTGATCTCCGCGGGCGGGACGATGAACCGCGAGGCCGTGGCCCTCGGCACCCCGGTCTGGACGACGTTCGAGGGCCGCCTCGGCGCCGTGGACGAGCGGCTCATCGCCGAGGGCCGCCTGCACAAGCTCGAGGACGCGGACGCGCTCGTGCTCGAGAAGCGCACGGGGGCCGCGGGGGAGCGGGTGCGGCGCGACCCGCAGGTGCTCGTGGACCTCCTGACGAGCCCGGCGTAGCCTGGCGCCATGCCCGAACCCCACCTGACCGGCGGCTGCGGCTGCGGCGCCGTCCGCTTCGAGGTCTCCGAACCGCTGGTCGGGGCGGCCTACTGCCACTGCACGCGGTGCCAGCGGCGCACGGGCGCCGGCGCCGCGGCCTCGGCGCGGGTCGCCCCCGGGACGGTGCGGGTGGTCGACGGCGAGGACCGCTTGGGCGCGTGGTGGGCCGGTGACGGGCTCGAGAAGCTCTTCTGCCGGGACTGCGGCTCCGCGCTCTTCGCGCGCGACCGCACGTCCGGCGCGCTGGTGATCGTCCGCCTCGGCGCGATCGACGGGGACCCGGGCGTCCGGCCGAGCGCCCACCAGTTCGTCGCCTCCGCCGCGCCGTGGGAGCCGATCCCGGACGACGGCCTCCCGCGCTTCCCCGGCCGGATGCCGGCCCCGGCGAACTAGACTGCGCCCCCGTGAAGCGCGCGGCCTCACCGCTGCACCGGCACTCCCTCCCGCAGCTCCTCATGGACGCGGTGCTGGTCGCCGCCTCGGTCCTCCTGGCCTACCGGCTGCGGTTCGACACGACGATCCCGCCCCGCTACGAGGACCTCCTCTGGGCGACCCTCGGGCCGACGGTGCTCATGAGCGCCGTGGTCTTCACCGCGTTCCGGATGTACCAGAAGTGGTGGCGCTACACGGGGCAGCGCGACTACGTGCAGATCGTCCAGGCGCTCATCGTCGCGACCCTCGCCATGGCCGCCTACGCGGTGGTCGTCCACCCCGTGACCCGGCCCTCGAGCGTCGGGGAGCAGACCGTCTCGGTGCCGCCCGGGGTCCTGGCCTTCTTCTTCCTCATCGCGCTCTTCCTCGTCGGCGGCGCGCGCTTCGTGGCCCACGCGGTCTACGAGCGGCCCCTGCGCGGCTTCCGCGCGAAGGCGGACGCCCGGCGCATCCTCATCGTCGGCGCGGGCGACGGCGGGCGGCTCGTGCTGCGCGAGATCATGCGCAACCCGGAGCTCGGCCTGAACCCCGTCGGCTTCCTCGACGACGCGGACGCCAAGCAGCGCCAGCGCGTCGACGGCGTGCGGGTCCTGGGCCGGACGGACGACCTGCCCGAGGTCCTCGACGAGGTCGAGCCCGACGAGGTCACGATCGCGATCCCCTCCGCCCCGGGCGACCTGCGCGCGAAGGTCGTGCGCGCCTGCCGCGCCCGGGGGATCCCCGTGCGGACGCTGCCGACGGTCTTCGAGCTCCTCCAGGGCGGCTCGAACGTCGTCAAGCAGGTCCGCGAGGTCCAGGTGGAGGACGTCCTGGGCCGCGAGCCCGTGCGGATGGACATCGACCGGGTCGGGCGCTGGCTCGAGGGCAAGGTCGTGATGGTCACGGGCGCGGGCGGCTCCATCGGCTCGGAGCTCTGCCGCCAGATCGCCCGGGTCGGCCCGCGGCGCATCGTGCTCGTGGACCACGCGGAGGACAACATCTTCGCGATCCAGCGCGAGCTGACCGACGACCGCCACGTGCACCCCGACGTCCTCGCCGCGGTCCTCGCGGACTGCAAGGAGGGCGAGCGGATGCGGGAGGTCTTCGAGGAGCACCGGCCCTCCGTCGTCTTCCACGCCGCGGCCTACAAGCACGTGGGGCTCATGGAGCTCAACCCCGTCGAGGCCGTGCGCAACAACGCGCTGGCCACCCGGCTGCTCGCGCGGATCGCCGGGGAGTGCCAGGTCGAGCGCTTCCTGCTCGTCTCCACGGACAAGGCCGTGCAGCCCGCGACGGTCATGGGCGCGTCGAAGGCCCTGGCGGAGTTCGCGATCGAGGAGGCGGGCCAGCGCTACCCGGGCACGCGCTTCGCCGCCGTGCGCTTCGGCAACGTCCTGGGCTCGAGCGGCTCCGTGGTGCCGATCTTCCGCCGGCAGATCGCGATGGGCGGGCCCGTGACGATCACGGACGAGCGCATGCAGCGCTACTTCATGACGATCCCGGAGGCCGTCCAGCTCATCATCCGGGCGGGGAACCTCGGGACGGGCGGCGAGGTCTTCGTCCTGGACATGGGCGAGCCCGTGCGGATCATGGACCTGGCGAAGGCGATGATCGAGCTCTCGGGGCTCGAACCGGGGGAGGACATCGCGATCGAGGTGGTCGGGCGGCGCCCGGGGGAGAAGCTCGACGAGGCGCTCTTCAACCCCTACGAGCACGTCCTGCCGACCCAGGCCGAGAAGATCTCCCGGGCCGAGCGCGAGGCCCTCGACCCCGGGGTGGTCGCCGAGATGTTCGACCAGATCGCGCTCCTCGTGCTCGAGGGCGACGCGGCGGGGCTGGCCGCGAAGGTGGCCGAGCTCTCCTCCGCGCGCACGACGCCGGACCACGCGCCGCCCGCCTCCTCCGTGTAGCCGCGGCGTGCGCCGCCGCCCTCTGGGCGTAGAATCGACGGCTTCATGCTGGCTGTCACCGCTGCCCTCTCGGTGTCCGAGCGGATCAAGGACGCCGGGGCCTACGCCGGCCTTGCGTCGATCCTCGGGCTCGCCGTGCTCTCCCTGCTCTACTTCGGGCAGGCGCGGGAGCTCAAGCGCCTGCGCGAGTGGGCGGGCCGCGCGCCCGAGCGCACCGCCGAGCTGCAGGAGCAGGCCAACGCCGCGGCGGCCGCGGCGGCGCAGGCGCCGCGCCGGCCCGCCGCCCAGCCCGCCGCCGCCGCGGGCGTGACCCGGGTGCCCGCGCAGGTCCCGGCCACGGCCGCGGGTCGGCCGGGTGCGGCGGCCACCGCCGCAGGCGCCGTCGCCGCGGCGGCCCCGCCCGCGGGGAGCACGGCCGCACCCGCGGCGCCCGGCGTCACCGCCACCCCCGTGCCGGCCGCGGGTGCCGCCGCGACCGCGGCTCCAGGCACCGCCGCCCCCGCGGCTCCAGGCACCGCCCCCGCGGCTCCCGGTGCCGCGCCCGCCACGCCCGGTGGCGCGCCGGCGCCGCCGAACGGCACGCCCGCCCCGGCCGGGCAGGAGACCCAGGCCATCCCCGCCGTGACCCCCGACGCCCCGGGCACACCCACGCCGCCCGCGGTGCCCGCCACCCCCGCGTCCGTCGGCCCGCCGACGGACGACAAGCCCGTCCCGCTGCGGCAGGGCATCCCCGCCGCCCCCCGTCCCCGGCCGGGCGCCGTCCCGGTCATCACGCCGCCCGACCACCGCACCCGCAACCGCGCGCTGACGATCGGCGGTGGGCTCGTCGGGCTCGTCCTCGTCGTGGGCCTCCTGGGCGTGCTGCTGCTCGGCGGGGGCGACGACACCAAGACGTCCGCCCGGCAGGCGACCGCGACGTCGAGCACGGAGCTCGTGCAGCCCACGGCCTCGACGGCCACGCCGGCGACCCCCGCGATCGACCCCGCGTCCGTGAAGGTCTTCGTCCTCAACGCGACCTCCCAGAACGGCCTGGCCCGCGAGGTCTCCAAGGCCCTGGAGACCGACGGCTACGGCACCCAGGGCACCGCGACGGCCGCGGTGAACAACATCGCGACCACGACGATCTACTACCGCGACGGGAAGAAGCGCGCGGCCTCCGCCGTGGCCAAGGAGCTCAAGGTGAGCGCGGCGAACCTCGAGGTCGCCGACCCCGAGGTCACCGTGCAGGCCTCGCCGGGCTCGGACGTCATCGTCCAGCTCGGCGCCGACAAGGCCGACCAGGCCGGCCAGGCGACCCCCTAGCCCCGTGATCCTCATGGCCCGGCACGGGCAGACGGCCCACAACGTCGAGGGCCGCTTCCAGGGGACCCTCGACGTGCCGCTCGACGCGACGGGTCGCGAGCAGGCCGTGGCGCTCGCCCGGGAGGCGCAGGGCCACGGCATCGTCGCCCTCTACTGCTCCCCGCTCCTCCGCGCGCAGGAGACCGCGGACGTCGTCGGCGAGGCGCTCGGCCTGGCCCCGCAGCCCGACGCCCGCTTCGCCGAGCACGAGACGGGCGCCTGGACGAACCGCCTGAAGGCGGACGTCGAGGCCGAGGACCCCGAGGGCTGGGCGGCGTACGGGGCCGCGGGCGAGGACTGGACGTTCCCGGGCGGGGAGAACCTCGAGGCGTTCATGGAGCGCGTCGTCGACGGCTTCGTGGCGGTCACCCAGGCGGGCCGGCTGCCCGCGCTCGTGGTCTGCCATCGCGGGGTCATCCGCGCCGCGCTCTCCCACACGCACATCCGCGGCCTCGCGACCTTCCACGACTGGCCCGTCCCCAACGGCGCGCTCGTCCCGCTGTGAGCAGGCTGGCCCGGGCGGTCTTCGCGGCGCTCGTCGTCGCGACGTTCGGCGCGTTCTTCCTGGCCCAGCGGCTCAAGAACGAGCCCACGGTCGTCCAGCAGTTCAAGCGCAGCGCCCCGTACCTCTCCCCGAACCGGGACGGGCGCTTCGAGACCGTCGCGTTCAACTTCAAGCTCAAGCAGGCCGACCGCGTCCGCCTCGACGTGATCGACGACGGCGGGGAGCCCGTGCGCGAGCTCGCGGCGCTGCGGATCCCCGCCTACGCGCCGCGGCGCTTCGTCTGGAACGGTCGCGACGACGCGGGCCGCCGGGTGCCCGACGGGACCTACCGCCTGCGGATCACCCTGAGCGACGAGGGGCGCGCGATCGTCCCGCCGCGCTCCGTGCGGGTCGACACGACCCCGCCGCGGCCGCGCGTGCTCGTCATCGGGCCCGAGCGCGAGAAGGCGCCGGAGATCCTGCCCGAGCGCGACGGGCGGCCCGCGACGGTGCGCTTCGACGCCCCGGGCTCCCAGGTGGCCGGCCAGCGGCGCAAGCGCACGCGGGTGACGATCTGGCGGACGGACGGGGCGCGCCCCGTGCGGGTGACGAGCTCGGGCGCGGTGCCGCTGCCCGACGACGCCCGCACGTGGGCGTGGGACGGCACGGTCGACGGGCGCCGGGTGCGGCCAGGGACCTACCTCGCGGTGGTGGAGTCCCGCGACCCGGCCGGGAACGTCGGCACCTCCGTCCCGGTCCGCGACGGCGTCCCGCGCCTGGACTACGGCCGCAAGCTGCCGCGCCGCGCCGGCATCACCGTGCGCTACCTCGCGGTGCAGCCGCCCTCGGCGCCGATCATCGCGGGGGAGAAGGCCGACGTGCTCATCGACGCCCGCGGGGAGCGGTGGCGGTGGACCCTGCGCCGGGTCGGCAGCCCGGACATCCGGGGGCGCACCCGCGGCGACGCGGGCACGGGCGCACGCCTCCCGCTGCGCGCGCCGCGCACGACGGGGACCTACCTGCTCGAGGTGCGCACCCGGACCCGCAGGGCGGTCGTCCCCATCGTCGTGCAGGAGAGCATCCCGCGCGGCCGCGTGCTGGTCGTGCTGCCCTGGATCACCTGGCAGGGGCGCAACGAGGTCGACGACGACGGCGACGGCCGGCCCAACACGCTCGAGGGCGGGGTCGGCGTGCGGGCGGACCGCGTCTTCGCCCGCGGGGCGCTGCCCGTGGACTTCGCGATCCGCGAGGCGCCCGTGCTGGCGTTCCTGGACCGCACCCGCCGGGACTACGACCTCACGACGGACCTCGCGCTCGCCCGCGGGCAGGGGCCGAAGCTCGAGGAGTTCCAGGGCGCGCTCATCCCCGGGGACGCGCGATGGCTGCCCGCGAAGGTGGGGGCGCAGCTGCGCCGCTTCGCGCGCGGTGGGGGGACCGTCGTCTCCCTCGGCACCCGGAGCCTGCGCCGGCAGGTCGACCTCGTGGGCAAGCGGCTCGTGACGCCGACGAACGCGACGCAGGCCGACCTCTTCGGGGCCGTGCTGCGCGACGTCGCGCCCGGGCCGACGGAGCTCACGCTCTCCCGGGACCGCATCGACCTCTTCGCGGGGGACGAGGGCGTCCTGCCCGCCGTCTCGGCCTACGAGGCGACCACCCGGGTCGACCAGGGCGAGGTCGTGGCCGACGCGGTCACCCCCGAGGGGCGGCCCGTCGTCGTGGCGGCCCGCACGGGCAAGGGCCTCGTCGTGCGGACGGGCATCCCGGACTTCGCGCAGCGGCTGAGCTCCCGGCCCGAGAGCGCCACGCTGATGAGCCGCCTCTGGGTGCTGCTCTCGCGGGGGGTGCCGCGGTGACCGCGGCGCTCGTCGTCCTCGCGGGGCTGCTGGCGGCGGGCCTCGCGCTCTGGCCCGAGCAGCCGCGTCGCCGCGACCGCTGCCTCGCGCTCGCGGCGCTGCTCACCCCGGTCCTCCTGCTCGTCCACATCCAGGACACGAGCGCGTTCCAGTCCCTCGTGGACCGCCCGCCCGTGCTCGCCGCGGCGGCCGTGCTCGGGCTGGGCGGCCTCGCGGCGCTCGCGGCGCTCTTCGTCCGGGTGCCGGACGCGCTGCCGCTGGCGGTCGTCGCGACCCTCCCCTTCCGCATCCCCATCGCCGTGGGCGGCACGACCGCGAACCTCCTCGTTCCGCTCTACCTCGTGCTGGGCGGCGGGGTCCTCGCGTACCTCTGGCAGCGCCGCGGCGGGGCGGCCGACGAGGCGTTCCGGCCCGGCTGGCTCGAGCGCGCGCTGGCCGTCGTGCTCGTCCTCTACGCGGTGCAGGCGACGTACTCCGACGACGCGGACAAGGCGATCGAGAACGTCGTCTTCTTCTACGCGCCGTTCGCCCTGCTCCTCGTGCTCTGCACCCGGGCGGTGGACTGGCGGCGGGAGCTCGTGCTGCGCTGCCTCGGCGTCCTCGTCGCGCTCGCGCTGCTCTTCGCGGGGATCGGCTTCGTCGAGTACGCGACCCGGACGCTCCTCTTCAACCCGAAGGTCATCTCCTCGAACCAGTTCGAGGAGTACTTCCGGGTCAACTCGCTCTTCTTCGACCCGAACATCTACGGGCGCTTCCTGGCCGTCGTGATGCTCGGGCTGACCACGGTGCTCGTCTGGACGACGGAGCGGCGCGCGGTCTGGGCGGCGGCCGTCGCCCTGGCGGTCCTCTGGGCGGGGCTCGTGCTGACGCTGTCGCAGTCGTCGTTCACCGCGCTGGTCGTCGGCCTCGCGGTGCTCGCGGCGCTGCGCTGGGATCCGCGGCTCGCGGCGGGGGCGGTCGCGGTGCTCGCGGTCGCCGGGCTCGGGGTCGTGCTGCTCGCCCCCGGGGCGATCAACCTCAACACGGGGAGCTCCGAGGGCCTCGACAACGCGACGAGCGGGCGCTACGACCTGCTGGCGGGCGGCGGGCGCCTCGTCCAGGAGAAGCCGCTGGACGGCTGGGGCTCGGGCTCGTTCTCGCGGGCCTACCGCCGGCAGGAGACCGCGAGCGCGCAGCAGGCGACCTCCGCCTCGCACACCATCCCCGTGACGGTGGCCGCCGAGCAGGGGATACCGGGGCTGCTGGCCTACCTCGCGCTGCTCGCGGCGGCCTTCTGGCGGCTCACGCGCGGCGCGCGGGCCCAGCCGGCGCGGGCGTTCGTGCTCGCGGCGTTCACGGGGCTGCTCGTGCACACGCTGCTCTACGCGAGCTTCCTCGAGGACCCGCTGAGCTGGGCGCTGCTCGGGCTCGGCAGCGCGCTCGCCGCGCGCACGCCGTGAGCCGCGCGGGCCGAGCGCGGGGTCCTCGCGGGGCTCCTCGTCCTCGCGCTGGCCTTCGCGCTCGCGGTCCCGACCTACCCGAACTACGACTCCTACTTCCACCTCAACTGGGGGCGGGAGCTCCTCGACGGGCACCTCCCGCACCTCGAGGCCTACGCGGCGCCGACCCAGCACCCGCTGCTCATCGTCGTCTGCGCGCTCCTCGACCTCGTCTTCGGCGGGGCGGCCGACCGCGCGCTCGTCGTCCTCTGCGTCCTCTCGCTGGTCGTCCTCGTCTGGGCGACCTTCCGCGTCGGCCGCGCGTGCTTCGGCCCCGGCCCGGCGCTCGGCGCGGCGCTCTTCACGGGCTCGTCCTTCGCGTTCCTGCTCTACGCCGCCCGGGGCTACGTCGACGTCCCCTTCCTCGCCCTCGTCCTCCTCGCGGCCGCCCTCGAGGCGGAGCGCCCGGGCCGCGGCCGCCCGGTCAGCGCGATCCTCGCCGTCGCGGGCCTCCTGCGCCCGGAGGCCTGGGTCCTGGCGGGCGCCTACTGGCTCTGGCTCGTCGTGCGCCAAAGGGGTCAGACCCCTTGGCGCAGTGGAGGGTCGACCTGCTGGCGCTCGCCGTCGTCGCGCCCGTGCTCTGGGCGTTGAGCGACCTGGTCATCACGGGCGACCCGCTCTACTCGCTCCACGCGACGAGCGCGCTCGCGGACGACCTCGGGCGGGAGCGCGGCATCGCGAACGTGCCGACGAACTTCGTGCGCTTCCTCGCGGACACCGCGCGGCCACCCGTGTTCCTCGCGGCGCTGCTCGGGGCGGTGCTCGCCTGGCGCGCCCGCGGGCGCCTCCGGGCGCTCCACGTCCCGCTCGCGCTCTTCGGCGCCGGCACCGTGACCTTCGTCGGGACGGGGGTCGGCGGGCTCTCGATCCTCCCGCGCTACCTCACGGTCCCCGCGGTGGCGCTCTGCCTCCTGGCGGGCTACGCCGTCCTCGGCTTCACGACGCTCCCCGACGGGCCCGTCCGGCGGCGCTGGCGCCAGGGGGCGATCGGCGCGGGGGTGGTCGGCGTCGCCTTCCTCGTGCTCAAGGCCGGCTCGTTCGTCGCGCTCGCCCGGGAGCTGCGCTTCATCGAGCGCACCCACGACGCGGTGGTCGCGACGGCCGCGGACCCCCGGGTGCAGCAGTGCCCGCCCGTGAGCCTGCCGACCTACCGGCTCATCCCCGACCTGCGCTTCGAGCTCGACGCGGCCGAGGACGAGGTCGTGGCCCGCTCGAACGGACGGCCGCCGGCCTCCGGGACGGTCCTCTACGTCGTGCGGGACCCGAAGGCGATCAAGCGCTTCGGCGAGGCGGCCGGGGTCTCCAAGCGCTTCAACGTCCCCGACGCCGCGCCGCGCTTCCCGGTCCTCCACGACTTCCTCCTCGCCGAGGACCGCTGCCTCGGCTCCTAGCGAGCCTCCATCCCGGGCGGGGGCGCCGCGGTCATCCCGGAGGGTGACCCGCGACGCACAGGGTCGTCCGCCAGGATGATCGAGCCGATCCCCCGCCGCGGTTGGATGCGCTCGTGGCCATCGACGCCCTCAGGGCACTTGACGAGGCACCCCCTGCGGCGGGCCGGATCCTCGACCTCACCCCGCGCGAGCTCGACGTGCTCGCCTGCCTGGCCCGCGGGCGGTCGAACCTCGGGATCGCCGCCGAGCTCTTCCTCAGCGTCCGGACCGTCGAGTGCTACGTCGCGCGCATCTTCGCCAAGCTCGGCCTCGAGCAGCGCACGGGCGAGCACCGACGGGTCCGCGCGGCGCTCCTCTTCCTCCGCGGGTGCCCGGTCGGCTCCTAGGCCGCGCGGTCGACCCGCTGCTCGCGCCGCATGGAGCCATCCCAGTCGAAGCGCTCGAGCGCGACGGTGCGGCCCGCCTCGCGGACCTCGATGACGATGCCCCACGCCCGCCGGTGCACCGTGACCCCCGCGTCGGGGCGGTGGCGGCGCAGCCGCGCGATCTCGACGGCCTGGGGGAGGGTGAGCTCGTGCTCGTCCATGACGCACATGGTGGTCGGCGCACCTGACGGACCCTTGAGCGGAAGCTGAGCGGAACCTCAGGATGCAGGCGGCGCGATCCCGAGCTCGGCCAGCCGCGCCCAGAGCGGCGCGTCGGCGGATTCGGCGGTCTGGGCCAGCGCCCAGGCCCGGAGCTCCAGGTCCGGCGCGGCGCGGCGGCCGGCCTGCGCGCGCAGCGCCGCCGCGAAGGCCGCCGGGCCGTCGGCCTCGTCGACCGCGCGGGCCCACGTCCGCGTCCCGGCCAGCGGCGGGGAGACGGTCCGGCGCCCGAGCCGGGCGACCTTGAGGATGCGGTAGGGCAGGCCCGCGTCGTTGAACGGCTCGACCCGGAAGGGGACGATCCCCACGTCCGCGCAGGCGATGAGGCGCGCCGCCTCCGCGTCGGAGCGCTCGCCGAGCCAGACGAGCTGCGGCGCTGCGCGGCAGGCCGCGAAGTCCGCGTCCCCCTCGAGCTCCTCGGGGTGCGCGGCGCCGACCAGCAGCAGCACGAGGTCGTCCCCGAGCTCCTGGGCCACCCCGCGCAGCAGCGCCCAGTCCACGCGGTGGCCGAGGTGGCCGAGGGAGACCGCGACGACCGTCCCGCGCGGGTCCGGCGCGGGGAACGCGTCGGCGGAGAGCGGGACGAGCTCGGCCTCCCGGCCCGCCTCGCGCTCGAGGCGCTGGAGCTCCCCGGAGACCGCGAAGGTGAGCGTCGCGGTCCGCGCGGCGCGCTCGTGCAGGGCCTCGAGGCGCGCGCGCAGCGCCGGCGCCGCGTCGTGCGCGCGCTCGTAGCGGTCCCAGCGGGCGTACCAGAGCTCCGCGCCCGTCGCGGCCACGAGCGCCTCGGCGACCGGGAGCTGCAGCGGGTGGTAGATCACCACGACGCGCGGGGTGCCCGCCTGCCGCCGCGAGCATCCGGCGGGCCACGGCCCGCGCGAGCCGCGCGCCCGCCGCCGCCGGCAGCCGGCCCCACGCGCCGTAGGGCACGCGGCCCGGCTCGACGGCCACGACCCCCGGCGACCGGAGGAGGTCCTCGGCCTGGTCGCGCAGGATGAAGCCCGGCAGCGTGCGGGGCAGCAGGAGGAGGCAGAGCGGCGCCACGAGCGCCCGACCCTAGCTCCGCGCCCCGGCGGCCCGCGGCCCCCGCCGGTACCGTCCGGGCCCCGTGGGCCCCCTGCTCAAGCGCCTGCTGGCGTCCTCGATCGCCTACCAGGCCCCCGCGATCCTCTCCGCGGCGCTCGCGATCTTCACGCTCCGGCTCTACACGGGCGCGCTGAGCACCGCGGACTACGGCTACGCCGAGACGCTGCTCACCTTCATCATCCTGAGCTCCATCGTCCTGCGGGTCGGGATCGGCGAGGCGCTCGTCCGCTTCTGGTTCGACGACGCGGACCCCGAGCGCCGGGAGCGCCTCGCGCGCACGACGGTCACGGTGGTCTTCGCGACCTCCACCGGAGCGGCACTCGTCGGCGTCGCCCTGGCCGGGCCGCTCAGCGAGCTCCTGCTCGACACCCGGGACGCGGGCCTCATGGCCTGCGGCCTGCTCGGCCTCTGGGCGTTCACGAACCTCGAGGTCGCCTACGCGCTGCTGCGGGTGGAGGAGCGCCGCCGCGCGTTCGTCCGGGCCAGCCTCGTGAACGTCGTGCTCACCGTGACCCTGACGGTCGTCCTCGTCGTGGTCCTCGACCAGGGCGCGCGGGGCTACGTCCTCGGCAACTACGCGGCCTCCACGGTCGTCCTCCTGGCGCTGTGGCGCGACCAGGGCGCGCGCATCCGGCCCATCCGGCCCCGCGGGCTCGACGCCCTCGTCCGCTTCGGCGCCCCCACGGTCCCCGCGGAGGCGGCGGTCTTCGCCCTGAACGTCGTCGACCGCGCGTACCTCCTGCGCGCGGACTCCCCGGGCGCGGCGGGCGTCTACGCCGTCGGGGTGAAGCTCGCGACCGCGGTCATCCTCGTCGTCCGCGGCTTCCAGGCGGCCTGGCCGCCCCTGGTCTACTCCGTCACGGACGACGAGGAGGCGCGGCGCCTCTACGCGACGGTGACGACCCTCTACGTCCTCGTGGTCGGGAGCGCCGTGGCCGCCCTCGCGCTCCTCGGGCGCTGGGTCGTGCGGCTGCTCGCGGCACCGAAGTACGCCGACGCCCACGAGGCGCTCCCCTGGGTCGCCCTCGGCTGGGCGCTCTACGGGCTCTACCTCGTCTTCGTGACGATCGCCGGCCGGGCGAAGGTCACGACCCGCAACGCCCCCGCCGCCCTGGCGGGGCTCGCGGTGAACGTCGTCGTCCTCGTGGTGGCCGTCGACCGGGTCGGCATCGCGGGCGCGGGCATCGCGCTCTGCGCCGCCTACGTCGTGATGCTCGCGGCGATCCACCTGCTCACCCGGCGCCTCTTCCCCGTGCCCTTCGCCTGGGCGCGCATGGCCGCGATCTCCGCGGTCCTCGCCGCGATCACCGTGGGCGGGGAGCTCCTGCTGCCCGACGGAGGGCGCCGGCGGGCCTCGCCGCCCGCTGCGCCGCGATCGCCGTCATCCCGCTCGCGCTGCTGCCGCTCAGCACCGCCCGGGAGCGGGAGCTGGTCCTCCGGGTGCTGCGGCGCTAGAGCCGCCGGCCGCCGAGGTTGTGGTCGAGCGCCGCCTCGCGCAGCCCCTCCCCGCGGTCGGGGTGCAGCGTCGCGGTGACGTGGCGCCAGTAGCGGCGCGGCGCGTGGCCCGGCAGCGCGACGGCCACGAGCGCGCGCACGGCGTAGGTCCAGGCCGTGAGCCAGCGGACGGCCCGGGCCGCGGCCGCCGAGTGGTGCTTGCGCATGTAGCGGTCGCGGTTGCGGGAGAGCTCGACGATCCGCTTCTCGGGCACGAGCCCCGTCGAGAGCTGCTCGTGGTGGACGGCCTCGGCGCCCGGGACGAAGAGGGTCGTCCAGCCCGGCGTCGCGCAGCCGCTTGCAGAAGTCCACCTCGTCGGAGTAGACGAAGAAGAGCGGGTCGAAGAAGCCGATCTCCTCCGCGGCCTCCCGGCGCACGAGCAGCGCGGCCGACTGCGCCCAGTCGACCCGGCGCGTCTCGCTCCCGCGCGACTGCACGGTCAGGCGCCGGTGCAGGGCGACGGCCGCGGCGAGCGCCGTCGTGGGGGTGGGGAAGCGCCAGGCGCTGGGCTGGCGGGAGCCGTCCGGGCGGAAGAGGGCCGCGCCCGCGGCGCCCGCGCGGGGCTCGGCCTCCAGCGCCGCCAGGAGCGTGGCGCTCGCCCCCGGGCGCAGCTCGGAGTCCTCGTTGAGCAGGAGGCAGAAGCGGCCCCGGGCGCGCTGGAGCAGCAGCGTGTCGTTCTCCCCCTTGCCGCGCCGCTCCTCGAGCGCGACGACCTGGTCGACCGTCGGATGGCGCCGGGCGGCCCCGGCCGAGCCGTCCCCGGAGCAGTTGTCGAGCACGAGGACCTCCGTCTCGATCCCGAGCGCCGCCCGCTCGACGGCGATCGCGTCCAGGCAGCGGACGAGGAGCTCCCGCTGGGCCGTGTTGACGATGCAGTACGAGAGCTCGGGGGGCACGTGCGGCCTATTGTCCCGCGCCTTGCGCGTCTCCGTCGTCGACCCCGCCGCCTTCACCCCGCCCTACGACCGCGCGCTCTGCGCCGCCCTGGCCGCGGAGGGCCTCGAGGTGGAGCTGCTCACCCGTCCGTTCCGCCACGGCGACGTCCCCGCCGCGACCCCGGGCTGGACCCTGCGCGAGGGGGCGTTCGGCGCCACGCGCGCCCACCCGGTGAACATGCTGCGCCTGGGGCGCCGGGCGCGCGGGGAGCTCCTGCACTTCCAGTGGCTGCCGCTGCAGGAGCTCGACCAGGGCCTCCTCCCGCGCGGCCGCCCGCTGGTCCTCACCGCCCACGACGTCCTCCCGCGGGAGCCCCGGCGCTTCCAGCTCCGGGCGCAGCGGCGGCTCTACGAGCGCGTCGACGCGGTCGTCGCCCACACGGAGCACGCGCGGGGCCGGCTCCTCGACCTCGGGATCGACCCCGGGAAGGTCGAGGTCATCCCGCACGGCGCGTTCACCCACCTGGCGTCGACCACGCCGGCGCGTCCGCCCGAGCTCCCGGAACCCGAGCGCCCCGTCGTCCTCTTCTTCGGCCTCCTGCGCCCCTACAAGGGCCTCGACGTCCTGCTCGAGGCCTGGCGCGCCCTCGACGCGGACGCGGAGCTCTGGGTCGTCGGCAACCCGCGCATGGCGCTGCCGCCCCTGCCGCCCCGCGCGCGGCTGGTCCCGCGCTTCGTCACGGAGGCCGAGGCCGCGTGGTGCTTCGACCGCGCCGCCGTCGTGGCCCTGCCCTACCGGGAGATCGAGGGCTCCGGGGTGCTCTTCACCGCGCTCGGCGCCGGGAAGGCGACCGTCGTCAGCGACGTCGGGGGCTTCGGGGAGCTCGGGGACGCCGTGGTCCACGTGCCGCCCGGGGAGCCCGGAGCGCTGGCCGCGGCCCTCGCGCGCCTCGTCGCCGACCCCGCGGCGCGCGAGGCACAGGGCGCGGCCGCGGCCCGCGCCGCCGCCGAGCGCTTCGGGTGGGCGGCGGTCGCGCGCGCGCACCGGGTGCTCTACGCGCGCCTCCTGCAGCGCGCCTAGGGGATGAGCTCCGGGCCCTTGTCCGTGTACTCCGTGCGGAACGCGCGGATCGCGTCGTAGACGCCCGGATCCATCTTCGGGCACGTGAGGGACTGCGTCCACGCCGTCGCGGCGACGGCGGCGTCCATCTTCGTCTGGTTCTGGAAGACGAGGACGTGGTAGCCGTCCGAGCCGAAGCTCAGGGGCTCGGAGCCGAGCGTCTCGAGCTGGTCGATCGTCTTGGCGTCCGTGCCCGCCTTGTACTGGATGTCGATGCGGCCGTGCTCGAGGGCGTGGACCGTGAGGCCGACCTTCGGCTCGTTGCCCGGGTCGTACAGCCCGTCCTCCGCGGCGACCGGGTTGTGCGTGCCGGAGGTCGGCGGGTTCGTCTTGTAGACCCACTTCGACG
The DNA here is from genome assembly GCA_963844155.1 of uncultured Solirubrobacteraceae bacterium. Taxonomy (GTDB): domain Bacteria; phylum Actinomycetota; class Thermoleophilia; order Solirubrobacterales; family Solirubrobacteraceae; genus Paraconexibacter. The sequence goes on from CAWJMY010000001.1 coordinate 1,443,936, forward strand.
CGTCCGTCGTGTGGTCGCGGCCCTCGGCCGGGAAGGTCTTGACCGTGCAGCCCGCGGTCTTCGCGGCCACCTGGAGGTTCGTCTCCTTCTGCGCGGGGAGCTTCCCGCCCGCGTCGGCCGCCTTCGCGCCGCCGTCCGAGCCGCTGTCGCCGCCCGAGAAGACGAGCACCGCGATCGCGATGGCCGCGATGGCGACCAGGCCACCCAGGGCGAGCTGGAGGCGCCCCTTGTTCGTCTGCTGGCGGGCGGCCGCGGCCTCCGCCTCCTCGCGCTCCTTGCGGCGGCGCTCCTTCTCCTCCTGGCGACTGCTCATGCCCAGGAGCCTAGAAGCTGACCGCGCCCCGGGGCGTCAGGCGGCCTCGGCCGCGGCGCGTGCGCGCTTGCGTGGCGCGGGGGCCGCGTCGGCCCAGACCGCGTCGAGGAACCCGGCGATCTCGCCCGTCAGCCGCTCGGGGCTGAGCCGGAGCTCGAGGATGTGGCCCGCGCGCACGAGCGTCGAGTTCTCGAGCTCGTCGTGGAGCGCGCCCGAGTCCGAGAACGGGTGCACGGGGTCGTGGGGGTGGCCGATGATGAGCGTCGGCGCCTTCATCGTCCGGCGGACCTCCCGCGGGGGCGCGATGCGGGCGAAGAAGAGCCCCTGGAGCAGCGCGCCGCTCGGCCGGGGGTCCTGCCGGACGAGGTCCACGAGCTGGTCGGGGAACCAGCCGAGCGGCGGGACCCGCTTGGCCAGGGCCTGGAGGCCGCGCATGACGGGCTCCCCGAGGGTCATGGCGACCATGACGGGGGTGAAGGCCAGCGCGCAGCCGACCAGCGCGTTGTCCAGCACGGGCATCTCGATGACCATGCCCTGCACGCGCTCGGGCGCCAGCGCGGCGGCCTCCAGGGCCGTGTTCGCGCCGAGGGACATGCCGCCGATGACGGCCTTCTCGATCCCGAGGTGGTCGAGGAGCGCGATGACCTGGGCGCCGTAGCGCTGCATGGAGTAGGCCTGCATCTCCTCCGGCCGGTCCGAGGCGCCGTGCCCCAGGAGGTCCATGGTCACCACGCGGTGGCCCCGCCCCGCGAGCTCGTCGGCCAGGTGCTCGTTCAGCGCTTGGGTGAAGAGCAGCCCGTGGATGAGCACGGTCGTGCGCGGCCCGTCGCCGTGGACGGTGTAGGCGAGGCGGTGCCCCTCGTGCTCGAAGAAGGAGGACATCCGACGAGCCTAATCGGGATGATCGTCGCGATGCCCGCAGGAGCAACGTTCTGCCGCCTCGTCCTGGGGGACCTCCAGGCCGCCGCGGCGGCGGCCCAGGCCGCCCGGCCCGCCGCGGACCGCGTGGGCGAGGTGACCGCGGCCTGGGTCGCCTGCGCGCCCGAGCTCGCCCGCCGCCGCGCCGCGCTGAGCTGGGAGGACCCGCCCGTCGCGCCCGGGACCCCGCCGCTCGTGCAGCGGCTGCAGCGGCTGGCCGACACGGAGCGCGCGGCGGTGGTCGCCCAGGCGCTCGGGCTGACCCCCACGGAGGTCGAGCGCGCGCTCGGCGCCGGGTACGGCGAGGCGCCCGGGCTCCTGGCCCGCGGGCACGCGGCCCTGGCGGGGCTCGGCCGGCCCGACGAGGAGCGCTGCCGCCACGAGCGCGAGCGCCTCGCGGTGGAGGACACGCCCCGGACGACCCACGCGGACGAGGGCTGCTGGGCCTTCGCCGAGGCGGTGGAGGACCAGCGCGCGGTCCTCCAGGCCATCGCGGGGGAGCGGCCGGCGGGCAAGCCGCCGCGCCCCCCGGGCACCCCGCGGCTCTCGCGGCGCGGCCGCCGGGCGGCCTCGCCGAAGCGACCGGCGGGCGCCGTGGGCCCGGTGCGCGCCGGGCGCCCGAAGCACGTGCCCGCCACGGGCACGCTGCCCGAGCGCGTCTCGGCGGTCCTCGACCAGACGGAGACCGGGCCGCGGGTCGTCGTCGCGGTGGTCGTCGCCCTCCTCGCCGGCCTCGCGGGCTTCGGGGCGGTCTCGGCCTTCGAGCGCGACGCGCCCGACCGGGGCTCGGGGGTCGTCACCGCGACCCCCGTCGGCCCGCTCCCGCCCGGGGTCGGCGCGACGGGCCCGACGGGCTGACGGCGCCCCAGCGGCGGTGTAGCATCCGTGACGCACGCGTCACCTTTCGTCCCGAAGGAGCTTCCCCCGCATGGCCAAGCAGCCGCCCCGCATCCTCGCCGGCCAGGTCGCCGCCATCACCGGTGGCGCCCGCGGCATCGGCAAGGAGACCGCCCGCCACCTCGTCCGCCAGGGCATGAAGGTCGCGATCGGCGACCTCGACCCCAAGGCCACGGAGGCCGCCGCCGCCGAGCTCGGCCCGAACGTCCGGGGCTACGCGCTCGACGTCACGGAGCGCGACTCCTTCGAGAAGTTCCTCGACGACGCGGAGGCCGACCTCGGCCCGCTCGACGTCCTCGTCAACAACGCGGGGATCATGCAGCTCGGGCCGTTCCTCGACGAGACGGACGTCGTCGCCCATCGCCAGGTCGACATCAACGTCCACGGCGTCCTCTACGGCATGAAGCTCGTCCTCCCCCGCTTCGTCGCGCGGGGCCGCGGCCACCTCGTGAACATCGCGAGCTCCGCGGGCAAGGGCGGCTTCCCCGGCGGCGCCACCTACTGCGGCACGAAGCACTTCGTCGTCGGGGTCTCCGAGGCGGTGCGTGCCGAGCTGCGCGAGACCCCCATCGAGGTCTCCTGCGTCATGCCGGGCGTCGTCAACACGGAGCTCGCGGCCGGCCTCAAGGAGGCGCGCGGGGTCAAGAACGTCAACCCGGAGGACGTCGCGGCGGCGATCGTCGAGGCGCTCCAGGTCCCGCGCTTCGACGTCTACGTCCCGAAGAGCATCGGGCCCATCACGCAGGTCATGGGCGTCCTGCCCCGCGGCGGCCGCGAGGCGATCACCCGCGCGCTGAAGGCCGACCAGGTCCTCATGAGCGCGGACCCGAACGCCCGCAAGGCCTACGAGCTGCGCGCCGCGGCCAGCGAGCCGAGCCTCGCCCCGGGCGAGGAGCCCAAGCAGCTCACGAGCTGACGCGTTCCGCCCCGTCCGGCGTACAGCGGGCGTGGATGTGCGGCTCCGGCCCGCGATCCCACGCCCGCTGTCCAGCGCTCGACCAGCCGGCGTGGGATCGCTTGCGACGCCCGCCGGTTCCCTCGCCCACCCGGCGGACGCACCCGCCCACCCTCACGTCCACGCCCGCTGGTGGACGCGGGACCCCCCGGCGTGGAAGCGGGGCTCCGACCCGCGATCCCACGCCCGCTGGGGCTCAGGCCGCCTTCATCAGCGGCGGCGCGACCTGCTTCTTGCGGCTCATGACGCCCGGGAGCGGGAGCACGCCGTCCGCGGCCGGGACGCCGAAGGCCCGCTCGGCCAGCGCGACGTCGCCGCCGACGACGAGGTGGGTGCCGCCCGTCGAGACGTCCGTGACCATGAGCGCGACGAGGCGGTGGCCGTCCCCCGCGACGCGGGCGGCGACCGCCTCGCGCAGCTCGGGCGCCCGCTCGAGCAGCCCCTCGCCGACCGTCTCGACCTGGCCGACGCAGATCGTCTGGCCGCTCGGGAGCTCGTAGGCCTTCAAGTCGCGGCCCAGGAGCTCGTCGGCGCTCACCCCGGAGACGTCGGAGCCCGCGGCGAACATGTCCCGGCCGAAGCCCTCCGCGTCGAGGCCGAGGCGCGCGGCGAGCTTCGCGATGGCCGCCTCGTCGCGCGGGGTGGTCGTCGGGGAGGTCAGGACGACGGTGTCCGAGAGGATCGCCGCCAGGAGCATCCCGGCCGTCCCGCCCGTGGGCTCGTGGCCGAGCGCCTCGAACTGCTCCGCGACCAGCGTGCTCGTCGAGCCGACGGGGTCGAAGGTCGCCCGGACGGGATGGGTCGTCTCGATGGAGCCGATGTGGTGGTGGTCGAGGATCTCGACGATCTCGGCCTCCTCCACGCCCGGGATGCTCTGGGCGCTCTCCGCGTGGTCGACGAGGATGACCTTGCGCGGCTCGGGGTCCGCGAAGTCCGCGGGGGTCACGAGGCCGATCGGGCTTGCCCACCGCGGTCGACGACGACGGCGGCGCGGTAGCTCACGTCCTTGATGTCGTCGGCGATCTCCGCGACGAGGTCCCGCGCCCGCACGGTCAGCGGATCGGACTCGGCCAGGGTCACGCAGGGGCAGGAGAGCGTGATCATGCGGCCCGCGACGTAGGAGTCCAGCGGGGTGGCGATGACCGGGACGCCGTGCTGGTCGGCCAGCGCGACCGTCGCCGCCGGGACGTCGGTGCCCGAGGAGATGACCAGGGCGGAGATGCCGCTCTCCAGCGCGCGCAGCTGCGCGTCGTGGCGGTCCCCGACGACCGCGACGTCCCCGGGGGACACGTCCCCGAGCAGCACCTCGAGCGCGCGGGCCAGGACCCAGACGCGCCCGTCGACGCAGGTGTCCGCGTCGCCCGTGACCACCTCGCCCTCGAGGACCTCGGCCATGGTCCGGATCGCCGTCGGCCCGAGCAGGCGGGGGACCTCCTGGGAGTCGCGGACGTAGCGGCGGGCGAGCGCGCGCTCCGTCAGCACCCCGGTGAGGTGGCCCTCGTCGTCGACCACGGGCAGGACGTGGAGCCCCGCCTCGACCATGAGCCGGCCGACCGCGCGCAGCGGCGTGTCGGCGTTCGCCCGCGGGAACTCCTCGCGCATGACGTCCGCGGCCCGCAGGGAGATGTGCTCGAGCAGCGGTGGCGACGCCGCGCCCGTGCGCTCGAGGGCCCAGGTCGTCTGGGGGTTGAGCTCCCCGAGCCGGGCGGGGACGTACTCGCGCTCGGGGTCGACGAGCTGCTTGAGCTCCGCGTAGCCGATGGCGGCGGCGACGGAGTCCGTGTCGGGGTTGCGGTGGCCCGCGACGTGGACGCGCTCGCGACGGCCTTGGCGGGAGCGGGGATCTTCGGTGGGCACGCGAGCGGGCAATCTAGAGCACCCGGGCGGCGCCCGGTCGCCTCAGGAGCCCAGCCAGGCCACCAGCCGCGCGCCGATGTGCTCCCCCGCGTCCTCCTGCAGGAAGTGGGCGGCCCCGGGGACGACCTCGAGGGGCGCGCCGAGGAGCTCGGCCATCTTCTCGCCCGCCGCGAGCGGGATGATCGGGTCGGCGTCGGCCCAGAGGAGGAGCTTCGGGCGGCCGTCGGCGACCATCGCGTCGCGCACGGCGCGCCCCGCCGCGGCGCCCGGGGCGTCGGGGGCGGTCGGCAGGATGAGCGGGAACGCCCGCGCCCCGGCCTTCGAGGCCGGGCGTCGGGAACGGCGCCTCGTAGGCCGCGAGGACCTCCGGCGAGAGGTCCGTCGCGCAGCCCCCGTTCACGAGGAAGCCGACGGGCAGGTCCTCCGTGCGCTCCACGAAGTCCCGGAAGGCCTTCCAGGCGTCGGTCATCCGCTGCTCGCCCGTGAAGAAGCCCGTGTCGAGGATCGCGATGCGGGCGAAGCGCTCCGGGTGCTCCACGAAGAGGCGCATGCCGATCGGCCCGCCCCAGTCGTGGACGACCAGGGCCGCGTCGCGCAGGTCGAGGTGCTCGACCAGGGCGCTCATCCAGCCCACGTGCGCGTCGTAGGAGTAGTCCTCCACCGCCTCGGGCTTGTCCGAGCGGCCGAAGCCGACGAGGTCCGGGACGACGCAGCGGAAGCCCGCGTCGGCGAGCGGGCCGACGACCTTGCGCCAGAGGATGCCCCAGGTCGGCTCGCCGTGCTGGAGCCAGACGACGGGGCCGTCGGCCGGGCCGGCGACGACGTAGGCGATGCGCAGCCCGTCGTGCTCGAGGTAGGAGGGCTCGTGCTCCCAGCCGGGCAGCGGCGCGAAGCGGTCGTCGGGCGTCCGGAAGGCCATGGCTCAGGCGTCCGCGCCGACGGCGCCGGTCCCCGTGCGCTCGCGGTAGCGCTCCCGGGCGGCCTCGATGCTCTTCAGGGCGTCCTCGCGGGGGTACCAGCCGTCCACCTCGACCACCTTGCCCTCCGGGCCCTTGTAGATCGCGAAGAAGTGGGAGATCTCGGACTTGAGCTGCTCGCTCATGTCGTCCAGGGTCTCGTGCTCCGCCCAGTTCGGGTCCTGCAGGGGGACGCAGAGGATCTTGTCGTCCACCTCGCCGTCGTCGAGCATCTTGAAGAGCCCGATGACCTTCACGGGGATGACGCAGCCCGGGAACGTCGCCTCGGAGACGAGGCACATCGCGTCGAGGGGGTCCCCGTCCTCCCCGTCGGTTCCCGGGATGAAGCCGTAGTCCGTCGGGTAGACGACGGAGCTGAACAGGAAGCGATCCAGCTTGATGGCCTGCAGCTCCTCGTCCCACTCGTACTTGTTGCGGGATCCCTTCGGGATCTCCACGAGCACGTGCACGGGATCTGACATGGTGCCCAGGCTAACCGCCCCGCCCTCCCACGCGCCCTCCCCGGAGTCATGACCGAACAGTCCGAGCAGCTCTGCATCGACACCATCCGAACCCTCTCGATGGACGCCATCGAGGAGGCGGGATCGGGCCACCCCGGGCTGCCGCTGGGCATGGCGCCCGCGGCCTACCTGCTCTTCGCGCGGGTCATGAAGCACGACCCGCAGGACCCCCTGTGGCCCGACCGGGACCGCTTCATCCTCTCCGCGGGCCACGGCTCCATGCTGCTCTACAGCGCCCTGCACCTCTCGGGCTACGACCTCCCGCTGGAGGAGCTCAAGAAGTTCCGCCTCTGGGGCTCCCTGACCCCGGGCCACCCCGAGCGCGACCGCGTGCACGTCACCCCGGGCGTCGAGGTGACGACCGGGCCGCTCGGCCAGGGCTTCGCCAACGGGGTGGGCATCGCGATGGCCGAGGCCTTCCTCCGGGACAAGTTCGGCGAGGAGCGCCAGTCCCACTTCACCTACGCGATCGTCTCCGACGGGGACCTCATGGAGGGCATCGCCTCCGAGGCGGCGTCCATCGCGGGGCAGCTGCAGCTCGGCAAGCTCATCTACCTCTACGACGACAACGACATCTCCCTCGACGGGCCGACGTCGCTCTCCTTCGACCGCGAGGACGTCTCCAAGCGCTTCGAGGCCTACGGCTGGCAGGTGCTCGAGGTCCGCGACGCGAACGACCTCGACGCGCTCGAGGCCCAGATCGAGCAGGCGAAGGCCGAGCCGAACAAGCCGACGCTCATCCACGTCCACTCGATCATCGGCTACCCCGCCCCGAACAAGCAGGGGACGAGCAAGGCGCACGGCTCCGCGCTCGGCACGGACGAGGTCCGGGCCACGAAGGAGGTCATGGGCTGGGATCCCGACGCGACGTTCCTCGTGCCCGACGGCGTCTACGAGACGTTCGGCGCGGCGGGGAAGCAGGGTGCGGAGACCCGCGCGGCGTGGACCAGCGCCCTCGAGGAGTGGAAGGCGTCGGACCCCGAGGCCGGGAAGGTCTGGGACGCCGCCTGGAACGGCAAGGCGCTGCCCGGCGTCGGCGAGGCGCTCGGGGGCATGGAGTTCTCGAAGGAGGGCCTGGCCTCCCGGGTCGCCGGCAAGGAGGCGATGGCGGCGTTCTCGGACTTCGTCCCGACGATGGTCGGCGGGGCCGCGGACCTCTCGGGCTCGACGAACACGGAGTTCCCGGGCGGGGCGGACAAGCGCTTCGTCTCGGCCACGGAGCCCGACCGCAACGTCTTCTGGGGCGTGCGCGAGCACGGGATGGGCGGCGCCGTGAACGGCCTTGCGGCCCACGGCGGGATCGTGCGGCCCTACGGCTCGACCTTCCTGCAGTTCTCGGACTACATGCGCGGCGCGATCCGCCTCAGCGCGCTGACGAAGCTCGACTCGACCTGGGTCTTCTCCCACGACTCGATCGCGCTCGGCTCCGACGGCCCGACCCACCAGCCCGTGGAGCACCTCGCGGCGCTGCGGGCGATCCCGGGCCTGGTCGTGCTGCGGCCCGCGGACGCGCGGGAGACCGCCGAGGCGTGGCGGGTGATCCTCGAGGAGGTCGACGGCCCCGCGGTGCTCGTGCTCTCCCGCCAGGGCCTCGCGCCGCTGGAGGGCTCGAGCTACGAGGTCGCCAAGGGCGCCTACGTCCTGCGCGAGGGTTCCGGCCCGGTGCTCGTCGGCACGGGCGCGGAGGTGCAGGTCGCGCTCGCCGCCGCGGACGAGCTCGGCCCGGAGGTCGACGCCCAGGTCGTGAGCTTCCCGAGCTGGGAGCTCTTCGAGGAGCAGGACGACGCGTACAAGGCGTCGGTCTTCCCCGCGGACCGGGTGAAGGTCTCCGTGGAGGCCCTCGTGACCCAGGGCTGGCACAAGTGGGTCGACCACCCCATCGGCCTGGACCGCTTCGGCGCCTCGGCCGACGGCGACGAGCTGCTCGAGCGCTTCGGCTTCACCGGCCCGCAGGTGGCCGAGGTCGTGCGCGGCCTGATGTGAGCGACTTCCGCGACGACGCGCACCTGGACACCTCGCAGGTCGAGGACTTCCGGGGGCGCAGCGGGGGCGGCGGCCGGAGGCTCCCCGGCGGCCGCCTCACCGCGGGCGGCGGCACCCTCGGCCTCGTCATCACGGTGCTCGTGCTCGTCCTGGGCGGCGGGGGCGACGGGAGCGGCGGCAGCGCCCTCGGCGGCCTCGACGACCAGACCGCCGGCGCGGGCGCGCCGAGCGGCTCCCTGGCCTCGGACTGCCGGACGGGGGCGGACGCGGACGCGCGCGAGGACTGCCGGATCGTCGGCTACGTGAACAGCATCCAGGCCTACTGGCGCAAGGAGCTCGGGGGCTACCGCTCCGCGAAGACGCGCTTCTTCACGGGGCAGCTCCAGACGGGCTGCGGCCCGGCGACCGCGGACGTCGGGCCCTTCTACTGCCCGGCCGACAAGTACGTCTACATCGACCTGGGGTTCTTCGACGACCTCAAGACGAAGCTCGGCGCGACGGGCGGTCCGTTCGCGCAGGCCTACGTCCTCGCGCACGAGTACGGCCACCACGTCCAGGACCTCGAGGGAACCCTCGACGGGGGTTCGGGCCAGCAGGGCGCGCAGGGGCAGTCCGTCCGGACGGAGCTCCAGGCCGACTGCTACGCCGGCGCCTGGGCGAGCGGCGCGGTGGCCACGGGCTTCCTCGAGCGGCTCACGAAGGCGGACGTCGCCGAGGCGCTCGACGCCGCGGCGGCCGTGGGCGACGACCGCATCCAGGAGCGCTTCCAGGGCCGCGTCTCGCCCGAGAGCTTCACCCACGGCAGCGCCGCCCAGCGCGACCGCTGGTTCACGCGGGGCTACGAGTCCGGCGACCCGGCCCGCTGCGACACCTTCCGCGGCCGGGTCTGACGCGCGGCCGGCGGGCGCCGGGTGCGGGTCAGCCCGCGGGCGCGAGCAGGCGGCCCGCGTCGCCCGCGACGGTGATGTGGATCGCGCCCGGGCTCGCGGACCCAGGCGATGAGGTCGAGGGCCGTGAGGCGGTCGAGGAGGAACTGGAAGGCGAGCGCCTGGCGCCGGCTCTCGTACTTGCGGGCGATGTCGAACGCGAAGCCCGTCGTGTGCAGGGAGTAGCTCCGGGTCGCCTCGATGTTCCGGCGGGTCAGCAGGCGCTGGTAGGTGTCGTCGCGCGCGGTGGAGGTGAGCCGGAGCGGCGCCGTGCTCCCGGCGATCTCGCGGACCCCCGAGCCGAGGTACTCGAGCACCCGGAGCGCCTCGGGCCGCAGCGCGCGGTAGAGCCGCCGGGACTGGCGCAGGCGCGGCGCCAGCTCGCCCATCTGGGGGTCGATCCGGATGCCCCAGCCCGCGAGCCGCTCGGCTCCGAGCCCCTGCAGCGTGCCGTCCGCGCGGGCGCGGCCGAGGGCGAAGGGGTCCCGGAAGCGCTCCGTGGTCCCGGGCGGGTGCAGCACCTCCTCCGCGGAGTTCTTCGCCCCCTGGCGCGCGGCCTCGGCGGCGAGGCCGGCGGGGGCCTCCCGGAAGCGGCGCATGATCTCGGCAGCGGCGCGGATGCGCCAGAGGTACGTGCTCGAGTCGTCCCCGAGCGCGGCGAGCTTCGCGTAGGCGCTCCGCTTCGTCAGGGGGCTCACGGAGAAGAAGACCTCCGCGTACGGCGTGTCCTCGTCGGCATCGAAGCTCCGCAGGACGCCCTGGAGGTTCCCGACGCCCATGTGGTAGCTCGCGACCGCCATGTCGTCCCGGCCGTCGAGCTCCCCCTGGGCGAAGCGGAGGTAGCGGACCGTCGCGGCCAGGGCCTTCGGCGGATCGAAGCGCTCGTCGACCCGGCGGCGCTCCCGGGTCCGCGCGGCGACCTTGCGTCCGCGCCGGATGCCGCGGGTCAGCCGGGCGCTGCGGGCGACGTCGACCCGCAGCCCGAGGAGGTCCTGCGCCGTCTGCGCGAGGATCTGCGTGAGCCCGACCGCGCCCGCCAGGTCGTCCGAGGCCATGGCGTCCGGCCGCCCGGCGGACTCGAGCAGGACGATCGCCTCCAGCGTGTCCGGCGGGATGCCGCCCCGGGCGGCCGCGCGCTCGACGAGGGGCCGCCACGCGGCGACGCGCTGCGCCGTGGCCACCGCGCCGCCCGGGGACTTCGCGAAGAGCACGTGGGCCAGGCCGCGCGCGGCACGCTGCTCGTACTCCTCGCGGCGGGCCGGGACGTAGCGCAGGGGGTCGAAGCCCTCCCCGGCCGGGGCGCCCGGCCGCAGCGCGGGGCCATCGCCCGGGGCGTCCTCGACGCCCTGCCCGCGGAGGGCCAGCGCGACGAGCACCCCGAGGGCGACGGCGAGGACGAGGAGGGCGACGGCGCGGCGACGCGCCTGGGTCCGGGGAGCCACGGCCACACCGTGGCAGGCCCGCCGCGCGGGGCACCCCACCGCCTGGTGGGGTGCGGGCGGCGGCCCTCCGGGGCAGACCCGCTCCGTGCCCCGACGCCGCACCGCCCTGCTCGTCGCCGCCGCCCTGTCCGGCGCGGCCGGCTGCGGCGCGGCCGAGGACGACCCGCCGGAGCCCACGGCGGGCGCCCCGGAGCGCGTGACCCTCGCCGCGCTGCCCACGGCGCAGCCGGCCCGCCCGGCGCCGCGGGCCCCGGGCGCGGCGGCGACCGCGCGGCGGCTCTCCCGGGCGCAGCTCGTCGGCCAGCGGCTCGTCGCGAGCTTCCGCGGGAGCGCCACGCCGCCACCCGCGCTCGTCCGCCGGATCCGGCGCGGGCGCGTCGCGGGCGTGGTCCTCTTCGCCGGGAACGCCTCGACCCTCGCCCAGGCCCGCCGCCTCACCCGGCGCCTGCAGGCGATCCCCCGGCCCGCGGCGCTCCGCCGGCACCCGCTGCTCGTGCTCGTCGACCAGGAGGGCGGGCTCGTGCGGCGCCTGCGCGACGCGCCGCCGCGCCGCTCGGCGCTGGCCGCGGCCCGGGCGGGCGATCCCGGCGCCGTCGAGGCCGAGGGCCGCCGCACGGGCGCGGCGCTGCGCCGCGCGGGGATCACCGTGGACCTCGCGCCCGTCGCGGACGTGCCCCGCGCGGGCTCCGCGATGCTGCGCGAGGCCCGGACCTACGGGACCTCCGCCGCCCAGGTCCGCCGCTCCGCGCCCCGCTTCGCCCGCGGCCTCGTGCGCGGGGGCGTCCAGGCGACCGCGAAGCACTTCCCCGGCTTCGGCGCCGCCCGGGTGAACACGGACGCCGCGCCCGCGACCATCCGCACCTCCGCCCGGACCCTGCGCGCCGTCGACGAGCGGGCCCAGCGTGCGGTCGTCCGGGCCGGCGCGCGCCTGGTCATGCTCTCCAACGCCCTCTACCCCGCGCTGGACCCGCGGCGGCCCGCGACGCTCTCCCGCGCCATCGCCACCCGGGAGCTGCGCGGCCGGGCGCGCTTCCGGGGCGTCTCGGTCACGGACGACCTCGAGGCCAACGCCCTGCGCCGCTTCGGCACGATCGGCGCCGTGGCCGTCGCGAGCGCCCGCGCCGGCGCCGACCTCCTGCTCCTCGGGCGCTCCGCGGCGGCGACGGAGCGCGCCGCCGCCGCGCTCGAGGCCGCGGCGCGGGACGGTCGCCTCCCGCGCGCCGCGCTCGTGGCCTCGGCGACCCGCGTGCTCGCGCTGCGGGCCGCCACGCGCCGCTGAGCGCCCTCAGGCCGGGTGGCGCTGCTTCTCCACCCGCGCGGCCAGGCCCGCCCCGACCACCAGGACCGTCGCCATGGAGTAGAGGCCGAGCAGGACCGCCGCGAGGACGAGGAAGAGCCGGACGGCCGCGAAGCCGCCGGAGTTCGCGACGTAGACCCCGACGAGGTTCGGGATGACCTGCAGCGCGAGGCCGGCGGGGAGCGCGCCGAGCAGCGCGGAGCGCCAGTGCAGGTGCTGCAGCGGCGCGGACCGGTAGATGATCGCCAGGAGCACGACCGCGCCCGCCGCGTTGAGCGAGACGATGACCTCGCCCGGCAGCGCGCGCCCCACCCCGAGGACGTCCGTGACGCCCTGCACGACCGTCGCGCTCCCGGCCGCCGCGATGACCAGGGCGGCGACGACCGCGCCGAGCGCCATGTTCCGCAGCCGCCCGAAGACGATGTTGTGCCGGGCCCCGCCGAGGATCCGCGAGACGACGCGCTCCACGACCCCGATGGCCCCGGAGCTCGTCCACAGCATCGCGGCGATCGCCAGCGCGAGGAGGTAGGGGGAGGAGCTCCGGGTTCCCGTGATGAGCTGCTGGACGTCCCCGTGCACCTCCTCGGGGAGGTAGCGGTTGACCTGGTCGGCGACCTCCACGGCCGAGACGTAGTCCTTGAGCAGCAGCGCCTCGACGGCCGCCAGGCCGAGCGCGAACGGGGCGACGGAGAGGACGAGGTAGTACGTCAGCGCGGGGACGTCGTCGGCCAGGCCGTCGCCCCACCAGAAGGAGTAGACCCAGCGGGCCGCGCGACGCATGAGCTCCGGAGCTTGCCGTACGCGGCGGTCGCCGGGCGGCGCCGGTCAGCGCTCGGGCGCCCCGGCGTCCCGCGCGGCACCCGTTCCCTACGGTGGGCGGCGATGGACCGCGACGCAGATCCGCTCGCGGCTGCGATCACCGCGGCCAACCTGCTCGACACGACGGTCTACCTCTGCGCGAAGGCCTGCGAGCTCGCGGCCCAGACCGGCACGCAGGAGGAGTGGGAGCAGCACGCGGACTACGTCGCCTCCTGCCTCAGCCGGCCCGTGCAGACCCGGCTGCTCGCCCGGGACTTCATGGCCGTCGCCGCGGCGAACGCCCGGCGGCGCATCGGCGGCGACGAGGGCCTGGACGGGGAGCAGTACGTCGCGGCGCTCCGCCTCGTCGGCCCGTTCGAGCAGCGGGTCCTCGCGCGGATGGCCGAGCTCGACGAGGCGCCCGGCGGCTAGGGGACCCCGGAACGGACGAGGCCCCCGACCGTGGGGCGGGGGCCTCGGGCATCCGATGGAGCTGAGGGGGCTCGAACCCCTGACCTCCGCCATGCGAAGGCGGCGCTCTCCCAGCTGAGCTACAGCCCCGGGTGCGGCGTGCAGTGTAGACGCTCCGGCTCCCGTAGGCTTGCTCCCCGGCGGCCCCGGGGAGCTCCTCGTCCGCCCGACCCGCATGAGCTTCCGCACCCGCCTCACGCTGTTCTTCGTCCTCATCGTGGTCGTGCCGATGGTCTCCCTGACCCTCGTGCTCTCCCGGCTCATCGCCGACTCGGAGCAGGGCAAGTCCGACGCGGGGATCACCGGGCGCCAGGAGACCGCCGCGAAGCTCTACAACGACGCCCTCGCGCGGGCGCGGAGCGGCGCGGTGGCCGTCGGCCGGGACCCCCGCCTGGCCACGGCGCTGCAGCGCGGGCGCACGCCCGTGGCGCGGGCCCGGGCCGAGGCGCTGCTCGTGCCCCTGGGCCTCAAGCGCATCGTCATCGGCCCCGAGGGCGGCGCACCGCTCGTCGACGTGGGCTCGCGCACGGCGGTCTTCCCCGTGCGCCTCGACCTCGTGGACGCCGCGGGCCGGTCCTTCGGCACCCTCCGGGTCAGCGCCGAGGGGCCGCGCGGGTACGTCGAGGCGGTCCGGGGGGTCACGCGCCTGGAGGTCGTCCTGCGGCGCGACGGCCAGGCGCTGGCGAGCACGCGCGCGGACGCCGCGGCGGCAACGCTTCCCGGGCCGGGGAAGCGCGGCGACGTGACCCTGCGGGGCGACCGCTACCGCGCCGCGACCTTCCAGGCGACCGCCTTCGCGGGGTCCACGGCGACGATCACGGTCCTGGCCCGCGACAGGACGGCGAAGGACGTCCGCGACGCCCGCCTCTTCGCCTTCGGGATCCTCCTCGGCTTCTTCGTGCTCGCCTTCGCCTTCGCCCTGCTCGTCTCCCGCTCCCTCGGGCGGGAGATCGGGAGCTTCCTCGACGCGGCGCGGCGCCTGGGTCGCGGCGACTTCTCCGCCCACGTGAGCACGACGGGCAAGGACGAGTTCGCGGCGCTCGGCGAGGAGTTCAACGCGATGTCCGCGCAGCTCGCCCAGCGGCTGGAGGACCTGCGGGCGGAGCAGGCGCGCCTGGCCACCGCCATGCGCCGCACGGGCGAGACCTTCGCGGCGAACCTCGACCGCGACGGCCTGCTCGAGATCGTCCTGCGCACGGCCCTCGACGGCGCGGGGGCCACGGGCGGCCGCGCCGGGCTGCGCGACCCGGCCGGCGCGCTCCAGCGCGTCGCGGAGGCGGGCAGCCTCGCCGGGCTCGAGCCCGCGGTCTGGGGCGCGGAGGCCGAGGCGCTCGCCACGGACCGCCCGGCGGCGGTCGACCGGGACGGGGTCCACGCGCTCGCGCACCCCCTGCGCCCCGTCCAGGCCGAGTCCGGCACCTCCGGGGTCGTCTCCGTCGCCCGCACCGGCGCGCCGTTCTCCCCCGCGGAGCGCGAGCTCTTCGAGTACCTCGCCCGGCAGGCGTCGGTCTCCATCGAGAACGTCGGGCTGCACGAGCGGGTCGAGCGCCAGGCCGTCACGGACGAGCTGACGGGGCTGGCGAACCGCCGGCGCTTCCAGGAGACGCTCACCGCCGAGCTCGAGCGCTCCCGCCGCTTCGGGGCGCCGGTCGCCCTCGTGATGCTCGACATCGACAACTTCAAGTCCGTCAACGACACGCACGGGCACCAGGTCGGCGACGCCGTCCTGCGCGAGGTCGGCCGGATCGTGCGGGAGTCCTCGCGCGAGATCGACACCCCCGCCCGCTACGGCGGCGAGGAGCTCGCGATGGTCCTGCCGGGCACGGACCTCGAGGGTGGCGTACAACCTCGCCGAGCGCGTGCGCAGCGAGATCCGGGAGCTCGCGGTGCCCCTGCCCGACGGCGGGACGCTCCGGGTCACCGCCAGCCTCGGGGCCGCGACCCACCCCGAGTCGGCCCCCGACGTGCGCGAGCTCGTCGCCGCGGCGGACGCCGCGCTCTACGAGGCGAAGCGCACGGGCAAGGACCGCACGGTCCGGGCCGCGGCCGTCACCTCCGGGTGATGGCGCCGGGGCACCGCGGTAGCATCCCCACCGATGGGCCTCCTCGACGACGCCATCCGCCAGCACCTCGAGCTCAAGCGGCGCCACGGAGCGGATCCCTCCGACGTGGCCAAGCTCGAGCACGAGGCCTTCGGGCCGATCGAGCGCGACGACGCGCTCGGGGTCGCCGACCTCCCGGCCGCGCCGCCGGAGGACGAGGCCGGGCACCTCGTCGCCCGGGAGGAGGAGCTCGCCTACGAGGAGTCCGAGCTCGAGGCGGACGAGGCCTGGCAGACGAGCCATCCCGAGCCACCCCACCGGGTCGAGCCCGAGCTCGCGGAGCCCGCGCCCTACGCGGCGCCGGAGCCGGTCGAGCCGCCGCAGCCGGCCGACGCCGCCCCCTTGGACGACCCCGGGGCCCGGACGGTCGAGTTCTCCGCGCTCGACGCCGAGCCCGACCCCCAGCCCGACGCCGCGCCCGGGGAGCACGACGAGCTCGAGGAGACCCCCGAGTTCCTGCAGGAGACCCCGGAGCACGACCGGCTCTGGTTCGAGCAGAAGCCCCCGCGGGACTTCGACTTCTAGCCCGGCGGCCCCCGGCCGTCCACCCCGCGGCCAGTCCGCTCAAGCGCCGGAGCCCGTCCGCCGACACCGGCACCAGCGGATGCCGGTCGTTGGGGAACCACCGGCTCCCGTCTCCGCCTCACCGCGGAGCGCCTGGATCGCAGGCGCGCCCCGTCCGCAGCCAGGGCTCGACGGGGCGCGCCGCGTCCTCCGCGGCGGCGCCCGGCCCGGCGGCCCGCGCCGTCTAGACTCCGGGCCGCGAGGGGCCTTAGCTCAGCTGGTAGAGCGCCTGCTTTGCAAGCAGGAGGTCGCCGGTTCGAGACCGGCAGGCTCCATGTCCCCACCTTGAACCACCCCTACGACCCCGACCCGGCTGCCGTGCTCGTCCTGCGGGCGGCCCTCGCCCCCGGCTCGGCCGCCGCTGCGGCGTGGCGGGCGCACCGGACGGCGGGTGGCGGGGTGCAGCGCGCGCGCCCCGACGTCCGCCGCCTGATGCCCCTCGTGGCGCGCAACCTCCCGGCGGACGTGCTCGACGCCGCCGAGCGCCGGGAGATGGCGGGGTTGGCCCGCGAGGCGTGGTACCGCAACCAGCTGCTCTTCCACGCGGCGCTCCCGGTCTACGAGGAGCTCGGGCGCCGCGCGATCCCGGCCCTGCTGCTCAAGGGCGCGGCCATCGCTGCGACCGTCGAGGGCGGGGCGCGGCTCCGGCCCATGGGCGACGTCGACGTCCTCGTCCGGCCCGCCGACGTCGACGCCGCTGCGGACGTCCTGCGGGCCTGCGGGTTCGACGGTGCCGTCCCCGGGGGGCAGGAGCGCCGCCTCCTCCACGCCGCGGAGTTCGTCCGCGGCGAGCACAGCATCGACCTGCACTGGCGTCCGACCCACCGTGCCGGCCCCACGGCGCCGGTCTGGCGGGACGCCGTGGACGCCGAGCTGCAGGGCGTCAGGGTGCGGGTGCCCTGCCCCGAGGACGTGGTGGTGCAGGTCTGCCTGCACGGCATGCTGCTCGACCCGACCCCGCTGCAGTGGATCGCCGACGTGGCCCTGAGCGTCGCTGGCGCCCCGACCTTCGACTGGGATCGCGTGGTCGACCGGGTGCGCGGCCACCCGTCGCTCGTCACCGTGACCGCGGCACTCGGCGTCGTCGACGCGGTCGTCGGCGGTGACCTCGCCGAGGGGGCGCTCCGAGAACTCGAGCCCCTGCCGGCGAGGCGCTGGGACCGCGGGCTCCACCGGCTCGTGACCAGCGGGTGGCGTCCGCGGTACCTCTTCGACTACCTCTGGACCTGGGAGCTGTACCGGCTCGACGCACGGGAGGCGGGGGTGCGATCCGGGCCCCGCGGCTTCGCCGAGCTCCTCGCCGGGCTGGCAGGGCTCGACGGTCCGCGCGACCTGCCGCGCCATTGGCTCGCGCGGAGTGCGGGAGAGCTCAGGGCGATGCTCTGACCCGGTCGGCGCCGCGCGCCGCGCGAGACGTGGTGAGTCGCGGCACGCGCTCGGCGACCGGGTCGCCGAGCAGGACCAGCGCGGGGTGCGGCCGAGGACGCGGTGCGTGCGCAGGAGCGAAGCGACGGTCCGGGGATCCGCCGACGAGCGGTCCACCAGGATCGCCACCGCCCCGTAGCGCCGCGCGAGGGTGCGGCGGACCGTCGCCGGGGTCGTGGGCGCGAAGAACGTCGCGACGTCCCGGGCCCGGCGCTCCTGGTCGTCGAGGAACGCCTGCGGGTGCAGCGGGGCGACGATGCGCCGGCCCGTGGCGGGGACGCCCCACCCCGTGCGGGGAGCTGCCAGCACCACGGCGTGCTCGGGCAGGCGCGCCAGCAGCGCGCCGTACGTGCGGTACGGCGGCCGGTCGGCCGCGAGGGCATCGCCGCTGCTCCCGGGCCACGGGCGTTCGAGCGCGTCGCGCTGCCACACGAGGCACGTCGCCAGCGCGAGGGCCGCGGACCCGGCGGCCGCCATGCGCGCGGGGGTGGCCGCCCGGGAGAGCCGCTCCTCGCAGTCCGACGCCCGGGCCGCGAGCGCGACGTGCAGGGTGAGGACAACGAAGGGCAGCTCCCGGCCGAGCGCGTAGCGGCCCGTGACGTAGCCGACGACGACGACGGCTGTCAGGAGCCCCGAGGTCAGCGCGAGCAGGTCACGCCGGTCGGCGCGCAGGCGGGCCACGAGCAGCGGAACGCCCACCAGCGCCGGCCCCACGCGGAGGACCGCGTCCTCGTAGACCGCGCGGTTGCTGGCGTCGAACGCGGATCCCCCGTCGAGCAGCAGCGCCGGCACGCTGTACCAGGGCCAGAGGCAGGCCAGGAGCACCGCACTCCCGCCGGTGGCCAGCAGGAGGAGGCGGTCGCGCGAGGTCGCGCTCCGCAGCGCCATGACGCCCGCCACCACACCGACGAAGGCGGCCGCGTCCGCGTGGACCACGACCACCACGGCCCAGGTCAGCACCGCACGGGCGTGCTTCCCGGCCCCGAGGTCGGCCGCGGCGTGGCAGGCGAGCGCGAAGGCGAAGGTCGAGGGGTAGGCCGCGACGTACTCGAGGGAGTCGAGGTGGAGGAAGCCGCTCCAGAGCAAGGCGCCCGGGCCCCACAGGAGGAGGGTGAGCAGCAGGGCGTAGAAGGGCGCCGACCGGGCAGCGGTCACCAGGCGCACGAAGCGGGGCAGGGCGGTGGCCAGCAGGACCAGGTTGACCAGGCCCGCGACCGTCAGCGCGTCGAGCGCGTCCAAGCCGGTCGCCGCGGACAGGGCCGCGACGAGGAGGGCGTACGGCGAGACGAAGGCGTGGGCCGCGTCGCCGCCGACCACGGGCTGGTCGGGCCGGAGCGGGTGCGCGGCCACCTCGTGGACGACGGCTGCGTGCTCCCAGAGGTCGTCGCCGACGTACCGCTGCCCGACGAGCGTCGAGGCGACGAGGACGAAGCCGACGGCCGAGAGGAGCACGTACCGCGGGCAGGCCATGGCGACTGCGGGCACTCTAGACCGCCTGCCGCGGTCCGGCCACCGCGTCGGAAGGCAGCCGCTGACGTGGTGGTAGCTTCCGCGATCCCCTCGCGGAAGGACCTGCGTGCTCCACCCTGACCGACCACTCGCCGCCGACCGCCCCCACGTGCTCGACGAGACGTTCGACGGTGAGGCGGTCCTCGTCCACCTGACGACGGGGTGCTACTACGCCCTGAACCCCTCGGCGAGCCTCCTCTGGACGCTCGTGCGTGACGGGGCGACCCCGGCCACGGCACGTGACGCGATCGCCCGCCTCCACGGTGCGGCCGCGGGCGCCCACGTCGAACCGCTTCTGGAACAGCTGGTCGCCGAGCGGCTGCTGGTCGAGGCGCCGGACGGCTCGACTGCCGGCGCCACCCCCGACGTCCCCGCGCTCGCCGCCTTCGCGGAGCCGAAGGTCGAGCGCTTCGAGGACATGCAGCAGCTGCTGCTCGTGGATCCGATCCACGACATCGCGCTCGACGGCGACGGCTTCCCCGCCGCTCGACCACCCGAGCGCGCGGCTTGACCGAGCGGGAGCGCTTCGTCGCCGGGGTCGCCGCGGCGTTCGACCGCGCATCCGCGTCGACGGGGGTCATTGAGCGCGACGTGGTCGTGGCCGGCGTGCCCGTCCGCCTCCGCGCCGCCGGCGAGGCGACGGGCCGGGCGATGCTCGAGGGGGTCGGCGCGGCGGGCCGGACACCAGCGGCGGCCCCGTTGCTCACCCTGTCCGCGTTCTCCGGCAGCGAGTCGGGGGTGGCCCCGCCGCCGCCCCCCTGGGGCCCGGAGGACTACCTCTGGCGCCGGGAGGTCCGGGGCTGGACGAGCGGCCGCCACCGTGCGGCGTTCGCGGTCGAGCAGGCGCTGCTCTGGGTCGCGGACACGGACACCCCCGACGGGTGGTGCTGGGCCCGGGACCTAACGGCACTCGACCCCGTCGAAGCGGCGACGCCGGTGCGGCCGCTGCTGTGCTGGGCCCTCCCGCGCCTCGGTCGGCACCTGGTGCACGCGGCGGCCGTCGGCGACGCCCGCGGGGCGGTGCTCGTCGCCGGGCTCAGCGGCGCGGGGAAGTCGACGACCGCCTTGGCCGCCGCCCTGGGCGGCATGACGATCGCCGGCGACGACCACGTGCTGCTCGAGGCGCGGGGTGACGAGGTGGTCGTCCACGCGCCATACCGAGCCGGCCGCATCAGCGAGGCGTCGCTCGAGCTGCTGCCGCAGCTGCGCCCGCACGCACGGGCACCGGTGCCGGCCGGCAAGCGGGTCGTCGACCTCGGCGTCGCGTTCGGCGAGCGGTTCGCCGGCGGTGCGGCGGTGCGCGCGGTCGTCGTGCCCCGCCGTGCGGAGCGCACGGGCGCCGCCGCGCGGGTGGACCCGCGGTTCGTGCTGCGCCAGCTCCTGTCCTCGACGGTGCTGCAGATGCCCGCGGCCGACGACGCCGTCACCCGTGTCCTCTCCGCGCTGCTGGAGCGGGTCCCCGCCTACGCGCTGGACGTCGGTCCGGACGTCGCCGGGCGCGCCGCCGGCGCCCTGTCCGCGCTGCTCGACGAGCGGGCCGCGGCGTGAGCGGGGTGCTGAGCGTCCTGATGTGCCTGCGTGACGGCGCCGACACGGTCGAGGAGGCGCTGTCCAGCGTCCTCGGCGTGGAGGGGCTCCTCGAGGTCGTGGTGGTCGACGACGGCTCGACCGATGGCGGCCCGGCGCTGGTGGCGGCGGCGGATCCGCGGGTGCGGGTCGTCACGCAGCCGCCGCTCGGGCTGGCCGCGGCGCGCAACCGGGCGGTGGCGGAGGCGCGCGGGGATCTCCTGGGCTGGCTCGACTGCGACGACGTCTGGACCGTCCCCGCCGCGGATCCCCGGCTGGCCGCGCTCGCGGAGGACCCGACGCTCGACGTGGCGTGGTCGCGGTGCGCGGTCGTCGCGAGCGCGGACCGCCGCGAGGTCATCCCCGCCCGTCACCTCGCCGCGCTCCCGACGCTCGTCGTCCGTCGCGCCGTGCACGATCGCGTCGGTCCCTTCGACCCGGCGGCCGGGCGAGGCGAGGACTTCGACTGGTTCCTGCGGATGCACGAGGCGGGCGCCCGGGTCCTGCGCGTGGACGACGTGACCTACGAGTACCGCCGCCGGGCGGGCAGCGACTCGGCCGCGTTCGAGGACGCGAGTCGCGGCTACCTGGAGGTCGTCCGCCTGCTCATCCGGCGGCGGCGGGCGTCGTGATCAGCGTCGTCCTCCCCGTGCGCGACGGTGCGGAGCACCTCGCCGCCGCCATCACGAGCGCCTTCGAGCAGGACCCTGCGCCGCTCGAGGTGATCGTGGCCGACAACGGCTCGTCCGACGGCACCGGGCTGCTGGCCGCCCGCCTCGGTGCCCGGGTCGTCACCCGAACGAGCGGCAACCCGGCACAGGGACGCAACGCGGGCGCCGCGGTGGCGCGGGGAGCGCTGCTCGCGTTCCTCGACGGGGACGACCTGTTCCCGCCCGGCCGCACGCGCGCGCTCCTCGAGGGCCTCGCATCGGTGCCCGACGCCGGGTGGGTCCAGGGCCTGACGAGGAACTTCGGCGCAGACGGCGGGATCGACCCGACACCCATGCTGGGCCCGGCCTCGGGCTCCTTCCTCATGCGGCGCGAGCTCTTCGAGGCGCTCGGCGGCATGCGCGAGGACCTCTTGGCCGGCGAGACGGCGGACCTCCTGGACCGGGCGCGAACGGGCGGCCACCCGGGCGTGCTGGTCGACGACGTGGTGCTCGAACGCCGGGTCCACGCGGGGAACACCACGATCACGCGCACGGGCGAGGTGCACGCCGCCTACCTCGCGCTCGCCCGCGAGCGGATCCTCGCCCGGCGCCCGCGCAACCCGGGCCCGTGAGGCAGCGACGCCGGCGTGCCGCGGCCGGGGCTGCGCTGCCGGTCGACCCCGGGCACGACCTCGTGCTGCGCGCCGCCCTGCACCGCGACGTCGACGCGGCTCGGACGGCCTACGAGCGCTGGGCCTCGGCGCGGGACCTCAACGACCTCGACCCCGCCAGCCACCGCCTCCTCCCCCTGGTCCTCGCCAGGCTCGAGGAGCTCGGAGGGGCCACCGGGCCGCTCGCCCGCCCCATGGGGAGGTCCGTGCGCTTCGCCTGGGTGCGGACCCGGGCGATCGAGCGCGCGGCGGCGCCGGCCCTGCGCGGGCTCTCGGCGGCGGGGGTCCCCTGGGCGCTGTGGAACGGGGCGGCCGTTGCCCGCCACCTGCCCCCCGGCGCGCCGTCCCGCCCGCTCAACGGCGTCGACGTGCTCGTCGCCCCCCGGGATGCCCGGCGGGCGATGGCGGCGCTCGGCCTGCCGGGGCGGGGCGCGGGGCCGGCGCTGCGACGTCGGTCGCGTCGCGCGTTCGCGCACGCGGGGGGGCCGCTCGTCGACGTGCACTGGCGCAGGGCGGACACCGCCGCGCTGCCGCGCGAGGTCGTGCCCGCCGCCGTCGCGGGTGAGCCCTGCCTCGCGGTCGACGCCGCAGACCTGCTGGTGGGTCTCACCGCCCAGCTCGCCGCGGCGGGGGCCGAGCCCCGAGACAGGTACCTCGGCGACGTCGTGCAGCTGCTGGCCGATCGCCGCGTCCGCGTCGACTGGGAGCGCGTCGCGGGCGCGGCGGTAGCACTGCGCGTCGCTCGAGCGGTCGTCGCCGCCACGGGCTACGCCGAGGACCTCCTCGGACCCTGCGTGCCGGACGACGCCCGTGCGGCGCTCGTGGACGCCGCCGGCCCGCGTCGCGGTCCGCGTTCGAACAGCCGCCGACCGGTCCATCCGCAGCCACCGGGCGGGTGACCGGTGCGGTTTGCGTTCCGCGGGAACGCGCGTACGTTGGTGGCGATGGGTCACATCTCACGGGGCCGCGCCGTCCGCGCGGCCCTCGCCGCCTGCACCGCCGCGCTCACCTGCGCCGCGCCTGCGCAGGCCACCACCGAGCTCAACATCATCCCGCACGGCCAGGGCGAGCCCGGAGCCGCCTGGCTGACCGCGCCGGGCATCCTGCCCCAGGACACGCAGGCGAAGATGTACGACCGGCTCACGCCGCTCTACCGCGACATCACGCCGAGCGTCCTGACGCCGTCCACGGACGGCTCGGGCTACTACAAGTCCTCCCGGCTCATCACGAACCCGGAGGATCCGGCGCTCGTCACGGACGAGACGGTCACGGGTGCCGCGACCGGCGGCGCGCCCGTCAGCGCCCGCATCCGCCGGGACGCCTACGGCGTCCCGCACATCTACTCCGCGACGGACGACGGGCTCACCTTCGGCGCGGGCTACGTCCTCGGCGTGGACCGCAGCCTGCTCATCAACCAGGCCCGGACGAACGGCATCGCGAGCCTCATCGACCTCCCGGGCACCCCCGGCATCCGGCTCGTCCTCGGGCTGTACGACTACAAGCCGTCCCGGGCCGTGGTCGACCGGGTGACCCGGGAGCAGACCGCCTCGCTCGAGGCCGCGGGTGCCGAGGGTCGCGCGGTGCTGCACGACATCGACGTCTACGTCTCGGGGCTCAACGCGTGGCGCCAGGCCAACGCCCCGACGACGCCCCCGTACACGCGGACGGACATCTACGCGCTGAACGGCATCAAGGCGCAGTTCCTGGGTGAGGGCGGTGGCTACGAGCTCGCCAACGAGCAGCTGCTCGGCGGGCTCAAGGCGGCGCTCGGCACCAGGACCGCCGAACGCGCCTACTCCGACCTGCGCCAGCGCAACGACCCCGAGCACCCCAGGACCAGCGCGAAGCCGGCGCACTGGTACGAGGGCGTGTCCGTCGCCAACGGCCGTGGCGTCGTCCACCTGCGCCGGGGCTCGTTCACGTCGAGCGCGGTCGGGCTGCCGGACGGCGGCGCGGCGGCAGCAGCGGCCCTGCCGTCCGGGGAGGTCGAGGCGACGGGGCAGCCCGCAGGGGACACCCGTGCGTCGAACTCCCTCCTGGTCTCCGGCAGGCGCTCCGCCACGGGCAAGCCGATCTACGTCGGCGGTCCGCAGATCGGCTACAACTACCCCGGTCTGACGCTCGAGATGGGCCTCTACGGCCCGAACGTGAAGGTCCGCGGCGCGACGTCCGCGCCCTTCCCGGGCTACATGCTCATCGGGCGCGGCGAGGGGTTCGGCTTCTCGCTGACCTCGGCCGGCGCGGACATCATCGACACCTACGCGGAGACGCTCTGCGGCGGCTCGGAGACCAAGTACCGCTACAAGGGCGCCTGCCGCTCCATGACGACGGTCGACGCGGGGACGATCACGAAGGGCGACAAGACCGTCCCGGTGCGCTACCGGACGACCGTGCACGGCCCCGTCGTCGGCTACGCGCGCACCACCGCGGGCAAGCGCGTCGCGCTGTCGCGGCGCCGGTCGAGCGCGGGCCGCGAGACGAACGACCAGCTCCTGTTCCGCGGCTCAGCCGCGGACAGGTCAAGACGCCCGCCCAGCTGAACGCGGCCACGGCGCTGACGCCGCAGACCTTCAACTCGTTCCTGGTGACCGGGAAGGACATCGCGTTCTCCACCTCCGGTCGGCTCCCGATCCGGCCCAAGGGCGTCAACCCGGACCTGCCGACGAACGGCGACGGCCGCTACGAGTGGCAGGGCTACCTCCCGGCCGCCCGCCACCCGCACGACGCGAACCCCCCGAGCGGCCTGCTCGTGAACTGGAACAACGAGCCGGCGCCGGGCTGGCCCGCCAGCGACCGCCGGGTCTCGCAGGGCCCGGAGGATCGCGTGCAGCTCCTGAGCACGGAGCTGGCCCGCACCCGGCAGCACACGCCGGCGACGGTGCTCGGCGCCGCGAACGCCGCAGCGACGCAGGACCCGCGGGGCAAGCTCGCCTGGCCCATCATCCGCGCGGTGCTGGCCAAGGGCCGGGCGCCCAGCCCGCTGGCGTCGCGGCTCGTCGCGGTGCTCGACGGCTGGTCGGCCGCGGGCGCGAGCTGGCGCGACGGCGACGTGGACGGGACGATCGACGCCGCAGGCGTGCCGGTCATGCAAGCGCTGTGGCGGCCCGTCGCGGACGCCGCGATGTGCTCGCGGCTGCGGGCCGCGGGCTGCGCGGCGCTGCGGGCCCGTCAGGACGAGCAGAACGCACCCCCGCTCGGGCAGTCCAGCGGGTGGCAGAACTACCTCGACAAGGACCTGCGCCGCCTGCTGGGGCGGAAGGTCCGGGGGCCGTACGCGCTCACCTACTGCGGGAGGGGTCGGCTGTCGACCTGCGCGAAGGCGCTGTGGACGGCGATCGATGTCGCCGGCCGCAAGGCCGCCGCCACCCTGGGCCCGGACCCCTCGGCCTGGCGTCAGGCGGAGTCGACGGTCGCGATCGTCTTCAAGCCGCTGCCGCTGGCCACGATGCAGTACACGAACAGGCCGAGCGGGATCCACCAGGTGCTCCAGCTCGCTCCGTAGCCGGATGCTGCAATCCTCTGAGCGGTGAGCGTCGCTGACGACACCACCGCTCCTGGGGGTTCGCGGCTCCTGGCCGAGGTGCTGGCGGCCGAGAAGGCGGAGCGCTCGCGCGTCGCGCGGGCGCTCCACGACGGCGGCCTGCAGCTCGCCCTGGCGGCGCTGCAGGAGCTCGACGGC
Source organism: uncultured Solirubrobacteraceae bacterium (assembly GCA_963844155.1). Classification (GTDB taxonomy): domain Bacteria; phylum Actinomycetota; class Thermoleophilia; order Solirubrobacterales; family Solirubrobacteraceae; genus Paraconexibacter. The sequence goes on from CAWJMY010000001.1 coordinate 1,469,436, forward strand.
ATCGCCTCCGGGGATCCGGAGGCGCCCGCCGCGCTCCGGCGCGACCTCGAGGAGCTCGTCGTGGCGCTCCGCTCGCTCACGATGGCGGCGGACGACGACAGCCTCTCCCGCCTGGACCTCGAGCAGGGCGTGCGGCGCCTGGCCGACCTCGCGGCGCGACGCGCCCGCCTGCGGATCGACGTGAAGGTCGACGCCCGCGCGGCGGGGGTCCACGACGTCCTCGTCCGCGACACGATCCGCGAGATGCTCACGAACACCCTGCGCCACGCGGGGGGCACGCGCGTGGAGGTCCTCGTGGAGCACGCGGGGGACCACATCGCGATCTCGACGGCCGACGACGGGAAGGGGATCGTCGAGGAGGCCCTGGCCGAGGCGCAGCGGACGGGCCACATGGGCCTCCGGGGCTTCCAGCGCACGGCGGAGGAGCTCGACGGGCGGTTCGACTACGGGATCGGCCTCGACGGGCGCGGCGCCCGGGTCACCCTGCGGCTGCCGCGCAACGCGCTCGTGGCGCAGGAGAGCCTCGAGCAGCAGCTCCAGCAGGAGCGGCGCTGGTCCGCGGCGCTCGTGCGCGCGATGCGCGACGCGCTGCTGGTGGTCCGCAACGGCGCCGTCGTGCAGGTCAACGACGCGTTCTGCGAGCTCACGGACCTCGCCCGCGAGGACCTGCTCGGCACCCAGGTGGCCCAGGCGGTCTTCTGGGGCGGCCTCGAGCCCTTCGGGAGCTGGCTGACCGCCATGCAGGAGGCGGGGGGCGGCGACGACCGCGTCGCGCTGCGCCGCCCGGACGGGGAGCACTTCGACGTCCTCGCCTCCGTCGCGCGGATCGACGACGGGCGCGGCGGCGACATCGGCGTCCTCGTGCTCTTCAAGCCGACGGCGACGCTCCTCTTCTGAGCGGGCGGGCCGGCTCAGGCGCCGGCCCGGACCTCCGTGAGCCGGTGCGCGGCGTTGACCAGGCCGACGTGCGAGAAGGCCTGCGGGAAGTTCCCGAGCAGCTCCCCGGAGTCCGAGTCGACCTCCTCGCTCATGAGCCCCAGGTCGTTCGCGGTGGCCGCGGCCCGCGCGAACCACTCCTCCGCGCGGTCGAGCTCGCCGCCGAGCGCCAGGCACTCCACGAGCCAGAAGGAGCAGATGAGGAAGCCCGGGGGGTCGGCAGCCCAGCGGCGCACCTGCCCCGTCTGGCCGAGCTCGCGCTCGATGACCTCGATGGTCGCCCACATCCGCTCGTCCTTCGCGTCGAGGAAGCCCACGAGCGGCATCGCCAGGACGGACGCGTCGAGCTCGTCGGAGTCGAACGCACCCGCGTAGGCGCCGCGCGCCGCGCTCCAGCCCCGGTCGAGGACCGCGGCGCGGATGTCCTCGCGCGCCTGCTCCCACCGGGCGACCTGGTCGGGCTCGGCCCGCAGCGCCTCGGCCATCTTCACCGCGCGGTCCACCGCGACCCAGCAGAGGACCTTCGAGGAGAGGTAGTGGCGCTCCTTGTCCCGCGCCTCCCAGAGCCCCGAGTCCGGGGTGTCCCACTCCGAGGCGGCGCGGTCGGCCAGGCCGACGAGGAGGGAGCGGGTCGGCGTGTCGAGCTCCCCGAGGCGGTCGCGCAGCTGGTAGGCCGCGTCGAGGACCTCCCCGTAGACGTCGAGCTGGGTCTGGCTCCAGGCCTCGTTGCCGACCCGGACGGGCTTGGAGTCCCGGAAGCCCGGCAGGTGGGCGAGCTCCTGCTCGGCCATGACGCGCTCGCCCTCGACGCGGTAGACGATCTGCACGGACGCGTCGCCCAGGTGGCCCGCGGCGTCCGCGATCCAGCCGAAGAGGCGCTCGGCCTCCTGCTCGCAGGTGGAGATCCAGAGCGCGCGGATCGTGAGGCTCAGGTCGCGGAGCCAGGCGAAGCGGTAGTCGAAGTTCAGGTCGCCGCCGAGGACCTCGGGCAGGGAGGTGGTCGCGGCGGCCACGACGGAGCCCGCGGGCTGGAACGTCAGGCCCTGGATGACGAGCGCGCTGCGCCGCACCTGCTCGCCGTGCTCCCCGTCGTACTCGTGGTGGGCCGACCAGGAGCGCCAGGCGTCCGCCGTGTCCCCCAGCGTCACCCCGGGGGGCGGGGCGCTGTCGGCCCGTGCTTCGGTGAAGCGCGCGGCCAGCTCGAGGACGTCGCCCTCGGCGACGGTGCAGCGGCCGCGGGCGCCGCCCACCTCCTCCTCGAGCGCGAACGGCGCCAGCAGCGTGAGGTGCGCCGGCCCGCCCCAGGTCTCGACCCCGCCGGGGACGGGCTTCGTGTGCGGCACGGTCAAGCCGTACTCCATGCGCGGGGCGAAGACCGTCTCGAGCTCCACGTGGCCGCGGACCCCCTCGATGCGCCGCAGCAGCACCTGCGGGCTCTCCAGGCCGATGTCGTGGCCGCGGGCACCCGGGGCGAACGCGAGCGCGTCGAGGACGTCCACGACGCCCTCGTCGGTCGTGAACGTCGTGCGCAGGACGAGCGTGCCCTCCTCGTAGCGGCGCTCGGTCTCGTGGGCCGCCGTCGGCCGGAGCGACCAGTGGCCCGCCTCGGGGCCGAGGAGGCTCCCGAAGACCGAGCCGGAGTCGAAGCGCGGCGGGCACCACCACACGACGGTGGCGTCCCGGTCGACCAGCGCGGCCGTGTGGCAGTCCGAGAGGAACGCCAGGTCCGCGATCAGGGCGGTCATGCCGTGGTGGGGACCCGCTCGAGCGCTTCGGCGATGTCGTCGAGCGAGTCGTAGGTCAGGGAGAGGAAGTTCTGGTGCCAGTGGGCGATGCGGCCCTGCTCGTCGACGATGACCGTCGCGCGCTTCGTCATCCCGAGGGGCTTGAGCAGGAGGCCGTAGGCCCCCGCGACCTTCCCGCCCTCGTCGGCCAGGAGCGGCACGGTGAGCCCGTGGTTGGCCTTGAAGGCCTCCTTCGAGGCCGTGTCCTTCGTCGAGATCCCGACCAGCTTGGCCCCGAGCTGCGCGAGCTCCTCCGAGCGGTCCCGGTACGAGCACATCTGCTTCGTGCAGACGGAGGTCTCGTCCCCGGGGTAGAAGAGGAGCACGACGCGCTCGCCGCGGTGCTCGGAGAGGGTGAAGGTCCCCTCCGTGCCGGAGAGCGTGAAGTCGGGGGCGGGGTCGCCGACGGAGAGCTTGGCCATGTGCCGACTCTACGGGCGGCGCGGTTCGTAGGCTCTCGGGCGTGCCGGGACCGATCAGCAGGACCTACCGGGTGGCGATGCTCGCCTGCACGCCCGTGATCCGGTGGTGGGGGCGCCTCGAGGTCGAGGGCCTCGAGCACGTCCCGGAGCGCGGGCCGCTGCTCATGGCGGTCAACCACGACTCCCACTGGGATCCCGTGGCGGTCGGGGTGGCCGCGCTGCGGGTGCGGCAGATCCGGGCGCTCGCGAAGGTCGAGCTCTGGCGCTACCCCTTCCTGGGGCCGATCCTCGACGGCATGGGCCAGATCAAGCTCCACCGGGGCGGGGGCGCGGACGGCGGGATGGCCGACGCGCGGCGGGAGCTCGCCGCGGGCGCCTGCATCGGCATCTTCCCCGAGGGGACGATCTCCTACGGCCACCCGCTGCGCGCGCGCTCGGGCCTCGGGCGCCTGGCCGCGGAGGTGCCCGAGGCGCAGGTCGTCTGCGTCGCGGTCCTCGACACGGTCGCCCTCGCGCGGTTCCCGCGGCGGCCACGGATCCGGGTGCGCTTCTTCGCGCCCGCGGGCGGCCGGCTGCGGCCGGGGGAGGCGCCCGCGGACCTCGTGGTGCGCCTCATGGAGGAGGTGCGCGAGGTGGCGCCCCACGTTCCCGCCGGCCGCGATCCCGAGGCGAAGGCGGCCTGGGCGGCCAAGCGGCTCGAGGAGCGCGGGCCTGCGCTAGCTCGCGGGCTTCGTGCGCCGGCAGCGCTCGGAGCAGAAGCGGACGTGCTCCCAGTCGCGCGCCCACTTCTTGCGCCAGGTGAACGGGCGCCCGCAGGTGGCGCACGTCTTCGTCGGGAGGTCGCCCTTCTTGCGCATCGCAAGGGGTACGGACGTCGGGCCGCGAGGGGTCGCGCGCGCCAAGATGTCAGCACGCCGTTTCCCGGTGGACTTGGTTGGACCAGTCGGCTAGGGTTCCGCCCGCTTCCCGCTGCCCCGTGCTGCGATGGGAGGCCTCGCCCCGGCACGGACGCTCCAAGGGACAACGTTGACGCTCCTTCGCACCTTCCTGATCGGCCTGCTGGCCGCAGGCCTGCTCACCCCCTCCGCCGGCGCCGTCGCCGCGACGCGGGACGCGCCCGTGACGGGCCACGCCGCCGCCAGCACCTCGGCCGCCGCCAAGAAGAAGGCCGCCGCGAAGAAGCGCGCCGCCGCGAAGCGGAAGGCCGCGGCCAAGAAGAAGGCCGCCGCCAAGAAGAAGACGAACGCCAAGTCGCTGACGGTCTGCGCCTCGGGCTGCCGCTACGCGACCCTCCAGCAGGCGGTCGACGCGGCCCCCGCGAAGGCGACGATCACGATCAAGCCCGGCACGTACGTCGGCGGGGCGACGGTGAAGGGCCGCGGGAAGGACGGGCTCATCATCCAGGGCGGCGGCACGGACCCGCGCGAGACGGTCCTCCAGGGCAAGGGCGCCACGGGCATCCCGGCCCAGAACGGGATCCTCGTCGACGGCGCGAACGACGTGACGATGCGCAACCTCATGGCGGAGAACTTCGTCGCGAACGGGTTCTTCGTGCGCGGGGTCGACGGCTACGTCATGGACCACCTCGTCGCCGGCTTCAACCGGGGCTACGGGATGTACGCCTTCGAGGCGATCGGTGGCCGGATGACGAACTCCGAGTCCTACGGCGCCGGCGACTCGGGCTTCTACATCGGGGCGACGATCCCGCAGGAGAAGCCGAAGAAGACGCTCATCGCGCACAACCAGGCCTACATGAACGTCCTGGGCTACTCCGGCACGAACTCGCGCTACGTGGACATCCGCGAGAACGAGTTCTACAACAACGGTGCCGGGATCGTCCCGAACACCCTGCAGAGCGAGAAGTTCGCCCCCGCCGATCAGAACCTGATCACGGAGAACCTCGTCTACTGGAACAACTTCAACTACTACAAGCCGGGCTCGCCCGTGAAGACGTCGCCGCAGGCCGTGGGCGGCTTCAACTACCCCACGGGCGCCGGCATCGTCCTGTTCGGCATCCACAACACGACGGTCCGCGCGAACCTCGTGTTCGGCAACTTCAAGTGGGGCATCGCGGCGTTCTCGGATCCGACCTACGCGCCCGCGTCGAGCATGGGCAACAAGATGAGCTTCAACACGATGGGCGCCGCCTTCTCCGACGCCAACGGCGTCGACTTCTACACGGACGGCACGGGCCCGGGCAACTGCTGGGAGAACAACTCCTTCGGGGCGACGTTCGACCAGGGCTCCCAGCCCCAGGCGGTCCTCTACCCCAACTGCGCCGCGGGCACCCCGCAGACGCAGGACCCGGTGCAGCAGGCCAAGCTGGCCAGCTACGCGACCAAGAGCGAAGCGCAGGAGGACGAATGGCAGAAGCACCCGCACCCCAGCCGACCCGACCGGACCCCGATCGACGGGCAGCCCACGTCATGATCCGCCGCCTGGGCATCACGGTCGCCTCCGCGGCCGTCCTGGTCGCCGCCTCCGGCCTCCCGGCCGAGGGCGCCTCCAAGACGCGGAAGATCACCGTCGCCGACGACTTCTACGCGCCGACGAAGGTCACCGTCAACCGCGGCACGACCATCAAGTGGGTCTGGAGCGACGGGAACGTCAACAGCCACGACGTGAAGCTCAAGTCGGGGCCGTCCGGGGTCAAGAAGTTCCACTCGGACGCCGCCGCGTCGCAGTTCACCTACAAGCAGCGGCTGACGAAGCCGGGGACCTACAAGGTCCTCTGCACCCTGCACGAGGGCATGACGCTGAAGATCGTCGTGCGCAAGTAGCACGATGACGGGCATCGACCGCCGCGCGTTCCTCGGGGTGGGGGGCGTCGGCTTCCTGTGCACCCTCGGGGGGCAGAAGATCCGCGAGGACGCACGCGGGGTGGACGTCGACGCGCTCTCCGAGGCGGTTCGCGTCCCCCCGAAGGTCGCCGCGGCGGAGTCGCGTGCCACCCCGCTCGACCCGCCGCCGCCCCCCGCCGCGGGCGGCCGGCGGATCGAGCACTGGATCACGGCGGAGCCCGTGCGCTGGAACATCGTCCCCCGGCGGGTCGACGAGATGATGGACGAGCGCATCCGCGGGGACTTCAAGTTCACGGCGTGGGCCTACCGCGCGTGGACCCCCGGCTTCGCGCAGCCGCTCGGCGAGGCGACGATCCCCGGGCCGACCCTCGTGGCCTCCACGGGCGACCAGCTCGTGGTCAACTTCCGCAACAAGCTGAAGTCCCCCGTGACGATGCACCCGCACGGCGTGCACTACTCGCCGGACATGGACGGCGCCTACAAGGGCAAGTACACGCTCCCGAGCGGCTTCGTGCGGCCCGGGGCGACGTTCCAGTACGTGTGGGACTGCCGGCCGGGGACGGAGGGCGTGTGGCCCTACCACGACCACGGCCCGATGGACCCGATGCCGCTCTCGAAGGGCCTCTTCGGCGCGATCATCATCCGCAAGGCGGGGGAGAAGGCGCCCGACGTCGAGGTGCCGCTCTTCATGCACGACTTCACGCCGCCGGCGACGGGCCTGCCGCGCAACGTCTCGTGCTTCAACGGGCGCTCCTACACGGGCAACACCCCGACGATCACCGCGAAGGTCGGCCAGGACGTCGCCTTCCACGTCTTCGGGATGGACAACAACTTCCACACGTTCCACGTCCACGGCCACCGGTGGGCCAACGACGCGGGGCGGATCATCGACAACGTCACCGTGGGCCCGGCGGACTCCTTGACCGTGCGCTTCAAGGAGGACAACCCGGGCCGATGGCTCTACCACTGCCACGTCTTCCAGCACCTCCACATGGGGATGTCAGGGTGGTACATCGTCGAGTGAGCGTCGCTGCCGCCGTGCTGGCGGCAGCGGCGCTCGCCCCGGCCGGGGCAGCCGCGAGCAACCACAAGGTCGCCGTCGGCGGCTTCCGCTGGTCGACGCCCAGGGTCCAGGTCAACCTGGGCGAGCACGTCACCTGGTACTGGGCCGGGCCGGACACGCAGCACTCCATCACGGGCGGGACGGCGAACTCCGCGGGCACGGACTCCGACCGCGGGCGCGACGTGCCCGAGCACAAGGTGGGCGACAAGTTCCAGGTCGCCTTCGACCAGCCCGGAACCTACGAGTTCCACTGCAAGCTGCACCCGACCGTCGCCGGCCAGGTCACCGTGGCGCCGCTCCCGGGCGACCCGACGACGGAGCCCGACCCTGATCCCGTGCTGAGCCCGGACCGCTCCGCGCCGACCCTCGAGGACCTCGTCCTCGGGCGGCCGAAGCGCGGCGCGGCCCTCCTGCGCTACACGCTCGACCAGGCGGCGACGGTGCTCGTCGAGGTCCGTCGGGGGCGGACGCTCGTGCGCTCCCAGCAGATCGAGGGCCACGTGGGCTACAACCGCGTCGGCTTGAACCTCCGGGGCCTGCGCGCGGGGAGCTACGGGCTGCGCCTGAGCGCGTCGGACGCCGTCGGCAACATCGCCCCGGCGAAGGCGCTGCGGGTGCGGATCAGCAGGTCGTCCCGCCGCTGAGGCGCAGGTGCGTGCGCGTCGTGCGGCCCGCGGCGCTGACGGTGAAGGCGATGCGGCCGGCGTCGAAGCGGTCGCCGGGGATGCGCTCGTCCCTGGGGTGGAGGCTGAGGACGCCGGAGCGCTTCGCCCGGGCGAGGCGCACGCGGTGGGTCCGGGTGCGGTTCCCGGGGTAGCGGACGGTGACCCGCGCGGTCGTCGTCGCGCGCACGCGCCAGCCGAGGTGGACGTCGATCGCGATGGCCGGGATGGCCTGGCAGCGCAGGGCGCTGCCGCCCGGCCGGACGCGCTCGCGCTCCTGGTTGATCCGCACGAGCTCGAAGGAGGTGACGTGCGCCGCCACGGGCGGGGGAGGGGCGGCGACCATCCGCGCGATCCTAGGGCGCGGCGCGGGCCGCGCGCGGCACCCGGGTCGCCGCGGCGCCCAGGCCGGCGAGCGCCAGCCCCGCGAGCGGGACCAGGAGGAGCGCGGCGCGCAGGCTCGTCGCCTCCGCCGCCAGGCCGATCCCGCCCGGGGCCACGAGCGCCGCGGAGTAGCCGCAGGTCGCCAGCGTGGCCGCGACCGCGCCCGCGGCTCCGGGCGCGGCGGCCCCCGCGAGGCTCAGGGCGGTCGGGACCACGACCGCCGACGCCGCACCGACGAGCGCGATGCCCGCGACGACCGCGGGGAGCGCCTGGGTGGCCAGGGCCAGCGCCATGCCGCCCGCGACCAGGCCGCCCGCGCCCGTGAGCAGCACCCGGGGCGCCGCCCGGGCCCCGACGGCGCTGCCGAGCACCCGGCCCGTGAGCATCGCGAGGTGGAAGGCGACGATCCCCGCCGCGCCGAGCGTCGCGGGCTGGTCGAGCTCCGTGCGCAGGTAGATCGTCGTCCAGGACTCGAGGCTGCCCTGCACGACGAAGGCGAGGGCGACGAGGCCGGCGAGCGCCGCCATGCGCGGCGCACGGAGCACCCGCAGGCCGACGCCGGCCGGGGCTCCCCGGCCGTGGTCCGCAGGGCCCGCCGCGGCGGTGCAGGCGAGCAGCACGGCGCCCGCGACGGCGAGGAGGGCCGGCACGCCCGCGCCCGCGCCGAGCGCGAGCCCGCTGGAGAGCGCGGCCAGGACGGCGCCGCCGCTGAAGGCCGCGTAGGCCGGCGCGAGCACCCGGCGCCCCGTGCGCTCCTCGGCCGCGAGCGCCCGCGCGGTGACGGCGACGTCGAAGGCGCCGAAGCCGACGAGGAACGCGAGGCTCGCCGGCACGAAGGCCCACGGGCTCCGGGCCACCGCGTAGCCCGCGAGGCCGCCGAGGATGAGCGCGGCGCCACCGCGCAGCACGCGGTCGCCCCCGCCCGCGTCCGCGCGCCGGCCGCCCCGGAGCATCGCGGGGACGGAGAGCAGCCCGCCCGCGGTCAGCGCCAGCGCCGAGCACGCCCGGGCCGACGTCCGCCCGTGCCACGAGGTCGGCGAGCAGGACCTGCCAGGTCGCGACGACGGCGCCGAAGCCCGCGTAGGGCAGGCAGACCGCCAGGACGGGACCGCGGCCGCCGCCGCCCCCCGCCGGCGTTCGGATCCGAGCCCGCTCAGCGGGCCCGGATCCGAACGGCCCGCTCAGGCCGCCGCCGCCTGCGCGCCGAACAGCTCGCCGGCGATGCGGTCCGTCGCGTCGTGCGCGCCGCCGAGGAGGCGGCGGGAGAGCTGCGCGCGGCGGAAGTACAGGGGCGCGTCGTGCTCCCACGTCGCGCCGATGCCGCCGTGCACGTTGATGTTCGACCGCGTCGCGAAGTCGAGCGCGTGGCCCGCGGAGGAGCGGAACGCCGAGGCCGCGAGGCCGAACTCCTCCGGCTTGTCCTGGCCGGCCCAGCCCGCGTAGAACGCCAGGGAGCGTGCGTTCTCCTGCTTGCGCAGCACCTCGGTGATCTCGTGCTTGATCGACTGGTAGGAGCCGATGGCGCGCCCGAACGTGAAGCGCTCCTTCGCGTACTCGACGCTCATCGCCAGGCAGGTCTGCACCGTGCCGAGCGACTCCGCGCCCAGGAGGGCCTGGCCGAGGTACCAGGCGGCCGCGAGCTGGCCCTCGTCGACGTCGAGCTTGCGGCCCGGGGCGCCGTCGAAGGTGACGTGCCCGAGGGAGCGGGTCGCGTCGTAGCGGTCGGCGGGGGTGATCGTCGCGGCGCTCGCCTCGACGACCGACGCCGCGCCGTTCCCGGCCTCGTCGGTCCCGACGACCACCAGGAGCGACGCGCCGGGCGCGTCGAGCACCCAGGCCGCCGTGCCCGTCACGGAGCCGTCGGCCGCGATGGTCGGCGCGGCCACGCGGGCCATGCCGCTCGGCGCATCGACGGTCCAGCCGCCGTGCACGTCACCCGGGGGGCGGGCGGCGACCAGCGTCGGGCGCTGCTCGCCCTCGGCGACGGGCCCGCAGGCCTCGTCGTTGCCGCGGTCGAGGAGGTAGGACGCGGGGAGCAGGCCGAGGAGCGGCGTCGGCGCGAGGACCTTCCCGCACTCCTCGAGCACGAGCATCGCGTCGAAGGGCTGCAGGCCGGCGCCGCCGTTCTCCTCCGAGATCACCAGGCCGGTCCAGCCCGCCTCGACCACCGTGGGCCAGAGGTCGGGGAGCTTCGTGGGCCCGCCGTCCTCCTCGAGCGCCTCACGGGCGGCCTCGACGGTCTTGAAGCGCGCGAGCGCGCCCTTGGCCGCGTCGCGGAGGAACTCCTGCTCGTCGCTCAGTGCGAGGTTCATGCGGACACCGCCTCCTTCTCCTTCGCGCGCAGCTCGGAGAAGGGGATCCCCTTGTCCAGGCGGGGCTCGGGCGGGAGGCCCAGGACGCGCTCGCCGATCGTGTTGCGCAGGATCGCCTCCGTGCCGCCGGCCGACTTCAGGCCGGGGAGGAAGGAGATGAGGTAGGCCCACTCGCTCGACTCGTCGAGCGCCTCGGGGCCCATGACGTCGGCGATGAGCTCGCCCGCGGCGATCGCCGCGTTGACCGTCGTGACCTTCGCCAGGCCGGACTCCGGGCCCGGGATCTGGCCCTTGGAGAGGGCGGTGAGCGTCCGGTAGCCCGTGAAGCGCACGGCGAGCAGCTCGGCCGCGAGGTCGCCCAGGCGCTGGCGCACCTCGGGGTCGGCCTTCGCGGTCTCGTCCTGGCCGATGGCCTCCGCGAAGCGGTCCGAGCGGTAGCCGAAGCCCTCCGAGCCGAGGCCGATCGTCAGGCGCTCGTACATGAGGACGGTCAGGGCGGTGCCCCAGCCGTTGTCCACGCCGCCGACGACGTTCTCGGCCGGGACGACCAGGTCGTCGAAGAAGACCTCGTTGAACTCCGCCTCGCCCGAGATCTGGCGCAGGCCGCGGATCGTCACGCCCTCGCCGTCCATGGGGACGATGAACATCGTCAGGCCCTTGTGCTTGTGCTTGTCCGGGCTCGTGCGGGCCAGGAGCAGCCCGTAGGTGGAGAACTGGGCGTTCGTGGTCCAGACCTTCTGGCCCGTGAGGGAGAAGGAGCCGTCCTCGTTCTCGACCGCGCGGGTCTGCACCGCGGCGAGGTCGGAGCCCGCGGCGGGCTCGGAGAAGAGCTGGCACCAGACCTCGTCGCCGTGGAGCATCGGGCCCGAGGTAGCGGGTCTTCTGCTCGTCGGAGCCGTGGGCGATGATGCACGGCCCGAGCATGCCGATGCCGATGACGTCGAGGATCCCGGGGACGCGGGCGGCGGCGATCTCCTGGTTCGTGATGACCTGCTCGATGGGCCCGAGGCCCTGGCCGCCGAACTCCTTGGGCCACGTCAGGCCCGCGTAGCCGGCCTCGGCCAGCTTGTCCTGCCAGGCGCGGCGGGCGTCGATCCACGCCGTGTCGCCGGAGTCACCGGCGGCGGGCGGCGCCTCGGCCTTGTGCTCCTGCAGCCAGCTGCGCACCTGCTGGCGGAAGGCCGCCTGCTCCGGTGTGTCGTTCAAGTCCACGAGGGTCTCCTGTTCGGACGGACTGGGGTCGGGGCCAAGTGTACGCCGACGGGTGAACGCGATTCACCTTTGCCGGCAAGTCGGCGCGAGCGCTCCGTGTGCGTCAATGGCCCCGTGCGCGCCTTCCCCGTCCTGCAGGCCGGCCTGACCGGCCTCGTGCTCGCCCGCCTGGCCCGGGGACGTGACCGTCGGCCGCCGCTGACCGCGGGCCCGCGGGCGGCGGTGCGGGTGAGCGTCGTGGTCCCCGCGCGGGACGAGGCGGAGCGCATCGCCCCCGTCCTGCGGGCGCTGGCGGCCGACCCGGACGTGCACGAGGTCCTCGTGGTCGACGACCACTCGACGGACGCGACGGCCGAGGTGGCCGCGGCGCTCGGGGCCCGCGTGCTCCCGGCGCCCCCGCTGCCCGAGGGCTGGGTCGGGAAGCCGTGGGCGCTCCAGCACGGGCTCGCGCAGGCGAGCGGCGAGGTCGTCGTGACCCTCGACGCCGACGTCCGGCCCGAGCCCGGGCTCGTCGGCGCGCTCACCGCGGCGCTGCTCGCGCAGCCCGAGCGCACGCTGCTGACCGGCACGGTGCGGTTCTCGTGCGAGACCGCGGGGGAGCGCGTGCTGCACCCGGCGTTCCTGGCGACGCTCGTCTACCGCTTCGGCCCGGGCGACGTCGACGGCTTCCAGCCCCGCCCGGACCGTGCGCTGGCCAACGGGCAGTGCCTCGCGGCGCGCCGGGAGCCGCTCCTGGCCGCGGGCGGCTTCGCGCTCGCGGCGCCGAACATGACCGACGACGTCGCCTTGGCCCGCGCGCTGCGCCGGCGCGGCTGGGGCCTGCACACCGTCGATGCCGCGGACCTCCTCGAGGTCCGGATGTACGACTCCGTCGGGGAGACGTGGCGGGGCTGGAGCCGCTCGCTCATGGCGCCCGAGGTCACGGCGCCGCCCTGGCAGGCGCTCGACGTCGCGACCCTCTGGGCCGTCCTCGCGCTCCCGCTGCCGCGGGTGCTCCTGCGCCGCGGCACGCGCCTCGACCTCGCGCTCGTCGCGCTCCGCCTCGCGCTCCACGCGGCCTTCCGCCGGACCTACCGCCGCCACGACGCGGCGTTCTGGGCCGCCCCGCTCGCCGACGTCCCGGCGGTCGCCCGCCTCACCTGGTCCGTCCTGCGCCCCGAGCGCCGCTGGCGCGGCCGCCGCTACTGACGCTCCTGCAGCGCCCGGAGGCCGAAGAGGGCGCCGACCAGGGTCATGAGGGCGCCGGTCGCCGCGACGTGCTCGACCGGGTCGACGAGCAGCTGCACGAGCGGGACGCCGAAGACGCCGACGCGCGCGCCAGCGGCGAAGGAGCGGCGGGCGAGCGAGACCGCGACGCAGACCGCCAGCGCGATGGGCGCCGCGATCGGCGCGACCGCGAACATCCCGCCCGCGAAGGTCATGACGGACTTCCCGCCGCGGAAGCGGGTGAAGAGCGGGAACGCGTGGCCGAGCATCGCAGCGGCCACGCCGGCCACGCAGACCCAGAAGCCACCGAGCGCGAGGCCGGCCAGGCCGGCGAGCGTGCCCTTCAGGCCGTCGCCGACGAACGCGGGCCAGGCGCGGCGGGCACCGAGCTGCTCCAGGGCGTTCCACGCGCCCGGGTTGCCGTCCGCCGTGGCGAAGAGGTCGACGCCGTGGCGCCGCGCGACCAGGAGCGCAACGGGCACACTGCCCAGGAGGTAGCCGATCGCCACGGCTGCCGCGTACCCCATGTCCGTGCTCGCCTCCTTCCACCTCGTCCGCTACTCCCGGGCCACCGCGCCCGAGGGATTGTCCCGCATGGGGCTCGACCGCCCCGCCCTCGCCCGCACGCCGGGCCTCGCCTTCTGGAAGCTCCTGGGCACCGGCAAGGGCGCGACGATGACGCTGAGCGCCGACCTCAAGCGCTGGGGCATGTTCGCGACCTGGGAGGACGAGGCCGCGCTCGACGCGTTCCTGGCCGACTCGGAGGTCGCGGCGCGGTGGCGGGAGCTCGGCCGCGAGAGCTACCACGTGAAGCTCGCGCCGCTGAAGGCCCACGGCGCCTGGGCGGGTCGCAACCCCCTCGACGGCGCGCCCATGGCCGATCCGGGCGGGGAGCAGGTCGCGATCCTCACCCGCGCGACGATCCGCCCGACGCGCCTGCGCGCCTTCTACTCCTCCATCGCGCCGCCCGCGATGGCGCTCGCGGGCTCCGAGGGCCTCCTGGCGTCGGTCGGCGTCGGGGAGTGGCCCCTGGCCCGCCAGGCGACCTTCTCCCTCTGGGAGTCCTTCGCGCACACCCGCGCCTACGCCTACGGCCACCCCGCCCACCGCGAGGTCCTCAAGCGCACCCGCGACGAGGGCTGGTACTCCGAGGAGCTCTTCGCCCGCTTCCGCCCCTTCGGCCAGCAGGGGACCTGGAACGGCGCGGACCCGCTCAGCGGCGCACGCGGGTGATGAGCGCGTCGAGGAGGCGCCAGAACGTCCGGCGGGTCGCCGGGCCCGAGCGCTGCGGGACCGAGGTGGTCGTCGATCGCCGGGTCGGCGATGCGGAGGAGCTGCTCGCGGTCCGTGCGCGCGCGGGAGGCGATGCGCTTCGCGGTGGTGTCCCCGACGGTCTGGTCGTCCGCGCCGTAGAGCGCGACGAGGTCCGTGCTGCGCGGGATGCCGGCCGGGTCGGCCGCCTCGGGCAGTCGCAGCGGGATGCCGCGGATCTGGCGGCCGGGGTAGGCGGAGAAGACGCCGCGGGCCGGCGGCAGGTCCGAGGCGCGCCGCCAGCGCCGCGTAGTCCGCGCTCATCGCCCCGCCCGCGGAGTGGCCCGCGACCACCCAGTCCTCCCGCGGCAGGTCCTGCTCGGCCAGCGCCGCGCGGACCCCCGCGACCACGCCGGGGAAGGCGACCTTCGGCGCCAGGAACGGCGCGTCCTGGTAGACGGGGTAGACGACCGTGGAGCCGCGGCGCACGAGGTGCGTCAGCCACGGCCCGTAGACCTCGGGCGGCACGGCGGTCCAGCCGTGGAGGAAGAGGACGACCGGGTCGCGGCGCTCGCCCGCGCGTCGCAGGACCCAGGCGCCCTGCGACCCCTGGCCGGCGAAGGTGACGTCGAGGTCGCGGGGGAGGTCGGGCCGCGACGGCGCGGGGGCGCGGGTCGGCGCGGGCTCCGTCGTGGCCGTGGGCGCCGGCGTCGGCGTCGCGGTGCTCCCGGCCCCCGAGCCCCCGCCGCCGCAGCCCGTCAGGAGCAGCGCTCCGCCGGCGGCCGCCGCCGCGAGCAGCGCGCGCGGGCTCATGCCGCCGCGAGCTCCCGCGCCACGAGCGCCCCGCCGAGCATCACGAGCGGCAGCCCGCCGCCCGGGTGCGCCGTGCCGCCGACCCGCCAGACGTTCTTCAACCCCCGCACCCGGTGCCCCGGCCGGCCCACGGAGCCCAGGCGCCCGTGCGGCGCGTCGCCGTAGATCGCCCCGCCGAGCGCGCCCGTCTCGGCCTCGAGGTCCGCGGGGGAGCGCACGTGCCGCGCACGGACCCGGTCGCCCACGCCGAGCTGCGCGACGACCCGGTCGGCCTCGGCCTCCCAGTCCGCGCCGACGCCGCTCGGCGCGTTGGCCAGCACGAACCAGTTCTCGCCGTCCGCGGGCGCCTCCGACGGCGTCGTCACCGACGAGGTGGAGACGTAGAGCGTCGGGTCGCGCACGGGCCGCCGGGCGACGAAGAGGTCGTCCATCTCCGCGTCGTAGGAGGCGGGGAAGCGGATCTCGTGGTGGACGTGGCCGGGGCTGCGACCGTCGACCGCGAGCATCAGCGCCAGGCCGGAGAGCGAGCGCTCGCGCCGCGTGTGGCGCCCCCCGTCGAGCTGGCGGGCGAGCGCGAGCGCGTCCCCGTTCCACACGACGTGGTCGCCCGCGACGACGCCGTCCGGGGTCCGGACGCCGCTCGCGTGGCGGTGGCGCCCGCGGGTGATCCCGAGCGCGGGCGTCCCGTAGCGGAGCTCCCCGCCCAGGGCGAGGAACCGCTGCTCGAGCGCGCGCACGAGCTCGTAGATCCCGCCCGGGACGTGCCAGGCGCCGAACGCGTGCTCCACGTAGCCCGCGACCGCGAGCGCCGCGGGCGCGCGGCGCGGGTCGGCCCCCGCGTAGGTCCCGAAGCGCTCGATGACCTGCTGCAGCCGCGGGTCGTCCGTGTGCGCGCGGGCCAGCGAGCGCAGCGTGTGCCAGGGCTTGATCCGCAGGAGGTCGCGCGGGTCGGGCGGGGCGTCGTCGGGTCCCGGCCGACGCGGCGGCCAGGGCGGCGCGCCGGTGAGGAACGGCTGCGACGCGGTCCACATGCCCTCGCAGGTCGCCAGGAACGCGGCCCACTCGGCGCCCGTGCCCGGCGCCCAGGCCTCGAGCGCCGCGTGCGAGCGCTCGGCGTCCGCGCTCAGCTCGACGCTGCTCCCGTCCGCGAAGCGGTACCGCGTCACGGGCTCGACCGGGACGAGCTCGGGCAGCGGCGTCCCCGTCTGGTCGAAGAGCTCCCGCACGACCCAGGGCATCGTCAGCAGGGACGGCCCGGAGTCGAAGCGCCAGGTCCGGCCGTCCGCGGTGAGCTCGACGCGCCCGGCCTTCCCGCCCGGGACCCCCGACTGCTCGAGCACGACGACCTCGTGCCCGCCCGCCGCGAGGCGCACGGCGCAGGCCAGCCCGCCGACCCCGGCGCCGACGACGACGACGCGCATCAGCGCGCCGCCCGGCCGAAGCGCCCGCCGGCCCGCAGCCGCGCGCGCAGCGCCGGCGCCGCGAAGGCCCCCATGGCCAGCCCGCCCGCGGCGGCGACCCGCGGCCGCCCCCAGAACGCGAGGTTCGCCACGGCCTCGCCGACCCACGTCCAGGCGAAGACCGCCACGGACGCGTCGGCGCTGCCGCTCCGCGGGTCCTCGTCGTCGACGAGCGCCCAGACCGCGAAGACGCCTGCCGCCGTCACGAACCAGCCCAGGAAGTTCGAGGCCGGGATCCCCTCGTAGCGCCCGCCCTGCGGCCAGCGCCAGTAGCCCTCGCGGACCATCCGCGGGTCGACGTAGACGTCCCAGGCCGTGAGCGCGCCCGCGGCCAGCAGCGGCCGCCCCACCCGCGAGCGCGTGAGCAGCCCGGCGACGCTCCAGGCCGGCCGGCTCATCATCGCCCAGGAGACGAAGACCGCCCAGGGCACCCCGCGCCAGCCCGGCCCGAGCTTCGCCGTGTAGGCGTAGTGCCCGAACGGCCGGCCCGTCGCCACGCCCGCGAGCTCCACCGCGTAGCCCAGCGCGCCCGCGGCGCCGACCGTCGCGGCGGCCCGGCGGGCGCCCCCGGCCTCGACCGCGTCGGCCGCCGTCGTCGCGGTCAGCAGGCCGACGATCCCGAACGTCGCGGCGCCGTGGCGGCGCGGCGGGACCCGCGGGTAGAGCAGCTGGGCGCCGACGAGCGTGGCGAGGAGCGGGCGGGACGGGCGCATCGAGGGCCGCGGAGTGTAGGAGCCGCTCAGCGCCGCACGCGGAAGCCGCGGTCGAGCAGCTGGCGGGCCTGCTTGCCGAGGTCCGGGGAGTGCAGGAGCACGACGCCGAGCCGGCGCCCGCCCCGCTGCGCCGCGCCGATGATGCACGAGCCCGCGCGGTCCGTCGTCCCCGTCTTGACCCCGATCGCCCCGGGGTAGCCCGTCCGCAGCAGGGGGTTGTGGCCGTAGAGGAAGAGCTTCCCGCCCTTCACCGGGAAGGGCAGCACCGCGCTCGGGCGCCGCACGATCGCCGCCAGGCGCGGCTGGTCGAGGACCGCCCGCCCGAGCGCCGCCAGGTCGTAGGGGCACGAGTAGCCCCGGTCGTCGAGGCCGTCGGGGGAGGCGAAGCTCGTGCAGCCCAGGTGCAGCTCCTGCGCCTTGCGGTTCATGAGCGCCACGAAGCGCGGGACCGTCCCGCTCACCCGCTGCGCGAGCGCGATCGCCGCGTCGTTGCCCGAGACGATCAGCAGCCCGTTGAGCAGCGCGCTCACCCCGACGCGCTTCTTCTTCGGCAGCAGCCCGATGCGCGAGCCCTGCCGTGCCCGCGCCTCGTTCGTGACCTTCACCATCGTCCCCTCGGGCAGCCGCTCCGCGACCAGGAGCGCGGTCATCGTCTTCGTGACGCTGGCGATCGGCAGCCGCCGCAGGGGGTCCTTGCGCCAGAGCACCTCGCCCGTGTCGAGGTCGAAGAGCAGCCCCGCCCGCGGGGGCTTCTTCGGCTTGTAGACCACGGGGTCGTCCACGTCCCCGAGCTTCACCGCCAGGGGGAGCGGCGGGACCGTCGGCGGCAGCGGCCCGTTCGCGGCCTGGAGCACCTTCGCCCCGTCGGCCTGCGCCTGCACGACCGCCGCGGGCGCCCCGCCGACCGCCGCCGGGTCGGGCCCGGACACGGGCGCCGAGCCGCAGCCCGCGGCCCCGACGGCCGCGGCGACCAGCGCGACGACCCGGAAGCGCACGCTCACTCCGGCGGCTGGCGCAGCGCGCCGACGACCCCGAACGCGAACATCCCGAGCACGAGCAGCGACAGCGCCTCGAGCGGCCCGAAGCCCGTCGTGACGATGACGTAGACCGTCAGGAAGCCGAAGCAGAGGATGACGAGCAGGGCGGCGGCGAGGATCGGGCGGTGGAGCACGGGGCCCCAGCGTGGCAGAAGCGCCGCGCGCGCCCGCCGCTCAGTACACGGGGATGCGCGGCTGGTCGGTCACGTCGCTGCGGTACGTCGCGAAGAGCTTGATCGCGGCGAGGCCGAAGACGAACCCGCCGATGTGCGCGAAGTACGCGACGCCACCACCGCCCGCGCCGCCCGTCGTGAGCTCCCCGGCGCCGAAGAGCGCCTGCTGCAGGAACCAGAAGCCGAGGACGAAGATCGCACGGATCTCGATGAGGGTGAAGAAGAGGACGATGAAGATCGCCGTGACGACCTTCGCCCGGGGGTAGAGCAGGATGTAGCCGCCGAGGACGCCGGCGACGGCCCCCGAGGCGCCCAGCGTCGGGACCTGCGAGCCCGGGTCGATGACCGCCTGCAGCGCGAAGGCCGCGATCCCGCCCAGGAGGTAGAAGAGGACGAACTTCACGCGGCCCATGGAGTCCTCGACGTTGTTGCCGAAGATCCAGAGGAAGAGCATGTTGCCGCCGAGGTGCAGCAGCCCGGCGTGGCTGAACATCGCGGTGAAGACCGTCACGATCGGTGGGTACGCGTCCGTGAGGGCCGAGGCGTCGCACTGCCCGTCGATCCGGCAGGGGACCGCGGCGTAGTTCAGGAGCTCGCGTTGGTCGAGCGAGTTCCCGGAGAAGTCGATGCCCGTCTTGGGCTGCAGCAGCAGGTAGGCGATGGCGTTCAGCGCGATGAGCACGACCGTCACCACCGGGAAGCGCCGGGTGGGGACGTTGTCCTTCAGCGGGAACACGAGGCGGGACTACCCGGCGGCGACGGCGAGCGGTCCCACGCCGGGCTCGCCCTGGGCGACGTGCTCGTCCGCGTGGTAGCTCGAGCGCACGAGCGGCCCCGAGGCGACGTGCTCGAAGCCGAGCGCGTACCCCGCCTCCTCCAGCGCCTTGAACTCGTCCGGGTGCCAGTAGCGGACGACGGGCAGGTGGCGCTCCGTCGGGCGCAGGTACTGGCCGACGGTGATGATCTGCACGCCGGACTCGCGCAGGGTGCCGAGCGCGTCGACGACCTCGTCGAAGCTCTCGCCGAGCCCGACCATCATCCCCGACTTGGTCGCGACCTCGGCGCCGCCGTACTCCTTGGCCACCCGGAGCACGCGGTTCGAGCGCTCCCACGTCGAGCCACGGCGCGCGACGGCGTAGAGGCGGGGGACGGTCTCCACGTTGTGGTTGAAGACGTCCGGGCGCTCCTGGAGGACGCGCGCGAGCGGCATCTCCTGGCCGCGGAAGTCCGGGGTGAGCACCTCGACCTTGCACCTGGGCGCCTGGCGGCGGACCTGGCGGATCGTCGCGGCCCAGATGCCCGCGCCGTAGTCCGGGAGGTCGTCGCGGTCGACGGAGGTGATGACCGCGTGGCGCAGGCCCATCTTCGCGATGGAGCGCGCCACCCGGGCGGGCTCGAGCGGGTCGTTCCAGGTCGGCTTGCCCGTCGTGACGTTGCAGAAGCCGCAGCGGCGCGTGCAGGTGTCCCCGAGGATCATGAAGGTCGCCGTGCCGCGCGACCAGCACTCGCCGATGTTCGGGCAGGCCGCCTCGGCGCAGACCGTGTTGAGGTTCTCCTCCTTGATGAGCTTCTTGAGCTCGCGGTAGGTCTCGCCGCCCGGGGGCGGGACCTTGAACCAGGCCGGCTTGCGCTCGCGCATGGGCCGCACGTCCGTGCCGAGCACCTTCAGGACGTCCATCCCGCCCGGGTTCGCCCGCGAGCGCGTCTGGTGGGAGCGGTCGGCGGGCGGGGAGCTCATCGCCCGGCCCACGGTAGCGAAGCACCCGGCTTGCGCCCGGGGCACCGGAAGGGCGAGGATCGGCCGCATGGCTCCCCCTCCCGCACAGCTCCTCTCCGGCATCCGCCTCGGCGTGGGCACGGGCGCGTGGCTCGCGCCCGAGCTCACGGGCAAGCTCTTCGGCCTCGACCCGGCGCGCAACCCGCAGATGGCGCTCATGGCGCGGCTCTTCGGGGTGCGGGACGTCGCGCTGGCGGCCGCGACCAGCGCGACGCCGCCGCCTCGCGCAAGGTGCTCTGGCAGGTCGGGCATCGCCTGCGACCTGCTCGACGCGGGCGCGGCGTACCTCGCGGCCCGCAACGGCACGGTCCCCAAGCCCGCGGCGACGATGATCCTCGTCACCGCGCTCACCGCCGCCGGCCTCGGCGTCGCGGCGATGCAGGCCGACTAGTCCAGGACGTTCGTGTGGAGGTGCTGCCCGGCCTTGCCGCCCAGCACCTTGCGCACGAGGCCCGGCGCGACGGCCCGGGCCGCGACGGCGATCCAGTAGTAGCGGGGCGCGTAGCGCTCGGGCTTCAGGCCGATCCCCACGTCGACGATCGCCTCCGCGATGGTCTCCGGGGTCGTGACGAGCCGCCGCGTCAGGCGCTTGTCGAGCAGCTCGCGCTGGGGGAAGCCCTCCGTCGCGACGAAGCCCGGGAGGACGATCCCCACGTGCACGCCGTGCGGGCGCTCCTCGCTCCAGAGCGCCTCGGACCAGCCGTTGACCGCGAACTTCGACGCCGCGTAGGCGCCCGTGCCCGAGCGCGCGACGCGACCCGTCACGGAGGTGACGTTCACGATGGCGCTGCCGGGCGCGCTCGCGCGCAGGAGCGGGAGCAGCGCCTCCGTGAGCCGCACGACGGCCCAGAAGTTCACCTCCATGGTTCGCGCGATGTTCGCCACGCCGCCCTCGGCGAACTCCGCGCGCCAGCCCGCGCCCGCGTTGTTGACCAGGAGGTCGAGGCGACCGTGCTCCTGCTCGACGTGGGCGCGGACGGTCGCGGGCGCGTCGGGGTCCGTGAGGTCGACGGCGCAGACCGTCGCGCGGACGCCGAGGGTGCTCGCGAGCTCCTCGAGCCGCTCGCCCCGCCGCGCGACGAGCACGAGCTCCGTGCCGGGCTCCCGCGCGAGGCGCCGCGCGGCGGCGGCGCCGATCCCGGAGGACGCGCCCGTGACCAGCGCGACGCGCGTCACGCGGCGACCGCGCCGAGGAGCGCCTCGAGGCGCCGGAGGGAGAGCAGGCGCTGGCGGCGCCCGTGCGCCTCGGCGAAGCGGTGCGCGACCCGCTTGCGCGTGCACTCGGGCTTCGCGGCCCCGAGCTCCTGGGCCACGGAGGTCATCCGGACGTCCGGCAGCCCGCAGGCGACGACCCAGTCGAACGGCGCGAGGTCGTTGTCGACGTTGAGGGCGAAGCCGTGGGAGGTGATGCCGCCGCTGACGTCGAGGCCGATGGAGGCGACCTTGCGCTCCCCGACCCACACCCCCGTGTAGTCCGGGCCCTCGTCGGGGCGCACGCGCGCGGGGATGCCCTCGTCGGCCAGGGCGGCGACGAGCGCCTCCTCCATGGTCCGCACGAAGCCCGGGACGTCGCGCGTGCGCATGATGGGGTAGCCCACGAGCTGGCCCGGGCCGTGGTAGGTGATGCGCCCGCCGCGCTTCGTGTCGACGACGTCGATGCCCTGCTCGCGGTACCACTGCTCCGGGTGCGGGAGGCCGTCCGGGTCGGGCCGGCGCCCGCGGGTGTAGACGGGCGGGTGCTCGAGGAGG
The DNA here is from genome assembly GCA_963844155.1 of uncultured Solirubrobacteraceae bacterium. Taxonomy (GTDB): domain Bacteria; phylum Actinomycetota; class Thermoleophilia; order Solirubrobacterales; family Solirubrobacteraceae; genus Paraconexibacter. Next base: position 1,491,191 of record CAWJMY010000001.1, read on the forward strand.
AGCAGGACGTCGCCGACGGCGTCGGCCGCCCGCGCGTCGCGCAGGCGCTCCTGCAGCGCGGCGGCCTCGCGGTAGGGGACCACGCCGAGCTGCACCACGTGGAGGGGCTCGTCGGCCATCACCCCAGGATCGCAGGCGGAGCGGGGCCGCGCCGACGCGGCGACCCGCCGGTCGCGGTGCGCGTCCGCGGGTACCCTCGGGGAGGTGGAGGACGAGCGCGACGAGAGCATCTGGAAGGCCCGGCTGCGCTGGCGCATGCGCGGGAACTGGCAGGGCCCGGCCTTCGTCGGGTCGACGCTCGCGGGCGCCGTGCTGCTCAACCGGCTGCCCGTGTCCGGCGACGACGGGCTCGACCTCGTCGGCGGCATCCTGCTCTGCGGCTTCGCGAACCTCGCCCTGGTCGGCGGGGTCTCGCCCCTGCTCTCCCGCGTCCTGCAGCGCCGGCGCCCGTCCCCCGTCCCGCTCGTCGTCCTGCAGGACCGCATGGGGACGAGCCTCATGGGCGCGCTCGGGGTGCTCTTCCTGGTCCTCGGGATCGCGCACCACTCGAGCGTCACCGCCGCGCAGGACGAGTTCGAGCGCCAGCTCATCGCGGTGCGGGCCTACGTCGCCCACCAGCCCGACGCGGCGCCCTTCCGCGCGGGGATCGGCGCGGAGTCCGTCTGGAAGCAGAAGGACGGCTTCTACCGGACCTGCGTCCCCGGCCCGGATCCGCGCCGGAGCCTCTGCCTCTTCGTCGAGACGGAGGGGCAGGCCGTCGTGCGGCGCGACCCGGACATGCAGTCGAACTCCCGCATCGCGGGCTCGGAGAACCCGGGCCGGCGGGGCGGCTGAGCCGGGGGCTCAAGGTCCGCGCCCTCCTGGCCGATGGACTTCCAGATGCGGTCCCTACGCGCTCTCCTGGCGTCCCTCGGCGCCAGCACCTGCCTCGTCCTGGCCGGCACCCTGGCGATGACGACCCTCGCGACCGTGGTCGCCTTCAGCGGCCTGCCCGGGGTGGGGAACGCGGCGTCCGACTCCGTGGAGCTCCTGGCCGTCGCGACCGACGGTGGCGGCGGGGCGGCCCGTGGCACGCAGGGTCGAGCTGCCGTCGCGCTCCCCGGTGTCGCCGGGGCGGCAGCCGCGCCGGCGCACCGCGGCCCAGGTCGTGCGAGCCGCGCAGGACGCTCGCCGGGCCGCACGGCCCACGCGCTCGGCGCGCCCCGGCGCACGTCGGCCCGGCACGCCCGACAGCCCGCTCTCCGCGCTGGTCCCGGGCCTGGAGCCCGGCGCCTCCCCGGGCAGCCCGTCGCGGCCCCAGCCCGCGGGCTCCTCCGCCGGTGACGCCGTGCGCTCCGCCGGCTCGTCGGCGGCCAACGGCGTGGCGAACGCCACGGACGGGATCGCGACGACCGTCAAGCCCGCGGCGCCGGCCGTGGCCCAAGTCGTCTCGGGTGGCGGCACCGCGGCCGCCGGGACCGTGAACGCGGCCTCGCAGGCCATCGCCGGGGTGCTCGACGGGCCCCGGACCCAGCCCGCTCCGAAGACGCCGACCTCCGCGCCCGCTGCAGCGGTCAGCGCGGCGGCGCAGGCCATCGAGAGCGTGGTCACCACACCCGCGCCCCGCGTCGTCACCCCGGTCGTCTCCGCGGTGGGGTCTGCTGTCGGCGCCGTCGGCGGCGGGTCGAGCTCGTCCTCGGGTGGGTCCGTGAGCTCGCTCGTCGGCGCGGGCACGCACGCGGTGAGCGGTGGGCTCGGGGGCGTCTCCGGCGCCGCGCACATCGGCCTGCCCTAGCGGGTCAGCAGGGTGGGCTGCTCGAGCAGCTCGCGGACGCGGCGCAGCAGGCGTGCGGCGTCGGGGGCGTGCAGGATGCGGTGGTCGACGACGAGGGTGAGCTCGACGACCTCGCGCGCCACGACGCGCCCGTCCCGGACGACGGCCTGCGGGCCGACGCCGCCCATGCCGAGCGCGACGGCCTGGGGCTGCGAGAGCACGGGGGCGACGCTCCCGACGCCGAACTCCCCGAGGCTCGTGAGCGTGGCGGTCGCCCCGCTGAGCTCCGGATGGGTCAGCGCGCCGTCGCGGGCCCGGGCGGCGAGCGCGGCGGTGGTGGCGGCGAGCTCCGTGAGGACGCGCTCGTCGGCGCCGAAGACCACGGGGAAGACGGGGGCGCCCTGGGCGGTCAGGGCGATCGCGACGTTCACCCGGGGGTAGCGCTCGAAGCGGGCGTCACGGTAGGCGCCGTTGGCCCGGGGCGCCTCGCGGAGCGCGAGCGCGAGGGCCTTGAGGACGAGGTCCTCCGGCGTCGGGGCGGGAGCCGGGTACCCGGCCAGGAGCTCGATCGCCGCGGTGAAGTCGACGGTGACGGTCAGCCCGAGGTCCGGGATCGTCGCGCGGGACTCCGCGACCCGGCGGGCGTGCTGGGCCTGGGCGCGGGTCGGCTCCTCGACGGTCGGCGCGCCCCGGACGGCGCCGCCGTCGGCCGGGCGGGCGGTGGTCGGCTCGGCGGGCTCGGGCATCGCGGCCGGACACTAGCCACCGGTGGGCGCGGGCAGGGGGCGGCGCCAGGCCCGGCGCACCATCCCTGGCACGCCGGGCACCGGCTCCGCATCGTCGGCGAAGGGGGCCACGCCGACGACACGTCGCACTCGGAAATCACCCCGACAGTGTCCGGTGCGATGCGTAGCGCCGCCTGGTGGCGGCACTCCGCTGATCATCGGCCCTGCGCGGGGGTGACCTCATCGGGGATCTGCACACGGCTTCGACGATTGGAGGGGCTCGATGGGGCGAGGAGCAGGTCCCCCTTCCGCATGATGGTCAAGGGTGCTCACCATCGTCAGAAGTCGGACCGGACTCCGGCCGCAGCGGATCGGTGCTCCCCGCGGCCGCGGCTTGGCCGGTAGGGCTCCCGGGCACGTACCCCCGTGGATGCTCCGCTACGAGGCCCACTCGACCGCCGACCCCGTCACCGCCTGGGCGCTCATGGCCGAGCCCGCACGCTGGCACGAGTGGTCCCCGCACGTCCGCGGTGCCTGGGGCCTCGGCGAGCCGGAGGTGCAGCGCGGCGCCCGCGGGGCGGCGAAGCTCCTCGGGGTCGTCCCGATCCCCGCGAAGGTCACCGCGGTCGCCGAGGGCCACTCGTGGACGTGGTCCGTCGGGATCATGGAGCTCGACCACCGGGTGGACCCCGACGGCCGTGGCGGCTCCATCGTCGGCGTCGACATCCGCTCGTCGCCCGCCATGGAGGTCGTCCTCCGGGCGACCTACGGTCCGGTCGTCGCGCTCCTGGTCAAGAACCTCGCCCGGGTCGCCGGGCAGAAGCGCCTGCCGGCCTAGCCCCGGCCCCGGCGCTCCTCGGCCGGGCGGGTGCTCGGCCCGACGTGGGCGTCGAGCCACGCGACCGTGGGCGCGGCGGCGGCCCACGTGCCCCGCGCGAAGGCCAGCCCCTCCTCGCGGCCGATGCTGCCGGCCGGGAGCCTCGCGCCGGCGATGAGGTGCTTGAGGCGCAGCAGCCCGATGCGCGGGTGGTCCCGGGACCAGCCCCGCGGTGCGGTCTTCACGGCGTCCCCGCCGACCTCGAGCCCGGCGCGCTCCGCCCCGCCGACCGCCGCCTCGAGCGCGGCGCCGGCGCCCTCGTCGTCGATCGCCTCCCGCATCCGGGCGAGCTGGTCCGGGGCGAGCTCGTAGTAGCCCGTCGCGGCGTAGAGCCCGGCGGGGGAGAGCTGCAGGTAGAGCGCCGCCTCGGTCCCCGGGCGGTCGAAGACGATCCCGTAGGTCGTGAGCTTGTAGGGCGACTTGTCCTTCGAGAAGCGGACGTCGCGATGCTGGCGGAAGAGCTTCACGCGGCCCTGCAGCTCGTCGCAGAGCTCCTCGAGCAGGAGCTCCAGCGGGTCGCGGACCTCGCGCTCGAAGCGCGCGCGGTGCTCCGCGAACCAGGCGCGGTCGTTGTGCTCGGCCAGCTCGTCGAAGAAGGCGAAGGCCCCGGGCCCGAAGCCCTCGAAGCGGTCGCTCACCGGGCGCCCCAGTGGCCGAGGAGCTCCTCCGTGCCCAGGCGGTGCAGGTCGTGGCGCAGCTCGGCGACCCAGCGCTTGGCCTCGGGCGCCGGGACGTCCCAGAAGAGGACGACCTCCCCCGAGGCGACCTCCACGACCTCCACCTGGTCCACGCCCGGCTCGGGCTGCAGGAACGCCGGGAGCCGCGACGCGCGCCGGTGCACGACCGCGAGGTCCCGCGCGGCGCTCATCGCGGGGGGATGACGCGCAAGGGGCGGCGGTTCCTCGCGCGTGAGGAGCTCGACGACGTCGGCCTCCTCGGGCTCCTGGTCCGGCACCGCGCCGTGCTCGCGCAGGTGGGCGGCGGCGGCGTCGAGGCCCGCGTCGCCCTCGAAGAGCCGGCCGAGCGCCCAGACCGACGGGGCGCGCGTGACGCCGCGCTCGCGCGCGAGCGCCGTCGCCTCGTCGAGCGTGCGGCGGGTGCCCTTCGTCCCCAGCGCCTTGAGGACGGAGCGCGGGTGCAGCTCGCAGGCCGAGCCGGCGATGAGGACGTTGTCGAGGTTCGAGAGGTCCCGGGCGCCGTTGTAGGCCTGCCGCAGCGCGGCCTGGGTGAAGGCGACCATGCGGCCCGTGCTCTTCGCGAACGTCGCGGCGAGGTTCGCCTGCTCCGCGTCCCACGGGACGGTCGAGGCGGTTCTCACGGGCTGCAGGTCACGCTCCGCCGCGACGACCCGCAGCGCCTCGAGCGAGACGTGCGCCGGGATCCCGAGGTGGACGGGGATCCACTCCGTGGCGACCGGCATGACCTGCAGCGCCCGCTCCGCCGCCAGGAGCGACTCGGGGTGCCCCAGGTCCAGGTAGAGGACGGGGTGGTCGGCCTCAGCCGTGGATGAGCCAGCCGTCGGCGGCACGCGCGGCCTCCATGACGCCCTCGGAGAGCGTGGGGTGGCCGTGGACCATCCTCGCCACCTCCGCGTAGCCGCCCTCCATGGCCTTGACGTTGACGAGCTCCTGGATCATCTCCGTGGACTTCGCGCCGACGATGTGGCCGCCGAGCAGCTCGCCGTACTTCTTGTCGCCGACGATCTTGATGACGCCCGTGCGGTCGCCGTAGACCGTGCCGGCGCCGACCGCGCCGTACTGGACCTTGCCGACGACGACGTCGTAGCCCGCCTCGCGCGCCTGGGCCTCCGTGAGGCCGAAGGAGGCGACGTTCGGCTTGCAGAACGTCGCGCGCGGGATGTCGGGGTAGGAGATGGGGTGGGTCTGGTCGCCGTGGATCGCCTCGGCGGCGATGACGCCCTCGTCGGAGGCCTTGTGGGCCAGCGCGGGGCCGGGGACGAGGTCGCCGATGGCGTAGATGCGCTCCTTCGAGGTCATCTGGGTGCCGTCGACCTCGATGAGGCCCGCCTCCGTGAGCTCGACGCCCGCGACGTCGAGGCCGAGGCCCTCGACGTCGGGTCCGCGGCCCGCGGCGATGACGAGGTAGTCCGCCTCGCCGTCCGTCCCCCCGTAGGTGAAGGTGACCTTGTCGTCGTGGGTCTGCACGTTCTCGACGAAGGTCTTCGTCTTGACGTCGATGCCCTGCTTCTTGAAGCCGCGCTCGGCGACCTTCGAGATGTCCGCGTCCTCGCTCGGGAGCACGCGGTCGAGGCCCTCGAAGAGCTGCACCTTCACCCCGAGGCGCGCGTAGGCGCTCGCGATCTCCGCGCCCGAGGCGCCCGCGCCGACGACGGCGAGCGAGGCGGGGAGCTCGTCGAGGCCCCAGGCCTCCTCCGTCCCGATGACCCGGCCGCCGAACTGCGTGCCCGGGATGGGCTTGCCGATGGAGCCCGTGGCGAGGATGACGCCCTTGTTCACGGTGATGGTCTGCCCGTCGACCTCGACGTTCCCGTCCGCGGTGAGCTTCGCGAAGCCCTCGACGACGTCGATGCCGTTCTTCTTCATGAGGCCGGAGACGCCGCCCGTGAGCGTGCCGACGACCTTCCGGCGGCGCTCGCCGACCTCGCCGAAGTCGACGGTCGGGGCGTTGACGTGGATGCCGAAGTCCCCGGCCTCCTCCACTTCCGTGAGGATGTCCGCGACGCGCAGGACCGCCTTGGCGGGGATGCAGGCGACGTTCAGGCAGCGCCCACCGATGTCGCCCTTCTCGACGACGGCGGTCGACATCCCGAGCTGCGCGGAGCGGATCGCGGCGACGTAGCCGCCGGGTCCGGATCCGATGACGATGCAGTCGTACGCGCTCTGGGCCATGGCTCCGAGCCTATCGCTAGGACCTGCGCGGACCCGGCCTCTGCGGCATCTGGATCCGGGCCATGGCGCGGACGAGCTTCCAGAAGAACGTGCCGCACACCGCGACCACGGCGACGGCGATCGCGGCGCCCTTGACGGAGCTCGCGACGAGCAGCGACAGGGCGCCGAACGCGGTCGTGACGCCCATGAGGACCTCGAAGCCCATGACGGCCCAGTACTTCGCCTGCCACATGCCGACGGCGCAGACGAGCAGGACGCCGCCCTGGATGACCGCGGAGAGCGCGCCGGCGTCGGCGACCCGGACGCCGGCCAGGTAGAGCACGACGTTCAGGAGCCCGAGGCTGCCCGCGAAGAGCGCGGCGTAGGTGACCCACGGCGGGCGCTCGCCGGGAGCGAGCGGCTCGAGCGTCGCGCGGACCGCGGCGTTCTTGGCCTCCGTCTTGGCGGCGCGGTCGCCCGGCGGGGGCGCGTCGGCGGCGACCACGTCGGCCGGAGCGGCCGCGGCGGGCCGCCCCGGCGCGCCCGCGCCCGGGCGGCGCTTGCGCTTACGCGAGGCCAACGGGGGCCTCCGTCGAGCGCGGCCTTGAGCGTGGCGGCGGCCTGCGCGGGGTCCGCGGCCTCGACCAGCGCGCGCACCGCGACGATGCGCCGGGCGCCGGCCTCGACGACCGCGTGGACGTTCGTGCTGTCGATGCCGCCGATGGCGAACCAGGGCCGCGCGCCCGCGGTGGCCGCGGCGTGGCGCACGTACCCCAGGCCGGCGGCGGCACGGCCCGGCTTCGTGGGGGTCGCCCACACGGGCCCGACCGCGACGTAGTCGGCGTCCGCGGGGGCGCTCGCGAGCTGCTCCGGCGCGTGGGTGGAGAGGCCGACGAGGCGCGCGGGGCCGACGGCCGCCCGGGCGTCCGCGACGGAGGTGTCGTCCTGGCCGACGTGCACCCCGTCCGCGCGCGCGGCGACCGCGAGGTCCGGCCGGTCGTTGAGCAGGAAGGGCACGCCGGCTTCGGCGCAGGCCTCGCGCATCCACGCGGCCTCACGGAGCACGTCCGCGTCCGCGGCGTCCTTCATCCGGAGCTGGACGAGGTCGACGCCGCCGTCGAGCAGCGCCTGCAGCCGCGCGGGCTCGAGCGCGGGCGTCACGAGGTAGAGGCGGGCGTCGTCCAGCACGGTCCAAGTGTCGCAACCCCTGCTGCCGCGCGGGCGCCGCCTCGCAGAACGCCGCGAGAGGGCCGATGCGGGTCCGGACGCCCCGGATCGGCCCTCTCGGCGTCCCCGGAACCCGCCGCGGGCCCGCCGGGGCGCCGCGAGGGGGCCGTTCCGGGTCCGGGTGCCCCGGATCGGCCCTCTCGCGCTCCTCCGCGATCCCGCCGCGGCGGCCCAGGCCCGGCGGTACCCTCGGCGGGCGTGTCGCGCCCCTACGAAGATCGCCACGACGTCGCCGTGCTCGGCGGTGGGGCCATCGGCCTCGCGATCGCCTGGCGGGCGCGGGCGCGCGGCCTCTCCGTCGTCCTCGTCGACAAGGGGGACCTCGGCCGCGGGCGCCTCCCACGTCGCCGCCGGGATGCTCGCCCCGGTCGCCGAGGCCGACGCCGGCGAGCGCGCGCTCCTCGAGCTCGGCCTGCGCTCGGCCGCCGCCTGGCCCGCCTTCGCGCAGGAGCTGCAGGAGGCCTCGGGCAAGGAGGTCGGCTACCGGGAGTCCGGGACCCTCGTCGTGGCCCGGGACCGCGACGAGGCCGAGGCGCTCGAGCGCGAGGCGGCGCTCCGCGAGGAGCTCGGCCTGCGGGTCGAGCGGCTGCTGCCGAGCGCCGCCCGGCGCCTCGAGCCCGCGCTGGCGCCGAGCCTCCGCGCCGCGGTCCTCGCGCCGGACGACCACACGGTCGACCCGCGCCGCCTCACCGCCGCGCTGGCGATCGCCGCGGCGCGGGCGGGCGTCGAGTACCGGGTGGGCCAGGAGATCTCCGCGGTCATGCCGGGCGAGGGCATCGAGATCGAGGGGCGCCAGACCGTCCTGGCCGAGCAGGTCGTCGTCTGCGGCGGGGCCTGGTCCGGCGGGATCCCCGGCGTGCCGGCGGTCCCCGTGCGGCCCGTGAAGGGGCAGACGCTCCGGCTGCGCGGCGACGCCCCGCTCCTCGAGCGGCCCGTCCGCTACGAGGGCGGCTACCTCGTCCCCCGCGGGGACGGCGAGCTCGTCGTCGGGGCCACCGTCGAGGAGCAGGGCTTCAGCACGACGCTCACCGCGGGCGGGCTCCACGAGCTCCTGCGCGACGCGAGCGAGCTGGTCCCGGGCGTCCTCGAGCTCGAGGTCGACCGAGACCATCGCGGGCCTGCGCCCCGGCACCCCGGACAACGCGCCGCTGCTCGGGGAGCTCGACGGGGTCGTCTTCGCGACGGGCCACCACCGCAACGGCGTGCTGCTCACCCCCGTCACGGCGGAGCTGGTCGTGGGGCACCTCGCCGGGGAGCAGGCCATCGACGCCGCGTTCTCCCCGGGCCGCTTCGCCGCGGCGGAGGCCACCTCGTGATCCTCGTGAACGGCACCCCGAACGGCCTCGTGCGGCCGGGCTCGACGGTTCGGGCGATGCTCGACGTGCTCGGCATGGACGAGGGCGCGCGCGGGGTCGCGGTCGCCGTGGACGCCGAAGTCGTCCCCCGTGCGGCGTGGAGCACGTTCACCCTGGCCGACGACGCGCGCGTCGAGGTCCTCACCGCCGTGCAGGGAGGCTGACGCGATGGAGCCGCTGACCCGGACCGCCACGGACCCCCTCGTCATCGGGGACCGGACCTACCACTCGCGTCTCCTGCTGGGCACGGGGGGCTTCCCGCGCCTGGAGACGCTCGCCGAGGCGATCGCGGCGAGCGGCACGGAGCTCGTGACGCTCGCGCTGCGCCGCATCGACGCCGCGCAGCGCGGCTCGCTCGTGGACGTGCTCGACGCCGCGGGGGTCGAGCTGCTCCCGAACACCGCGGGCTGCTTCACCGCCCGGGACGCGGTCCTGACCGCGAAGCTCGCCCGCGAGGCGTTCGGGACGGACCTCGTGAAGCTCGAGGTCATCGGGGACGAGCGGACGCTCCTGCCCGACGCGGTCGAGCTGCTCGCCGCGGCGGAGGAGCTCGTCGCCGCCGGCTTCGTCGTCCTGCCCTACACGACCGACGACCCCGTGCTCGCCAAGCGCCTCGAGGACGTCGGGTGCGCCGCGGTCATGCCGCTCGGCTCCCCGATCGGCTCGGGGATGGGCATCCGCAACCCGTACAACATCGGCCTCATCGTCGAGCAGGCGCGAGGTGCCCGTCGTGCTCGACGCGGGGGTCGGGACCGCGAGCGACGCCGCGCTGGCGATGGAGCTCGGCTGCGACGCGGTGCTCTGCGCGAGCGCGATCTCCCGCGCGCAGGACCCGCTCGCGATGGCGCTGGCGATCCGCGCGGGGGTCGAGGGCGGCCGCCTCGCGCGCGGCGCCGGGCGCATCCCGCGGCGCCTGCACGCCGAGGCCTCGACGCCAGACGCCGGCCTCCCGGACTTCGGGTGAGCGCGCGCGCGGACGAGCTCCTCGACGCGTTCGAGGCGGCCTGGACGGCGCGCGAGCCGTCCGCGTTCTACGAGATGTGCGCGCCCGACGTGCACTACGAGGACCCGTTCTGCGGGGAGCCGCTCGAGGGGCCGGGGGCGATCGGCCGCCACGCGGAGCGCCTGTGGGCGGGCTTCCCGGACATGCGCGTCGACACCGCGGGCGCGCGACTCACGCGACGGCCGCTACGTCTGCGCGCCCGTGAAGCTCGTCGGGACGAACACGGGGGAGCTCGACGGGCTGCCGCCGACCAAGCGCTTCGTGAAGGTCCAGGCCGTCCTCTACTGCGAGCTCGACGCGGGGGGCAACGAGCTCCTGCGCATCCGCGCGTTCTGCGATCGCTACGAGGCGGCGATCCAGCTCGGGCTGCTGCCCAAGCCGGGCTCGATGGGGGAGAAGGCGCTGCTCGCCCTGCGGGGCTTCGGCCTCAGCCCTCGACGGTGAGCGTGCCCTCCATCCCCGGGTGGATGGTGCAGACGTACTTGATGGTCCCGGCCTTCGTGGCCTTGAACGTGTAGGTCCCGTCCTTGCCGAAGAGGTCCGACCTGAAGTCGGCGCCCTCCTCCGCCGTGACGTTGTGCGGGATGTCCTCGAGGTTCTTCCAGGTGACGGTCGTGCCGACCTTCACCGTGACGTCCTTCGGGTCGAAGGCGAGGCCCTGCATCCCGATCTGCACCGCGTTGCCCTTCGGCGCGGCGGTCGCGGCGGGCGTCGAGGCGGCGGGCGCGGAGGCGGTCGAGGCGGTGTCGTCGCTCGAGCCGCACCCGGCGGCGAGGACGGTGGCAGCGACGAGGGGAGCGAGCAGGAGGCGGCGCATGTCCCCAAGGTACGGGCCAGCACCGCAAAGGGGTCTGACCCCTCTGACTCGTCCAGTTCGGCCGAAGTGGCCTGGTAGCGTCGGGCGGGTGACCGCTGCTGCCGTGACCGTGCGCGCGCTCGAGGGGTGGCGCGAGAGCGGCGAGCGGGCGCTGAGCGACCGGCTCTCCGCGGCGATGGAGCGCGCCGTGCTCGAGGGGCGGCTCGCGCTCGACGCGCGGGTGCCGTCCGAGCGGGAGCTGGCGAGCGCCCTCGGCGTCAGCCGCGAGGTCGTCACGTTCGCCTACGCGGACCTCCGCCGGGGCGGCTGGCTGACCACGCGGCGCGGCGCGGGGAGCATCGCCTGCCTCCCGCCACGCCTGCGCCACGGCCTCGCGCCGAGCGACGCGACGGACGCCGCGGGCGCGATCGACCTCCGGCGCGCCGCGCCCGCCGCGCCCATCCCGGCCTACCGCGCCGCGATGGCCGCAGCGGTCGACGCCATCGTCCCGGAGCTCACGAGCCGCGCGCCCGGCCGGGGCCTCGATCGCCTGCGCGCCGCGATCGCCCTCCGGCACACGGCGCGCGGCGTGCCGACCGCCCCGGAGGAGGTCCTGGTCACGAGCGGCGCGATGCCGGGCCTGTGGCTCGTCGCCGCCGCGCTCTTCCGCCGCGCGCCGACCGTCCTGGTCGAGGTCCCGACGTACCCCGGCGCGCTCGACGCCCTCCGCGAGCGCCGCGCGAGGCTCGTCGGGTGGCCCATGGCCGCGGGCTGGGAGGTGGCGGAGTTCGAGCGCCTCGCCCGCGAGCACGACGCGGCCGCGGCCTACCTCGTGCCGGACTTCCACAACCCGACGGGCCGGCTCATGGACGGCGCGGCCCGCGAGGAGCTCCGGGCGGCCGCCGAGCGCCGCGGGGTCCTCCTCGTCGTGGACGAGACGATGGCCGACCTCGACCTCCGGCCGCCGGGCTCCCCCGTGCCGCCGCCGCTCGGCGGCCCGGGCGTCGTGACGCTCGGCTCGCTCTCCAAGAGCGTCTGGGACGGCCTCCGGGTCGGCTGGATCCGCGCGGACGCCGCGACGATCGGGACGCTCGCGGCGCACCCGCTGGCCGCCCAGGTCGCGACCGCGCCGCTCGAGGAGGCGATCGCGGCGGAGCTGCTCACGGACCTCGACCCGCTGCTGGAGGAGCGGCGCTCGGGCCTGCGCGAGCGCCGCGACCACCTCCTCGCGCGCGCTCGCGGAGCTCCCCGGCATCGCCGTCGCCCACCCGCCCGACGGCGGCCTCTGCGTCTGGGCGACCCTCGAGCGCGCCTCCTCCGCCCGCCTCGCGGTCACCGGCGCGGAGCGGGGTCTGCTCCTCGACCCGGGCGGCCGCTACGCCCCCGCGGGTGGCCTGGACCGCAGCCTCCGGGTGCCCTACAGCCTCCCGGCGCCGCAGCTCGACGCGGCGCTCGCGCGCCTCGCGGGCCTGCTCTGAGGGGTCATCCCCGCCGCACCTCCACGAGCACGGGCGCGTGGTCGGAGAGCGGGCCGGCGTCGAGCTTCTCCGCGCGCACCCGGGTCCAGCCCCGGGCGAGGACGTGGTCCACGTTGTTGCCGCCGAGGTGCGTCCACCCGGGCGCGGCGGGCTTGCGGACGTTCGTGTCCCCGCCGAGGACGAGCGGGGCCGCGCCGCCCCAACCCTCGAGGGCGCGCGCGGCCTTGCGCAGGTCGGCCTGCGCGCGCTCCTCCGAGTGCACCTGCGCGTGGAGGTTGCCCACCCAGGAGCCGTCGGCGAGCTGCACGGCGTGGGCGACGCGCCGCTCGGGCCGCCACCGCAGCGTCACGCGCTCGTGCCGCAGGGGCGGCGCACCGCGGACGAGGATCGTGTTCGCGCCGCCGCTCGACTTCATGAGGTCGGGGAAGCGCCGGCCGAGCGGCTCGCGGAGCGGGAGCAGGAGGTTCCGCGCGGTGAGCGCCGTCCGCCCGCTCGCGCCGCTCGCCCGCGCCAGGCCAGGCGCGAACCACGGCGGGACCTCCTGCAGCAGCGCGACGTCCCAGTCCCACCCGGCGATCGCGGCGGCGAACTCCGCCTCGAGGTCGCGACCGGCCGGCGGGACGCTGCGGCCGTGGAAGAGGTTCCAGGTGAGCACGCGCATCTCCGTAGTCTTCCCGTCTTGACCAGGCACTTCCTGACCGGCGAGGAGCTGAGCGCTCCCGAGCTCCACCGCCTGCTCGACCGCGCGCTCGAGCTCAAGGCCGCGCCGCGCAGCTCGCGCGCGCTCGAGGCGGCCTGCGTCGCGCTGATCTTCGAGAAGCCGAGCACGCGCACGCGGCTCTCCTTCGAGGCCGGGGTCGCGGAGCTCGGCGGCCACCCGCTGATCCTGCGCCCGGGGGAGATGCAGCTCTCCCGGGGCGAGTCCGTGAAGGACACGGCGCGCATCCTCAGCGGCCACGTCCAGGCCGTCGGCGTGCGGACGTACTCCGACGCGCTGCTCGAGGAGCTCGCCGCGGAGGGCTCCATCCCCGTCTTCAACATGCTCACGGACGGCCACCACCCCTGCCAGGCGCTCGCCGACCTGCTCACGCTGCGCGAGGCGTTCGGGAGCCTCGAGGGGCTGAAGCTCGCCTACGTCGGCGACGGGAACAACGTCGCGCGCTCCCTCGCGATCGTCGGCGCCATCGCCGGGATCGAGGTCGCGGTCGCCTCGCCCGAGGGCTACGAGCTCGAGCCCGTGGCCGGTGCGCAGCTCACGCGGGATCCCGAGGAGGCGGTCGCCGGCGCGCACGCCGTCTACGCGGACGTCTGGGTCTCCATGGGCGACGAGGAGACCGCGGACGAGCGCCGCGCCGCGCTCGCGCCCTACCGGATCGACGACGCGCTGCTCGACCGCGCGGCGGACGGCGCGATCGCGCTCCACTGCCTGCCCGCGCACCCGGGCGAGGAGATCACGGAGGAGGTCCTCTACGGCCCGCGCCAGCGGATCTGGGACCAGGCCGAGAACCGCCGCCACGCGCAGAAGGCGCTGCTCGAGCACCTCGTCGCGCCCTGATCCGGCTCCAGGAACAGCTAAGGCCGCCCCCTACTGCGACGGCCCATCACTGCCCGATCGGAGACCACCATGGCTTGCAGAGTCCCAGGACGATTGAAATGCCTGGGCCATGTGATAATCCCGGCGGCTTGCGCCTCCGAGTTGGGCCTCGTCGGATCCCCAGCCTAGCGCCGCGGCCCCCGCGCCGTGAAGGGTGGTCGAGCGCGTGGCGCGCGCGGTAGGTTCCCCGCGATGCCGCCGTCGAAGCAGCCCCGTACGCCGAAGACGCCGCCCGTCCGCGCGGACGCCACCACGGCCCCCGCGCCGGCGACCGCCCCGGCCGAGGCCGTCGCCGACGCCGTCGCGGGGACGACGAAGGGCGGTCGCGCCTCCGCCGGGACGACGCCCGCGAGGAAGAAGCCGGCCGCGAAGAAGCCCGCGGCGAAGGGGGCGGCGGCCGCCGACGCGGAGCTCGCGACCCCGCCGGCCCCCGAGCGGGGCACGAAGGCCGCCCCGGCGGGCCGCGCGGCGAAGCCGAAGCCCAAGGCCCCCGCGAAGGCCGGCGCCAAGCCCAAGGCCCCCACCAAGCCGAAGGCCGCGACCAAGCCGAAGGCCCCGGCGAAGCCCCGCGCCGCCGCCGCCACGTCGAAGTCCCGCCCCGCCGCCGAGCCGGCCCCGGCGCCCGAGCCGACCTCGGCCGCCGCGCGCGACGAGGCGCTCCGGGCGAACCTCGCGAGCCTCCGCGACCTCCTCGCGGGCGGCGTCGTGCTCACCGCCCAGCGCCTGCAGGAGGCCGTCGACGAGGCGGTCACCCGCGGCCGCATCACCCGGCGCGACGCGGAGGACCTCGCCAGCGGCCTGCTCAACGCGGGGCGCCAGCAGACCCAGGACCTCCTCGCGGACCTCGAGGCCCTCCTGGGCCGCGGGCGCACGGACCTCAGCTCGCGCAGCTCCATCACGAAGGCGACCGTCAAGGGCTCGGAGCGCGTGCTCCGGGAGGTCGACCGCGCGCGCCGCGCCGCGGGCATCGGCACGGCGTTCCCCATCCTGGGCTACGACGAGCTCACGGGCGCGCAGGTCATCAAGCGCCTGCCCGAGCTCACCGCCGCCGAGCTGCGCAAGGTCCGCGACCACGAGCAGCGCAGCTCCGCGCGCGCGACGGTCCTGAAGGCGATCGAGGACCGGCTGGCCTGAGCGCTGCCATCCTGGGGGGATGGACCAGGGACCCCCCGTCGCCGACCTCGACGTCACCGCGCGCCCGCCGCGGCCCGAGCGCGGCGCGGAGCTCGAGGTCACGGTCGACCGCCTGGCCTACGGCGGCAACGGCGTCGCGCGCCACGACGGCTGGGTCGTCTTCGTCCCCGGGACGCTCCCCGGCGATCGCGTCCGGGTGCAGGTCACGAAGCGCAAGCGCGCCTACGGCGAGGCGCGGCTGCTCGAGCTCGTCGCCCCGAGCCCCGACCGCATCCCGCCCGTCGCGGAGCACCCGGGCGTCGCCTGGCAGGTCCTGCCCTACGAGAAGCAGCTCGCGATCAAGGCCGACCAGGTCGAGGACGCGCTGCGCCGCATCGGCCACCTCGACGGCTTCGACCTCGAGCCGATCATCGGCGCGGAGGAGCAGTGGGGCTACCGCAACAAGCTCGAGTACTCCTTCGGCACGGACGACAGCGGCGCGCTCATCTGCGGCTTCCACGCGCCAGGGCTCGTGGGAGGACATCGTCGACGGCGTCTCCCTCCTGGGCTCGGAGCGCCTCGCCCGCGCCCGCCAGGAGGTCCTCGACTTCTGCCGCGCCCAGGGCCTCGACGCCTACGACCGCCGCACCCAGCAGGGCTTCCTGCGCAACCTCGTGCTGCGCGAGGCGCGCCGCACGGGCCAGACGCAGATCCGCCTGGTGACCTCCCGCGGGGAGCTCGACACGGAGGCGTTCGCCGCCGCCGTCGAGGCGACCTCGCTGGTCTGGACGCAGCTCGACCAGGTCGGCGAGACGACCCACGGGGGCTTCTCGGAGCTCGTCGACGGTGCGGAGACGATCACGGAGGAGCTCAGCGGCCTCGAGTTCTCCATCAGCCCCGAGGCGTTCTTCCAGACGAACACGGAGATGGCCGAGCGGCTCTACGGCGTCGCGATCGAGTACGCGGACCTCAAGGGCTGGGAGCGCGTCTACGACCTCTTCTGCGGCATCGGGACGATCGGGCTCGCGCTGGCCCGCCGGGCCGGGGAGGTCTGGGGCCTCGAGGTCATCGAGCCCGCGGTCTCGGACGCGATCGCCAACGCGCGGCGCAACGAGATCGAGAACGCGAAGTTCTTCGCCGGGGACGTGCGGCTCGCGCTGCGCGAGCTCGTCGAGACCGCGGGCCGCCCGGACGTCCTCGTCGTCGACCCGCCGCGCGCGGGCCTCTCGCAGAAGGTCGTGCGGCGCATCATCGAGGCCAACCCGAAGCGCATCGTCTACGTCTCCTGCAACCCGACGACCCTCGCGCCGAACGCCGCGCAGCTCGTCGAGGCGGGCTACGTCCTCAAGCGCGTCCGGCCCGTCGACATGTTCCCGCAGACGCCGCACATCGAGTGCGTCGCGCTGCTCGAGCGCGGCTAGCCCCAGCCGCCGAACCAGGCCTCGAGGTCCGGCTCCGCGAGGAGCGGCGTGAGGCCGTCCGCGGGGGCGGTCGCGTCGGGGAAGCCCGCGGCGGTGCCGTGGCGCGCGGCGCGGGCGGCGGCGCGCGTGCTCACCAGGCGGGCGAGCGGTCCGCCGTCCGGGCCGGTGAGCGTGAGGGTGCCGAGCCCCTCGGCGGCGAGCCGGTCGAGCGCGCCGCGCAGGCTGCCGCCGTCCACGCGCAGTGCCGCCGCCAGCTCGATCACGACGCGAACGCCCGTGCGGTCCGCCGCGGCGACCACACGCGGGTCGCCGACCCCCGCAGCCACCGCGGGGTCCGGGACGACGACGAGCGCCTCGGGGAGCTCCGCGAGCACGCCGTCGGCGCAGATCACGGCCGCGGCGAGGCCGACACCCTCCGGCAGCACGACGTGCACGTCGGCGCGGCCCGGGCGCAGCGCCCGGGGGCGGGAGCCCGCGACGGGGAGCGCCGCCGCGAGCCGCAGCGCCTCCGCGTTCTTCGCCGCGCGCCGCGCCGCGTCGTCCTCCCGGCCGGACCACTCGGGCCCGTCGTGCCAGGCGACCGCCCCGGGCTCGTGCGCGAGCAGGGCGCCCGCGAGCCAGGCGCGGTGCGCCCACTCCCAGTCCTCGCCGCCGTAGCCCGCGAACGCCTCGTCGAAGCCGCCCGTCTCGCGGAAGAAGGCGGCGCCGCAGGCCAGGACGGCGGAGATGACGAAGCGGTACGAGCGGTCGTCGGCGTCGAGGAGGTTCCGGGTCGCCGCGTAGCCCTCGGCCAGCCAGGCCGGCGCGGGGAGCTCGCTGCGCGGGCCCCACGACCTCCACCGGGCCCGCGGCACCGGCGAGCGCCGCGTGGCGGCGCCGGCCCACGACGACGGCCTCCGGGGCGAGCGCGGGCAGGCGGCTCATCCGCCGCACCCAGTCCGGCTCGGGCGCCGTGTCCGCGTCGAGGAAGCAGAGGACGTCCCCCGTCGCGTGGCGTGCTCCGAGGTTCCTGGCCGCGCCCGCGCGGAACCCGCGGTCCTCCTGGCGCAGGAGCCGGACGCCGGCGGGCACGTCGGGCGGCACGCGCGAGCCGTCGTCGACGACGAGCACCTCGGCCGGCGTCAGCGTCTGCCGCGCGAGCGCCGCGAGCGTCCGGGCGAGCTGCTCGGGCTGCTCGAAGTGCACGACGACGACGGAGACCCGCGGCGGCGGGTCGGGCCACCGGCCGTCGAGGAGGTCCCAGCGGTTGCCGGGGACGGTGCTCACCAGGCCACCGTGCGCCCACCAGGCCAGGTGCGCGGCCGCGACGGCGTCCGCGTCCGGGCCGGTCACCGCATCGGCGCCCCACCACGTCGAGCCGGGATCCGCGACGGCGCGGGCGATCGCCGCGGGGAGCTCCGCGTCGGCGTACGGGGTGAGCGTCCCGGGCCGGAGCGCCGCGGCCTCGCGCCACGGCGGGGTGTCGGGGACGAGCGGGCGCCGCCCCGCGCCGACCCAGGCCGCCACGGAGCCCGAGGCCGAGACGTGGCGGTGCGCCGCGAGCGGGACCGCCGCCGCGCGGGCGCGGGCCAGGAGCTCCGCGTCGGTGAGGTAGCCCGTGACGGTCACGCGCACGCCGCGCGCCTCGGCCTCGGCGACGAGCGCCGCGAGCTCCTCCTCGTGCCCCGGCGAGGCCCGGCCGAGGACCGTCACGCCGAGGTCCCCCCCGAGCTCCGCGACCGCCGCCACGGCCTCCGCGTGCCCCTTGCCGGGGTAGAAGAAGCCGAGCAGCGCGACCTCGGGCTCCGGCGCCGGCCGCGGGGCGGGCGGCGCGACGTCGAGCGGGAGCGGGATGACCGCGGGCTCGACGTCCGGCGCGAGCGCGCGGAGCAGCGCCGCCTCGTGCTCCGTGCTGACCGCCACGCCCCGGGCCGCCCGGGCGACCCGGGCGTAGGCCCTCGCGCGGCGCGGGTGGTTGCGCGGGCCGTCCGACGCCTGGGGCAGGTCGTGCAGCGTGAGCGCGAGCGGCGTGCAGGCCGCGAGCGCGACGACGCGCTCCGCCGCCGCCTCGGGCGACGCGCCCCAGAGCCGGTCGGTGAACTGCGCGTGGAGCGGCTCCCGGCCCGGCTCGGCCACCGTCACGTCGCGCCCCACCCGCGCGGCGACCGCGTCCGCGACGACCGTCGCGTGCCGCACGACCCCGTGCTGCGGCTCGCCCGCGACGAGGAGCCGCGGGATCACGCCGCCCCCAGGAGCCGCAGCGCCTCGGCGTGGCGCTCCAGGCCGGCGGCGACCGCATCGGGGTGCGCGGCGTACCAGCGCAGGTGCGCCTCCCGGACCGCCGCGCCGGGCACGCGCTCCCCGTCGAGCAGCCAGTCCGCCGTCGGCGCGACGTCGAGCCCGAACGCCTCGACCACCGCGGCCTCCCGCGGCGCGTGGACGCGGTCGAGCAGGGGGCGGCCGGGGTCGCCGTCGTGCGGCGGCAGGCCCAGCGTGCTGCGCACCCGTGCGGCGACCGCGCTCCACACGGGGTTGCCCGGGTGGTTGAGCGTGCGCATCTGCGCGAAGGCGGGCGCGTCGAAGAGGTCGGAGACCACGAGGGTCCCGTGCGCCGCCTCCCGCGCGCGCAGCGCGTCCTGCGACAGCCGCGCGACCGCGCGGACCATCGCCGGGCGCAGCGGCGGCAGCGCGGGGAGCCCGGCGGCCTCGGCCAGCACCCGGAGGTCGTGGTACTCGACCACGGGCGGGACGAGCGAGGGGTCGCTCGGCGGCCGCACGATCGCGTGGGTGGGGTAGAGCCCCGCGACCCGGATGACGGGGATGCGCAGCACGCGGGCGCCCGGCGGCAGCGCGCCCGCGAGCTCCGCGGTCCCGAGCGGCAGCCCGCGGTACCCGTCGCGCACGGGCTGGGAGACGAGCACCGTGGCGCGCGCGAGCCAGCGCGCGAGGTGGGGGAGGTCCCCGGCCCCGAGCTCGTGCACCGGCGGCATCCGCACCGTCGCCAGGCCGGGCCCGTCGAGGACGATCCGCAGGGACTCGGCCTGGCAGTTGCCGTGCACGAGCGCGACGGGCCCGTCCGCCGGGAGCTCCTCGAGCCCGTAGAACGCGCCGTAGTGGCGCGTGCGGCCGTCGGCCGTAGCTTGTGCGGCCTGCCGCGCCCGCTCCGCATCGCCTCCGTCCCCGCCGCCCACCCCTACGTCGAGCACCTCGGCACGGCGGGCGTCGTCCGCCTGCCCGACCCCCGCCGCCCGGCGCGCCGCCCGGGCGCTGGTGGCCGCCCGTGATGGTCGACCCGGCCTGGGTCCGCGCGAACGCCGCCGCGTTCGACCTCATGCACCTGCACTTCGGCCTGGAGTCCTTCACCCCCGCCCACCTGCGGGCGACCGTCGCCGCCCTGCGGGACGTGGGCCGCCCGCTCGTCCTGACCGCCCACGACCTCGAGAACCCGCAGCTCGACGACCAGGCGGCCCACGTCGCGCTGCTCGACGTCGTCGTGCCCGCCGCCGACGCGGTGCTCACGCTCACCCCCGGCGCCGCCGCGGAGCTCCGCGAGCGCTGGGGGGTCGCCGCGGAGGTCGTCGCCCACCCGCACGTCGTCCCGCTCGGCACGGAGCTCCCGGTGGGCGCGCCGGTTCCCGAGCGCGTCGTCGGGCTGCACCTCCGCGACCTGCGCCCGAACGTCGACGGCCCGGGGACGACGCGGGCGCTCGTCGCCGCCGTCCGCGAGCTGCGCGCGGGCGGGCAGGACGTCCGGGCGCGGGTCGTCCTGCACGACCGCGTCCGGGACGAGGGCGCGCGCGACGCGGTCCGGGCCGCCTGCACGGGAGCCGATGGCGTCGTGCTCGTCGAGCAGCCCCGGCCGGACGACGCGGCGCTCTTCGCGGACCTCGCCGACCTCGACGTCTCCGTGCTGCCCTACGCGCACGGCACGCACTCGGGGTGGATCGAGCTCTGCTGGGACTTGGGGGTCGCGGTCGCGGCGCCCGCGGTCGGCCGCTTCGCCGAGCAGCACCCCGACCCGGCGTTCCTCCAGCCCTTCGCGCGGGCGGAGGAGCTCACGGGCGCGCTGCGCCGCCTGCTCGACGGGCCCGCCGCCCGTCCCGGGAGCACGGCCCGTCGCGCGCTGCAGGAGCGTCGCCGCGCGGCGCGCCGCGTGGAGGCCGGGCAGGTCGCGGCGGCGCACCTGGACGTCTACCGCCGGGTGCTCGCGAGCACGGGCTGACCGAGGAGCACGAGCTCCTCACCGGCCGGGTCCCACGCGACGAGGCCGTCGCGGGCGAAGGCCGCCAGCCAGCCCTCCATGGGCCAGCGGCCCCACACGGCGCGGAAGCGCCGCGCGTTGGCGACGATCGCGTCGAGGTGCTCGACGGGCGGGCTCGAGACGGGGTGGCCCTGGTGGTAGGCCCAGGCCCCGCCGACCCAGTGC
Organism: uncultured Solirubrobacteraceae bacterium; assembly: GCA_963844155.1. Lineage (GTDB taxonomy): Bacteria > Actinomycetota > Thermoleophilia > Solirubrobacterales > Solirubrobacteraceae > Paraconexibacter. Next base: position 1,511,787 of record CAWJMY010000001.1, read on the forward strand.
AGCGCGATCCCCGCCGCACGCGCGCGGAACGCGTAGTCCGTGTCCTCGGCGCCGTAGCCGACGTAGCCGGGGTCGAAGCCGCCGATCCGTGCGTGGGTCGCGGGCGAGACGGCGAAGGCCAGGGACCAGAAGAGCTCCACCCGCGGCTCCCGCACGACCTCCCCGGGCGGCGGCACGGGCCGCGCCTGACCCCGCGCGGCCTCGCGCGCGGCGGCGAGCTCCGCGGCGGTGGGCTGCCCCTGCGCGGCCGGGAGCTCGGGCAGACGCCCGACCGGACCGGCCAGGAGCGCGGGCTCCGGCGTGCGCGCGGCGGCTGCGGCGAGGCGGCCGAGGAGGTCCGGGGCGGGGAGGCAGTCCGCGTCGAGGCAGACGACGAGGTCCGCTCCCTCGCCGGCCGCGGCGATCCCGGCGTTCCGTGCGGCCGCCAGGGGGAGCGGGGCGCCGTCGGGCACGGGCAGCGGGAGCACCCGCGCACCCGGCACGGCCGGCGGCTCGGGGTCGAGCGCCACGACGACGTAGGACGAGGGGGCCGGGTCGAGCGCCGCGACGGCCGCGGCCTGGCGGGCCAGGTGGCGCTCCCGCCCGCGGGCCAGCGTCGTCACGGCGACCCTCATGCGACCCCCGCCGCCACGCGGGTCCCCGCCGCGACCTCGCGCACGACCCGGGCGAGGCGCGCCGCGCCCTCCCCGTCGTGGAGCGCGCCCCACCGGCGGGTGTCCCGTGCCTCGGCGGCGGCGAGCACCCCGGGCCAGGCGGCGGCGTCGGGCCACGTCTCGTGCACCTCGGCCACCCCGAGCTCCCGCAGCGCGGCGGCCTGGCGGTGCTGCTCGCCGAAGGGCCGCTCCTGCGGGAGGCAGACGTAGGGCCGGCGCGCCGCGGCGACCTCCGCCACGACGTTCCCGCCCGCGCTGCCGACCACGACGCCGCAGCCCTCGAGGAGCGCGCCGACGTCCGCCCGCGGCCCGTGGCAGCGGACGTTCGCCCCCTCCACCGTCGAGCGGTCCGGCGACGTGCCAGGTCCGCCGGGGCGTCGCCCTCGCCGCGGCGGCGACCGCGTCGGCCGCCAGCCCGTGGCCGCCGTCGCCCACCAGCAGCAGGACGTCGTCGCTCCCGGGCGCCGCGCCGCCGGCCCACCGGGCGTCGAAGCGCGAGATCGCCCCGACGAAGCGCAGCCGCTCCTCGGGGGGTCCCTCCCCGGGCAGGTGGGCGGCGGCCGTCCACGGGGCGGCGACCGCCGCGGCCTGCGCGTAGGCGAGCGCGTGCGGCGCGTCCGTCCGCACGCCGCGCTGGGCCACGAGGACCACGGGCACGCCGTGCAGCCGTGCGAGCAGCGCGACCTCGACGGAGACGTCGACCACCAGCACGTCCGGCCGGGCCTCGGCGATCCAGGCCGACACGGCGGCCATGCGCTCCCGCAGCCCCGCGTGGCCGACGGGCGCCCAGTGCAGCGTGCCGGCCGCGGTCGGGTCCGCGGGGTCGTCCGTCACGTCCAGGGGCAGCGCCACGAGGGGGCACCCGAGCTCGTGGTCGGGCTCCCGGCTCGTGAGCGCGACGACGCCGGGGAGGTGGGGCAGCGTCGCCTCCAGCCGTGCGAGGTGCCCTGCGCCGTGGTGGTGGACGTACCAGCCGACGCTCACGACGCGGGGAGCGCCGTGGCGTCGCGGCGCCCGAAGCGCAGGCCCTCGTAGAGCCGCTCGTAGCGCCGGCCCATCGTGTCGAGCGCGAGGTGGTGCTCCGCGTGGCGGCGCACCCCGGCGCGCGGGAGCAGCGCGGCGGCGCGGATGGCCCGCGCGAGGTCCTCCGCGTCGCCCGGGGCGGCGAGGCTGCCCGCCTCGGCCGCGACGATGCGGCGGAGGCCGCCGCGCGCGAAGGCGGCCACGGGGGTCCCGCAGGCGATGGCCTCCGCCGCCGCGAGGCCGAACGGCTCCTCCCAGGCGGGGGTCATGATCGAGACGCGGCTCGTGCGGACGAGCGCGGCGAGCTCCGAGTGGTCGAGGTGCCCGAGGTACGTGGCGTCGGGCCCGAGGCGGTGCGCGACCTCGCGCTCCCAGTACTCCGCGTCGACGATCGGGCCCGGCGAGGCGCAGGGCCAGGCCGGCGCGGCGGGCGGCGTCGATGGCCAGGTGCGGGGCCTTCTCGGGGACCATGCGCCCGCACCAGACGGCGTCCGGCCCACCCGGGCCGGGCCGCCAGGCCTCGAGGTCGACGCCGTTCGGGACGATGTCGCGGACCTCCACGACGTCGGCCCACGCGCGGGCGGTGGCCTTGGAGACCGCCGTGAGCCGCAGCGCCGTCCCCGCCCGCAGCGCGGACTCGAGCCACGGGGTCGGCGGCGTGTGCAGCGTCAGGACCGACGGCATGGGCAGCAGGCCCGCCATGGCGACCGGCAGGTAGTGGAGGGAGTGGCTGTGGACGAGGTCGAAGCCCTCCGCGTCGTCCACGAGCTCGAGCATGAGCTCCTGGTAGGCGTGGTGGGCGCCCATGAACGCCTCCGGGGGCATGGAGACGTCGTTGCGGGCGGCCTCGCTCAGCCGCGGGGCCAGGGCCAGCTCCCGGACGTCGACGCCCGGGACGGCGCTGCCGGGCGGCGCGAAGAGGACCACGTCGTGGCCCTGGTCGGCGAGCCAGCGCGCGAGGTACCACGTGAACGACTCGACCCCGCCGGAGAAGGGCGGGGCGATGGGCGCCACGTGGTGGCCGATGAGCGCGATCCTCATGTGACCGGCCCTCCACGGGGCGCGCCTGTCGTGGTTCGGGGGGCGCGCATCGAGAAGCGGTGCTACCCAGGGTTGGCAGCCAACAACGAGCCCCCCCGGTCGTGGCGCGTGCGGACTCGACGGGTTTGAGCCCCCCGGGGGCTCGATCCGGAGTGAGAACGGCGCGCGCGGGGCAGGTTCGGGCCATGGACGAGCAAGACGGCAAGGGCATCCGGGGCGACGAGCTGGCCGAGGGGGCGACGGGCTCCGCCCCGCAGCCGCCGCCGGAGGAGCTCGGGCGCGACGGCCTCCGCGGCGACGGGCTCGCGGAGGATGCGGCGGCGACGACCCCCACACCGGACCCGGCCGAGGTGGCCGAGGGCGGCATCCGGGGCGACGGCCTCGCCACGGACGCCTGATCGCGCCTAGGCGCGCCCCTCGGCCAGCCGCGCCACCGCGGCGACGGCCTCCGGGGTGGCCGAGACGCCGAGCATCCGGGCCAGCGTGAGCGAGAGGGGCAGCGCGAGCGCCCCCGTCAGCCCCATGCGGTGCGTGATGCGGCTGCCGCCGCCCGGCAGTGCCTCGACCTCGTGCTCGTAGTGGCCCTGCGCGAGCTTCGGCCCGTGGCCGTGCGTCCCCCGGAAGACGAGGCGCCGGGCCTCGTGCACCTCCGCGACCTCCACGTCGACGGGCCGCGCGCGGTCGGGCTTCCAGCGCCCCCGCGCGCCCGGCGCCAGCGGCGCGTCCTGCGTGGCCCAGTCCAGGCGCGGGTGCCACCGCGGGCGCAGCCCCGCGTCGGTCCAGACCGCCCACACCGCCTCGGGGGCGGCGGAGGTCTCGATGGTGCTCTCGGCGAGGGTGCGCACCCCAGGGGTACGGGGCCCGGCGCGGCCCGGGCTACTGCGCGGGCGCGCCGGCGCGGCCGGCGTGCAGCGCCGCGAGCCGCTCGGCCAGCCCGTCGGGGTCGACGTCGTCGAGCTCCCGGAGCTTCAGGGGCGGGCCCCCGTCCTCGAGGACGAGGGTCACGTGGCGGGTGAACGCCTTCACCGACGCGAGCGGCTGCTTGCCGGCCCGCCACGTCGGGTGCCCGCCCCACAGGCCGGCCTCCGCGCCCGGGAGCCCGTCGTCGACGATGCCGGCGACGACGAGCCCGATGTCGCAGAGCGGCTGGGGCTGCGCGCTCAGGTACTCCGCGACGGTCTGGAAGCGGTGCTTCGGCACTCCTACGCGGCGGTCAGGCCGATCGGGCAGGAGACGCCCGTGCCGGTCATGGAGCAGTAGCCGTTCGGGACCTTGTGGAGGTACTGCTGGTGGTGGTCCTCGGCGTAGAAGAACTCGCCCGCCGGCTTGATCTCCGTCGTGATCTCGCCCTTGTGGGCCGCGGTCAGGCGCTCCTGGTACATCTCGCGGGACGCCTGGGCGGCCGCGAGCTGCGCGTCGGAGTGCGTGTAGATCGCGGAGCGGTACGTCGTGCCGACGTCGTTGCCCTGCGCCATGTACTGCGTCGGGTCGTGGCTCTCCCAGAAGGACTTCAGGAGGTCCTCGTAGGAGACCTTGTCCGGGTCGAAGACGACCAGCACCGTCTCGGCGTGGCCCGTCTTGTTCGTGCAGGTCTCCTCGTAGGTCGGGTTCGGCGTGTAGCCGCCCGAGTAGCCCACGGCCGTCGTGTGGATGCCGGGGAGCTTCCAGAAGGAGCGCTCGGCGCCCCAGAAGCAGCCCATGCCGAACTCCGCGACCTCGAGGCCCGCGGGGAACGGGCCCTTCAGCGGCGTGCCGAACACGGCGTGGCGGTTGGTGAGCGGCAGCGGCTCGGGGCGCCCCGGGAGGGCGTCCTGCGGCGCGACCATCTCCGTCTTCTTGCCGAACAGGAACATGGGGACAGCCTAGGGCCGCCGCCTAACGGGCCGGTGAACGCGGGGCCGCCTACTTCAGGGGGTCGTGGCCCCAGTTCATGAGGCTGTACCGCCACTTGGAGTGCTCCACGTCGTCGTCCGGGCCGCCCTGGGCGAGGTGGCGCTTGATGTAGCCGACCACCTTCGCCTTGTGCGCCTCGTCGTCCTCCGTGAGGTCGCTCCTTCTTCTTGCGCTTGATCTCCACGATCCGGCGCCCCGAGGCGTGTCCCGTCGACTCCTCGCCCTCCGAGCCCTTCTGGCCGACCTCCTGGGACTCCGGGGTCCCGAGGAAGTCCTCGAGCTCCTTCGGGGTCATGTTGACCAGGTCGTCCCACTCCGCCGCCGCGTCGCTCACGTCTTCTTCAGCGCGCCCGGCTTGTGCACGGCCTCGCCGCCGGACTTGTCGCTCTTGACGAGGTACTGCGGGTCGTCCTTCGAGGCCTTGACCTTCCGGCCCGCGGCCTCGTTGTCCTCCTCCTTCGTGATCTTCTTCTCGACGACGCCCGGGACCTTGTTCCCGTGCGAGTTCCACTCGACCTCGTCGCCCTTCTTGAACGTCTCGTCGTTGCTCATGGGGGAGCGCATACCCATACGCTCCGAACATGCGTGCAGCCACGATCCGTGACGGTGCAGTTGGCGTGGAGGAGCACCCGGACCCCGTGCCCGGCGCCGGCGAGGTGCTCGTCCGGGTGCGCGCGGCGGGGCTCAACGGGGCGGACCTCCTGCAGCGCAAGGGGGCCTACCCGGCGCCTCCCGGCTCCCCGCCGGACATCCCGGGCCTCGAGCTCGCGGGCGAGGTGGTCGCCGTCGGGGACGCCGCGGAGCGCTTCGCGGTGGGCGACCGGGTCATGGGGATCGTCGGCGGCGGCGGGCAGGGCGAGCTCTGCGCCGTGCACGAGCGCCAGCTCATGCCGGTCCCCGACGGCCTGGAGTGGGTCCACGCGGGCGGCCTGCCCGAGGTCTTCACCACCGCGCACGACGCGCTCTTCACCCAGGGGCTGCTCAAGGCGGGCGAGCGCCTCCTCGTGCACGGCGCGGCGGGCGGCGTCGGCACCGCGGCCGTCCAGCTCGGGCGCCGGGCGGGCGCGCACGTCACCGCGACCGTGCGCGACCCCGACCGGCGCCGGGGGGTCGCCGAGCTGGGCGCCCACGACGTCATCGCGCCCGAGGGCTTCGAGGACGCGGGCCCGTTCGACGTCGTGCTCGAGCTCGTCGGCGGGCCGAACCTCCCGGGCGACCTCAAGGCGCTGCGCACGGGCGGGCGGATCGTCGTGATCGGGATCGGCGCGGGTCCGAAGGCCGAGATCAGCCTCGTCGCGCTCATGGGCAAGCGCGCGACCCTCCGTGCCTCGACGCTCCGGGCGCGGCCCCTGGAGGAGAAGGCGCTCACCGCCCGTGCGCTGGAGGCGCAGGTGCTGCCGGGGATCGCCGACGCGACCCTCGGGGTCCCCATCGCCGACACGTTCCCGCTCGAGCGCGTCCACGAGGCCTACGAGCGCTTCGCCGCCGGCGGGAAGCTCGGCAAGGTCGTGCTCGAGGTGGGCTGAGGCGTGGCCGAGCCGCCCCGCGGCCGCATCACCCGGCCGCCGCCCGCGGGCTGGCTCGCCACGATCGGCTACGTCCTGAGCGCCTCGATCGGCCTCGCCGCGGTGGGCGCGGCGCTGGCGCTGTACCGCACCGTCGACCAGGGGGAGCCCAGGTACCTCCCGGCCGCGGCGGGCCTGGGGCTGCTGGGCCTCGTCCTCGCGCGCCTGAACCGCGACGTCGTCGCCTGGTGGGTGCGCCGCCAGGAGCCCGAACCGCCGCCGCGGCGGCCTCGCTGAGGGGGTCGCGAGAGGGCCGATCCGGGGCCTGGAGCCCCACATCGGCCCTCTCGGCGTCCGGCGGGCGTCGCGGAACCACGCGAGGGGGCCGGTCCGGGGCCTGGAGCCCCACATCGGCCCTCTCGTGGCGCTCCGCCGGGGACCGTCGGCGCACGAGTTGCGGGGCGTCCGGTAGGACCCGGGGGTGCGCCGCATCCTCGTCGCCCCGTCCGCCCTCGTCCTCGCGCTCGGCGCCGCAGCGCCCGCGGCCCGGGCCGAGCGGCTGCCGCAGGAGCTCCCGCCGGCCGCGAGCACCCGCGCCGCCGGGCCCGCAGCGCTGCCCGGCGCTGCGGCACCCGAGGGGCGGTGGCTCCTCGGCGTCCGCGGCGCCCAGGGCGCGGCGCTCGCCCGCCGCGCGGGCGCCCGCGCCGTCGTCCCGGGCGCCGTCGCGGTCCCCACCCGCGACGCCCGCGCGCTCGCCGACCGGCTGCGCCACCGCGGCCTGCTCACCTGGTCGCAGCCCGACCGCGCCCTGCGTCGCCAGTCGAGCTTCGACGGCCGGACGGGGGACTACGCCCGGGCGGTCGTCGTGCCGCCGGACCTCGCGGTCCCCGCGCCGGGCCCGTCCATCGCCGTGGTCGACGACCGCGTCGACGACGCGACCCCGGACGTCGGCCCGAGCGTCCGCCACCTGAACGAGCGCCCGCTCGCGGGCGCGCACGGCACGGAAGTCGCCTCCGTGGCGGCCGGCCTGGCGAACGGCTCGGGCGTCACGGGGATCTTCCCGGGCGCGCCGCTGCTCTCCTGGGCGACGGACCTCTCCTGCGCGGACGTCGCCCGGGGGATCGAGGCCGCGCGGGCCGCGGGCGCCCGGGTCATCAACCTCTCCCTGGGCGGCCCGGGCGAGTGCCTTCCGGTCACGATCGCCGTGCAGCGGGCGTTCGCGGGCGGCGCGGTGGTCGTCGCCGCCTCGGGGAACGAGTTCGCGGCGGGCAACCCCGTCATCTACCCCGCGGCCTCCCCGCACGTCCTGAGCGTCGCGGCGGTCGACCAGCAGGGTCGCCCGACGGAGTTCAGCACCGCGAACGCCGCGGTCGACCTCGCCGCGCCCGGCGTCGCGATCCCCGTCGCCACGCCGCTGGCCCTCGACGACGACGGTGCCCGGGACGGCGTCGGGCTCGCGGACGGGACGAGCTTCAGCGCCCCGATGGTCTCGGGGGCCGTCGCCTGGCTGCGGGCCGTGCGGCCCGGCCTGGGCGCGGGCCAGTACGCGGACCTCGCGCGGGCGGGAGCCGTGGACGTCGCCAAGGCGGGCTACGACGTCGACACGGGGTACGGGGTCGTGAACCTCCCGCGCTCCCTCGCCGCGCCGACGCCGCGCGCGGATCCCCGGGAGCCGAACGACGGCATCACCTACGTGAACGGGGTCGTCCTCGGCCGGACCGCCACCCCGGTCTACACGGGGGCGCGCGGCCGCCGGTTCGTCGCGACGATCGACGTCGTGGAGGACCCCGTCGACGTCTACCGGATCCGCATCCCGGCCCGCCGCGCCGTCGCCGTCCGGGTCCGCCAGCGCTCGGGCGACTCGGACCTCGGGGTGTTCTCCTCGAGCGCCCGGACGATCAACGGCCGCGCGCTGGCGATCTCCCGGCGGCGGGGGAGCGCGACCGACAGCCTGCGGGTCCGCAACCCGGGCCGCCGCACGGTCACCCGCTACGTCGCCATCGTCCCGGGCCGCCGGACGGCCTCCCTGAACGAGACCTACGAGCTCGAGCTCGCCCGCGCCCGCCTGCGCTGAGGTGGAAGGTCCCGGTGAGTGACGGAAAGGGGCCTGACCCCTTTGCGGTGACACCCGTCGACGGAAAGGGGTCAGGCCCCTTCGCGTCACTCGCGCAGCAGGGTGCTCAGGCGGTCGAGGTTCGGGAGCAGGAGCGCCGCGCCCAGAGCCCGTGATCGCGAGGAGGTCGCCGTCGCGGGCGACCGAGGCGAGCAGGACGAGCGCCAGGAGCGGCCAGGTCGCCCAGGTCCGCAGGCCGAAGCGCAGCGCCCAGGTCGCGTAGGCCGCGGCGAAGACGAGCTGGCCCACGTCGAGCCGGCGCTCGTCGGGGAACGCGAGGCTCAGCGGATCTCCGGCCCCCGCGCGCGCCGACGGCCCGCCCGTGCCCGCCAGGAGCTCGATCCCCGCGAGCAGCAGCGGCACCGCGACGACCAGCGCGCCGAGGGAGAACGTCCGCGCGAAGAGCACCCCGACGCCCGCCCAGAGCACGACCTCGGCCGGGGTCGCGCCGACCCGCAGGCCCGCGACGTCCAGCGCCGCGGTGAGCAGCCCGCCGCCCAGGACCGCGAGCCAGGCGACCAGCACGCCGTCAGTAGGGCGGCAGCTCGGCGTACCAGTCGCCGAGCACGCGGAAGGCGGCCCAGAAGGCGCGCTTGGCGGCCTCCTCGTCGAGCGCCTGGTCGATGTCGGGGGTGAAGAGCGCGTCGATCGACGGGGTCAGCGACTGCAGCTCGCCCGCGCGCGGCACCACCTCGCGCGCCAGGGGCAGCGCGAGGTCGTTGAGCGCGTCGAGCGCGTCCTGGCCCATGACGACGACGACCTTCGGCTGCACGATCGCGATCTCGTGGGCGAGGCGCGCGACGCAGGCCGGGTCGACGAGCGACGGGTCGCTGACCGGGCACTTCGCGCAGAGGGTCCCGTACACGGCGAGCGGGTCGATCCCCAGCCGCTTGAGCGACTTCATGATCGCCGTGCCCGCCCGGCCGTAGAACGCGACGCCCTCCTCGACCTCCGCCAGCGAGGGCCCCCACTTCAGCAGCAGCACGTCGGCCTGCGGGTGCCCCGAGCCGAGGACGGGCATGAGGCTGCCCCGCGGGCAGTGGGGACAGGCCTGCACCTCGTGGGTGAGGAGGTTGAGCTCCCGGATGGCCCGCTCGAGGTACTTCTCGCGGATCTCGTCGTCGGTGGCGGGCATCGCGGGGGGTTTCGCCCGGGCGGGCGGGTCCTCCTGCGGCTGCATCAGCCCTTGCGCGTCGCCCGGCGCACCCGGCGGTCGCGGCGGGCCTTCCGCGCGCCGGAGGGGGTCGCCTTCGTCTCGAGGAACTTCAGGGCCTGGACGTAGAGCAGGGAGCTCGGCTTCGTGTGGATCTCGGCCACCCGCAGGGCCTCGAGGAACTCCTCGGGCCCGTCGAAGTCGGGCATCCGGTTGCGCACGGAGCCGAGCCCCGGCGCGACGTGGGAGTCCGAGCCCGCGCCCGCGACGATCCGGTACTTCGCGGCGAAGCGCTGCGCCTCCTCGTTGAAGGAGCCGATCGCGACGCGCGGGTTGTAGACCTCGATCGCGTCGACGTCCTCGATGATCGCCAGGAGGTGCTCGTAGTCCGGGACGGCGTGCATCCGGTCGAAGGGGTGCGGCACGTAGACGATCCCGCCCTGGCGCTTGATCTCCGCGACGGTCTCCGCCATGGACATCCCGCGCGGGATCTTCTCCGTGAGGAAGAGCCCGATGACCTCGCCCTGCGACGCCGTCTTGACCTCTTCGCCGACGATGACCTTCACCCCGTACTCCGCGGCCTTCTTCTGCGCTTCCAGCGCGCCGGAGATCTCGTTGTGGTCCGTCACGGCGATCGCGCCGAGCCCCTGGTCGCGCGCCGTCGCGAGGAGCACCTCGACCGGGGTGGCGCAGTCCATGGAGTGGTCCGTGTGCATGTGGAGGTCCACGTCGATCAGCGGGCGCCCCTCCAGCCGCCGCGCCACCGCGGGCTTGCCCGCCGGGTCGTGCCGCTTGGCCGCGACGTCCGCGTAGACCGCCTCGAGCTCGTCGGCCAGGCGCCCGAAGCCCGCGTGCTCCCGGGCCGGCGCGGCGGCCGCGCGCAGCCGCGCCCGCAGGGCCGCGTCGTCGACGAGCCGCTGGAGCTGCGCGGTGAGCGTCTCGACGTCTCGCGCGCCGAAGAGCAGCCCGTGCTCCCCCTCCCCCGTGACCTCCTCGTAGGCGGCCAGGGACGTCGTGAGCGGGACGACCCCGGCGGCGACCGCGCGGAGCACGAGGCCCGGGGCCGGCGCCGCGCCGTCCGAGGCGGCGACGAGGACGTCCGCGCCCGCGAGGAGCTCCGCCTCGTCCGCGTCGTCGTCGAGGAAGTGCACGCGCTCGCGCAGGTCCGCCCGCAGCGCGCCGGGTGCCCCGCCGCGCGCGGAGAGCACGCGCGCCTCCCAGCCCCCCGCGGGGTCGAGCCCGCGCAGGCCGCGCAGGAAGGTCCGCAGCGCCCCGCGCTCCTCCCGGTCGACGAACGCGATGACGACCGGGCCCTCCGCGGACCGCCCGTCCGCGGGCACGTCGGCGCCGGGGGCGACGACCGCGTACTCCGCCGGGAAGTGGCGGCGCAGGAGCTCCGCGGTGACCTCGAAGCTCGCCAGCCGCGCGTCGAGCCGGCCGAAGACGAGGTCCGTGAGCTTGCGCGCCACCTGCGTGGCGACGACGCGCTCGGCCGGCGCGTGGAAGGTCCCGACGTTCAGCGCGCGCGAGTGGCGCAGCGCGGCGCTCGCCACGGAGGGCGCGAACGGCTCGTGGACGTGGCAGAGGTCGAAGGCGCTCCCGCCCAGGAGCTCCTCGACGGACCGCGAGACGTCGATGGGCAGCGCCGCCCGCGCGCGGGAGCCCCCCGCGGGCGCGAGCACCTCCCCGACGCCCAGCAGGGCGACCGCGCCCGGCCGCGCGACGTCCCCGGCCTTGATGCGGGCCCGGGAGGCGCGCACGAGCTCCTCGGACGTCGAGGGCGCGACGATCGTCACGGCGTGCCCGCGGCGGGCGAGCTCGCTCCGCCGTGCGCGCGACCTGCACGTTGACCTCGTGCCCGGACTCCCAGCCGAACGGCGTGACCTGGGCGATGGCGAAGCGCGGGTCGGGCACGCCCCGATGATGGCACGCGCTCCCCGGGGCCCGGGAACGACGACGGCCCGCGCAGGGGCGGGCCGTCGGTCCTGCGTGGTGCTGCGGGTCGCGCTAGGCCTGCTGCGCGGCCTCGGCCTTCGCGCGGGCGTTCTCCGCGTTCGTGTGGCGCACGACCTCGATCGGCTTGCTCTTCGCGTAGGCCGCGATGAACTCCTCCGTCGCCGTCTTGGCCTGGTCGTCCGGGCGCTGGTTCTGCGGGGACTTCATGAGGTAGGACGACGGGCCGTCGATCTGGCCGCCGAGCCCGTGGTTGAGCGCGAGCTTGCAGCAGCGCACGGCGTCGATGACGATGCCGGCCGAGTTCGGGGAGTCCCAGACCTCGAGCTTGAGCTCGACGTTGAGCGGGACGTCGCCGAAGGCCTGGCCCTCCGCGCGGATGTGGGCCCACTTGCGGTCCGTCAGCCACGGCACGTAGTCCGAGGGGCCGACGTGGACGTCCTCGGCCGGGAGCTCGTGGTCCATGATCGAGGTGACCGCGTTGGTCTTGGAGATCTTCTTGGACTCGAGGCGCTCGCGCTCGAGCATGTTGAAGAAGTCCATGTTGCCGCCGACGTTGAGCTGCGACGTGCGCATGAGCTTCACGCCGCGGTCGGCGAAGAGGCGGGCGAGCGTGCGGTGCACGATCGTCGCGCCGACCTGCGACTTGATGTCGTCGCCGACGATCGGGAGGCCGGCCTTCTGGAACTTCGCGTCCCAGTAGGGCTCGCGGGCGATGAAGACCGGGATGCAGTTCACGAAGCCGCAGCCCGCCTGCAGGATCTGCTCCACGTACCACTTCGTCGCGTCCTCGGACCCGACCGGGAGGTAGGAGACGACGACGTCCGTCTTCGTGTCCTTGAGGATCTGGACGATGTCGGCGGTCTCGCCGTCGGCCTTCTCGATGCGCTGCTTGAGGTACTTGCCGAGGCCGTCGTGGGTCATGCCGCGGTAGACCGGCACGCCGAGCTTCGCGGGCACTTCGGCGAACTTCATCGTGTTGTTCGGGTCGGCCCAGATGGCCTCGCCGAGGTCCTTGCCGACCTTGAGCTTGTTGATCTCGAAGGCGCAGGTGAACTCGATGTCGGAGACGTGGTAGCCGCCGAGGTCCACGTGCATGAGGCCCGGGACGTCCTGCGTGGCGTCCGCGTTCTTGTAGTACTCGACGCCCTGGACGAAGGCGGACGCGCAGTTGCCGACGCCGATGATCGCCACGCGGACCTTGTCGCGCTGGTAGCGGTCCGCGCCGGAGGTGGGCGCGCCGTTCGTGCCGCCGTTGGAGGCGCCGTTCTTCGTGTCTGAAGCCATGTGGTGAGGGTTCCGTTCGAGGGGAGGGAGCTACGCAGGTACCCCTGCGGTGCCCGGGTTGTTACAGGGCCTGGTGCCCGGCGATGAGCTCGCCGCGGACGTGCCAGATGCGCTGGAAGGTGGTGATGATCGTCAGGACCGCGAGGACGTAGATCGCGGGCTCGAGCAGCGCGACGTCCCCCGGCCCGTGCGCGAAGAGCAGGCCGATGGAGAGGATCACGACGCGGATCGCGCGGGAGGCGATCCCGACCTTGCACTCGACGCCGAGGGCCTCGGCCCGGGCGCGGGTGTAGGAGACCATGAGGGAGAAGAGGACCGCCGCGACCGTCGCGGCCACCGCGAGCTTGTCCCCCTGGTCGGAGAAGTACCCCGCCACGGCGATGAGGACGATGCCCTCCTCCATGCGGTCCAGGGTCGAGTCGAGGAACGCGCCGAAGGGCGTGCCCTTGCCCGACATGCGCGAGTAGCGGCCGTCCAGCGTGTCGCAGACCGAGCCGAGGATGAAGGCGATGCCGCCCCAGAAGAGCTCGCCCTGGTAGACGAGGACGGCGGCGATGACGTTGCCGACGAGCCCCGTGAGCGAGATCGCGTTGGGGGTCAGGCGCGAGGCGATGAGCGCGTTGCGCATCTCGGACCGGCGGGAGCCCGCGCCGATGGGCGAGCGCAGGGCGGCCTGGCGGGCCTCGGCCCGGTCCTGCCGGCTGCTGGGGGTGCTCTCCTGGTCGGTCATGGGCGCGGAGGACCGTACCGCTCGGCCCGGGTTCGGTGACGGACCACGCGCGTCCGCGGACTAGGAGGCGGCGGCGTGCGCGGCGACGCCGACGGGCACCGCGGGGCTGCCGCCCTGCAGGAAGCTCCAGGCCCGCGGGCGCAGCCGGCCGAGCTGGCGGGCGCTGAGCGCCGCGATCCCGGCGGTGCACGCCCCGAGGAACGCGTCGGCCAGGAAGTGGTTGGCCGTCGCGACGATGACGAAGGTCACCAGGAGGGGGTAGGTCGCCCAGAAGACGCGTGCGGCGCGGCGCTTGCACAGGCGCGAGAGCGGGATGCCGACCATCAGCGCGAAGCAGACGTGCATGGAGGGCACGGCCGCGTAGGGGTTGAAGAGCGCGGAGACCGAGTCCGTGTGGGAGACGCCCGTGAAGGAGGAGACCGCGTCGAAGAAGCCCCACTCCGGGAAGAGCCGCGGCGGCGCCGTCGGGTAGAGCGCCGTAGCCCACGAGGGCCAGGAGCCAGGAGACGGCGAACATGTTCCGCACGAAGTAGAAGGAGCGGTTGTGCGCGAGGTAGAGGAACGCGAGCGCCCCGAGCGTCACCGTCGTCTGGGCGTTGATGTAGAGCCAGCTCGAGACGTCGACGACCGCGGGGACCCCTTCGGCCCAGGCCTGGACGGAGGGCTCGACGAAGAGGTTCAGCGCCTGCTCGACGGAGATGAGCCGGCGGGCGTTCTCGAAGGCGACGGCGGCGCCGGCCGGGTCGTCCACCGCGCCGCGCACGATCCGGTAGAGCTCGTAGGCGACGAGCATGAACGCGAGCTGGCGCACGAGGTCGAGCGGCCCGTGGGGCAGCGCGCGCGCGGAGAGCTTGCGAAGGGGGGACACCATCGGCCCGGCGATGCTACCGACCGGTGAACGCGGGCGCCCGGGGCGCTAACGCGTCGTAACCGCCCCGGGTCAGCGCCGGCAGCTCCCCGCGCGCCGCAGCAGCCCGTCCACGCCCAGGCGCGCCCGCACCCGCACCGCGCCGTCGACGCGGGTCCACGGCCCGTCGCGCCGCACGCAGCCCCGGCCGCCCACGACCTGGTACCACGGGCTCCAGCGGACCCGGACGCGGCCGGGCCCCGCGGTGGCGAAGCCGTCCGCGAGGAGCTCCGAGACGCCCATGGGGGTCGCCCGCTCGACCTCCCAGACCCGCCAGACCCGGTCGCGGTACACGGGCCGCAGGCCCGGCAGCCCGTCGCGCAGGAGCTGGGCCTCCGCGGCGGCCGAGTAGTCCACGGGGGCGTCCGCGAGCGCGACGAAGCGCACGGCGTTCTCCCCGAGCCAGGCCGCGTACCGCGACGGGGTGAGCGGCTCCCCGTCGTAGAAGAGCGCGTTGACCTTCCGGTCGAGCTGGCGCTCCCAGCCCCGGGCGAGCGGGAACCCCCGCGCGCCGCCCCCGAGGTGCGCCGCCTCCCAGTGGTTGTCCGTGAAGGGCACCTCCACCCGGAAGGGCGGGCCGCCCTGGCGCCCGAGGAACGCCTCGAGCCCCCCGTAGGCGCGCTCGGTCACCGTGGGGTCGTGCGCGCTGCGGCGCCAGTCGTCGATCGGGGCGACGAGCTGCCAGTACAGGAGCGCCGGGGCGACGAGCGCCAGGGTCCGCCCGCGGCCCGCGGGCAGCAGCACCAGGGCCAGCGCGGGGCCCGCGAAGAGCGCGCCGAGGCGGACGGCGTTGCCCCCCATGGGGGTCGGCAGCGCCCAGGCCACCACGAGGAGCGCGAGGCTCAGGGCGACCCCCGCGCGCAGGACCCGGTGCTCCCGCGGGACGAGCAGGAGCACGAGCGCGGTCGCCGCGGCGGCGGGGAGGAAGCTCGAGAGGACGAAGGGGAACGTCCCGCCCTCCGGGAAGAGGACGGAGGTCACGGCCGCGGGCGCGAGCGCCGCCGCGGCGAGCACCGCGGTCCGCGGCCGCCGCGCCCCGGGCGCGCCGAGCCACCACGCCGCCGCGGCCAAGGCGACGAAGGCGCCGGCGACGGGGCTCGCGGCGCTCGTCAGCGCCGCGAGCAGCACCCCGAGCGACCACCGCCCCGCCCGCGCCGCGGCCAGGCAGCCGAGGCCGAAGGCGGTCCCGAGCGCGAACGTCAGCCGCCCCGTGACCAGGAGCGTCGTCAGCCCCAGCGCCGCCCAGGCCCCGGCCAGCCGGGCGCCCGGCCCCGTCAGGCGCCCGAACGCCCAGGTCCCCGCCACGGCCGAGAGCGCGCCGACGAGCTGCGGCCCGAGGAGCGCCCCGAGCGGCGGGAAGAGGAGGGAGTAGGCGGGGACGTGGTGCCCCGCGTACCAGCGGGTGTCCCAGAGGACGAACCCCTCCCGGGCGAAGAGCCCCGAGCGGTACTCCTGGGCGGCGAGGTCCGTCGTCCGCGGGTCGAGCAGGAGGTAGGCGGCGGCCAGCACGGCGGCGAGGACCCAGGGCGGGGTCCGCGCGAGGCGCCTCACCCGGCCAGGAAGCGCGTCACCGTCGCCACGACGTCCGGGCGGTCGAGCCACGCCCAGTGCCCCGCGTCGGGCAGGTGGAGCACGTCGGCGGGACCGCCGAGCGCCTCGGCGTAGGCGTCGGCGAAGCCCGGCGCGATGTAGGGGTCCGCGTCCCCCCAGACGACCAGCGCCGGGCCCGTGAGCTCCCCGAGCCGCAGGCCGGCGAGCGCGAGCTTCTCCTCGGGCGAGGTGCGGTAGAGCCGCAGGATCGCCCGCTGGGTCCCGACGTCGAGGTGGGCGATCGTCGCGTCGAGCCACGCCGCCGGCATCGGGCCCTTCGCGTGGTTCGAGGCCCGGGAGAGCTGCTTGAGCGTCCAGCGGTTCGTGGCGCCCATGAAGAGCTCCCCGACCCCGCGGGTCCGCCAGAGCCGCGCGACCGCGTGCCAGCGGTAGCCCGGCAGGAGCGGCGCGGCGTTCAGGACGACGACGCGCCCGACCCGCTCCGGGAAGCGCTGGGCGACCAGGAGCCCGACCGCGCCCCAGTCGTGCACGACCAGGTTGAAGCGCTCGATCCCGGCGAGGTCGAGGAAGCGCTCGAGCCAGCGGTCGTAGCCCTCCATCGTGAACGCGCCGTCGGCCCGCTTGCCCGAGCGCCCGAAGCCCGGCAGGTCCGGGGCGACCCCGCCACCGGCCTCGAGGAACGGCAGCCAGTCGTCCGAGGAGGTCGGGACCCCGTGGACGTAGAGGGTCGGCAGGCCGGGCCCCGGCGCCTCGCGCCAGAAGACGGGCTGCCCGTCGAGCTCGGCCTGGTGGTCGGTCGGGGCGGGCACGCGGCGAGCGTAGTCCGAGCCCGCGCCGGACGGCGCGCTGGGGCAGACTGGGCGGCACATGCGGACCCTCATCCTCGGCGAGGCGCTCGTCGACCTCATCTGCGAGCACCCCGTCGCCACCCCGGAGGAGGCGGACGCCTTCGTCCCGCACTTCGGCGGCGCGGGCGCGAACGTCGCGGTCACCGCCGCCCGCGCGGGGGCCGACGTCGCGCTGGCCGGCGGGGCGGGGGACGACACCTGGGGCCGCTGGCTGCGCCGGGGGCTCGAGGAGGCGGGGGTCGGGCTCGGGGCCTGGCAGCTGCTCCCCCAGGTGCGCACGGGGGTCGCGTTCGTGACGGTCGACGCGCAGGCCGAGCCCGACTTCGTCATCTACGACCAGGGCCTGGAGGCCACCACCACCGCGCTCGGCCCCCTCCTCGTCGAGGCCGTCGGGGCCTCGGAGGCCTTCTTCTTCTCGACGGGCACGATGGTCGGCGCGGCCGAGCGCGAGGCGACCCTGGCCGCACACGCCCGGGCGCTCGAGCTCGGCCTGCCCGTGGTCTTCGACCCGAACCTGCGGCCCGGCCGCTGGGACAACCCGGGCCGCGCGACCACCGTCGCGCGCGACTGCGTCCCGGGCGCGTTCCTCGTGAAGGCGAACCGCAGCGAGGCCCGGCTGCTCACGGGGGAGGACGACCCGGCGCGCGCGGCCGAGGCGCTCGTCGCCGCCGGGGCGCAGACCGCCGTCATCACCCTCGGCGCGGACGGCGCGCTCCTGCGCGGCCAGGGCATCAAGCGCCACGTGCCGGGCCGCCCCGCGACGCCGCTGAACGCCACGGGGGCGGGCGACACGTTCGCCGGGACCCTCCTGGCCCGCATGGCCGCGGCGGCCTGGTACCCGCCCGCGATCGCGGCGGGGCTCGACGCGGCGGTCGCCGCGGCGGCGCAGGCCACGGAGCGCTGGGGCGCGGTGGCATGAGCGCGCCGCGCGAGGTGACGGTCTGGTCCCTCGAGCTCACGGACCCGGCGCGCCTGGTGCCCCCGGGGCGTCCGTCGCACCCCGGCCTGCGCATCGCCCGCAGCACGGAGCCGGGCACGAGCGCGCGCTTCTACGCCCGGGTGGGCGCGGACCACGAGTGGACGGACCGCGCCGCCTGGCCACCCGAGCGCTGGGCGGCCTGGGAGGCGGAGGTCGAGACCCACGTCGCCCGGGTCGACGGCGAAGAGGCGGGCTACGCGGAGCTCCACCCGCAGGGCGAGGCCTGCGAGCTGGCGTACTTCGGGCTGCTGCCGGCCTTCCAGGGCCTGGGCCTCGGCGGCGCGCTGCTCACCCACGCGCTGCGGCGCGGCCTCGAGCTGGCGCCGCGCGTCTGGGTGCACACCTGCTCCCTCGACGGCCCGCACGCCCTGGCGAACTACCGGGCGCGGGGCCTCGAGCCCTTCCGGACGGAGACCGTCCTGCGCTGAGGCCTAGTGGCGCGCGAAGTCGACGGTGACGACCGTGCCGCGCGAGCGGCCGAGCAGGCCGCGGACCCGCCCGACCCCGACGAGCCGGAACGCCGGGTTGAGCACCTGGGCGCGGTGGCCCGGGGACTGCATCCAGAGCCGCACGACGGCCCGGGCGCGCGACTGCGCACCGCGCGGGGCGAAGGCGATGACCTCGCCCGCGATGCGGTAGTGGCCCGTGCGTGCGAGGCGTCGGCCGAAGCTCGTGCCGTCCGAGGAGGTGTGGTTCAGGACGTCGTGCCGGAGCTGGTCGACGGAGTGGCGCTGGGCCGAGCGCGAGAGCGTCCGGGAGATCCGGAGGTTCGGCAGGCCGTAGGCCGCGCGCTGCTCGTTGACGGCGCGGACGATCGCGCGCTCGGGCGGGGGAAGGGCGACGGGCACGCGGCGAGGGTACGACAAACGTCCACGGACGACCGCCCTGGCGCGTGGGCACCACCCCCGTCGCGCTCGGGGCGACCCGATCGCCCGGCGGGGTGCCGCTCCGCAACATCTGCGCTACCCTGACTGAGATCTCTGAAGGCGCCGCCTCGTAGTCCGAGGCGCGCCGCCCCCTCATCCCAGGAGCACACATGGCCAAGACCATCGGCATCGACCTCGGCACGACGAACTCGTGCATGGCCGTCCTCGAGGGCGGCGAGCCCACCGTCATCGAGAACGCGGAGGGTGGTCGCACGACCCCGTCCGTCGTCGCCTTCGCCCAGTCGGGCGAGCGCCTGGTCGGCACGGTCGCCAAGCGCCAGGCCGTCACGAACCCGCAGAACACGATCTTCTCCGTCAAGCGCTTCATGGGCCGCAAGGAGCGCGAGGTCAAGGAGGAGGAGTCGATCGTCCCCTACAAGGTCGTCGCAGGCCCGAACGGCGACGCGCGCATCGAGTCCGACGGCAAGCAGTACTCCCCGCCCGAGATCTCCGCGATGACCCTCGCGAAGCTCAAGGCCGACGCGGAGGCCTACCTCGGCGAGTCCGTCGACTCCGCCGTCATCACCGTCCCGGCGTACTTCAACGACGACCAGCGCCAGGCCACGACGGACGCGGGCAAGATCGCCGGCCTCGAGGTCAAGCGCATCATCAACGAGCCCACCGCGGCGGCGCTCGCCTACGGCCTCGACAAGGAGACGGACCAGACGATCCTCGTCTTCGACCTCGGCGGCGGCACCTTCGACGTCTCCGTCCTGGAGATCGGCGACGGCGTCTTCGAGGTCAAGGCCACCGCGGGCGACAACCACCTCGGCGGCGACAACTTCGACAAGGCGATCGTCGACTGGCTCGCGGGGGAGTTCCGCAAGGACCAGGCGATCGACCTGACCCAGGACCCCATGGCCCTCCAGCGCCTCTACGAGGCCGCGGAGAAGGCGAAGATCGAGCTCTCCTCCGCGCAGGAGTCGCAGATCAACCTCCCGTTCATCACCGCGGACGCCACGGGCCCGAAGCACCTCGACGTGCGCCTCACCCGCTCGAAGCTCACGGAGCTCACGGGCGAGCTGCTCGACCGCGTGGTCGTCCCGGTCCGCCAGGCGCTCGACGACGCGAAGGACAAGGGCGCGGCGAAGATCGACCACGTCGTCCTCGTCGGCGGCATGACCCGCATGCCCGCCGTGCAGGAGAAGGTCAAGGAGCTCACGGGCCAGGAGCCGCACCGCGGCGTCAACCCGGACGAGGTCGTCGCGGTCGGCGCCGCCATCCAGGCCGGCGTCCTCGCGGGCGACGTGAAGGACGTCCTCCTGCTCGACGTCACCCCGCTGACCCTCGGCATCGAGACCAAGGGCGGCGTCATGACGAAGCTCATCGAGCGCAACACGACGATCCCGACCCGCAAGTCGGAGGTCTTCTCGACCGCGGAGGACAACCAGCCCTCCGTCGAGATCCACGTCCTCCAGGGCGAGCGCGAGATGGCGACCTACAACAAGTCGCTCGGCAAGTTCCAGCTCACGGGGATCCCGCCGGCGCCGCGTGGCGTGCCGCAGGTCGAGGTCGGCTTCGACATCGACG
Organism: uncultured Solirubrobacteraceae bacterium; assembly: GCA_963844155.1. Classification (GTDB taxonomy): domain Bacteria; phylum Actinomycetota; class Thermoleophilia; order Solirubrobacterales; family Solirubrobacteraceae; genus Paraconexibacter. Next base: position 1,531,879 of record CAWJMY010000001.1, read on the forward strand.
CGAACGGCATCCTCTCCGTCTCCGCGAAGGACCTCGGGACGGGCAAGGAGCAGAAGATCGAGATCAAGGCCGGCGGTGGCCTGAGCGACTCGGAGATCAAGAACATGGTCGCCGACGCCGAGTCCCACGCGGACGAGGACAAGCGCCTGCGCGAGCTGGCCGAGGCCCGGAACAACGGCGAGAACGCCGCCTACCAGGCCGAGAAGCAGGTCAAGGACCTCGGGGAGGCCGTGGACGACCAGTCCAAGGCCGAGATCGAGGAGCGCATCAAGGAGCTCCGCGAGAAGCTCGCGGCGGAGGACGCGGCGGAGATCACCGCGGCGACCGACGCGCTCCAGACCGCGTTCCACAAGGTCTCCGAGGCGATGTACGAGCAGGCCCAGGCGAAGTCGGAGGCCGCCGCGGCGGCCAACGGCGGCGACCCGGCCGCGGCGGTGGACTCCGAGGAGGAGGACGTCGTCGACGCCGAGGTCGTCGACGAGGGGCGGTAGCCCGTGTCGGAGCAGAACCCCCAGGAGCCCGCCGCGGGAGACCCCGCGGCGGGGGAGGCCCCGGTCACGGCCGAGGAGGCGCAGGCCGCGGCCTCCGACGCCCTCGACGACGTCACCATGCCCGGGGGCGCGGAGCCCCCGGAGGCCGTCGCGGGCGAGGAGGTCGAGTCGGCCGAGGAGGCCCTTCCCGCGGAGCCCTCCGGGCCCGACGACCAGAAGGCCGAGGACGCGGTGGACTACCGCGACCTCTACGTCCGTGCCTCCGCCGACATGGACAACCTGCGCAAGCGCGCGCGCCGCGACGTGGGCGCCGCGCAGGAGCGGGGGGTCGGGAAGCTCGCGAAGGAGCTCCTGCCCGCGATCGACAACCTCGAGCGGGCCCTCCAGGCCGCCGAGGCGTCGGGCGCGGCGGAGTCCCAGGACCTCGTCCAGGGCCTGCGGCTCGTGCAGAGCGAGCTCGTCGGCGCGCTGAACCGCGCGGGCATCACGGTGGAGGACCCGAAGGGCGCGCCCTTCGACCCCCACCGCCACGAGGCGCTCGCCCAGGCCCCCACGGAGGGGGTCGAGGCCGGCATCGTCGTCGAGGTCTACCAGCCGGGCTACGTGCTCGGCGAGAGCGTGCTGCGCGCGGCACGGGTGGTCGTCTCGGGCTGAAGATGGCGGCCGATCTTTACAACATCCTTGGGGTCGGGAAGAAGGCCACGCCGGACGAGATCAAGAAGGCGTACCGGAAGCTCGCGCGGCAGTACCACCCCGACCGCAACCCGGACGACCCGAAGGCCGAGGCCCGCTTCAAGGAGATCTCGGGGGCCTACGACGTCCTCGGGGATCCCGACAAGCGCAAGCAGTACGACCGCGGCTCGCTCTTCGGCGGGGGCGGCGCGCCGGGCGGCGGTGCCGCGCCCGGCGGGTTCTCGGACATCTCGGACATCTTCTCGAACCTCTTCGGCGACCGGGCGGGCGGCGGCCCGGGGCCGCGCGGCCGCACGGCCCCGCCGCCGCGCCGGCCCGAGCGGGGGAAGGACCTCGAGGCCGAGGTGCAGATCACGTTCGCCCAGGCCATGGAGGGCGCGCAGGTCCCGCTCACCGTCCCCACGGCGAGCACCTGCGCGACCTGCCACGGCACGGGGGCCAAGCCCGGCACGGCGCCCAAGATCTGCCCCCGCTGCTCGGGCCGCGGCATCGAGTCCGAGGGCCAGGGGCTCTTCTCCATCTCCACGCCCTGCTCCCAGTGCAGCGGCGCGGGGACCATCGTGGAGGACCCGTGCCCGACCTGCCGCGGCGCGGGGGTCACGAAGACCGTCAAGAAGTACCGGGTGAACATCCCCGCCGGGGTGAAGGACGGCTCGAAGGTCCGCCTCGCCGGCAAGGGGGAGCCCGGGCGCAACGGCGGCGCCCCCGGCGACCTCTTCGTCCTCACCCGGGTCGTGCCCTCGGCGGTCTTCGTCCGCAAGGGCGACCACCTCGAGGTCGAGGTGCCCATCACGTTCCCCGAGGCCGCGCGCGGCGCGGAGGTCGAGGTCCCGACCCTCAACGGCACGAAGCGCCTCCGGGTCCCGGCCGGCACCCGCTCGGGGACCGTCCAGCGGCTGCGGGGCGAGGGGCCGCCGCACCTCGGCGCCAAGGGCCGCGGGGACATCCACTACCGCTTCGTCATCGACGTCCCGGCGACCCTGTCGCGGGAGCAGTCCGACGCCGTCGACAGGCTCTCCCAGGTCATGGACGGCGACCCGCGCTCCGAGCTCTTCGCCCAGTCCGCCGGCACCCCCGAGCACGAGGAGGGCTAGCTCCGCATGCCCGCACCCCAGCGCCCGCAGCGCCGCACCCGGACGACGATCACCGTCGAGCACGACCGCGGCGTCTTCATGATCTCCGTCGCGGCCGAGCTCGCCGAGATGCACCCGCAGACCCTGCGGATGTACGAGGCGCGCGGGCTCATCGAGCCCAAGCGCTCCCCCAAGGGCACCCGCCTCTACTCCCAGGCCGACGTGGACCGGCTGCGCCGCATCCAGGAGATGACGGGCGAGCTCGGCCTGAACCTCGCGGGGGTCGAGCGCGTGCTCGAGCTCGAGGAGCAGCTCGGCCGGATGGAGCGCAAGGTCCAGGCGCTCGAGCGCCGCGCGGGGCAGCTCCAGGGCGAGATCTCCGCGCTGGAGAGCCGCCGGGACGAGGTGCGCGCGGACCTCGTGCGCTACGAGGCCCGGCCGGGCTCGGACATCGTGCGGGCCGCCGACGTGCGCCCGCGGCGCCGCAGCATCCCGATCGACCGCGGCTGAGCCCCGCGGCCGGCGTCAGCCCCGGCGCTTCCAGGGGCCGGCGAGGAAGAGGTGCCGCCGGCCCGCGCACGCGTCGCGCGCGCCGCTGACGCGCAGGGCCGAGCCCCGGAGCCGCCACGTGTAGCGCCCGGCGACGCCCGGGCACGCGGCGACGCTGCCGTCCGTGAAGGTCAGGCGCCGGCCCGCGACCCGCAGCCGGCCCACCCCCGTGAGCTCGTCGGACCCCCGCTGGCTCAGGGTGAAGCACGCGTAGCGGGTGTGGGCGACGCGCCGGCACGTCTTCCCGCTGCGCATGAGGCGGAGCGTGAACTGCTCCGGGCGCTGGATGGGGTCCACGAGCCGGTAGGTCCCGAACGGGCCCGCGGCGGACGCGGCGGCGGGCGCCGCGGAGGCGACCAGGACGGCGAGGAGCGCCGGGGCGCACAGGCGGCGCACGGGCTAGTGGCAGCTCTGGGTGCCGGAGTCCGTGAACGCCTGGCCCGCGATCGGGCACGAACTTCCAGTCGTAGCTCGACGGGTGCAGGGTCAGCCGCAGCACGCCGAAGGTGTCGAAGTTCCGCACCTCGCTGTTCGCGATCCCCGGGACGTAGGAGTCGAGGTCCTCCCCGCCCGTGCCGACCACGAACTCCCGGATCCCGCGCGCGGTGTCGAGCTGGCCGTTGGGGTTCTGGGGCGCGAAGCGCTCGTAGTCGTGGTCGTGCCCGGCGAGCAGGACGTCCGCGTTCGCGGCGTAGAGCGCCTGGTAGAGCGGCCCCATCGCCGTCGAGCCGCCCGACCAGCCCGAGCTGAAGCGCGGGTGGTGCCAGTAGGCCAGGGTGCACGAGGCCGGGTGCGCGGCGAGGTCGGCCTTGAGCCACTGCTCCTGCTTCGAGCCGACCCCGCACCCGCCGATGGGCGCGCAGTTCGAGTTCAGGGCGATGAGGTGCCAGGTCCCGATGTCGTAGCTGTAGTAGCCCGCGTTGCGGTCACCGGCCGCACCCGTCTGCACCCCGGGGCCGTTGAAGTAGTCGAAGTAGCCAGACGCGCCCGCGGTGACGTAGTCGTGGTTGCCCGCCTGGGGGCGCGTGATGGACTTGAAGCGGCCCCACGACGGACCCCAGACCTGGCTGAACGCCGCGGAGGTGCCGTCGTCGTACTGGTTGTCGCCGAGGGTCAGGACGCCGTTCGGCCCGTTCGCCCCGAGCAGGTCGGAGGTCGACTGCTGGCGGCAGGCGGTGGCCGTGCCCGCGCCGGCGTTGTAGCTCGCCGACGTGGGATCGCAGGCGATGTCGCCGGCCGCGGCGATGACGGGATCCCCGGCGGCCGGCGGCGCCGGCGGGGGCGCGGGAGCGCCCGCGGCGTAGTGCTCGGCCACCCGGGCCGGGCTCAGGGGTGCGCGGTAGACCGCGAGCTCGTCCACGGAGCCGTTCCAGTAGGAGCCGCCGACGCTGCGGCCGGCCACCAGCTCCTCGCCGTTGTTCGCCATGGTCTGGTTCGAGACCGGGCCGGTGACGTCACGGCCGTCGAGGTAGAGGCGCACGGAGGGCCCGTCCTTCGTGGCGACGACGTGGTGCCAGGAGGTCGTGTCCGTGATGAGCTTCGTCGAGGTGGCGACGTCCGCGACCGTCGAGCGACGCAGGACGATCTCGTTGCCCGAGTTGACGTAGAGCAGCCAGGACCCGTTCTGCTTCGACGCGATCACCTGCCAGTCCGGCGTGCTGAGCGAGCCGCGGCGGACCCAGGTCTCGACGGAGAAGCGGTCCCCGACGTCGAGCGCGGCCGTGTCCGGCGCCCGGACGACCCCCGTCGTCCCGTCGAGGGTCGCCGCGAGGTCGGGATCGCCGGGGATCGCCCCCGTCCTGCCCAGGGTCACGGCGCCCGCGTAGAGCGCGGTGTTCCCGCCCTTGCGGTCGCAGGCGCTGCTCCCGCCGGCCTCGCCGAGGCGCCAGTAGCCGACGAGGTCCGGGGTCCCCATGATGAGGTCGCCGTAGCTCGAGCGGGTCGTGCAGGCCGGCGCGACGACGACGTCGAAGGTGACCGCGGCCGACGTCCCGACGTTGCCCGCGGCGTCGGACTGCCGCGCCTGCGCGGTCCAGGTCCCGGCGGCCAGCGCGGCGCCGGAGCCGACGGACCACCGGCCCTGCGAGGTGGTGGCGGAGAGCGTCCGCGCCGCCGTCGTGCCCGTCGTCCGGCCGGCGTAGAGGCGGACGGACACGGCGGTGGCGTCGCCGGCCGCGGTCCCCGCCGCCCCGGCGAGGGTGAAGGTGCTCTTGGCGATCGCGTCGGTGCCGGGCGACGTCAGCGTGACCACGGGTGCCGTGGTGTCCGCCGCCTGGGCCGCCTGTGCCCCGAGGGCGAGGGGCGCGAGCACCGTCAGGAAGGCGACCGCGGCACGGGCGCCTGCGCGGCGCTTCGGGGCGAGCATCCGCCGACGATACCGGCGGGCCGCCCCGTCGAGGGTGCGGCCCGCGATTCAACCCGCGGGCATACCGCGGCTCAGGAGTCCTCGCCGGCCTCGCTCGGGTCCTCGTGGCCCTCGGTCGTGCCCTTGCCGCCGCCGGCCTGCTCCTCGGCGGCCTGGCGGCCCGGGTGGCCGGGCGGGAGGTCGTGCGGGGAGATCTCGTCGTGCGCCTCCGGCGTGTCCCCGAGCGGCGTCTCCTCGTCCGGGGTGACCGGGCCGAGGGGCTCGTCGTGCTGGCCGTCGTGCTGGCTCTCGTCGCTCATGCGGGCAACCTACCCGCGGGCGTGCTCCCCGGCCTCGGACGGGTCCTCGTGGCCCTCGGTCGTCCCCTTCAGGCCCCCGACCTGCTCCTCCGCCGCGACCCGTCCGGGGTGCCCGATCGGCAGGTCGTGCGGGGTGATCTCGTCGTGGGCCTCGGAGGTGTCGCCGAGCGCCGTGTCGTCGGGGATGAGGTGGGCGGAGGGGATCGTGTCGTCGCTGTCGCCCATGGCCTCCTCGAGCGAGCCGTCCCGGCGGATGATCCGCTTCGTCAGCGCACGGTTGACCCCGGCGTAGGCCAGGACGAGCACCGCGAGGATGACGACGGGGATGAGGAAGCTCGGCTCGCCCGTCGCCAGCACCGTCACGGTGTAGACGACGAAGAAGCCCACGAGGATCCCGAGCATCCACTTCGGGACGACCGGGCCGCCGGCTCCCGGCGCCTCGCGCTCCTCCTGCTTGCGGTCCTGCGTTCCCTTGCTCATGGACCGCCGCGTACCCGGGCCGCCCGGGGAGGACCACCCGGGGGTCGGGAACGAACCGCCCTAGACGTTCCCGCGGGTCGTGCCGTCGCGCCGCGGCGGCGAGCGCCTCCGCGGCCTGGCGGCCCGGGTGGCCCAGCGGGAGGTCGTGCGGGGTGATCTCGTCGTGCGCCTCGGGCGTGTCGCCGAGCGGGGTCTGCTCGTCCGGGGTGAGGGGACCGAGCGGCTCGGGCTGGGTGCCGTCGTGCGGGGAGGGCTCCTCGCGCTCGAGCGGGGCGGGGATGGTGGTGTCGGCCATGCCTGGGATACCGGACGCGGCCGGGTCGCGGATCACCGCTCGCCGCGAGAGCCTGGTCACAGCAGATCTCAGTGAGCTAGACTGAGATCTGCCATGAACGCCGATCGCTTCACCACCCGCACCCGCGAGGCCCTCGAGGCCGCCATCGCGCTCGCCGGCACGCGCCGCAACCCGCAGGCCGGGCCCCGAGCACGCTCCTGGCCGCGCTGCTCGAGCAGGCCGACGGCTTCACCGTCCCCGTCCTGCGCCGCGTCGGGGTCGAGCCCGGCGTCGTCCGCGAGGCCGCCGCGGCCGCCATCGACGCGCTCCCGACCCTCCAGGGTCCGGGCGAGCCCTCGGGCCTGAGCGGCGAGCTCGCGCAGGTCCTCCGCGCGGCGGAGCACGAGATGCGCGAGCTGAAGGACGAGTACGTCTCCGTCGAGCACGTCCTCCTCGCGCTCTCCGCCCACGGCTCGAAGGCCGGCGAGGCCCTGCGCGACGCGGGCGCCCGGCGCGAGGCGCTGCTCGAGGCGATCACCGCCATCCGCGGCTCCCACCGGGTGACCGACGCGGACCCCGAGGCCAAGTACGAGGCGCTCGAAGAAGTTCGGCGTCGACCTCACCGCGCGCGCGCGAGGAGGGCCGCCTGGACCCCGTCATCGGCCGCGACGACGAGATCCGGCGCGTCATCCAGGTCCTCTCGCGCCGCACGAAGAACAACCCCGTCCTCATCGGGGAGCCCGGCGTGGGCAAGACCGCGATCGCCGAGGGCCTCGCCCAGCGGATCATCGCCGGGGACGTCCCCGACGGCCTGAAGGGCAAGCGGGTCATCACCCTCGACATGGGCGCGCTCGTCGCGGGCGCGAAGTACCGCGGGGAGTTCGAGGAGCGCCTCAAGGCGGTGCTGAAGGAGGTGGGGGACGCCGAGGGCGCGATCATCCTCTTCCTCGACGAGCTGCACACGATCGTCGGCGCGGGCGCCGCGGAGGGCGCGGTCGACGCCGCGAACCTCCTCAAGCCCATGCTCGCCCGCGGGGAGCTGCGCGCCGTCGGCGCCACGACGCTGAAGGAGTACCGGCAGATCGAGAAGGACGCCGCGCTCGAGCGCCGCTTCCAGCCCGTGCAGGTCGACGAGCCCTCCGTCGAGGACACCATCGCGATCCTCCGCGGCCTGCGCGAGCGCTACGAGACCCACCACGACGTGACGATCCAGGACGGCGCGCTCATCGCCGCCGCGACGCTCTCCCACCGCTACATCGCCGACCGCTTCCTCCCGGACAAGGCGATCGACCTCGTCGACGAGGCCGCAGCGGGGCTGCAGGTCGAGAACGACTCGCAGCCCACGGAGATCGACGAGGTCCAGCGCCGGGTGCTCCAGCTCCAGATCGAGCAGACCTCCTTGCGGCAGGAGACCGACGAGGCCTCCAAGGCGCGGCTCGAGGCCCTGGAGCAGGAGCTCGCCGAGCTCGAGGAGAGCTACGACGCGATGGTCGCGGAGTGGCAGGCCGAGAAGCAGGCCATCCAGGGCACCGCGGACCTCCGCACGCGCCTGGAGGAGGCGCGCCGCGAGCTCGAGCGGGTCACCCGCGAGGGCGACCTGAACCGCGCGGGCGAGCTGCGCTTCGGGGAGATCCCGGACCTCGAGCGTGCCCTCGCCGAGGCCGAGGCCAGCGAGGCCGGCGGCGAGCGCCCCGCCACGCGCTTCCTCAAGGACACGGTCGACGCGGAGGACATCGCGCTCGTCGTGGGCCGCTGGACGGGCATCCCCGTCTCCCGGCTGCTCGAGGGCGAGGTGGAGAAGCTCATCCACATGGAGGACCGCCTGCACGACCGCGTCGTCGGGCAGGACGAGGCCGTCGCCGCCGTCTCCTCCGCCGTGCGCCGCTCCCGCGCGGGGCTCCAGGACCCGGAGCGCCCCATCGGCTCCTTCCTCTTCCTCGGCCCGACGGGCGTGGGCAAGACGGAGCTCGCGCGCGCGCTCGCGGAGTTCATGTTCGACAGCCAGGACGCGATGATCCGCCTCGACATGAGCGAGTACATGGAGAAGCACTCCGTGGCCCGCCTCGTCGGTGCGCCTCCCGGCTACGTCGGCTACGAGGAGGGCGGCCAGCTCACGGAGGCCGTGCGGCGCAAGCCCTACGCGGTCCTCCTGCTCGACGAGATCGAGAAGGCGCACCCCGACGTCTTCAACGCGCTCCTGCAGGTCATGGACGACGGCCGGCTCACGGACGGCCAGGGCCGGACGGTCGACTTCAAGAACGTCGTCCTGGTCATGACCTCCAACGCCCGGGACCTCGAGGCGACGTTCAAGCCCGAGTTCCTCAACCGCCTGGACGACATCGTCGCCTTCCACGCGCTCGACCGCGAGCACATCGGGGCGATCGTCGAGAAGCAGGTCCGCCTGCTCGTCGGCCGGGTGCGCCAGCGCGGGATCGAGGTCGAGCTGACCCCCGCGGCGCGCGAGCTGCTCGGGAACCTCGGCTACGACCCCGTCTACGGCGCCCGGCCGCTGAAGCGCGTGATCCAGAAGCGGCTGGTCGACCCGCTCGCGCTCTCCATCCTGCAGGGCGAGTTCGCCGCGGGCGACGTCGTCGCGGTCGACGCCCAGGGGGAGGACGTCGTCCTCACCCGCGGCACCCGGGAGCCCGCGGCGGCCTAGCGGCGCGACAGCGGGCGTGGGAGTGCGGGGGGAGCCGCGGTTCCACGCCCGCTGCGCGGAAGCCCGGCAGCGGGCGTGAGGGTGCGGGTCGCCGGCGCCCGCCCGCAGGTTCACGCCGAACCTCGCGCCCGCGAACAGCGGGCGTGGGAGTGCAGGCCTGGTCCCCGCTTCCACGCCCGCTGTCCGCACGCGGACGGCCTAGCGGACGCGGACGCCGACGGAGGTGAAGAGGAAGTCCGAGCGGGGCGTGCCGCGCGTGTAGCGCCGGCGGCTGTCGAACTGCAGCCGCCACCGCCCCGAGCGCGGGGTGAAGGCGAAGAGCCGTCGCCGCGCGGTGCGCAGGAACCCGCAGTCGCCCCGCGTGCTGCCGAGGCGCACGGAGCGCGCGAGGCGCCCGGTCGGGCCGACGTAGTGGACGTACACGGGCTCGGGCGCGCCGACGCGCTCCAGGCCGAAGCCCCAGACGGAGAAGCGCACGCGCAGGCTCGTGAGGTCGCCCCGGGTGGGGGCGAAGGACGCGGCCAGGCGCGAGACCCCGAAGGTCGTCTCGGGCTGGTTGGCGCCCTGCTGGACCCGGAGGCGGAAGCGGTGCTGGCGCGCGCGGGGCGCGACGGTGCGGACCCCGGGCGCGACGAAGCGCCCCGAGAGGTTCCCGGCCGCGTCGGTCCTGCCCGTGCCGCCCGTGAGCGGCAGGCCGTCGAGCGTCACCTGGTAGTCCGCGTCGGGGTCGAAGCCGCTGCCGGTGAGCGTGACGGTGTCCTTGCGGTCCGTCGGGTCGGCGAAGCAGGGCTTGTCCACCCGGACCTCCGCGGCGGAGGCGGCGGGCGCGGCGGCGCCGAGGCAGACGACGGTCACCAGCAGTGCGGCGGACCGGGAGCGCATCGGCCGATGATGGTAGAAGGACGTCATGCCGACCTACATCATGCTGACGACGCTGACGCCCGAAGGGGTCCAGACCGTCAAGAACAACCCGCAGCGCATCCGCGAGGTCAACAAGGAGATCGAGCAGCTCGGGGCGACGGTCAAGGCGCAGTGGTCGACGCTCGGCCGCTTCGACTTCATCAACATCGTCGAGGCGCCGGACGAGCACACGATGGCCCGGGTCTCCCTCGAGCTCTCCTCGCGCGGGACCTCGCGCTACGAGACGCTCGCCGCGATCCCGATCGACGACTTCATCGCCTCGCTGTAGGACCCCGTTGAAGATCCTGGTGGTGGGCGGTGGCGGCCGCGAGCACGCCATCGTCCGCGCCCTGGCGCGCTCCGAGCAGGCGCCCGAGCTGCTGTGCGCGCCGGGCAACCCGGGCATCGCCGCGGACGCGCGCGTGCTCGACCTCACCGTGACGGACCTCGACGGGCTCGTCCACGTCGCCCGGCAGCGCGGGGTGGACCTCGTGGTCGTCGGCCCGGAGGGGCCGCTGGTCGGCGGGCTCGTCGACCGGCTGACCGCGGCGGGCATCCCCGCGTTCGGCCCGAGCGCGGCAGCAGCCCGCCTCGAGGGCTCGAAGGCCTTCGCGAAGGAGGTCATGGCCGCCGCCGGGCGTCCCGACCGCGGGCTACGAGGTCGTCACGACCGTCGAGGCGGGCCTCGCCGCGATCGGCGGCCGCTACCCCGCCGTCCTGAAGTTCGACGGCCTGGCCGCGGGCAAGGGCGTGGTGCTCCCCGCGGACGAGGCCGAGGCCCGCGCGGCGCTCGAGGCGTTCCTCGTGGAGCGCCGCCACGGGCCGGGCGACGTCGTCGTGGAGGAGTTCCTCGAGGGGGAGGAGCTCTCCCTGCTCGCGCTGTGCGACGGGGAGCGCGCCTACCCGCTCGCGCCCGCGCAGGACTACAAGCGGATCCGGGACGGCGACGAGGGCCCGAACACGGGCGGCATGGGCTCCTACTCGCCCGTGCCCGGCGCCCGGGGCGCAGGACCCCGCGGCACTCGCCGCGCTCGTCCACCAGCCGATCCTCGACGAGCTCGCGCGCCGGGGCACGCCGTTCCACGGCGTCCTCTACGCGGGGCTCATGCTCACCCCGGGGGGTCCGCGGGTCATCGAGTACAACGTCGCGCTTCGGCGACCCGGAGACCCAGGCCGTGCTCCCGCGCCTGCAGGGCGACCTCGCGGACCTCCTGCTCGCGCGCGACGCGCCCGGGCGGCCTGGCGGGCGCGCCGCCGCTCGCCTTCTCCGACGACTGGGCGGTGACGCTCGTGCTCGCGGGCGCGGGCTACCCCGAGCGCTCCGCCTCGCGGCGACCCGATCACGATCGGGGAGCTCCCGGACGGCGTCGAGCTCACGCACGCGGGGACGGCACGGGACGTCGACGGCCGCCTCGTGACCGCGGGCGGACGGGTCCTGAACGTGACGGCGCTCGGCCCCACGGCGCAGGCCGCGCGCGACGCGGCCTACGCGGCGGCGGAGCTCGTGACCTTCGAGGGCCGCCAGCTGCGGACGGACATCGCCCTCCGGGCGACGTAGGCTCCGCTCCTTGCCCGCGCTCCTCAACCCCCGTCCGGACGGGCCGCGCCTGGGCATCCTCGGCGCGGGCCAGCTCGCCCGGATGGACCTCGCGGCCGCGATCGCCCTCGGGGTCGACCTGCGGCTCCTCGCGGACGGCCCGCAGGACTGCGCCGTGCTCGCGGGGGCGGAGGCGCTCGTCGGCGACCACGCGGACCTCGACGTGCTCCGCGCCTTCGCGGCGGGCGTCGACGTCGTGACCTTCGAGTTCGAGGGCGTCGAGAACGCCCTGCTGCAGGCGCTCGCGGACGAGGGGCACCGGCTCGTCCCGGCGCCGGCGGCCAAGCGCTTCGCGCAGGACAAGCTCCACCAGCGGACGGAGCTCGGGGCGGCGGGGTTCCCCGTTCCCCCGTTCGCCCAGGTGCGCACCGTCGAGGACGTCGCCGCGTTCGCCGCCGAGCACGGCTGGCCCGTCGTGCTCAAGGCGCCGCGCGGCGGCTACGACGGGCGGGGCGTCGGGCGTGGTGGCCGGCGAGGAGGAGGCCGCGGCGTTCCTCGCGCCGCTCCCGGACGGCGCGCTCGCCGAGCCGGCGCTCGCCATCGAGCGCGAGCTCGCGGTGCTCGTCGCGCGGACGTCCGACGGTGCGCAGGTCGCCTACCCCGTCGTGGAGACGGTGCAGGAGCAGGCCATGCTGCGCGAGCTCGTCGCGCCCGCCGACGTCCCCGAGCGCGTCGCGCGCGAGGCGGTCGACGTCGCCACGCGCATCGTCGAGCACATCGGCGCGACGGGGCTCGTCGCGGTCGAGCTCTTCCTCACCCCGGCCGGGCTCCTCGTCAACGAGCTCGCGATGCGCCCGCACAACTCGGGCCACTGGTCCATCGAGGGCGCGGTCACCTCGCAGTTCGAGCAGCACCTGCGCGCCGCGCTCGACCTGCCGCTCGGGTCGACGGCGCTCGTCGCGCCCGCGGCGGTGACGGTGAACGTCGTCGGCCCCGCCGACGGCAGCGATCCGCGCGCGCGCCTCCGCGACGCGCTCGCGGTCGAGGGCGCGCACGTCCACCTGTACGGGAAGGCCGCCCGCCCCGGTCGCAAGCTCGGGCACGTCACCGCACTCGGCCCGGACGCCGCGTCCGCCCGCAGCGTCGCGTGGCGCGCGGTCCACCTCCTCGAAGGAGCCCCCGCATGAGCACGCCGGTCGTCGGCATCGTCATGGGCAGCGACTCGGACCTCCCGACCATGCGCGCCGCCGCCGAGGCGCTCGACGAGCTCGGCATCGCGCACGAGCTCCGGGTCGTCTCCGCGCACCGGGCGCCGCGCGACATGGTCGCCTACGGCACGGAGGCCCACGGGCGCGGCCTCCAGGTCATCATCGCCGGGGCCGGCGGTGCCGCGCACCTCCCCGGCATGCTCGCCTCGACGACGCCGCTGCCCGTCATCGGCGTCCCCGTCCCGCTGCAGCACCTCGACGGCATGGACTCGCTGCTCTCCATCGTGCAGATGCCCGCGGGCGTCCCGGTCGCGACGGTCGGGATCGGCAACGCGCGGAACGCCGGCCTGCTCGCCGCGCGGATCCTCGCGGTGGGGGACCCGGAGCGCACCGCCGCCATCCTGCGCGCCCAGGAGGAGCTCCTCGCGGCCTCGCACGAGAAGGACGCGCGCGTGGTGCGCGAGACGGGCCGCACCTGACCGGCCCCGACGACGTCGGCGCCTGACGCGACGGGCGGCGTTCTTCACGCCGTCCACATGAACAGCGCCTAGCGTGCGCGGGATGAACCGGATCCTGGACGCCGCCGACGCGGCCTACTGGTGGCTCAAGACGCACGTCGCGGCCGCGGCGGCGATCGCGGTCGCCATCGTCGCCCTGCTCGTCGTCGGCTTCCTGGCCACGGGCGGCGACGACGCCCCCGCCGTCCCCGCGGGCGCGGTCGCCCTCGTGGGCGACACGCCCATCGAGCAGGCGGAGCTCACCCGCTGGGAGGGCATCTACACGAAGGCCGTGGCCGGGCAGTCCCAGCCGACCGAGGCGGAGACCCGCAAGCAGGCGTTCGAGCTGCTCGCGGGCTCGGCCTGGATCACCGCGGAGGCCGAGCGCCAGGACGTGGAGGTGACCCCCGCGCAGGTCACGAAGGCGATCGACGACTACTTCTCCCAGTCGGGCGCCTCGACCCCGGACAAGCGCAACCAGCTCCTCGCCCAGCTCGGGGTCGACGAGGCCGACCTGCGCTTCCAGCAGCGCATCTCCCTCCTCTCGGGCGCCCTGCGCGAGAAGGCGGTCAAGGCGGTCCAGGCCCCCTCCGCCGACGCGATCAAGGCCGCCTACGAGCGCGACCCGCAGCGCTGGGCCACGCCGTCCAAGCGCGACCTGCGCCTCGTCCTGGCCCCGGACGAGGCCAAGGCGAAGCAGGCGCGGGCGGCCCTCGAGGGCGGGCAGTCGTTCGCGAAGGTCGTCGAGCAGTTCGCCTCGGACGCGGCGCTGGTCTCGGCCAAGGGGGTCGTGAAGGACCTCCAGCCCGGCACGAGCGACGCGACCTTCGAGCGCGCGGTCTTCGGCGCGCCGCAGGGTGCGCTCCAGGGGCCCGTGAAGACGGCGGGCGGCTGGCTCGTCTTCCAGGTGCAGAAGGTCACGCCGCTGCCGGCCCAGGGGCTCGAGCAGGCGACGAAGGCGATCCGGGCGAACCTCCTGGCCACGGCGCAGAACGCGGCGACGGAGCGCTTCCTGAAGGACCTCCGCGCGCGCTGGAAGGCGCGGACGACGTGCACGGCGCTCGTCGCGGGCACGGACTTCTGCCGCAAGGACTGAGCGGGTCCCGCGGCCACCCGTAGGCTCCCGCGGGTGATCCCGAACGTCCTCGCCGCCCGCTACGCCAGCCCGGAGCTCGTCCGCCTCTGGTCGCCCGTAGGCAAGGTGATCATGGAGCGCGAGCTCTGGCTCGCGGTCCTCGAGGCCCAGCGGCGGCTCGGGGTCGACGTCCCCGACGGCGTGCTGGAGGACTACGAGCGGGTGCTCGACGACGTGGACCTGGCGTCGATCAGCGCGCGGGAGCGCGTGACGCGCCACGACGTGAAGGCGCGCATCGAGGAGTTCAACGCGCTCGCGGGCCACGAGCACGTCCACAAGGGCCTCACGAGCCGGGACCTCACGGAGAACGTGGAGCAGCTGCAGATCCGGCTCTCGCTCGAGCACGTCCGGGACCGGACGGTCGCCGTGCTCGCCCGCCTCGCGCGCCTGGCCACGGAGCACGCCGGGACGACGATCACGGGCCGCAGCCACAACGTCGCGGCGCAGGCCACGACGCTCGGCAAGCGCTTCGCCACCGCGGCCGACGAGCTCCTGGTGGCCCACGCGCGCCTCGAGCAGCTCCTGGAGCGCTACCCCTTGCGCGGCATCAAGGGCCCGGTCGGCACGGCGCAGGACATGCTCGACCTCCTGGGCGGCGATCCCGAGGCGCTCGCGGAGCTCGAGGGGCAGGTCGCGCTCCACCTCGGCTTCGGCCGCACGCTCGACTCCGTGGGCCAGGTCTACCCGCGCTCCCTCGACCTCGACGTCGTCTCCGCGCTCGTCCAGCTCGCCGCGGCGCCCTCCTCGCTGGCGACGACGATCCGCCTCATGGCCGGCCACGAGCTCGCGACGGAGGGCTTCCAGCCCGGCCAGGTCGGCTCGAGCGCGATGCCGCACAAGATGAACACGCGCTCGGCGGAGCGCATCACGGGCCTCGCGGTGGTCCTCAAGGGCCACCTGACGATGGTCGCCGAGCTCGCGGGCACCCAGTGGAACGAGGGGGACGTCTCGGACTCCGTCGTGCGCCGGGTCGCGCTGCCCGACGCGTTCCTCGCCCTCGACGGCCTCTACGAGACGACGCTCACGGTCCTGGACGAGTTCGGCGCCTACCCCGCGGTGATCGCCCGGGAGCTCGACCGCTACCTCCCCTTCCTCGGGACGACCGCCGTGCTCATGGCCGCGGTCCGCGCGGGGGTCGGCCGGGAGACCGCGCACGAGGCGATCAAGGAGCACGCGGTCGGCGTCGCGCTGGCCATGCGCGAGGAGGGCCTGGCCGAGAACGACCTCGTCGCCCGGCTGGCGGCGGACCCGCGGCTGCAGCTCGAGGACGGGGCGCTCGACGCGCTCCTGGCCGATCCGCTGGGCTTCACGGGCGCCGCCACGACGCAGGTCCGCGCGGTCGTCTCGCAGGTGGCGCGCATCGTCGACGCGCGCCCCGGGGCGGCCGCGTACACCCCGGGCGCCATCCTCTGACGGCGGCGACTTGACACGGCGTCGAACGCCGGGGAGGGTCAGGGCTCGATCCCGAGCCTGGAGGAAGTGCCGTGTCGTCGTACGACTACGTCATCGTGGGAGCCGGTTCCGCCGGCTGCGTGCTGGCCAACCGGCTGAGCGAGGACCCCGAGACGAGCGTGCTGCTCATCGAGGCGGGTCCGCCCGACTCCGCGGACTTCATCCACATCCCCGCGGCGATGGCGGCGCTGTTCCGCTCCCAGAACGACTGGGACTACTCCACGGGCTACGAGCCCGGGGCCGACGGCCGGCGGGTCTACCTCCCGCGGGGCAAGACGCTCGGGGGCTCGAGCTCCATCAACGCGATGATCTACATCCGCGGCAACAAGCGCGACTGGGACGAGTGGGCGGGCGAGGGCTGCGACGGCTGGACCTCCGAGGCGATCCTCCCCTACTTCAAGAAGAGCGAGGACAACGAGCGCGGGGAGGACGCGCTGCACGGGACGGGCGGCCCGCTCCGGGTCTCCGACGCCCGCGCGCGCTCCGTCACCGCCGAGGCGTTCGTGGAGGCCGCGCAGGCCGCCGGGCTCCCCGTCAACCCGGACTTCAACGGGGACGAGCAGGACGGCGTCGGCTTCTACCAGGTGACCCAGAAGGACGGGAAGCGGCACTCGACCGCCGTGGGCTTCCTGCACCCGGTCATGGACCGCCCGAACCTCACGGTGGAGACGCACCTCCACGTGACGAAGGTGCTCTTCGAGGGCACGCGCGCCGTCGGCGTCGAGGCGCTGCGGCTCTCGGACCTGCTCGAGTTCCGGGCGGACAAGGAGGTCCTCGTGTGCGGCGGCGCCTACAACTCCCCGCACGTCCTCACCCTCTCCGGGCTGGGCCGCGCGGAGGAGCTCGAGCTCCTGCAGATCCCGCTCGTCGCGGAGGTGGCCGGCATGGGGATGAACCTCTCGGACCACCCGACCGCGGGCCTGACCTGCACGATCACCTCCGAGGACTCGCTGAAGGACGCGCTGAACGACGAGAACCTCGCGGAGTGGACCGAGGGGCGCGGCCCGCTGACCTCGAACGTCGGCGAGTCGGGCGGCTTCTACCGCACGAGCGACGACCTCCAGGTCCCCGACGTGCAGTTCCACATGGTCCCGGCGATGTTCGAGCAGGAGGGCCTCGTGCCGCCGCCCGAGCACGGCTTCACGCTCTCCTGCTGCGTCCTGCGGCCCGAGTCGCGC
This sequence comes from uncultured Solirubrobacteraceae bacterium, assembly GCA_963844155.1. Classification (GTDB taxonomy): domain Bacteria; phylum Actinomycetota; class Thermoleophilia; order Solirubrobacterales; family Solirubrobacteraceae; genus Paraconexibacter. The sequence continues at coordinate 1,548,669 of CAWJMY010000001.1, forward strand.
GGCCAGGTCGCGGTCGTCTCGCCCGACCCGACGACCAAGCCGCTCATCGTCCACGGCTACCTCACGGACGAGCGCGACGTCCGCTCGCTCGTCAAGGGGGTGCAGAAGGCGATGGAGATCGTCGAGGCCGAGCCGCTCAAGAGCTTCGTGGCGGCGGGGCACCTCGTCCCCGAGAGCGCGTCGGACGAGGACGTCGAGGCGTTCGTGCGCCGGACGATGCAGACGATCTACCACCCCGTCGGGACCTGCAAGATGGGCGACCTCGAGGCCGACCCCATGGCCGTCGTGGACCCGGAGTGCCGGGTGCGCGGGGTCGAGGGCCTGCGGGTCGTCGACGCCTCCGTCTTCCCGAGCGTCCCCCGCGGCAACACGAACGCGCCGACCATCGCCCTGGCCGAGCGCGCCGCGGACCTCATCCGGGGCCGCACGACCGCCGCGCCCGAGGTCGCGCTGAGCGCATGAGCGAGCAGACGACGACCCGGCGGGACCTCGGGACGATCCGGGTCGCGGACTCGGAGCACTGGGTGGACGGGCCGCCGCACGCGCTGTTCTCCGAGCTCCGCGGGACGTGCCCCGTGCACCACTCGAGCGGCATCTCGCAGTTCCCCGGCGACGCGGGCTTCTGGTCCGTCGTGCGCGCGGACGACGTCCACGCGGTCTCCCGCGACTGGGAGACCTGGAGCTCCGAGCGCGGGGGCTTCACCGGCTCGCTGGCGATCCTCCCGCTCGAGCTCCAGCAGGCGATGTTCATCGGGATGGACCCGCCGAAGCACGACCGCCTCAAGACGCTCTTCCAGAAGGGCTTCACCCCGAGGCGGATCGCCGAGCACGAGCCCGCGATCCGGGCGATCACCCGCGGGGTGCTCGACCGCCTGGAGGGGCGCGCGGCGTGCGACCTCGTCGAGGAGGTCGCCCAGCCCGTCGTCGCGCGGGTCATCGGCTCGTTCATGGGGATCGCGCCCGAGGACGACGTGGTCTGGGCGCGGCTCATGGCCACGACGCTGCAGGCCGGCGACCCCGCCTCGACCCCCGAGGGGATCCAGCAGGTCATGGAGCGGGAGATCCCCGAGGTCTTCCGCCGCTGCGGCGAGCTCATCGCGGCCCGCCGCGAGACACCGACGGACGACCTCACGAGCGTCCTGGTCCACGCGGAGCTCGACGGCCACGGGCTCGAGGAGCACGAGATCGTCATGGGCTTCTTCCTGCTCATGGCGGCGGGCAACGACTCGACGAAGGCGACGTACTGCTCGGGCATGCGCGCGCTGCTGGAGGACCGCGAGCAGCTCGAGCAGGTGCTGGCCGACCCCGGGCTCATCCCGGGCGTGGTCGAGGAGTCCCTGCGGATGTTCCCCGCCTTCGCGCACTTCGCCCGCACGGCGACCCGGGACGTGGAGCTCGGCGGGCAGCTCATCCGCGAGGGGGAGAAGGTCATCCTCTGGTACCCGAGCTCGAACCGGGACGAGACGCGGTACGAGGAGCCGGACCGCTTCGACATCCACCGCCATCCCGAGCACCAGGCGTTCGGCGCGGGCGGCCGGCACTACTGCCTCGGCACGGCGCTCGCGCGGCTCGAGCTGCGGGTGCTCTTCGAGGAGACGCTCGCGCGCTTCCCGGGGATGGCGCTCGCGGGCGAGCCCGTGCACGTCGTGTCGCCGTTCGCCAACCAGCTGCGCACGCTGCCCGTCGCGCTGGGCTGAGGGGGCCGCGCCGGGCTCGGCCGCCGCGCTGCGGTGGTCGAGTCCGTGTGCGCCGCATCACGTTTGGGAGATCGTGAGGCGGCTAACCTTTCGGCACCTCATGACCGGATCATCGCTCTCCCCCGCCGTCAAGTCCCTCGGCCTCGTCGTCATCCTCGGCGCGATCATGTCCGTGCTCGACACGACGATCGTCAACGTCGCGCTCGACACGCTCGCCCGGGACCTCGACGCCCCCCTCGACGACGTCCAGTGGGTCGCCACGGGCTACCTCCTCGCGCTCGCCGCCGTCATCCCGATCACGGGCTGGCTCGCGACGGCGTTCGGCCCGCGCCGCGTCTACCTGACGGCGCTCGTGGCGTTCACGGCGGGCTCCGCGCTCTGCGCCGCCGCGTGGAACGTCGAGTCGCTCGTCGCCTTCCGGGTGCTCCAGGGCGTCGGCGGCGGCATGACGCTGCCCATCGGCCAGATGATGCTCGCGCGCGCCGCGGGCCCGCAGAACATGGGCCGGGTCATGTCGCTCATCGGCGTGCCGATCGTCCTGGCGCCCGTGCTCGGCCCGGTGCTGGGCGGCTGGCTGCTCGACGCGTTCGGCTGGCAGTGGATCTTCCTCATCAACGTGCCGCTCGGCGTCGTCGCCGTCGCGCTCGGGCTGCGCCGCCTGCCCCACGCGGCGCCGGACCGCGAGGGCGCCGGCCCGCTCGACGTCTCGGGCCTGGCGATGCTCGCCTCGGGCCTGCCGCTCTTCGTCTACGGCCTGGCGGAGTTCGGCCAGACCGGCACGGTCGCCGACGTCCACGTGTGGCTGCCGCTCGCCCTCGGCGTCTCGCTCATCGCCGCGTTCGTCACCCACGCGCTGCGGGTCGCCCACCCGCTGCTCGACGTCCGCCTCTTCCAGAACCGCGCGTTCTCCGCGGCGGCCGCGACGACGTTCTGCCTCGGCGGCGCGCTCTTCGGCGCGATGATCATCGTGCCGCTCTACTACCAGCTCGTCCGGGGCGAGAGCGCGCTGACCACGGGCCTGCTGCTCGCGCCGCAGGGCATCGGTGCGGCGCTCGCGATGTTCCTCTCCGGTCGACTGACCGATCGGATCGGCGGCGGGCCGGTCTCCGTCGCGGGCATCGCGATCCTCGTGGTCTCGACGATCCCCTTCGCGCTCATCGGGCCCGACGACTCCTACGTCCTGCTCTCCGCGCTGCTCGTGCTCCGCGGGTTCGGCATCGGCACCTCGATCATGCCGGCGATGAGCGCGGCCTACGCCGTGCTCACCCCCGCGCAGGTGACGAACGCGACGCCGCAGCTCACGGTCCTGCAGCGGGTCGGGGGCTCCGTCGGCACCGCGATCCTCTCCGTGATCCTGGCGAACAACCTCGACGGCGCGCGGACCCCCGCGGCCGCCGCGGACGCGTTCGGCACGACGTACTGGTGGGCGCTCGTCGTCTCGCTCGTGGCCGCGATCCCCGCCTTCGTCCTGGTGCGCGTGGAGCGCCAGGCGCGCCGCCAGCGTGGGTTGGCCGAGCAGGAGCGGCACGACGAGGTCGTCGCCGAGCGCGTCGAGGTGGCGGCGTGAGCGAGGCGCAGCTCGACGAGCTGCGCCAGGCCTTCGGCACGCTGCTCGGCGCGGAGCGCCGCCTGCGCGGCCGGGAGGGGCAGCGCGCGGAGGAGCTCTCCCTCGCCGCACTTCCGCCTCATGATCCGGCTGCTCGACGAACCCGCCGGCCTCCCGGCGGGGCGCCTGGCCGCCGCCGCGGACCTCACGCCGGCGAGCACGACGCAGATGCTCGGCCTGCTCGAGGGCCGCGGCTTCGTCGCCCGGGAGCGCCACCCGACGGACCGCCGGGTCGTCGTGGTCGTCCTCACGGACGAGGGGCGCCGCCTGACGACCGAACGGCGCGACGCCTTCCGCGCCCTCTGGACGGAGCTCCTCGGCGACCTCGACCCCGCGCAGCTCGCGGCGGGCGTCGAGGTGTTCGAGCGCGTCGCCCGCGTGCTCGAGACGCTCGCGGACCGCCGCGCCGCCCAGGAGCCCGCGGCCTCCACGAGCTGACGGTCACGCCGGGCGCGCCCCGTGCTCGCGCAGGGCCGCGAGCACGACGCCGACCGCGGGTGAGGCGCCCATGCTCGTGCGGTGCAGCGCGAAGAGCTCGCGCGTCGGTGCGGGCGCGACGGCCGGGACGGCGGCGAGGTCCGGGCCGAGCGGTGCGCGGCCCAGGCGCGGGATGAGCGCGATGCCCAGCCCCGCGCGCACGAGCGCGACGTGCGAGGCGAACTCCATGGACTCGTGCGCGACCCGCGGCTCCTGGCCCGTGCCCGCGTGCATGCGCAGGAGCCACCGGCGGCAGATCGTCCCCTCCGGGGTGGCGATCCAGGCCTCGTCGACGAGGTCGGCGGGGGTCACCTGCTCCCGCCGCGCGAGGGGGTGCTCCGCGTGGACGACGACGTCGGCGAGGTCCGTGCCGACGTGCGTGGCCGTCAGGTGCCCGGCGACCACGAGCTGCTCGTCACCCCAGGTGTGCACGAGGCCCACGTCGACCCTCCCCGAGGCGACGAGCTCCGCGGCGTCCGCGGGCTCGCGCTCCGTGAGGGCGAGGGACAGCTGCGGGTGGGCGTCGCGCAGGGCGCGCACGAGCGGCGCGACGAGGCCGCGCATGGCGGTGGAGAACGCGGCGACGCGGAGCTGGCCGGCGACCGCACCGGCCTGCGCGTGCACGCCGGCCTCGAGGCGCTCGAGCTCCGCCCGGATCCGGACACCGCCGTCCACGAGGTGGCGGCCGTGGGCGGTGAGGACCACCCCGCGCCCGACGCGCTCGAGCAGCGCCACCCCCGTCTGGCGCTCGAGGCGCTTGACCTGCTGGGAGACGGCGCTCGGGGTGAAGCCGAGCGCGTCGGCGGCGGACACGACGGAGCCGTGGACGGCCACGGCGTCGAGGGCGGCGAGCCCCGCCAGGTCGATCATGCAGTCAAGCTACATGGTCAGCGGTCCTCGACGTTGCTGGTGTGCATGGTCCAGGCGTGCCAGGCTGCGGCCCATGTCCCGCCGCGACTCGCTCCTCGCCGCCCTCGTCGCGTCCGTGTGGGGCTTCAACTTCGTCGTGATCGACTGGGGCATCCGCGACGTCCCGCCCCTGCTCTTCGCCGCGCTGCGCTTCGCCGTGGTGGTCGTCCCGGCGGTGTTCCTCGTCCCGCGGCCGGACGTCCCGTGGCGGACGCTCGCCGGGGTCGGGGCGTTCATGTCGCTCGGGCAGTTCGGGCTGCTCTACCTCGCGATCGCGGCCGGGCTCCCGCCGGGCCTCGCCGCGCTCGTGCTGCAGGCGCAGGTGCTCCTCACGGTGCTGCTCGCGGCCGGGGTCCTCGGGGAGCGGCCGAGTCGCGCGCAGCTCGCGGGCGTGGTGCTCGGCTCGCGTGGGGCTCGTCGTCGTGGCGCTCGGGCGCGGCGGCCACGTCGGCCTGGGGGCGATCGGGCTCTGCCTCCTCGCGGCGCTCTCCTGGGCGATCGGGAACGTCCTCTCCCGCGCCGCGCGGGTGCCCGGTGGCCTCGGGCTCACGGTGTGGTCGGCGGTGGTCGTCCCGCTCCCGCTGCTCGGGCTCTCCCTGCTCGTGGACGGGCCGACGGAGGTCGGCGACGCCCTCGCCGGGCTCGGCCCGCGGGCGATCGCCTCGACGCTCTACACCGCGGGCCTCGCCTCCCTCGTCGGCTACGGCGTCTTCAACGCGCTGCTCGCCCGGAACCCGCCCGCGTCCGTCGTGCCCTGGGTGCTCCTGGCGCCGGTCGTCGCGATGGCCTCCGCCTGGCTCCTGCTCGACCAGCTGCCGAGCACGGGGGAGGCGGCGGGCGGGCTCGTCCTCGTGCTCGGGGTGCTCGTCGCCCTGGGGCGGGTGCGGCTGCCGGCCGTCGCGACGCGGTCGCGCCCGGGCTTCTCATCCCTTCGTGGGGGCGACGTCCCTACGAGCCGATGAGAAGCTCCCCGCGTGCTCGACCGAGTCCGCGCCTTCACCCACGAGCGCCAGCGGCTGGGGCGGGCGGCGCCCGACGCGGCGACGGCGCTCGCGGACGTGGTCGCCGTGTACTCCTCGCACCCGAGCGCGCCGCTCGCGCTCGCCGCCCGGAGCGCCCGGATGTCAGCGCGGCGGACTTCCGGGCGGTCGCGGCGGCGGGCGTCCGGGTTCCGGCGATGCGCGGCTCCATCCACCTCATGCCGGCCGGGGCGGGAGCCCGCGCGTTCGCCGCGCTGCCCGAGGCGCCCGCGGCCGGCGCGGCCCGGCTGCGCCGCTTCGGGCTCACCCCCGAGCGCTACGCGGAGCTCCGTGCGCGGCTGCTCGAGGCCGCCGCCGAGCCGCGCACGCAGACCGAGCTGGCCGCAGCGCTCGACGAGCCCGCCGCCGACGTGAAGGGCGCGACCGCGCAGGCGGCCCGCGAGGGCGTCCTGGTCCGCGTGGGCGCGCCCGGCCTGCGCTCGAACGCCCTGCGCTACGTCGCGCACGAGCTGCCGCCCCACGAGCGCGACGCCGCGCTCGCCTGGCTGGCGGGGGAGCACCTGCGGACGCTCGGCCCCGCCCGCCTCGAGGACACGACGTGGTGGCTGGGGGTCCCGAAGGGCCGGGCGGCGGTGGCGCTCGCGGAGCACGCGACGGTCGACCTCGGCGACGGCCTGCTCCTGCGCGCGGAGGACGAGCGGGCGTTCGAGGCGGCGCCGCGGCCCCGCGGCGTGGACCTCCTCGGCAAGTGGGATCCGCTCACGATGGGCCACGCTCCCGACGGCCGCGCCCGGGCCGGCCTGGTCCCCGGGTGCTACGACTTCCGGGGCGACGGCCTGCCCGTCGTCCTGGCCGACGGCGTCGCGGTCGGCACCTGGTCGCTCACCGCGAAGGGGGGCTTCGCCACGGACCTCTTCGAGCCCGCGGGCCCGAAGCTCCGCACGGCGATCGAGCGCCGCGCGGACGAGGTGCAGGCGCTGCTGGCCTAGTCCCCGATGACGACCTCGGCGAGCCCGGGCTCGGCCTCGGGGAACTGCGGGTCCATCGCCTCGAGCGCCTCCACGAGGATCGTCAGCACCGCCCAGTCGCGGTACCACTTGCGGTCCGCGGGGATGACGAACCACGGCGCGTCGTCCGTGCTCGTCTCGCGCAGCGCGTCCCGGAAGGCCTCCTGGTACTGGGGCCAGAGCTTGCGCTCCTCGAGATCGCCGAGCTCGAACTTCCAGTGCTTGGCCGGGTCGTCGAGCCGCGACTGCAGGCGCTCGCGCTGCTCGTCCTTCGAGATGTGCAGGAAGAGCTTGACCACGCGCGTCCCGGCGGCGACGAGGTTCGCCTCGAACGCCTTGATGTGGCCGTAGCGCGCCTCGACGACGTCGTCGGGGACGAGCCCGTGCACCCGCACGACGAGCACGTCCTCGTAGTGCGAGCGGTTGAAGACGCCGATGTGCCCCGCGCCCGGCGTCGCGCGGTGGATCCGCCACAGGACGTCGTGCGCGAGCTCCTCCTCGCTCGGCCGCTTGAACGACGTCACCTCGACCCCCGCGGGGTTCACCCCGGAGAAGACGTTGCGGATCGTCCCGTCCTTCCCGCCCGTGTCGATCGCCTGCAGGACGACCAGGAGGCTCTGGCGGTGCTCCGCGTAGAGGCGCTCCTGGAGCTCCACGAGGCGCTCGCGCAGCGCGTCGGTCGCCTCCTTCGTGGCCTCCTTGTCGCCCGGCGCCCCGTCCGTGCCGCGCGTGTCGACCGCCGCGAGGTCGAGCTTCCCGCCGGGCTTGACGCGCCAGCGCGCGGAGGGATGGGAGCTCATGGGGCGACCGTACCCCGCCGGGGCGGCCGGTAGCCTCCGCTCGCGTGACCGCCGTCTCCGACCCGCCCCTCGTCCACCGCGGGAAGGTCCGGGAGCTCTACGACCTGGGCGACGCCCTGCTCATGGTCGCCTCGGACCGCATCTCGACCTACGACGTCGTCCACCCGACGCCCGTCCCGGGCAAGGGCGCGGTCCTCACGGGCATCTCGGCGTTCTGGTTCGAGCGCCTCGCGGGCGTCGTCCCGCACCACGTCCTCTCCTACACGGAGCGGGTCCCGCAGGCGCTGCGCGGCCGCGCGGTCGTCGTGCGCAAGCTCGAGATGCTGCCGATCGAGTGCGTCGTGCGCGGGCACCTCACGGGCTCGGGCTGGAAGGACTACCAGGCCTCGGGGAAGGTCTCGGGGATCGAGCTCCCCGCCGGCCTGCAGGAGTCCGAGGCGCTCCCGGAGCCCATCTTCACGCCGTCGTCGAAGGCCACCGAGGGCCACGACGAGGCGATCGACTTCGAGGGCGCGGTCGCGGCGCTCGGCGACCGCGCGCTGGCGGAGCGGGTGCGCGACGTCTCCCTGGAGCTCTACCGCCGGCCGCGGAGCACGCCGCGGCGCAGGGCGTGATCCTCGCGGACACGAAGTTCGAGTTCGGCCTGGCGCGACGGCGAGCTGGTCCTCGGCGACGAGGTGCTCACGCCGGACTCCTCGCGCTACTGGCCCGCGGAGGGCTTCGCGGTCGGCCGGGGCCAGCCGAGCTTCGACAAGCAGTACGTCCGCGACTGGGCCGCGGGCTCGGGCTGGGACAAGACGCCGCCCGCCCCCGCGCTGCCCGACGAGGTCGTCGCCGGGCACGGGCGAGCGCTACCGCGAGGCCTACGCGAGGATCACGGGCGAGCCGTTCTCCGCCTGGCTCGAGCGGACGGGGGCGAGCACATGAAGGCGCGGGTGCTCATCCGCCCCAAGGCCGGGATCCTCGATCCCCAGGGCATCGCGGTCGAGCGCGCGCTCCCGGCGCTGGGCTTCTCGGGCGTCTCGCAGGTCCACGTCGGCCGGCTGGTCGAGCTCGAGATCGAGGACCCGTCCCAGCTCGAGGCGATGTGCGAGAAGCTCCTCGCGAACCCGCTCATCGAGGACTACGAGATCGTCTCGTGAGGTTCGGGGTCGTGCAGTTCCCCGGCACCTGCGACGAGACCGATGCGGTGCTCGCGTGCGAGCGGGTCGAAGGCGCGAGCGCCCAGCTGCTCTGGCACGGGGACACGTCGCTCGAGGGCATCGACGCCGTCGTCATCCCGGGCGGCTTCTCCTACGGGGACTACCTGCGGGTCGGCGCGATCGCGCAGTTCAGCCCGATCATGGGCGCCGTCAAGCGGTTCGCCTCGGAGGGCGGGCTCGTGCTCGGGATCTGCAACGGCTTCCAGGTGCTCTGCGAGGCGGGCCTGCTCCCAGGCGCGCTGCTGCCGAACGTCGGCCTGCGCTTCATCTGCCGCCAGGTGAACCTCGCGGTGGTCAACGCGGAGACGCCGTTCACGCGCGCGTGCGGGGAGTCCCGCGTCCTCTCGATCCCGGCGAAGCACCAGGCCGGCCGCTACTACGCGCCGGACGTGGAACTCGAGCGCATGGAGGCACATGGGCAGATCGTCCTCCGCTACGCCCACGACGGCAACCCGAACGGCTCCTCGAACGACATCGCCGGGCGTGACGAACGAGGCCGGGAACGTCATGGGGCTCATGCCGCACCCGGAGCACGCGGTCGACCCGCTGACGGGCTCCGTCGACGGCCTGCTGCTCTTCGCGTCGATGGCGCAGGGGGTCCCGGCGCATGCCTGAGACGCTCCCGACCGTCGAGGACGCGGTCGCGCTCGGGCTGACCCCGGACGAGTACGACGCTGGTCCGCGAGAAGCTCGGCCGCCCGCCCGTGCAGGTCGAGCTCGCGATGTTCTCGCTCATGTGGAGCGAGCACTGCTCCTACAAGCACTCCAAGGCGCTCCTGCGCACGCTGCCGACGGAGGGCGCCGCGGTCTTCATGGGGCCAGGGGAGAACGCGGGCGCCGTGCGGGTCAGCGGCGACCTCGTCTGCGCCTTCAAGGTCGAGTCGCACAACCACCCGTCTGCGGTGGAGCCCTTCCAGGGCGCGGCCACGGGCGTCGGCGGGATCCTGCGCGACATCTTCGCGCTCGGCGCGCGGCCCGTCGCGGTGCTCGACTCGCTCCGCTTCGGCGAGCCGACCTCCGAGCGCACCCGCTACCTGCTCGACCGCGCGGTCGCGGGCATCGGCCACTACGGCAACTCCATCGGGGTGCCGACGATCGGCGGCGAGGTCTACTTCGAGGGCCCGTACGAGACGAACTGCCTCGTCAACGCGATGGCGCTCGGGCTCGCGACGGAGGCCTCGATGATCAAGAGCGCCGCCGTCGGCCTGGGCAACAGGCTCGTGCTCTTCGGCGCCTCGACGGGCCGCGACGGCATCGGCGGCGCGTCCGTGCTGGCTTCGGCGGAGTTCGGCGAGGACGACGCGGACAAGCGGCCCTCCGTCCAGGTCGGGGACCCCTTCGAGGAGAAGAAGCTCCTCGAGTGCTCCCTCGAGCTCCTGCGCCGCGGGCTGCTCGTCTCCCTGCAGGACTGCGGCGCCGCGGGGCTCACGAGCGCCGCGTCCGAGATGGCCTCCAAGGGCGAGGTCGGCCTCGAGATCGACCTCGACGTCGTCCCGCTCCGCGAGGCCGGCATGGAGCCCTTCGAGATCATGGTCAGCGAGTCGCAGGAGCGGATGCTCTGCGTCTGCACCCCGGAGCGCGTGGCCGAGGTCGTCGCGGTCTGCGAGAAGTGGGAGGTCCACGGGACCGCCATCGGCACGGTCATCGAGGACCGCGTCATGCGCGTCGTCCAGCGGGGCGAGGTCGTCGGCGAGATGCCGGTCGAGGCGCTCGTGGACGACTGCCCCATGTACGCGATCCACCCCGAGAAGCCCGCGGCGCCGCTGTACCCCGCGCCGCCCGCGACCCTCGCCCGCGACGCCGGGATCCACGAGACGCTCCTCGCGCTCCTCGGCTCCCCGAACGTCGCGTCGCGGCTGCCGCTCTTCCAGCAGTACGACTGGATCGTCCAGTCGCGCACGGTCCGTCGACCGGGCCAGGCGGACGCCGCCGTGCTCCAGCTCCCCGACGGCAGCGCGCTCGCGGCCTCCATCGACTGCAACGGTCGGCGTGTCGCCTGCGACCCCTACGTCGGGACGGTCGAGGCGGCGCTCGAGTGCGCGGCGAACCTCGCCTGCGTCGGGGCCAAGCCGCTCGGCACGACGAACAACCTGAACTTCGGCAACCCGGAGCGGCCCGAGGTCGCCTGGCAGCTCACGGAGGCCGTCCGCGGCCTCGGCGACGCCTGCCGCGCGCTCGAGGCGCCCATCGTCGGCGGCAACGTCTCCCTCTACAACCAGGGCGTCGACGGCCCGATCTACCCGACGCCCGTCGTCGGCATGGTCGGCGAGCTGCCCCGCGCGGACGCCGCGGGCCGCTCCGGCTTCGCGGCCGAGGGCGACGTCGTCGCGCTCGCCGGGTGGAACGCCGCACCGTCGCTCGCGGGCTCGGAGCTCGCGAAGCTCTGGGGCGAGGAGCTCCCCGACGGCCTCCCGGGCTACGACCTCGCCCACGAGGTCGCGACCCTCGCCGCGATCCGCGAGGCGGTGCGCTCCGGCGCGGTCACGAGCGCGCACGACGTCGCGGAGGGCGGCATGCTCGTCGCGATCGCGGAGTGCTGCCTGGCCGGCGGGATCGGCGCGGACATGCACGGCCTCGGGGTCCTCGAGCCGCCTCTTCCAGTTCGGCGAGCGCAAGGGCGGCTTCATCCTCAGCGGCCCCCGCGAGGCGCTCGAGGCCCTGGACCTCCCGCTCGACGTCTTCGGCACGGTCGGCGGCGACGCGCTGCGGCTGGGCGGACGGCACGTCCTGGAGCCTCGACGAGCTCCGCGCGGCGCACGCGGCCCTCGGCCCGCTCTTCCCGTAGCCAGCGGGCGTGGGAGCGTGGCTCGGGAGCCGCCGTTCCACGCCCGCTGTGCGAGGCGCCGACAGCGGGCGTGGAAGCGCGGGCGCCCTCCGCGCTTCGCGAGGCGCCCGCGGTGCGTCGACGCCGAAACTGCCGCTGGTGAGCGGGGCGGACGAGCGCCCGCGGCGACGAGGCCGCACCGTGGCGTCTTGTGGGGCACATGCCCCCAGAACTCGCCAAGCCCCGGGCGTTCCAACGCGAGCGCCCACTCCTCCTCCCCTCAGAGCGGCAGTCACGGCGCCCCGCACCTCCCGGGCGCCTCGCGCAGCGCGGCCGCGTCGGCGGCGCGGCGCGCAGCCCCTGCGTTCCCACGCCCACGATCACCCGCGCCCACAGCGGGCGTGGAACCGCAGCCCGGGCCCGCACGTCCACGCCCGCTCAGTCCCCCAGCACCGCCCAGAGGTGCATGAGCGCGTACGAGCGCCACGGTCGCCATCGCTCCGCCCGCTCGGGCTCCGCGCCGATCCGCGCGAGGCCGTGGCGGACGCCCACGTCCGTGGGCAGCCACGCGTCCGGGTCGCCCAACGCCCGCATCGCGACGTAGCCCGCGGTCCACGGGCCCGATGCCCTTGAGCGCGAGCAGTCCCTCGCGGGCCGCGGTCGCGGTCGGCGCCCGGGCGGAGGTCGAGGGAGCCGTCGGCGATCGCGGCGCAGGTGCGGGCGAGGGCGGCGCTGCGGGCACGCGGCATCGCGAACGCGGAATCGGGGAGCTCCGCGATCGTCGCGGCGTCGGGGAAGAGGTGCGTCAGCGCGCCGTCGGGCTCCGCCAGTGGCGTGCCGTGCGCGGCGACGAGCCGGCTCGCGAGGGTCCGGGCGCCCGCGACGCTCACCTGCTGGCCGAGGATCGCGCGGGTGACGAGCTCCGTCGGGTCCACGTGGCCCGGCTTGCGCAGGCCGGGGCGGCGGGCGACGAGCGGCGCGAGCAGGGGGTCCGCAGCCAGGTGGGCGTCGATCGACCGCGGGCTGCGCGTCGAGGTCGAGCAGGTGGCGGCAGGCGGCGATCGCCGGCGGCCTCGTCCTCCGGGTGGACGTAGAGCTCCGCCTCCACGACACCGCCGCCGGCGCGCAGCGCCACGACACCCGGGCCGTGGGGGAGGCGCAGCGTCCGGCGGTAGGCGCCGTCCGGGGTGAGCTCCTCGACCCCCGCCACCGCCCGCGCTCCGAGGAACGCGAGCAGGGCGGGGACGTCGAGGGGCTCCGCGTGCTCGAGCGCGACGACGCGCCGGGGCCGCGGCGTGCTCAGCGGCGCTCCCGGATGCCGGGCTCCGCCGGAGCCCGCGGGCTCGTCGCGGGGGTCGACGGTGCGCTCGTCGCGGACGAAGCGCCCGCCGCCCGGGGTGCCGTCGTCCACGACGCGCTCCTCGCGGACGTCGGTCACGCGCTCACGCCGGACCTCGCCGCCGAGGCCGATCTCGTCGTCGGCCAGCCCGCGCTCCGTGCGGTCCGCGGCCGACCGGGAGACGTTGGCCTCCGCACGCGCGGCCTCGGCCTTGCGCTCGGCCATCTCCACCTCGGCGCGCCGGGCAGCAGCCTGCCGCTCGGCGAGCTCGGCCTCGGCGCGCTCCGCCTCGGCGCTGCGCTCGATCTGCTCCGCGTGGGCGAGCTTCTGGTCCGCCTCGGCGTGGTGGCGGCCGGCGGCCTCCTGGCGCTTGGCCTGCAGGCGCTTGGCCTCCTGCGCTCCGCGCAGCCTGGGCAGCAGCACGAGCAGCGCGACCACGACCAGGACGACGATGACGACCAGGACGATGATGCCGGTGTCCATGGGGTTCTCCTCCATGTGGGGTGTCCCTTCCGCGTCCCCCGCAGCGTGCGGCCGAAACGCCGGCTGGACCAATGGACCATCTGACCCCGTTGCTACGTTGTCCCCGTCTGCGGCCGGCGCCCGGAAGCAGGCCCTCTCCCATGCACCTCACCCCTCCTGACCTGGACGTCCGAGAGGGCCCGCGCGACGAGTGCGGCGTCTTCGGTGTGTACGGCCCCGAGCACGACGTCTCGCGCCTGGCCTACTTCGCGCTCTACGCGCTGCAGCACCGTGGGCAGGAGTCCGCGGGCATCGCCGCGTGCGACACGGGCGGCTACATCATCACCCAGCGCGCGATGGGCCTGGTCAACCAGGTCTTCAAGGAGCACGACCTCCGCGCGCTCGGCGGCGACCTCGCGATCGGCCACGTCCGCTACTCGACGACGGGGTCGAACGAGTGGGAGAACACGCAGCCCGTGCACCGCTCGGCGGGCTCGGGCGGCAACCGCCGGGAGCTCGCGCTCGCGCACAACGGCAACCTCATCAACGCCGTCGAGCTCCACGCCTCGCTCCGCGCCCAGGGCGTCCAGTTCACCTCCACGTCGGACTCGGAGATCATCGCGGCGGCGCTCTCCGCACACCCGGCGGGCACGATCGAGGACGCGGTCGCCGCCGTCGTCCCGACGCTCAAGGGCGCGTTCTCCACCGTCGTCATGACGAAGGACCGCGTCGTCGCCTTCCGCGACCCGGCCGGCATCCGCCCGCTCGTCCTCGGCCGCCTCGGCGAGGACCGCTACTGCGTCGCGAGCGAGTCGTGCGCGTTCGACATCATCGGCGCGACCTACGTCCGCGACGTGCTCCCGGGCGAGATGGTCTCCATCTCCGAGGGCGGCTTGGAGTCCCGGATGGTCAGCGGCGGCGAGCGCGAGGCGTTCTGCGTCTTCGAGTACATCTACTTCGCCCGCCCGGACTCCCGGATGAACGGGACCGTCCTGCAGGCCGCGCGCGGGCGCATGGGGGAGATCCTCGCGCGGGAGAGCCCGGCGCCGAACGCGGACCTCGTCATCGCCGTGCCCGACTCCGGGATCCCGGCGGCGCGCGGCTTCGCCCGGGTGAGCGGCCTGCCGCAGGACGACGGCCTGATCAAGAACCGCTACGTCGCGCGGACGTTCATCCAGCCTGGGCAGGAGCTGCGCAAGCACGGCCTGCGGCTGAAGTTCAACCCGCTGCCCGAGATCGTCGGCGGCAAGCGCCTCGTCGTGGTCGACGACTCCATCGTGCGCGGGAACACGACGCGCCAGATCGTGCAGATGCTGCGCGACGCGGGCGCGCTCGAGGTCCACATGCGCATCTCCGCGCCGCCCATCAAGAACCCCTGCCACTACGGGGTCGACATGAGCACCCGTGAGGAGATGGTCGCCCACGGCCGCACGGTCGAGGAGATCGCCGCGCACCTCGGCACGGACTCGCTCGCGTACCTCTCCATGGCCGGCGTCTACGAGGCCGTGCGCGGCTCGCAGGACCGGCACTGCGACGCGTGCTTCACGGGGAACTACCCGCTCGCGGGCACGGACGTCGCGAACGACAAGTTCGCGCTCGAGCGCTCGCTGCCGGTCATCCCGGTCGGCACGCCGACGCTGGCCTGAGCGGCGCGTCTCGCGCGGAAGACGCGCGGACTGCCACGTCGTCGTCGCGTCCGTGCGACGACCCACGCGCGGGCGGGCGGATCGCGCCGGGGCCGCCGCTAGGGTCGGCCGCCCGTGTCCGTCCCCGACCCGCATCCCGCGCTCCGAGAGCACTTCGGCTTCACCGCCTTCCGTCCCGGTCAGGAGGAGGCGGTGCGCGCCGCGCTGGCCGGCCGTGACGTCCTCGTGGTCATGCCGACGGGCGCCGGCAAGTCCCTCTGCTACCAGCTGCCCGCGCTCATGCGCGCGGACCTGACGCTGGTCGTCTCCCCGCTCGTCTCGCTCATGCAGGACCAGGTCGAGGCGCTCGAGCGGCGGGCGCCCGGGCAGGTCGCGCTCGTGACGGGACAGCGCAGCGCCGCGGAGAACGACCGGGCCGTCGCCGCGGCGGTGCGGGGCGACGTGCGGGTGCTCTACGTCGCGCCGGAGCGGTTCTCCTCGCCCGGCTTCGCCCGCGCGCTCGAGCCCGCCCGGGTGGGGCTGTTCGTCGTCGACGAGGCGCACTGCGTCTCCCAGTGGGGCCACGACTTCCGCCCGGACTACTTCCGCCTCGGCGATGCCGCGCGGTTCCTCGGGGCGGAGGCCATCGTCGCCTCGACCGCCACCGCCACGCCGCAGGTCGCCGCGGACGTCGTCGCGCGGCTGGGCCTGCGCGAGCCCGTGCGGGTCGCGACGGGCTTCGACCGGCCGAACCTCACCTGGGCCGTCGTGCCGACGCCGCCGCAGGAGCGCGATCGCCGTCTGGTGGCCGAGCTCTCCCGGGCGGGGGCGACCCCGGCGATCGTCTACGCCGGCACCCGGCGGGAGGTCGACCGGTTGGCCGTGGCCCTCGAGGGCGCGCTCGACCGGCCCGTGCTGGCCTACCACGCCGGCCTGGAGCGGCGGGAGCGCGCGGCCGCCCAGGAGCGGTTCATGCGGGGGGACGCCGACGTCGTCGTGGCGACGAACGCGTTCGGCATGGGGGTCGACAAGGCCGACGTGCGCACCGTCGTGCACGCGACGGTCCCGCCCTCCGTCGAGGCGTACTACCAGGAGGCCGGGCGCGCGGGCCGTGACGGCGCACCTGCGCGCGCGGTGCTCCTGGCCGCGGAGCGGGACAAGGGACTGCACGTGCACTTCATCGAGCGGGCGTCGGTCACGGAGGAGGCGGTCGCGCGCGTCGCGGAGGTGCTCGAGCGGGCCGCGGGCGGACCGCCGGTCCTCGCGCTGCCGGGCTTCGACGCGGCGCCGCCGCCGTGGTTCGACGTCGCGCTCGCCGACCTCGCCGGCGCGGAAGGCGCCGACCAGGTGCGGGCCATCGTCGGCGCCCTGTCCCGGGTGGGCGTCGTCCAGCCCGCGCCCTCGACCGTCGACCGCATCCGGGGCCGGCTGCTGACGGGCTTCGACGCCGCCGCACGCCGCGCCTGCGCCGCCATCGCGGAGGACGCGCGGCGCGCGCGCTGGGCGCAGTACCGGGCGATCTGGGGCTGGGTGGAGGGACGGCGCTGTCGACGGGCCGCGCTGCTGCGCGCACTTCGGCGACCCGACCGACGTGGCGCCGCGACCCGGGTGCTGCGACGTCTGCGACGGCCGGTGCGGTCGGCTCGCTCGGGCGCGCAGCCCGTGAGCGCCCGGACGTCGATCCGCGCGGTGCTGGCGGCGGCACCGGAGCTCGAGCTGCCGCTCCTCGTCGCGGTGCTGCGCGGGGAGCGCTCCGCTGCGATCGCCGCGGGCCACCTCGACGGGCTGCCCGGCTACGGGACGCTCGCGCACCTCGGCCGCGCGCAGCTCCAAGCCGAGGTGGCGGCGCTGGTCGAGCGCGGGAGCGTGGCGGCATGAGGGTCGGCGTCCTGGCTTCGGGAGCCGGAACGAACCTCCAGGCGCTCATCGACGCGTTCGGGGACGGCGCCGCGGGCGTCGAGCTGGTCGCCGTCGCCTCGGACAAGCCCGGGGCCCGGGCGCTCGGCCGGGCCGAGGAGGCGGGCATCGCCACGGCGGTGTTCGCGAGGGACGCCCACGCCGACCGGCCGGCGCGCGACGCGGCCATCACCGCCTGGCTGCAGGAGCAGGGGGTGGAGCTCGTCGTGCTGGCGGGCTACATGGCGCTGCTCGACGCGAGCTTCGTGCGGCGCTGGGCCGGGCGCCTGGTGAACGTGCACCCGTCGCTGCTGCCGGCGTTCCCGGGGATCCGGGCCATCGAGCAGGCGCTGGACTACGGCGCGGTGCTCTTCGGGGTCACGGTCCACCTCGTCGACGAGGGCGTCGACACGGGATCCATCCTCCTGCAGGAGGCGATCCCGCTTCCGGACGCCCGGACGCCGGACGAGGTCCACGACGCGCTGCGGCCCGTGGAGCACCGCCTGCTCTGTGCCGCCGTCGCGGCGTTCGCCGCGGACCGGGTCCACCCGGACCCGGACACCCGCGGCGCTGGGTCGTCCGTCCCGGCTGAGCCGGGGCGGGGCCGGGACGCCCGCGGCGACGGTCAGGTCGGGCTAGCGACCTCGGCCGGCTCGCGCTCGTCGTCGTCGCCGTCCGCACGTCGTCGCCGTCCGCGCCAGCCCCCAACGTCGAGGCGTCCGCGTCGTCCTGCGCGTCCGCGTCGCCTTGCGCGTTCGCGTCGTCCTGCGCCTCCTCGACGCTCTCCGCCTGCCCCTCGTCCCGCGCGCCCGCGCCCTCGGCGCCCGGCCCGTCCTGGGAGCCGCCGGGCGCGCCCTCGGCCGCGTCCTCCTGCGCGCCCTCGGGGTCGTCGCCGCCGCCCCGGTCCTGCTCGCCCTCCCAGTCGCCCGCGACGTCCTCGGCGAGGCCGGCTGCCTCCTTGCGCGGCTGGAGCTTCGTCTCCGCGTCGGCGATGTGGTCCTCGAGCGCGTGGAGCTGGTGCTCCATCTCGTCCGAGTGGTCCTCGATCTTGGGGTCGGCCATGTGGTCCTGGGTTCCCCGAGGCGTGCCCGCGTAAGCTCCCGACCGTGCCGGAGCCCACGCAGTCCCCCGCCACGCCCACCGCCCCCGGGGAGGTGCGGGTCGCGCGGGCGCTGCTGTCCGTGTCGGACAAGCGCGGCGTCGTCGACTTCGCCCGGGGCCTGGCCGACCTGGGGGTCGAGCTCGTCTCGACCGGCGGCACCGCGAAGGCGCTCGCCGAGGCGGGGCTGCCCGTCCGCGCGATCGACGACTTCACGGGCTTCCCCGAGATGATGGACGGGCGCGTCAAGACGCTGCACCCGAAGCTCTACGCCGGCCTGCTCGCGGTCCGCGACAACCCGGAGCACCTCGAGGCCGCGGCCCAGCACGACATCGAGTGGGTCGACCTCGTGTGCGTGAACCTCTACCCCTTCGAGCGGACCGCGGGCCGGCGCGGGGTCTCGGAGGCGGAGGTCATCGAGAACATCGACATCGGCGGGCCGACGATGATCCGCGCGGCCGCGAAGAACCACGCGTTCGCCGCCGTGGTCACGCGGCCCGAGGCCTACGACGCCGTGCTCGAGGAGCTGCGCGACACGGGCGGCACGCTCTCGATGCCGACGCGCGAGGCGCTCGCGGCCGACGCCTTCGCCCTGACCGCGCGCTACGACACGGCGATCTCCCGCTGGTTCACGGAGAAGGACGAGGACTTCCCGCCGCTGTTCATCCGCGCCTACGAGAAGGTCACGGACCTCTCCTACGGCGAGAACCCGCACCAGCGCGCGGCCTACTACCAGCAGGTCGGGGCGCGGGCGCACCTCATGTCCATGGTGCGCCAGCACCACGGCAAGCAGCTCTCCTTCAACAACCTGCTCGACCTCGAGAGCGCGCGGGCGATGGTCCGCGACTTCGAGGTCCCCGCCTGCGCGATCGTCAAGCACAACAACCCGTGCGGGGTCGCGCTGGGCGCGACGGCCCTCGACGCCTACCGCAGACGCGTTCGCCTGCGACCCCATGAGCGCCTTCGGCGGGGTCATCGTCCTCAACCGCGAGGTCGACGAGGAGCTCGCGAAGGCGCCTGCACCAGCAGTTCGTCGAGGTGCTCTTCGCCCCGGGCTACGACGAGCGTCGCGCTCGAGGTGCTCACCCAGAAGCAGAACATCCGCATCCTCCAGGACGACGAGCGCCGCCTGCCCCTGCTCGGGGAGCCCGTCGTGCGCCAGGTCATGGGCGGCCTGCTCGTGCAGGACGCCGACAGCATGCGCGACGACCGCGAGGGCATGGAGGTCGTGACGCAGCCGGCACCCGACGGAGCGCGAGTGGGGCGACCTCCTCTTCGCCTGGCGGGTGGCCAAGCACGTGAAGTCCAACGCGATCGTCCTCGCGCGCGACCTCGCGACGGTCGGCATCGGTGCCGGGCAGATGAGCCGCGTGGACTCCGTCCGGCTCTCCATCGAGAAGAGCCAGGCCGAGACGCTGCAGGGCTGCACGCTCGCCTCCGACGCGTTCTTCCCCTTCGCCGACGGCCCGCAGCTGGCGATCGAGGCCGGGGTCACCGCTGTGGTCCAGCCGGGCGGCTCCGTGCGCGACGAGGAGGTCGTCGCGGCCGCGGACGAGGCCGGCATCTCCATGGTCATGACCCGCCGGCGCCACTTCCGCCACTAGCCCCGCTGGAGCGGGCCGAGCGCGATCCGGGCCGCTTGCAGGCCCCTTCGCTCCGTCCGCCGCACCCCGCACCATGCCTTCCTCCGTGCCGTCCCCGACCCCCACGCGCCACGCCGGCCTGCGCCCCTGGCAGGCCTCGGCCATGGACGCCATGGAGCAGTGGCGCGGCGGCCCGTTCCTCATCTCCGCCGCGCCCGGGGCGGGCAAGACGCGGCCCGCGATCGAGGTCGCCCGCAAGCTCCTGCGGGAGCGGGAGGTCACCCGGGTCGTGCTCGTCTGCCCGACGACGCCGCTCACGCGCCAGTGGGCCGTGGCCGCCGGGGCGCTGGGGCTGCACCTCATGCCCGACGCGGAGGGCCCGCGCCCGCCGCAGGACTTCGACGGGGTCGCGGTGACCTACGCCCGCATCGCCTCGAACCCCGCGGCGTGGGCGAAGGGCTGCACGCCGGGCACGCTCGTGATCGCCGACGAGGCGCACCACCTCGGGGAGGAGCTCGCCTGGGGCGACGGGTTCTCCAAGGCGTTCGGGGCGGCGAAGCGCTGGCTGCTGCTCTCGGGCACGCCGTTCCGCTCCGACGCCACGCCGATCCCGGGCGTGATGTACGACCGCGACGGCGTCTGCGTCGCCGCACGTCTCCTACTCCTACGCCGACGCGGTCCGCGACGGCGTCTGCCGGCCCGGTCTCGTTCATCACCTACGACGGGACGCTCTCCTGGCGCTCGGGCGACGACGTCATCGAGGCGGGCTTCGACACGATCCTCACCGGCCGCGAGGCGGGCCGCCGCTACCGCACGGCGATCTCGACGGAGCTCCCCGACGGCCTGCCGCGCATCCTGCGCGAGGCGCACACGAAGCTCACGGGGGTCCGTGCGGACGGCCACCGGGACGCGGGCGGCCTGGTCATCGCCGCGGACGGCACCCACGCCCGCCAGGTGGCCAAGCTCCTGCACGAGGTGACGGGGAAGTCCCCGACCGTCGTCCTGCACACGGAGGCCGCGGCGGCGAAGAAGCTCCAGGCGTTCACCGCGAGCCGGGACGAGTGGATCGTCGCGGTGAACATGGTGAGCGAGGGCGTCGACATCCCGCGCCTGCGCGTCGGCGTCTACGCGACCGCCGCGAAGACGCCGCTCATCTTCCGCCAGATCGTCGGCCGCTTCGTGCGGACGATCCCGGGCCGGCCGCAGGAGCTCTCCTGGCTCTACCTCCCGGCGGACCCGTCCTGCGCGATCACGCCGCGAACGTCGAGACGGAGCTCCGGCACGTCCTCAAGCAGCGAACCGGCGAGGAGGACGGGGAGCTCGACGAGGTCGACGAGCGCACGAAGAGCGAGCCCGACGACCCCGAGGCGCCGCTCGAGTTCGTCCCCCTCGCCGCCGACGTCGCGCCGCAGATGGCGCTCTTCGGCCCGCCGCCGGGCTCCGCGGGCGGCCCCGCCGCGCCGAAGGTCGTCTCGCCCGCGCTCCTTCCCGAGCGCCGTCGAGCGGCCCGGCGCCGGCGGCCGAGCCGGAGCGCACGGGCCTCACGGCCTTCGAGCGCCGGGCGCTCCTGCGCGACAAGCGCCACGGCCTCGTCTCCGAGCTGCGGCGCCGCGACGGGCGCGCCCAGCGGGAGATCAACGCGTGGCTGAACAAGGAGATCGGCGTCGCGAAGGTCGCCGACGCGACGATCGAGCAGCTCGAGCGCTCCTGCGCGCTCCTGCTCGACGAGCTCACGGGCGCCCGCTCCGGCGCGCGGCGCTAGCGGGCGGGAGGGTCCCGGCGGGCTCCGACGGGCGGACTCGCGATGAGGCCGCCCTCGATCTCCCCGTGGCAGTTGGCGCAGACGAGGACGCACTTCGTCGCCTCCTCCCGGTAGGCGGCCAGCGACCGGCCGCGGGCCATCGTCATCGGGAACGCCTTGGTGGCCGGGTCGACGTGGTGGAACTGGAGGTTCCGGGGCGCGCGGCCGCCGCGGACTCGGCCGTCCGCGTCGGACGGACGCCCTTGGAGACACGAAGGGCCCCGGAGTGCGGGGCCCTTCAGGTGGGTCGCCCGGGGCTCGAACCCGGAACCATGGGATTAACCTGCCGCACCGGCTCTCACCGGCCGCCGCACCGGGGTGCGGGTTGCGGTCTGGACCATCTCTTCACCCTCGACTCGACGTTAGGGCGGGCGGCGTATGGCCTCTGAGGGCTCGCCCCTTGCGGGGATTGCCTGCTGATTGCCCAATCCTCGGGATTGTCACCACGATGGGTACCCGAGGCTCTCAGGGGGTCCCAGCACACAGCTGCCGACAAACCAGCGGTCTCCCGTCTGGCGCTCCTTTTGCGTTGAAGTCCCGTGCTCTGCCAATTGAGCTAGCGACCCGTCCGGGATCGTAGGGCACCTCCGTCAAGAAGTGGAACCCGGGCGCAGCCGGCCGGTGAGGAACCGGACCGGTCGGAGTACCCCCAGCGGGGTTCGAACCCGCGTTCTCTCGCGTGAAAGGCGAGCGTCATGACCACTAGACCATGGGGGCTGGGCCACGGAGCATAGGTCCCTAGAAGACCGAGCGGGTCTTCCCGCCGTCCACCGCGAGCACCTCGCCCGTGACGTAGGAGGCGCGGGTCGAGCAGAGGAACGCCGCGGCGGCCGCGAACTCCTCCGGGCGCCCGAGCCGGGCGATCGGGATCGTCCGCTCCGCCTCGGCGTCCGCCTCCTCCCGCGGGCGCCCCTGCAGGACGCGCGCGGTCGCGAACGAGCCGGGCAGGAGGGTGTTGAGCGTCACCCCGTCCGCGGCGACGTCCCGGGCGATCGTCTTGAAGGCGGTGACCAGCGCGGCGCGGTGGCTGTTGGAGAGCATGAGCTCCGGGATCGGCTCGCGGACGCTCGTGGAGGAGACGCTCACGATGCGCCCGAAGCCCCGCTCGCGCATGCCGGGCAGGGCGTGCGCGACGAGCGCCATCGGAGCGAGGACGAGCGAGCGGTACGCCGCCTCCCACGCGTCGCGACCGAAGCCCAGCGGGTCCGCGCCCGCCGGCGGGCCGCCCGTGTTCGTCACCAGGACGTCGACCGGCCCGAGCGCCGCGGCCACCGCGTCGAGCAGCCCGGCGGCGCCGTCGACGTCGGCGGTGTCCCAGACGAAGCCGGTCGCGCCGAGCTCCGCGGCGGTCGCGTCGATGCGCCCGCGGTCGCGCGAGGAGATCGCGACGGTCGCGCCCTCGGCCACGAGCTCCGCGGCGATGGCCCGGCCGAGCCCCGCCGAGGCGCCCGAGACGAGCGCGACCTTGCCCTGCAGTCCGAGGTCCATGGGGGGATGGTCGCAGCGCGGGATGGGCGGTGAGGGGATCGAACCCCCGACTTCCTCGGTGTAAGCGAGGCGCTCTGACCAGCTGAGCTAACCGCCCTCCGCGGCAACGCTAGCGGGCGGGCCGCCCGGCGTCAGCGCGCGGCGGCGGCGACGGCGGCGCAGATCTCGACCCGGGTGCTCGCGCGATCCACGACCCCGTGCAGCCCGACGGCCTGCAGGACGCGGCGGGTCGACTCGACGGGGAGCGCGGCCAGCAGGAGGACGCGGGTCGGCAGCGGCGGATCGTGCGCGGCGACCTGCTCGGCGATGTCGAGGCCCGAGATCCCCGGGGTCCGCAGGTCGACGAGCGCCACGTCGGGGCGGTGCTGCTCGATCGCGTCGAGCGCCGCCCGCCCGTCGACGACGACCGCGACGACCTCCACGGCGGGCTCGGCCATCAGCGTCCGCAGCAGCTGCGTGCGGTACGGGGCGTTGTCGTCGGCGTAGACGACACGCACCTTGCGGGCGGCGGGCACCCGACCACCTTCGGGGGCCAGGGGTGAACTCCCCCTCCCCCGGTCGGACGATTGCACGGGTGAACACCCCCGGCGGGCTAGGGTCGCGCTCCGTGCCCGCCGGCGTGCTCGTCCCCGTCCACGGCTTCGCGCCGTACCTGGCCGAGGCCCTCGACGCCGTCCTGGCCGCACGGCCCGCGGCCGTCGTGGTCGTCGACGACGGCTCGCCCCTCCCGCTCGACCTGCACCCGGACCACGCGGCGGCGGGCGTGCGGCTCGTCCGGCGCGAGGTCGTCGGCGGTCCCGCCGAGGCACGGGCGACCGGCCTCGCGGCGCTCCCCCCCGAGCTCGAGCTCATCGCCCTCTGCGACGCGGACGACGCCTGGGCGCCGGGCGCACTCGCGGCGCTCGTGGATGCGCTCGGGGCGGAGCCCGACGCGGGCTGGGCGTTCGGCCGCGCGCTCGTCGTCGGTCCCGACGGGCGCCCGACCGGGGAGCAGTGGGAGCGCCCGGCCCCCGGGCGCCACGTCGCGCCCGTCCTGGCCCGCGCGCTCTACGCCGCGGACCCCGTCCCCACGTCGAGCGTCGTCCTGCGCCGGAGCGCGCTCCGGGCCGCCGGCGGCTTCCCCGGGCCCGTGCGGGTCGCGGAGGACTGGGAGCTCTGGCTGCGGCTCGCCCGCGCGGGCCAGGACGCGCTCTGCGTCCCCGAGGCGACGGTGCGCTACCGCCGCCACCCCGAGGGCCTCACGGCCGACGTCGCGCGGCTGGCCCGCGCGCAGCTCGCCGTCCACGCCGCCCACGCGGACCTCGTGACCCGGGAGGAGCACGCGGCGGCGGAGGCCCGGGACCTCGCCGCGCTCGCCGACGGCCTCGCCCGCGACGGCGACCGCCGCGGCGCCCGGGCGGCCTGGACGCAGGTCGCCGGCCGCCGACGCCTGACCCCGCGGGAGCGGGCCAAGCGCGCGGCGCTCGGGCTCCCGGGCGCCACGCAGCTCCTCGGCCGCGCGGACCCCTACCGCCGCTGAACCCCGCGCCGGAGCGGGCGGTTCGGCAGCTGGCGGCCGAGCTCGTAGGCGAGGACCGCCGGGCCGTCGAGGAGGCCGAGGAGCGCGGCGTCCCCGTCCCCGCGGGCGAGCGCCCGCAGCCCGGCCAGGGCGCGGAGGAGCGCCCAGCGCAGCAGGCCGGGCCAGCGGCGGGCGGGCAGCGCGCCGGGCCAGCGCGCCGCGAGCCAGCCCGCGCCCGTGCCGTGGCGCACGCGCTGGGCGAGCATCCCGCGCAGCCGCGCGCGGTTCACGTGGACGACCTCGGCTCCAGGACGCGACGCCAGCGCCCAGCCCGCGTCCCGCAGCCGCCAGCAGAGGTCCGCGTCGCCGCCGGAGCGGACCCCGGGGACGAAGCCGCCGACGGCCTCGAAGGCCTCCCGGCGCACCGCGGCGTTCGCGGTCTGGGCGAAGGCCCAGCGCCCGCCGGCCAGCGACGCCCTCCTGCGACATGGAGGCCTTGAGCGCCGCGAAGCGCGCGGCGGGCCCGGCGCCCGGCGCGGGCGGCGCGTCGACGACCGCGCCGGCGAGCACCCCGACCTCGGGGTCCGGCGGCGGGCTGAGCAGCGCGTCGAGGAGCCCGCGCGCCGGGTGGACGTCCGCATCGAGGAAGAGGAGCCACGGCGCCCGGCCCCGGGCGGCGCCCGCGTTGCGGGCGAAGTACGACGTGCGGACCCCCGCGGCCACGACGACGTCCGGGTCGGCGACCCCGAGCCCGCGGTTGTCGACCACGGTGAGCGTGTCCCCGGGCCGCAGGTCGAGGTCGCCCCGGAAGCGCTCGACGACCGCCCGGAGCGCCGCGGCGCCGGGAGCGGCGACGGGCACCACGACGTCCACGGCCGGACGCTCCGGCGCCGCCACTCCTAGGCGCCCCGCAGGCGCAGCGGCATGCCGTCCCGCGGCGTGAGCGTCGGCATCTGCCGGACGCGCAGCTCGTACCCCGGCACGGGGGCGAAGCGGAAGCGCGCGAGCAGCTCCCGGGCGATCACGGCGATCTCGGCCTGCCCGAAGCGCATGCCGATGCACTTGCGCGAGCCGTCCCCGAACGGCACGTACGCGCCGCGCGGGATCGCCTCGCGGCGGCCCGGGGCGAAGCGCTGCGGGTCGAAGCGCTCGGGGTCCTCCCACACGTCGGGCAGCCGGTGGCTCGCCCACGAGGAGTAGTTCACGGGGACCCCGCCCGGCACCTCGACCCCGCAGAGCGTGAAGGGCTGCAGCGAGCGCCGCGGCCCGACCCAGGCCGCGGGCCACAGCCGCAGCGTCTCCTCCACCGCGAGGTCGAGCTCCTCGGACGACGAGGCCGCCCGCTCCTGCAGCTCGGGGTGCCGGGCGAGCTCCCAGAGCAGGAACGCGATCGTCGAGGTCGTCGTGTCGTGGCCCGCGAAGAGCAGCGTGATGACCTCGTCGCGGACGTGCTCGCGCGAGAGTCGGCTCCCGTCCTCGTCCCGCGCCGCCAGCAGGAGGCCGATGAGGTCGTCCCCGGGCTCCCCGGCGGCGTCGCGGCGCGCGAGCTCCCCGAAGATGACCTCGTCGAGCCGGCGCCGCGCGGCCTGCATCCGGGCGAACGGCGTGCGCGGCCCGCGCAGGAGCTGCAGGGCGTAGTCGCGCGCGTAGAAGGAGAGCGCGCGCTCGAACTCGATCGCCGCGTCCACGCGGGCGGGCTGGCGATCCGGGTCCAGGCCGAAGAGGGCGCGCATCGCGATCCGCAGCGCGACCTCCCGCGTCCACGTGTACATGTCGTGCTCGCCCGGACCGAGCTCGAGCAGCCCGCGGACCGTCTCCTCCTCCATCGTCCCGTGCGCCGCGCGGATCCGCTCCTGGTGGAAGGCGGGGAGCATGATGCGCCGCGAGCGCCGGTGGAACGGCCCGTCGATGGTGAGCAGTCCGTCGCCGAGGAACGGGATGAGGTCGGCCATGTGGCCCTCGCGCCACGAGAAGTTCTGCGCGCCCGACACCAGCAGGTGGTGGTTGGCCTCCGGGCCGAGGACGAAGACGACGTTCTGGTGGAAGACCCGCAGGGCGAAGACGGGGCCGAAGCGCCCGTAGGCCTCGAGCAGCACGGGCAGCGGCTCGCGGATGAAGCGGAACGAGCGCGTGGCGGAGAGGCGGGTGTGCCCCGGGGGGAACGGCACGGCCAGCCGCCGCTCGATCCGCAGGTCCTCCGCGATCCGCGCGAGCGGGTTCGTGATCGCGGGCGGGGGAGGACCGGCGAGGGACATCCCGGCGAGCCTACGGGACCCCTGGCCGGCCGGCCAGGCGCCTGCGCCCACCGGCGCGCCGACCCGCAGCGGCCGCTAGCTTCGACGCGTGCCCCGCCGCGTCCTGCTCCTCGTCCTCCCGCTGCTCTGCGGCCTCGTCCCCGCGGGAGCCGTCGCGAGCCCGGGCAAGGGCCCGACGGCCGCGGTCTCGCTCGGCGACTCGTACATCTCCGGCGAAGCGGGCCGGTGGCAGGGCAACAGCCTCAACAGCGCGCCCGGGAACGACGGGAGCGACCGGGCCTGCGTCGGCGGGCCGCCCTGCTCCGTCGACAAGTCCCGGGTCTACGTCGGCGCGAGCGACGCGAACAACTGCCACCGCTCCGACGTGTCGGAGATCCTCACGGCCCAGCTCCCGGTCGCCGAGCGCATCAACATCGCCTGCTCCGGGGGCGTGACGAAGAACATCTTCCGCGCGTCGAGCGGCGGGGAGGGCCAGAACGGCGAGCTGCCGCAGGCCGACCAGCTGCTGCCCATCGCCAAGGCCAAGGACATCAAGCTCGTCCAGGTCTCCGTCGGCGGCAACGACCTCGGCTTCGCGGGCATCGTCGCGGCCTGCCTCCAGGCCTACGTCTCCAAGGGCACGCCGTGCAACGAGACCCAGCAGCCCAAGCTCGAGGCGGCCAAGCCCAAGGCGATCGCCGACGTCGAGAAGGCGATCGACGAGATCCGTGCCGTCATGACCGAGGCGGGCTACGCGAGCACGGACTACCGGCTCGTGCTGCAGACCTACCCGAGCGTCATCCCGCGCGCGTCGGAGTCGCGCTACGGCGAGAACGACCCCAACCGCCCGAACGTCTGCCCCTTCTACGACGTCGACCTGACCTGGGGCCGCGACAGCGCCTCGAAGCAGATCGGCGGCGTGGTCAAGGCCGCGGCGACCGCGCGCGGCGTCGAGCTGATCGACCTCGCCGACGCGTTCGCCGGCCACGAGTTCTGCGCGAAGACGACGAGCCTCGTCGACCCCTTCACCCCGCCGTCGGCCACGGGCAGCGAGTGGGGGCGCTTCCTCGGCGGCCCGGCGATCCAGCAGGGTCAGCTCCAGGAGGTCTTCCACCCCAACGCCTACGGCCAGGCGGCCTTCGCCTCCTGCGTCGGCCAGGCCTTCGCGCGGCCCGCGGGCACCTTCACGTGCTCGAGCAGCGCCGGCCGGGCGCCCCAGGCGATGACCCTGACCCAGACCTCCGACCTTCGCGCCGCCGGCTGCGGCGGCCAAGCCCCAGCTGCGCCTCGGGATCCTGCGCCGCGCCCGCAGCGCGGGCCGGACCTGCGCGACGTTCAGCGTCCGCAGCGCGGGCAAGCCCGTCCGCGGCGCGTCCGTGCGCTTCGCCAGCCGTCGGGGACGGACGAGCGCGACGGGCCGCGTCGTGCTCTGCGCCCGGCTCGCGCAGGGCAAGGCGACGGCGCGTGCCACGCGGTCGGGCTTCAAGGCCAGCACGGCGCGCACGGTCCGGGCCGCACGCGCCTGACCCGCAAGCCCGCCCCGGCCGATCCTGGCTATGCTCCTCGGAGTTCGGGGGCGTAGCTCAGTTGGTTAGAGCGCCGGCCTGTCACGCCGGAGGTCGCGGGTTCGAGTCCCGTCGCTCCCGCTCCCGGGGTGCGTTGCCGCACCCGCCGCGGCCGGGCCTTCACTGCTCGAGCACCTCGCGCACGTAGGCCTCGCGGACCGCGTCGGCCTGCCGGAGCATCCAGGCCTGCTCCGCGCGCTCGCCGCGCCCGAAGGCCGTGGCGGCGAAGGAGCGCCGCAGGGCACGGGGCTGCCGCAGCATCCACGCCTGCTCGGCGTCCTCCGCGTACCGCGCGGCGGCACGCGCGATCGCGTCCGGGGCCGTGAGGACGGCGCGCTCGAGGGCGGGGGAGGGCACGGGCGCCAGCGTAGGAGGAGCCCGCGGCGGCTCGTGTGCGCCCGCGCACGGCGCCCGTGCGCCGTGTCCGCATCCCGGCCGGGGATCGAACGGAGGCGCATCCGGGCAGGATCGGACCATGGCGCGTCGATCGAGTGCCGAGGCCGTCCGGCGGCTCCTGCGCCCGCCGGACGCCGCGCTGCGCTGGCGCGGCGACCCCCTGCCCGGCGCCCGACGCACCCTCCGGGTGGCCCACTTCGGCGACTGCGGCTGGCGCGCGATGCCGCACGCGCACGGCATCCACAACGGGCCCGGGTACCCGCTCGCCCTGCAGGAGCGGCTGAACGCGGCCGGGGTGGCGCTCGAGTTCTCCTCGTCCGTGGTCACGCGCTTCGAGGACCTCCCCGTGGAGGATCCGGCGCACCACATCAAGCTGACGGGTCCCCCGGACGTCGTGCTCGTGCACCTCGGCGCCATGTACCAGCGGCGCATCCTGCTGCCCGACACCCACCGGGTGCTCGTCACCCGCGAGGCCGCCGGGCGGCTGCTCGGCGCGGGCGTCCACCTGGTCGCGCGGCTGCAGCGGCCCTTCGTCCGGCGGTTCGGCCGTCCGGCCTCTCCCTACCGCGGGACGGCACGCCTCGAGGAGTTCCTGGCGGCGCTCGACCGGCTGTGGCCCGCCGCCCACGTGGTGCTCCTGCTGCCCTACGGCTGGTGCCACCCGACCCGGGCGCAGCGCGCCGTCCGGCAGCGGGTCGCCGCGGACCTGCTTGCGGCCGCCGGCACGTACGGCTGCAGCGTGCTCGACGTGGACGACCTGGTCCCCGTCTCGGCGCCGGGCCTGCGGTGCGCGAACGGCTACAACCTCGGGCGGCTGGGCTCGGCTGCGGTCGGCGACCGCCTCGCGGACTGGTGCTGGGACGAGCTCGGCCTGGAGGACCCGCCGGACCCCGCGCCCGAGCGCCGGAGCCGCGAGTGGCCCGTCAGGCGCCTGCGCGCCCGGCGGGTGGCGTCCGCGCGCCGGCCGGACGCGGGCGGTGCGCAGGCGTCCCGCCGACCTCGGCGCCCGCCGGCACGTCGCGGGTGACCACGGAGTGGGCGAGCACCTGCGCGCCCGCGCCCACCGTCACGCCGCGCAGCACCGCCACCCGCGGCCCGAGCCGCGCCCCGGCCGCGACCCGCACCGCGGCGGCCGCCAGGCCCTGCGCCCGGACGGGGCGCTCCGGGTCGTCGAACACGGGGTCCGCGTCGAGCAGCGCGCACTCCGCACCGAGGTCCGCGCCGGCCTCGACGACGATCCCCGCGGCGGCGACCAGGCGGCACCCTTCTCCGAGGCGCCCGTCGACGCGGACCGTCGCGCCGGGCCCCGCGCGCAGCTCGCAGCGGTCCCCGAGGACGGCGTCCGGCCCGAGCACGATGCGCCCGTCCGGCGCGGCGCGCAGGACGACGCCCCGGCCGACCCGTGCGCCCGCCGCCCGCTCGACGCCCCGCGGCGCCCGGCCCCTCACCGGCCGAGCCGCCGGCGGACGGCTTCCCGCGCCCACATGCGGCCCCAGTCGGCGCCGAAGCGCGCCACGGCGGTCGGCGCGCGGTGGGGCGAGGCGAGCGCGCTCGGCCGCACGGCCGACCCCAGCGCCCGGGCGGCGCGGTCGGCCAGCTCGAGCTGCCCGAGCGCCGTCGGGTGGACGGCGTCGGGGAGCACGTGGCGCCAGCCCCCGAGGTCCTCGAGCTCCACGAGGGTCGCGCCGACTCCCGCGGCCGCCGCCCGGATCGACGCGTTCGCCCTGCGCACCTTCGCCGCTCCCGCGCGCGGGCGCCCGAGGTCGAGCGGGACCGTGAGGACCAGCAGCCGGGCGCAGGCAGGCGCCAGCCCGGCGGCGACCGCGCGGACGTCGCGGTCGAACGCCGCGGCGTCGAAGGCGGGGTCGCGCGCGTCGTTGACCCCGACGTAGAGGGTCCCGAGGTCGTAGGAGCGCCGGACGCGCGGCAGCTGCGCCCGCAGGACGTCGGGCGCGCGGGCACCCGGGACCGCGTAGTTCGTGTAGGGCAGGTCGAGCGCCTGGGCGAGCCACAGCGCCCAGGAGCGCGCATCGACCCCGAGGACCATGCTGCCCTCGCCGAAGGTGATGGAGTCGCCGAGCGCGACGAGGCCGGAGCGCGGCGGTGTGTGCTCCAGAGGTCCTATGAGCAGCATTCGAGCACACACCGCCGCGTGCGACCCTTGCGGGGTGGACCTGCACGCCGCGCTCGCCGACGGGCCGCTCACCCTCGACGCCCTCAGCGAGCGCCTCGGCCGCCCGGAGCGCGAGGCGCTGCGCTGGGCGCTCGACGAGGCCGTCGAGGCCGGGACCGTCACGCAGGCCGGCGGCGCCTGCGACGAGGCCGGGATCTGCGCCAGCGGCGCGCCCGCCGTCTTCGCGCTCCCGCGGCTGCCCTAACCCCGCGCCGGGAGCCGCCCCGCGGCCTCCGTGGCGGCGCGCAGGCGCTTCGCGTGCGCGCGCGTGAGCTGCCCCGGCTCGAGCTTCCACCGCCACGACTTCCCCTTCGTCCCGGGGACGTTCATCCGCGCCTCGGAGCCCAGGCCGAGCACGTCCTGCGCGGCGAGCATCGCCACGGGGCACGGCGAGGCGAAGGTCAGCTCGAGCAGCGCCCAGTGCTCCTCGCCCTCCCGCAGCTCCAGACCGCGCTCCTCCAGCGCCGCTGCGACCCCCGCGCGCTGCTCCTCGCTCGCGTCGGACCACCAGCCCGCGGCGGTGTCCGTGTCGTGGGTGGAGACGTAGACCCAGCGGTCGGGCTGGTGGTTCTCGGGGCGGTGCGGGCCCGTCGGGTCGTCCGGGTCGAAGCCGAAGAGCGTCACGAGCATCCCGGGGAAGCCGAGGGTCTGGCGCAGGCGGGTGACGGGCTCCGTGATGACCCCGAGGTCCTCCGCGATGACCTCCAGCTCCCCGAGCTCCCGCGCCGCCGCGTCGAAGACCGCGCGCCCCGGGCCGCGCCGCCACTGCCCGCCGATCGCGGTCGTCGCGTCGCTCGGCACCGCCCAGTAGGCGACGAACGCGCGGAAGTGGTCGATGCGGGTGACGTCGAAGAGGTCGAAGGTGCGGCGCAGGCGCTCCGTCCACCAGCGGTACTTCCGGCGGCGCATCGCGGGCCAGTCGTAGAGCGGGTTGCCCCAGAGCTGCCCGTCGGCGGCCAGCGCGTCGGGCGGCACGCCCGCCTGCCCGTCCTCGAGGAAGAGCTCGGGCCAGGTCTCGAGGTCCGCGCCCTCCGGGGAGACGTAGATCGGCACGTCGCCGACGAGCCGGACCCCGCGAGAGGCCGCGTGCTCGCGCAGCGCCGCCCACTCGCGGTCGAAGCGCACCTGGTCGGCGACGTCGCCCCCGAACGCCTCCCAGCCCGCGATCCAGTACCCGTGGCGCTCCCGGAAGGCCGCGACCTCCTCCTCGCTCACGGGCGCGTCGGGCTCCGCCAGCAGGCCCGGCCAGGCCGCGAACGCGCTCTCGGCCTTGTAGGGCGAGAGGTGCTCGTCGGGCGGGCCGAGCGGCAGGACCTGCCAGTAGGTCTGACCCGCCTCGGCCAGCCAGTCGACGAACGCGTGCGCCGACGGCCCCAGGCGCCCGTCGGGCAAGGAGGTGAGGTGGAGCTGGACGCCGGAGGCGCGCGCGGGGGAGGGCATCACCCGTTCCTCCTGCCCACGCACCCGCGCCGCGACCCGCCGTGTGACCGTCCGGGTTGCGACGCGTGCTTCGGCGCCCGGATGGATAAGGGTCAGGGGGATGCCGTTGCCCGAGAGCAAGAAGCCGCCTGCCCGCGTCCTCGTGGAGCGCCCGTCCCCCATGGTGGACTGCGGCCGCTACCCCGCGAAGGCGTGCGTGGGCGACGACGTCGCCGTGAGCGCGGACGTCTTCCGCGACGGCCACGAGGTCCTGCGCGCGGTCGTGCGCTACCGCGGCCCCGGCGACAAGGGCTGGAGCGAGGCCGCGCTGACCCCGTACGACGCGCAGATCGGCGGCAACGGGTTCGAGGGCTCGTTCCCCGTGGACCGCCAGGGGACCTGGACCTTCCAGATCGAGGCCTGGGCCGACGCGTTCGCCTCCTGGCGCACGGAGATCACGCGGAAGCTCGACGCGAACCAGGAGGACCTCACGAGCGAGCTGCTCGAGGGCAAGGCGATCGTCGAGGCGACCGCGGCCCGGGCGAAGGGCAGCGAGGACAAGGAGCTCTTCAAGCACGTCCTGGCCCACTGGGGCCTCGACCACGCGATCTCCGTCGAGCTGGCGCAGGGCAGCGCGCGCTGGTCCGACCGCTCCGGCGCGACCCGCACGAAGGGCCTGGAGGTCGAGGTGGACCGCGTCCGGGCCCGCTACGGCGCCTGGTACGAGCTCTTCCCGCGCTCCTGGGGCGGGCTGCAGGGCACCGCGGAGGTCGTCCCGCAGCTCGCCCAGCTCGGCTTCGACGTCCTCTACCTGCCGCCCATCCACCCCATCGGGGTCAAGAACCGCAAGGGCCGCAACAACGCGGTCGACGGCCGGGCAAGGGCGACCCGGGCTCCCCGTGGGCCATCGGCTCCCCCGAGGGCGGGCACACGACGATCCACCCCGAGCTCGGGACGGACGCGGACTTCGACCACCTCGTCGAGGTCTGCCAGGCGCAACGACATGGACCTCGCGCTCGACTTCGCGATCCAGTGCTCGGCCGACCACCCCTGGCTCGAGGAGCACCCCGAGTGGTTCTCCAAGCGGCCCGACGGGACGCTGAAGTACGCGGAGAACCCGCCCAAGAAGTACCAGGACATCTACAACGTCAACTGGGACACGGAGGAGTGGCGCGAGCTCTGGCAGGCGCTGCTCGACGTCGTCCTGCACTGGGTGCGCCGCGGCGTCCGCGTCTTCCGGGTGGACAACCCGCACACGAAGCCCTTCCCCTTCTGGGAGTGGCTCATCAAGGAGGTCCGGGCGGAGGAGCCCGACGTCGTCTTCCTCGCCGAGGCCTTCTCGAAGGCCGCGATCATGCGCGCGCTCGCGAAGGTCGGCTTCTCCCAGAGCTACACGTACTTCACCTGGAAGACCTCCCGCCACGACCTCATCGAGTACGTCGTCGAGCTCGTCACGAGCGGCATGCAGGACTACTACCGGCCGAACTTCTTCGCCAACACGCCGGACATCCTCACGGAGCAGCTCCAGCACGGCGGGCCGCCGATCTTCCACGCGCGCCTCGTGCTCGCCGCGACCCTGAGCCCCACCTACGGGATCTACTCGGGCTTCGAGCGCTTCGAGAACGTCCCGGTCAAGCCGGGCTCGGAGGAGTACCTCGACTCGGAGAAGTACGAGGCCAAGCAGCGCCGCCTCGACGGCCCGCTGCTGCCCGTGGTCCACAAGCTCAACATGGCCCGCCGCGCGCACCCCGCGCTGCAGCGCCTGGAGAACGTCCGCTTCGTCGGGACGGAGAACGACCAGCTCATCGCCTACGTGAAGCGCACGGGCGACGACGCGGTCATCACCGTGGTCAACACGGATCCCTTCGACGTCCAGGAGGGCATCGCCGACGTGCCCTTCGAGAGCGGCCTGCCGCCGGCCTTCGAGGTCCGCGACGTCCTCACGGGCGAGCAGTTCACGTGGTACGTCGGCCGCAACTTCGTCCGCCTGAACCCGGGTGGCGCCCACGTCCTGGAGGTCCTGTGACCCCGCAGCACCCTGAAGCACCCGGTTCCGTCCAGCACGCGCCCCAGAACCACTGGTTCGAGTCCGAGCCGCTCTGGTTCAAGACCGCGGTCTTCTACGAGATCCACCTCCGCGGCTTCTACGACGGCAACGGGGACGGCTCGGGCGACTTCCGCGGCCTGACGGAGAAGCTCGACTACCTCCAGTGGCTCGGGGTGGACTGCATCTGGCTGCTGCCCATGTACGAGAGCCCCCTGCGCGACGGCGGCTACGACATCGCCGACTTCTACAAGGTGCACCCGGACTACGGGACGATGGACGACGTCAAGGCGTTCATCGACGCGGCGCACGAGCGCGGGATCCGGGTCATCGCCGACCTCGTCATGAACCACACGAGCTCGGACCACAAGTGGTTCCAGGAGTCGCGCAACGACCCGAAGGGCCCCTACGGCGACTACTACGTCTGGTCGGACACGGACGAGCTCTACCAGGACGCCCGCATCATCTTCACGGACACGGAGCCGTCCAACTGGACCTGGGACCCCGTCCGCGGCCAGTACTTCTGGCACCGCTTCTTCGCCACCAGCCCGACCTCAACTACGAGAACGAGGAAGTGCACGAGGCGATGATCGACGCCCTGCGCTTCTGGCTCGACCTCGGCCTCGACGGCTTCCGCCTCGACGCGGTGCCCTACCTCTACGTCCGCGAGGGGACCAACGGCGAGAACCTCCCGCAGACCCACGAGTTCCTGAAGAAGCTCCGCAAGACCGTCGACGAGGAGTACCCCGACAAGGTCCTGCTGGCGGAGGCGAACCAGTGGCCCGAGGACGTCGTGGAGTACTTCGGCGACGGCGACGAGTGCCACATGGCGTTCCACTTCCCCGTCATGCCGCGCATGTTCATGGCGGTCCGGCGGGAGGAGGCGACGCCGATCTACGAGATCCTCAAGCGGACGCCGAACATCCCGGACAACTGCCAGTGGGGCCTCTTCCTCCGCAACCACGACGAGCTCACGCTCGAGATGGTCACGGACGAGGAGCGGGACTACATGTACTCCGAGTACGCGAAGGACCCGCGGATGAAGCTCAACCTGGGCATCCGCCGCCGCCTCGCGCCGCTCCTGGACAACGGCCGGGACGAGATCGCGCTGATGACCGCGATCATGTTCTCGCCTGCCGGGCTCGCCCGTCCTCTACTACGGCGACGAGATCGCCATGGGGGACAACGTCTACCTCGGCGACCGCGACGGCGTCCGCACCCCGATGCAGTGGACGGGGGACCGCAACGGCGGCTTCTCCCGCGCGGACTTCGCGCAGCTCTACGCCCCGCCGCTCATGGACCCCGTCTACGGCTACCAGGCCGTGAACGTCGAGGCCCAGCTGCGGACGTCGAACTCCCTGCTGCGCTGGCTCAAGCGCTTCATCGCGCTGCGCAAGGAGCACCCCGTGTTCGGGTTCGGCACCTACGAGCCGCTCGAGCCGTCGAACCACCGCATCTTCGCCCACGTGCGCCGCTACGAGGACGACCTCGTCCTCTGCGTCCACAACCTCGCGCGGACCGCGCAGGCCGTCGAGCTCGACCTGAGCGAGTTCGAGGGGCGCTACCCCGAGGAGATGTTCGGCCGGGTGCGCTTCCCGCGCATCGGCGAGCTGCCCTACCTGCTGACGCTCGCCCCGCGCGGCTTCTTCTGGTTCGTGCTCCAGCCCCCGGCCGACGACGAAGGGGAGGCCTCCTGATGGTCACCATCGACGCGCAGTTCCTCGAGGGCTGGCTGGTCGAGCAGCGCTGGTTCGCCTCCAAGTCGCGCGACCTGAGCGCGGTGAACCTGCTCGAGACGCTGAGCCTGCGCGAGAGCGAGGAGCAGCCCCTCGTGCTCGCGCTCGTCGAGGCCCGGTTCGCCACGGGCACGCACGAGCTCTACCAGGTGCTCCTCGGCGCCCGGCGCGCGACGCCCACCGACGAGGAGGGCACGATCCTCGAGGAGGCCGGCTGGGAGCTCTACGACGCGGTCGGCGATCCCGAGCAGGGCGGCGTCCTGGCCGGGCTACTTCGACGGCGAGCGCCACATCGACGGGGAGCACGGCTGCGTGCGCTTCCACCACACGGAGGGCGCGCCCGGCATGGGCTCGCACCCCGAGGTCCGGCCCATGGGCGCGGAGCAGTCGAACTCCTCGGTCATCCTCGACGACAAGTACGTCCTGAAGGTCTTCCGCCGCCTCGAGGCCGGGGACAACCCCGAGCTCGAGATGCTCAAGTTCCTCACGGGGGCGGGCTTCGGGAGCATCGCCCGCCTCGAGGGCTGGTACGACTACTCGGGCGAGCTCATGGACGCGACGCTCGGCGTCGTGCAGGACTACGTGGGCGACGCGACGGACGGCTGGGACCTCGCGCTGGAGGCCATCGCCGCCGGCGACGAGGGGCTCATCGACCGCCTGCGCGCGCTCGGGGCGACCACGGGCGACATGCACCGGGCGCTCGGCTCGAACGGGCAGGACCCGGACTTCGCCCCCGAGGAGCCGAGCGACTCCGCCCTGGCGCTGCTGGTCGCGACGATCGACGAGCAGATCGAGCGCGTGTGGATCGACCTGCCGCAGGACTCCGAGGCGGTCGAGCCCATCCTGCACCGCGGCCAGGAGATCCGCGACCGGCTGCAGATGATGAGCCACGTCGGGGTCGGCGGCCGCTACATCCGCCACCACGGCGACTTCCACCTCGGGCAGACGCTGGCCAAGCCCGACGGCGGCTGGGTCATCCTCGACTTCGAGGGGGAGCCCGCGCGCTCCCTGCGCGACCGGCGCCGCAAGCGCTCCCCCCTGCGCGACGTGGCGGGCATGCTCCGCTCCTTCGCCTACGTGGCCAGCGCGAGCGAGCTGCTGATGGGCAAGCCCGCCCCGGCGGACTGGGAGGCGCGCGCCCGCGCGGCGTTCCTCGAGGGCTACTACGCCCACGTCGACCCCGCGCTGCTGCCCGCCGGGCAGGTCGCGATCGACAAGCTGCTGGCCATCTTCGAGCTCGAGAAGGCCGTCTACGAGCTGCGCTACGAGATCGACAACCGTCCCGAGTGGGTGAAGATCCCCGTGGCCGGGATCGCCCGCCTGCTCGAAGAGGAGGTCCCCGCATGAGTGCCCGCGACAAGGCGATCCAGGCCGTCGTCGACGGCACCCTCGCCGACCCGCACTCCGTCCTCGGCGCCCACCCCGTCAAGGGCGGCGTCGTCATCTGCGCCTACCGCCCCGACGCGGTCTCCGTGACCGCGAAGGCGAACGGCTCGGGCTCCGTCGAGCTCGAGCAGCTGCACCCGGGCGGCGTCTTCGCCGGGGAGCTGAAGGGCGCGGAGCTGCCGCTCGCCTACGAGCTCGAGGTGGCCTACGGCGACGGGCAGACCTTCACGCTGAAGGACCCCTACGCGTTCACGCCGACCCTCGGCGAGCTCGACATCCACCTCGCGGGCGAGGGCCGCCACGAGGAGATCTACGAGCACCTCGGCGCGCACACGCGCGAGGTCGACGGCGTGCAGGGCACGGCCTTCGCGGTCTGGGCGCCCGAGCGCCCAGGCGGTCTCGGTGGTCGGCGACTTCAACTCCTGGGACGGCCGGCTGCACCACATGCGCGCGCTCGGCTCGAGCGGGATCTGGGAGCTCTTCGTCCCCGACGTCGGCGACGGCGAGCGCTACAAGTTCGAGATCCGCGGCGCAGGGCGGCGCGACCGTCCTGAAGGCCGACCCGTACGCGTTCGCGACGGAGCACCCGCCGCTGACCTCGAGCGTCGTGCACACGCCGGCAGCACGAGTGGCAGGACGCGGAGTGGGTCGCGGCGCGGCGCGAGGTCGGCAAGCCGCCGCTCGACAAGCCCATCTCGGTCTACGAGGTGCACCTGGGCTCCTGGCGGCGCTCCCCGGACCACCCGGACGAGCCGCTGGACTACGAGACGCTCGCGCGCGACCTCGCGGCCTACGTGAAGGACATGGGCTTCACCCACGTGGAGCTCCTGCCGGTCATGGCGCACCCCTACGCGCCCTCCTGGGGCTACCAGGTGACCTCGTACTTCGCGCCCACGCCGCGGTACGGCACCCCGGACCAGTTCCGGGCGTTCGTCGACCACCTCCACGGCGAGGGGATCGGCGTGCTGCTCGACTGGGTCCCGGCGCACTTCCCGAAGGACGCGTGGGCGCTGGCGAAGTTCGACGGCACCGCGCTCTACGAGCACGCGGACCCGCGCCGCGGCGAGCACCCGGACTGGGGCACGCTCGTCTTCAACTCGGGGCGCAACGAGGTCCGGAACTTCCTGCTGGCCAGCGCGCTCTTCTGGGCCCGGGAGTACCACGCGGACGGCATCCGGGTCGACGCCGTGGCCTCCATGCTCTACCTCGACTACTCCCGCGAGGACGGGCAGTGGGTGCCCGAACGAGCACGGCGGCAACGAGGACCTGCAGGCCGTCGCGCTGCTCAAGGAGCTCAACGAGGTCCTGCACGCGCGGGAGCCCGGCGTGATCTCCGCGGCGGAGGAGTCGACCTCGCTGGCCCGGCGTCTCCCGGCCGACCTACCTCGGCGGCCTGGGCTTCGGCTTCAAGTGGAACATGGGGTGGATGAACGACACCCTGCGCTACTTCGCGCAGGACCCCGTCTACCGCAAGTACCACCACCACGAGCTGACCTTCAGCCTCGTCTACGCCTTCAGCGAGAACTTCATGCTGCCCCTCTCGCACGACGAGGTCGTGCACGGGAAGGGCTCCATGGTCGAGAAGATGCCGGGCGACCAGTGGCAGAAGCTCGCGAACCTCCGCGCGCTCTACGGCTTCATGTGGTCGCACCCCGGCAAGAAGCTCCTCTTCCAGGGGCTCGAGTGGGGCCAGCAGGGCGAGTGGACCGAGGAGCGGTCGCTCGACTGGCACGAGCTCTCCGACCCCGGCCACGCGGGCGTGCAGGCTGCCGTGCGCGAGCTCAACCACGTCTACCAGGCGACCCCCGCGCTCTGGGAGGTCGACTTCGACGGGGCGGGCTTCGCCTGGCTCGAGGCCAACGACGTCGAGAACAACGTCGTCATCTTCGCCCGCTTCGGCAAGGACCCGGCGCAGGACGTGCTGGTCTGCGCGATGAACCTCTCGCCGACGCCGCGGCATGGGCTACCGCACGGGCCTGCCGCAGGCCGGCGCCTGGAAGAAGGTCCTCGACACGGACGCGCAGCGCTTCGGCGGCTCGGGGGCGACGGAGGGCCAGACGACGGTCGAGGCCGAGGCGTGGCCCTGGCACGGCCAGGAGCACTCCGCGCCGATCGACCTGCCGCCGCTCGGCGTCGTCTGGTTCGTTCACGAACATTGAGCGCTTCATCGTGCCGGATCGAGGTTTGACGCGGCGCGTGCCGGGACCGTAGGTTCGCCTCCTCCTTCCACCCCAGAGAGGCGCACCATGAAGCTGAAGGTCTCCCCCTCCATGGCCGTGAGCATCGCGGCCCTGGTCGTCGCGACGAGCGGCACGAGCTACGCGGCAGCGACGCTGAGCAAGAACAGCGTCGGCACCACCCAGATCAAGAACAACGCCGTGACCTCCGCGAAGGTCAAGAACGGCTCGCTCACGTCGTCCGACTTCAAGGGTGGCCTCCCGTCGGGTCCGGCCGGCGCAGCGGGCCCGGCGGGTCCGGCCGGTGCGGCCGGCCCGGCCGGCGCGCGCGGCGCGGCGGGTCCGGCGGGTCCGGCCGGCGCCGCCGGCTCCGCGGGCCCCGCCGGTCCGAAGGGTGCCAACGGTGCGACGAACGTCGTCGTCCGCAAGTCGCTGGTCACCCTGGCCCCGAACGACCTCCAGGAGCTGACGGTCGACTGCGCCCCGGGCGAGCGGGCGACGGGCGGTGGCGGCATCTACACGGGCGCCCTGACGAAGAACCTGTTCATCGACGAGAGCG
The DNA here is from genome assembly GCA_963844155.1 of uncultured Solirubrobacteraceae bacterium. Classification (GTDB taxonomy): domain Bacteria; phylum Actinomycetota; class Thermoleophilia; order Solirubrobacterales; family Solirubrobacteraceae; genus Paraconexibacter. Next base: position 1,588,591 of record CAWJMY010000001.1, read on the forward strand.
GCCCGGTGACCGGCACGGGCACGGCAGCGCTCGTGGGCGGCAACAACGGCGCCGTCCCGACGGGCTGGTAC